>CAVSFE010000002.1:0-1559876 GCA_963727315.1 uncultured Chloroflexia bacterium | reverse complement strand
GTGACATACCGCTTTCAAAATAATCATACCGGCACGCGATAAACAATAGGGGGGCCAGGAGCCCCCCTATTTTTTCCGCCCTTTCATTTTGAGTTACGGCTACTGAGGTGCTACAATTCCAATCAGGGCGTAAAGCAGGAACCATGTTAAGCAGTGCGTTAAAAAAAGCTAAATTCGCCGTGTGGCGCGGCTATCTCTTCGCAGTGGCGCTGGTAGTCCTGGCAACCTGGTTAAAAAATATAGCCCAACCGGATATCATCCCCGCCGACGTGCCCATCCTTTATATCCTTTCGATAGTCTTAACCTCGTCTTTCTTCGGGCTGGGCCCGTCGATATTGTGCTGCGTCCTCAGCCTGTTTGTCTACGATTACTATTTCCTGCCGCCGGTCCACACATTTTCTTTCGACATCGGGGTCGTGCCGATCGCACTGGTATTTTTCGCCGTAGGCGTAATTATCAGCTATCTATCATCGAGACTTCGTAAAAAGACCGAGGAAGCCACCAGAGAAGCCGCTGTACGCCGGCAAAGTGAAGCGGAACTTATTACCTACCGCGGCCGCCTTGAAGAACTGGTAAAAGAGCGGACCGCCGCGCTGGAAAAATTATATACGGACCTGACTGAAGAGATAGCCGAGCACAAGCGGGACGAAGAAAGATTGAAGCAAAGCGAGCAGCGGCTGCGGCGGTCGCAGGAAATTGCGCACCTGGGCAGCTGGGAACTCGACCTCACGAACGACTCCCTGACGTGGTCGGATGAGGTATACCGGATTTTCGGCTTAAAACCGCAGGAGTTCGGCGCCACCTACGAAGCCTTCCTGGAAGCCGTCCACCCCGATGACCGCGCCGCGGTGGATAACGCCTATTCCAGCTCAGTGAACGAGGGAAGGGACTCCTACGAGTTCGAGCACAGGGTGATAAACAGAGCTACCGGAGAAGTGCGTTACGTTTATGAAAAGTGTCAGCACATCAGGAATGAAAGCGGCCGGATTATCCGCTCGATAGGCATGGTCCACGACATTACCGAGCGCAAAGAGATAGAAGAGGCCCTGCAAAAATCCTACGATAAACTGGAGGCGCGCGTCCAGGAGCGTACCGCCGAGCTGGCGGAAGCCAATAAATCGCTGGAAACGGAAATAGCCGGACACAAGCTGGCTCGAGAGAGCGTCAACGCTGAAAGGCGCCGCTTCAATGAAGTCCTGGAAATGCTGCCGGTTTATGTCGTGCTTTTAGCGCCGGACTATCATGTGCCGTTCGCCAACCGCTTTTTCCGGGAGCGCTTCGGCGAATCGGGCGGCAAGCGCTGTTTTGAATACCTCTTCGGGCGGAGCGAGCCCTGCGAAAATTGCGAAACATATAAGGTCTTGAAGACTAACGCCCCGATTCACTGGGAATGGACCGGCCCGGACGGCCACAACTATGATATCTCCGATTTCCCCTTTACAGATATCGACGGCTCATCCCTTATCATGGAGGTGGGGATAGACGTCACCGAGCAGAAGAAGGCACAGGAGGCTTTGCGTAAAACCTACGGCGAACTGGAGACACGTGTCCGGGAACGCACCAGGGAGCTCCAGGAAACGCGGGACTACCTGGACAATCTTTTTAACTACGCCAACGCCCCCATCATCGTCTGGGACCCCGACTATGAAATCACCCGCTTCAACCACGCCTTCGAGCGCCTCACCGGACGGACGGCAGAGGAGGTGCTGGGAGTAAAGCTGGATATACTGTTCCCCGATGAAAGCCGCGATGAGTCCATGAGCCATATTTACGAAACCACCTCCGGCGAACGCTGGGAGGTCGTGGAAATCCCCATCAAGCACAAAGACGGGACGGTGCGCATCCTGCTGTGGAACTCCGCCAACCTCTACGCCCAGGACGGGAAAACGGTCATCGCCACCATCGCCCAGGGGCAGGACATCACCGAGCGCAAGCGGGCGGAGCAACTCAAGGACGAGTTCATCGGCCTGGTCTCCCACGAGCTCCGCACGCCCATGACCGTCATTACGGGGTCGCTCCGCACCGCGACGTCAGAGGGAATATCCCCCGAGGACAAAGAGAGCCTCCTTCAAAATGCCATCGAAGGGGCCGACTCGCTATCGGCCATCACGGAAAACCTGCTCGAGCTTTCGAGATACCAGGCGGGCCGCCTCCAGCTTCACAACGAGGCCGTATATATCCCGGATATCGCCCGGCGGGTTGTCGAGCGGCTCAAGCCGCGGGCTGAAGGCCGCACCTTCCGGCTTGACTTCCCCGATAGATTACCGCTGGTACAGGCCGACCCCATACGGGTGGACAGGATACTCTATAACCTGCTGGAAAACGCCGTCAAATATTCCCCCGATAAAAGCGTGATAAAGGTCTTCGCTAAAAAAGAGAAGAAGAATGTCGTTACCGGGGTAACCGACCGTGGCATCGGCATATCGAGCGAAAGCCAGGGCAGGCTTTTCGAGCTTTTCGAGCGGCTGGGCAATAGCTCGAGGACCCAGGGGCTGGGGCTGGGCCTGGTGGTCTGCAAGAGGCTGGTGGAAGCCCAGGGAGGCCAGATACGGGTAGAATCGGAAGTTGGCCAAGGCTCGACCTTCTATTTCACGCTGCCGTTAAGTAAAGCAACGGCATAGACACCCGATTTCATTGCTCCAGGAGCGCCCTGATCCTCCTGGCCATATCATCGGGGTTGAAGGGCTTATGCACGAAATCATTAGCTCCCATCTGCAAAGCCAGGTCCTGGTTACCGGGGCTCGCGCTGAAAGCAATCACCGGTAAATCCGTAAAGGTCCGCAGTTCCTTCAAAGTATCGAAGCCGTTCATTTCCGGCATGATCATGTCAAGCAAAACGATGTCCGGTTCGACCAATTTCACCTGCGCCAGCACTTCCTTACCCGAGCGGGCGAGGACGACCTCAAAACCGCGGAGCTTGAGGTCTATCTCGATGAACTTCAGCACCCCCGGGTGGTCATCGACGACCAGGACGCGCTTTTTCTTTTCATTCTTAGCCATATGTCTGACCCCCGAGCAATGCAAGATTATAATGGCTTTTATGTCTTCATTATAGAGGGTCAAATATTGAGGTATCGTAACAAAATCCGTGAAATCATTACAAATTTGTTACAACTTGATGCCTTAACTCCATGGCGGCCTCCTCCGAATCAAAGGACGCCCGCAACAAAAAACTACAAGGGATTTGACAATATCCTGTACCTGCTACTATTATTTGGATGCAGTCATGATGTACAGGATAGAACGGTGAAGCAATTCCGCGTGCTGGTAGCCGATGATGAGCCGCGCATCATCAAGTTCCTCAACCTCAAGCTCAAGGCCTCGGGGTACGACGTGCTTACCGCCAATAACGGCCTGGATGCGGTGGCGCAGGTACGGTCGCAGGAACCCGACCTCCTCGTGCTCGACCTGGTCATGCCCGGCCTGGACGGCTTTGAAGCCCTGAAGCAAATCCGCACGTTTTCGCCAGTGCCGGTCATCATCCTCAGCGCTAAAGAGGCCAACGTCGATAAGATAAAAGGCCTGGCTCTCGGGGCCGACGACTACCTTGCCAAGCCCTTCAACCCCGACGAACTGGTGGCCCGCATCGAAGCGGTCAGGCGCCGCCTGGCCCCCGCCGAAGACCGCAAGGTCGTTGACGTCATTACGCTGGGGCACGTCAACATCCACCTTAAAAACCGGCTCGTCTTCGTGAGCGGGAAAGAAATACAGCTGACGCGCATCGAGTGGCTGCTCCTGAGCGAGCTTGCCAGGAACGCCGGCAAGCTCATGCTTTACGGGGAACTGCTGAGTCGCGTCTGGGGCCCGGAATACCGCGATGACGTGCAGATATTACGGACGTGGGTCAGCCGCCTCCGGCATAAGATAGAAACGGGCCCGAAGACCCCGGCGCTCATCCATACCGTGCCCAAGACGGGCTACATGATAGATCAGCCGCCGGCCTGAACCAGCGGCACCTCCAATCCTTCCCAGCGGGCCTTGCCTCGCGGAAATGTCATAATTTTGTAATATTTCCCGCGCCTATTTTATGACAATTCTATTGCCAGCTATCTAAAATGACGTTGGATGATAGCTCAGGACGTACCCATTATGCCGATGACACCGCAAGTTTCTCTGATTAATATCAAGGGAAAAGTCGCCAGGGTCCTCCTGGAGCGCGCCGCCGACGGCGTAAACGGCCCACCGCGGGTGGCGCAGCGCGATATCGCCGCAACGGTGGGGACGGACTGGGGAATGGTGCACATGTCCCTCAAGTCCATGCAGGACGAAGGGGCGATCAGAATCGACCGGCACCGCCTGATTATCAATAAAGAGCTGCTCCAGAAAGTGGCCGCGGCAGTATGAGGCGTTTATGGAAATAAAGCGAATCAGCCTCGCCGAAGTCAAGAAAAGGCTGGACAGGGGCGAGCCCATTTTCTTTATCGACACGAGGAATTTCCATGACTGGGGCGCATCGGACGTTCAAATACCGGGCGCCCGGCGCATCCATTACAGCGAGCTTGAGCAGCACCTCGATGAGCTGCCCCGCGACCGCTTGATCGTTACTTATTGCACCTGACACGAGGAAGCGTCCAGCGCCCGTGCGGCGCAGATACTCCTGGACAACGGCTTTAAGTACGTTTTCCCGCTGAAAGGCGGTTTCTACGCCTGGCGGGACGCCGGCTATCCCGTAGAGCCGAGGTCCGGATAATAACAGCCACCTTCGAATAACCAGGAAAGAGCCCGTTATGAAGCATTATGACGCCATCGTCATCGGCTCCGGATGCGGCCTGAACATCGTGGAAGAGGCCCTGTCTCACGGGCTGAAGGTCGCGCTGGTGGATAAAGGGCCGCCGGGCGGGACCTGCCCCAACCTGGGGTGCATCCCTTCGAAGATACTGATTTTTGCCGCCGACAGGATTACCGAAATACAGGAAGCCAAAAAACTGGGCATCACCGCCGACATTAAAAACATCGATTTCAAAGCCATCATGGAGCGCATGAGGGCATCAGTGCGTAAAGGCCAGGAAGACATAAGGGACGGTCTCTCCCGCGCGCCGAAGCTGCTGGATTTTTACGAGGGTGAAGGGCATTTCACCGGCGCCTATACGCTGGAAGTCAACGGAGAAAAAATCAAAGGGGACAATATTTTCATCGCGGCGGGGTCGCGTCCCCTTATCCCCCCGCTCAAAGGCCTGGAAAAGGTAGACTTCCTCACGAATGAAAACCTCCTCGAGCTCAGGGAAAGACCGGAAAGCCTGATAATCATCGGCGGGGGTTACGTCGCCGTGGAATACGGCCATTTCTTCGCCGCCGCGGGCACCAGAGTGACCATACTGGAAATGGCCGACCGGCTGATGCTATCCGAGGAGCCGGAGATAGCCGCCCTTCTCAAGCAGGAGCTATCCAGGCGCATGGAAGTCTTCACCGGCGTCCAGGCCGAGGAAGTCAAGCAAAACGGAAGCGACGTGACCATCATCGTTAACGAGGTAAAAACAGGTCGCAAAAAAGAGTTCACGGCGCGTCACGTCCTGGTGGCGGTGGGACGCCGGTCCAACGCCGACCTCCTGAAAGTGGACAAGGCCGGCATCGAGGTGGACAAAAAGGGATTCATCAAGGTAAACGATTTCCTCGAAACTAACGTCAAGAACATCTACGCCGTGGGGGACATCAACGGACAGCAAATGTTCACCCACGCGGCCAACGCCGAGGCCGTGCTGGCGGCGGACAACGTGCTGCACGGCTCCCATATAAAAATGGACTACCGCGCCGTACCGCACGCGGTATATTCCCATCCGCAGATTGCCTCGGTGGGGCTGACGGAAGAGAACGCCAGAAAGTCGCACCAGGTCCTGGTGGGCAAAGCCAGGTATGCGGACGTGGCCCAGGGCGAGGCAATGATGGAGGAAAACGGGTTCGCCAAGGCCATCGTCGAGGCGAAGTCACAGAAAATACTGGGATTTCATATCATCGGGCCTTACGCCCCGATCCTCATCCAGGAAGTGATTAACGTCATGGCGGCGAAGGGGAACGCCAATTATCTTCAGACCGGCATGCACATCCACCCCGCCCTTCCAGAGCTGATAATTAGAACCTTAAATAACCTCGAGGAAACAAAACAGGCCCGCGCCTATCGTACAGGGTAGAATTTCCGGGCGGGCGGCCTAGTTTATCGCCGGCTGCAGGGCGGATTTCGCGCCGATGGGTTCGACAAAACGGACGGACGGCCGGTCCGCCTGGCTTACCAGCAGATGCACGTCTTCGGTGACATGGTCCACGGAACCCAGGACCGGCATCATCAGTTCGACCAGTCTCTGACGGTCGGGGGCTTCGAGTATTACCAGGGTATTAGGGTGCCCTTCCAGTGTGTCCGCGATGACGACCCCCGCGATGGTCTTGAGTATTTGAAGCGCATAAGCGTACCTGTCTTCCAGGATATCCAGCAGCATGTAGACCCTAGCACTCATGGCATCCCCCTTTTTTCAACAATTCTGCGTTATCATCCCCGGGTAGATTTCAGTCTTATGCCCCGGCCTACCAGCTGTAATACAGATGGCAAGGCTGCTCCGCGCCACAGTTGTGATAGACCTGGCGCCCTTCCTGGGTAAAGCGGCGGGTGGACATGAGCCTGTTCCCGTCGAGCCAGACCGTCTGGAAGGCTTTGCACCCCGGGCAAAACGCCATGACCTCGATGGGCTCGGCGACGTGTTTCTTTTCCCTCGCGCCGGCGACCCTTTCTTCTTTGACCGCTATCATCGTCATCGACGTGTTCCCCCATACTCCTGATTATCCAATTTTAGCCAGCGGGCTATGGAAAAATCATAAAATGTTGACCGAAAAAGTGACAAAAATATGTCATTTATCACGGTCGAAAAATCCCCGATATTACCTCATCTTATATAACGCCGGCGGCTATTTAAGGTTAGTAAATGACGGGAAAAATCCGCCCGTAAATGTCTGAAAAATTCCGGCCAGGTAAATGACACAGTTTTGTAATCATTTCCTCCCCCTTTTTATAACTATTTCATCAATCGGTTTTTAAACTATAAATGATGGCTACTGATAGGAGAAAAAAGAGGTAGCTTTGATTCTGGCCGGCGGGCGCGGAAAAAGGATGGACATCCTCTGCGACCTGCGGCCGAAGCCGGCTTTGCCCTTGGCGGGCACCTTCCGCGTTATCGACTTCAGCACGAGCAACTGCGTCCATTCCCGCATCGCGGACATCGGCGTCCTGGTAGATTATCAGCGCGAGCCCCTGGCCGATTACCTGGCCCGGTGGCAGGCGGTGAACGGCGGCGCCACCAGGCTTCGCATCCTGCCGCCAGCCGCCGGCTCTTACGCCGGGACGGCGGACGCCGTTTATCAGAACCTCGACTATCTGGAGAAACAGGGCGCCAACACGGTGCTGGTCCTGTCCGGAGACCACGTTTACAAGATGGACTACCGACCGATGATAAATTTCCATCGCCTGATGGGCGCCGATGCCACACTGGGAGTTGTCAGTGTACCAATGGAAGAGACCCACCGTTTCGGCACGGTGGCGGTCGACGGCGCCGGCCGAGTAATGGATTTCAGGGAGAAGTCCTCGATAGCGCAGAGCAACCTGGCTTCCATGGGCGTTTACATTTTCAATCGAGAAAAACTCGCCAGTCGTTTGTGCGAAGACGCCGCCGAGCCGGGCTCGCTGCATGACTTCGGCTATAACATACTGCCCCGCATGGTCAAGACCGACCGGGTCTTTGCCTACGAATTTAAAGGTTACTGGCTCGATATCGGCACGGTAAAAGCCTATTACGATGCCAACATGGAGCTCCTAGCGCCGCGGCCGCGCTTAAGCCTTAACAGCGGCTGGCCGGTCCTCGGCGAAAACCGTGTCCTGCCGTCAGGCCATGCCAGCCAGGAAGGCAACATCGTCAATAGCCTGGTAAGCCCGGGGTGCGTTATCAAGGGCCGAGTCGAAAACTCCATACTGTCTCCGGGTGTCTCCGTCGCGCCGCAGGCCCTGGTAAGAAGCTCGGTCGTCATGGAGGGTACGTCCATCGGCTATCACAGCGTCGTTGAAGGGTGCATCCTGGACGAAAACGTGAATATCGGCAGTTACTGTTACGTCGGGTTCGGCGCCGGCCTGGTGCCCGGGAACGCAGAAATAACCGTCCTGGGCAAGCATGTGACCGTGCCCGACCGCACGGCCATAGGCCGCCAGTGCCGTGTCCGGCACGGTCTGGGCCCGACCGCCTTCGACACGCGGCTCGTCCCTTCCGGCACGGAAATGGTCGATTCGTTAGTAGAGTACGAAATATAGTCCCGGAACAAATAAATATCGATTGGGGGTGCCAAAAATGGTAGCGAAAACGAAGTCTCAGGAAAAAGCTCAAAAGCCAGCGAAAAAGTCGACGCTCCAGAAAAAAGCCGCCAAACCGGCGAAAAAGCTGCTGGAGAAGGTCCCGGCCGAGTACGTCTTCTGGTGCCATGACGGCAGCGTCTACACGAACCTCTATGAGCTGATCGAAGGCCTGCAGACGATGTCCGACGAGACCTTTGCCTATCACTCCAACCTGGAAAAACACGACTTCAGCAACTGGATAAGGGACATCATCGGAGACGGGGAGCTGGCCGACGAACTGATGATGGTGGCCAGTCGACCGGAGGCGGTTTCCTGCATCATGGCCAGGATTAGTCCCTGACCATCTCAAACGGGAAGGTAAATACGGCGAAATAATACTATGGCCCGTTTCCGGGCCGGAAAGCTGATGCGACTCAGAAAGAGTCAGTCCCCATGCTAGATAAACGTACGAACGCCCCCGCGCCCGATTTTGCCGCGACCGATTCCACCGGCAATACGATTAAACTCGCGGACTATGCCGGCAAGAAGCACGTCGTGCTGGTGTTTAACCGCGGTTTCGGCTGACCCTACTGCCGGCGGCACATGGCGCGGTTGCGCCAGGACTATCGAAAGTTCGTCGACCGTCAGGCCGAGGTCATCGCCATAGGGCCGGAGGACGCCAAAGCCTTTGCGGACTTCTGGGTAAGTCACAAGATGCCCTTCCCCGGCATACCCGACCCCCAGCATAAAATCGCCAGGCTTTACGGGCAAAAGGTAAACCTCCTCAAACTGGGCCGGATGCCCGCCCTCGTCGTTATCGATAAACGGGGCAGGCTACGCTACGGTCATTACGGCGAATCGATGAGCGACATCCCCACCGACGAGGAAATATTGTCCCTGCTGGACGACCTCAATAAAGAACCCGCCTGACGGCGAGCCATAAAACAGGCGCCCCTTTTCCCGCGATGTAACAGTTATGTAACTATTATCATAGCTATTTTATGACTATTACACACGAGATTAAATATGATTTTTATATATCAGTCTGTAAAAGGAGGCAAACTCTATGCCATCTATCAAATGCAAGGACATCGGTATGAAGTGCGGCTTCGAGGTCAAAGACGAGAACCAGGAAGAGCTGATGCAAATACTGGCCCTCCACGCCGAAAAAACGCACAACATGAAAACTATCCCGCCGGACGTAATGGAAAAGGTCAAAAAAGCCATTAAAAAATAACGGCATAAATTTATATCCATCATGCTACGGAGGTGGAAATATGAGACTGATTTCTTTAATCAGCCGTAAATACCTATTTTTATTTTTATCGATCATAACCATCTCAGCCCTGGCAGCCTGCTCATCGTCTACGGCAACGCCGACCTCCACCGTAGCGGCCATCCCGCCGGAGGTCACGCAGTACGCCGCGGACTGGCCGCTCCCCAACAGAGACTATGCCAACACCCGGGCGACGATGGATTCCGATATAAACTCCGGGAACGTTAACAGCCTGGGTGTCGCCTGGGCGATGCCGGTCCCCGGCCAGGGCATTTTCGGGGCGGCATCCACCACACCCATCATCATGGGCAATACCGTATATTTCCAGGACCTGGGCAACAATATTTTTGCCCTGGACCTGGCGACCGGGGCCATCAAGTGGCAGAAGCTTTATAACGAATCGAACATCGGCCCCAACGGCATCGCCGTCGGCTGGGGCAAAGTCTTCGGCAGCGCCGACCCGTACAACATAGCCGCCCTGGATATAAAAACCGGCCAGCAGCTCTGGCTTTCCACCGTATCCACCCAGCCGACCACGGGCACGGACATCCAACCCGGCATTTACGGAGGGCTTATCCTTACATCGACAGTACCGGGCAGCAGCGCCGGCGATTTCTATTCCGGCGGCGCCATCGGCAGCCTCTACGCCCTGGACCAGGCCACCGGCAAAATAGTCTGGAAATTTGATACGGTCGATTCCCCGGATATCTGGGGCAACAAAGACGTCAACAGCGGCGGCGGCGCCTGGTATACGCCGGGCATCGACACTAACGCCGGCATTTTTTACTGGGGCATCGCCAACCCGGCGCCGTGGCCCGGCACGCAGCAGTTCCCCAATGGTTCCAGTCGACCGGGGCCAAATCTATATACGGATTCCATGGTTGCCCTGGACGGCAAGGGCGGCACGCTCAAATGGTATACTCAGGTCTACGCCCACGATAACTTCGACCTGGATTTTCAGTGCTCGCCGATTCTGACCTCGGCTAACATCGGCGGCAAGCAGCAGGACATCGCCATCGGCGCCGGCAAAGTGGGGCGGGTCGTCGCCTTCAACCGCCAGACCGGCGCCATCCTCTGGGAGACATTCGTCGGCACGCATTCCAACGACCAGCTGGCGGGCGTTCCCTCGGGCAACGTAACCAAAGTTTATCCCGGCTCCCTGGGCGGCGTCGAGACACCCATGGCCTTCGCCGACGGGGTCGTCTACGTGCCGGTGCTCAATCTCTACAGCCAGTACACTCCGACCGCCCCGGCGGCAGGACAGTCGTTCAACGAAGGCACGGGGGAACTGGTAGCGATTGACGTCAATACCGGTAAAATAATCTGGGACAAGGACTTACCGACAATCAACGTCGGCGGCGCCACCGTCGTCAACGACCTGGTGTTCACCGCGACTTTCGACGGCAAGATATACGCCTTCAAACGCGACACCGGCGCACAGGTCTGGAGCTACCAGGCGCCGGGCGCGGTCAACGCCTGGCCGGCTTTCGCCGGCGATACCATGCTCCTGCCGGTCGGCCTCGCTTCTCCTTTCCCGGTGCTGATGGCCTTCAAGCTAGGGGCCACCGCGCCGGCCATCGCTATAACGCCATCGAACGGCGCCACCATCGACGCCGGCGATATCACGGTCTCCGCCATGGCCCTGAACTTCAACGTCGTCGATAAGCAGGGCCAGGCCAATGTGCCCGGAGAAGGACACCTCCATTATTTCCTGGACGTCGAAGCCCCAACGACACCCGGCCAGCCGGCCATCCCGACGAGCGGCAGCTGGACGCACACGGCCAACACTACCTATACCTTTAATGACGTCGCCTCCGGCACGCACACTTTCTCCGTGGAGCTGGTCAATAACGACCACACGCCGCTGGTCCCGCCGGTGGTGGCCAAATCTACCGTGACGGTACAGACCCCCGCGCCCCGGGTGACGATAACTTCACCGCAGAACCGTTCCACCCTGACCCCCGGCGACATCACCATCACCGTGGAGGTCAGCAACTTCACCCTGGCCGATAAGCCGGGCCAGGCGAACGCCCCCGGCGAAGGCCATATCCACTACTTCAGGGACGTGGTCGCCCCCACCGAAGCGGGCAAACCGGCGGTGACCACCGCGGGCACCTACGCGGAGACCTCGGCGACTTCATTTACCTGGAAAAATGTCGCGAAAGGCACGCACACTTTCTCGGTGGAGCTGGTCAACAACGACCATACGCCGCTCAACCCGGCGGTGGTAGTGAAGGTCGTCATCGTCGTCTCTGAGTCTACCGGCGGCGGGCCCTAATATATCGAAATTACTCCGGCGATAGAAGGAGTTTAAAATGAAAAGAATCAATCATAAATTGTATTATCTGGTGACGCTGGCGGTCGTACTGCTCTCCCTGGCGGCGCTGTCCGCCTGCGGCCCTAAAGCCACGCCGACTCCCACCCCGACGGCAACGCCGACCGGGCCGAACATCGCCATTGACCTTATCGCCCAGGACATGGCCTTCGATAAGAGCACCATCACCGTCACCGCCGGCGCCAGCGTGACCATAAACTTTGATAACAAAGACCACGTATCTCACAATTTCGCGCTGTACACCGATTCCAGCGCCACGCATTCGATATTCGTCGGCACGATAATCGCCGCGAGCCAGACGGCCTATAAGTTTACGGCGCCCAGCACGCCCGGCAACTATTTCTTCCGCTGTGACGTGCATCCCACGACCATGACCGGCACTTTTGTTGTACAATAAGACGCGGCGGACTTGAAAAAACATAGCGAGGTATCAACATGTTAAGAGGCGGCATACCCATCGGCAAGGCTTTCGGCATATCGCTGAGGCTCCATTATTCCTGGTTTATCATCTTCGCCCTGGTGACCTGGGCCCTAACACAAAGCTACTTCCCGTCCGTCTTCCCGGCTTGGGACCTGGGAAGCCGTATTGCCGCCGGCATCATCACGAGCCTGCTGTTTTTCGCCTCGGTGCTGGTGCACGAACTGGCACACAGCATTGTCTCCCAGCGGCAGGGCATACCGGTACAGTCCATCACCCTCTTTGTCTTCGGCGGCGTCTCTCAAATCACCGAGGAACCCAAGCAGCCTAAAGATGAATTCCGCATGGCCATCGCCGGCCCTTTAAGCAGCCTGGTCATCGGGGGGATACTCTGGGGTATTTTCTTCGGGGTGCGTGATTCGAACGTATTCGCCGTCCAGTTCATCGCCGCCATCACCTACTGGCTCGGCTATATCAACCTGGCGCTGGGAGTCTTCAACCTTATCCCCGGCTTCCCCCTCGATGGCGGACGCGTCTTCAGGTCGCTGTGGTGGTGGCGCAGCCATAACCTCAAATCGGCCACGCGGGTCGCCGCCACCATCGGCCGGGGCATCGGGTTTCTTTTCATCTTCGGCGGTATCTACCTGGTATTTACAAGCTACTGGTTTGACGGCATCTGGCTGGCTTTAATCGGCTGGTTCCTGGAGAGCGCCGCCATCGGCAGCTACCGCCAGCTCCTCATGCAGG
The DNA here is from genome assembly GCA_963727315.1 of uncultured Chloroflexia bacterium. Taxonomy (GTDB): domain Bacteria; phylum Chloroflexota; class Dehalococcoidia; order Dehalococcoidales; family RBG-16-60-22; genus JBFYTX01. The sequence goes on along the minus strand of CAVSFE010000002.1, from coordinate 1,546,798 downwards.
AAATGCTCAAGGGGCATACCGCCAGCGAAATAATGTCGCGCGATTGCATCTTAATTTCTCCGGAGACCAATATCGAACGCCTGGTGAATGAAAATATCCTGACCGCCGGCCGACGCTGTTTTCCCGTCGTATCCGGTTCACAGGTAATGGGGTTGATGACACTCCACAACGTAAGGGCGGTGCCCCGCGAGCGGTGGGCAGCCGAGACCGTAAAGGAGGCCATGACGCCTTTCGACAAGCTCAAGTGGGTGCGGCCGGACGAGGAGCTTTCCTCCGTCTTCCGCATGATAATGGAGAACGACATCAATCAGGTCCCCGTGGTCGAGAACGGCCAAATCGTGGGGATGGTCACCCGGGAAAACCTGCTTAACTTCATTAACATCCGCAGCGGACTCGGAATATAATATCTAAGGAAAAACAGGAGGCTCTAAATGTATAAAAAGATACTCGTTCCGCTGGACACCTCGAAGCTGTCGGAAATAGCGCTTCCCTATGCCGAAGAGCTGGCGGCGAAGCTGGGCTCGGAGGTTATTTTACTGCACGTGAGGACGTCCGCCGATGCCCCCGACAAGACCGACCACAAGACATACCTGGACAAAATCGCCGCCGAGGTGGAGCAGAACATCAAAAACTTCGCCGCCTTAAAAAAGGGCGAAAAAATAAGCGTCAAGGCGGAACTGCAAGGTCCCCCCGCATTGATAGCCAACCCCGCCGCGGCCATACTCGACTACGCCGAAAAAGAAAAGGTCAGCCTGATTATCATGGCCACGCACGGCAGGACGGGAATCAGCCGGTGGACGCTGGGCAGCACGACCAACAAGGTCGCCCGGGCTTCACGGTGCTCGATATTGCTCATCCGGGCAGGGGCGGTCGTCCCACGGAAGGTGAACCTGGATAAGATACTGGTGCCCCTGGACGGCTCCAAGGCCAGCGAGGCAGTCCTCCCTTATATCGAAGCCCTGGCCTCGAGGCTCAAGAGCCGGGTCAGCCTCCTTAACGTCGTCGAGATGCTTTACTACGTTTATCCCTACGCCGACGGACCGGGGTTCTACGGCGCCGCCGGGGTGGTCCGGGTGCCCTATACCGAAGAAGAAATGAAACCAACGAAAGATGCCTCGGAAAAATATTTAGTGGGCATCAACGATAAGCTGTCCAGCCAGGGCATCCAGACAGGCTATATTCTCAGGACCGGCTCACCCGGCGAGGAAATTATCAAGGCCGAGGAAGAGATGCAACCGGACATGGTAGCGATGTCGACACACGGGCACTCGGGGTTCGGCCGCTGGGAGCACGGCAGCGTGGCCGACAAAGTCCTCCACGCCGGGACCACGCCCCTGCTGCTGGTCAGGCCGCACCAATCAACCTGACGCGGTCAGAGATAAACGGGGCGTTTAAGAGGGGTTCATCCTGAGGGTTCACCCTGAAGGGTGCAAACCCCTCTTTCTTTTTCTAATCTTATCTAACGGGGGAATAAAGGGGGTGAGTACGGTAATATTTTTTACTGGCATTACCCCCGGCATTAAAGTTATAATATTACCCGAAATAACACATTGAAGTCCCGATTATTTTCCAGGAGGCGCATTATGTCAAGTCAGAACCGCATCGTGGTTATCGGCGGGACGGCCTGCGGTCCCAAAGCGGCCGCCCGCGCCAGACGCTGCGACCCTTCCGCTAAAATAACCATCATCGAACAGAAAGACAATCTGTCCACCGCCACCTGCGGCCTGCCCTACTACGTCGCCGACGTTATTAAGAAAGAAAGCGCGCTGGTCGCCCGCCAGGTCGACTATTTCCGCGATGTCATGGATATGGAGGTGCTAATCGGCACCCGCGCCCTGGCCGTCCATCCCAAAGCCCATGCCGTGGAAACCGTGAATCAAAAGGCGGACCGCCGCGCCGCCATCGAATACGATAAGCTCGTCATCGCCACCGGCGCCTCTCCGATAGCCCCCAACTGGGAGGGGAAAGACCTCGCCGGCATCTTTACGCTTTCCCATATACCGGACGCCGCCGCTATCCGCGATTATCTCTCGAACCTCCAGAATAAAGAGGTCATCATCGTCGGGGCGGGGCTTATCGGGCTGGAGATGGCCGAGGCTTTCGGCGCCCGCGGTCTGAAGGTCACCGTTATCGAAGCCCTGGGCTGGCCCCTGCCGGCGCTGCTCGACGCCGAAATCGCCGCCCACGTTGAAAAACACCTGCGTTCCAAAGGCGTTACCGTCCGCTGCGGCGAGCGCGTTACCGGCTTCCTCGGCGATAACAACAAACGCGTACGTAAAGTCGTCATGGGCAACGTCGAGCTTGAAGCCGGCATGGTGCTTCTGTCCCTGGGCGTCCGGCCCAATGTCGCCCTGGCCAAAGACGCCGGGCTGGCTATCGGGGCTACCGGCGGCCTCTCCGTTAACGAGCACCTCCAGACCAGCGACCCGGATATTTACGCCGGCGGCGACTGCGTCGAGGTGGTCAATATCGTTACCGGTAAAAAATGCCTTGTCCCGCTGGGCTCCACCGCCAACAAGCACGGCCGCATCATCGGCACCAACGTGACCGGCGGCAGCGAGACCTTCCCCGGCGTCCTGGGCACGGCCGTCGCCAAGGTCTTCGACTTCAACGTGGCGAGGACCGGCCTTAACGAGGCCCAGGCGCGGGAGGCCGGCTTTGATATAGTTACGTCTCTCGTCCCCACCTTCGAACATGCCACCTACTACCCGGGCGCCCGCGATATCCTGGTCAAGCTCATCGCGGATAAAGAAACCGGCCGGCTGCTCGGCGGGCAGGCGGTGGGAACGGGCGACACCGCCAAGCGCATGGACGTCCTGGCAACGGCTTTGACCTTCGGCGCTACCGTGAACGACCTCGCCAACCTCGACCTCGGCTATGCCCCACCCTACAACAGCGCCCTGGACCCGCTGCACAACGCCGCCAACGTCATCCGCAACAAGCTGGCGGGACAGGCGCGGTCGCTATCGCCTTTAGAGGTAAAGAAAAAGCTGGATAATGATGAGCGCTTCGTCCTGCTGGACGTCCGTTCGCTGCAGGAATGGAAGACCGAGCGCATCGAAGCCCCGCAGGTGAAACTGCTGCCCCTCCCCGAGCTGCGCCACCGCCTCGGCGAGCTTTCCCCGGACGATGAGATAGTCATTACCTGCCGCACGAGCATCCGCGCCTACCAGGCGCAGCGCATCCTGGACGGCGCCGGCTTCAAGAACGTCAAGTTCATGGACGGCAGCGTGGCGGGCTGGCCCTATCAACTTACTTTCGGCCCCAAATAACCGTACTCTTTTTCTGGAGGCGACCATGAAGATAGGCTTTATCGGCATCGGGCAGATGGGGAAACATATGTCCCGTCGCATCCTCGAAGCAGGCTACGGACTCGTCGTGCACGACCTGAACAAGGAAGCGGCCGCCCCTTTAGTCAAAAACGGCGCAGAGTGGGCCGAAAGTCCCGCCGCCGTGGCCAAAGCCTGCCGGGTAGTCATCACGTCCCTGCCGAAGCCACAGGACGTGGAGCAGGTCGTCTACGGAAAGAACGGCCTGATGCAGGGCTGGCGTCCCGGGGACATCTACATCGATATGAGCACCAACTCTCCTTCAGTCATCCGCCGCATCGCCGCGGACGCGGCAACCAAAGGGGTTAGTATTTTAGACGCCCCGGTCAGCGGCGGCGTTAAAGGCGCCGAAGCCGGCACCCTGGCTATTATGGCCGGGGGTGATGCAGCCTCCCTGGAAAAAGTCAGGAAAGTCCTTGAAGCCATGGGGCAGAAAATATTCCCGGTAGGCCCCGCGGGCAATGGCAACGTGGTCAAGCTCGTCAATAATCTCATCTCGCTCATCTGTAATTCCGCCGCCGCCGAAGGCTTCGCGCTGGGCGTAAAGGCCGGCATCGACCCCACCATGCTGCTGGAAATAATCAAGGTCTCCACCGGCGATAACTGGTGCGCCCGGCAGTACCCCAACACGGTCTTTAAAGGCAATTTCGAGCCGGGCTTTAAAATTTCGCTCGCCTATAAAGACATTAAATTAGCGCTCGAACTGGGCAAAGAAAACGGCGTGCCGCTGCCGGTGGGAGCCGCCGTGCGGAAAGACCTGGAGGACACCATCGCCGCGGGCTTCCAGGATAAAGGCGTCGATGCCGTGATTCTGTCGCGGGAAAAGGCCGCCGGCGTTAAAGTGCGTTCAACCAAAAAGGAGGTAAAATGATTGTCGTTAATAGCGATAAGGTCGCCGCCGTAGAAACAAAAGATGAAATCGTCCGCCAGGGGCCGGTCCACCGCAAGGCCCTCATCGACTCCAAGGACACGGGAGGGTTCGGCGTGCTGCTGGTGACCTTCGGCCCGGGCGCCAGACTTAATTTTCACGCCCATACCTACGAGCAAATCCTCTACGTCACCGAGGGCCGGGGCATCATAGCCACGAAGTCGAAAGAGTATACCGTCACGCCCGGCACGACGATATATATCCCTCCCGGCGAAATTCACTGGCACGGGGCGGCCAAAGATTCGTCGTTCGCGCATATCGCCATACAGAAGCCGGGGATAAAGCTGGCGCAGTAGCGTCAGGGGGCAATCGATGGCCGGATGGCTTAAAGAAAAGAAGGAAGTGCTGGCGGCGGCCCGGCGGATGCTGGAAAAAGACCTCGTCACCGGCACGGCCGGCAACGTCAGCCGGCGCCTCGCGCCGGAAGGCAAACGCTCCCTCCTCGCGATTACCCCCAGCTCGCGCGACTATCTTTCGCTCGCCCCCGACGATATTCAAATACTAGACTTCGCCGCGCGGAAAGTCGAGGGGGATTTACCGCCTTCGGTAGAGACCCCGCTGCATATCGGCATCTACCGCGCCCGGAAAGACGTTAACGCCATCATACATACTCATTCGGTCTTTGCCAGCGCCATGGCCGTGGCCGGGATTTCAATTCCCGCCATCATCGACGAGCAGGTGGCTTATCTGGGGGGAGAAATCAAGCTGGCGCGTTACGCTCCAAGCGGCAGTCCCGAGCTCGTGAAAAACGCTATCGCCGCCCTGGGCGACCGCAACGCCGTGCTCCTGGCGAACCACGGCGCGGTGGGCGTCGGCGCTAATTTGCCGGCCGCCTTTCATGCCTGTGAACTCCTAGAAAATACGGCGTTGATTTATCTGCTGGCGCTGTCAACGGGGTCGGTTAACGAACTGCCGCGCATTGCCATCTAATCCACATCCGTTTGTTTGACATCCCTTAAACAATTACGTTAAAATAATAAGGCACAATTTCTGCGGTAGTGGTGAGATGGGACTGCTTAAGGGACGCAAGAAGGTTTTCTCGCTTTATCCGGGGCTTATCACCTTACCTCAGCCTATCTACGGCAGTGACAGCAGCTGAAATTCTCCGAGTAACCAGATAATCCTGACCCCACGCCAAAACGGGTCGGCGTGTTCGTATATTCATGGTGTTTTAAATAAAATCTAAAGACGGAGGAAAGCGTATGTCTTACCCAACATTCAACTCGATACTCCTGGAAAAGGACACGGAATACCCGAAAGTCACCTACCTTACCCTGAACCGGCCGGACAAGAACAACGCCATCAGCATCGGTGAGGACCAAATGACCGGAGATATCAAGAAAGCCATGTGGGAAATTAACCATGATGACGACTGTAATGTCGTTATCTTCAGGGGCGCCGGCAGGAACTTCTGCGCCGGGTTCGACCTCTCCATGGTCTACCGCGTTTACGGCGGCGCCAAGGGCGTTAAACCCAGCCAGAGAATCCGCCTCCAGACCGACCAGGACCAGCTTTACGGATTCCCGCAGGCCATCCTGGACTGCAATAAAGTCGTCATGGTACAGGTGCACGGCTGGGCTATCGAGGCCGGCCTGTACATCACCAAAGCCGCGGACATCGTTGTCTGTGCTAAAAACGCCAAGTTCTCCCAGATGGGCCAGCGGCTCGCCTTCGGCGGCCTGCCCACTCTACCCCTCGAGCTGGTCATGGGCCACACCAAGAAGGTCGAGGAAATCCTGCTCACCGGCCGCACCATCAGCGGTGACGAGGCCGAGGAAGCCGGCTATGTCACCAAGGCCGTCCCCGAGGCCGACCTGGTTGATGAGGTGCATAACCTGGCCGCCGCCATCTCTCTGCTGCCGCGCGACTGCGTGGTCATGGGCAAGTTCGCCCGGCGCCACATGCTGAGCCGGCTGGGCCTGACCGACCTCCATGAGGTCATCCTCTACCACACCTTCTCCACCAACCTCAAGTACAGCGATGACGAGCGCGAGCTCATGTTCATCCGCGACCGCGAGACCATGGGCGAGAGGGAAGCCTTCCACAAGATGCACGAGAAATACGAAGAGCGCCTCAACAATACCAAGTATTTCCGCAGCTACCGTCCGGAAAAACCGGCGGAAGCCAAGAAGAAATAGTCCCTCGACAGGCTCAGGACGAGCGGATAAGGAGGTAATGCCATGCCGCAATATGCTGAATTTGCTAAAGATGACTACTTTAAGATAGACGTCGAATGCCACCTCAGCGGCGAGGCGAATAAGAAATACTTCAACTACTTCCCCGAATACAGGAAATGGGTGTGGGGCACGGCGGAAACCGCCCGCGCTTTTAACGCCCAACCCCACCACGTTACCAAAGACTGGAAAGAACCTCCGGTAACCAAAGCGGAAAAATCCGAACTGGCGGAAGAAGACCAGCTGATAGTTTACCTGGACCGCTACGGCGTGGATATGGCCTGCATTCTTCCTGAATCCATGATGGAGACCACCGGTCATTCAACCAAATGGTCCACCAACGGCTATCTACTGTCCGCTGCGGAAAAGTACCCGGATAGATTCATCGTCCAGCCTAACGTCGGGCCGTTCATCAAGAGGGGCATGAAAGATGTGCTCTGGGAGCTTGACTACCTGGCCCAGGAAAGAGGCTGCAAGCTCTTTAAGTTCTATCCCCCGGAAGACACTTATATTAACGATGAGAGGATATGGCCCTTCTACAAGAGAGCCAGCGAACTGGGCGTAGTAATTTCCATCCACACAGGGTGGAGCTGGTGCCCTCCGGGTAAGGCCAAGTATTGCGCGCCGGTTTTGCTGGATGACGTGGTCAACGACTTCTACGATCTGAAAATTATCGCATTCCATGCCGGCTGGCCGCTGTGCCACGACCTGAATATGGTGGCCCTCTCACACCCCAACGTATACATCAGCTTGAGTCTGATCATGCCCTGGTACAAGGCGGCGCCCCGGCGCCTGGCAGAAATCATCGGCGAGGCGATACAATTCGCCGGCCCGGAACGTATAGTATGGGGCACCGATTTTTACGGCCCCGGCGGCCTGTTCAGAGAAGCGGTAATAGGCCTTAGGACTTTTGAAATGCCGGAAGACCTGCAGAAAGGCTACGGCTACGCCCCGGTGACCGATGAAATCAAACGCATGATCTTCGGGGGAAACCTGGCGAAGATTTTAGGCGTTGATGTGTCCCGAAGACGCGTGAAATAAGCCACAATAAGGAAAGGAGTAACCATGTCCACAGAATTCCCGATATTATTCTCACCTATTAAACTGGGACCGCTGGAGATAAAGAACAGAATCGGCGGGTCCTGCACCACCACCGGCGGCGCCGACCAGAACGGTTTCATCCGTGAAGAGTGTATCTATTCTTACGCCGGCCGGTCCGAGGGCGGCGCCGGTTTCATTACGATTGAATGCACCTTCGCCACCGACTGGGGCGCCAAGACCACCAGCTTCGGCAACCCGCGCATCTCCGGCCGCTCCTACTACGAGGGACAGTCCAACCTCGCCGAGGGCATCAAACAGTGCGGGGCCAAGGCTTTCATACAGATTACCCCCAGTTTCGGCCGGCAGGGCTCGAGCAAGACCTCCGGCGAAACACCCGCCGCGCCTTCCGCTATCCCCTCCCAGAGGCCGCAGGACTATGAACTCAGAATCATGCCCCGCGGCTACGAGACCAAGGCACAGACGCTGGGCGCTACTTCCGCTCCCAAAGTACTGACACTCGAAGAAATCAACTACATGGAGCGGACCTATCCCGATGCCGTCGCCGCCGCCCGTATCTGCGGCTATGACGCCGTCGAGTTCCACAGCCCGCACGGCTACCTCATCCACCAGTTCCTCTCGCCGCGCTCCAACCAGCGTACCGACGAATACGGCGGCTCTCTCGAGAACCGCTTCCGCTTTCTGAGAAACCTGCTGGTGGGCGCCAGAAAGAGGGTCGGGCCGGACTTCTGCCTGGGCATCCGCCTCAGCGGCGACGAGCACATGCCCGGCGCCATCCACGAGGAAGAACTGATACAGGTCGCCAAGTGGTGCGAGGAGCTCGGCGCCAGCTATATCCACCTCTCCGACGGCTCCTACGAGGCCAGGCAGTGGTTCTTCCCCCAGAGCCAGCACGACTTTATCGAGCATGCCAAGCACTTCAAGCCTGAACTTAAAATACCCCTGGTTGTCCCCGGCCAGCACGACCCCTACCTGGCCGAGGAAGTCCTGCGCAACGGCTGGGCGGACGCCATCACCATGGGCCGCCAGCTCGTCGCCGACCAGCGCACCCCGGTCAAGTGGGCAACCGGCAAAGTTGACGATGTCGTCCGCTGCCTGCGCTGCAACGTCTGCCTCGCCCGCTTTAACCGCGGCCTGGCCATCCGCTGTGCCGTGAACCCCAACATCGGCCGCGAAAAGTACGACCCGAAATATAATACCGCTACGATGGCCCAGGCGCTCCGTCCTCTGCCCGAGCCCTTCATGCCCCCCTGCCAGAACAAGTGCCCGGCCGGCCTGGACGTCAACGCCTACGTGCTCATGGCTTCCCGCGGCCAGATGGACGAGTCCTACCGGTATATCAAGCAATATATCCCCTTCCCCGGCGTTATCGGACGCGTTTGCCCCCACCCCTGCGAGAAGGAATGCAACCGCGGCAAGCTCGACGACCCCATCAGCATCAACAATATCAAGCGCTATGTCGCGGATACCGTCATGGCGGAAGGCCTGCCGGACTACCTCAAGAAACAGTCGCTCCCCGAGAACCTGCCCATCACCAAGAAAGAAAAAGTGGCCGTGGTCGGCTCCGGGCCCGCCGGACTCACCGCCGCCTACTTCCTGATAAAGAAAGGCTACGCCGTCACCGTCTTCGAGGCGGCTACCGTAACAGGCGGCATGATGGCCTTAGGTGTTCCGGAGCACCGGCTGCCGCGCAAAGTCCTCAACTGGGAAATCGATGCCCTCAAGAAGATGGGCATCGAAATCAAGACCGGCAGCCCCGTAGGCAATCCGGAAGACCTTTTAAAGAAAGGCTATAGCGCCGTGTTCGTGGCGGTCGGCTCGCAGAACAGCGCCAAGCTGAACGTCCCCGGCGAGGACGCCGGCGGTGTTCTCCAGGCCCTTTCTTTCCTCAAGGACGTCAACATGGGTAAGAAACCAGCCGTCGGAAAGAAGGTCGTGGTCGTGGGCGGCGGCAGCGTCGCCATCGATGTCGCTACCTGTGCCCTGCGCCTCGGCGCCCCGAGCGTCCTGGTTACGTGTCTCGAGTGCAGCCACGATGAAATGCCCGCCCAGAATACAGAAATCGAGCAGGCCATTGAAGAAGGCATCAACGTCGACATGAGCTGGGGCCCCAAGGCCATCATCACCAAGGCCGGCAAGGTCAGCGGCGTCGAGCTGAAGCGCTGCGTCACCTGCTACAACGCGGCCGGCCAGTTCGCCCCGGTCTACGACGATAAGACCACCAAGAAAATCGATGCCGACATGGTCATCACCGCCATCGGCCAGAGGGTTGACCTCTCGTTCATGAAGGAAAGCAAGGTCAAAGCCACCAAGAGAGGCACCATCGAGACGAAGGATAATCGCAGTATGGCCACCAGCGTGGCCGGTGTCTTCGCCGGCGGAGATGTCGCCCGCGGCCAGGGCACCATGATTGAAGCCATGGCGGACGGCAGGAAAGCCGCCGTGGCAATAGATTGCTTCCTGCGCGGCGTCGACCTCCCGCCCGCCCCGCCCGAGCCCATCCTGGCGGATGTCACCGAGCCCGCTTTCCAGTTCCACCTGAGGGAATACACCAAAGAACCCCGCATAGTGGCGGAAGCCACTCCGGCGGCCAGCAGAAAAAGCAGCTTTAAAGAAATTAACCTGGGCTTTAAGGACAAGCAAACCTGCGTGACCGAAGCGCGTCGCTGCCTTACCTGCCGCTGCTCGGCGGTCAGATACTAAAAAGAATAAACCCTTCGACTTCGCCTAGGGGGTAAACCCCTCGGCTACGCTCAGGGTAAACGGGGAGGGGATGCGAGACACATTCTGTCTCCCCTCCCCGAGGTGTTTAAAGGAGGTCAACCATGGGCTGGCAAGAGGAATACAAGAAAAAGCTGGTGACACCCGAGCAGGCCGTCAGTGTGATTAAGTCCGGCGACCGCGTCTGCTTCGTCCAGGGCAACGAGCCGCAGGCTTTAGGGCTGGCGCTGGCGGCGCGGCTGGGCGAGGTGGAAAACGTGCTGCTGTCCCTGCGCACGCCGGGACGCGACTTCGGCTGGTACGACCCCGTTTTCGAGATGTCCTTTAAAATCGAGGTTGGATTCCCGCTGCCTATCGTCCGCCAGATAATCGCCGAGAGGCGTTGTGACCTCGCTATCGGCGGGCTCGGCTTTATCTTCACCGAAGAGGACAGGGGCCCCGCCGATGTCGTGATGGTCGAGCTTTCGCCGCCGGACGAGCACGGGTATTGCAGCTTCGGCGCGTCCGTCTGGACCAAAAAGACAGAAGTCCGCCGCGCTAAAATCGCCCTGGCCGAGGTCAATAAAAACCTCATCCGCACCTACGGCGATAACTTCATCCATGTCTCGGAAATCGACTATTTCGTCGAGCACACGCCGTCGGGGAAAACGCCGGGCGGCACCGACCTGCTCGGGCGCAAGAGCGTCGAGGCCGGCGAGGCAGAAAAAGCCATCGCCAAATATGTCTCAACCCTCGTGCGCGACGGCGACACCCTGCAGGTCGGCGTTGGCTCCACCAGCGAATGGTGCTGCACCCTCGGCAGCTTCGAAGGCAAGAACGACCTCGGCTGGCACTCCGAGACGACCCCCCGCGGCATCATCCCCCTGATACGCAAGGGTATTATTACCGGCAAACACAAGACCATCAATCCCAATAAAGCCATCGCCACCGCCTGCGGCGGCGGCTCCAAGGAAGACATGGACTGGGTCACCATGAACCCCGCTTTCGAGCTGCACAGCGCCGAGTACTGCCTCGAAGTCAGAGTCATCGCGGCGCACGATAACATGGTCGCCATCAATAGCGCCGTCAGCGTCGATTTTGCCGGCCAGATAGCCGCCGAGTCCATCGGGCCCCGCGTCATCAGCGGCGCCGGCGGCCAGACCTCTTTCGCCATCGGCTCCTTCCTCTCCAAAGGCGGCCGCAGCATTAGCGTCCTGACCTCCACCGCCGGTAGCGGCGACAAGAAAATATCCCGCATTACTCCCCTGCTCGCCGAAGGCACGATTGTCACCGTGCCGCGCACCATCTCCGACTACGTGGTCACCGAGTACGGCATTGCCCACATCAAGGGCAAGACGCAGCGCCAGCGTGCTTTAGACCTCATCGCCATCGCCCACCCGGATTTCCGCGCCGAGCTTAAAAAAGAGGCAGAGAAGCTGTACTGGCCATAAATAATACACTGGCTAACGGAGTGTTTTAAGAGGGGCGCCAGCCCCTCTTCTTTTTTGCCTGGCACATTCGTTAATGCTACAATACGAAAACGTACCGGAATAACATGAAAAGAAAAATAAATCAGGAAGTCAGAGCCATCTGGAATACCAACGCGGCGTTTTGGGACAGCCGCATGGGTGAAGGAAACGACTTCCATAAAATACTCATCGAGCCCAACCAGCTCGATTTACTGGATATCAAAAAAGGGGACTATATCCTTGATATAGCCTGCGGCAACGGCCAGTTTGCCCGGAAGATGACCGAAACAGGGGCAAGGGTCATCGCGATAGATTTTTGCGATGAATTAATCAAAATCGCCCAGTCAAAGCCACTTGCCGATAAAATTGAATACAAAGTAATCGACGTGACCGACGCCAAAGACCTGGGAAAACTGAAAAAACACAAATTCGATTCAATTGTTTGCACCATGGCGCTCATGGACATCGAAAAAATCGAGCCACTAATAAGATTCCTGCCAAAAATACTCAAAGATAATGGTAAATTCGTGTTCTCCATACTGCACCCGAGTTTCAACTCCGGAGATATTACCCTTATGCACGAGCATAGCGATGTCCCCGGGAAACCACATCACAGCTATTTTGTAAAAGTCCGCAACTACCTCGTCTCCAGAAAATACAAGGGAATCGCAATGAGGGGACAGCCAAAATTACAGTATTACTTTCACCGCCCTTTGAGTGAAATATTAAACCTGTGCTTTAATAATGGTTTTTACATGAATGGGTTGAGAGAACCTTCTTTTGGGAGCGGCGCGTCAGACAGCATCTACGGAAATGTATTTAAAAATAACCCTGCCGCCATTATCTGTAGTTTTGTATTGAAAAAGTGAATTATCCGTTCCTTTGTTTTTGCCTTTTACGTGATAGATTTAACTTTTCGGCTCAGGACCTTTAGCTGTCTTGAAAAGCCCACTCCTTATTGTTACAATAAACTATCGGGCCGAGGTGGCGGAATGGCAGACGCGCTACGTTCAGGGCGTAGTGTCCGTAAGGGCATGGGAGTTCAACTCTCCCCCTCGGCACCAGCACCGAATACGCGCTTGTAGCTCAGTTGGATAGAGCGGAGCCCTGCGGAGGCTCAGGTCGTGGGTTCGAGCCCCGCCAAGCGCGCCACCCCGGGCGGTTAGCTCAGCTGGTTAGAGCGTCAGTTTTACACACTGAAGGTCACAGGTTCGAGCCCTGTACCGCCCACTTGAATTGAGCACCCGACCAGTTATAGCGGCCGATTATATCTGGAAGGTCATCCCGATACCATCGGGATACCGCCCACCATGCCGTTGAAATCACTCCAGGACTTTAAGCAAATCACGGCACGCGGTCACCCATCCGAAAACCTCGGTGGTATTCCAGACCGTGGCTGCCTGGGTGAATTCCGGCCCTATATTGCCACAGCCATCGCTTATCAGGACGGGAAAGTACTCATGAAAATAGGCGTCCCGGAGCGTCGACTCCACGCAAACGTTGGTGGCCAGTCCTATAAACAGGAGATATTTAATATTATAAGTCGCCAGGACCGTATTAAGATCGGTGCCAACGAAGCCGCTGTACCTGTGTTTATCGACGACTATATCCCCCGGCTGGGGTTGAAGTTCGTCAATGATTTCCCAGTCCCGGGTCCCCACAGTCAGAAATCTGCCCTTCAGTTCCGGATGCTCGCGCATCGCCACCACCCCGAGCTCTTTATAATAGTTAGGTGATTCCGGTCCCCCGGCGTTAGAAAGGTCGGGACGATAGCCCATTCTGAGATAAACAACCCTGATACCTTTACGTCGGCACGCCTCGATTACTTTTTTATCCCGGTCAATAATTTGCTTCACCCTGATTTCATCGAGCGCCCCCAGATAGTCAAAAATCCCACCCTTTTTGCAGAAGGAATTTTGCATATCGACCACGATTAAAGCCGCCCGATAAATATCCAGCCTGATGGGTTCCGGCCTGGCCGGTAGTACCACTTCCATCTTTCATTACCTCCACCTTTAAGTCTAATGTTTAGATATCATATTCATCACTAAATTGATATTTTCAGGCGGCGTCTCCGCTGGCACCTCCCAGTCGGTCGTCAGGAAGATGCCCGGTCCAACTCTTTCCGGCAGATGCGTCTCTAAATAGGCCCGCAATTCTCCCGTACCTGAGTTAAGGAGGGCGGCTGGAATGGCTTTACCCAACACGCAGGAACGCCCGCTTTTTATTTTTTGCCAGGTATTGGTATCAATTCCCGCGGCAACTATACCGTCGAAACCGAGGTCTAACAGGTCGGCGATGTCAGCGGGTGGTGATTCACCGGGCAACAGAACGGAGAAAGCGTTATAAAACCGGACGGTGTTAAGAACAGGCGAGAAGGTCGAGCGCAGCCAGGGAAAACGGGCGGGCGGGAAAACGGGCATCAGTCTTTCAGAAATGGCAATGATATCCAGTTCCAGCTGACAGTAAACCTGGACTATCTTAAGCAGAAAACCGGCGGCGGACTCTATAGCTCTTGAAGCTTCTTCCGGTTTTTCGGCAAAGTATTTAACAGGGTCTCTGCCTGTCAGACCCGCCATAAGCGTCAACGGACCGCTAACGACGGCGGCCAGGGCCAGGTTTGGTCCCGCGACTTGGTTAATACGCCGCAGGGACTCGATAACGGTGCCGAACCTGCCCATGGCAGCGGCACGTTCCACATTTATATCCTTAAGCCGGGCCAGGTCGAACGCCGGGTCCGGGCTGACGGTCGGCGGTTCATAGTCGCCCCCCCAATTTAACGGGCAACCGCATATCTCCAGCTCCAGGGAAGAATCAAAGCTCCCCACGATACCATCATAGCCATAAAGCTTCCAGGCATTCTGAAGGCATTTGGTGTATTGAGTCGGGTCAGCGTACATCCGGCGTAGCGGTACCTGTTCCAGCCTGGCGGCATGGGTGAATACCCATGGCATAAAAGGCAGGCGGGGTAAATCAGCCGATTCAAACGCTCCTCTGACCAGTTTTTTAGAGGTAAATATTTTCTCCATGTCTCAAGCCCGCCAGCTTTTTACATCCGGATAATTTCTCGGGTTTTTCTGGCGTCCGGCCACGACCCATAGTATTCCAGTATCTCTTCGGGGGGACGCAACAGCGACCATTCCCTCTCGAACTCATCCCAGGTCATACTGCGGGATATCCTGTCCTCCCTCTCCTTCTGTCGGAGCTGCTTTGTTTTTTCCTCGTCCAGCTCAAGGGTTTCGTGGTCATAAGCCACGTGATAGATATTTTCCGCGGTCCAGTGAGAAATTATTTCCTTCTTCAAATCATCCATGACCATGCCGAGGTCCCTCTCCAGAGCATCGCCATAACCACCACCGCCGCCGCTGAAGACCACCCAGAGGTCGCCGTTCTCCATGATATGAACCTTCTTAAATATACTGCCGATTTCGTAGTCGCCCTTGATAGTCCGTTCGGTAATCAGCTGCGTAGCCCCCGAGGGGATATCCTTATCCCCCCTCCTCATCTTTTCCCAGATATTGGTGTGCTTGACCTCGATGCCCGGAAGAGTCGGCGGCGGATACCCGCCGAACAGCCCGATACAATTGCGTATTTTACTGCCCTTGACATGGCTGTTGTAAAGGGCATAGTCCACGTAATTAACGGCATAAATCGTCTCGGTACCCGAGCCGCCGCGGTACTTGCCGAAGCCGCCGCTGTCCCGGCTGAGCTTGGCCGCCAGGCTCAAGAACTGGAACTCATTTTCCATATCTTCAACATCCGGCGCGCGTCCCGAAGGGCAATGAGAGAAACCAAAAGCATCGACGCCGTCCATGTCCGACCTAGCGCCATGTCCCTCCGTGTTCAGACCGAAGGCGAGAAAGTCCGAGATGGGCACGCCCCACTGGTTAACACCGGAGACCAGCACGCCCACCCCGGTATTGCCGATGGCCGCCGCCACGAGCTCCCGCTGCGGGCTATCGAACATTATCTTGCTCATGCAGATGGTGCCCAGGGTCATCGCGCCGTGGCAGGAAGGGGCGCTATTGCTCTGGGCAGCCTCGAAGTTAGGATTGAACATGCACCCCTCGGGCACGATCCATTCCATGGGCGCGAAGATGCCCGCCGATACCGGCAGGTCGTTGAAGGTATAGGACATCAAATGTATGGCCACGTTGGCCGCCAGGCCGTGAGGCATGCAGTGCTGAGGGCTATCGGTCTCAGGAGAGGTGCCGGTGAAGTCCCAGATGAGCCGGTCGCCTTTCTTATGCAGGGTGAGAAAGTTGCGAACCAACCGGTGCTTTTCGCCGACGATATCCATAAAGGTCACCGCCCGGTAGGTGCCGTCATTCCATTCCCTGATGCGGCGGCGAGCGCCTTCCTCCGCCTCAATGATGATGCGGCGGAAGAGACCCTTGACGAAGTCGTTACCTTTCTCCCGGGCCAGTGATACAATCCTTTGCCGCAGGCGGTCGGCGGCGCTCAACCGGGCCCTCATGTCAATCGCCTGCATGCGCGGCGCCCGTGAAATGAGGTTGACACACATCTCTACCAGGTCTTCACGGAGTCGGAAGTTCTCGCCTATCTTAATGGGCGATAAGAGCATTCCCTCATCGTGCCTCGTCTTGGCGGTCAGCGGCATGCCTCCCGGCTCGCAGGCGCCCGTCTCAGGCTGATGCACGGCCGCATTCGTCCAGGCGATAAGCTCACCGTCATTAAAAACGGGCATAATGACAATCTGGTCGCAGTTGTGTATCCCGCCGTAGAGCGGGTCGGAGAGGTAAAAAACATCGCCGTCCTTACAGCCCACCGTGGGCTCGTTCAGCCAGGTCTCGGCCACGTACTTTATCGGCAGCTGGCCGACCACCGCATGGAGATAGGTCCCGCACCAGGCCGCCACCATATTCCCGGTCGGTGTATAGATGCCGGTGACGACATCCCCCGAGCGGAGCATGCTGCTCACGCCCAGCTTGATAAAGACCTCCTTGGACTCGAGCAGGAAGTTATTCAGCTTCTCGGTGTATATCTCGTAATCGCCGGGTTGCAGCAGTTTCAGGCATTCCAGTTCTTTATCCGTGGGCGGACTGGGCTTTATCCATTGCAGGAGCTTTTGCGGGTCAGGTCTCATATCCGTCTCCCTTCTCTAGGTCATTTCCAGGATGAAATTGTGGTATTTGTCGACAGAAAGTTTGAACGCTGGCGGCAGCACGATAGTGGTATCCTCGGCTTCGATGATAGCGGCGCCACTTATAGTATTACCATGTTTCAAAGATTTAGCATCATAAACCGGCGTGGGGCGGAACTTACCGTACTCTACCCAATAGGCGTCCCGCTGGCCTTTCAATGCCTCAGGGGCAGGAGTCTCTCCGGTCTTCGGATAGGTAGGGAGTTCCGGTTTGGGGTGGTCCACCGTGGCGCGCAGTATCAGATTAAGCATATCCACACCTCCCTGAGGGTAGGTCGAGATACGGTTATAGACGCGGCAATATTCATCTTCGAAAGACTGATACACCGCCCGGACATCATCCGCATTTCTGATAAACAATAGCGGCGACATGAAACGGAGGATATTGAGCTGGCCTCCATACTTGGCTTCAATCTCCAGGCCGAACTTGATGGAATCCAGGGAGAAGCCTTCGTTGGTAATATCCTTGACGGCCCTTTCCTGCAGGCTTTTCACAGTTTTATTGAAGACGTCATAGTCCTCGAAAGGTTTCATCGTCCCCGGGGCCAGCAAAGGCAAACGGAGCGATTGCTCGTAAAGATGCAGGATATCCATCGTGCTGGAGCCAAAGGCGCAAAAAACCGGCGAAAACGGGAAGACGGCGATTTTATTTATGCCGGCATAATGCCCGTAAGAGCAGCAGTGAGTCGGCCCGGCCCCGCCGTAGGCAAAGAGTATAAAGTCGCTGGGCTTGAACCCCCGGAGGAAGGTCTCCTTGGCGATGGTGTCCCCCATGTTAGCATCGACGATTTTTTTAATCAGCAGCGCCGCCTCCTCCACCTTGATGCCCAGAGGTCCGGCAATCTTTTCTCTGATGGCCGATACCGCTTTGTTTCTATCCAGCTTCATACGCCCGCCGTGATAATAATCGGGGTTGATATAGCCCAGCACAATATCGGCATCGGTGACAGTGGGGTCGGTGCCACCCAGGTTATAAGAGGCCGGTCCCGGCATGGAACCGGCGCCCTGAGGCCCGACCTCCAATCGATTGCCCATGACGGGGTTCAGCCAGGCGACGGAGCCGCCGCCAGCACCGATGGACCTCGTCTCCAGGACGGTCATATCGACCCACCAGCGGTCGATGAGGGGGTGATACTGGTAAAACCGGCTGCTGCCGGCCACGACCAGGCCCAGGTCGAAACTGGTGCCGCCCATATCGCTGACGACGATATTGTCGTACCCCAGTATCTTGCCGACATTCGCCCCGCCGATGAGCCCGGCCACCGGCCCTCCGTTAAAAGTCTGGATGGCCGCCGTGCGGAAGACCTCGGCCATGCCGCCGCTATTATGCACCATCATGATGGCCTTATCGTAGCCGGAGTTGCGGAGTTCATCGCCCGTGCCGGAAATCTGTTCCCACATAGAGTAATGCAGGTAGGCATTCAATATCGTGGTCACGGTGCGCGTATATTCGTTCTGTTTAGGCATCACCTCCGAAGAAAGCACGACCGGCATGGCCCCCAGGTAAAAGTCCGGGTACTCTTTGCGGATAATCTCGGCGATACGTTTTTCATGGGTTGGATTGGCATACGAAAAGAGCAGGCTGACGACGAATCCCCGGGCGCCCCGGTCCACCAGGTGCTGCAGCTTTTCCAGAACATCTGCCTCGTCCAGGGGCCTGATTATCTCTCCCCTAGAGTTGACCCTTTCTTTAACGCCCACCGTCATTTCGCGGGAGATGAGGGGCTCGGGCTTGACGATACGGGCCAGATTCCTGATCTCCCGAAAGGTCAGCTGGTCCGACCATGAGGCGCCTTTACCGATGGGCACGACGTCTTCAAAGCCTTCGGTGGTAATCAGCGCCAGCCTGGGGCCGGTCCGCTGCAGCAGCGTGTTCATGGCGATGGTCGTGGAATAGCGAACGACCTCGGTGCTGCCCAGCAGTTCCTTGACAGAAATGCCAAGCATGGCCGAGGCATCTTTCACCGCCCGCATGAAGCCGACCGAAAGGTTATAGCCGGTGGTAGGCGTTTTGGTAAAGATGGTCTTGCCATCGTAGCTCAGGAAAAGGTCGGTAAACGTTCCGCCGATATCAACGTCAAGGGAAACTCTCATCGTGACACCTGCCTTATCGCCTGTTCCGTGGAGACTTACCAGTCGCGGAAGTGAGGTATTTTTCTTTCAGTTTGTCGATGTCCAGCTCGAGGTCATAAGTAACCGGGTGGCCCGGCGGCAGCATTTCATTTTCCACCATGACGCCGCAGCCGGGACAGTAAAACTCTACCAGCATGGCCCAGGTGGGGTCCGGCGCAAAGCCGAAGGGACCTTTAACAGGTGAGTTATAGATAGTGTTCAGGTCTTTCCTGATATAAACCCGGCACCCTTTCTTGTAATTTTCTCTGGCGGAGATAAGCTCATAGCCACAGCGATTGCAGCACCAGAGTTCTTTTTCCAGGTCGATATCCAGGTATTCGGTTATCTGCCTCTTGGTACCCATAAATTCCTCCCTTCTCAGGCTAACTCTATCAGACCATTTAGTAGATTATCTACGGTGTATTTCTTGTCCCGGAGAATCACTATCGTGGTGTCATCGCTCTCAATGACAGCCGGCCCCATAACGACGTTACCGCATGCGAGCTTCGACTGCCCGTATATGGGCGTCCGGCTGAAGCCGTCTTTCCAGTAAACGTTCCGGTATCCTTTAAAGGCTTTCTCCGGGTCCTCCCCGGCGAAGCGATAGGTGGCCAGTTTGGGGTGAGTGGTGGAGCTGGTAGCCCGCAACCGGAAAAGATGAATTCCCAATTCGTCGACGCGGCCGGAATTATTTTGCCCGGCAAAAGCATCGAGAATTTTACCGACGTCCCGCGGCCCCTCCAGCAGAGTTACGGGAGATTCCAGCACCGAGGTGTCGTCTCCCGAGGCTACTTCCAGCTCCAGAGAAAAGGACACCTTTTCCGGCGGGAAACCCTCCCCCCTCATATCCTTCAACACCGAGTCGATGAGCCCTTGCACTATTTTATTGAATTGCATTATTTGCGTTTGGCTGGCCTCACGCTTGAGGGACAACCCCGCCAGAGACTCATAAGTATGGAGGACATCAGCACAAGAAGAGCCAAACGCGCTAAACACGGAGCTAAAGCGGAAACAGTATATCCTGGGTATGCCGACCTTATCAGCAATCCCGCAACAGTAGAGGCCGCCGGCGCCTCCGAAAGAAAAGAGGACGAAGTCTTTAGGGTCGTATCCCGCGGACTTTATCATATTTTTGATGTCGGAAGCGCAGGTATCCTCCATGGCCTTCGTGATAAGCCAGCCGCACGCCTCCATGGAAACGCCCAGCGGCTTAGCCAGATTTTCCGTAATAACCCCCCTGGCAAGTGCCGCGTCCAGCTTACGCTTGCCGCCCAGGAAATAGTCCGGGTCGATATACCCCAGCACGACACTGGCGTCGGTGGAGGTGGCTTCTTTACCACCCAGTCCGTAACAGGCCGGGCCGGGCATAGCCCCGGCGCTATCCGGGCCCAGCTTTATCTGTTTCTTGTTTTCAGGTCTGGCTATCGAGCCGCCGCCCGCCGCCGTCGAGTAAACCTCGATAACCGGCAGTTTTACCGATATTCCCTCCAGCATGGCCTCGCGTTTGTAACCATGCCGGCCATTGATTACCAGGCTGATGTCAGTGCTGGTGCCCCCGATATCCATGCTGGCCACATATGGCAGGCGGTACAGCCGACTCATATAAGCCGTGCCGAGCACACCGGCCGACGGCCCGGAGTTATGGGTCATGATGGCCGTTGTCTTGGCCACCCTGGCCACGCCCCCGTCAGCGTGCACCACCAGAAGCGGCTTGCGGTAGCCCAGCTTTCTGACTTCATCTTCGGACTTATAGAGAAACCGGACCATGTCCGGATGGAAATAGGCGTTGAGCAGGGCTATATTGGTCCGCGAGGCCTCATCGGCCGTGGCGCTGACCTCGCTGGAGAGCAGCAGGGGCACGGCACCCAGGTAATGCTTCGGGTAGTCGTCCTCGGCTATTTCTCTGACCTTCAGTTCCTGGGTGGGGTCAAGATGGGCATGATGAAGGCTGACGACGATCATTCTTGCCCCGCGCCCCAAAAGGTTACGTATAGCCAGCCTCACCTGCTCTCTAGCCACGGAACCCCTGCCCGATGGCTCATCGATGCCGACGACCATCCCGGCGGGAACGATGAAATCGAGCGCCGGACTTCTGGCGGCGGATGAGTAAAGACTTTCCTCGAATCCCCGGTTAACGATCAGGCCGAGCCGCGGTCCTGACCTCTGAAGCAGGGTGTTCGTGGCATGAGTCGTGGAAAACCTTATCACTTCCGTTTCATGGAGCAGCTGCGGGACAGTAAGACCGAACTTCGCGGCACCTTCTTCGATGCACTTAAGGAAACATACGGTCAGGTCATGAGGAGTCGTGTCCACCTTGACCCATTCGATACGCCCATCACTGGTAAAGAACCCGTCCGTAAAAGTCCCGCCGTTATCGATGTCAATCGTGAATTTCATCTGAACCCCCGCTAACTACCGATTTTGCCATGCCCCGACCATGATATCAATTGTTTCCTCTTTGCGAGGAATAGCCTAGCCTCAGGAACTGGAGGCGGCTGTTTTAAAGCATTATGGGGACATACATGATTATAGGCCATTCTTCATTTCTCAATCAACATCTAAATCTTTTCATGAAAATATTCACAGTTGACAAACACGCAAATGTGGCATATATTAGAATGAAGCCCGATAAAAATTTCATAAATATATACACCCTTACGGAATGAGGCCAGTTCTGTATGTAAACATAGAATATATTGGTCAAAACCAAATCTTAATTAGTGAGGAGGTAGTAATAATAAACAAGAACGAGCTAAATCAATTACAGGCTTAATAATTAAGAGGAGGAAAAATGAAAAAACTGTTTTTTATCCCGTTAGTTGTCATCGTCATAGTCGGCCTGATTCTGGGCAGCTGCGGCAAACCGACACCTACGCCGACGCCAACGACGACGCCGACCACAACCCCAACCGCCACACCTACCAAGACCCCGACAGTTACTCCAACCACAACTCCAACTTCAACTCCGACGGCTACTCCGACCGCCACCGCCACCAAGCCTGCCCCCTACGGTACGGTAACCGTAGCCGTATCTACCTTCGGAATTGAGTCGACCGACCCCATTAACGTAGAATCCACCTGGGGTTGGATGTTTTACGATGCCCTGCTCCGATGGGACTCAAACGGTGTCATCTCCCCCGGGGTAGCCGATAGCTGGACGTTTGATGCCACTACCAATACCTATACTTTCAAAATCCATAAGGGCATCAAGTTCTGGAACGGCGACCCGCTGACCGCCGCCGACGTCAAGTTCTCGGTGGACCGGTTCGGGTCAGTACCCCCGTCGACCAACCCCTGGTCCCGTTACCTCAGCACAGGCTACAACAAGAAAGACTCCATCGTTGTAGATGACTACACCTATCAGTTCGTCCAGGACCACCCCGAGCCGTCCCAGATGATCATCATGGCCTGGACACGCATCCTGGACAAGAAATACTTCGAGTCGGTAGGCCAGGACGAATTCCGCAAGCACCCAATGGGCTCCGGCCCCTGGATGTGGAAAGAGCTGGTATCGAATACAAGTATGACGCTGGAGGCCAATACCAACTACTGGATACCGGATCAAATACCTGCCTTCAAGTATTACAAAGAGCTGGACGTGCCCGAGCAGGCTACCCAAATCGCCATGCTTAAAGCAGGCGAAGTTGATATGATTGCCGCCCCCAACCGTGACCGGATTAATGAACTGGTAGATAGCGGGTTTACGGCATTCAAGATCGGCAACCCCGGTACGTGCAGTCTGCTTCTCCAGGGCTCATGGTTCCCGGCGGCACAGGCCGGGCCGATAAGCGATATTCGCGTACGCGAGGCCCTATCCTACGCCATTAACCGCCAGGAGCTATGCGATACCCTTTATTCAGGTTATGCGACACCGGGCGGCCTGTTCTATGAGTTTCCGGGGGCTTACGGGTATTCCGATGCATTGGCTACCGACCCGTATGACCCGGCCAAAGCCAGAGAGCTGCTGGCCGAAGCCAACTATCCGGATGCCTTTGCCGACCCGACTATCAACTGCTACACGACAGCCGCGGGCGGCCTCAGCGGCGGGCCGGACTTCTTCCTGCTGCTCCAGAGCTACTGGGAAGCCGTCGGCTTCAAGGTCAACCTACATATCGTCGACCAGACCGTATTCCTCGGCTACTTGTTCAACGGTTTCAGACGGTTTACAGGCACCGAGCCAAATATAGGCTGGATAGGCGTCTGGAACTACGATGGCTTCTTTAACCCCACGTATCAACATGCCAACATGTACACTTCCGTGGGCATCCATAACACCGGCAACGACCCGGTAATGGACGAGATGTATAACAAAGCCACCCAGGAGACCGACCCGGTATTAGCCGAACAGTACTATAAGGAGTTCCAGGTTTATGCCAGGAACACGTACGTCAATATCGGCGTTGCCCAGACAGACCAATATGTTGTCTGGAACCCGCTTGTTATCGGGGGATGGACCGGCCGGACCTGGGTAAGCTACTGGGATGCCATGTACGGCCTCCAGCACGCTAAATAATCGGTAAGGAAGAGTAAATATAGCCTAGTCAATAATAAGGGTTCCGGGGCGGGGCTCCACACCTCGCCCCGGAATACTTGTTAAAAAGAATGCTTCGTTTTTACCGGTAAAGCTCTAAACATACCAGCGAGATAAAAACAAGTCCCTCATTTTCAAATCCGTGTCGAAGAATTTTATGGTAGACCACGAGTATGATATAATGACGGTGAATTTGATGTTCCCCGGGTAAGCTGATACAATCTAAATAAGCACGTATCTCGGAATATGCGAGGGCGATTAAAGACTATTATGGCCATCGGGGATAATTGAGATGATTCGTTTCATCATTATCAGGATTTTACAGTCCGTTGTCGCCCTTTTCGGCATCATCACACTCGTTTTTTTCCTGGTCCGCGCTTCCGGTAACCCGTTGGACCTGCTAGCGAACCCCAGTATGACGCCGGAACAATATAACGCTGTCAAAGAAAGATGGGGACTGGACAAGTCATGGGGAGAGCAGTACCTAATTTACATGAAAGACATTTTGCGCGGAGACCTCGGAGAATCGCTCGTCAGAGAGCAGCCTGTCGTCGATATGATAAAAAACGCGCTGCCCAATACACTCAAATTAATTGTCCCATCTTTTTTCATCGGCATGCTGCTGGCACTTATTTTGGGCATCACGGCGGCTACCTACCGCGACTCGTTCTGGGATAACGGAGTAAAGTTTCTAGCGGTGCTGGGACAAGCCCTGCCGGGCTTCTGGGTGGCCATTATGGCCGTATTGATATTTTCCGTTAATTTAGGGTGGTTACCGGTGGCCGGCATGTCCAAGCCAGCGAACTATGTCCTGCCGGTCGGCACGATGGTCTTCTTCATGATGCCGGGCATGATGCGCCTGGTGCGCTCCAGCATGCTGGACGTGCTGGACAGCGAATATGTCAAGCTGGCGAGGATAAAGGGCCTGCCAGAAAGATTGGTAATCTGGAAACACGCCCTGAGAAACGCGCTGATATCGCCGCTGACGGTGGCTGGCATGGTGTTTTCCATGTTTATTACCGGCGCCGTTATTACGGAGATAATTTTCAACTGGCCCGGCCTGGGCAGGCTGCTGGTAGAGAATACTTTTTCCCGTGATTTCGCGGTGGTACAGGCAATTACCATCATAGTCGCGATTGCGGTCCTCGGTATAAATCTGCTGGTGGACATTTCTTACGCTTACATTGACCCGCAAATCAGGTACCAGAGGGGTTAGGGATGTAAACGATGACAAGCATAGAAATGACCCAAGAAAACAGGACCAGGAAGAAATACCTAGGAATTATAAAGCGGACACGGCTTACCCAAAACCTCACGTTGATAATCCCGTCCGTGATACTGGCCCTGTTTGTCATCATGGCGATATTCGCCAACCTGTCATGGCTAGGCTTACCGAACGTCGGGCTTGCACCCCATAACCCCAATAAAATTACAATGACGGACAGATATCTCCCACCCGCTTTTATCGAAGGAGGCAAGAGCGAATACCTGCTCGGGACGGATAAATTAGGAAGGGACATCTTGAGCCGTATCATCTACGGTTCCAGGATATCTCTCAGTATCTCATTAATAGTGATTTTCATCACCGCGCTCATCGGGACGGTGCTGGGGGTAATCGCCGGCTACGCCGGAGGGCGTGTCGAGGGCTTCATCATGAGGGTGACCGATATAGCTTTATCGTTTCCCGGCCTCCTGCTAGCCCTATTGTTGTCCGTCGCCATAGGCCCGGGTTACTGGACGGTTATATTTGCCCTTTCGATACTCGGCTGGGCCAGCTATGCACGCTTAATCAGGGGCGAAGCCATGCGATTACGCCAGTCCGATTTCGTGGCGCAGGCGCGTGTCAGCGGCGCTTCGCCAGTACGCATCATGCTCCGGCATATTTTCCCCAATATCATCAACTCACTGATTGTAATGATGACGCTATCTATAGGTATGATTATTCTAGCGGAAGCCGCCTTGAGCTTCATTGGCGTGGGCGTCCCGGCCCCGACCGCTTCATGGGGCTCGATGGTAAACGACGGACGGACAGATATTGACACAGCCTGGTGGATATCCGCTTTCCCTGGCATCTGCATCGCGCTGGTAGTGTTATCCGGCAACTTCCTCGGCGACTGGATTCGCGATAAACTCGACCCGAGGCTGAGGCAAATATGAGCGAGATCGTCCTCCAGGTGGAAGACCTGCACACGTCTTTTTTCACCCATCAGGGTGAGGTCAAAGCCGTCGATGGCGTCACCTTCTTCGTGCGGGAGTCGGAGACCTTCGGGATCGTCGGCGAGTCCGGCTGCGGCAAATCGGTGACTGGCCTTTCCATCCTACGCCTGCTACCGGAACCCGCTGGCCAGATTATCGCCGGGAAGATAATCCTGGAAGGGACCAACCTCCTCGAGGTCAGTAAGAAGAAGATGAGGGCCTACCGGGGCAGGATGATTTCCATGATACTCCAGGACCCGATGTCCTCTCTCAACCCGGTCTATACCATCGGCAACCAGATAGGAGAATCAATCCGCCTCCATCAAGACCTCCCCGATAATATGGTCGAACCGGAAATAATCGAATCCCTCCGGCTGCTTAAAATCCCCACCCCGGAGACGATTCTCAATAACTATCCTTTCCAGTTGAGCGGCGGCATGAGGCAGCGCGTGGTGGGGGCCATCGCCATGTCCTGCCGCCCGCACCTGCTTATCGCCGACGAGCCCACCACCGCCCTCGACGCCACGATACAGGCCCAGTACATCGCCCTGTTCAAAGACATCCAGGAAAAGACCAATGTCGCCATCATCTTCATTACTCACGACTTCGGCGTAATAGCTAACATGTGCCATCGCGTCGGCGTGATGTACGCCGGTAAAATCGTGGAGAGCGCCCCCACCAGGGAGATTTTTAAGGCGCCGCGCCACCCTTATACCGTCGCCCTCATCAACTCCGTGCCCCTGCTCGACCGCAAGGACGCACGACTCTACTCGATTGAAGGGCAGCCACCTTCACTGCTTAACCTCCCGCCCGGCTGCCGCTTTGCCCCGCGCTGCTCCTTCGCCAAGGATACCTGCCGCCAGCAGGAGCCCCCCGAGGTGAAGGTCGGCAACGACCATACGGTATCTTGCTGGAGGGTACAGTAGATATGGCGGATATTTTACTGGAAGGGCGCGACCTGACCAAGCACTATCCGGTGATGCGCGGATTCCTCCAGCGTACCATCGGCTGGGTGAGGGCGGTCGACGGGGTCTCGTTCACGATAGAACGGGGCAAGACGCTGAGCCTCGTGGGAGAGTCCGGCGCCGGTAAAACGACCACCGCCAAGGCAATACTCCTCCTCGAGCGTCTTACCTCCGGCACGATTCTCTTTGAAGGCAAAGACCTCTACAAGTTCTCCCCATCGGAGCTGAAAACACAGTACCGCCCCAGAGTACAGTACGTGCAGCAGAACCCCTGGAGCTCCATGAATCCGAGGATGCGTTTAAGGGACATTATCGCCGAACCGCTCGTATGCAACACCAAACTAACCAGACAGGAGGTCCGGAGCCGGGTAATGCAGCTGCTCGAGCAGGTCGGACTCGGCGCCGACCAGGTCGACCGCTATCCCCACGAGTTCAGCGGCGGGCAGCGCCAGAGAATTGCCGTGGCACGCGCCCTGGCGTTGAACCCTGACCTGGTCCTTCTGGACGAGCCGGTCTCGGCGCTGGACGTCTCCATTCGCGCCCAGATCATGAATCTACTTAAAGACCTCCAGGACCAGCGCAAGCTGAGCTACCTCGTCATCGCCCACAACCTGGCGACGGTGCGCTACATGAGTCACACCGTGGCGATTATGTATCTCGGGCAGATTGTCGAGTATGGTGACGCCGAGCAGGTATTCGGGAAACCGGCGCATCCCTACACCAAGGCGCTGATATCCGCTTCGATGCTGACCCTGCCCGAGGAAGGCGGCGGGAAAGTCCAGCAAATTATCCTTACCGGCGAGATGCCTTCCCCGATGAATCCCCCTTCCGGCTGCCGCTTCCACACGCGCTGCGCCGAGGCCACGGAAGAATGCGCGCGGGACGTCCCGGAGATGGTTTCCGTAGGCAAAGACCACCAGGTCAAGTGCCACCACTGCATCATCGCCAGCTCCTGATGGTCGCCGCTGGCTTCGCCTATTTAAATCCTTCGTTTTCTCTTAGGTCGAGGTGCCGCGCCTCAAAGTAAGGGCCGCCAGCACCAGCAGCGCGGCGGCGTAGGCCGCCAGCACGCCGATATCCTTACCGATATCCAGCAGGCCCTGCCCGTTAACCATTAACGCCCTTATTCCCTCCACCCCGTAAGTGAGCGGTAAAAATTTGGATATCCATTCGAGGACGACGGGAAGCTGGCTCGTCGGTATAAAAAGACCGCTAAGAAATATCTGGGGAACGATAATCAGGGGGATAAACTGTATCATCTGGAACTCGTTGCGGGCGAAGGCAGAAAAGAAGGTCCCCAGGCATACCGCGTTAATGCCCATCAGCACCTGAAAGATGAGTATTTGCCAAAGGTCACCGCGGTAGCTGATATCCAGGACGTAAACCATATAAAAGAACATAATGAGCGTTTGTATCAGGGCAAAAAGCAGCAGGCCGAGCAGGTACCCCACCACGATGTCGAAGCGGGATAAAGGGGAAACCAGCATACGTTCCAGCGTGCCCTGGGTACGCTCTCTTAAGAAGCTAATGCCGGTGATCAGAAACCCGAAAAATAATATCAGCGTAGCCAGTATCGCCGGCGAGAAAGTATCCAGCGTTCTTTTTTCCGGGATGCTGAAACCCGCGATGCTGGCGATGACCAGCGGCACGATGAGAATCAGCGCGATGGTGCGGCGGTCGAGCACTATCTGGAGCATGACACGGCGAGCCACGGTGAGGGTATTAGTCGACATTTTTATTCACCCCGTCGCGTTTAATAAAGTATAAAAAGGCGTCCTCGAGAGTGGCTTCCCGGCTGCCGGTGGCGGCGCGCAGCTCAGCGGGCGTGCCCTGGGCGACGACCTTCCCCAGCCGCAGGAAGGCCAGTTTCTGGCAATGGGCGGCGTCGTCGAAGGTATGGCTGGAGATGACGAGCGTGGCACCGCCCCGCGTCAGGCTGGCGAAGTATTCCCAGAAATGCACCCTCAGCTCGGGGTCGAGGCCCACCGTCGGTTCGTCGAGGAAAATCAGGCGGGGCCGGTGGACTATCGCGCAGCCCAGGCTGACGCGCTGTTTCATGCCGCCGCTGAGCTTCATCGCCTGGGTCTTGCGCTTCGGCCAGAGGTCGATAAGGTTAATGACCTCCGTCACCCTCTCTGACCTTTCTTTTTTGTTTTTAAGTCCATAAATGCGCGCAAAGAAGTCGATATTCTGCTCGACCGATAGCTCCGAGTACAGGGCGGGGAGCTGGGGCATATAGCCTCTCAGCCGGGCGTTGGCCGGCGAGGGCGTTTTCCCCAAGCATTTGATGCTGCCGGCCGCCGGCTTGAGGAGCCCGACCATCAATCGTATCAGCGTCGTCTTGCCGGCACCGTTGGGCCCGAGCAATCCGTAGCTGGTACCGGCCTCGATTTCCATGGACATATCATCGATAACTTTAAGGCCGCCGTAGTTAAACGCCAGTTTGCTCACGCTGATAGCGTTATCCATCAACTTCCTTTGCACTCTATTGACAACAAATTAAGAACTATCATATAATAGTCATTACTTTTTGTCGAGCTTTTTTACGCTGATGTTTACCAAAAACCGCGATAACAAAATCCTTAGCGGGGCCGCCCGTATTAAGGCAAATACGCGCTGGGCCTGGTGTATCTCTGGTTCGTTCGGGACATGAAAACCGTCTTTAGATGAAAAGGAGCACCGGGCCCGGGAGTAAAAAACTTCCGGGTCTTTTATTTTTATATCGTCGCGGAACGAGAAAGCATTGATGAATATCGCGCACCGCCGCAACGCCGTTAGAAAAAGCTTAAGGATGAGCGTCCTGGATGGGTCGGCCTACGCCGCCATGCTGGGCCTTATCCAGAACTTCGTAACGCCGTTCGCGCTGGCCCTCAAAGCCACCACCGCGCAGGTCGGCCTGCTTTCCAGCATCCCCAACCTGATTGTCGGTTTTTCGCAATTAGCCGCCCCCCAACTTTCCGAGAAGGCCGGCAGTCGCAAGGGCCTTATTCTGCCCATGGTATTCATGCACGCCATCATGTTTATCCCCATACTGCTTATCCCTTTTATCTTCGGCGGCTCCCAGGTATGGTGGCTCATCGGCTTTATTACCGTGAGCACCGTGTTCGGCGCTATTGCTAACCCCGCCTGGGGCAGCCTGATGGCCGACCTCGTGCCTATCCGTTTGCGCGGGCGTTACTTCAGCTCCCGGGGCCAGATAGCGGGCATCATCACCCTCGTCTTTTCCTTTATCGCCGGCGGCATATTGCAGGTCCTGACGGATACGCCTTTCATCGGTTTCGCCATCCTGTTTGGCGGGGCCACGGTCTTCCGTTTGCTTTCCCTCTACTTCCTTTCCCGGATGTACGAGCCGGAAACACCGGATAACGTTGAAGACGACCGCAGCCTGCTCCACATGGTAAGTCATGTGGGCTCTTCAAATCTGGGCAGGTTCACCATCTACATCGCTTTGGTGTGCTTTGTCACCAACCTGGCCAGTCCGTTCTTTTCCGTATATATGCTGAGCGACCTTCAATTCGATTATTTGACTTTTACCATCGTGACTTCCGCCGCAGCCTTGGCCAGCCTGGCCTTTTTAACCTACTGGGGGCGCCGGGCGGACCTGGCGGGCAATATCAAGGTTGTTAAGCTCACTTCTTTTATGATACCCCTGGTCCCGCTGCTGTGGCTGGCCAGTAAAAATGTTTATTACCTGATTTTTGCGCAGATTATCAGCGGTTTCGCCTGGTCCGGCTTTAACCTCGCCGGCGGCAACTTCGTTTACGATGCCTCGGAGGCCCAGAACCGCACCAAGCATATCGCCGTGTTTAACGCCATCACCTGTCTGGCGACATTTCTCGGGGGTTTAATCGGCGGGTACCTCGTGCCTGTTCTTCCCAAGCTGTTCGGCTACCAGCTGCTCTCCCTCTTCACGCTTTCAGGCATCCTTCGCGGCCTGGTCGCGATCCTGATGGTACGCCAGTTAGTCGAGGTGCGACGCGTCCCCGCGATCCCTCTGTCCCGCTTCCTCATCGTGCACCCCCCTCCTATGGCATCGCTTCTGGCCAAGTTACGCCGCCGCGATAAAAATAACCGCCCGTAATAAAATATGCTATAATTGGCTAATATCATGCCCGCCGTCGAAGTCAATCACATTACCAAATCCTACGCCGATAAGGCCGCCGTTGACGACCTCTCTTTTACGGTCAACGAGGGCGAGATATTCGGCCTCATCGGCCCCAACGGCGCCGGCAAGACCACCACCATCAGGATGATGATGGACATCATCAAGCCGGATTCGGGCCAGGTGACCGTCTTCGGCGAGAAGCTGTCGGAAGCCACCAAGAATCGGCTCGGTTACATGCCCGAGGAAAGAGGACTTTACAAAAAGCTGCGCGTCCTCGATACCATCGTCTACCTGGCTTCGCTCAAGGGCATGGACCGCCAGGCCGCCTCGACTAAAGCCGTCCAGCTGCTTAACCAGACCGGTATGCTGCCTCACCAGCGCAAGAAAATCGAAGAGCTGAGCAAGGGCATGGCGCAGATTATCCAGTTCATCGTGACCGTCATCCATGAGCCGCAGTTGATTATCCTGGATGAGCCCTTTATCGGCCTCGACCCCGTGAATACCGAGCTTGCCAAGCAGATGATTATCGACCTGCGGAGCCAGGGTCAGGGCCGTCGTCCTGAGCACGCACCAGATGAACCAGGTCGAGGAGCTGTGCGACCGCATCCTGATGGTAAATAAAGGTCGCGCCGTCCTTTACGGCGACCTCAAGGAAATCAAGGCGCGGTACCGGAACAATGCCGTCCGGGTGGACTTTAAGGGGGATTTGGGGGAAATACCGGGCGTGGCTGAAAAGCGCCCCGGCCACGACTACATTGAGCTAGTCCTGGATGGCAAGACCACTCCCCAGCAGCTTCTGGAGCGTCTCGTGAGCCTCGGTATCATCATCAACCGCTTTGAAATCGCCACGCCTCCGCTGAACGACATTTTCATTAAGGTCGTTGGTAAGAGCGATGAATAAGACATTTTTGATCTTTCGGCACGAGTTCCTCAATACCATCAAAAGGACAGGGTTTATTATCATGACGTTTATTGTGCCGCTGCTAGCACTGTTGAGCATCGGCGCTTACCACGTAATTTCGGGCGCAATTAAGCCCTCGGCGGAAATAACCTACATCGGTTACGTCGATACCGTCGGCGGCTTCAGCCAGGACACCAGCCAGGGAAAAATCGAGCTGCAGCCCTTTGAAACCGTAGACAAAGCAAACCAAGGCCTGGCGAACAAAGATATCAAAGGGTACATCGTTATTTCACCGGATTATCTTAATACCGGTACGATGAGCTATTACACGCTGGAAAAACAGCTTACCCCGCCCAACGATATCGTTTCAGCTATCAAGAAATTCCTTTCCAGCAACCTGCTGACAGGCAAAGTGCCGCAGTCTACCGTCGCGCTGATAGAAGCGCCCCTGAATATGGCATCGGTGCGGCTGACGGAGACCGGGGCCATCTCCCCGGAGCAGGGAGGCTTCGGCAATCTTCTCGTACCCGGGATTTTCAGTCTACTGCTGTACCTTTCCATTATTTTCTCTTCCAGCTATCTCATCCAGGGCCTGGGCGATGAAAAAGAAAACCGCCTGATAGAGGTATTGCTTTCTTCTGTTTCCGTGCAGGAACTGTTCATCGGCAAGGTACTGGGACTGGGCGCCGCCGGGCTCGTGCAGGTGGTCGTCTGGGTTATTTCGACGCCGTTTATATTGGGTCTGGCGTCTTCTTCTATCGGAGGATTCTTCGCCAGCCTCAAAGTAGAGCCGAGTTTCCTTATCCTGTGCGTCGTGTATTTTATTCTCGGCTATCTCCTCTTTGCCATAATTTCCATGGCTGTCGGCGCCGTCAGCCCCTCCGCCCGGGAAGGGCAGCAATTTGCCACCATCTTTACCCTCCCCGCCGTGGCGCCGCTCTGGTTCTCGTCGGCCATCATGCTCTTCCCCAACAGCCCGGTCTGGGTGGCGCTCACCATTTTCCCCATCACCGCTCCCGTGACGCTGATGCTAAGGCTCGGCTCCACGGCTGTACCTGCCCTGGCAGATAACCGCCAGCATACTCCTGCTGGTGATATTTATCGCCGGAGGGATGCTGCTGACCTCCAGAATTATCCGCACTTACCTGCTGATGTACGGCAAAAGGCCCAGCCTGGGAGAGATTATCCGCAACTTCAGGAGCGGTTAACGTCAGGCGCTGGGGTTCAGAGCTACCTGAAAATATAAGACCGAGCTGGCGACGATAATTGCGGTAACGACGCGGTAAACGTTAAGGTGTTGCGTCAGACTCATAGATGCTGGCTAAGAGACAAAAGCGGACTTTTCGATGGCGAAAACGTAGCTTAGCTTGGCATGGCTCGGCGGCGGCTCTTCCAGCTTCATTACCAGGCTGTATCCCGACTTCATAAAAGCCGACTGGCTTCTTTCGTTATAGTCCCCGATAACGGCAAACACCATGTCGGCTTTTTCCTGCTCGAAGGCGAAGCGGGTCAGGGCGCGTATGATATCGGCGCCCAGCCCCCGCCCCCATAGCTTCTTCTCCCCGATAGCCAGGTCGATACGGCGACAGTCCTGCCTGGGGTACTCCTGGAGGATGGGCTCCAGGTTCATCTCCTGGAGCCAGCCGTCGCCTATCGGCTTTTTATCCAGTTCGATGATAAAACAATAGGCGTGCTGCGATACGGTACGGAAAATTCTCTTGACTTCCTCTTCGGCGCGGGAAGCGACGCGGCTGGTGTCCGCCCAGCGGATGACTTCGGGGTCGGTTTCCCACTTCAGGATTATCGCCCAGTCGTCTTCCGCCATCGGTCGGAGGAAGACCCGCTCCCCCCGGAGGGTAACCTTATGCTCCCGCAGCTTCATGGCACCTGCCCCCTGCTGCCCAGATTATACTAAAAACCGTAAAACTTTGCCATAATGTCCAGCGGCTCGCGGTCCCGCCAATCTTTATTAATCGGGTTTTTCAGGTCGGGGTAACCTATCGCTATCCCCAGCGCGATGAGCTTGTCCTCCGGGATGTCTAACTCTTTCCTGATAATATCCGGGTAGACGACCGCCATCGCCTGGGGTATCGTCCCCAGCCCATGGTTTACGGCCAGCAGCATGATATTCTGGACCGCCGACCCGCAGTCGTACATCGCCCAGACGTTAATGCCTTTTTCCTGGTAAAGGAAGTTCTTCGCCACGAGCAGGTAAATGCACGTCGACGCCCCGTAATGACGCCAGTTATTCACCAGGTTGGCTTCGAAGTCTTCGGGCTTCATTTCGCTGGTACGTCCCCGGCGTTCCTGGGCCTGCATCTTCTTGATGCGGGATATAAAAGGCTCGGGATAATCGGGAGGACGGGCGACCTCCGCCGGCGTGTTTGGCATGCCCTTCGCGCCCCGTTTTACAAACGCATCCTGTATCGCTTTGAGCTTTTTCCCCGACGCCACCGCGAATTCCCACGGCTGCGTGTTCGCCCACGACGGCGCCCGCATCGCCAGCTCGATGATATCCTTCAGCAGGTCCAGCGGCACGGGGTCGGGTTTAAAAGCCCGTATACTTTTTCTCTGTTTTATCGCCTCGACGACATCCATTTTTCGTTGTTCCTCCTTGATTGCTCCGGAATGATATTTCATTATCGGCATTTTCCTCACGCCAAGTCAAATAGCTGTTTATTGGCGCATCATCGGCATTTCGTCTATAATATAGCGAGTTTTTTAGGTCGCGCGGAGGTCGTTATGAAAATTGATATTTATTCCCATATCATGACTAAAAAATACACCGAGCTTTATGCGAAGAAAAACCCCGCCATCAAGCAGCGCGTCGAGTTCCGCAGCACCGCCGTCACCGACCTCGAGGTGCGGCTACGCCTGATGAACCGTTATCCCGACGTTTTACAGGTATTGACCGTCGCCAATATCCCGCTGGAGACTTTCGCCTCGCCGGCCGATACCGTCGAGCTGGCGCGAATCGCCAACGAGGAGCTCGCCGAGCTGGTGGACAAATACCCGGATAAGTTCGTCGCGGGGGTGGCCTGCCTGCCCATGAACGATATCGACGCCGCCCTCGCCGAAGCCGACCGCGCTATCACGAAACTGGGCCTCAAAGGCGTCCAGATTTACAGTCGCATTAACGGCGAGACGCTGGATAACCCCAAATTCAAGCCGTTATGGGAGAAAATGGCGAAGTTCGACCTCCCCATCTGGATCCACCCCGCCACCAATGACAAACTGGACCAGGATATCGGCGTCTTTAGCTGGCCCTTCGAGACCTCCTCCGCGATGTTCCGCCTGGTCACTTCGGGCGTCTTTAACGACCACCCCGACCTTAAGTTTATCGTCCATCACTGCGGCGCCATGGTGCCCTATTTCCAGAAACGCATCAAGTGGGTGCTGTCCCTCGTCCCCGGCCTTTATCCGGACCTTAAACATCCCGAAGAGCATTTCCGGAAGTTCTATACGGATACGGCGGTCTACGGCAATACGCCATCGCTGATGTGCGGGTACGATTTTTACGGTGCCGACCATATTCTCTACGGGACGGATTTCCCGCTGGGCCCGAAGTTCGGGCTTACCGGGGAGACGGCGGAGTCCATCGAGCGCATGGCCATCCCCGATGAGGAAAAGGAGAAGATTTTCTTCCGCAACGCCGCCGACCTTTTAATGATTGCGCACTAGGCTGGCGGTCCCCTTAGAATTTCCCCGCCAGCGCCTTATAGGTATCGGCGAGGGCCTGCGGCACGATCCTGATATCGGCCAGGACGGGTATATAGTTGGTGTCCCCGTTCCAGCGCGGGACGATATGGCTGTGAAAATGGTCTGCGATGCCGGCGCCGGCTGCCCTACCCAGGTTCGCCCCGATATTGAAGTTATCCGTTTTCAGTTCTTTTTTCAGCACCGCGATGCTCCGGCTGATTAGCTCGAAATGCTCGTTGCGCTCGGCTGCGGTCAGGTCTTCGGGCGTCCCGATGTGCCGATAGGAGGCTATCAGCAGATGGCCGGGATTATAAGGGAAGCTGTTGAGCATGATGAAGTTTTTCTTGCCCCGGTAGAGGATATAGTTCTCGACGTCTTTATTTTCCCCGGGCTTATCACACAGTATGCACCCCTTTAGTTTTTCCCCCTGGATATACCGGATACGCCACGGCGCCCAGATATACTTCATATCACGCTCCTTGCCGTTTGCTCCTGCTATTTTAATCCCGCCCTTTATCGCCGTCAACAAAGTTGACAATTTCCCGATGGTATGACGATAATTTTATGATAGTCCGATTGTTATGTCTGGAGGTGCCCGATGCAAATCAGCGCGCGCAATGTCCTTAAGGGCAAGGTAAAAAAGGTCACGCACGGGGCGGTCAACTCGGAAATAATCCTCGAGATAGCGGGCGGCGCCGAGGTGGTGTCCATCATCACCAAGTCGTCGGCGGAAAGACTGGGGCTCAAACCCGGCAAGGAAGTCTACGCCATCGTCAAGGCTTCCAACGTGATGATCGGCATCGACTAATCATATCTAAATCACGCCTTTATTTCTGAGGCCGGTCATTTCCTTTTTACTCAAACCCAGCAGCTTGCCGTAAACATAGGCATTGTCCCTGCCCGGCGCCGGGGCGGGGCGATGATATACGGCGGGGGTGTCGGAAAGCCTTATCGGGCTGGCATCCACGAGCCTCGCTATTTCAGGTCTATCGATAAAGAACCCCCTGGCCATTAATTGCGGGTTTCCGGCGAGGTCGGCCGCATCCTGGACGACTCCGGCCGCCACCCCATTCGCCTGTAGCCTGGCCATCACCTCGGCAGCGCCATATTTTTTCGTCCAGGCCGAAATCCGCCTGTCCAGCTCATCCCTGTTTTGGATTCTTCCGGAAAGAGTGGCATATTTTTTATCTTCCGCCCAGGCCGGCTTCCCCAGCGCCCGCTTGAGTCCCAGCCATTCCGCATCGTTGAATACGGCGATAGCGCACCAGCGGTCTTTTCCCTGGCAGGCATAAACGTCGTGGGGCGCCGCCTCTTTCGAGCTATTACCTATCGGCTCTGGTTCTTGGCCGTTCATCTTATAGTCCATGATAGCGTCGCCGAGCAAGCTCATCATGGCTTCCACTTCCGAGATGTCGATGTATTGTCCCTCCCCTGTCCGCCGCCGTTTCTCCAGCGCCCCGAGCACCGCCAGGGACGCGTACAGCCCGGCAATATGGTCGGCGTAGGAGAAACCCGGCCCCGTCGGCGCCCGGCCGGGGAAAGAGGTCAGATACGTCATGCCGGAGAAAGCGTGGACCGTCGGCCCAAAGCCGGCATAGTCCTTCCAGGGGCCCGTCCGCCCCATCAATGACAGGCTCACCATGATGATGTCCGGCTTGATTTTCTTCAGATTTTCGTAGTCCAGCCCCCAGTTGGCCATGACCCTGGGCGCGAAGTTCTCCGCCACGATATCGCAAACGCTGACCAGCTTCCTGGCAAGGTCGAGTCCTTCCGGCTTGTTCAGGTTCAGCGTGATGCCCAGCTTGTTCCGATTCCACGTGTCATAGTAGCCCCGCGAAAAATCGTCATCGGCTTCGGTTGATAATAATGGCTGGACCTTGATCACTTCCGCCCCGAAATCCGCCAGCAGCCGTGTCGCGTAAGGCCCCGCCAGCACCCATGTAAAATCGAGAATCCGGATGTTATGTAAAATCGATTGATTGGTCATACTAATTATGCTATAATTACTCATTGAAATACTTATAAGGACTCAATCATGACGGCTAAATCCGCTAAACCTTCCAAAGACCTCCAGACCTTCATCGAGAATGTCAACAAGAAAGACAAGTTGAACGGTCTTAAAATACGCTTCGGCTTCACCAAGCGCAAGAGGAAATAGCGCTTATCTTGGCCGCCTTCGCCCCCTTTCTTGGAACGGCTCTTCCGCCGCAAAATCGGGCAGGTAGCTCTCCGCCGACTCCATCCCCTGCATCCAGCCGTTCTCAATACCCAGCCTCTCCACTATTTTAACGACCTCCCGGTATTCTTCGGGCATTATCTTGCGGTTCAACTCTCTATAGCGGCGGGCCCGGTGCGCCGGGTAATACTGGGCCATGATGCTGACGGCTACTCTCGGAGAGACCTCCTCGACCAGCCACGGCAACGATTCCTCGCTCCCGGCAATGCGATTGGGGAGTATCAGGTGACGGATAATCAGTCCCTTTTGAGCGATGCCCTCCTCATCCACGACGAGGTCGCCGACCTGCCGCTGCATCTCCTTGATAGCCGCCCGCGAATGTTCCACGTAACCGCGCACGCGCGAGTATTTCCGGCCCATTTCATTTGAAGCATAACGCAAATCGGCCAGGTAAATGCTGATAACGCCATCCAGCTCCTTCAGCGTTTTCAATGAGTCGTAGCTGCTGGTGTTATAGACCAGCGGCAGGCGGAGTCCGAGCGGCACTGCTTCCAGCACGGCGCGCGCAATCTGGGGCACCAGATGGGACGGCGTGACCAGATTGATATTGTGGCAATGCAGCTCGTTTTGCAGATAGAGCATGCGC
The DNA here is from genome assembly GCA_963727315.1 of uncultured Chloroflexia bacterium. Classification (GTDB taxonomy): domain Bacteria; phylum Chloroflexota; class Dehalococcoidia; order Dehalococcoidales; family RBG-16-60-22; genus JBFYTX01. Next base: position 1,508,644 of record CAVSFE010000002.1, on the reverse strand, counting down.
TCCGCGAGCACGCGAGTGTCCACCTCGTTGCGCTGTTGCGCTTCCGGGTCCTGGCTTATCTGATGGTTCTGGCAATAAACACAACGCATATTGCAGTTGCCGAAGAATATCGTCCCCGACCCCCGGGTGCCGGAAAGCACCGGTTCCTCGCCGTGGTGAGCACAGTAAGAGGCAATTATCGGCAGTAAACCGGTGTTACACGCGCCCATCTTCCCCTCCGTTCTTCGGGCGCCGCATTCCCTCGGGCAGATGTCACACTCTGCCAACCGCGCTTCGAGTCGCTCGACGCGGCGTCCCAGTTCACCCGAACGATACAGGGCGATATATTCCGGTTCGTAAGCGCTCATGACGCCCTTCTCTTGACCTCCAGGCTCAGCCCGGCGATACCTACCACCTCAACTTCTTCGCCAGTCCCGATATCCCCTTCGACCGACCTGGCCTTCCAGTATTCGTCCTTGACTTTCACCGTCCCCTCCGGTCTTAATGGTTCCATCACTCTGCCCACCATGCCTATCATGCCTTCGGTGCCGGTTATCTTCTTACGCCGCAGGCTGGGGACGATCGCCTTATGCATGATAAAAACAAAGGCGACCATCACGAGACCGATTATCAGGATGAGTACCCAGGTTATTTTAACGTGGAAGAGCCACAGCCCCAGGAAGATAAGAACCAGCACGATGGCATCGTCCAGGAGCGATGCCAGGACAAACAGCCAGGCTTTCAGAGCGGATGTTTCACCCTTCTTGGTCATTTCTCATGATAATAAGTTTTTCTTGAAATAGTCGCGCGCGGCCAATTGCGGACTGCTGAGAAGTTCCGAAACCGGGGTTACCTTCGCCCAGGGGAAATGCATCAGCTGTCCCTTCTCCACCAGCTCATCGACGGTATGGGACAATGTCCATTCCTCCAAGACTTTTACTATATGGTCGAGCCCGTTTATTCTCACTTCTCTATCGCGCCATTTTTCGTCGGTCAGGTCGGCGGCCATCCCCTCGGACTCGAGCCACTCCACCAGTGTTTCCCAGTGCTGGAAAATAGACAGAAGGATAAAGCCGTCCTTACAGGGAAAGACGCGAAAGGCGTTATTCCAGTGCCGGCTGCCCTGCCTCCGGGAAACGATGCCTTCGCAGGAATAGCGGACCAGGGCATGGTCGAGGGTGGCCGCCACGCATTCAAGGATAGAAATATCAATATGTTGGCCCCGGCCGTTGACATGGCGACGCCACAGCGCCAGCAAAATACCGTCAGCCGCGAAGAGTGAAGCCGTAGAGTATGCCTGACTGCCAAACAGCTTGAGCGGCGCGCGAGGCCCGCCGGTAACAGACATCCAGCCGCCCAGCGCCTCCAGGACAAGGTCACAAGCTTGATAGTCTTTACAGGGCCCGCTCTGCCCGAAGGGAGTAATCGAAGCCATGACCAGGCCCGGATTGATTTTAGTCAGGGCATGGTAGCCGACACCTAACGAGTCCAGATATCCCGGCGGAAATGTTTCGATAAAGACATCGGCTTCTTTGATAAGGCCTCTGAACCGGTCCAAATCTCCTTCGTTAAACTCAATGCGGACGACCCTGGCACCCATTTCGGAAAGGAGTCTGGCACAGAGCGCACCTTTTTCATCAGTAGCATCCAGGACGAGATATCCCGATAAAGCGCCCACAATCCCCTCCCCTAAGAGGACAGCCTACGAAGTTTTACCGCCGCCTCATCGATACGCCTCAGACAGCGCTCCCGACCCAGCACCACCATCGTCTGGAACAGGGGCGGTGTAGCTGTCTCGCCGGTAACCGCCGTCCTGAGGATGCTGAACAACGGCCCGGCCTTGAGCCCCAGTTCCTCCGCGAGCGGTCGGAGCAATGACTCGAGAGACGCCTCATCAAACGCCGATAGCGCTTTCAATCTCTGCGAGGATACCTCTAAAGCCGAAAGTGATTGCTCGCGGGTCAGATTTTTAGCCACCAGCAGTTCCGGGTCGTATTCGAGCTCTTCGACGAAGAAAAACCTGGTCAGAACCGGGACCTCGGTCAATGTTTTGGTCCGCTCCTGAACGAGGGGCATAATACGCCGGACATATTTGACATCCAGGGGCCGTTTTACCTGCGGAGGCAGGCCTTTCTCCAGGAAGGGCAGCGCCCTCTGCGTGAAATCATCGAGGGCCAGGCCGCGGATATACACCCCGTTCATCCAATCGAGCTTTTCTTTATTGAAAACAGCCGCCGTCTTGCCGATTCTCTCCAGCGCAAAGCTATCGATAAGCTGCTGGCGGGTCATGATTTCCGTTTTATCGTCCAGCGACCAGCCGATCAAGACCAGGAAGTTGAACATCGCCTCCGGCAGGTAGCCCTGGTCGCGGTATTCCAGGATGGACATGGCGCCATGACGCTTGCTGAGCTTGGCGCGGTCCGGCCCGAGTATCAGCGGGGTATGGATGTACTGCGGCGGCCGGTAGCCGAGGGCCCGGTACATGAGCAGATGACGGGGCGTGCTGGATATCCACTCCTCGCCGCGGATGACATGAGTGATTTTCATGGCATGGTCGTCAACGACGTTGGCGAGGTGATAGGTGGGATAGCCGTCCGACTTCAGCATGACGAAGTCGTCGAGGGTGCTGTTCTCAAAGACGACCTCGCCGTAGATAGTATCCGTGAACCTCGTCTGGCCCTGGTCAGGGACTTTAAAGCGCACCACCGGCCTGACGCCCGCGGCTTCGTGGCGGGCACAGTCCTGTCGGCTAAGGCTACGGCAGGCGCGGTCGTAGCCGGGCGGCTGCTTGCGGGCGACCTGCTCTTTTCGCATCGTTTCAAGTCGCTCGGGGGAGCAATAGCAATTGTAGGCGTCGCCCTGCTCGACGAGTCGGGCGGCGGCAGCCTTATAGAGCTCGAGGCGCTGCGACTGGAAATAGGGACCATAGTCGCCGCCGACCTCCGGGCCTTCGTCCCAATCCAGCCCAAGCCAGCGGAGTCCCTCCATATGGGCTTCGACGGAACCGGGGGCGATGCGGTCGACGTCCGTATCCTCGATGCGGAGGATGAAGGTGCCGCCGGTATGCCGGGCGAAGAGCCAATCGAACATAGCGGTGCGCATGTTGCCCACCTGGGGATGGCCGGTGGGGCTGGGGGCGAAGCGGACGCGCACGGGGGCAGTCATACTTCATTCTACCATCCCTCAGCTATAAAATACCACGCCTGATGATTCGTTTTTTAATATTTTCACGGGATTCAGTCTCGATTCGTCCTTAATCAGCTTCGATTCGTTTCCAACTTTATGTCTAATCAGCTCTGATTCGTTTTTAGAGTTATGTTAAGTGATGAGGTATGGGGAGTCATTTTGTTTTTAAAGCGGAGGAATTATAATAGTAGAAAGCCCAGCGATAGCGCCGTTTATGTTGCCGGAGGTGAGCCATGGAGACCGAGACCGAAACCGATAGAATCGTGGAGGGGAAGAATTCGGTGACAGTGGTGATAAGCCGGAGGGTGTTCCCGGGGCACGAGAAAGACTACGACGAGTGGGTGCGGCGGCTGGTGGCGGCGTCGGCGGAATCGCCGGGGAGCCAGGGGGTGACGCTGCTCGTGCCGGAGCCGGGAAAAAGCGGGCTGCACCACGTCGTGATGCGTTTCGCGGACGAGAAGTCGATGCATATCTGGGAGACATCGTACCTCCGGCAGAAGCTATCGCGCGAGGCGGATGAGTTTTCGCGGCGGGTGCGGCAGGAGGCGACGGGACTGGAGACGTGGTTTTCTATCCCGGAGTGCCCGGAGCTGGAGGCGCCGCCGGCATGGAAGATGGCGACAGTGACGTTGCTGGCGGTCTACGTGCTATCTCTGGGGATAGTTTCACTGTGGCGATGGGTACTACCGGACCTGAATTTTTACGTGCAGAATCTGCTGATAGCGGTGATACTGGTGGGGCTACTGACGTGGGCGGTGATGCCGTTTTTGAGCCGGCACGTGTTAAGGGGGTGGCTACATAAGTAGTTAGACCTCTCCCCCTTTGTCCCCCTCTCCGCAAGCGGAGAGGGGACTTTTAATAGGAATTAAGGGTAATAGGCGATTTTAAAGTTAATACTTTAGGAAAGTGGGATACTCCCACTTGACAATTCATCCCACTATGGTATAATTTCTTAATAGGAGAAAATCTAGGCAATCAAATAAGGTGAATAGAAACATGGTAACAAGAATAGGTAATATCGAATTCACAGAAATGGTCAAGACAGTAAAGCCAGATGCAAAAAAGCGAATAACTCTTCCTAATATCTTAGTACAGGATGGCGTTATATTTCGAATATGCCATAATAGCGATGGACAGATTCTACTTGACCCCCAAGTTATTATCCCTGCTTCGGAGCTGTGGCTATTTAAAGACAAAAAGGCATTAGCTTTAATAGATAAAGGCATGTCTGAATCAGTTAATGGGCAGACAACAGACAGAGGCTCATTCGCAAAATATGCAAGAGATGAGTCATAAACTTCGTTTTACACTTACTGCGGATGAGCAACTTAAAACAATTGAAAATGCCCCTTCGCTAAAAGGCGTTCTCAAGCAGACCAGAAAAACATTAGGATATTTAGAGACAAATCTTCGGGCTAAGTCCTTACAAACCCATGAGTATAAATCACTCACAAAGCGTTACGGGCAAAAGGTTTTTGAGGCTTATGCTCAACAGAAAACCCCTGGAGCTTATAGGGTATTCTGGCATTATGGTCCAGATGAGGTAGATCAAAGCGGAAAGCGTATACCAGTAATTACAATAGTGGCAATAACTCCACATCCTAAAGGCTAGATACTTAAATCAACAACCAGTATTTATCAGCCATTATACAGTTCTTGCTTCGATAAATCCTCCGAAATATTACGATAGTCCCCTGAAAAAAGGGGTTAAATATATGAGGCGTTTAAGGGGGATAGGTCACCTTAATCCCTAATTATTCTTTTTTAGCGGGGGCGGGCGGCGGGGAGGGCCTCCGGGCGGAACCGCCATATATAAAGCGGCGTGGGCTTTTTTGAGCCACTCCGGGATATCTATTTTCTGCGGACATTTCTCCAGACACTCGTCGCACTCAACGCACTGGTCGGCGCGCTGGTCCTGCGGGATGCCGAAAGGCCCGTTATACATGAACTTCCCTATCTGCATATCGTCGTACATGACGGCGTCGTTATAAATCTGAAAGACGCGGGGGATTTCCACCTTGTTGGGGCAGGGCTGGCAATAGCGGCAGTTCGAGCACGGGATGGGGCTCAGGCTCTTATAAGCCGCCTTAATCCGAGCGATAGTCTTGAGGTCGGCGGGGGAAAAGAAGCCGGGACGGGACTTACCGGCTATCTTAACGTTTTCCACGACCTGCGGCATCGCGCTCATGCCCGAAAGAGCCACCGAGATTTCCGGCTGGCTCCAGACCCAGTGGAAAGCCCACTCAACGTTAGTCAACTTACGGCGGGCCCTAGCCATAACATCGGCGACCGGCCTGGGAGACGGGCTTTTGGCGAGTCGACCGCCCCGCAGCGGCTCCATAACCACCACCGCCAGACCCTTGGAGGCGGCATACTCAACGCCGCGGCGGCCCGCCTGCTCGTTCTCGTCCATATAGTTATAAAGCACCTGGGCAAGCACCCAGCTATCGTAAGAATCGACGATTTCCTTAAAGACCTCGAAGCTATCGTGGAAAGAAAAGCCCAGGCGGCCGATGCGCCCCTTAGCCATCTGCGCCTCCGCCCACTTAAGCACACCGAAATCGCGCACCTTCGTCCAGCCGGTCTTATCCAGCCCGTGCAAAAGATAAAAATCTATCTTATCGATTTCAAGCTTCTTGAGCTGCTCGCCGAGCATGCGGTCGAAGTCCTCCGCCTTCTCCACCATGCGCGCGGGCAGCTTGGTGGCCACTTTGAACCTGGCGCGGTAGCCGTCCTTGAGCGCCTTGCCGACCAGCACCTCGCTCTGGCCCATGTGGTACATATAGGCGGAATCGATATAGTTAACGCCGTTATCGGCGGCGTAGCGAATCATCTTGATGGCCTCGGGCTCATTGATTTTCGACTGGTCTGTACCGAGGACGGGCAAGCGCATCGCGCCGAAGCCCAGCGCCGAGACTTTCCAATCAAGTTTACCGAACCTGCGATACTGCATAAAGACTCCTTGGCTATCAGTTTTCAGCTTACAGTATAACGCGATATATCGGGAGGGTGCAAATAAGGTGTGGACGTAATAAACGCGAATATAGTTAACTATTATTATTTTATCCAAGCGATGAGTACTATATCTGGATCAGTATTTACGGGGGGATAAAATACAACGAAACGATCGGCAATGTCACGGCGGACGATGTAAATTTTTTTATTTTCAAATATTATATCATTATAAGATTCAGTAGTATCATCAGAATAAGCGATATATCGACTATCAGGGGACCAGATGAAATTTTCTCCTGTCCAAATTGTATTTTCCATTGGAATATCCTGCAAAGTGCCAGAGTTTATCATTGACCACTTATACTTATATTGATAGGCAATTATTGCTCCGTCAGGACTCAAGATGGGGGGACAATCCAAGGAACTGGATAAAATTGCCAACTCTTTAAGTTCTGTGCCATCGTCATTCATAACACAAAGAAACCCACCCGCACCCGAATAAACCAGAACTTTATTATTGCACAATGTGTAACTCGCAATCTCAGCCGACTCAAGAACAACCTTTTTTTGAAGGAGCTCAGGGGGAATAGTTATGTCTATGGAGTAGATCGAGCGATTCTTAGTATCCGTCGGTAGGCCGAAGTAAAGAAAGGGCGCGTTAAAATCGTCAAAAAGGATGAATGTTCCATCAATCGACCAGACGGGATGCCGAATCTGGTCGTATTCTGTGTATTCCTGCTCAGAACCAGGTTTATGATATTTCTCACTCTGACGCTCAGCTAGCATTATGTTGCCCGTGCCGTCGGCGTCAACCAGATACAAGTGTTCATCATTGACGTAAGCGATTTTCCTGCCATCAGGTGACCAAGCGATATATCTATCATTTGTATACCAGTCTTCTTCCACCTGTAGCAAATTGATTACACTGGCATCATCTATATTCAGCACGGAAAGATAGTCATCGGGCGAGAAATAAGCAATATGTTTTTTATCAGGTGATAAACTAAATGAGGGCCAGCCTTCATTGTATGAGTACTGCCATAAATCATCCCCTTCAGCTAATTTCTTCAGTCCGGTGCCGTCAGCATTTACAATATAAAGGCTTGTCGTCTCAGTCTCATTTCCAGTAAGGTCCCAATCTTCGACGACAAACAGAATCTTATCTCCCGTCAGACCTTCTGATTGAGATGAAAACTGAGTTATTGTTGGCGTAGGCGGTACTGTCGTTGTTGGCGGTACCGTCGTTGTCGGCGGTTTCGTTGTAGTCGGCGGTACTGTGGTTGTTGTGGGAGTATAGGTTGATGTAGGCGATGATGGGGCAGTATACAATGGTGTAGTTACTGTTTCAGAACTGGAACATCCAATTAAGGTCGCCGTTAACACTATTACACAGAGCAGTTGGAATTTTAACAAGCGGCGGAACAAAATCATCGTTTTCATCTTTTCTCCCACAGTAAAGGCGTATTGAAGCGATTAAAGAGTACTTCCTAGTAAAATATTTGTCAAGAAATTAGGTTGAACGAAAACTACCCTATTTCTTTAAGGGCCTGCTCTAAATCAGGGGGGAGGGGGGAGGTGAACTCAACATATTGACCGGTGGAGGGGAGGTTAAAGCCGAGGCGGCTGGCGTGAAGGAACTGGCGCGACAGGTAAGGAGAGGTAACGCCGTAGGCGGCATCACCAACGACGGGGAAGCCGATGGCCGCCAGGTGCACGCGTATCTGATGAGTGCGGCCGGTCTGCGGCCTGATTTCCAGCAGGCTGAAGCCGCCGACGTATTTAAGGACATGGTACTCGGTGCGGGCTTCCCGCCCCCCGGCAACGACAGCCATGCGCTGGCGGTTACGGGGGTCGCGGCCGATAGCCGCCTCGATGATGCCGCTTTCCGGCACCAATTTGCCCCTGACCAACACGATGTAAGACTTCGAGACCGAACGCGACTTAAACTGGTCGGAGAGGTTTTCGTGGGCGGGGCGGTTCTTGGCCACGATAATCAGTCCCGACGTATCTTTATCAAGTCGGTGCACGATGCCCGGCCGGAGGGATTCATCGCCCTCCGCCAGCGCCGGCAGGTATCCCAGGACGGCGTTCACCAGGGTATGAGAGGGGTGGCCGGGGGCGGGGTGAACCGCCAGACCGGGCGGCTTATCCACCACGAGCAGGTCGTTATCCTCAAAGACGATTTTCAGGGGAATCGGCTCGGGAGAAAGCGGGACGGGTGTCTCAGGGGGTACCGAGACAGCCACCCTATCGCCGACAGCCAGCTTGAGGCTGGCCTTAGCGGGCCGGCCGTTCACGGTGATAAAGCCGGCGGCAATAAGCTTCTGGGCATAGGTGCGGGACAGCTCCGGGCACCCATCGCCGACGAACTTATCGAGGCGGACACCCGCAATATCCGCCACCAAGCTATATTGCCCGGTCATACCCGACTCCCCGGCGACTTGGAAAGAAAAATGATGCTGAAGATAAGGATAATCACGCCGACGGTAATGCAGGCATCGGCCACATTAAAAGTCGGCCAGATTTTAAAATCGAGAAAATCAGTGACCTGTCCCACGCGGAGCCGGTCGATCAGATTGCCGATGGTGCCGCCCAATATGAGGCCGATACCCGCCCGCACCGGCATTCTATCGAGAAAAAGCCAGCGGCGGCGCAGGACCAGCACCAGCGCCAGAAAAACAGCGATACCGACGAAGTCAAAGACGGTAAAAACCAGGGGATGGCCTTTAAAAATGCCGAAGGCGGCGCCGTTATTCTGGACGCGGATAATCCGGAAAAAGCCGAAATCAACGAGCGACTCGCCAACGGAAAGGCGGGCTAATATCCACCACTTGGTGAGCTGGTCGGCGACGACGACCAGCAACGCAATACCCGCGAAGACAACGTCCCGCCCACTTACCTAGGAGGGGGTGCAACTTTGGCATTCTTCGTCAGCAGGGCCTTACAATTCACGCAATAAGCCGCCTGCGGCAGCACGTCCAGCCGCTCGGGGTCAATCGGCTGGCCGCAGTTCTCACACAACCCATAGGTGCCCTTCTCAAACTTCTCCAGGGCATGCTCGATGTCGCTCATTTCCTGACGGACCCGGTTCTCCAGAGTCAGCCGCTTCTCTAGCTCCAGCGTCTCCGTGGCCTCTTCCTCGCGCTTGCCAAAGGGGCTGCCCTCCCGCCGCTCATCGGAAGTGGAGGCATTCGTCTCCAGGTTTCCCAGTTCCTCGGCATAGCGCCTCTTTTCACTCTCGAGATGAGCGCGCAAGTGTTCGTATTTATCCGTCTTGTTCGTCATCTGTCCCTCCGTCCGCTTCCTCACCTCATTTGAGAAAGGCTCACCTGATTCCCCCACCACCTGTATATCTAAGCGTGTATGCCAACACGCGTTGAAAACAAAAAGAAAAAATAATGAAATGCTACCGACTAGTTCAATAATGTCCCAACATGGCTAAGGGTATGCGCCGGCTGGCCGCGCCAAAGGCCAACGGCAAAACTGAAAAGTCTTACCCGCCTAGCCACCAAAGAACAGGACATACCAACAGTTTAACCTATTTACGCCGTCCGGTCAATGGGTTACTATGACATTTTCCTGAGAAAATAGTCCTGAGTGGCAGCCTGAACCGGCGCAAGGGGTATTTTTTATGTCCAGACCCTCACCGGCCGTACCTGAGCTTGGACAGCAGCAGCAAAACGATCAGGACCGCGCCGATGATATTCCAGATTATTATCGGAACCAGCCCGAGAACAATGCCATACGCCAGCCAGATGAGAATACCCAGAAGCATCATAGCATTATAGAGAATACTGATCTCACGGGCACTCTTAAGTTTATAGACACGCATGATTTGCGGAACAACGGCGAAAGTGGTAAAAAATCCACCGACCAGACCCAGAATTTCGGAAGACGGCAAGGCAAGACCTCCTTATATAAGATACCTATCCCATTTTAACATAAGCCGCCCGTCTTCTATAGCAGGACAGAGGGAGCCGGAAAACATGGCGGGACTCTACCGATTAGAGTAAAATAGTGAGCAACCAGGGGCAAAAGATAAAGTGAGCATCGAGCAGAACGTACGACAAATACTGGACGAGCTACCCGGGGGCGTGCAGCTGGTGGCCGCCGCCAAAACGAGGGACCCGCGGGAAATCCTCGATGCCGTGAACGCCGGCACCAGAATAATCGGGGAGAACTACGTCCAGGAGGCGGAAAGGGCTTATCAGGAAATCGGCGGTAAAGCCGCCTGGCACTTCATCGGTCACCTGCAAAAGAACAAGGTCAAAAGGGCCGTCGCCATATTCGACCTGATAGAGACGGTCGATTCAAAAGAAATCGCCGGGGAAATCGATAAAAGAAGCGGCGAGGCCGGCAAGACCATGCCGGTATTGATAGAAATCAACAGCGGGCGGGAGGCGGGGAAAGCGGGCGTCTTCCCCGAGGACGCTGAGCCGCTGATTAAAGACATCTCAAAGCTAAAGAACATACGGGTGGCGGGGCTAATGACGATGGGACCGGCGGCAAGCAATCCGGAAGATACCAGAAAATATTTCAGGGAGACAAAAAGGCTTTTCGACGGGATTAAAGCGCTCAACATGCCAAACGTGGAGATGAAATATCTCTCGATGGGGATGACGGACTCGTACAGGGTGGCCATAGAGGAAGGGGCCAATATCATCCGAATCGGGAGCGGGATATTCGGGGGGAGGGAGCCAAGGGAATAAAACGTTCCTTGACAAACAGCCACAGCTTCGTGAAAATTGAGATGGGAGCACCCGAAAGCGAACCACGAAATGACAAAGCCGGCAAAAACGGCCCAAGAACGGGAACAGGCGATTAGACAAACACGGGAGATACTCGGCGGGTTCAGCCGGGAAAGGGCGAGCCTGATACCGATATTACAGAAGGTACAGGGAAAGCTCGGGTACCTGCCGCGGGAAGCCATGCTGGAAATCGCCGCCTACCTCGACATAGCGGCCATCGACGTCTACGGTGTGGTGACGTTCTACAACCAGTTCCGGCTCAATCCGCCGGGCAAGCATTCGATTAAAGTCTGCCTGGGGACAGCCTGCCATATGAAAGGCGGCTATATCACGCTGGATGCCTGGAAGCGCCGACTGAACATCCAGCCCCGCCAGACCACGCCCGACCGCGAGTTCGACCTGGACACCGTGGCGTGCGTGGGCTGCTGCACCATGGCGCCGGTAACCGTCGTCGATAATAGACCGGAAGGCAAAGTGGAGCCCACCAGGGTGGACGGCCTACTGCTTGCCTTCGGGCATGACTATACGAACAAGGACAAAGAAAAGAAGTGACCGCGACTAAAGACACGACGGCAAGCGCCGTATTCGATGAAATAAAAAGACGCGCCGAAACGCGGGTGCGGGAGCTAAAGCAAAACAAAACGGTGATAACGGTCGGCGCGGCCACCTGCGGCAGAGCCGCCGGCGCGTTAGACGTGCTCAAAGCCTTCAAAGACGAAGTCGGCAAGCATAACCTCGACTGCCCGGTGATAGAGGTCGGCTGCCTGGGACACTGCTACGCCGAACCCATCGCCATTATCCAGAAGCCCGGCCAGGCGGCCATAGCTTACGGGCACGTCAATCCGGTCATCGCCGAGAGACTGGTAAACGAATATATCCTCGGGGAAAATCCCATGCCGGAGTTCGTCCTCGGGGCGGAGGAAGCCAGCGAAATACTGCCCAGCTTCCAGGACTTCCCGAGGGCGAAATACGAACGAAAAATAATCCTTAAAAACTGCGGGCAAATCGACCCTACGAGCATCGAGGAATATATCGCCGCCGGGGGCTACGCCGCCCTGGCCAAAGCGCTGCAAAAAAACACCACAGGCGATTATCAATGAAGTAAAAAAGGTCGGGGCTGAGGGGAAGAGGCGGGGCGGGCTACCCCGCCGGAGAGAAATGGCAGGCCTGCCGCGATACCGCAACAATGCCGAAATATATCATCTGCAACGCCGACGAGGGCGACCCCGGGGCATTCGTCGACCGGGCGATACTCGAGAGCGACCCCCAATCAGTCATCGAGGGGATGATTATCGCCGGGTACGCGGTCGGCGCCAACCACGGCTATATCTACGTCCGCGCCGAATACCCCCTGGCCGTGGAGCGCACGGAAACAGCGTTAAAACAGGCCGGGGAGCTGAGGTTAACCGGCAATAAAATACTCGGCAGCAATTTCAACTTCGATATCACGATTTTCCAGGGGTCGGGGGCGTTCGTGTGCGGCGAAGCGACCGCGATGGCCAACTCGATAGAGGGGAAAGCGGGCACCCCCCGCCCCAGACCGCCCCGCATGACCACGGCGGGACTTTTCGGCAAACCGACCGTTGTCAACAACGTCAAGACGCTGGCCTATATACCGCAGATAATAAAAAAAGGCGCCGACTGGTTCAGACAGACCGGCACTAAAGAAAGTCCCGGTACAGCCGTTTTTTCGCTCGCGGGCAAGATAGTCAACACGGGGATGGTCGAGGTGCCCATGGGCACCTCGCTGCGCCACGTCATTTTCGACGCGGGGAGCGGCATACCCGGGGGCAAACGCTTCAAAGCCGTCCAGATAGGGGGGCCATCCGGCGGCTGCCTGCCGGAAACGGCTTTAGATTTACCCGTCGATTTCGACTCACTGCAGGGCGCCGGGGCGATCATGGGCTCGGGGGGGATGGTCGTCGGCGACGAGGACGACTGCATGGTGGAGATAGCCCGCTACTTTCTAGAGTTTACCCAGCGCGAATCCTGCGGAAAGTGCACGTTCTGCCGGCTCGGCACCAAGCAGATGCTCGAAATTATCACCGAATTTACGCTCGGCAAGGGCAAAATCGCCGACCTCGAAACGCTGGAAAAGCTCGCGCGACAGGTAAAAGAGGGGTCGCTGTGCGGGCTGGGCCAGACGGCCCCCAACCCGATACTCACCACGCTGCGGTATTTCAAAAACGAATACATCGAACACATCACGATGGGAAAGTGCCCGGCGCTCATGTGCCAGCACCTCATCGCCTATTATATACTGCCCGACAAATGCGAACGCTCCTGCGACGCCTGCGTGGGCAGCTGCACCGTCGAAGCCATCAGCGCCAATAAAAAGGGAATCAAAGTCATCGACCAGGAGAAGTGCGTCAAGTGCGGCACCTGCCTGAAATCATGTCCTCCCCAGTATAATGCCATCGTCAAGCTATCGCCGCCGAGCGAGGTACCCGCGAAATGAAAACCGTGACACTAACCATCGACGGGGCAACAATAAAAGCCCGCGCCGGGCAAAAACTCCTCTGGGCGGCGCTGGAGAACGGCATCTATATCCCCAACCTGTGCGCGATTAAAGACAAACCTGAGCCCAACGCGTCGTGCCGGCTCTGCTGGGTGGAGGTAGCGGGGAAGGAAGAGCCGGTGAGCGCCTGCACCGAAGAGGCGAGTGAAGGCATGGCGGTGAATACGAGGGGGGAAAAGGCGGTGGGGCTGGCGAAAGCCGGCTTTGACCTCCTGATGGCGTCGCACGCGCTCGACTGCGCCCACTGCCATGCCAACGGCGTCTGCGAGTTGCAGAAAATAGCTAAAACATTAAAGTGCAGTCTGAAGCCCAGGCGCCTGCGCCTCATCCTGAGAAATTTGCCGATTGATGAAAGCAATCCCCTTTTTACTTACGACCCCAATAAATGTATCCTGTGCGGCCGGTGCGTGTGGGAATGCAGGAAGCATAAAGAAAAAGCGATACTGGGGTTTGCGCACCGGGGCTTCGAGAGAAGGCTAACGACATTCAGCGATGAGCCGATAGGTAAAGACAGGTGCCTCGACTGCGCAGAGTGCATTAAGGTATGCCCGACCGGGGCGCTGACGTTTAAGAGTTAAAACATATTTTCCTCAACTTTTCCTCACCCCCTGACCCCCTCTCGCGGCGCACTCCCCTGCTTTTGCTTTACAGGGTGTTTAGGAGGGGTAAAGGGCAGACTACTCGTCAGGACAATTTAATGATAGCGGGGGGACCTGGGGCGGGGAGACGGGGGGCGTTTCTGGCCGGGACGGCGCTCGTTGCGGAAATCCGGGGCGATGATGGCAAAAGTCACACTGATATTACGGTCCACCAGCCGCGAGCTAATGGAGGGGTCAAACTTTTCCATAATCTCGTCCAGAGAATAGCGGGTGGTGATAACGGTGGGGAGGCGGCTGTTATAGCGGTAGTTGATGAGCTGATAGAGCTTCTCTTTCGCCCAGGGGGTGGCCGAATGCTCACCGAAATCGTCGAGGACGAGGAGGGGGGCGGTCTTAACGCTCTCGAAAAGCTCATCGTAAGAGACCTTGCTATCCGGACTGAAAGCCGAGCGGAGGTGGTCGAGAAAGTCCGGGACGACCACGAAAAGGGCGGGCTTGCCGATTTCGTAGCGGTGGTTAACGATAGCGGCGGCCAGGTGGGTCTTACCGCAGCCAGTCTCACCCATAAAGACCAGCCAGCCTTCCGGGTTCTTGGCGAAATCAAAGGCGAGGCGATAGGCGGCGTCCATATTATCCTGCTGCTCGGCGGACAAATCATTGCGGCGTTTGTAGTTGATAAAGGTCATATTTTTCTGGAGCTCGAACTCGGGCGCCCAGCTATAGACGGAGGCCGGCGACTCCTCCTCGAGGACGTAGACCTGGCAGAGACGGGGGTCGGTCAGGCGCGTATGGAGCCGGTCGTCCAGCTGTGTCAGAGGTGTAATCGTGACGATGACCGTGGGCAGCTCGCCGTTAAATCGGGAGGTCAAAAGCTGGTCGAGCTTCTCTTTCGCCCAGGACGTGGCGGACTGCACACCCAGGTCGTCCAGAACTAGCAAGGGGGCGGTCTTAAGCTGGTCGAAGAACTCATCGTAAGGCGTCTCGCTATCGGGGTTAAAAGAGGCGCGGATGCGGTCGAGGAGGTCGGGCACGGTGATGTAGAAAGCCGGCTGACCCCTGGCGATGCGGTCATTGACGATAGCCGCCGCCAGATGCGTCTTGCCGGAGCCGCTGGGTCCGCTCAGCACCAGCCAGCCTTTCGGCTCGGCGGCGAAAGCCAGGGCCGTCTGATAGGCGCGGCTGAACTGCTCCTGGACGCGGCGATTGCCGCTCCGGCCTTCCGGCATGAGATTTTCAAAGGTGAAGCGGGCCAGAGAGCCCAGATTGCTGTACTGCTTCAGGCGCGCCTGAAGCTCTTTATCCTGCTCGGTTTTAACGCAACGGCAGGGGACGACGCGGCTATAGTCCGGCTGCCCCGAGGGGAGGCGGGGGTGAACGACCCGGGCGCCTTTGCAGAGAGGGCAATCCGAGCCTTTCGCCGGCGGTTCATCAGCGACGGACCATGTGTCCGTATTTTCCTTTGATGAACCGGTCAGGGTCTGTCTCTTTAGTATCTCGCTGATATGTTCCATCACCGCGGCCTTCCACCGACCAGTTTTCTAAAATCTTATTGATATACTTGATATTTCTCTTATTATGTAAAACCGCCTCTTTAATGGCGTCCCGAATCCAGTCCGGGGGATAGTTTTTCTCGGCGTCACGAAGTTCATCGGCGACAAGGGGCGTCAGCATGCCGACGTTCTGCTCGTAAAGGGTGAAAATATCCGGCAGCGACTCGGCGGGGACGGGAACCGGGGGGGAGACTTTAAGTCCCGGCAGCTTGAGTTCGCCGGAATCTATTTTAGCGACAGCCTGGCGGCCGGCATCGTCATTGAGTAAAAAAATGCCTTCCGAAGCGCCGTCTTTTTCCACGGCCAGACTCAACAATACGCCCGTGGCCACGGCTTTTTTTAAAGAGCCGCGCAACGATTCTTCAGAGCCCTGAAGTCCCTGCATCAAGGGGACGTTTTCCAGCAGCTCCCCGAAGGCGACAAAACGCGGGTAGCCCTTTTTACGATAGAGCATCGACAGAACATGGAGAGTAGTTTTCAGTTCCGCAATATCAGATATATCGTTAAGCACCGCGCTGAAAAAAGCGTTAGGAATGGGGGTGAACTCTAAACGGCCGGAGGGGAAACCCGCGAACTGTTTCATAGCAGCGGCAGCTCCGCAGTGCCAATACTCTCGAAGCGGGCAACATTCTGGCGGAAACGCATTTTAATGCGGCCGGTGGGACCGTTGCGGTGCTTGGCGATAATGACGTCGGCCTCTTCACGGGGGTACTCACGGTCAGGATGGACGGCAATCCACTCTTCCTCGCTCTTGAAATAATATTCATCGCGGTAGATAAAGAGGACGACGTCGGCGTCCTGCTCGATGGAGCCGGACTCACGGAGGTCGGAGAGTTGGGGTTCGTGGGAGGCGCGCCACTCCACGGCGCGGCTGAGCTGGGAGACCGCCAGCACCGGGGCGTTTATTTCACGCGCCAGCGCCTTGAGGGCACGGGAGATATAGCTGATTTCCTGCACGCGGTTCTCGCCGCGGCCGACGCTCTCCCCCGACATCAACTGGAGATAGTCCAGGATAATCATATCGATACCGCGCTCGTAGTTGAGGCGGAGAGCTTTACTTCGCATCTCCGCCATGCGAATCATCGGGGTATCGTCGATATAGATGGGGGCTTCGGAGAGGACGCCGGTGGCCTCCATGACGCGGCGCTCTTCGTCCTCGGTCTTGTGCTCGCTGAAACGGATACGGCGGGAATTGACGCCCGACTCCGAAGAAACAAGCCGCGTCACCAGGGCATCGCGGCCCATTTCCAGAGAGAACAGGGCGATGCAGGCGCGGCGCTCGACGGCGGCGTTACGGGCGATATTCAAAGCCAGGCTGGTCTTGCCCATGCTGGGCCGGCCGGCGATAATAATAAGGTCGGAACGCTGGAACCCGGCGAGGAGCTCATCCAGTCCGCCAAAGCCGGAAAGGACAAAAGGCAGACGCTCGGGCTGGGTCCCGGCACCGGCCGGGGCGACCTCAAAGTATTTGTCCAGCACCTGCCGGATATGGGTAAGGTCGCCGGAGCCCTGGCCGCGGCGGAGCCGGAACAAGATGCCCTCCGCTTTCGCCAGGCTCTCCTCGACGTCCGGCCCGGACTCATAGCCGATAGCGGCGATGCGCCCGCCGGCGGTTATCATCTGGCGCATGACCGAAAGCCGGTAGACGATGCGGGCATAGTGCTCGATATCCAGAGAGGTGGGGACGATAGATATCAGGTAGCTGAGGCGGGCGGCGCCGCCGCAGGCTTCCAGTCGACCCTGGCGGGAAAGCTCCTGCGCCAGCGTCACCTGGTTGATAGCCTCATCACGCTGGTAAAGCGCCATACAGGCCTCGAACAGCTGCTGGTTCGGCTCGAAGTAGAAATCCGACGGCTGGAGGAAATCGGCAATCTGGAAGATAGACGAGCCGTCAATCAGCAGCGAGCCGATGACCGCTTCCTCGGCGTCATTATCGTTGGGCGGTAACCTGACGTCATTCACTCGGTTCAGGCTCCTTCTTTTCCTCTACAGCTTCAGCTTTTTTAGCTTTGGCACGGGGCTTCCGGGTTTTTTTCTCTGCCAGCACAGGCGCGGCCGCGACCGCGGGTTTTTCTTCGGCGACGGGGGTTTCCGCTTTTTCGGCTTTCGCCTTCCTGGGTTTCTTTTCTTTCGGGGGTTTCGCTTCCTTTACAGCTTCCGCCGCTTCCGCCTTCTCTTCCTGAGGCGGTTTTTCTTTCTTTTCCTTCTTTGCTTTCTTCTCGGCCTTTACAACTTTCTTTTCCTCGGCTTTTTCGACGGCTTTTTCCGGCTTCGCCTCGACGGCTTCCTCCGAGATAACGTTTACCTTGATGACCGCCGATATTTCATGGGCCAGCCTGATGGTGATATCGTGGGCGCCGGCCTGTTTTATCGGCTCGGGCAACTCGATTTTTCTCTTGTCAATCTCGCGGCCGGCCGCCTTGCTCAACGCCTCGGCGATATCGGCGGCGGTGATGGAGCCATAGAGCTTATCGTTTTCGCCGACCTTCGCTTTAAGGGTGATTTCCAGGCCGCCGATTCTCCCGGCAAGCTCGGTCATCTCGGCATCCTCCAGAGCCCGCTGCTTGACCTTCTTTTGAAGCTGGACGTCGATGGCGGCGGCCGCCTGAGAATCGGCCAGCACCGCCAGCCGGCGCGGGAATAAATAGTTGCGGGCGTAGCCATCGGCGACGACCTTGGTCTGCCCCACCCTGGCGACATTCGGGACATCTTCGATAAAAATAACCTTCACAAATCTCTCCTTTTTTGGTGACAAAATATTAAACAACTAACCATGGGGAGCCGTCAAATATTTACGGCGTATCACAGCCCCAAAAACCCGAAAATATTTTTTAATCGCCGAGATATTTAATGGCATTGACCGCGGCGACAGCGCCATCGCCGGCGGCGCCGATAGTCTGGCGAATAGAGCCGCTGCGGATATCTCCGGCGGCATAAACGCCGGGAACGCTCGTCTCCATTTTATCGTTAACGACGATGGCGCCGACGGCGTCCAGGGCCAGGACGCCCTTGAGATAGCCGGTGGCCGGCTGCGAGCCCACATTCACAAACACGCCGTCGACATTCAACACCGATTGCCGGCCGGTATTTACATGGCGCAAACGGATTTTATTAACGAGCTTATCGCCTGAAATCGCCTCCACGACGCTGTCCCAGACGAACTCGATTTTCTTTTCGGCGAAGGCTTTCTCCTGGACGACCTTCGTAGCGCGCAGCTCGTGGCGGCGGTGGACAACGAATATCCTGGATGCGAACCTGGTAAGCTCAAGAGCCTCAGTGATGGCGGCGTTACCGCCGCCGATGACCGCTACCACCTTGTCCCGGAAGAAAGCACCATCGCAGGTAGCGCAGTAAGAGACACCTTTGCCGGTATATTCAGCCTCTCCGGGGACGCCCAGCTTCTGGCGCTCCGAACCGCCGGCGATGATGACCGCCCTGGCGGAAAAATCGCCTTCCGAGGTCAGGACCACCCTGTTTTTACCATCGATTTTGATGCCGGTGACATCGGCGGAGAATGTCTCCAGTCCGAACTTCGTCGCCTGTTTATGCATCGCCTGGGTAAGGTCGATACCGCTGATGCCCTCACTAAACCCGGGGTAGTTTTCCACCAGTCCGGCATTGATAATCATGCCGCCGACGGCGCCTTTTTCGATGAGGAGGGACTTAAGACGGGCGCGGGAGGTATAGATACCGGCGCTAAGGCCGGCGGGCCCGCCGCCGATAATGATAACATCGTATTTGCGGTCAGTCATAATTTATCCTCAGGCGGCGAGGGCCGCGTCCAGCGATTTTTTTAGCTCCGTCTTGGGGCGGAAGCCGACGATATTGGAAACCGGCTGACCGCTCTTAAAGATAATCAGCGTGGGGATACTCATCACGCCATATTTAACGGCAAGCTTAGGTGTATTATCCACGTTTATTTTGAAAAAGTCGACCTTGCCATCGTACTCGGCGGCCAGCTCATCGACAAGGGGCGCCACCATGCGGCACGGCCCGCACCAGGGCGCCCAGAAATCGACCAGCACCGGAATTTTCGCCTGTATAACGGTCGCCTCGAACACGGCTTCTTCAATCTCGACTGGCTTGCTCATGATGCTCCTCTCTAAATTTTTCCATAATCCCTCGCTCGACGGTTTCCCTGGCCAGACCGATGGCATTCTTAATCGCCCTGGCCTGGCTCCGCCCGTGGGCGATAATGACGTTGCCGTTAACGCCGAGGAGACAGGCCCCGCCGAACTCCGTATAGTCCATTCTCTTCACCCAGGACGTCAGCCCGATATCGCGGAGGAGCTCACGCCCCCGCAGGCGGGAGGCGCTGGAAAAGACGCGACCGATCTGCCGCACCGAGGTCAGGAAATTATCGCTGTAGCCCTCGATGGTCTTAAGGACGATATTGCCGGTAAAACCGTCCGTCACGATGACATCGGCCGAGCCTTTAGCGATATCATGTCCCTCGATGTTGCCGATGAAATGGATACCGGCGGCACTTTTCAGCAGGGGGAAAGTCTCCTGGGCCAGGCGGTTGCCCTTCCCTTCCTCGACGCCGTTACAGAGCAGGCCGACACGCGGCGACGCGATGCCGAGGATATTTTTACTGTAAATCGAACCCAGGCGGGCGAACTCCAGCAGGTGCTCGGGGCGGCAATCGGTGTTAGCGCCGGCATCCACCAGCAGCGCTGGCCGGGTCGGCATGGGATTGAGAAAACAGCCGATGGCGGGGCGGCTGACCCCGTTCAGTTTACCGAGGGTAAGCAGGGCGCCGCCGACCACCGCGCCCGTGTTCCCGGCCGAGACGAAGGCATCGACTTCTCCGTTTTTAAGCAGCTCGATGCCGACGACAATCGACGAGTCCGGCTTTTGCTGGAGGGCTTTCATGGGATGCTCGTCAAAGTCGATGACCTGGGTGGCATCAACAATCGTGATGCCGGATTCTGCCGGGGATTTCTCCGCCAGCTTGCGGAGCACGTTCTGGCGGCCCACCAGAACGACCTCCAGCCCGAACTCCTGAACGGCCTTAATCGCCCCCTTGACCATCTCGTGGGGGGCGTAATCGCCGCCGGCGGCATCAACAGCAATTTTCATAATTGTTTAATTCTCTCCGAAATACCACTTTCCCAGATATCGCACTGCCCGCCCCAGCCCGCAATAACCTTACCGTCCTCCGAGATGCGCGTGATTTCACACGAAGTGGGGCAGGCATGACAGGCAAAAGTAGAAGTCTGAAATTCGATATCGCTGACGCCGAAGCCCTTGAACCGGCCCAGAACTTGAGGGGCCTGCTCATGGACCAGGAGGGCGGCGCCGATAGCCCCCATGACCTCGTGGCGGGGAGGCACGATTATCTCCATCTTAAGCTCGTCACGAAAGGCGCGGACGATGCCGGCGTTAAAAGCCACCCCTCCCTGAAAGACAACGGGCGTCCGAATATCCTTGCCGGAGCCGACATCGCTCAGGTAGTTGCGCACCAGCGCCCGGCAGAGTCCATAGATAATATCGTCAACGCGGCGGCCGGTCTGCTGCTTATGCACCATATCCGACTCGGCGAAGACGGTACAGCGGCCGGAGATACGGACGGAATCGCTACCAAGGAGCGCCCGCCGGGAGAACTCCTCGATAGTCATCTTAAGCCGGGCGGCCTGGTGGTCAAGAAAGCTGCCGGTGCCGGCGGCGCAGACGGTGTTCAGACCGAAATCGGTCACCATACCGTCACGAATAATAATGATTTTGCTGTCCTGCCCGCCGATTTCGATGACGGTCTGCACGTCCGGGATATAATTAATGGCAGCGACCGCCTGGCAGGTAATTTCATTTTTGACTAAATCGGCGCCGACGACCGTCCCGGCCAGATAGCGGGCACTCCCGGTGGTCGCCACGCCCTTTATGGCAACGTCCGGCGGCAACTGAGAAGCTATCTGTTTGAGTCCCTGCTGGACCGCGGCCACCGGCTCGCCGCCCGTGGGCAGGTAAAGACTCGCGATCAGCTCATCGGCTTCATCCAGCACGGCCAGCTTGGTGGTCACCGCGCCGACATCAATACCCAGATAGGCTTGCATATTATTTAGTTTTGAGAAACTCCTCACGGACTTTTTTCATCGCGGCCGGGCTGGAAAGGAGGTCGACGGCCGTCATCGCCATAGCCTTGGCGGCATCGAGAAGGCAGCGCAGGGCGCCTTCCGTGGCGGCGGCCCTGGCAAACTGCGGCGTGTGTATCATCACGCCGTCCGGGGCGATAGCGACCAGCGGCTGGATGGTCGGCACAAGCTGACTTACGTTGCCGACATCAGTGCTGAAGTTCAAGACGGTATTTTCACCCAGACTAACGGGGCGACCCAGCGAGCGCATATTCTCATGAAAAAGTTTCGCCAGGGCCACGTTGCTCATCATAGCCTCATAACGCTCGCCCCAGCTATATTTAAGTTTAGCACCGGTAGCCCTGGCCGCGCCAGCGAAACAATCTATCACCCTCTTTTTCAGGGCATCGAGAAGGACACCATTTTCCGCGCGGACGATAAAGGTGGCGGCGGCACGGGCGGGGACGATATTGGCCGCCTCACCGCCATCGGTGATAACGCCGTTAACGCGCTCGGAGGCACGGATATGCTGCCGGAGGGAATTAACGGCGTTAAAAGACTGAATCATGGCCTCCAGGGCACTAATGCCCAGCTCCGGCGCCGCCGCGGCATGGGCCGCCACACCCTTAAACTCCACCTCCAGATTCTCACAGGCCAGGGTATTCATTAAAACGCGGTTGCCGCCGCCGGGATGGGCGAGCATGGCGGCATCAACGCCGTTAAAAGCGCCGGCCGCCGCCATCACCGCCTTGCCGCCGTACAGCTCCTCGCCGGGAGTACCGAAAACGCAAACGCGGCCGCCCAGGGAATCCACCGCTTTACGGGCGGCCAGGCCGGCGGCCACCGCGCTCACGGCGATGAGGTTATGGCCGCAGGCGTGGCCCAGCCCGGGCAGGGCATCGTACTCGGCGAGGAAAGCGACGGCAGGCCTGCCATCGCCGTAACTTCCGCGGAAAGCCGTCTCCAGATTACAGATACCGCTCTCGACATCAAAACCGTTTTTACGGAGAAAATCGACCAGCCAAGCGGACGACTGGCGCTCCTCGTAAGCTACCTCGGGGTGGTCGTGCAGTTGCTTGCTCAGAGCGGCCAATTGAGGATAACGGGCATCGACATCAGCGATAACGGCGTCTTTTAATTTAGCGATATCCAAAGTACCACTCCCGGAACACGTCTAAAGATTTTAGGGGCGCAACCTAAACGGGGCTGTCCAGATTAATAATCTGGCTGCGGCTAAAGCCGGTTTTCTTAAAATATTTCATCATCCTGGCGTCATTTTGCGGGACAAGGGCGCGCACCGTGTCAATCCCGGCCGCCTTACAGTTCTTTTTTAACGTGTCGATAAGCAACGAGCCGATGCCCAACTCCTGGTATTCGGGCTTAATGGCGATAAAGAACATCACCGCCACGCCGGTCATGGGCAGGCCGGCGTATATCAGCCGCGCCAGGATAAAGCCAACCAGGTGGCCCTCGTATTCGGCGATAAGGCTGAGGTCGAAACGCCCGCCCATCTGGGAAGCAAAAACGTCTTTCCCCGGTACATCCGTCCACCAGATGTTCAGGGTCGAGGCAATATCGCCGGTCACCATAGGGCGAATTTTCACCGCGTCCAGGTCGATAGATTTCATCTTTGTCCACCTCCCTCCATCGCAAGTAACAGTGAACAATAAACATTATAACCCTTTAAGCGGGGGATTTTCTAGGCATGGGGAGGGCATAAAATTTACTTAAGGGCCATATTATGTTATAATTTTTCGTAAATATGCATATAAAATAAGGCGGAGAGAACGAATTTGGACAAAGAGAAAAAGACGGAAATCATCACCAACTATAAAACCAAAGAAGGCGATACCGGCAGCACCGAGGTCCAGGTAGCGCTGCTGACCGAGAGAATCCAGCAACTGACGGCGCACATGGCCGCCAACCGTAAAGACCACCACACCCAGCGGGGCCTGCTCAAGCTCGTCGGGCAGAGGCGAAGGCTCCTGAAATATCTCAGCCGGGAGGACGTGGGGCGGTACAACAGTTTAATAAAGAGGCTGGGACTGCGCAAGTAAGTCTTCGGCACGGAGGGAAGAATTTTTTGGAGACACCACAGACATTTCGGAGCAACGTCGGCGGCCGCGACCTGATTATCGAAACGGGAAAGCTCGCCCAGCAGGCCGACGCGGCGGTAACGGTACGCTACGGCGACACGGTCGTCCTGGTGACCGTATGTTTCAACAGAGAAGCCAGGGAAGGCATAGACTTCCTGCCCCTGACCATCGACTACGAAGAGAGGCTCTACGCCGCCGGCAAAATACCGGGGGGATTCATACGGCGGGAGGGGCGCCCCAGCGAGGCGGCCATACTGGCCTGCCGGCAGACGGACCGGCCGATAAGGCCGCTCCTGCCCAAGAACTGGCACAGCGAAATACAGATAATAACCACGGTCTTTTCCGCCGACCAGGAAAACGACCCGGACATACTATCGGTCATCGGGGCCAGCGCCTGTCTGGCGATTTCCGAGATACCGTTCGACGGGCCGGTGGGCGCGGTGCATATCGGGTACATCAACGGTGAGCTCGTGCTCAACCCGAAAATGGCGCAAATGGACGAGAGCCTGCTCGACCTAGTCGTCGTCAGCACCAGAGACAAGGTCATCATGGTGGAGGCGGGGGCCAAAGAGGTCGCGGAAGAAGTCGTCCTCAAGGGGGTCAAGCTCGGCCACGAAGCCAACCAGTCTATCATACAATTGCAGGAACAGCTCCGACAGGCGGTCGGCAAAGACAAGCTGCCGGCGCCCGAAGCGACAGTCAACACGGAAGTAGTCGCCGCGCTCGCCAAACTGGTCGACGACAAACTCGAAGGCGTCATGAGACAGACGGACAAGGACGTGCGCGAGACCCGGTTAAACGCTCTGATAGAGGAGAGCAGCCAGCAGCTAGGCGAGAAATTCCCGGCCAAAGACATCCTCGAAGCCATCGACGCCAGGGTCAAGGCCGAAGTCAGGGCGGGGATACTGGAGAGGGGGCAGAGGCTGGGGGGGCGAGGACTCAAAGAAATCCGGCCCATCACCTGCGAAGTAGGCCTGCTGCCGCGCACGCACGGCTCCGGGCTATTCACCCGCGGTCAGACACAGGTGCTGTCCATCACCACGCTAGGCTCAACGCGCAAAGAGCAAATGCTCGACGGGCTGGGACTGGAAGAAAGCAAACGGTTCATCCACCACTATAATTTCCCCGGTTTTTCCACGGGAGAAGTCAGGCGGGTCGGCTCGCCGGGGCGGCGGGAAATAGGGCACGGCGCCCTCGCCGAGCGGGCGCTATCGGCGGTGCTGCCAAGCATCGAGGACTTCCCCTACACCATACGATTAGTCTCGGAGGTATTGAGCTCCAGCGGCAGCACCTCGATGGCCAGCGTCTGCGCCGGCAGCATGTCGCTCATGGACGCCGGCATACCGGTAAAGAAAGCCGTGGCCGGCATCGCCATGGGGCTGATTACCGGCAACGATAAATACGCGATACTGACCGACATCGAAGGGATAGAGGACTTCGACGGGGACATGGACTTCAAAATCGCCGGCACCAGGGACGGCATCACGGCGATACAGATGGACACCAAGCTCAAGGGCATCAGCCTGGAAATAGTCGAAAAGACCCTGACGCAAGGCCGGGAAGGACGGATGTTCATCCTGGACAAGATGAACGAAGCCATCCAGGCCAGCCGTTCGGACGTCAGCCGCTACGCGCCGCGGATGACCAAGATAAAGATCGACCCGGGCAAGATAGGGGCGGTCATCGGCACGGGCGGCAAGACGATACGGTCCATCATCGAAGAGACCAAGACGACCATCGACGTCAGCGACGACGGCACGGTAGTCATCGGCTCGCTCGGATGCGGAAGCAACCCAGAAAGCTATTGCTATCATCGAGGGTCTGACGAGGGAAGCGAAGATAGGCGATATCTTCACCGGCAAAGTCAGCCGCATCCTGAACTTCGGGGCGATGGTGGAGATCCTCCCCGGCAAAGAAGGGCTGGTGCATATCAGCGAGCTGGCCGACCGTCGTCTCGACAGAGTTGAAGACGAAGTAAAAATCGGCGACGAGGTTACCGTCAAAGTAATCAGCATCGATGACATGGGGCGGGTCAACCTTTCACGCCGGGCGCTCTTCGAGAAAGACGCCAGCCAAGCCGAAGCCCGCACCGAGGCCAACCGGCCGCCGCCCAGCCGGGACAGGCGGGGCGGGGGCAGCTCCTTCCGCGACCGGCCGCGGTTACTCCGGCGGCGACCGCCCGACCGAGGTCAAACCGGGGGCCTTCACGGCCTCCCTACAAACGCAGCTAATTCCCCACTATTTTTTCGAGGTGTTCGGCGATGGAACAGATCAGGGTATTAGTCCATGGAGCAGCCGGCAGAGTGGGGCAGGAGGTGGTCAAAGCCGTCTGCCAGGAGCCGGGAATGGTGCTCGTGGGAGGGGTGGACATCAAAGCCGCGGGGGCGATAACCAGGCCGGATGGGACGACCGCGCCGTTCGGCGGCAGCGTGGCGGAAATGATAAAAAGCTGCGAGCCGGACGTCATGGTGGACTTCACGACAGCCAAAGCCTCCATGCCGGCGGTACGCACCGCGGCGAAAAATAACGTCAACATGGTCATCGGGACGACCGGATTTACCGCCGCGGAACTGGACGAGATGAGGAAGCTCGCCGAAGCCAACGAAATCGGCATCGTGGCGGCGCCCAACTTCGCCCTGGGGGCCGTCCTGATGATACACCTCGCCAAGATAGCCGGAAAGTTCATGGACCACGCCGAAATTATAGAGCTGCACCACGACCGCAAGCTGGATGCGCCCTCGGGCACCTCCCTATTGACCGCCAAAGCCATGGCCGAGGCCAGGGGCAAGGCGTTCCTGTCGCCGGCCGTACAGGATAATAAATTCATGCCCCCGACAAGTCGCGGCCAAGGAGTGGAAGGAATACAAATCCACAGCGTGCGGCTGCCCGGCCTGATGGCGCACCAGGAGGTCATTTTCGGGGCGGCGGGGCAGACATTGAGCATCCGGCATGACACCATCAACCGGGAATGCTACATGCCCGGAGTGATAACTGGCAATTAAGGCGGTGGTAAAGCAAAAGGGATTCATCTACGGCCTGGACAAACTGCTGGGATTGTAGACAATTTACCAGGGTCTGCGAGAGAAAAAGTGAAGGACTATCGCGTAGCCGTCGTCGGCGCTACGGGCCTGGTGGGGCAGGAATTTATCAAGATACTGCTGCAAAGGCACTTCCCCATGGCTTCACTACGGCTCATGGCCTCGGACCGCTCGGCGGGCAGAAAGATGCCGGTCGGGGACAAAGAAACAGAGGTCGAAGAGACAGACCCCCGACTCTTTCGAAGACATCGACATCGCCCTGTTTTCCGCCGGGGCGGAGCAGAGCAAGCACTTCGCGCCGATAGCGGCGCGGTCCGGCGCCGTGGTCATCGACAACAGCTCGGCGTGGCGGATGGAAAAGGGCGTGCCGCTGGTCGTCCCCGAGGTCAACCCCAACGATATCAAGCGCCATAAAGGAATCATCGCCAATCCCAACTGCTCGACCATCCAGATGGTCGTGGCGCTTTACCCGCTGCATAAAGTCAACCCCATCAAGCGCATCATCGCGGACACCTATCAATCAGTATCAGGGGTGGGGGGAACAGGGGCGCTGGAAGAGCTTAAGACACAGGTCAAGCAGGTGCTCGAGGGAGAGGTCACCACGCCCCACGTGTTCCCCCACCAGATAGCCTTCAATGTGCTCCCGGAAATAGATGTGTTCCGGGACGACGGATACACCAAAGAAGAGTGGAAAATGCTCGAGGAGACCAGAAAGATAATGCACGCCGACGGCCTGGCCGTATCCGCCACCTGCGTGCGCGTGCCGGTACTGATAGGACACGCCGTGGCCGTGCACGTAGAGTTCTCCGAGCCGATGGCCGTGGACGACGCCCAGCGAATCCTCTCGCGGGCGCCGGGCATAAAAGTCCTGGACGACACATCCATCAGCCTCTATCCGCAGCCGTGGTCGCGTCTCAGGGACGGACGAGGTATTCGTGGGGCGGCTAAGGAAAGACGCCTCGCACGCCAACGGGCTGGCGATGTGGATCTGCGCCGATAACCTCCGCAAAGGGGCGGCGCTCAACGCCATCCAGATTGCCGAAGAGATGATAAAAAGAGACCTGGGTAAAACCGGAAGGAGACCGATAATGAAAAAACTGGGCAGGGTATTGACCGCGATGGTAACGCCTTTTAAGGAAGACATGGAGGTCGATTACGCGGAGACCAAAAGGCTAGCCAAAGCCCTGCTGAACGCCGGCAACGACGGACTGGTGCTGGCGGCCACGACCGGGGAGGCGCCGACGCTGAGCTGGGACGAAGAGATGCACATTTTCCAGGAAGTGAAAAGCGCGGTGGGCGATAAGCCGACACTGATAGCTTACACCGGGAGCAACAGCACTAAAGAAGCCGTCGAAAACACCGAGAAAGCGGAGAAAATCGGGGTGGACGCCATTCTATCAGTAGTCCCGTATTACAACAAGCCCAACCAAGAAGGCATCTACCAGCATTTCAAAGCTATCGCCGAATGCACGAGCCTGCCGATTATCATGTACAACATACCCAGTCGGGTGGTGGTCGAGATGTCCTGGGAGACCATCGCCAGGCTGAGCCAGTTTAAAAACATCATCGGGGTGAAAGAGGCCAGCGGCAAGATGGAGCTGGTGGCCCAGACCATCAGCAACGCCAGGGAAGGGTTCTACGTCTGGAGCGGCAACGATAACGACACCTTCCCCATCATGGCGATGGGGGGCTACGGGGTCGTCGGGGTCACGACGCACCTGACGGGCAAGCAGTACAAGCGAATGGTAGACCTGATTCTTTCCGGTAATATTAAAGAAGCCGCCGAGATACACCGCAAGCTGGTGCCGCTGGTCAACGCGATGTTCTCGATACCCAGCCCCGCGCCGATTAAGTACGCCCTTAACTACCTCGGCTTCAAGGTGGGCAAGCCGCGCCTGCCGCTGGTGCCGCCGACGGAAAAAGAGGCCGAAAAGATAATCGCGGAGCTCAAAAAGCAGACGATTGACTTGAAGGCATAAGAGAGCGTCCAAGAGGGGCGTATCCCCCCCTAAAAAATCGGCTTCCTGACGATAGTCTGTTCGCGCCGTTGGCCGACCGAAATATGAGTGGCCGGGCAGCCGATGAGCTCTTCAAGTCGCTTGATATATTTTCTGGCGTCCACCGGCAGGTCTTTAAAGAGTCGGACATCACCAGTCGGCTTTTGCCAGCCGGGCATCTCCTCACAGACAGGCCGGCACTTTTCCAGTACGGTAACGCTAGCCGGGAAATCGTGAACCCTGCGTCCGTCAATCTCATAGTCGGTGCAGATTTTCAACTGCGGCAGGGTATCAAGGATATCGAGTCGGGTAATGGCCACCGAGTTGAAGCCGTTGATTCGGGCGCTGAGACGGGCGGCCACGGCATCGAACCAACCGCAGCGGCGGGAACGCCCGCTTACCGTGCCGTATTCCTTACCCCGCTCGCGAATCGTCTCGGCGACTTCGTTATCCAACTCGGTGGGCATAGGGCCGGCGCCGACGCGGGTCTGGTAGGCCTTGAAGACGCCTAAAACCTTAGAGAGGCGGTTGGGGGCAATACCGGAGCCCAGGCAGGCGTTAGCGGCGGTAGGGGATGAGGAAGTACTGAAGGGATAAGTGCCGAAATCGGGGTCGAGGAGGACGCCCTGAGCGCCCTCCAGAAGGATATTGTCGTCGCGCTCAACGGCTTCAGCCAGAAGGGCGTTGGTATCGCAGATAACGGGCGCCCAGCGGTCGGCATAGGCGCCATACTGACGGCAAATATCGTCCAGAGACAGCGGAGGTTGGCCGTACACGCCCGTCAGTATTTTATTTTTCTGCTCGAGCACGGTGGCGAGTCGTTCACGGAAAACGGCCATATCCAGGAGGTCACCGGCGCGGATGCCATACCGGGCGATCTTATCAGCGAAGGCAGGCCCGATGCCCCTCAGCGTGGTGCCGATAGCCTTGCTGCCCAGGGCTTTTTCCTCCAGTCCTTCCAGAGCGATATGATAGGGCATAATCAGGTGGGCGCGGTCGCTGATGCGAAGTCGGGAAGTATCAACGCCGCGGGCATTAAGCCCGTCCACCTCCTGATTCAATACGGCGGGATTGATCACGACGCCGTTGCCGATAATCGAGATGACGCCGGGATAAAAGACACCGGAGGGGGTAAGGCGCAGTCTGAACTCCCCGAGGGGATTAACGACCCGGTGGCCGGCGTTATCACCACCGGAGAAACGCACCACGTAGGCGGCCTTCTCCGACAGCATGTCCACCATCCTGCCTTTGCCTTCATCTCCCCACTGGGCTCCGATAACAGCGACAACCGGCATTTCTTAACCTCCTGACGCAAAACCCATACATTCTACCATCATAGGCACAGCTTGTCTAGAGTGTTTTACTCGTAAAAAGAAGGGATATTAACTTATAATTACTCTCTGGTGTGACGCCAGGCATAGACGAGTCTTTCAACGACGGTAATCCAGCTGAAGAAGGCGATGATACCCAGGGCGGAGAGGAGGGCATAGCTATACTGGTTCAACATCAAGCCCAAAGCTAAGACAACGACCCTCTCCGGCCGGGTAAAGATACCCGCTTTACACTGGATGCCCAGACCCTCCATCCGGGCGCGGATATAGCTGACCATGAACGAGCCAACCAGCGTCACGCCGATAAGCACACTCCAGCCAACGTGTTGCCCCCGGGCGGATACCACCAGAAGAGCCAGCAGCACCGCCGCCTCGGAAAGACGGTCGAGGGTCGAATCCAGAATGCCGCCGAAGCGGGAAACCCGGTTAGTAAGGCGCGCCAGGGCGCCATCGAGTAAATCAAAAAGTCCGGCCACCAGCACGACAGCACCCGCCGCCAGAAAATGGTCGAAAGCCACCAGAACGGCCGCACCGACGCTGATAAAGAACCCGAGCCAGGTCAGGACATCCGGTGTAAGAGGAGTCATGGCCAGGAGCCTGGCAAGCGGGGGCGTGACTGAGTTCGACAGGGTTCTGCGGATCTTTTCGAGTTTTGACATGGCTCAGCGCTTTTAAGGAGCGGCACCAATGCCGGGAGACGACGCCGCCCGGGCTGACTCCGGATGGTTCACCCGGTCCAGAGTCGCGGTATAGAAATCAATCAATCTCCCGGCGAGGACAGACCAGTCGTATTGCTGCGCCTTCGGCTTACCGCGGGCGCCCATCTGCCGGCGGAGCTGCTCGTCCCTGATGAGCTTGAAAAGGGCCTCGGCGAGCTTTTCAACATTCCGGGGCGGCACGGTAATACCCTCGACGCCATCCGCCAGGACGCTGGTAAAACCGTCGATGGCCGAGGCGACAATCGGCTTGCCGATGGACATCGCCTCGAGCAGGACGACGCCGAAACTCTCCCATCCGGTGTTCGGGAAACAGACGATATCGGCCGTCTTATAGTAGCGGGGGAGGTCGGCATAAGCGGCATAGCCGGTAAAAACGACGTCTTCCAGGCCGGCGCGGCTGATGCGTTTCTCGTATTTATTGCGGAGCCTGACACCCGGGCCAACGGCGATCAGGCGGGAGTCGGGTATCTCCCGCTTGACCAGTCGATAGGCCTTCCACAGGTAATCAAAGCCCTTCCTTTTCTCCAGGCGCCCAACGAAAAGGATATTGAGCTTACCGTCCTGAAAGTCTTCGAACGGGGCGACGTTGTTATTGAAATGATGGGTATCGATGCCGTTGGGAATGATGGTATATTCGGCGGGGAAGTATTTGTTAACGTAACGCATCGCCACCGGAGAAACGGCGATACGCCCATCGAGCTTGCGGAACCAGCGGTTGAGGTACCATTTCATTATCGGAGAAAACATGGTGTACCAGGGCTTGCCGCCGGAGGCGTGGAACGTGCCGACCATCGGCACCGGTTTCAGTCGCAGCACGGTGGGGCAGAGGGTGGGCATCAGGGGCTCGTGGAGGTGGCAGATATCAAACTTCTCACGGGCGAAGACCTCTTTAATCTGCGATGCCAGCCTGATGGACAGGGTAATACGAGCGACGGAACCACTGACCGGTAAGGAACGCGGTGTGCCGATACGAATGAAGCGCTCGCCCAGAATATCAGCCTTGGAAGCCGGGGCGATGATTTTTACATCGTGGCCCAAGCGGGTGAATTGCTGTTCCAGGCAGGAGATATGGTGGACCACGCCGCTGGGATAAGCGAAGTCGTATGGCGAAACCAGCGCTATTTTCATAGCTACTTGCCTGACCCCCGTTTTCTGGGCGGCTTGACCTTCGGGGAAGGCTGGGAATTGGCGGCGATGAACTCCTCCACTTTGCGGCGCGCCTCGTCATCGGAGTATTGAACGGGGGGCGTCTTCATAAAATAGGACGACGGGGCGGTTAAAGCCCCCTTGATGCCACGGTCCAGGGCCAGCTTACAGCACCGGACAGCGTCGATAACGACGCCGGCGGAATTGGGGCTGTCCCAGACCTCCAGCTTGACTTCGACCAGGAGCGGGACATCGCCGAAAGTGCGGCCTTCCATCCTGATGTGGCAGAACTTGCGGTCGAGCAGGAACGGCACATAATCGCTGGGGCCGACATGGATATCGTCGGGGTCAATTTTATAGGGCAGCTGGGAGGTAACGGCGCCGGTCTTGGATATCTTCTTGGACTCCAGCCTCTCCCGCTCCAGCATGTTGAGGAAATCGGTATTGCCGCCGAAGTTGAGCTGGTAAGTCTTCTCCAGCTTCACACCGCGGTCGACGAAGAGCTTGGTGAGGACGCGGTGCACGATAGTAGCGCCGACCTGCGACTTGATATCGTCGCCGATGACCGGCAGACCGTGGTCGGCAAAGCGCGCCGCCCAGTCCTTGCGGCTGGCGATAAAGACGGGGATGCAGTTGACCATGCCGCAACCGGCCTGCAATATCTGCTCGACATACCACTTGGTAGCCATCTCGCTGCCGACGGGCAGGTAATTCAAGACCACATCGGTCTTAGTCTCCTTGAGGACCTTGACGATGTCCACCGTCGGCCAGGGCGCCTTCTGGATTATCTCCGAGAGGTACTTACCCAGGCCGTCATGGGTCATGCCGCGCAGGACTTTAACGCCGGTGGTCGGGACATCGCAGAACTTAATGGTATTATTTGGCTTAGCATAGATAGCCTCCGCAAGGTCTTTGCCGACCTTGTTCTTATCGATATCAAACGCGGCGACGAAGTTGATATCGCTGATGTGGTAGCCACCCAGATTGACATGCATCAGACCGGGCACATGGTCGGTTTCCCGGGCGTTTTTATAGTAGTAAACGCCCTGCACCAGGGAGGAGGCGCAGTTGCCCACGCCGATAATCGCCACATTAATTTTCCCCATTTTTCAGCTTCCCCTTTCTATAGACGCCGCACCTGACGAGTCCGATTACCAAGGCAGGCATCCGTGCCAATATACTCTCTTTAGATACGGGCTGTCAAGATTTTTCTTCTATTTAGCTTCAGAAGCATGTTTAGATAAACACCTTTTTCGGATGCCAGAGTCCGGTATCGGGGACGTAACTCAAGATACCCAGGAAGCGGCCCTCCTGAGAATAGGCGCGGCAATATGTTTTACCGGCATCCTTAACCTGATTATCCGCAAGGTCTATAGATTGGCCATTCCTCATATTGGCCCAGATGGCTTCATCGACGACTAAAGCGGGCATGTCCTGGAGAACGCTATCGACAGGATAAAGATAACGCTGCCAGTCGCCCTGATGAAAAGCTTCTTCGAGCCGGTCTAACGGAATGGCGTCCTTGATATCGAAGATGCCGCAGCGAGTGCGCACCAGGCTCTTGAGATGCGCGCCGCAGCCCAGAGCCTGCCCGAGGTCGTGGGCCAGCGAGCGGATATAGGTGCCCTTGCTACATTCTATTTCCAGCACGGCGACCGGCGGCTGCCAGGAAACGAGCTCCAGTCGATGTATGGTCACCGTCCGACTCCGGCGCTCGACGCTGACGCCAGCCCGCGCCAGCTTATACAGAGGTTGACCGCGGTGCTTGAGGGCGCTATACATCGGGGGGGTCTGCCGGATGGAACCACGGAACGAAGACAGGGCGGACTGCAATCTATCAAGGTCTACCGGCGATGGGTCGGCGCGCTGCGTGACCTTGCCCGAGGCATCGAAAGTATCGGTGGCGATACCGAGCTCAATTTCGGCGCGATAGGTCTTGGAAGTATTTACGAGGAACTCAACGACACGGGTAGCCTGGCCGAGACAGACCGGCAGGACGCCGGTGGCGGCGGGGTCTAAAGTACCGGCGTGCCCGACGCGCCGCTCGCCACTCAGGTGCTTCACCAGAGCGACAACGCCATAAGATGTCTTGCCGGCGGGTTTATCAATATTGAGTATGCCGTCCAAAGTCAGTCCTCTTGCTCGGCGCTGACCTGGTCAAGCAGGCGCAGAATGCGGTCGCCGCGTTCGATGGAGTTGTCCCAGTGGAAGCTCAGCTCGGGGGTATGGCGGAGGCGGACCTTTTTCGCCAGCCCGGAGCGCAGGAAGCCGGCAGCGGCGGTCAGAGCCGCTAAAACACCGGCCTCATCCTTCTTTCCACCGATACTGCTTACGAAGACCTTAGCGTGCTTGAGGTCGGCCGTGGTCTCCACATCAGTCACCGCCACGAACTCGGCGAGCCGGGGGTCTCTCAGGTGGTGCTGGATGAGCTCGCTGATTTCCCGGCGGATAAGAGTATTAACGCGCTCGATACGATGCGATGACATGGCAGTAAATAGAGATACCGGTTACCCGGCTCTTTCCATGCGGTAAAATTCCAGAACATCGCCGACCTGGAAATCGTTAAAATCCTTAACGCCGACGCCGCACTCATAACCGGCGGCCACCTCTCTGACATCGTCCTTGAAGCGCTTCAGGCTGCCCACGGTGGAATCAACCACCACCTGCTTGCCCCTCCTGACTCTCACGGAAGCGTTACGGGTAATCTTGCCTTCGTTGACCATAACGCCGGCGGCCTTAGCGCCTTTGCCAGCGGGGAAGACAGCCTGGACGGTGGCGCGGCCATCGATAACCTCGACGTAGGTGGGCTCAAGCATGCCTTTAAGGGCTTTTTCAACGTCGTCGATGAGGGTGTAAATGATATCATAATAACGTATAGACACGGCGGAGGTCGACGCCAGATTGCGGGCGCCCTCGGTCGCTGTCACGTTAAACCCGATGATAATGCCCTTGGAGGCCGATGCTAGCATAACATCGCTCTCGTTAATGTTGCCGGCAGCGCTGTGGATAATCCTGACCTTGACCTCATCCGTGCCCAACCGCTCCAGAGAGGTCCTGATGGGCTCGATACTGCCCTGGACGTCCGTCTTAAGAATGACGTTAAGCTCCTTGACCTTGCCGGCGTTTATCTGGTCGTAGAGGTTATCCAGATTGATTGTCCTGGCAGTGCGGGCAGACTCTTCCTCCATTTCCGCCCGGCGCCTGGCCAGAATGGCCTGGGCGTGACGCTCGTCGACCACGGCCACCAGGTTGTCCCCCACCTCAGGGACGTCGTCGAGGCCTAGAATCTCGGCGGGGGCGGACGGCTCGGCCTTCTTGATGCGCTTGCCCAAATCGTTAAACATCGCCCTCACCCTGCCCCAGGTGCCGCCAACGACGACGGTGTCCCCCTCTTTCAGAGTGCCCG
This sequence comes from uncultured Chloroflexia bacterium, assembly GCA_963727315.1. Taxonomy (GTDB): domain Bacteria; phylum Chloroflexota; class Dehalococcoidia; order Dehalococcoidales; family RBG-16-60-22; genus JBFYTX01. Next base: position 1,473,305 of record CAVSFE010000002.1, on the reverse strand, counting down.
ACTGTATCAAAACCGTGGCCAGCGGCCCCATGGTCTTGTCTTTTTCCGCTTCGATAACGACGCCGGCGGCCGGCTGGTTCGGGTTGGCCTTCAACTCTTCCATCTCGGCGACGAGCAGCACGCTTTCCAGCAGCTGCTCAATGCCTTTCTTCTCTTTAGCAGATATTTCGACGCTGACAATGCTGCCTCCCCAGTCCTCAACGACCAGCCCGGCCTCAGCCAGCTGCTGTTTGACGCGATTGGGGTCGGCGTTTTCTTTATCAATTTTATTTATCGCCACCACAATAGGCACCTCGGCGGCACGGGCGTGGTTGATGGCCTCAATGGTCTGGGGCATGACGCCATCGTCGGCGGCGACCACCAGGATAGTAACATCGGTGATATTGGCGCCATGCGCCCGCATGGCGGTGAAGGCCTCGTGGCCGGGGGTATCCAGAAAAGTTATTTTCTGGCCGTTGATCGTGGCCTGATAGGCGCCGATATGCTGGGTAATGCCACCGGCCTCAGAATCGACAACATTGGTCTGCCTGATGGCGTCCAGCAACTTGGTCTTGCCGTGGTCGACGTGGCCCATGACCGTCACGACCGGCGGGCGGGGCAGGAGGTTGGCGGCCTCTTTACCGTAGCGGCGCTTGGTCTTCTTGCTCTCCTCCACCGCGGTGGCCATCTGCTGGTCTTTAAGAGGCTGGAGGTGGGGCTTAAAGCCGAACCCCGAGACAATCGGGGCCGCGGTGTCAAAATCAATAAGCTGGTTAATATTAGCCATGATGCCGTTGCGCATCAGCTGCTTGATAATGAGAATAGAGTCGACCTGCAAAAGCTCGGCCAGCTGCCGCACGCTGATGGACCGCGGCAACTCCATAAGAGGCACCTTGGGCGCGGCCGGCTCTTTGGCGGCTTTTTCCGCCATCGGCCCGGCGGCTTTCACTTGTTTGCTGGCCCTGGGCATTATGCGACTCCTTTTACCAAATCTACACTATTTTTCATGAGATTTTCGCGGTTGGCCGGGGTAAGATGGCCCCGCAGAGTATTTTCCAGTTGTTTACCTTTCAAGGCTTTTTCCCAGCAGGCGCGGTCCGGGCAGATATAAGCTCCTCTCCCCTCTTTTTTCCCCGTGCTATCTATTTCGATATCGCCAGAGGCGATCCGCACCAGACGCACCAGCTCCCGCTTGTTTCTAACACGGCGGCAGGCCACGCAACTACGCTGGGGCACCGGGCGGGCGCCAACGGGATGGCTAGACAATTTCCTCCTCATCTTCAGTGACTTCGTAGTCACGACGGCCCTTCCTTGCCTTACCTTCGTCCTCGCCGGTCTCCCTGGTGTAGGCTCCCTTCTTTTTCTTCTTCGCCCGGGCCGGCCTGGCCTCGGTCTTGGCGCGTCGGACGCCCATGATATCTTCAGCGAACCTGAGCGCGGGCTTACCTTCAGCTTCCGACGGCGGCTCCAAAACTATCTGCGGCGGCGCCAGAATCTCCTCCACGGGCGTCGCCGCCCCGGCGGCCACCGGGACCTCCTCGGGCACGGCAGTCTCTTCAACAATCCCCAGTTCCTCCGGGGTAAGAGCTATTTCCACGGGGAGCCCTTCGGCGACGGGCAGTTCCGCAGCAACGGCGCCGACCTCTCCCTTGACGGCCTTAGCGGCCCTCACGGGTATCTTCTCCGCCTCGGCGGCGGAGGCACTCTTGATATCGATACGCCAGCCGGTAAGCTTGGCGGCCAGCCTGGCGTTCTGTCCCTCTTTCCCGATAGCCAGCGAGAGCTGCTTGTCCGGCACGATGACGGTGGCTACCTGGTCATCTTTATTCAGCCCGACGCTCAAGATGTGCGCCGGGCTGAGGGCATTGGCGATAAAGGTGGCGGAGTCCGGGCTCCACATAACGACGTCGATTTTTTCACCGTTGGTCTCACTGACGATATTCTGAATCCTGATGCCGCGCAGACCTACACAGCAGCCGACGGGGTCGATGCCTTCCTGCCTGGCGGCGACAGCTATCTTGCTCCTGAACCCGGCCTCGCGGGCGATAGATTTTATCTCCACGGTGCCGTTATAGACCTCCGGGACTTCCAATTCGAAAAGTCGACGCAGTAACTCCGGGTGGGAACGCGAGACGATGACCCGGGGGCCCTTGCTGGTGCGGGCCACCTGCAAAAGGACGACCTTGAGACGCTGGCCGACGCGGTAGCGTTCGGTGCGCACCTGCTCGGAGGGAGGCAGTACAGCTTCGGTGCGGCCCATGTCGATAAAGACCTGGCCGGCCTCAAAGCGCTGGACAACCCCGCTGACGACCTCGCCCTCTTTATCCGCGTATTCCTCAAAGATGGCGCTGTGCTCCGCCTCATGAAGGCGCTGGAGGATGACCTGCTTGGCCGTCTGGGCGGCGATACGGCCGGCATTCTCGGGGGTAGCCTCGACCATCACGGCACCGCCGATTTTAGCGTCTTTATTAACCGTCCTGGCCTCTTTCAACGTAATTTCGAGTCGCGGGTCGGCCACTTTTTTGCTGACGGTCTTTTCCACCCACACTTCCACCTTACCGGTATTCGGGTTAATCTTGACAGAGATATTCTGGTTGGGATTGAAATTGTCTTTTTTATAGGCCGATACCAGGGCTGCCTCAACGGCGGTAAGGACAGTCTCTTTCGGCAGATTCTTTTCCGCCGAGAGCTGAGTGATGGCAAGCAAGAAATCGCTCTTCATTTCGGCTGCCAACCTCCGATATACATATTCAAATAATTAAAAAAGTGGGAATCAAACCCACTTCAAAACAAAGCTATTCAACTCCAGGCAACATGATTATAACATAATACAATAAGGTATGCAAGAAAAATGTTTACGTTTGAGATGGTTGTGACCTCTTCACCTTAATCCTTCCCCCCGCAGGCAGAGAGGGGGACCAAGGGGTGGATTTTCACAGGGGATTAAGGGATAATGATAATAGCGGACCTGCAGTCTTAGTACCTGAAATATAGCAGCTATGCACGAATACGCCGTCACGGAAAGCATGCTGTCCCTGGCGCTGGAGAAAGCCGGTGAAGCCAAGGCAAGCCGGATTACGCGCATCAACCTGGTGATAGGAGAGCTATCCGGGGTAGTGAGCGAATGCGTCCAGTTCTACTTCGACGTGGTGAGTAAAAACACCATCGCCGGGGGCGCCGAGCTGGCTTTTGAGTCGAGACCGACCAAGCTGCGCTGCCGAAAATGCCAGACCATTTTTTCGCCTAAAAATAGCCAGTGGTCCTGTCCGGATTGCCAAGATTCGGGCATCGACATAGTGTCCGGGCGGGAATGCTATATGGAAAGCATCGAGGTAGAATAGATGACTGTCAAAGTAATAACCGTGGGCGAGGACATCCTCGGGGCGAACGACGAAAAGGCACGCAACAATAAAAGCAAACTGGACAAGCTCGGGATACTGACGATAAATATCATGTCGTCGCCGGGGGCGGGCAAGACCAGCCTGATTTTGAGCACGATAAAAAACCTGCGAAAAAAGGTAACGATAGCCGTCATCGAGGGGGACGTCGCTTCGAGCGTCGATGCCGAGAAAGTCAATGCGCTGGGCATACCGGTTATCCAGATTAATACCGCCGGCGGCTGCCACCTCGAAGCCGGCATGGTGGAGAAAGCCCTCAACGACCTGCCACTCAAAGATGTCGACCTTCTCTTCATCGAGAACGTGGGCAACCTCATTTGTCCCAACGCCTTCGCCCTGGGGGAAGACAAACGCGTCATGATTGCCAGCCTGCCCGAGGGCGACGACAAGCCGTACAAATATCCGGCCATGTTCGCCGACACCGACGTTATACTATTGAATAAAATCGACCTCCAGCCTTACCTCGATTTTAATATGGACAACTTCAGAAAAGCGGTAACCGGACTGAACCCGGATGTCACCATCCTTCCCGTCTCCTGCAAGACCGGCGCCGGCATGGCCGCCTGGTTCGCCTGGCTCGAATCCGTCATAAAAGATAAAAAGAAAAAGTAGAGTTTCATGGCAAAAACAACGACTCTCAACCTGGCCCGCATTAACGTCCGGGGAGTGGTGCAGGGCGTCGGCTTCCGGCCCTTCGTGTATCAGCTGGCCGTCAGGCGTAACCTGCGGGGCTGGGTGCGCAACACCTCGGAAGATGTAAAAATCGAGGTGGAGGGGGAAGCCGGGGACATCGAAAGCTTCCTGGACGGACTGCGAACGCAGGCGCCGCCGCTTTCCCATATTGAAGATATCACCGCCACACCAGGCCCACCGGCCGGCTATGAAAAATTCGAGATTCGCCAGAGCATTGCCGAGGCCGGCAAATACCAGCTCGTATCGCCCGACATTGCTACCTGCCCGGACTGCCTGCGGGAAATTTTCGACCCCGCAAATCGCCGCTACCGCTACCCCTTCACCAACTGCACCAACTGCGGGCCGCGCTTTACCATCATCGCCGATATTCCCTACGACCGCCCCAACACGACCATGAAAGCGTTCAGGATGTGCCCGGAATGCCAGCGCGAATACGACGACCCGCTCAACCGGCGCTTTCACGCCCAGCCCAACGCCTGCCCGGCGTGCGGACCGCAACTGGAACTGGTAGATGATGAAGGTAAAAAAATAGCCTGTAACGATATTATCAACAAGACCGGCGAGCTGCTTAGGGAAGGCAAAATAGTGGGGGTAAAAGGATTAGGCGGCTTTCTCCTGGCCTGCGACGCCACCAGCGAACGAGCCGTCAACCGGCTCCGCCAGCGAAAGAACCGCCCCGCCAAGCCACTCGCCGTCATGGTGGCCGACCTCGATGAAGTCCGGCGCCATTGTGAAGTAACCAACGCCGAAGCCAGACTCATTACCTCGCCGGGGAGTCCGATTGTCCTGATGAAATGGCGGGGCGAATCGCCAATAACCAAAGCCGTGGCCCCCGGCCTTAAATACCTGGGAGTAATGCTGCCCTACACACCACTGCACCACCTACTGCTGCGGGAAACGGGGCGGCCGCTGGTCATGACGAGCGGCAACCTCAGCGAAGAGCCAATCGCCCGGGACAACGACGAAGCGCTGCGCCGTCTGAACGGCATCGCCGACTCATTCCTAAGGCACAACCGGGACATCTACGCCCGCTATGACGACAGCGTGATGATAGTCGAAAACGCAGAACCCCAGTTCGTGAGGCGGGCGCGGGGATACGCACCCTATCCCATCCACCTTCCCTACCAGAGTCGACAGATACTGGCCTGCGGCGCCGAGGAGAAGAACACCTTCTGTCTGACGCGCGATAACTATGCTTTTATCAGCCAGCACATCGGCGACATGGAAAACATCGAGACACTGGAACATTTCAGCAATTCCATCGAGCTCTACCAACGACTGTTCAGGATAAAGCCGGAAATAATAGCCGGCGACATGCACCCAGAATACCTCCGAACGAAATACGCCATAGAATTGGCGGAGAAGGAAAAGCTGAGGCTCGTCCCGGTGCAGCACCACCACGCCCATATCGCCAGCTGCCTGGCGGATAACGGACTTAAAGGAACAGTCATCGGGGTCTGTTTCGACGGCACGGGCTACGGTACGGACGGGCATATCTGGGGCGGGGAATTCATGATAGCGGACTATAAAAAATTCAAGCGTATGGCGCATCTGGAATATCTGCCACTGCCCGGCGGCGCCCTGGCGATAAAAAAGCCCGACCGGACGGCTACAGGATATTTAATGGCACTAGGACTTGAAGACCGTGAACTGCCGCCGTTCAAACACATGGAAAAAACCGAACTGGAAATTATCAAAAGACAGATAGAAAATAATATCAACGCGCCGCTGACATCGAGCATGGGGCGGCTCTTCGATGCGGTAGCCGCCTTAATCGGGGTCGGGGGCGTCATTCAATACGAAGCCCAGGCGGCCATCGACCTGGAGAAATGCGCCAGCGAAGCGTCCGACGAGGACCAAACTTACCCATTCTCAGTGAGCAAGCAGAATGGCCTAAGCGTGATTAAAGTCCATGATTTACTGGCGGCCGTTATCAGTGACTGGCAAGCTAAAATACCTAAAGCCGTGATAGCCCGGCGATTTCATAACACCATCGCCCACATGATTCTAGAATTATGCCAGACTATCTCCGCGAAGACAGGCATCACGGGGGTGGTGCTGAGCGGCGGGGTCTTTCAGAACCGGCTATTATCCAGGAAAGCCAAAGCGCTGGTTGAGTCGGCCGGACTCAGGGTATATACTCATCGGCAGGTACCCTGCAACGACGGCGGCATCTCCCTGGGACAGGCGGTCATCGCCAATTTTTACGAGGAGACGAAATCATGACCAAAAAGAAGCTCGGTCCGCAGCCAATGATATGGCCCCACCCTACCGTCCTGGTGGGGGCCAATGTCGACGGGAAGCCGGACTTTGCCGCCGTGGCCTGGGCCGGCGTGGCATCAGGCAATCCCCCCTGCGTCACCATCGGTCTCCAGCCGCACCGTTACAGTCTCAAGGGCATCTACCAGAACCGGACGTTCTCGGTCAACGTGCCGTCGGTGGACCTCGTCAAAGAGGCCGACTACTGCGGGCTGGTCTCCGGTAAAGACACCGACAAGGTCAGGGACTGCAAATTCAAGGTGTTTTACGGAGATTTAAAGACGGCGCCGCTCGTCGAGCAGTGCCCCATCAACCTGGAATGCGAGGTCCTGCACATCCTCAACCTGGGCAGTCACATGCTCGTTATAGGCAAGGTGGCGGAGACCTATGTCTCCGAGGACTGTTTGACCGACGATAAACCAGATATAAAGAAAGTCAAGCCTTTCACCTTCGTGCCCGGGGGATATTACGCCATCGGCGAGGCTTTTGCGGAGGCATTTAAAATCGGCAGGAAAATCAAAAGCAAGCCAAAAAGAGCCCAAAAATAAGAGGTATTCTAATATGTGCTTAGCCATACCGGCACTGATAAAATCGATAGACGGACAGCAGGGGGTGGCGGATATCGAAGGAGTGACGCGGGACATCAGCCTGCAGCTTACGCCCGAGGCCAAAGTTGGCGATTACGTCCTGCTGCACACCGGCTACGCCATCGGCGTCATCGACGCGGACGAGGCGGAAGAGACGCTAAAGCTTTTAAGGGAGATGGCGGAGGCGGAGTAAAAGAAATGAGTAAATTTAAACTCATTTCAGCATCAATTATGCTAATGATACTGACACCGTTTTCAAGCTGTGCGACATCCGTTAACAGTTCACCTTACTGGCTAACAACCGACGATCATTTCTATACAGATGATGTAGAACGGGCACAAGATGAAATACCATTTACGATAATTCTACCCCAATATTTACCAATAGAAATGGGAACCGACTATCATTTTCAAATTTACGGGCCGCTAAATACTGAAAACCTGACCGAAGTTGAAATCGAGATTGAATACTCAAACGGAGATAAAGAAATCGATATTTCAGAAACAAATAAAGAACATGAACTTTTACAAAACCAAGAATTAGAACCCATTGTCCTTGACCTCAGCGTGGGACAGGTCCTCAGAGAGAACGACCAAGTGTCTACTGATTCAGGGACTATGGAAGGTTATGATTACAGGTGGAATCAGGGAGGGTTTTCGTTCAGCGCAAGGATTTTTTCCTTTAATAACGACGAAGGCGAAAAAATCGTGGAATCGATAGCGAGGCAACTAATTCCTTAAATATACGAGGCCATTACTTGAAATACGTCAACGAATACCGCGACCCGCAGCTTGGTAAAAAGCTGCTCGAAAAAATACGGCGCGACTCACATAAACAGATAAAGTTGATGGAGTTTTGCGGGGGGCATACCGTGGCGATTTTCAAGCACGGACTTCGCCAGCTACTGCCTCAGAATATTGAAATGCTTTCCGGTCCGGGCTGTCCCGTCTGCGTCACGGCCAGCGCCGACCTCGACAGGGCCATCGCCCTGGGGAAACTCCCCAACGTAATCATTACCAGCTTCGGGGACATGGTCCGGGTCCCGGGTAGCCGGAGCAGCCTGCAAAAAACCAAAGCCGAAGGGGCCGACGTACGCATCGTCTACTCGGCTCAGGACGCCTTAAATATCGCTAAAGAAAACCCGGGAAAATCAGTCATCTTTATCGGCATCGGCTTCGAGACCACGGCGCCGACCATCGCCGCCTCGATTTTACAGGCGGAGCAGGAAAATATTAAAAATTACTCAGTGCTATCGCTGCACAAGGTGTGCCCGCCGATAATGAAAGCCATCCTCGACCTGGGGGAGGTAAATCTCGACGGGATTATCTGCCCGGGGCACGTCAGCGCCATCATCGGCTCGCGCCCCTACCAGTTCCTCCCCGACGACTACCATATCGCCTGCGCCATCTCCGGCTTCGAACCGGTCGATATACTGCTGGCGGTGGACAGCCTGGTGGAGCAGGTTGAAAGCGGCCGGCCAAAAGTGGACATCACTTACCGGCGCGGCGTAAAGCCCGAGGGCAACCAGGCGGCGCTACGCCTGATGGAAAAAGTCTTCGAAATCGGCGACGCGGACTGGCGCGGCATCGGCAACGTAACAAAAAGCGGGCTCAAGATTCGAAAAGAATATGAAAAATACGATGCCGCAAAGAATTTCGACGTCAAAATAGCTCCCGCCCGCGAGCCGAAAGGCTGCATCTGCGGGGCGGTACTGCGGGGCGTGAGCACTCCCTTAGAATGCAAGCTTTTCCGTCGGACCTGCACGCCGGAACGACCGGTGGGGCCGTGCATGGTATCCAGCGAAGGGAGCTGCGCCACATATTACGAGTATGGAGGGGGTGAGGTAGATAGATAACGAAGAGAAAATCCTGCTGGCTCACGGCAGCGGCGGCAAGCTTATGCATGACCTCATCGAAAGCTTCCTGCCAGAACTCGCCAACCCGATATTGAACAGGCTCGACGACTCGGCCGTGTTCGAGGTGAGAGGGCGCCTGGCATTTACCACCGACAGCTATACGGTCAATCCGCTCTTTTTCCCCGGCGGGGACATCGGGAGGCTGGCAGTCTGCGGGACGGTCAACGACCTCGCCATGAGCGGGGCAAGGCCGCTCTACCTCAGCCTGGCATTGATCATCGAGGAAGGGCTGCCGGTGGTCGAACTGAAAAGGGTAATAGCGTCCATCAAGAAAGCCGCCGACGAAGCCGGCGTAAAGATAGTCACGGGCGATACCAAAGTGGTCAACCAGGGCAGCGCCGACAGGCTTTTCATCAATACCGCCGGCGTGGGCACCGTACCGGAGGGGGTCGATATTTCCGCCGCCAACGCCCGGCCCGGCGATAAAATAATCGTCAGCGGGAATATCGGGGACCACGGCATCGCCGTACTGAGCCAGCGCGAAGGGCTCAAGTTCCACACGCCCGTGCCCAGCGACTGCGCCCCCCTGAACGGACTCGTGGCGGAAATGGTGGCGGTATCTAAAAACATCCACGCCCTGCGCGACCCCACCCGGGGCGGGCTCGCCACCACCCTCAACGACTTCGCCGGCCAATCCAAAATCGGCATCAGGATTGAGGAAGACAGGATACCGGTAGACAAAGCCGTGCGGGCGGCCTGCGAGCTCCTGGGACTCGACCCGCTGTATATCGCCAACGAAGGCAAACTGGCAGCCGCCGTCTCTCCCGAAGACGCCGACTCCGTCCTGGCGGCGATGAGACGAAATAAATACGGCAGCCAAGCAACCATTATCGGCGAGGCAGTCAAAGAGCACCCCGGACGGGTAGTAATGAGGACCAGCCTGGGGGCATCCCGCATCATCGATATGCCGGTGGGAGAGCTGCTGCCCAGGATTTGCTGAGCGAGGATGATATGACGCCGAGAACCGTGGTCATCGGGGTGGGCAACCTGCTGATGAAAGACGAAGGCATCGGCATCCACGCCCTGAGGGCGCTGCAGGAAATCGACCTGCCGCCGGACGTAGAACTAATCGATGGCGGGACTTCGCCGGACCTAATCGCCTACGCCAGGGCCGGAGACAAGATGATAATCATCGACGCGGCCAGGGCCGGGGGCGAAGCGGGGTCGATTTACCGCTACGGACCGGACGACCTCGCCGCGGTCAAAGGGACGCTCACCTCGGCGCATGAACTGGGGGTAGCGGAAAACCTGAAACTGGCGGCGCTGGCCGGCAACGAACCGAGGGAGACCGTCATCATCGGCATCGAGCCCAAAGAAATCGATTGGGGGACCGAGCTTTCGACGGAGCTTAAAAGGAGACTCCCTGCCATCGTGAAAGTCGTGCTTAGAGAAATCAACCAGCGCTAATCCCATTCTCTACATTCGTTATTCGTTTTTCGTTTTTTTATTTTGTATCTAAATCGTCTAATTCCGTAGCTAATATTCGTTTTTCGATTTATGTCAATTCAGCTTTAAAATCCGGTTTATTCGTTTTTCGATTTATGGTAAGCATTTATTCCCGGCGAAGCAAGGGTCGCCTCGGAGTCCGCAAGGTAGAAAGGGTGATTAAGTGCTCCTCCGAGGCTCAACCATGCTTCGCCGAACGACCCTAATATAATATAAGGGAGATGGAGTAAAATAGGAAGAGGATTTTGTCCGGTCCTGTTGGCATAAAGTAGAAGAGAGAGGCAGAAACCTCTCTCTTTTTTCCCACCGCGTCCTTGTCAGTCATCGAAGGAATGGATTATACTCTGGGTGCGGGAGCGGATGAGTCCCGGTGGGCTTCGCGGACTTCAAATCCGTTGGGGGGCATTAAACATGTCTCCGGTGGGTTCGACCCCCATGCGCTCCCGCCAGGATCTCACGGCCCGAAAAACACCGCTAAAAGGTGTAGTTATCCGAGGCCCTATCGTACATGGCTTCCAGAGCCCGGGAAACATTCAGCTGGGCTTCCAGCAGGAACTGCAAATCCAGGTTGCGGCCCGTATTGCAGTGCTGCTTCAGCTCCGCCCTCAGCAGGCCCTCGGCCTGAGTCAGCAGCTCGATGATTTGCTGGCCGTCTTTTTCGTTAAGTTCCAGGATTTTTCCGGTTTCTTCTGCCATATGAACCTCGATAATTAAAATATTATCTACGACGCAACGTCAGCCCGGCGTCACACCTATAGTATTACAGCAACGTTAGAATCAAGAGTATGACAGGTTTAAAGTTGGTCAGAGATTATGGTTACGTCCCGTTACCAATGGATAGTTAAGCAGCGAACAGGATGGTACTATAGAGCTATTTCAAGCCAGGATAGCAATCGCTTAAAATGTATACAAGTAAGAGAACGGCCGCTATCCGAGCCGCGCGACCGAATAACAGGGCAGTTAAAAATGGCCAAACCAGACGTCAGGACACCATCACAAAGAGACGAATTCTCCCGGATATTTGACGAATACCGCGCCAAAATCGAGGAGATTTCGCGCAAGGCGACCAAGAGCCCGCCGCCCGGCGGGGAGGCTGAAGCCGGCGACGCCCTCGATGACCTGGAAGTAACCGTCTCACGGCTGCAGCCGAAAAAAGTCGGAAAATCCGCCGACCTGATATCGGTGGTCGATATCGAGGCCGAAGAGACCATCCAGGCGGCGAAACGGCGGGCGCAGCAGATAATCGACGAGGCCGAAGAAAAAAGCAAAAAAGAAGCCAACAAGAAGACCCAGGGCCAGGTGGAAAAAATCATCGGCAAAGCCAAAAAAGACGCCGAAGATATCATCGGGCAGGCCAGGGAAGCCACCGAAAGAGAAAGCAACGAAATCGTGGCGACGGCCAAGGCCGAAGCCGAGCAGCTCATCAGAGAAATAACCGAGAAATGCCGGCGGGAGACCCAGGTACAATCGAACCGTGCCGTCGACGCCGCGCTGGAAAAAGCGGACAAGATGATGACGGACATCGTCACCAACTGCCAGGAAATCAGCAATATGGCCAATGAAATCGTCAACCGGACGAGACAGACGGTAGATGAGTTCGAAGCGAAACTACAAACGGACATCGGCGAGCTGGCCAAAGCCATCGCGGAGGCGCAACAGAAACTCCAGGAGTACACCGTGATCACCCTTAAGGACAGGGACAAGCCGGTGCCGGCTGTCAGAAACACGGAACCGATGGAAACCCCGAAGCTGTCATTACGGGTGCTCGGCACAAAGTCCAACGGCCATGACGGCACCCAGCCTCTTTTCAGCGGGCAGGTCGAGATGAAATCGATATCGGCTTCCTTCGACTACCAGTATCTGAAAGCACCTGAAAAAATACCTGGTCCACATACCCAATATCCAATACCTCCAGGAATTCGCCTCGGAAAAAGAAACATCGATACTGTTCGAAATCAAGGAGCCGCTGCCGCTGCTGGAGATATTACGCAACATCCCGCTGGTGGAAGAAGTGAACGCCGATACCGACGACATCAGCATCGTTTTCAAGCGAGATTAATACAGGACCCTATCGTCACCGACGCGTCGGGTCACCTTTTCCCCGTCGAGATATTCCAGGAGGGCCTGGGCATACTTACGGCTCGTCCCGAACATATCCCGCAACTCACCCAAAGTTATCCTGCCTTTTTCCCTGATGCGGGCGGTTATTTTGGCCACCATTTCACGATAGACGGGGGCCGCAAAGACCACGTTATCGCTGACCTTTACCACCCGACCCTGCCCGATAAGCATATTAAGCAAATCCGGCTCCGGGATGAGCTCACTGGGGGGGGAATAAGGGGAGGCCGCCAGGGCTTTTAAAAAGACGTCTAACTTCGCCTGCTGCGCGGGAGTAAGCTGGACGCGGTGCCCGGGCAGACGGAGGTGACCGCCTTCCTCGACGAGGACGCCTTGCTTTATCAGATTATCCACCGCCAGCGCGGTAAAGACGCCCAGCTTAAGGCGGGTGCCCAGCTCCGCCCGGGGCATACCGGGACGGGCGGGGTACTTTTTATGATAGTCGGCGAAGGAAGCGGCGACCCTTTCGCGGAGACGCTGCCAGCCGGAAGCGGTCAACAACATGCGGCGCTCGCCCTCCCCCATAGCGATAGCACGTCCCGATGCGACCAACGACTCGATTACCGCGCCCGCTTTTTCCACCGGCAGATGGCCCCGCGCCACCAAGGCGGAAAACTCCAGCGGCTGGCCGGTCTCCAGCAATGCCAGGATTACCTCGGCGTCGGAACCGCCGTCCCTTACCCTGAGGTTCTCGATAACGTCCGGGCGGAAACGCCGCAGCCGCCGGGCGCGGGCATCGATAACGCCGCCCCCGCCCAGGGTCTCGACGGGGGAGCGGATGATAAAGCGGTCGCCGTCAATGACCGCCAGAGGCCTCTCCAGGGAAAGCTGCGCCCAGGTGGAAGTCGCCGGGACGGAGCTCATCGCCCTCCAGCAGGCGGACTTTCGCCATCGCCTCCGCCGCCAGGGAATGAAAGCTGACCTCGGCGCCATGGCGCAGGGGACGCTTCAAATAGGAAATCAACTTCAACTTCACCGTCAGCAAATCGGCGGGGAGCAGCCAGCCGGGCCGGGTGACGACATCGCCACGCTGTAACTGGTTAGTGGTAACGCCCACCAGGTTAGCCGCCACCCGATTGCCCGGAACAGCGATATCGATTTTAGATTTATGCGTTTGCAAACCGCGGAGTCGGGACTTCAACGCCGAGGGGACAATCTCCACCTCCTGCCCCACCGAAAGGGAGCCGTCAATCAGCGTGCCGGTCACCACCGTGCCCGAGCCGGCCATGGTAAAAATCCGGTCGATGGGGAGGCGGGGGCGACCCAGGTCGGGGCGGGGCTCGGTGGCATCCAGGAGCTTATCGATGGCCGATATCAGCTCCGGCAGTCCCGCGCCGGTCAGCGCCGAGACGGCGACGATGGGGGCCCCGGAGATAGTCGTGGGGGCGATGAGCTCCTCGATTTCCATCCGGACCAGACTCAATAGTTCATCGTCTACAAGGTCTTTTTTGGTGATAACAACGATGCCACGTCTTACTCCGATCAAATCCAGAATTGCCAGGTGCTCGCGGGTCTGCGGCATCACGCCCTCGTTGGCGGCGATGATAAGCAGGGCGAGGTCGATGCCGCCGACGCCGGCCAGCATATGCCGGACAAAGCGCTCGTGGCCGGGGACGTCAACGATGCTCACCTCGCGGCCGCTGGGCAGCTTGAGCCAGGCGAAACCCAGCTCGATGGTCATGCCCCGCTCCTTCTCCTCGCGGAGGCGGTCGGGGTCAATGCCGGTCAACGCCTTCACCAGCAGGGACTTGCCGTGGTCGATATGGCCGGCGGTACCAAGCACGTACATGATGAAATCCTAAACAGACACACTTTGCAGGGCTTCGATAACGATACCGTCTTCCTCCGGGAGGACAGAACGGGGGTCGAGGAGGAGCCTGTCTTTCTCGATACGCCCGATAACAGGCACCTCACGCAAACGCAGTCTTTCAGCGATTACCGGCACATTACGTCCGCCCAACGACACCAGACGGGTGGGCAAAGAGCCGCCGGGCAGGCTGCCGCCGCCGACCATGGTCTCTCCCGGCACCACCTCAGCCGCGGAACTCAGAGCATCCGCCCAGATTCTTGCCCGGCGCTCGATTTCGTCCAGCGGCGCGGCAATCATACGCCAGACCGGGATTTTTTCGGCGGCTTCCTCCCTGAGATAGTGAAGCAGCGTGGCTACCAGAGCGGCCAGCCGCGTCTTATCGATGCGCACCGCCCGAGCCAGCGGGTGACGCTTGAGCTTTTCAATATATTCTTTTTGTCCGACGATAATGCCCGCCTGCGGCCCTCCCACGAGCTTATCGCCGGAGAAAAAGGTCAGCGCGGCGCCGGCTTTGACGCTCTGCTGAACCATCGGCTCGGCCGCCAGCCCGTAAACGGTCGTATCCAGGAAGCAGCCGCTGCCGAGGTCGTCCAGGACGAGGAGATTATGCTTCCGCCCGATATCCGCCAGCTCTTCGAGGGAGACCTCGCGGTAAAGCCCACCAGGCGAAAATTGCTCGAATGCACACGCATCAGGGCGGCGGTGCGGGGGGTTATCGCCTGCTCAAAATCGCGCGGGTAGGTGCGGTTGGTCGTCCCCACCTCGACGAGCTTAGCCCCGCTCTGGCGCATGACGTCCGGGATGCGAAAGCCGCCGCCGATTTCCACCGCCTGGCCGCGGGAAACGATGACTTCCTTACGCTTCGCCAGGGCAGACAGACCTAAAAGCACGGCGGCAGCATTATTATTAACGACCAGGGCCGCCTCCGCGCCGGTAAGGCTGCATAAAAGCCCCCCGGCGTGGACATGGCGGGAACCTCGATGGCCGCTCGACAGGTCGAACTCGAGATTGGCATAGCCCCGGCTGACGTCCTCCATAGCCGCTAAAGATTCACGGCTCAGGGGCGCGCGGCCAAGGTTGGTATGCAATATCACGCCGGTGGCATTGATGACACGCCGCAAACCCGGTTTTTCCAGAACCTGCAACTCCGTTAAAACCGAGGTTACGATATCGTTTAAAGAGGCGCACGGTTTACCCGCCGCGATGGAGAGTCGCTCGCGGTCAAGGCGCTCCCGGATAACCTCCACCAGCAAGGCGCGGGGACAGCCTGCATTAACGAGCCGCTCGTCGGCAAGGACGGCGTCCACCGAGGGGATAAACCGGAACTCAGTCTCCATCGGATTTATTCTACAACAAAGAGTTGACAGATTACAGTTGACAGAAAAGATGAGAGAAATGGGGTATAATAAAAATAAAGTAATAATAAGGATAAAGCGATGTTCAGGCACCTGAGAGAAGACATCCAGACGGTGTTCAACAAAGACCCGGCGGCACGCAGCGTGACGGAGATTATCCTGTGCTATCCCGGCCTGCACGCCATCTGGGCGCACCGCGTCGCCCATTTCATGTGGCGAAACCATTTAAAGCTGCCGGCGCGGATGCTTTCGCAACTGAACCGCTTCATAACAGGGATAGAGATACACCCCGGGGCGCGCATCGGGCGGAGGTTCTTCATCGACCACGGGTCAGGGATAGTCATCGGGGAGACGGCCGAAATCGGCGACGACGTGCTCATGTACCAGGGCTCCGGCCTGGCGGGGACGTCTCTCAAGAAAGAGAAGCGCCATCCCACCATCGGCAACAACGTAGTAATAGGCGCCGGAGCGGTGGTCCTGGGAGCGATAACGGTCGGCGACGGCGCCAGGATCGGCGCGGGGTCGGTGGTGATACACGCGGTCCCGCCGGGCGTGACCGTAGTGGGCATCCCGGGGAGGGTCGTCACCAAACAGGAAAGGGCGGTCGCCGAACTCGAACACGGGCGCCTCCCCGACCCGGTCGCCGAAGCCATCCGGCTCGTCCTCAAAGAGTACGACGGGCTCGAACAACGACTGGAAAAGCTTGAAGAAGAGTGCGGCCTGACCACGCCGCCGGACGAGCTCCAGGAAAGCCGGGAGGAGATAGAGAAAGAGTTCGACCAGGGCGGGGGGATATAGGGGGTCAACTCAAATCGTAAAACTCAAAAGTCAAAGCCAAAACTCATAACTCAAAAACGGGGTGAAGCGGAAATACTATGGGATAAGCCGAGGATAAAACGGGGGCGGGCGGGTGGGATAAAAGAGAACCGAGGGGAGGAAGAGTCCAGTATAGAAGTTATGAAAATAGCCATAGCCATGAGCGGCGGGGTGGACTCATCGGTGGCGGCGGCCCTCCTCAAAGAAGCGGGGCATGAAGTCGGCGGGGTGACGATGCAAATCACGGACAGTTCCCGCGCCGGGAAGGATGCCGCCGAGATAGCCGGTCGGCTGGGAATACCGCACCGCGTGATCGACTTACGCGATATTTTCGCCGAAAAAATCATCGCCTATTTCTGCGGGGAATACGGGAGGGGCCGAACGCCCAATCCCTGCATCCCCTGCAACAAATACATCAAGTTCGGCGCGCTGTGGGAGGAAGCCGCAACAACAGGGGCGGAAATGCTCGCCACCGGCCATTACGCCAGGATAGAACAGGACAGCCGCGGGAGATACCTCCTGAAAAAGGGGCGGGACACAAATAAAGACCAGTCGTATTTTCTCTGCCAGCTAACACAGGGGCAGCTCGGCCGCACGATGTTTCCCGTGGGCAATCTGACCAAAGACGAGGTGAGGAAAATCGCCGCGGAACTGGGGCTGCCGACCGCCTCCCGACCGGAAAGCCAGGAAATCTGCTTCATCCCCGATAACGACCATGCCCGATTCCTGGAAAAATACGCGCCGCAGGCAGACCGACCGGGGGCGATACTGGACGGGGCGGGCAGGACGCTCGGGCGGCACCGGGGCATAGGGTCCTACACCATCGGCCAGCGCCGGGGACTCGGCATTGCCGCCGCCGCACCGCTCTACGTAACGGACATCGAGCCCGACCGCAACGCCATCATCGTCGGGACGAAAGAGCAGACATACGGCACGGAGCTAATCGCCGGAGGACTCAACTGGATAAGCATCGACACACCGGAACACCCGATACAGGTCAAAGCAAAAATCAGACACCGCCACGCGGAGGCGGAAGCGACGGTCGAGCCGCAGGAAGATGACGCAGTTTATGTAAAGTTCGCCGAACCGCAGGCGGCCATAACCCCGGGACAGGCGATAGTGTTCTACGACGGGGACAAGGTGCTGGGCGGCGGCACGATAATAAAAAGGGGAAGATAACATGACCAAGATAATCGCGGTCTGCAAGAGCGAGAAAAAAGGCACGCGAAAGACGCCGCAGGCTGAAATAGTGATAACAAAAGACTACGGAGTCGAGGGGGACGCCCACGCCGACTGCCAGACCCACCGGCAGGTAAGCCTGCTCGCCAACGAGAGCATCGACAAGATGCGGGGCAAGGGACTCGAACTCAAGCCCGGCGACTTCGCGGAGAACCTCACGACGCAGGGCATCGACCTGTGCGCTTTGCCGGTCGGCACGCGGCTGGAGGCGGGGAAAAAGGTGGTGCTGGAGGTGACGCAGATCGGCAAGGAATGCCATAAAGGGTGCGCCATACGCGAGCTTATAGGCGACTGCATCATGCCGCGGGAAGGAATCTTCGCCAAGGTAATACGAGGAGGGACCGTACGGCCGGGAGATACCCTAAAAATTATCGGGGAAAAAGATGCCAAGTAAAATCCTCAAGACAGTCGCCTACACCAGAGTCAACGGCGGCTGCACGGCCGCCAAAGAAAGAATCGTCAGAGAGACCGCCCTCACGATAAAGGTCGGCGGGCGGCACTACGCCACGGCGATGATACTGGCCACGCTCGAAAAGGAGTTCGTCATCGGGAACCTGTACGTGCAGGGGATTATTCAAAACCCCGATGATATGAAGTCGCTGACCATCAAAAACGACATCGCCGAGGTAACGCTGGCGGGGGGAAAAAACAGCAAAACGCGGGGCGGGGCGTACACTCCGACCTCAAAGTGAGCGCCGAAGATATTTTCAAGTGCGTCAAGGCTATCTTGAAGTCAGAGGTATTTACCGAGACCGAAGCGGTACACTCCGCGGGGCTTTTTCTCGAGGGAAAAAAGACAATCTGCATCGCCGAAGACCTGGGGCGGCACAACGCCCTCGACAAAGTCATCGGCGGCGGGCTCATCCGCAACATCGATTTCGGCCGGACGCTGGCGGCCTCCACGGGCCGGCAGCCCAGCGAGATGATTTTAAAATGCCGCAACGCGGGCATCCCGATAATCGCCACCAAAGGCGTGCCCACCACCCTGGCGATAGAAATAGCGCGGGAAGCCGGGATAACCATCGCGGGGCTGGTGCGGGGAAACACCATGATAGTCTACTCGCACTGGGAGAGAGTCGAGGGCTGCGATGAAACGTAACGACACAAGCTACAAAAAGTGGCCGTCGACCTCGCAAGTAATCGTGTGCCAGAAGCTGGCCGACGGGCGCTTCACCAGAGGCGAAACCAGCGTCATTATCGAAAAGGAGCTACCGATATACGTCAACGGCCGGCACCTCGTCACCGCCTCGATAACGCCGGTCATGCAAAAAGAGTTCGTCACCGGCTACCTGTTCGGGCAGGGGTTCATCAACGGCCTGGGAGAACTGGCGTCCGTGGAGATAGAAGACCACGCCGCGCAGGTAAAACTCAAAGACACCGGCAAGCTGGCGGCGATGACGGAAAAAACCAGCTACCGCATCGTCTCGGGCGGGGGGCGGGTGGCCTACGCCGGCGAAGAAGACCTGTCCCGGATACGCGACCACCAGAAAATCCAGCAGCGCATCATTTTCAAGGCGATAAACACGCTTTTCGAGACCGCCAGGATGTACCGGGAAACGGAAGGCGTCCACGCCGCCGGACTCTTCACCGCAGAAGGCAGCCTCATCTGTATCGTGGAAGACATCGGCCGGCACAACACCCTCGACAAGGTCATCGGCTACGCCCTGCTGAATAATGTCGATTGCGCCAACACGTTCTTAGTATCGACGGGCAGGATGGCCTCGGAGATGGTCGCCAAAATCTGCCGGGCGGGGATACCGCTGGTCGCCACCAAGACCGCCGTGACCGACAAAGGACGGGAAATCGGCCGAAAGCACGGCCTGACCATTATCGGCTTCCTCCGGGACGCCGGGACGCGCATCCACACCGACATGGAAGTGCGGGTCGTCGACACGGCGGGGATGAAGATTTACACCGGCGCCGAGAGGGTGCCATGCGAAGAAGCCCAGCGTCTAAAATAGACCGCAAAATGAGCAGCCAGAGAGAAGACAAGCTCGGGAAAGAAATCCTGAAACTCAAGAAGGAAAGGAAGGCCGTCATCCTCTCCCATAACTACCAGCGCGGCGAGGTCCAGGACATCGCGGACTTCGTGGGAGACTCGCTGGAGCTGAGCCAGAAAGCCGCGGCCACCGACGCCGACGTCATCGTTTTCTGCGGCGTCCATTTCATGGCCGAAACGGCCGCCATCCTCAATCCCGGCAAGGCCGTCCTCCTGCCGGACGAGAGCGCCGGGTGCCCCATGGCCAACATGATTACCGCCGAGCAACTGCAACAACAAAAGCAAAAAATGCCCAAAGCCACCGTAGTTACCTACATCAACTCCACCGCTGCCGTCAAAGCGGAATCCGACTACTGCTGCACGTCCGCCAACGGCGTCAAGATAGTGGGCGGCATCGACAACCCGGAGATAATCTTCGTCCCGGACCAGTATCTGGGAGATTTCATCGCCAGGAGGACCGGCAAAACACTGACGCTCTGGCCGGGCTACTGCCCCACCCACGTGCGCATCCTGCCGGAGGACATCGTCAACCGGAAGCAGGAGCACCCCAAAGCCAAAGTGGTCGTCCACCCCGAATGCCGGCCGGACGTCATCGCGCTGGCCGACGAAGCCCTGAGCACCAGCGGCATGATACGCTACGCCGCCCGCGCGGACGTCAGGGAGCTAATCGTGGGGACGGAGGTGGAAATAATGCACCGGCTCAACAAAGAGAACCCGGGGAAGCAGTTCTACGCGGCCTCCAAGAAAGCCGTCTGCCCCAACATGAAAAAAATCACCCTCGATAAGATACTCGAATCGCTGGAGACGATGGCACCGGTGGTCACCGTGCCGGAGGCAGTCCGCGTCCGCGCCAAGGCGGCCGTCGACCGGATGCTGGCGATAGTGTGACGGGGAGGTAAAGGGCATGCTCACTGACAAAGAAAGAGAAAGATATGACCGCCAGATAATGATATACGGGTTCGGGGAGGCGGGGCAGGAAAAGCTTAAAAAGGCTAAAGTGTTCATCGCGGGGGCGGGGGGACTGGGCTCGCCGGCGGCCATCTACCTCGCGGCGGCGGGCATCGGCACGATACGCATCGCCGACCACGACACCATCGAGCGCAGCAACCTCAACCGGCAGGTGCTCCACTGGGAAGAAAACGTCGGCGGGAGAAAGGTCGATTCGGCGGCGGCCAAGCTCAGGAGGCTGAACCCCGAGATAAAAATAGAGACCATCGCGGACACCATCACCGAAGCCAATGTTTTAAAACTAGTGGGAGATTCTGACCTAATCATCGACGCGATGGACAACCTCCCCACCAGGTACATTTTAAATAAAGCGGCCATCGCGAAGGGCATACCGTTTTTCCACGGGGCGGTCTACGGCTTCGAAGGGCGGGCGATGACGGTGATACCGGGCAAGACGGCCTGCCTCAACTGCCTCTACCACAACGTCAGGGTGCCCAAAGAGAAGTTCCCGGTCATCGGGGTAACGCCGGCGGTCATCGGCTGCATCCAGGCGACCGAGGTCATCAAATATCTAACGGGGCTGGGGGAGCTACTGACCAACCGAATCCTCAACTACGACGGCCTGAAAATGCGGTTCACCGAGTTCACCATAAAGCCGGACCCCAACTGCGACCACTGCGGGGGGAAACAGGCGGGGAGGAAAAAATGAGCGTAGAAATCGAGATACCTTCCGTATTCGGCAGATATTCCCATAATAAACTAAACTTCAAAGTCGAAGCGCGAACGGTCGGGGAAGCTCTACACGAACTAGGAGAGCAGTCGCCGGAGCTCAGGAAGCTGCTGCTCGATAAAGAAGGCAAACTATCGCGTGCCTTTGACGTTTACGTCAACGGGGAGAGCGCCTACCCGCAGACCATGACCAAGCCGGTCAAGGACGGCGATAAGCTCAATATCGTCATGCTGATATACGGCGGATGAGCCGCGCTATATCTTGGTCCAGTCGATTTCCAGCTTGCAGGAAGGGCAGTCCTGCTTTACCGGCACCTCCGCTTTACAGTGCGGGCAGAGATATTTATCGCCGATTCTCACGGGTCTGGCGTGTATCCCTTTCTTCTCAGCTTTAGCCATATTCTTTACTCCCGCTCCAACGACATTTTATATCTTCGACCAGTCGATTTCCTCCCCGCAGCCGGGGCAGTCCTGCTTTACCGGCACCTCGGCTTTACAGTGCGGGCAGAGGTATTTATCACGCGACTTAATAGGAGTTCCCGGCGTTTCCACCAGGCTTGGATATATGTTCAGAGAAGGTTCATCAAGTTCCTTTCGCTCTTCCTTAGCCATATAACACCTCCGATACCGCCAGAATACTGATGTCTATATTGTAGCAGAAGAAAATATAGTAAGTCATACACGGAACGATAAAAAATTACATTTTTATAAAATTACTCCCTGTTTTTCAGCCACCGCCGCTTCTGGTCGACGCGGGCCCGCTCATCGGTGGTCTTATAGCCAGAAAGAAAATCCTCGCGAAATTGCTCGAAAGAACCGTCCAGAACAGAGTCGCGTACCTTACGCATCAGGTTGGCGATAAAGCGCAGGTTATGGATAGAGGCAAGGCGTAAAGCCAGCAGCTCATCGCTGCGGAACAGATGGCACAGATAAGCGGCGGAAAAAGTGCGGCAGGTAAAACAATCGCACGAAGGGTCGATAGCCCGGTCCATTTTAGAGTAAACGGCGCGGCGGATATTCACACGGCCTTTCGGGGTAAAGAGAGCGCCGTTGCGGGCGACGCGAGTCGGCAGGGCGCAATCGAAGATATCGATGCCCCGCGCCACCGCCTCGACGATGTCCTCCGGCGCGCCGACGCCCATGAGATAACGAGGTTTTCCTTCCGGAAGCAAAGAGGCCGTCAAATCGACCAGAGACAACGTAATTTCTTTCGGCTCGCCGACGCTCAGCCCGCCGATGGCATAGCCGGGGAAATCCAGACCGGTCAGGCAGGCCGCCGACTGCTTCCGCAGTTCCGGATACATACCCCCTTGAACGATGGCATAAAGCGAGAGGTCATCCCTCGTTTTCGCTTTCAGGCAGCGCTCCGCCCAGAGATGCGTCCGCTGCATAGCTTTTTGTACTTTCTCCCTGCTATCGCCAAAGGCGGAACATTCATCCAGGACCATCATGATATCCGAGCCTAAAGCCTCCTGGTAACGAACCGCCAGCTCCGGCGAGAGGAAATGCTCGGAGCCGTCGATGTGGGAGCGGAACTTAACGCCTTCATCGGTAATTTTCAAAAAAGGAGCCAGACTGAAGACCTGATAGCCGCCGCTATCGGTGAGAACGGCGCCGTCCCAGGCCATAAAGCGGTGTAAACCGCCCAGCTTCCCGATGACTTCAATGCCGGGGCGGAGATACAGGTGATAGGTGTTAGCCAGGACCATATTAAAGCCAACCTCCTTTATCTCCTGAGGGGTCAAAGTCCGGACGGTGGCCTGGCTGCCGACCGGCAGGAAGACGGGCGTCAGTACTTTGCCATGGGGGGTATAAAGCTCGCCGGCGCGGGCGCGACCGTGGGATTTGATTAGTTTGAAAGGTTTTGATAAAAAATTCATTTCAAATCCATCCCCCCTGCCCCCTTCCTTTACGAAAGGAAGGGGGGAGGATAAGAAGAGGGACTTCGTCCCTCTTAGACGCCCTGTATCAGGTGGTTGGCAATAATGGAGCGGTGCACCTCGGAGACACCCACATAGATTTCAGTCATCTTGGCGTCGCGGTAAAGTCGCTCCACGGGCAGGGACTTCATCGCGCCGTAAGAACCGTGGACCTGCATCGCCAGGCGGGTGACCTCCACCGCCACTTGCGAGGCGAAGAGCTTGCCCAGCGAGGACTCGTACTGGATACTTTGACCCTGGTCGCGTAGAAAGGCAGTGCGGTAGACCAGCCAGCGGGTGGCCTCGACGCGGGAAGCCATCTCCGCCAGCATCTGCTGGATGGACGGCATCCTGGAAATCGGCCTGCCCCGCGCCCGGCGCTGCCTCGCATATTCCAGCGATAAATCCAGCGCCGCCTGCGCCACCGCCACACCCTGCACCGCCACGGACATGCGCTCGACGCTGATGGCCTCCAGCAGGATATCGAACCCCTGCCCTTCTTTACCGATTAAATTCTCCTCCGGCACGAAGACATCGTCGAGGTTCACGATAGACGTGCCCAGTCCGCGCAGTCCCATCGTCTCCAGGACCTCCTGGACGGCAAAGCCCGGCGACTTCCTTTCCACGATAAAGGCGTTAAGGCCCTCGCCCTCGCGGCGGGCGAAAAGGAGGACGACATCCAGCGCCGGCGCCAGGGACATGAACATCTTCTGCCCTCTGATGACAAAACCCTTACCTTTACGTCGAGCAGCGGTGGTTATAGCGGCGGGGTCGGAGCCGGTGTCCGCTTCGGTAAAGCCGACGCCGCCCAGCCAATCGCCCCGCGCCAGAGGCGCCAGCAAGCGCCGCTTCTGCTCTTCAGTGCCGAAGCGATAGATACCCTCCTCGGGGACGGTATTGACGGCCATGATAGCGCCGACGGACACGGACGCGCGGCAGACCTGCTCCAAGGACAGGACAAAGCCCACATAGCCGGCGCCACTGCCGCCGTACTTTTCCGGGTAAGGCAGTCCCTGAAAGCCACGCCGGCCCATTTCCTTAGCCAGGTCAAGAGGGAACTCATTAGAGCGGTCGATCTCCACCGCTTTCGGCAACACCTCTTTTTCGGCAAAGTCTTTAGCCAGGCTTTGCAACATCTTTTGCGGTTCCGATAAATTAAAATCCATAGCGACGCTCTACTAAAGAAACCAGATACAGGGTAATTATACACAATATACGGCGCCGAGGGCTAGGATGATTTGTATTTAATCCAGGCCCATACTAATATAGGAACAATGAAAGAAGAACTCCAACGCATACTGGCGCAGCGGGAGAAACGGTACATCAACGACGCCAGCCGCGTGTCGTCGGCGGTAATGATACCATTATACGAAACGCAGGGGCGCTACTACATCGTCTTTATCCGGCGCACGGAGACCGTCAAAGACCATAAAGGGCAGATTTCCTTCCCCGGGGGCGCGCGGGACGTCAACGACCGGACCCTGCTCCACACGGCCGTCCGGGAAAGTCGCGAAGAGATAGGCCTGCGCACGAAGGACATTGAAATCGTCGGGGAGCTGGACGACGAGCTAACGACCACCTCGAACTTCGTCGTCACGCCGTTCGTCGCCGTAATACCCTGGCCGTACCAGTTTAAGAAAAACAAAGACGAGGTGGCCGAGATTATCCGGGTCCCCGTCGAAGAGCTCCTGGGGAAAGGCATCGTCAAACAAGGCAGCGAGACACTAAACGACCGGCCAATCGAATCCTATACGTACAGTTACGAGGGAAAAGTCATCTGGGGAGCCACCGCCCGGATACTCAAGAAACTGCTCGACATCATCAGCGAGACCAAGAACGACGGCGATAAGGGAGGCCGCGGCTAAGCCAGCACGCAGTCCTTGAAAATGATGTTCTTGCCGTAGCTATCGTACCTGCCGCGCAGGGTCACTTCCTGCCCCTCGCCAAGACGCTCCATCTGGGATATATTTTCCCTGCCGAAAGTGCAGCGGACAGGCCACACCACCTTTTTACGGGCGCCGGTAAGCACGATATAACGGACATCAATATGGTCGCGGATGAAGACCTTTTCCACGAACCCCTTAATCAGGATGGTCTTACCCGCCAGCCTGGCATGCGCGGCCAGTCGGTCCGACTTATAAAGGGCATCCAGCTCATCGACGGTCAGCACCGCGCCGTCGGTAACGCTTTCCAGGCGCGGCGGCGCTACAGGCGCCGGTTCAGGCTCCGGCGCTGGCGCAGGAGCGGGGGGAGGGGGGACAACCATGGCCGGGGGAGGCGGAGTAATGATGACAGTCGCCGGCGGAGGCGGCAGTTCCGCCTCCGGCTTTAGAGCGGGCTCAGGGCGAACCGCGGCGGGGCGGGGTCTGTTTTCAGGCACAGGAGGCGGTTGGACTTTCTCTTCGAAACGGGGGGGAGGTTTAAGGGCAGGCTCCGGCGGGGACACCTGGGCCACGCTTTCGGAATAGGGCTCCGGTTCAGGAGACAACGTTTTCAAGCCGGGAAATCGCTCTTCCTGAAGCTCCTTATAGGTCTTATCTATCTTTTTATAAGCCCGGGACAATAGCGGATAGCCACACCACTGACAGGCCCAGTCCCTGGTCCTCAGCGTCGAGCGTCCGCAGTTGGGACAAGCCGGCATAGGGGCTCCTCTCTCTATTCAATTATACGTGATAAAGCAAGCTTGTCAATACGACCCGAACGAGGTCAATCCGTTATTCCGGAAATGTCACCGTTTTGTAATGATTTTAACCCCCATTTTGTAACTATTCTACTTAGGTGGGCTTAAAATCATAGTGACATCTGATACTCCCCGACAACGGGATACCGCACGACGACTTAACAATCTATTATTAACTCTTCTAAAGTTGTTTTGACATCTTACTTCATAAGACGTATAATGGAAGTAAGGTCTACGGAGAAAAGGAATGGCCGGAAAAAACTACTACGATTTACTCGGGCTCAAAAAGAACGCCACCGATAAAGAAATAAAGCAGGCCTACCGCCGCCTGGCGCGGCAGTTACACCCGGACGTGAACCCCGGCAATAAAGCCGCCGAGGCCAAGTTCAAAGAGATTAACGCCGCCTACGAGGTTCTCTCCGACACCACGAAGAGACAGAAATACGATAAATACGGCGATAAATGGCAGTACGCCGACCAGATAGAACAGGCGGAGCGGGAACAGGCGCAATACCAGGGCTTCGCGCCCGGGGGAGGCAGCTACCGCTTCAGCGGGGACGTCGAGGGACTGGACAGCATCTTCGACGAGCTGTTCGGAGGACGTGGACGCGGTTTTTCACGTCGCGGCCAGCCGAGGCGCGGGCAGGACATGGAAACAGCCGTCGAGGTAACGCTCGAAGAGGCCTACAGCGGCACCCAGCGCACCATCAGTCTCCAACTTGAGGAGCCCTGCGCGGCCTGCGGGGGAACGGGGCGGATACAAAACCTCCCCTGCTCGGTGTGCCGCGGCGCGGGCTTGGTGGCCGCTATCAAACGCATCGAGGTCAAGATACCCGCCGGCGTGACCACGGGGTCGCGGGTGCGCGTCGCCGGCAAGGGACAGCCCGGGTACGGCGGCGCCAACGGCGACCTCTACCTGAACATCACGGTGATGCCGCACGCGACCTTCGAACGCCAGGGCGATGACCTGCACGTCAACTTACCGGTGCCACTAACGGTGGCGGTGCTGGGAGGGGAGGTCCAGGTGCCGACGCCCAAGGGCAAGCTCGCATTAAAGATACCGGCGGAGACGCAAAACGGGCGTGTCTTCCGCCTGGCCGGACAGGGCATGCCACATTTAGGCAGGGCCACCAAAGGCGACCTGCTGGCCAAAGCCAACGTGGTCCTACCCACCAGACTAACCGAAAAAGAAAAAGAACTATTCAGGCAACTCGACGAGACACGACCGGCCTGATAGGAAACCGAGGTGACCATGGAAAAAAACAAATATAACACCGAGCCCCGCTACGTGATAAGCGTGGCGGCCAGAATGCTGGAAATACAGACCCATACCCTGCGCTACTATGAAAAGGTCGGCATCATCGAGCCGCGCCGCTCGCAGGGAAACATCCGACTATACTCGGACAGGGATATAGCCCTACTTAAAAGAGTAAAATCACTCGTCGACGACATGGGGGTCAACCTGCCGGGGGTAGAGGTCATCCTGCGCATGGTACAGCACCTGGGCGAACTGCAGAACGAACTGGAAGAGGCGCAGCAGGAGCTTAAAAAACTGCGCGGAGGCAAGAAGTCATGAGACAGGAAAGATTCACGGAACAGGCACAAGAAGCGCTACAGGCATCCCAGCAGATGGCCATGCAGTTCAAGCACAGCCAGTGGGACGTGGAACATATCCTGCTGTCCCTTTTAATGCAGAGGCAGGGGCTGGTGGGTGAAATCTTAAAAGAAATAAACGTCGACGCGGACATGATGAGGAACCGGCTGGAGGAGGCGCTGGAAAGGTCGCCGAAAGTGTCCTACCAGACGGGACAGATATACGCCACGCCGCGCATCGCGATGCTGATGCAAAAATCCGAGGAAGAAGCGCGAAGGCTCAAGGATGAATTCATCAGCACCGAGCACCTGCTCATCGCGATGGTCAGCGAAAACAAGGGCGAAGCCGCCCAGATACTCCACGGGGCCGGCGTCACCCAGGAGAAAGTCTACGCCGCCCTGCAGAAGCTCCGGGGGAGCCGCCGCGTCGAGGACACGCGCGCCGAGAGCAAGTACCGCTCCCTGAAAAAATACGGTCGCGACCTCACCGAAATGGCCAAAGAAGGCAAGCTCGACCCGGTAATAGGGCGCGAGAAGGAAATCAAGAGGGTCATGCAGATACTCACCCGCCGCACCAAGAACAACCCGGTCATCGTGGGCGAGGCCGGCGTGGGCAAGACCGCCATCGCCGAGGGGCTGGCCCAGAAGATAGCCGCGGACGACGTCCCCGACTCCCTCAAAGGGCGTAAAGTGGTCGCCCTAGACATGGGGGCGCTCGTGGCCGGCAGCAAATTCAGGGGGGAGTTCGAGGAGAGGCTCAAGGCGGTCATGGACGAGGTCAAAGAATCGAAGAAAGAAGTGATTCTATTTATCGATGAAATCCACACGGTGGTCGGGGCGGGCGCCGCCGAAGGCTCGATAGACGCCAGCAACATGCTCAAGCCGGCGCTGGCCCACGGCGAGCTACAGTGCGTCGGGGCCACGACGCTCGACGAATACCGCCGGCACATCGAAAAAGACAAAGCTTTAGAGCGGCGTTTCCAGCCGGTCTTTATCGAAGAACCCAGCGTCGAGGAGACCATCGAAATCCTTAAAGGACTGCGGCCCAGGTACGAGGCGCACCACAAGATAAAAATCACCGACGCCGCACTCGAAGCCGCCGCCAAGCTCAGCCAGCGCTATATCTCCGACCGGCACCTGCCCGACAAAGCCATCGACCTGATAGACGAAGCGGCCAGCAAGCTGCGCATCGACACCGAAAGCGCCACGCCGGAGGAAAAAGACCTCGAGCGACGCATCAAGCAGCTAGCCAACGAGGAAGAAGCGGCGACACAGCGCCAGGACTACGAGCAGGCAGCGAAGTTCAAGGCGGAAAGACTAAAGCTGGAACCGGAATATAAAGAAACCAAGAGCCGCCGGCTCAAGCAGGAAAAAATCAGCGAAGAAGTCACGGCGGAACACATCGCCCAGCTTATCTCCAACTGGACGGGCATCCCCATTTCCCAGATGGTCGAGGGGGAAAAGGAGAAATTCCTCCACATGGAGGAAAGCATCCACGAGCGCCTCATCGACCAGGAGGAAGCGGTAGCGGCGGTATCCGAGGCCATCAGGAGGAGTCGGGCCGGACTCACCGACCCGAAACGGCCCATCGGCAGTTTCCTCTTCCTGGGGCCGACGGGGGTGGGCAAGACGGAGATGGTGCGCACGCTCGCCTGGTTCCTGTTCGGCGACGAAAACGCCACGATACGGCTGGACATGTCCGAATACCAGGAAGAGCATACCACGGCGCGGCTCATCGGGGCGCCGCCGGGATACATCGGCTACGACGAAGGCGGACAGCTGACCGAGGCGATAAGACGACGGCCGTACAGCATCATCCTGCTGGATGAAATCGAAAAGGCGCACCCGAAAGTCTTCAACACCCTTTTACAAGTGATGGACGACGGGCGGCTTACGGACGGCCACGGGCGGACGGTGAATTTTAAAAACACCGTCATCGTGATGACCAGCAACGCCGGCGCGGACGTCATCAAGCGAGAGAGCCAGCTCGGCTTCGCCACGCGACGGGACACGGCGGCGACCCAGAACCAGAGATACGAAGACATGAAGAAAAAGGTCACCGACGAAGTCAAAAAGCTCTTCCGGCCCGAGTTTCTAAACCGCCTGGACGACATCATCGTCTTCCACGAGCTCAGCGAGGAGCAGCTCAAGGGGATAGTCGACCTGATGCTCAAAGACCTGCAAAAGCGTCTCAGCGAGCACAAGGTAACGATAGAGTTAACGGACAAAGCCAAAGCGTGGCTGGCAAAGGAAGGGTACGACCCGGTATTCGGGGCACGCCCGCTGCGGCGGGTCATCGAGCGGCATATCGAGAACCCGCTATCGAGCCAGCTCCTGCGGGGCGAGCTCAAAGAAGGCGACGTGGTCAGGATTGACATCGACAAAGAAGGCAAACCGGTCTTTAAGACCAAGGCGGCGGCCAAAGCCGCCGCCTAGGAGAGCTTCCGACAGGCTCATGGTATAATATAACGAGATGACAGAACAATTGTCTGAAAAGCAGGCAATCCATGAGACCGCCGCCCCTACAGAAGAGACAGTCCCCGTTAAAAAGTCGTCGCGAAAGGCATACGCCCTCGGCATTCTCGGCGTAGCATTCACGGCGGCGGCGTTTGCGGCCATCATCGTTTTCAACAAAGAGCTCCGCGGGATGCAGCAATGGGGCTACCTGGGGGCTTTTCTCATCAGCATACTGGGCGGGGCCACCGTCATTATCTACGTGCCCATGCAGCCCGTGGTCTTCGCGCTGGGGGGAGCCATGGCAGGACCATGGCAGGTCTTCGTGCTGGGGCTGGCGGCGGCGGCCGGGGAGGTAATCGGCGGGTTAACGATTTACATGACCGGACAGGGCGCCGGCAAAGCCATCAGCAATAATAAAAATCCCCGCTTTCAAAGGGCCTATCAGCGAATGCTGGGCTTCATCAGGCGCCGCGGCGTCATCGCCCTGTTCCTGGTGACTTTTATCATGAACCCGTTTTTCTATCCGGCGGCGTTTGCCTGCGGGGCGCTGTGCATGGACCTCAAGAAATTCGTCCCGGTAATCATCGCCGGCAAGATAGTCAAGTGCATGACCATCGTCTACGCCGGCTATTTCGGGTTCAAAGCCTTATTCAACGCCCTGGGCATCGCGCTCTAAGGTTATCCCTTAACCTCAATCCTCACGCTAATCAGCTTATCGCCCTGATACTGGGGATTAGTGTCCGGGTCACGCAGCCGGATGCTCTTCAGGACATCCATACCCTCGACGAGCTGGCCGAAGACACTGTACCCACCATCAAGGGAAGGTTGGGCCTTAAAGCAGATAAAGAACTGCGAGCCGTTAGAATTGGGGAGGACAGAATGCGCCATGGAAAGGGCGCCGGCGACGTGCTTATGCGAGGTGATTTCATTGGCAAAAGTATAGCCGGGGCCGCCCGAGCCGGTCCCGGTGGGGTCGCCGCCCTGGGCCATAAAATCGGCCAGGACCCGGTGAAAGGTAGTGTTATCGTAATAGCCGTGGGTGGCCAGGAAAACGAAGTTATTAACTGTTTTCGGCACGTCCCTGGCAGACAGCTCCAGCACCATCGTGCCGCGCTCCGTTTCCATGATGGCCCGGTACTGCTTATCCGTATCAATCATCATCTTGGGCGGCTCTTGCCACTGCAACGCTTGACCTCCTTCAACCGTCTGCATCGGCAGCGGGACCCATTCCTGCCCGGAATCTGACCCGGACGATGAACACGAGACCGCCAGGACGCAGGCCGATATTATTAATAAAACAAACAGTAAACGCCACATCGTGTGATTTCTCACGGAACCATCCTTTCAGGGAGGGCTGCTCTTCTTAGATTTTAACCTATCAGCGAGCGGTAAGCAACGATGGCAAGCTTGCCAGTCGTTTCGTTTTTATGCTAAATTAATAAAGCACGTGGGCCCGTAGTTCACTTGGGAGAACGTTTGACTGGCAGTCAAAAGGTAGGGGGTTCGAATCCCCCCGGGTCCACCAAATTTTGAAGCTAAAAAAGCCCTTGAGCGGTAAACAACTCAGGGGCTTTTTGTATTTTAGCTAACGGATAGCTAACGGTCTTCAGTTTCATCTATGGCCATTTTTAAGAGAGCTAAAAGATCAGTAAAGGATGGTAGTTGTTTGTTTACTTCGTTTAGAACACACGAAGTTAGGTTACCTACATTAATTAGAGAACCGGACAATCCTAAGGACTTTTTATATGATTCACTACCAAGTATATGTTTGCCACTAGCTACATTTTCTGGTTTGCTAGGATATTTTGGAGAAATCGCGTGGGTATAAGTTAACGCCGTTAAGATCAACAAAGAAGTGAACAATATACCTGTTACCAATAAATCTCCTAAATGGTTGATAAATAATAGCTTCTTCTCTTCACTAACAGAATTTATCTTTGAAGCAACATCTTCATGTTTAAAAAAGCCTTTTAAATTTTCAGATAATAGGAATCCCCGTTTTTCAAAGTAACTAAGAATTCCTGAATAAGTTACGCTACTAGTTGTTCCAATTTTCATGAGGGACTTCATTGGAATTCTTCGTATTATAAAGGCTGCTCTTTTAGCCTTTAAAAGAGACTTTCTTTGAGATTTCACTAATACATTAATGTGATCTTTAGGTAAAGTAGCGTATTCGAATGCCCATTCTTTCATTTCTTTGTGTGCGGGTCTAAGTTCTGCTTTGTCTTGTATCTCAGTAATACGTCTTATGGATTCAGCTTGAGAAAATAACTCAGCATCGGCTTGCTTAAATATTTTACCCTCCATACTATTAAAAAATAAACCAGCTATAGGAGTATTAAGCATTTTTTGAATGATATCTAGATATAAAGATAATGAATCATGACCGAAATCCCTTACAAGCTCGTCATAGTCATACTCACCTGACGCGATTGCTATAGATTTGACTAATTTCTCAACACATTGGGATAGGTGGTTTATTGCGGTTTGTGGTTCGTTGGGAATTATCTTCATAAAAGGAAGAAAACCAAAAGCACGGACTTCCTTAGCATAAGCCTTATAATCCCTTTTTGCTGCCTTAAGCCATTCATAGGCTTGATCAAGTTGATTTGATTTAGAAGAGCTTATATGTTCATCTTGCATATTATTCAAACCTCCAAATTATATGAGGGAAAAAGAGTTAAATTAGAAGATAAATTCTACCACAAACATATTTAAATAACCATATTACTGTGCTGATCACCTTGTTTGGAAATACTATATCATCAAATTTGTTGGCGGCTGCCTGGTGCTGGCTGCCTGCATTTTTTATATCACCTGGTGGCGAAGACACGCCAAGAGGCTCTCAAGATAACTTAAGTCCGGCGGTAGGCGACGCCGAAATACAATAAGCCGAGAAAGTCCGGAAGCTCCCCATCTTTCTCATGCCCGAGCAACACTGACGGGATGTTGCCACGCTCAACGCCAGGGTAGCTAATCCTCCACCGCCCAAACTTCCACCCCGGATGCCCTCACCGAGACAATAACCATGCGTTTATATATAATATATAATAAAGCTACACTAGAGGGGTTAAAGCGACCATTGTTAAGGGGCGGAGCTCGAATGGGAGGAAAAGCACCATGAAACAAACATCCAAACCCGGTAGCCTCGTACAGTCACCCATCGGGAAAAAACCGCTGGATAGCAGCGGCTCCGCTATCGGCGCCGCCCGTATAAATCCACAAAACACCTTTAAACGTATCACCAACCTGCTACAGGAGCATATCAATAATAACAATGAGAGTGCCTGGCAGGAAATCCGGATGATTACCGATGATGTATATACCGCCGTAGCAGCGGCCATGGATACGCTGGATTCCGAGGCGCCTTTTTCCCCCGAGGTCAAGAAACAGGTGAAGGCCGATAAAAAGCTAATGTTTAAGGTCAACCTGGTTTTACTGCCGCATATCGATTATCAGACCCATGGTCTCGGGGTACCCGGTGCGGCTACGGAGTGGGCGTTCACCGCCGCCGTCATGCGCTGGTTCCACGATAAACCGGGGATAACCTACCACCAGATGTCCGTCGGTGAGGCCGGTGTCACCACCGGCGTGGGCGCCGAGATGATGTCGCAAATAACCGGGAATCACATTACCCGCGAAGCTATCATGGAAGGAAAATTCCCCGGGGGTTACGGCGGGTGGGGTTTCTACTTTGCCCGGAAATACCTGGCGGAGTGCCATGACCCGAGCCATACCGATAACCCCATGAACGGCTATGAGGAAAGTCTGGCAGGTTACGACGTACCGCCGGGTAGAGTAACCGATAAGCTCCTTATATATGATTTCAATATCATCAACGACAAAAACGGGCGTGAAGTGCCGGTGGATGGCGGCGTTAACTTTAAGGCAATTACCCTGCATAAAGTCATTATCGGCGGGGACCCTGCTGATACGCAAGACCGGCGGGATTGGCCCGGATGTGTCATGGTGAACGTCCCCAAGATGAAGGTGCACATTCTGGAAACCTTCACGTGCGCCGTAAAAAACCTGGGCATGGGTCTTTATCCCATTAACGCAAATGAAAGTAAAGAGCCGGGCCAGTATAAATGGAAATATAGCGCGCCGAACCTTCAAAACCCTAACTTCAAGTTAAATGTTCCGCACGGTCGCTGGCTGCTGGAAACCGACCCGGATACCCTCATGCCCGCCCTTGATGAAAACGGCGACTATGTCTGGAAAAGGACCGGAGGCATGCCGGCAACCATGGCCGATGCCCTCCAGGCGGCCAAGGGGCAGGGCATAATGATGCTGCACGTGGCCGACCTTATCGAGATGGTCAATTATAATAACAGCGGCCCGGAAGCGATAACGGTCCCGGAGGGCTTAGTCCTCGCCAGCGCTGACCCCGTGGCGCTGGATTCCTGTGCCTCACGTTACATGTTTACCATGGTTCCGATGGCGGAAGTAGATGAAATACGCCTTAAATATGATATCAACTCCGATGTTATTCAAAAAACTCCCTTACCTTTACTCAAAGGAGAAAATATCGTCACCGGAAAAGGCTATGATTCCTCATTTTCCCGCTATCATGCTATGAGATACTGCGAAGAGAGGGGGCTGGGGCAGAGGCTATTTTACGTCGTGGGGAAAGACCTGTGGCAAGGGGGCAACCTCGCTTCATTAAGCCAGAGGTTAGGTCGCGTGGAAAACGGCGTCTTTCACGAATTGCTGACCACAACCATGTACTACGCTCCGAAAAAACCACTTTACGACCTCCAGAGAATGTCCTTCGTTTACCTTGACCTGAACGATAAGCTGACCGGCGCCAACTATAAAAAGCAACTGTTGGACTTATACGATGAGAACCACGACGGCGTTATCGATTATCTCGAGGGCGGGAAGCGCACTTCGCCGTTAATGCTGGCTTTACAGACCAGCCTGATGCACCAGCAGATGGACTCCGCCGTTCTCGCCCGGCTCCGGTTTCTCTTAAGCACGACACAGGCGAAATTAAGCCGAAAAGAATGGAATACCGCCGGGCATAGCCTCGGAGCCGATTTCAGGCTGGCACAGGCATTGTCTATGGCTTTTGAAATGTCCCGGAGCAAAGAAGAACACCCTGATCCCCTTTACCCCGGGAGGCAATGGGGCAACGGCAAGTGGCCCAGCCTTCAATCAATCCTCCGGCAAATGCAACACGCACAGATTTACGGCATGGCGTTTCCAGGCCGGATTGACCTCTTGACATCGCCGTACGGGCAGGCGTTTTACTATACGGACGTAAAGTATAACGGGTCCAAATATTGCACCGCTGAAGCCATAAGCAAGCAGGAAGATATCGTAGCGAAATACCTCGGGGATGTCAGCCGGGGAACATTTCTTCTGCCTTTTACCATTTATGTACCGCAGGGATTCGGGAGCTACGACGGTCGGACAATGCCGAACGTAATGGAAACGGATGACCCGGCACTGATTTTCACCGCAAGCTTTGCCGGAAAAGAAACCTGGCAGAAATTACGGCTTTCCGAGTATAACCTCACATAGGGCACTATTATTTTATTAATATTTCCCGGCTATTTATGTGACGCGGGAGGTTTTTTCTTGCCAATCCGTTGATAGTATTTTTCCGGTATATCCCCGGGGTTTTTGTAAAAGACGAACTGGCAGGACTCCCGGCCTATCGGATCAGACACAAAACGGGCCGACTCGAAATTGCCGGTCCTTTCAATATCCAGCATCTCCATTACCGGGCAGTGCACGCAGTAAATGGGGAAATCTTTCATGCCCCAGGTGATGCGGTGGGCTTCCTTTACTCTGGCCAGGCCGGCTTCCGGTTGATATCCGCCTTTTTGGATTATCCTTTCACCCGAGCCGCACGGCGTCATCGTAACGGTGATTTTTTCATCGTCCTCTTTAACGGTTATGGGCTGCAGGTGTCCCCGCATACCGCCTACCAAGTGTTCCACGCGGGAACGGATGTCAGTCTTCTCCAATGGTTTGAAAACAACCTTAGCTTCAGTAGTATGTGCTTCCCTTTCCGCCTTTTCCACCGCGTCGATGCCATAATTTTTATATATGTAAGTCAACAGGCCGGTAACCCAGAACATATAGCCATCGTGGAGGTAGTTAAACTCCCGGTACATCCTTTTAGCCAGGTCTTTAGCCTTCTCCTTGTTCCCGGCATCGATAGCTTCCTGCACCAGGTCCAATGTCCGTGCTCCCATTTCCTTGAGTTCCAGGTCGGTAAACACCCTTTTTTCATTCATAGCAAGCTGAATCCCCTTTTTAAACAAACACTCATTTTGTTGAGCCTGGTTGCACCAACTCGACAATCAGGCCTGCCGCATCGAGGTCAAGGTAGGCAACGCCGCCGCCCTTAAACTGGGAGGTAAGCAATATCGTTGAGCCTGCGGCGGTCAGACGGTCGACATCCGCTTTAAGATTGTCGACGACGAATCCCAGATGCTGCACCCCTTCGCCTTTTTCATCGAGAAATTCCTGATGGGGCGATTTTCCGCTAACAGGTTGAATCAGCTCCAGCTCCACATTGCCGATTTGAGTAATCTGAATAGTCACCCTCCGGCCGGGCTGGAACGGCTCTCCCCTGTATTTTTCGCTGGCATCCGCAGGTAAAATCCTCGGTCTAAAAGGGCCGATACCCAGGGAGGTCAAACGCTCGACAGCCTTGTCCATATCCCTGACCACCACCCCAATATGCACCAAACGCGAAAAGGTCGATTTCTTAGCTGCATTGCCTGCCACGTTTTGCCTCCTTATTATACTAAAGTCCGGCGTTGCTCACCGCCGCCCCGGAAATATCGACGATGGCCGCCCCGCCGTCGATGAGGAGGGCCGAGCCGTTCATAAAAGACGATTCATCGCTGGCCAGGTAATGGCAAAGACCGGCGATCTCGTCCGGCTCACAGGCCCGCCGCGCCGGCACGTTCCGGGTAAAATAGGCATAACCGCCGGCTTTATCGGTCCCCAGCTTTTTAGAAAGCGGAACGACCATACCTTCGAGAAGCTCCGTTTTAGTGGCGCCCGGGCAGACCGCGTTGCACCGCACCTTGTAGGGCCCGTAGTCCAGCGCCGCCTGCTGCGTCAGCATAATGAGACCGGCTTTAGAGGTACAATAGGCCGGGCAGGCCGGCATACAGCGCAACCCGCCAAGGGAGGCGATATTGATGACCGAGCCGCCGCCGGCTCTGATGATATGAGGAATGCACTCCCTCATCATCAGGAAAGGCGCGGTCAGGTTGACCTCAATGACTCTACGCCATTCCGCGGGGTCGAGCTCGGTAACGCGCGCCAGGGACTCCTGGGCGGCATTATTCACCAGGATGTCCAGCCTGCCGCCGAACTCCAGCGCCGCGGCGACCATGGCCTTAACATCCCCCTGCCGCGAGACGTCCCCGGGAAAAATAAGCACCGAACCTGGCGGCAATGCCCCAGCCACCTTTTCCAGTTTTTCCCGGCGGCGCCCGGTGATGCAGACCTTCGCCCCCTCCTTCACAAACCTGCGGGCGATAGCCGCCCCGATGCCGGTGCCCCCGCCGGTGATTAAAGCCATCTTTCCCTTGAGACTCATGTTTGCCCCTTTCTATGCCGCAAGTGCCGACCTGCCTAGCCATAGCTGTGGAGTCCGCTGAAGATATAGTTCCCGAAAAACGTGAAGAGGATAGCCAGAAAGCCGATTACCAGCAGGAGGGCGCTCCTGGTGCCCCGCCAGCCCGCAATCACCCTGGCGTGCAGGTAGGCGGCAAATATCAGCCAGGTAACCAGAGAGGCCGTCTCCTTGGGGTCCCATCCCCACGGCCTTCCCCAGGCAATGTTCGCCCACACGGCGCCCAGAATGATAGTCAGCGTCAGGAACGGGAAGCCGACAATCACCGTGCGATAGCTGATATTCTCCAGCAGCTCCGGCTGGGGCAGCCAGGAAACTTGCGGCGATTCCGCACGATCAGATATATCAACGCCGCGCCGAAGCCCACGGCCAGCGCGCCGTAAGAAATAATCGCCGAAGCCACGTGCACACTCAGCAACACGCTCTGCTGCAGGGCCGGCACCAGGGGCACCACCCGCGAAGAGAGCGTGCTGGCAAAGACGAGCAGGACCAGCGCCAGGACAAAACCGATGGCTCCGATAATGGTGATGCGATAACGCCAGAGGAAAAAGAAGCTCAAGACGATAATGCCCCAGGCGAAAGCCACGGAAAACTCGTACATATTGGAGAACGGGCCGTGGCCGGATTCGACTATCCGGGTGATAAGCGACGCTGTGACAAAAAGGAAAGCCAACGCGGCGATAATCAGCCAGACAGAGCCCGCGCGGGTAAAGACGCGCTTTTCGTCGGCGGGACTGCCGCGGGAAACCGTCTCGACCAGGGCCCTTCTCATGAAGAATGAGCCCAGGGAGAAGACAAAGCCTACCGCCAGGGCCACGATAGCGGCAATCAAGGTCACGAACTCCAGAGTCTCCATAGACCAACCTCTATTATTATATTATCAGAGCCGGCCGGTGACCTGCTTCACCAGGGCATTAATTTCATTCATGCCGGGGCTTGACCGGCCCGCGGCACGGACAATCAAACGACTCGCCTCGCCCTTGCCCGGCTCGATGA
Source organism: uncultured Chloroflexia bacterium (assembly GCA_963727315.1). Classification (GTDB taxonomy): domain Bacteria; phylum Chloroflexota; class Dehalococcoidia; order Dehalococcoidales; family RBG-16-60-22; genus JBFYTX01. The sequence goes on along the minus strand of CAVSFE010000002.1, from coordinate 1,434,762 downwards.
GGACCCACAACTGGCGATAAGGCAGATAAAAGACCAGCCCGAGGCCGAGGATGAGGGCGCCACAGGCTATCCAGACCAGCATAATGCCGGGGCTGCGGGTCACCTGAAAAACGGAATACTGCGCCTGGCCGACGAAAGTAAACTGCAGACCTTCAAGCTGGAGGGGGACGCCCGTCGTAATCACGTCGGCTGCAATAGGCAGGTTCCTCCCCTCCTGGAACAAATAAACGCCCTGTCTCATTTTCACCGATAATCGGGTCAGCACCGTTATAAGAATGGCTTAGTAATAACACTGTGAATCCGCCCGGCAGCGTGAATTTCCCGCTGTACCTGGCGACGCCTTCGTTTACCACCGTCTGTGTGAGCGGAACAGCCCCGTCAAAGAGAGTCCCGTTCGAGGAGCTTATCTGTATCACCGAGGCCGGGCCGAAGCTGGCCTGGTAAAAGTTGACGCCGTGATAGCTCAAAGGAGAATTTACCCGCACCACCGCCTGCGCCACCTGCTTCTCCCCGGAATAAAGGACGACGTTACTGCGATAATCTTTAGGCATCCCGTCCGGCCAGTATTCGTCTTCGAACGAGGTCAGCGCGAGGGAAAGGCCGGTGCCGTGGCCGACATCCGCCCTGGCGCCTTCCGCGACGACGAACCCGGTATGATTGAATCCCCAGAAGGCAGTCACCAGGAACCCCAGCACGAAAAGGATAAGGCTCAGGTGTGTGAGAAACGTGCCCGCCGGCGAGAAACGGTTTTTCTGGGCGGCCAAATTAACAGTACCGTCGGAATCCTGCATCCGGACGCGGTAATGGCGCTCTTCCAGCGCCTCCGCCACGGCCTGGCCGACTTTAACCGATGCCGCCGGAACTTTCGACTCCGCCCGGTCAGTCCCCGCGCGGAAAAAGGCCGCCGCCTGCCTGACATCCCCGCCGCGCACCGCGCTCACGACCGCCGTCCAGCGCTTCACGGTGCAGAAAAGGATATTTATCATGAGCAGGGTGCCGACGATGAGAAACCAGGGGGAGTGAAAGACATCAAAGAAGCGCAGGGCCGACAGGAAACCGGTCCAGGCGCCGTACTTCGGCGTGGCCACGTTTTCCACCCACGAACGATAACTGGCGGGGTCGGCGGTGACCTCCGAAGGCGCCTGCATGAGAAACACGCCGATAAGACAGACAGCCACCAGCACCAGAATGACAACGAGCGTCAGCCGCGGCGAACTTAGAAGCTGCCAGATTTTAGAATAAAAGGGCACCCGGTCCGGCCGCTTACGACTTCTCTCTGACATTAACGATACCTGTTACTTCATGAAATAGCGCACTTGCTGACTTCAGGCAGCGCGACGCGGCCAGCAATCGGCAAGATACAGTAGGCTATATATTATTGACTATCCCTCAAGACCTTGCCCGTGGCTTTATCCTTCCAGTAGGCCCGCTGCTGCACCGGCCAGTTGAAAGTCATGGCGCCGGGGCGGGGGCAATCGTTAACGCAGCAGCCGCAGTACCAGCATTCATCGGGGTGAAGGATAACCGGAGGTTTCCCTTTCTCCGGGTTGGGTATATAGACATCGCACCTGGCAGACCTCCACGCAATGATTGCAACCGTTGCAGATTTCGGTATGGAAAATAACGGGCGTGTTCGGGGTGGTTATATTGGGCAAAGCATATGTCTTTTTCTGAGCCATCGCCGTCTCCTTATTTTCCTTGATAAACTCCGGCATAGTCTTTATTATGGGCCTCGTAGCTGGCTTTCATATTGCCCCAGTACTTGAGGGGCAGCTCGCCGGCCCTGACCTTGCCGTTCTCCAGCTTCACGGTAACAAATTTGTGCCAGTCGGGAGGGTCGACCTTGGGGTAGTCGATTCTGAAGAAATTCAGCATCTGGCTGCTGGCACGGCGCGCCAGGGAGGCGTTAAGGATAATCTGGCCGTGCGTCAGCAGGCTCAGGTCTTCGATGCTGCGCATCAGTTTATGCGGGTCGAGGGCGTAGAGACGCGGCACGTGGACTTCCTCGATTTCTTTCAGGGCGTCCAGCCCCATGTTGAGCAACCTCTCGTCCTTGAACTCGGAGCAGAAGTACTGCATCGCCCGGGCGATGCCGGCGTGCAGCTCCTTCCAGTCGATGCCATCGCTGCGTTTTACCGGGGCATAGACGCGGGCTTTTTCCCTGGCGACCTGTTCCCCGGATACTTTGCCGGCGGCGACCTCAGCGGCATAAGCGGCGGCTTTGCGGCCGGCATACCTGCCCGTAGCGGCGGCGAAGCTGTGGTCGCCGGCGGAAAACACCTGCTCCCCGGCGACATACAGTCCGTCGAGAGTCGATTTGAGATCCCAGTCGACGACGGGGCCACCGCCGCCCGCCGTGCGCCACTGCGCGGGGCTATTGCCCTCGATAAAGCTATAGTTCTGGAGGAGGTGCCTGGAGGGGTCGAAGCCGGCCTTCTCGTAAGAATCGACGATGTTCTTGGTGGTGGACTCTTCCACGAGCATGAGCTTCCAGGTGGCCCGGCGCTCGACGTCCGGCATGGCGGGAAAATCGCCGTAAAAAGGCAGGGCAAATTCGCCGGACTGGATGCCCTTAACGATTTTCGCCATATCTTCCGGTGACGGCCTCATCGCGCCGGCGTCCTCCCAGCCCTGAGTCGGCCAGGGCAGCTTTTTTCCGTTGGCATCGACGAGCGGGACGTTTTCATAGCTGGCATCACCGGCACCGCCGTACCAGGTATGCTTGAAGCCGGTAGCCAGCATCATAATGCCGGTGCGCTCCATCACCGTGAGGGCGGCCCCGGCCCGCCAGGCCATCGCGGCGCCGTCGCCGGTGGTGGTGCGGGAGCGGAAGGTATTATAGCCGGCCAGCTCGGTGTTCAGGAGGAACAGCGACCAATCGCCCGCCGTGGAGAGCACCGCGGCCTTCGACTTGAAGACCATGAACTCGCCGGTGCGGTTATTAAAGCCCATCGCGCCGACGACCCTGGCCCCCTGGACCCCTTTCTCCGTCAACAGGTTGGTGACCATAACGCGGTCGTAAATCTTCACGCCCAGGCGCTGGCACTCCCTTTTCAAAGCGGGCTTGAAGGTCGTCCCCCAGACGCGGATAACGACGTTGTTCAGCTTCTGGTCGGGATTGCTCTTAAAAATAATCGGCTTTATCATCCCGGGGATATAGCTATGCACTTTGGTATAGCGCGGGGATATCATCAACCTGGTCTTCTCATCACGGCCTTTGGCGCCCACATATTCATCCTTAGTGTCACGGATTTTGCCGCCCATCTGCTCCATCTCGACCAGGGCATCCCAGTCCTCGCGGCACTGAATCTGCGTGCCGATGCCGTTGCTGTACGGCGGCTCGGCCATGTGCTCCGCCCATTCATCCGGGTCTACGTTGGATAATGGGTTCGCTGGGGCATTGCACCAGTGGTCGCAGCCGGGCCCGCCGGCGCCGCTCCGGATAGTGTCACCCTTTTCCACCAGGGCTACCCTCACGCCCTTCCGCGCGGCGCTGATGGCCGCCCAGCACCCGGCGATACCGCCGCCGATAATCAGGACATCGGTATCGATTTCCTGCTCCCGGTCGTAACGTATCGGGTAGGGCCAGGGAGGTGCTTTGCCGTCTTTTTCCAGTAAATCATGCCATCGAGTCATACTCTGACCTCCTTACAGGCTAAGAATACAGAATTAACCCCAAGTTTAATCCATTCGGTCGATTTTATCAATGTTTCACGCGCCCCTTTATTTTGTGATAATATAAAGCATCACCCAACAAAATAAACGCCGAAAGAGAGGCGATAAAAAATGGAAAAAAGCGCGCGCCAGATACGTAAAGAAAGAGACAAGCGAATCATGGATGCCATTCAGCTGAAGATGCCGGACCGGGTGCCGATTATCTGCGCGATGGGCTATTTCCCCGCTAAATATACCGGCATACCGTGTTCCGCCGCCTATTACGACTACGATGCCTGGTACGCAGCCTACGAAAAGACTTTAAAGGACTTCCAGCCGGACCTGATTTACCCGCAGGGGTTCACGCCGGGGAAAGCCCTGGAGATATTAAGTCCGAAAACGATGAAGTGGCCGGGGTGCGGGGTCGACCCGTACCAGGGGCACCAGTCCATAGAAATCGATAACATGAAAGGCGACGAATACGACCTCTACATGAAAGACACCTCCGACTACATGTTCAGGATTTTCATGTCCCGCACCAGCGAGCACATGGAGGGCTTCTCGCTGCTGCCGAAGCTGTCCGACCTGGGCGGCGGCCCCATGGGGATTCAAATGATGGCCCTCGCTTTTACCGAGCCGAAAGTCGATAAGGCCATCCGCACCCTCCAGAAAGCCGGGCGGGAAATGAGAAAGTGGCGCTCCAAGCAGGAGAGGTTCAACAAGATGATTCTCAGCTACGGTTTTCCACAGTACTTCCAGGGGGCGGCGATGCCGCCTTTCGACGTCATTTCGCATTCGATGCGGGGGATGAGCGGCACCATGATGGACATGTTCCGCCAGCCCGACAAGCTCAAAGAGATGTGCGAATTCATCCTCAAGAAAACGCTGGAAAGACCGATGCCCGAACCCAACGAAAACGGATACACCAGGATATTCATGACGAACACCAGGGGCTCCGACGAATTCATGTCGATGAAGCAGTTCCAGACGTTCTACTGGCCGACCTTTAAAAAGCTGGTCATGGCGCTCATCAAACGCGGGGCGACGCCCTGTATCTTCTTCGAGGGGAACTTCACGTCGAGGCTGGAGTACCTGTTAGAGTTCCCCAAGGGGAAAATGCTGGCGCGCTTCGATACGACGGACATATTCAGGGCTAAAGAAATCCTGAAAGACCACGTCTGCATCGAGGGGAACATCCCTTCCTCGCTGCTGCAGGTGGGGACCGTCCAGGACACCATCGACTACTGCAAGAAGCTTATCGACGTGGTGGGAAAAGGCGGGGGCTATATCCTATCGCCGCGGAGCTCCACCGACGAGGTCAATCCGGCCAACCTGAAAGCCATGATAGAGTTTACCAAAGAATACGGGGTGTACAGATAAAATTATTCTAATGTACCCCGATCGGCAATTCAAATAGGTTAGGTTGGAGAGAACTACCAGCACTCTCCGGCCAGTTGCCGCTTATATTACAGGTTCCGCCGATGTCCGGATTCATACAACCACATACGGATGCTTTTATGCTATATTTTTCAGCCGCTTGAGTAACGCGACCGTATATTTCTTCCCTCAGACGTCGCGGTAACGGGATGATCGAGGAATGCTCAGCATGTACGGCGATAGGTGTTGAATTTTTATATAAATTCAGTATAATATTGGCGGTACGCCTATCTGGCAGTATCTTCAAAGATTGAATAATTGCCGACCTTAAAAAAAGAGTACTGACTGAGGCCTGTCTTACACCGGCGTCAGCGATGGCACAAAACAACCGATCAAGAGAATCAAGGCTATCTGTAATGCCGGGTAATACGGGCATGAGCCTGGCCTCGACGGCGATACCGCCGGCAACCATTTTTTTCATTTGACGAAGTCTAACATCGATACTTGCAGCATCCGGCTCGAATATTCGTCTGATATCGTCATCTGTTGTGATAATTCCTATCTGCGCCCTTACCTTGCCAGCATTGTCAAGGAGGAGGTCCAAAGTTTTATCGGGGATACACCCCTTAGTTAAAAAGGCGACTCCAATATTTTTTGAAAACAGAAATTCCAAAACCGAGTAACCAAGCTCTAATACTTCAGGTATTGGTTGAAAGATGTCGCTTGACGGGCTGAAATACACCATTTTCGGTTTATTTTTCCTTCCAGATAGCTCACTCTTTAATTTTTCCAAAATATTTTTATATACAAATACAATTCCCCGCCCGGGATAAGTACTATAGCCACGAGCATAACAATATATGCAATTATTAGCGCACCCCGACGTCAGGTTAATGGCCGGTATATGAGCCAGACAAGCTAAGCCCGAAGGGGCTAAAACGGGTGATTTACGTTTGAGAGAAGTTACTGACAATTTGGATTGTAAGAACATATGTGCTATTATAGCAGCACCGGGATAAATATACAAGAAGCAATTTTATCTGCGTAGATAAATGATACGAATTTAAAAAGAACGGGCGCAGCTAAAAGCTGCGCCTTCATGACTAATAAAGTCCTTGTTATTTATTCCCGGGAAGATGAACTCTTTTCTTTAGACGTCATGGCGCCGATTTCGGCATAGGGTATCTTTACTCTGGGCAGGACCGGCTTGCCGCTGGCACCCATCGAAATAGCGCCCGTGGGGCAAACGTAGCTGCAATCGCCGCAGCCGATACACCCATCACCAAGCTCGTAGGCATAGAACGGGGCGGCGACCTCCTTATAGATACCTCGGTTCACCAGGCTTATCGCCGACTTACCGATAATTTCCTGGCAGGCCCGGACGCACAGCCCGCAGAGAATGCAGTTGTGGTCGCCGAGGGAGAACCTGGGCTTCTCCACGCCGTATTCCTTAGCGAGTTCCTGGATTACCCTGACGCCGGGACAGCGGGCCAGCAGCAGCTCGATGATGCCCTGGCGCAGCTTCTTTATCTTCTCGGTGTCGGTTTTCACGATAATGCCTTCTTTGACCTCGTAAAGGCAGGCCGCCACGAACCGGAAGCTCTTGCCGCCATCCTCGCTGATTTCAACGGTGCAGAGTCGGCAGGCGCCGTAAGGCCGGACGGCGGGACTGTAACAGAGGGCAGGGATATTGCCGATACCGGGCATGCGCTGCAGGGCCTCGAAGATAGTCTGCCCGCCGGAGACGGCGATATTCTTATCATCGACGGAGAAGTGGACAACATTAACATCGTCCGAGTCGGTGATATCGACCGATTTTTCCGCGCTAAGCCAGTACTTTGTCATGGGAGTTCTCCTTTACTGTTTTACCACGGCATCGAATTTACAGCCGTCAAAGCAGGCGCCGCACTTGATGCACATATCCTGGTTAATCGCATGGGGCTGCTTCTTTTCCCCGGTGATAGCCTTAGTGGAGCAGGCGCGCAGGCAGACGCCGCAGCCGGTGCACTTGGCCGCGTCGATGCGGTACTCAATCAGCTCCCGGCAGACATGCGCCGGGCATTTCTTATCGATAATGTGGGCCATGTACTCGTCTTTGAAATATCGGATGGTACTGAGGACGGGATTGGCGGCCGTCCTGCCCAGGGCACAGAGGGCGCCGCTATTGAGCACTTCCGCGAGGTCGGTCATAATTTCCAGGTCTTCCGGCCTGCCTTCGCCGTGGGTAATCCTATCGAGGATTTCACTCAGCTTTGATAGCCCTTCGCGGCAGGGAGTGCACTTGCCGCAGGACTCCCCCTTGAGAAACTCAATGAAATAGCGGGCGACGTCCACCATGCAGTTGTCCTCGTCCATCACAATCATGCCGCCGGAGCCCATCATCGAACCGAGCCGGGTAAGCTCGTCGAAATCGACCGGCGTATCGAGCAAACGCTCTGGGATGCAGCCGCCGGAAGGCCCGCCGGTCTGGACGGCCTTGAACTTCCTGCCGCCGGGGATGCCCCCGCCGATGCCGTAAATCATCTCACGCAGGGTAATGCCCATCGGCACTTCCACCAGGCCGGTGTTATTAATCTTGCCGACCAGCGAAAAGACCATGGTGCCCTTGCTGCCGGCGGTGCCGATTTTAGAATACCAGTCGGCGCCCCTGATTAATGATTAAAGGTACATTGGCCCAGGTTTTGACGTTATTCAGCAGGCTGGGCCGGTCCCAGAGACCTTTCTCCGACATATGGACATATTTGGCCTTCGGCTCGCCCAGTTTGCCTTCGAGGGAGGCGATCAGGGCGCTCGACTCACCGCAGACGAAGGCGCCGCCGCCCTTATTTATCGTCACTTTGAAATCAAATCCCGAGCCCAAAATATTCTCGCCGAGAAAGCCGTAGTCCAGAGCCTGGTCGATGGCCGTCCGGGCGTGCTCCACAGCCAGGGGATACTCGTTGCGCACGTAGATATAGCCCTGGGAAGAGCCGATGGCATAAGCGCCGATAATCATCCCCTCGAGGACGCTGTGGGGATTGCCTTCCAGGATGCTGCGGTCCTGATAAGCGCCGGGGTCGCCTTCATCGGCGTTGCAGAGCACATATTTAATATCGTTTTTAGCGACACGGCAGGACTGCCACTTGCGCCCAGTGGGGAAACCGCCGCCGCCCCGGCCGCGGAGGCCCGAGCGGGTAATTTCACCGACGACCTGCTCCGGGGACATCCCGGAGAGGACTTTAGCCAGGGCGCGATAGCCGCCGGCGGCGATGTACTGCTCGATATCGGTGGGGTCGATCTCGCCGTTGGCCCCCAGGATAAGGCGCGTCTGCTTTTTATAGAACGGCACATCAGGTTCGTAAGTGATTTCTTGATTGGTGGCGGGGTCAGTGTAAAGTAACCGTTTAACGATATTGCCTCTGATAACCGTCTCATCGATTATTTCCGCGACGTCCTCCGGCTTGACCCGCTGGTAAAATATCTTTTTCGGACCGATAACGACCACCGGGCCGCGCTCGCAGAATCCGTGACAGCCCGTTTCCTTGAACTCTACCCTGGCGGCGAGCTCTTTCTTTTCTATCAAATCGGAGAACGCATCAACAACGTCTTCGGAGCCCATGGCGCGGCAACCGGTGCCGCCACAGACGGAAATGGTAACGCGGCTGGTGTCCCTGGCGTCGATAATCGACTGGCGAAGCTGCTCCAGCTCCCCGACGCTTTTAAGTCGTTTATCCAGTAGTTTTTTCACCTGCTCAACCATATACAGCCTTCCTGCGATTTATTCGTACTTCTTCAGGATTTTATCGAGCTTGTCCGGGTTCACCTGGCTCTCGTACTTGCCGTCGACCACCACCACCGGCCCGAGGGCGCAGCACCCCAGGCAGTTGGCGGTCTCCAGGGTAAATCTCTCGTCCCGGCTGGTCTCCCCGGGCCTGAGGTTGTAAGTCCTGGCCATCTTGTCGACGAGTCGCTGGCCACCCCGGACATGACAGGCCGTGCCCAGGCAGATAGTAATAACGTGGCGGCCGCGCGGTTTGAGGCTGAAGGCTTTAAAAAACGTGGCCACGCTGAAGACCTGGCTCAGCGGGATATCCAGCTTCTGGCTGATCCGGATAAGGATATCCTGAGGTATATAATTGAACTCGGCCTGGATATCCTGCAAGAGAGATATCAGCTGCTCTTTTTTAGTGGCGTAACTATCGATAAGCGCCTCTATCTTGCCGGCGTTACCGGCGATGATGGCCTGAATCGCGGCGAAATCCAGTTCAGTCTCCACGGACATACCTCCCGAATGACCTTTCCTATTTAAGGGTATGGCCTGCGGCGGGCCCGTGCCATCCGTTGACACGCCCGTTTTCTCTGCAAAAACCCCTTGATTTTACGGGTGTTTTACGTCAGAAGGCAGGTGTTTATACTCTTTTAAGTCAGGTGCAGTTAGCAATCATACGTAAAAATAACGCCACGCCCGGCACAACACAGGGCCCAAATATATACAGAGGGGGGATATTTTGCTATCATTAATAGCGGGGGTGTTTATGAGCACTATCAGTATTATCCTCGGCGAAGACCACCTGATAACACGCCAGGGTATCCGCCGTCTGCTGGAGGACGAGAAGGGGTTCACGATTGTCGGCGAGGCATCCAACGGCGAGGAAGTGGTACAGATGGTCACCGAACTTAAACCGGACGTCGTCGTCATGGACATCGCCATGCCCAAGCTGAACGGCATCGAAGCCACACGGCAAATCAAGCTCATCAATCCCCGCACCGGCATACTGATACTCAGCGCCTACGACGATGACGAATATGTCTTCGCCCTGCTCAAAGCCGGCGCGGCCGGCTACCTGCTGAAAAGCGTCAGCGGCGACGAGCTGGTACAGGCAATTAAAGCCATTCACAACGGCGAACCCGTCCTCGACCCGGGCATCGCCAAGAAGGTAATGAACTATTTCAAGCTCCCCGACAAGGTGCCGACGATGGAAGAAGAGTCCGAGCGCCTCAGCGAGAGAGAACTGGACATCATCAGGCTGGCCGCCAAGGGTCTAACGAACAAAGCCATCGCCGACCGACTCCACCTGAGCTACCGCACCGTCGAAGGCCACCTGAGGGACGCCTTCAACAAACTGGGGGTCGGGTCCCGCACCGAAGCGGTCCTGTATGGCCTTAAGAAGGGCTGGTTCACGCTGGAAGAACTGGTGCAATAACCGAAAGTAAATAGATATGCCGCTAAGTTCAACAACGCTGGCGAAAATCGTTAACGGTTCGGCCATCCCGCTATTCGTCATCAATAAAGACCACCGAGTCACCCACTGGAACACCGCCCTGGAAGCCCTGACCGGGCGTAAAGGTGAAGACGTCATCGGCAAGGACGACCACTGGCGTTCCTTCTACAGCGAAAAAAGACCGGCGATGGCCGACCTCATCGTCGACGGGGCGTCCGCCCGGGAAATCGAAGTATATTATCACGACAAGTTCAGGAAATCCGCCCTCATCGACGGCGCTTACGAAGCCGAGGACTTCTTCCCCGCCCTCGGCAGGAAAGGCCGGTGGCTCCACTTTACCGCCAGCCCTATCCTGGATGAGAACAGCCAGATAATCGGCGCCATCGAGACCCTGATAGACACCACCGAGCGCAAAGTCCTGGAAAACAACCTGCGCTACTATTTACAGCAGATAACCAGGGCACAGGAAGAAGAGCGCCGGTCCATCGCGAGGGAGCTCCACGACGACATGTCCCAGATACTCGGCTCGCTCTCGCGGCGGCTGGACAATCTCCTGCGGAAAAAGCACCGGTTCGGCAAGGACGAAGAGGCGGCCCTCCAGGAAATCCGCGACCTCCTCAACCAGGGGCTGCAGTCCATGAACAGCTTCATACAAAACCTGCGCCCTTCGCTGCTGGACGACCTGGGGCTGATACCCGCGCTGCGTTCACTGGCGAACAACATCAAGAGCACGGACATGAACGTCACCTTCAGCGTCGTCGGCGAGGAAAGGCGTTTCACGGGAGAAATAGAGCTTTCCGTGTTCCGCATCGTCCAGGAAGCGCTCAACAATATCCGAAAGCATGCCCGGGCGTCCCAGACAAGCGTAATCGTGGAGTTTACCAGAGACGATTTAAAACTGACCATGAAAGATAACGGCCAGGGCTTCAACGCCGAGGAGGCTATAGATGACCTCCCCCATAACGGTAAACTGGGGCTGCTGGGAATGCAGGAGCGCGTCTGGCTGCTGGGCGGCACGATGGAAATAGTCTCGAAACCGGGCGAAGGGACAACCCTGAACTTCCAAATTCCCGCCAAAAAAATTGACTCTAACCGAGCTTGAGGACCTCCAGAAACACCTCTTTGGGCACCTCCACCCGGCCGATAGACTTCATCTTCTTCTTGCCCTCCCGCTGCTTTTCCAGGAGCTTGCGCTTGCGGGTGATATCGCCGCCGTAACACTTGGCCAGGACGTCCTTGCGCCTGGCGGCAATATCCGAGCGGGCGATGACCCGGCTGCCTACGGCCGCCTGAATGGGCACCTTGAACAGCTGGCGGGGAATCGTTTCCTTCAGCTTGTCCACCACCATTTTACCGACCTCGTGGGCTTTCTCCGGCGGCAGGATACGGCTGAAGGCGTCTACCGGCACATCGTTGATAAGAACATCCAGCTTCACGAGCCTGGCTTCGCGGTAGCCGATGAACTCGTAGTCCAGCGAAGCGTAGCCGCGGCTGCGGCTTTTTAACATGTCGTAGAATGTGGTCAGCATCGAGCGCAGCGGTACCTCGTACTCCAGCAGGACCCGCTGTCCCAGCTCGCTGCCCCCACGATATTGCCCGAGGTACTCGGTGCGTTTATAGACGCCGCCGGCGGCGATGACGAACTCCATCAGGGCGCCGATAAAGGCCGACGGCGTGATGATGGTTGTTTTCACCCAGGGCTCTTCTATCTTGGTGATACCGGCGGGCGGGGGGAAATCGGTGGGGTTGACCACGGTGACCTGTCGGTCGCCGGCGACGGTGACGATAAATTTGACCGCGGGCACGGTGACAATCAGCGACAGATGGAACTCCCGCTCCAGGCGCTCGCGGACGATGTCCATATGCAGCAGGCCCAGAAAGCCGCAGCGGAAGCCGTGACCGAGAATCGGGCTGGACTCCGGCTCGTAGGAGAGAGAGGCATCATTAAGTCTCAGCTTCTCGATGGCATCGCGCAGGTCAGGGTATTCTTCACCCTGGGTGGCGTAAATACCGGCGAAGACCATGGGCTTGGGAGGGAGATAGCTGACCAGCGGCGCGGCAGCGCCGTTTTTAAGCAGCGTCACGGTATCGCCGACACGGCAGTCGCCGATGTTTTTAAGTCCCGTGGCGATATAACCGACATCGCCGGCGGCCAGCTCCGCCGCGGGGGCGGGGCCGGGGGCAAAGTAGCCGACCTCAAGGGCTTCCAGCTCGGTGCCCTGCCCCATTAACCTTAATTTATCTCCCTTAACGATGCCGCCGTCCATGACACGCAGATAAGCGATAACTCCCTTGTAGTCGTCATAGTGAGAGTCGAAGATAAGCGCCCGCAGCGGCTGATTAACATCGCCCTTCGGGGCGGGGATACGGCGGACGATTTCTTCCAATAGCGACGAAACGCCCTGGCCGGTCTTGGCGCTGATGAGCAGCACCTCCGGTGATTTAAACCCAAAAACGCTGACGACCTCTTCCAAAACGCGCTCGGGCTCGCTGGCGGGGAGGTCTATCTTATTGATAACGGGGATAACCTCCAGGTTATGCTCCATGGCCAGATAATAGTTCGCCAGCGTCTGCGCCTGGATGCCCTGGGTGGCATCGACGACCAGGATGGCGCCCTCGCAGGCGGCCAAAGTGCGGGAGACCTCGTAAGAAAAGTCGACATGGCCCGGCGTATCAATAAGGTTGAGTCGGTAGTTTTTACCGTCTTTATCCTGATAATTCAGCCTCACGGCCTTGGCCTTGATGGTGATGCCGCGCTCGCGCTCCAGCTCCAGGTTGTCGAGCACCTGCTCGCCCATGTCCTCGTGGCGGAGGGCGCCGGTAAGCTCGATAAGGCGGTCGGCCAGGGTCGATTTACCGTGGTCGATATGGGCAATGATGCAGAAGTTTCTGATTAACGCCTGGTCCATTTTTTACTCTTAATCCTCCGGCAGGAAACGCCAGAACACCTCGTTGCTCAAAAGCCGGCCGCGGCGGGTGAGCCGGAGATTACCGCCGGAATTTTCCATTAATCCTAAGTCAGTCATATCTCCGGCGGTTTGACGATAGCGTTCTTGAATACCGGCGGCGGAAACACCGGTATCAAGTCGTAGCCCCAGAATAACCGTTTCCGCCAGACGCAGCTCGGGGCTTATTTTCTCATCCAGAGCCTTTTCCGGCAACACGCCGCGGGAAAAGGCCGAAAGATAATTGTCCAGGCTGGCGGTGTTAGCCAGACGGTGCCCGTCCAGACAGGAATGGGCGGCGACGCCGAAGCCCAGATAGGGCCGGTTCCGCCAGTAGACCAGGTTATGGCGGCACTCAAAACCCGGCTTGGCCCAGTTCGATATCTCGTAGTGCCGGTAGCCGCGCGCCGCCAGGATATCCTCGGCCAGCTCATACTGGTCGGCGGCGAGGTCAGGGTCGATAGCGGAGAGCTCTTTATTTTCAACAGCCTGCCACAGGGGGGTGCCGGATTCAAGGGCGAGGGCATAAAGCGAGAGGTGCTCCGGCGCCATCGCCAAGGCTATATCCAGAGACTCGTGCCAGTCCGATAGAGACTGACCGGGCAGTCCGTAAATAAGGTCCAGATTAACGTTATCGAAGCCGGTCTTTCGTGCAAGGTACAACGCTTCTTTTGCCTGAGAGGCACAATGAATCCTGCCCAGCAGCGCCAGCTCACCATCGTTGAGGCTCTGCACCCCGAGGCTCAGACGGTTAACGCCGAGTTTTTTAATACCGTTAAAAAATTCTTCATCGACGGTGCCGGGGTTGGCTTCAAGGGATACCTCCGCAGAAGGGGACACGGCGAAGCGGGAGCGGACCGCCGCCAGGACGTCACCGATTTGAGCGGCGGTCATGAGGCTCGGAGTGCCGCCGCCGAAGTAAATACTAGAGGCGCGACCATGGCGAGAACAACGAGCAATTTCCGTTTTAAGACCGTTTAAGTAAGCAGGGATATCGGCTTCGCGGCCTTCATAAGAGACGAAGGAGCAGTAGCGGCACCTGCGGCGGCAGAAAGGAAAATGAAGGTAAAGGGCAATATCGCGAGTCACGGTATAATTATAGCAGATAAAGAGGCCAGAGAGGCTTTTTCAGTTTTCATAAAGCTGTGCTATAATGAAAAATAGAAAAGCAACGCGGGGTGATAACCATGCTCTGCCCGGAATGCCGCAAGGTCATGATAATCGTGGAGAGCCACCGCATCGAACTCGACTACTGCCCCAATTGCGGAGGGGTCTGGTTCGATACGACCGAACTGGAGCTTTTCTTAGAGGCCGCGGGCGTGCCCGGTACGGACTTCTCCCCGGGAGCCCTGCTCCGCCTGCCGGAGGTAAAAGAAACACCCCACCCGAGGAAATGTCCGATATGCCGCCGGAAGATGCGCGACGTAGCCGTCGGCGAGCCGGCGATAATTATCGACGTCTGCCGGCAGGGGCAGGGAATCTGGTTCGACGGGGGCGAAATTCAGCAGCTACTAACGCAACTGGCGGCCAAAACTCCGCCGGGAGAAGGCGCTTCCCAACGGGTAATGGCTTTTCTCGGGGACACATTTAAAGCCAAAAAATAAAAGAAGAAGGAGGGTCCAATGGCACTACTACCATTATGGATAGTCCTGGGCGTACTGGCGATTCTTGCCCTTATGGTCTGGGGCTACTACAACGGACTGGTCGGCCTGCGCAACCAGGTCAAGAACGCCTGGGCGCAGATAGACGTCCAGCTAAAGCGGCGTTTTGACCTCATCCCGAACCTGGTGGAAACGGTCAAGGGATACATGACTTACGAAAGAGCAACCCTCGAAGCGGTCACCAAGGCTCGCAATCTGGCCCAGGCGGCCCAGAACGCCGGAGTCGGAGAGAGGGCTAAAGCGGAAGGGGAACTGGGCTCAGCCCTGGCCCGGCTGCTGGCGGTCGTGGAAGCCTACCCCAATTTAAAAGCCAACGAAAACTTCCTCAATCTGCAGGAGCAGCTGACCTCGACGGAGAACAAAATCAGTTTTTCCCGTCAGTTCTATAACGACTCCGTCCTCCGGTACAATAACAAAACCCAGATGTTCCCTTCCAACGTCATCGCCGGGATGATGAACTTCAAGGCCGGGGAGTT
This sequence comes from uncultured Chloroflexia bacterium, assembly GCA_963727315.1. Lineage (GTDB taxonomy): Bacteria > Chloroflexota > Dehalococcoidia > Dehalococcoidales > RBG-16-60-22 > JBFYTX01. The sequence goes on along the minus strand of CAVSFE010000002.1, from coordinate 1,419,448 downwards.
CTTCGAGACCGCCGCGCCGGCGGAAAGAGAAGCCCCGAAGGTAAGCTTCCAACAATAAAATAAAAAGCACGCAAACCGTATAGAGGTTGATATCTCATGTGGGAGCAAATAAGGTCCAACCAGATGAGGTCGGCGTTCCTTATCGGCATCCTGGGAGCGCTGCTGCTGGTCATCGGCTATTTCCTCGGGATAGCTTTCGCGGGGAACGGCGTCGCCGGACTGCTCGTGGCGGCGGCCATATGGGCAGTAATGCTCCTCATCGCCTATTTCCAGGGCGACAGCATCCTGCTCTCCGTGTCCGGGGCGAGAAAAATCACCGCCGAAGACCACCCCCAGCTTTATAACGTCGTCGAGGAGATGAAAATAGCCTCGGGCCTGGAGAAAATGCCCGAAATCTACATCGTCGACGACCCGGCCATGAACGCCTTTGCCACCGGCCGCTCCAAGGACAGGACCGCCGTCACGGTCACCTCCGGCCTGCTCCAAAACCTCAACCGCGACGAACTCGAGGGGGTCGTCGGGCACGAGATATCCCACATCAAGAACCGCGACGTGCTGCTAATGTCCCTGGCCGGCGTGCTACTCGGCACCATCGTTATCCTCGCCTGGTACGGCACCCGGGTACTGTTCTTCAGCGGCATGGGCAACCGGCGTTCCAGCAGCCGGTCAGGCGGCGGAGGGCAGGCAATCGTCCTGGTGGTAGCCCTGGTCCTGATGATACTGGCGCCCATTGCCGCCCAGCTGCTTTACTTCGCCGTATCGAGAAAGCGCGAATACCTGGCCGATGCCTCCTCAGCCTTATATACCAGGTATCCGGAGGGACTGGCTTCGGCGCTGGAGAAGCTGGCCGCCTCGACGAAGCAGCTTAAAAACGCCAACAACGCCACCGCGCCGATGTACACCATCAACCCTTTCCGCAAGGAAGGCCATGAAGCTGCCGACCTCACCAGCACCCACCCGCCCATTTCCGAGCGCATCAGAATTCTCCGCGCCATGGCCGGCGCTTCGCCGGCCGACTACGAAAGGGCTTACGAGCAGGTCAAACACCAGAAAATTGTCCCACAGTCGGCATTGGCGGCCGCCGGCAGCGTAGCGCTGCGGGCTCCGTCCGCCGAAACGCACGGCGTTGAGGCGGACAGGATACAGCGTACCAGGGAGACGTCCGATATGCTCCTGCGCATGAACAACTATAAAATAGTGACCTGCGCCAACTGCGGGACAAAATATAAGATACCGCCCGACTATCCGGAACCGGGCATCATCTGCGCGCGCTGCGGCAGTCCGGTTAATATCAGGTAGTTATCGTTTTTATCAGCGCATTATTACTTCAAAAATGGCAAGGGAGCAAAGATGATTTCGAAAAAGACAGACTACGCCGTATTCGATAAATTTAACTTCGAACGAAAACCGGTGGGCGTGAAGTACTCGCTAGGCAAACCGAAGGGAGTCAAACAAACGGCCAAAAGCCTGGCCCTTTGTGAGATGTTCAAGGAAGCACAGACCAGCCAGCCGTTCTATGTCGCCAGGGAAAACGTGCAGTGCGGCGAGCAGGTGCTGGGCATGACTGATTTTCCCCCTATGATGTACAGCGGTCAGCTCGGGCCGATGTATGCCATGTTTAAAAACCCGGGCGCCAACCGGAGAATTTACGACTATGTACCGGTATTACCCAAAGATTCCGTCAAATACATCACCCATGCCGCCATCGACCAGATGAATTTCGACCCCGATTTATTGATTATCACCGCCAATACGACGCAAGCGGAAATAATCCTCCGGGCCAGCAGCTTTTCCGATGGGAAGATGTGGCACGCCAAGGGGACGACCTGCCTGGCCTGCGCCTGGATATACGCCCATCCCTACCTGAGCGGCGAAATGAACTATATCGTCAGCGGGCTGGGCTTCAGCATGAAAGCCCGGGGTGTCCTGCCGGACGGTCTGTTCATCATCACATTCCCGTTCGATGCCATATCTCCCCTGATGGAAAACCTCAAGGAAATGGAATGGGAGCCTTATTGGTTTAAGCTGGGCAGAGACGAATTCATGAAGGAAACCCGAAAGAGAAGCGGGGAACTGGCTAAAAAGTTTTCCGAAGGACAGAGCCGAAAGCCGCCCCGGGACTAGTCGAAAGCGTACAGCTTGCCGTCTTCAGAGCCCACATATACCGTGCCGCCGGCTACCGCTGGCGACGATGTAATAATGTTTCCCGTGAGATAGTCCCATAGCCTGGCGCCGGTGGCCCTGTCCAGGGCGTACAGGTGCCCGTCATAGCTGCCGAAATAGACGGCGTTATCCGTAACCGCGGGCGAGGACAAAATCCAACCCCCAGCGTCAAACTTCCAATTAATGGTGCCATCCGCTATCGCGATAGACATCAGGGAACTGCCCGAACCAAGGTATATGGTGCCGTCCCGAACAGCCGGAGAAGAACTTACCTTGCTCTCCGTCCCCAACATCAGCGACCAGAGAAAACCGGAGGGAACCGGCGGTGCCGGGGCCACTCCGTATACGTAGAGAGTCCGCCAGTAAACAATCAGTTTATTTTCCCAGAGCCAATTCCTGGCTTTGGCGTCGATGGCGAAAAGCTGACCGGCGGAATTAGTGAAGTAGGCGACACCATTATCTACCGCTGGGGACGAGCCAATAGAGGACGCCGTTCGGAAGTCAAGGCGATGCCTGCCGCTTTCCGCGTTAACGGCATATAAGGAGCCGTCCATCGAGCCGACAACAACAACGCCTTTCGTGACCACCGGGGAAGATAATACGGTATTTTTCGTCTTGAGTTCCCACAGCTCTTTACCCGTCAGGACGTCCACCGCATAGAGACGGAAATCATCCGAACCGAAATATACCTTCCCGTCAGCCACGGCGGGAGAAGACCTTACCACATAACGGGTCCAGAAACGCCACAGCTCGGTACCAGTGGCGGCATCGATGGCATACAGGTGGCCATCGTTGGAGCCGCAATAGACCACCCCGTTAACCACGGCCGGTGAAGAATCCACCCAGCTGCCCGTCTTAAATGACCAGAGCTCCTGTCCGGTCAAGGCATCGACGGCATATATATAGTGGTCCCGGGAGCCGAAATAGACAACACCGTTGACCACCGCCGGCGACGAATGGATGGCCGCGCCGGTGGTAAAGGTCCATTTCAGGGTGCCGTCAGGAGATGCCCCCTCCCCGACACTGCCTGTGTGCGCCTGGTCGCGATGGAACATCACCCAGTCCCCGTTTTGCGGCGCGGACTCCAGGTCCACCGACACGCCGAACATGATATCAGTGAAATTGAACAAAACGACGAAAAGGATAAATAAAACGACGACGCCGAGAATCGAAAACCAGATAATTCTGCGGCGTTTTACGATGGACCGATGGCGGCGTTCCAGATCTTCGCGGCGGGCTAACCCTTTAGCATCAAATAGCGTCATATTCCCTTTAAAAAATATTAGCTCCCCCACCCTGGCAATGTCAAACGAACGATTGGCACAAGACCAAAGGCAAGCTAGTAGCGTTTACGCCCGGTAGATGAAATGCCATCAGCCGGGACGAAATGTGTTCAGGATTTCAATAACGCCGCTACGTCCAGGTTATGCTCCCAGGGGCTCCGGGAAATGTGCATCGCCACGAACGTCGTGGTCCTGACTATCTCGGGAATACCGGCGATAACGTTCTTGACGAACGCGTCAAATCCCGCCGGCGAATGAAAAACGAAAATCCCGACGACATCATAGGTGCCGGTGCAGCCACAGAGATAATATACATTGGGGCTCTGTATCAACCGCTGTTCCACTTTTTCGGCGGTACCAACCTTGACCTCGATGCACATGACGCACATGAAATTGAGCCCCAGCTGCTGGGGATTGGGTATGGCGCTGATCTTCATCGTACTGCTTTTCACCAGGGCCTTGACCCGATTGCGCACCGTCCCTTCCGATACCTTGAGTTTGCGGCCGATTTCGCGAAAGCTCTGCCGGGCGTCTTCCTGGAGTTCCCCGATTATTTTCTGTCCCAGTTCATCCAGCATGGCGCACCTCCTGAACAAGAACGAATAGGATATTCCCCATAACTATACGCAATTTAACGTCAAAATGCAAGAGAGGGAACTAATTGCGCAAGGTTTTTCGCCTTGAATATATTGAGGTCTGCGTATCCTAAAAAAATACGCGCGGTGATGGAGACGGGTTTGTTAGCTTTTCCGGTGATATCAGGACTTAATCATTACCAGCAGCATTTTAAAGCGGCGGAGGGCTTTAAGAGCGTGGGGCCGGTTGGCCGGCATGATGACCATTTCACCCTGCTTCAGCTGGAGGGGCTGACCGGATATAGCGACCTCGGCCCGGCCATCGAGGAGATAGACCAGGGCGTCAAACGGCGCCGTATGCTCGCTGAGTCCCTGGCCCGCGTCGAAAGCAAAAAGCGTCAGGGTGCCGGCGGGCTTATCAATAATCGTCCGGCTGACGACAGACCCTGCCTGATAGTCCACCAGACCGGCGAGGTTTTCCACTTTGCCGGCTAATTCATCGCGGTTCATTTCGCTTTTTCCTTTTATATCTTTTAGTCCATTATACCCGAAAAATCGAATTAATAAACAGTATTTGAAAATATACCAGCGCTGTGTCAACATTTAACTAAGAGAAGATGGCGGGAGACAGAGATGGAAAAGAGACGACTCGGCCAGACCGGGCATATGAGCAGCATCATCGCCTTCGGGGGCTTTGCCCTCTTCCGGAGCAAGCAGAAAGAGGCCGACGCCGCCCTGGAAATGGCGCTAAACAACGGCGTCAATCACATCGACGTATCGCCAATATACGGGGAGGCGATAAAACGCATCGGCTCATGGCTGGGCAGAAACGGGAAACAGTTCTTCATCGGCTGCAAGACCGCCGAAAGACGTAAAGAAGATGCCCGGGAAGATTTAATGAGGTCGCTGGAAATTCTAAAAATCGACGCCTTCGACCTGTTCCAGCTGCATGGGGTCGATACCACCGAGGTCCTGGACACCGTCCTCGGTCCCGGCGGTGCGCTGGAAGCCATTCTGGAAGCCAGAGAGCAGGGACTGGTGCGTTTCATCGGCATCACCGGGCACAACCCGCCGCTGCAGAACAAGGCGCTGCGCCGCTTCGACTTCGATACCGTGATGTTCCCGCTGAACCGGGTACACGCCGCCCACGTAACCGACTGGAACGACTTCGCGACGCTGCTGAAGACGGCACGACGGAAAGACGTCGGCGTCCTGGCCATAAAATCGATGGCGAAACAGGCCTGGGAAGCCCGCTCTCCCGCCTCACACCATTGCCAGACGTGGTACGAACCATTCACCGAGAAAGCGGACATAGAAAAAAGCCTGTGGTACACGCTGAGCCAGGATATTACCAGCGCGGTCCTGCCCGGCGAGCTGAAACTCTGGCCGACGATTATCGACGCCGCCCGACGATTTAAGCCCCTGACTGCCGCCGAGCAACAAAAGGTTATTTCCGAGGCCGCCCGGTACCAGCCGCTGGTCGGGCCGCAGATGGACTAGTAATCTACAGCGTTTTTAGGGCTTCTTCTCCGGCGGAGGGGGCGGAGGAGGCATCTTGGGAGGCAGGCCCTGCCTGGTCTGGAGTGGCTTGCAGATAATTTCGGTGATATGAAGGTCGGCCAGGCGCGTAGAAGGGGCAGCCAGCGCTACGACGGCGGTATCCGAACCGCGACCGGAACCCGCCACGACCACCACCTGTTCACCGACATCGACATGCCCGCCGTCCACCGCCATGACTAAAATTTCGACGCAGACCTTCATCCCCTGGCAAAAGGTGCGGAGCAGACTCGCCATAACGAAGGGCGTGTTCATGCCGTAAAAATTCTCGGTATGGAAAAGCATCGTGCCGAAGTGGACTTTATGTCCTTGTTTAGCGAGCTCCGAGACCAGCTCCGGCGGAAACCGCTGGCCCAGGCCGAACCCGTACTGATGGGGCACCACCACCAGCTTTATACCGCTCTTAGCCCAGAGCTTCGCCGCCAGGCGCGCCGTCTCGCCCGTCGTCGAGGCAAGGACACATTTTTTAATGCCGCGGGCCTTGGCCCGCTCGCCCGCCAGGCGCAGGACAGTCTCGGTGTTAACGGGGCCCGGCTCTTCAAAATAGACAATTTTTTCTTCCAAAGTTTTCCTCCTGAATATGGCCGTATTATCAATATTCTATCATAACAATAAATTATTTGCGGCTCCATCCAAGCTTGTATGCCGCCCGGTGGCTGGTTTAATATGATTATGAGAATAATGAAGAAACGTCTAAAAATAGTGGCCGCCGTTATCGAAAGGGAGGGGAAAGTCCTGATAGCGCGGCGGCGGCAGGAGACCGGCTACGGCGGGTTCTGGGAGTTCCCCGGAGGCAGGCTCGAAAAGGGCGAAACCCCGGAGAAAGCAGTGGCGCGGGAAATCGCCGAAGAGCTGGGAGTGCGCATACGCGTCGGGGGATTACTACGCGCTGTCACTTACCAGAGCCAGAATCTATCCATCGAACTCCTCGCCTACCGGGCGAGCATCGTCTCCGGCGAACTCAAACTCACCGACCACGACGAGATACGCTGGGTGATACCTTCCGAACTGGAGGAGGCGGAATTTACCGAGCCCGACCGGCCGGTTGTCCGCCTGCTGGCAGAAAAGTCGGAGAGACCATGGAAAGCGTGATATTAAAGCCCGGCCGGGACAAAGCCATCCGGAACCGCCACCACTGGATTTTCTCCGGTGCGATACGGTCGATGCCGGACTTCGAAAACGGGAGTATCCTGCCCGTCCAGAGCGCGGACGGCGACATGCTGGGCCACGCCTATTTTAACCAGAAAGCATCGATAACCGGCTGTATGGTGAGCTTCGGCGATACGCCGCCCGAGGATGCCATCAGCCAGAACCTGGAGCGCGCCATTGAACTGCGGCATCGGTACTTCGACCCGGCTGTAACCAACGCCTTCCGCCTGATAAACGCCGAGGGCGATTTTATCCCCGGCCTGGTCGCCGACCTCTACGACGACGTGCTTGTTTTGCAGGTCGGCACGCTGGGGATGGACAGGCTAAAACCTTTTATTCTGGACATTCTCGCGGAAAAGCTCAAGCCCAGGAGCGTTTATGAAAAATCCGACCTCCCCTCCCGCCGCGAAGAAGGGCTGCAGGACTACGAAGCGACACTCTACGGCGAGCCAGTGGAGCAGGTGCGGATACGGGAAGATGGGCTGCCTTTCCTGGTGAACGTCGCCGGTTCACAAAAAACGGGATTTTACCTCGACCAGCGCGAGATGCGTAAGTTAGTCAGGGAACAGGCCGCCGGGAGGCGCGTCCTGAACGCCTTCGCCTACACCGGCGCGTTCTCCGTTTATGCCATCAAGGGAGGCGCCATACGGGCGGACTCGGTGGAATCATCCGAAAAGGCCATCGGCCTGGCGCGGGAAAATTTCATGCTTAACGGCATAACGGCTGACGCGGGCTCGTTTTTTACCGCCGACGTGTTCGAGTTCCTGAGAAGGCCGGAGCTCGACTACGACTTTATCATCCTCGACCCGCCCGCCTTCGCCAAGAAAAAGTCGGACGTCGTCCCGGCCTGCCGCGGCTATAAAGACATCAACCGGCTGGCCATCCAGAAAGTGCGACCGCAGGGACTCGTCCTGACATTCTCGTGCTCGCGCTTCGTGGACGAGAGGCTTTTTCAGCAGGTCGTCTTCGAGTCGGCGCTGGAAGCCGGACGGCGGGCGCGGATACTCCAAAGATACCGCCAGCCCTACGACCACCCGATTAATATCTATCACCCGGAGACGGAATACCTGAAGGGATTTTTACTTTACGTGGATTGACGGCTATATGTTATAATTTTTATAGCAACCTTAAGGAGGTATCACTATGGCAGGATATGTCGGCTCAATTGAAAAACAGACTTTAAGCAATAACTATTTCAGGCAGGTATTGTATACCGGCAAGTACGCCCAGCTTGTGGTAATGTGTTTACAGCCAGGCGAAGAAATCGGCAACGAAGTCCATCCTAAGGTTGACCAGTTTTTCCGCATCGAGCAGGGCGAAGCTCAATTCATTTTCGGAGGAAAAGAAAAACATCTGGTAAAAGACGGCGATGCGGTTATCGTGCCGGCCGGCACATACCATAACGTCATAAACGCATCGAAGAACACGAAGCTAAAGCTATATACGCTCTACTCTCCCCCCAACCATCCCGACAAGACCGTGCACAAGACGAAGGCAGAGGCTGAAAAGGCCGAAGCGGAGGAGCATCATTAGTCGGGAGCGGTAATCTAATTCGATTTGAGAAATGCTTGAGGTTTTGGTGGTAGCGGGTGGATTTGAACCGCCGACCAAGGGCTTATGAGTCCCCTGCTCTGCCACTGAGCTACGCTACCAGCCTAAAAAATATAGCATCAATACAATCGTACTGTCAATGCCGCCTGATGACGTGGATACTCACCGCCTTGAAGGTAGCGTAGACCTGCTTGCCCTTTTTCAACTCCAGTTCCTCGGCGGACTTCCGGGTGACCAGCGCCACCAGCGGGAAGCCGCAATCTATCTCGATGCGGCAGACCGGGCCATCTAATGCCGTCCAGTTGACCGTTCCGGCCAGGCAGTTGCGGGCGCTGGTGCCGCACACTTTTTCCAGGGATATGGTCACGTCCTCCGGCCGGACACAGACCAGTACGGGGTCGCCGGGCCCGAAATCCGCCACGGCTTCGATGGGCGTGCCTTTGATATCGATGGTAACCATCTCGTTTTCGGCGGAAATGACCACGCCATCGATGATGTTCTCCATGCCGACGAACTCAGCCACTTCACGATTTCTCGGGGAGGTAAAGACCTCCCTGGCCCCGCCGGTCTGGACAATCTCGCCGCTGACCAGCACTCCTATCCGGTCGGCGAGGCGCTGCCCCTGTGACATATCGTGGGTCGCCATAACCACCGTAATGGCCTCATGCTTGATAATATCCCAGACAAGGTCCTCGATTTTCGAAGCCGAAGCGGGGTCGAGGTTAGCGGTAGGCTCATCGAGCAGCAGCACCTCCGGGCCGGTAGCCAGGGCACGGGCGATAGCCACTCGCTGGACCTCGCCGCCGGAAAGCGTCCGGGCATTCCGCTTCCTGTACGCGGCCATACCCACGATATCCAAGATGCCATCCGCCTTGTCCTGCGCTCGCCGGCGGTCCAAACCATGCCACTTTAAACCGTAAGCGATGTTATCGTAAACGCTGGCATTAAAGACTATCGGCTTCTGGAGGACAAATGCCATGCGGCGGCGCGCTTCCAGCCTGGATTTTCCGGAGGCCGTCACGTCGACGCCGTCAAAGACGATGCAGCCGGCCGACGGTCTGTCCAGCATATCGATAAGGCGCAAAAGGGTCGTTTTACCCGCCCCGGTGGGGCCAATCAAAGCGAAGACCTTGCCGCGGTCAATCCTGATATTGATATTCTTCAGGATATCCCGCCCGTCCCGCCTCTGATAAACTTCTTTAATTTCAATAAAAGACATCAGCGCCTCTGCTGCAGCCGGTTAAAGACCAGATTGATGATTAAAGCCAGAACAATAAGAATGATTCCCAACGCAATCGACAGCTCAACATCGCCCTTGGACGTCTCCAGGGAAATAGCCGTGGTGAGCACGCGCGTATATCCCTTGATATTGCCGCCCACCATCAGGGCCAGCCCCACCTCCGAGATGGCGCGCCCGAACCCCAGCGTCACCGCCGCCATGACCGCGAACCTCGCCTCTTTGATAGTCACCAGCCCGGTCTGCCAGCCGCTCGCGCCCATGGAACGGGCAGTATCCGTGATACTCCTATCCACGTTGCTTAAAGCGGAAATAGTCAGCCCCAGCACGATGGGCGAAATCAGTATAATCTGGCCGATGACCATAATCGTAGGTGTGAACATAAGGTTGAAATAACCCAGCGGCCCCGTGCGAGAAAAGATGATAAATACCAACAGGCCCACGACCACCGTGGGAATGCTGTAGAATGTCTGGATTAAGCTGATTAAAAGCCTTTTACCCGTGAATTGTCTGAAGTGAATCAAACTCCCCAGCGGGAGGCAGATAATCGTCGCCACGATGCAGGAAGAAAACGAAATAACCAGCGTCCTTGCCGTTATTCCCATCACTTCGGGGTCAAACGTGAAGATAAGTTCAAACGCTTTGGCAAATCCCTGCCAGAAACCGCTCAAGGCACCACCTTAAAAATTTGATCCGGGGGGTGCCGGCCGACAGTCGGCACCCCCACTAGCCAAACGGCAGCAAGCCACCGGTCTAATATTACTGGACAGGTTTCATGTTTTCAACCGGGTCCGGGCAGGCGCTGTAGGTGCAGCCGCCGTCGTTAACGGGATGGAACAGCGGGCCCCCGAACTCCGCGGCGCCGTACTTACCGATAAGGTCCTGGACTTCATCAGAAATGAGCCAGTTGATGAATTTTTTAGCCATCGCGATGTTGGCTGTCTTTATTTTATCAGTGCTAATGGCATATACGTTGTAGATATTAAGAGTATCCTCTGACGGGTTTTCCACCAGAGATACCAGCGCAATTTTGCCTTTAAAGGACAGGAACGTGGAACCGTCACAGAGGACGTAGGCGTTCAACTGGTCCGCCAGAGTCAGAGTGGGCCCCATGCCCTGCCCGGACTCTACGTACCAGGGCTTCCCCTCGATGCCCGTGGTGTACGTGTAACCGGCGCTGGCCCAGAGCCGCTTTTCGGCGCCGTGCGTCCCGGAATTATCGCCCCGGGAGGCAAACTTAACGCCATCCGGGTTGGCCGTGCCGGCGTCATATATCTTCTTGAACGCGTCGGCAGGAGCCAGCCCCTTAATGCCGGCCGGGTCAGCGGCGGGACCGGCAATCATGAAGAAGTTATAGGCAAAGCTTCTTTTATCTATCCCGTAGCCGTCACTAACGAATGTTTTTTCCTGGTCAGGGTCATGAACGGTCACAGCATCGACGTTGCCGTTCCTCCCCTGGTTCAGCGCCGCGCCGGTGCCGGCATAAATGATATCCATCTCGACGCTATATTTCTGCTCGAACATCGGCTCAAGGTACCCCCAGAGACCGGTATCGTACAGGCTGGTGGTAGTGGCTACCTTGAACCTGGCCTTGCCGGCCAATACGGGTACGCTGGTTGGCGTGGGCGAAAGCGTAGGCGTGGGCGAGGATGTCGGCGTTGGTGTTGCCTCTCCGGCACATCCGGGCAGCAGCCAGAACAACGCCATTATAATAGTGAGGACGCCCAGGATTTTTATCAATTTACCATTAAGTTTCAACGCATTCCTCCTTAATATAAAAATGTTTATTAATAGGGCCAGGGGTAAAACCTCGTAAAATAGTTTATTTTAGGTATTCCGTCAAATAGATTCTCCTTTCTCGAAACGAGACAGGCGCCTTTTTCCAATCCCGTTATTTTAACATGTACTTATAATATTAATACAAGTATTATAACAATTAACCGGGCGTTTTGTAAAACGCTTTGACGGCCAGGCAACCCTTCTGATAAAATTCATAATAATATCCTCCCTGTCGGGGACCTGGTTAAGCCTAAAAATATCCAGACATGAAGTCGGACCCGTGCTGAAGGCCGTCCGGCCAGTCTGGAATAATGAAGGAGAGATATAATGAGTATCGAAGGCAAGGTAGCCCTGGTTACCGGCGGTTCACACGGACTGGGGATAACCCACTGCCTGTCCCTAGCCAGGGCCGGCTGTCACGTCGCCGTTATTGGCTACAGCCACATGGAAAAAGCCAGAGAGGTGGCCGCAGACATCGTCGCCATGGGCAGGAAATCCCTAGCCATCAAGATGGACGTGGCGGACTTCGACCAGGTACAGGCCGGCATAAAATTCGTCGAGAAAGAGCTGGGAAACATCGAAATCCTCATCAATAACGCCGCCACCGGCATCGTGCGCGCGGTCACGCTGGTCAAGATGAAAATCCAGGACTGGGCCAGGGACGTAAGCGTCAACCTGACCGGCCCGTTCAATACCATCCGGTGTGTCTTGCCGGGCATGATGGAGCGCGGCTGGGGGCGCATAATCAATATTTCCTCGATTACGGGCACCATGGGAGGGGCCGGCCAGTGCAGCTACGCCGCTACTAAAGCCGGGCTCATCGGCCTGACGAAAACGGTCGCCCTGGAAGCCGCCCGTAAAGGCGTGACCTGCAACGCCCTCGTCCTGGGGGTAATCGACGGCGGGGCTTTCCACGAGGTGGCCCCGGAATTCCGCGAACGCATCGTCAAGACCCTGGCGATGAGACGCCCCGGGACGCCCCAGGAGCTCAGCGATATCCTCGTTTTCCTGGCGTCCGAAGAATCGAGCTATCTCACCGGGGAAGCCATCGAGGTCAGCGGCGGCGCGGGTCTGTTCACTTTCTAAAGTCAATATATGGCTTTACCCCGTACGTTTCGAACCGATATCCGCATGAGAGGAGAAAATCTATGAGCGAAGTCGTCATCGTCAGCGGTGTGAGGACAGCCATCGGCAACTACGGAGGGGCGCTCCAGGACGTGCCGGCGGTGAAGCTGGGCAGCATCGTTATCCAGGCGGCCCTGAAAAAGGCCGGGCTGAAACCAAAGAGAGATACCACCTATGCCCCCCAGGCCCTCAAGGACGAGGGGCCCATTGAACTGGAAAAGAAATACGCCCAGTGGGACAGCTCTCTGCAGGAGGTCCTGGTGGACGAGGTCATCATGGGGAACGTCATTCAGGCCGGGCAGGGACAGAACCCCGCCCGCCAGGCCGCCATGTACGCCGGCGTGCCCAAAGAAGTCAACGCCTTCACGGTGAATAAAATCTGCGCCTCCGGCATGAAAGCGGTGGCGCTGGCCGCGCAGGCGATAAAAGCCGGCGACGCCGAGGTCATCGTGGCGGGGGGCATCGAAAACATGAGCGCCGCTCCGTACTATGTCCCCAAGATGCGATGGGGGGCGCGCATGTTCAACGCGGAGATGGTCGACGGCATGGTTTACGACGGACTCTGGGAGATATTCTACAACTATCACATGGGCGTGACCTCAGAGAATATCGCCGTAAAACTGGGCATATCGCGAAAAGAGCAGGACGAGTTCGCCCTGGAGAGCAACAACCGCGCTTTAGCAGCGATTAAAAACGGCACTTTCAAAGAAGAGATAGTGCCCGTGGAAATTAAAGTGAAGAGGGAGACCAGACTGTTCGATACCGACGAGCATCCGCGGGAGACTTCCATGGAGCTCCTGGGCAAGCTGCCCACGGTCTTCAAGGCCGACGGCGGCGTTACCGCCGGCAACGCTTCGGCCATTACCGACGCGGGGGCCGCCCTGGTGGTGATGTCGGCGAAGAAGGCGCAACAACTCGGCTTAAAGCCGCTGGCGACCATCCGCGCCTACGCCACGGGCGGCGTCGACCCCGCCTACATGGGCCTGGGCGTCGTGCCCGCCACCAGGAAAGTCCTCAAGCTGGCGGGAGTCACGCTGAAAGACATCGATTATATCGAGCTTAATGAAGCCTTCGCCTCGCAGTCCGTCGGCTGCATCCGCGAACTGAACATCGACATGAGCAAAACGAACCTGCACGGCGGCGGGATATCGCTGGGGCATCCCATCGGCTGCACCGGCGCCAGGATTCTGGTCACGCTTATCCATGAAATGGCGCGGCGCAATCTGCGTCTCGGCCTGGCGACGCTGTGCATCGGCGGGGGGCAGGGCATGGCGATGATCATCGAAAGAAAATAGAAGAAAGACATGGGGGGCGGCGTCCTTCAGCTGAAGGACGCCGCCCCTTTATTTCAGCTCACCAGGTGATTTATCTCGGGGCGCCAGCCATCATTTTTTCGGCTGCCTTGATCATTTCAACGTTAGCCTTCAACGCTTCAATGCCATCAGTTAAAGGATAACACTCCATATCCAAATACGAGGCAATAGGCATCGTATTGATACTTTTAAACATTTCTTCAGCAGTCTTGGCTTCAATGATAGCCACGGCACGACTCCAGCCGGGTGAAAAGTAAAATTCCAACATTTTACCTTCCTTTTTCTGCTGGGCGATGGCAGCTAGAGTCCCTTCGATGAGCTGCCTCATTACGGCTGGGGGAAGCATGAGGACGGCGTCTTTTAGTGTGCTTATACCCAGAAATTTCATCTTTTCTCCTCCTTCTTTTTAATAAATGTTATACCTTGATGGATTGTTAAGTTTACCTCAGATTCGCACCACCTCCCTGTTATTTATTCAGGATCTCGCATAAATAAAAAGGGCACCGCCCGCTATGTCTTTTAGCAGCTACAGTGCCCTTATTAACCGTCTCCGCCTCCCCATAACCAACCACCATTTTTTAAGATTCAAAATTCGGGACTCCTTATTATAACTCATTATCATTATTTGTCAACAAATAGTACCCCAGTCTATTTTTAACGCTATGTTATTGTGCTAAAATATATTAATAATCCGGAATTTGAGGTCATTCGTGGCGAAACTGCTGGGCTGGCACAGGGGAATCGAAAAGAAAAAAGAGGGCCAGGAAGAACCAGCCTCTCCTGAATCACCGAAAATCGAGACGATTACCCATGGCGATTTAACGTGGGTAAATATCGAGTCGCCAACGAAGCGGGAAATAGAATGGCTGGCCCAGAATTACCATTTCAATCCCCTGGCCCTGGACGACTGCCTCAGTCGCAAGCAAATATCAAAATTAGATGTTTATCCAGGCTACATCTTCTTTGTTTTCCATTATCCCCTCTACCACAAAGAGACGCGCATCGCCACCAAGCAGCAGTGGTCGGCGTTCATCGGCGAAAATTACCTGGTTACCGTCCACACGGGAGAGCTGAAAACCACCATGGCGCTTTTCCGCGATTGCCAGGCCAACGAAGAGTCCCGCAAAGAATATCTCAGCGGCGGCTCCGGCTTTTTACTGTACTGCATACTCGACCGGGCCATCGACGCCTATTTCCCCGTCCTCGATAAAATACTCAGCCTCATGGAGGACGTGGAGGACATCGTCTTTGACGCCGAAGTGGAGACCGCCAAAGAAATCAGCATCCTGAGAAGGGATGTCATCACCCAGAGGTCAGTCATGTTCCCCACCCGCAATATCTTTATCGAGATGGAAAACAAGATAAAGCGCTTCAGCAAGGTGGACGTAACCGACCACTACAGCGACCTCATGGACCACATGAACAAGATCTGCGAGACGCTAGACGAATGCAAGGAAATCATCGAAGTATTCAAAGACACCGATTTCGTCCTCGCCACCGACCGGGTCAACCGGGTCATCCGCATACTCAACATCTTTGCCACGATAGCACTACCTTTTGTAATCGTATCCAGTATCTATGGCATGAACGTTCACCTGCCCGGCGGACTGACGATCGGCAGCTGGACTACCTTCGTCGTGCTGATAATCATCATGGCCGTCTTCTCCATCGTGTTGCTCATTTTCTTCCGCCGCCGCCGCTGGATTTAAGAAATGAAAATCTCTTACCGACTGGTGATAATCATCGCCCTCTTCATTACCTGCCTTATCACCGCCAATATCATCGCCGTAAAAGTCATCACCCTGGGGCCGTTCACGCTGCCGGCGGCCATTTTCGTTTTCCCGGTAAGCTATATCTTCGGCGACGTTCTCACCGAGGTCTACGGCTACCGCGTCGCGCGGCGGGTCATCTGGCTCGGCTTTAGCTGCAACCTGATTTTCGTCTTCTTCGCCTGGATAGGGCAGGTGCTCCCCGCCGCCGATTTCTGGGCAGGGCAGGGGGCGTATAAAAGCATCCTGGGCTTCGCGCCCCGACTACTCGGGGCTTCCTTATGCGGCTACCTGGTCGGCGAGTTCGCCAACTCCTTCGTCCTGGCCAGGATGAAGATATTGACCAAAGGCCGCTGGCTGTGGAGCCGGACCATCGGCTCCACGATAGTGGGACAGGGATTCGATACCTCGCTGTTCATCACCCTGGCCTACATCGGCACGGGAGCTAACGTGGGGGTCATGATATGGCAGCACTGGGTCTCCAAGGTTGCCATTGAGGCTATCTGCACGCCGGCCACCTATGCCATCGTCAACTGGCTGAAGCGCAAAGAAGGCGTCGATACCTACGACTATAAGACCAGGTACAATCCGTTTACTCTATCGGGACAGGAGCAGTCGACGTGAAGATACAAATCCTCGGCGCCCATAATATAGAATCGCGGGAGACCCGGTACATCAGCCTGCTAATCGACGACGTGCTGGCGATAGACGCCGGCGGCCTGACCGCCAGCCTGTCCCGGGCACAGCAGGAAAAGCTCAAGGCCGTCCTGCTCACGCACCAGCACTACGACCACCTCCGGGATGTCCCCGCCCTGGGCATCAACTTCTCCCTGTACGGGAAAACCCTGGATATCTACGCCACCAGGGCCACGCACAACGTCCTGGCCGTCCACCTGCTGAACGATATCGTCTACCCCAACTATATGACCAAACCGCCCGAAAAGCCGTCCCTGCGGGCCAGGGAACTGCAGCCCGGCAACGAAGAGAAAATCGAGGGCTATAACGTATTGCCCGTCACGGTGAACCACGCCGTACCGACCGTCGGGTACCAAATCACCTCGGCCGAGGGCAAGAAGCTATTTTATACGGCGGACACCGGACCAGGCCTGGCCGACATCTGGAGGCAGATATCACCCGACCTGCTCTTCTGCGAGGTCACCGCGCCGAATAAATACGAAGACTTCGCCCGGAAGACGGGGCACCTCACCCCGGCCCTTTTCCGGGAGGAAATGAGGTCATTCCGGGAGATCAAAGGCTACCTGCCGCAGATAGTCCTGGTGCATATGAACCCGCTCGACGAGAAGGGCATCAAGAGTGAAATCGACGAGGTGGCCAGGGGCCTCAACACGACGATTCGCCTCGGGCGGGAAGGAATGCGACTGCGGCTATAACCCAGGGCGGAGGTGGCGCCATCAGCGAGAGACAATTCATCGTCGACCACAACGTGGGCAAGCTGGCCAGGTGGCTCAGGATGATGGGCTACGACAGCGTGTTTTTCAACGGCGATGATGACTCCAAAATGGTAAAGCAGGCCCTGGCCGAGGGCAGGATTATCCTGACACGGGACACCGGGATGATGCGACGGCGGGCCATCAGCGGCGGACGGGTGAAGGCGGTATTGATCGAGAGCGAGGAGCCGGAGCGGCAGATGCAGCAACTTATCAACGTCATCGACCTGAAAGGGCAATCGCGGCCCTTCACGCTCTGCCTCGAGTGCAACCAGTCGCTGGAAAGCAGGAGCCGGGAGGAGGTGGCGGGGCGTGTGCCGCCTTACGTTTACCGGACGCAGACCCAGTACATGGAATGTCCCAACTGCCACCGCATCTACTGGCGGGGGACCCACTGGGCGGCGATGGCGCGTAAAATCGAGAGGCTGATTACTGACTATACCGGGGAGGTTACATCATGAATATTTACGAGGCGATTCTCAAACGGCGGTCGATAAGGCGTTTCAAGAACAGGGCCGTGGCTTATGAAGCCCTGGAAAAGTGCATCGACGCGGCGCGGCTGGCGCCGAGCGGTCGCAACCAGCAGGTCGGCGAATACATCGTGATTAACGATGCGCAGGTTTTGCCGGGCATATTCGAGAACATCGGCGGGTCGGTGAAGCTGCCGCCGGATAAAGGCGGGCCGCGCCCCGACCAGACCCCCAAGGCTTATACCATCATCCTGATAAATAAGGCCCGGGAAGGCGACGCCAACCGCCGGCGAGTGACGCTGATAGACGTGGGGCTGGCGGCGGAGAACATCATCCTGACCGCCCTTGAGCAGGGAATCGGGTGCTGCCCGATACTCATGTTCAACGAAGCGGATTTAAAGCTGCTCCTGAAGATACCGGAGGGGTATGACATCGCCCTGGTGATAGCGATGGGCTATCCGGACGAAAGCCCGGTGGCGGATGTGGTTAAAGATTCCACCAATATATGGGTGGACGATAAGGGGACAAGGCACGTACCCAAGAGAAAGCTGGGGGAAGTCATCCACCGGAACAAATTTTGAAGCCCCGATTCTTTATTCGTTTTTTAATATTTTTTTGAAAATCTCATAGCTAATTAGCTACAAATATTCGTTTTTCGTTTTATGTCAAATCAGCTTCAAAATCCGGTATTCGTTTTTCGATTTATGTTAAATTAGTTATTGTTTCAGCGAAACATGGGTCGCCCCGTGCTCCGCAAGGAATAATGGTTCGACAAGCTCACCATAAAGGGTGAACGATGCTCGCACGAGGCTCAACCATGTTTCGCCGCTGGCCGCCGAATATAATAATAAGGGAGCCGGAAGATAAAAGAAAGGGGATTTTGTCCGGGCTAACCTCGTTCCCTCTCGCTACGTACTCCCCTGCTATTATTCCTGCCAGTGCCAGTCTCTGCCGCCCTTGAATACGGCGGAATTCATCTCGTTGCTCAGGAAGATAAGGTTTGCCTCAGGAAAGCGTTTGGCCATGGCCAGAAAGAACTCACCGGTAGTTTTCGTTCTGGCCAGCTCTTCCTCCGTGGCGATGAGATATTCTCTGGTAAAAGTCAACGAGGAGGAGTCGAAAGGCATGCCCGGTTTCTGGTGCCCGGGTATGACCACCTCCGCCCCTAATTTTTCCAGTCGTTCGATGTCCTTAATCCACTGCCGGCGCTCTTCCGCGGTAATTTCACAGGTAAAAGGGTGCGCCTGGTTAAAAAGGACGTCGCTGCCGTAGAGGGTCTTGATGGAGGGAATCCAGACGACGGTGTTGTACTTGAGGTCGCCCATGATGCCCGGGAGTATCTCGATGCGCCGGCCTTCAAGCTCGAACGAGTTTTTTCTCAGAGGTTCGATATTAACCGCTTTCGTGGGTACGTTCGTCGGCCCGATAATGTCCTTCCAGTAGCCTACTTTACCGAACATCTGCTTATTGATGGTGCGGGCCACCTCCGGGAGGGCGATGACCCTGGCCGCGGGGAACGCCTCGGCGATGGGCCCCAGCCCGAAATAATGGTCGGGGTGGGCGTGGGTGATATAGATAGTCACCAGCCGCTTGCCCGTTTCCAATATCTCCGCCACAACGCGGTGCCCGTTCGACAAGCTCCATTGGGCGTCGATGAGGGCGGCGTCCGTCTGACCCATGACGATGACCGAAGCGACCGCGAAACCGCTTTCGTCGCTGAAGAAGACCTTCGTGGACAGGGAACCGGGGTGATGATTGACTCTGACCTCCATAGCAGCCCTCCGAAATAAATATTTGCTTAATTGTAACAAGCAAAGTCGGATAATGCAAAAAACTGGGTTCGGGAAAGCTAAATCTCTTGACCGTAGTCACGTTTATTGCTACACTCAATTAAACGGAGTAAACATAAATGAAAATCGTCACCGCCGAGCAGATGAGACGGATAGACCAGGAATGCGTCAAACAGGGCATCACGGTAAACGCGCTCATGGAGAACGCCGGCAGGGCCGTGGCGGAAGAGGTCAAGGCGAACCTGGGCGACATCAAGGACCGGCACATCCTGTTCCTAGTTGGCGGGGGGAATAACGGCGGTGACGGACTCGTGGCGGCCCGCTATCTTGACGAATGGGGGTCGAAAGCCGCGGTATACCTCTGCGCCCCCAGGCCGCAGGACGATAACAACCTCAAGCTGGCGCGAGAGCGCGGCATTACCTGTATCGAAGCCGGAGATGATAAAGGACTGAAAAAGCTCGACGACCTGCTGGCATCCGCAACGTGCGCCGTCGACGCGCTGCTGGGCACCGGGAAAATGCGCCCGCTGGAAGGCGTTTTCAGGCAGGCGCTGGAAAAGACAACGCAGGCGCAGCAGGAGCGGGGACTAAAAATTATCGCCATCGACCTCCCCTCGGGGATGGACGCCGACAGCGGCGATATCGACCCCGCCTGTCCCCGCGCCGATATGACCGTCACGCTGGCTTTCCCCAAGCTCGGACTTTTTAACTTCCCCGGCGCGGAAAGGGTCGGCAAGCTCAAGGTAGCCGACATCGGTATACCGGAAGCGCTGGCGGAATCCGTCACCACCGAACTCATCACCGAGTCGTGGGCGAAGACCGTCCTTCCCAGACGTCCCCTCAACGCCAACAAGGGGAACTTCGGGCGGGTGCTCATCACCGCCGGCTCGCTCAACTACATCGGGGCGGCCTATCTCGCGTGTCAGGGCGCGCAGCGGGTCGGGGGCGGGGCTGGTAACGCTGGCCACAGCCGCCAGCCTGCAGCCGATACTCGCCGCCAAGCTCACCGAGGTCACCTACCTGCCCCTGCCGGAATCGCAGCCGGGCTTCATATCCGCCGAAGCCGCGGACGTCATCACGCGGCAAACCAACCAGTACGACGTCCTCCTCATGGGCTGCGGCCTGGGACAGGACCCGTCGACGGTCGAATTCGTCAGCTCGCTCATCCTGGAAAAAGAGCTGCCGCTGCCGGTGCTCGACGCCGACGCCATCAACATCCTGCCCAAGATACCGGAATGGTGGCAGTGGCTCACCGACGACGCCATACTCACGCCGCACCCCGGCGAAATGGCGCGGCTCTGCGGCCTGACCATCGACGAAATACAGTCGGACCGCCTGGGCATAACGCGGCAGTTCGCGGCGGAGTGGCACCAGACGATTGTCCTCAAAGGGGCTTATACGGTCATCGCCACCACGGACGGCCGCTGCCGGGTGAGCCCGTTCGCCAACCCGGGGCTGTCCTCGGCGGGGACGGGCGACGTGCTGGCCGGGGTCATCGCGGGGCTGGTAGCGCAGGGGCTAACGCCCTTCGACGCGGCATCTCTCGGCGTTTACCTGCACGGGCGGGCCGGGGAGATGGTCAAAGAAAAGCTCGGCGACACCGGCATGGTCGCCTCCGACCTGCTGCCGGAGCTGCCACTGACGATAAAACAACTGAAAAACGGGGGATAAAGAGGAGGGGAAAATGCTGCTGGCTTTCGATATCGGCAATACCAACGTAAAAGCGGGCGTTTTCGAGGGGGATAAGCTGCGCGCCAATTTCAACCTGGCGACGCATGTCAGCCAGATGCCGGACGAGTACGCGGTTTTCATATTAAATCTATTACGCCAGCGCGGGATAGAACCTGCCAGTATCACGGAAGGCGCCATGAGCTGCGTCGTCCCTCCCCTGACAACGACCTTCAGCGAGCTATACCAACAATACTTCGATATCAAACCGCTGGTGGTCGGCCCCGGCATGAAGACAGGCATACGCATCCGCTACGAGAACCCGCGGGAGCTGGGGGGCGACCGCATATCCAACGCGGCGGGCGCGCTCAGCCTCTATCAACCGCCGATTATCGTGGTGGCGATGGGGACGGCCACCGCCTTCGACACGATATCCAAAGAAGGAGACTACCTCGGCGGGGCGGTCGCTCCCGGCATTGCCATTGCCGCCGAGGCCCTGTATACCCGCACCGCGGCCCTGCCCCGGGTAGAACTGACGCGCCCCAAGCAAGCCATCGGCAGCAACACCCCGGCGGCCATGCAGTCCGGCATTATTTTCGGCTATGCCGGGCTTATCGACGGCATCGTGGAACGTATCCAGAAAGAACTGGGGAAAAAGGCGATGGTGGTTGCCACCGGCGGCTATGCCGAAATCATCGCTAAAGAGACGAAGTCAATCAATGAAGTCAATACCAACCTGACGCTCATCGGGATAAAAGTGATACACGATTTGAATAAGGGATAAGGTCGAGCATATGTTAAAAGGCAAAACGATAGTCTTAGGGATAACCGGAGGGATAGCCGCCTACAAGGCGGCCGACCTCGCCTCAAAGCTGACGCAGGCCGGCGCCACCGTGGAAACGGTCATGACCGAAGCCGCCCAGAAAATGATAACGCCCCTGACGCTGCGCAACATCACCCACCGTCCGGTGGTCACCGACATGTTCGAGACGGCGTCAGAATACAGCGTCGAACACATCGCCCTGGCGGAAGCCGCCGACGCCGTCATCATTGCGCCGGCCACGGCCAATACGATATCGAAGCTGGCGGCGGGCATCGCCGACAACATGCTCGGGTGCGTCGTGCTGGCGACCAAAGCGCCGGTCATCATCGCGCCCGCCATGGACGACATCATGTACAAGAACGCGATAACGCAGGAAAATATCGGCAAGCTCAGAGCCAGGGGCTTTACCGTTATCGAGCCGGAGTACGGTCGGCTGGCATCGGGGAAAACGGGGAAGGGCCGACTGCCCGAGACGGCCAAGCTAATCGAGGCCATCGAGCGGGCGCTGGGGCAGAAGAAGGACCTCGACGGCAGACGCATCGTGGTGACGGCGGGGGGAACCAGAGAGCCAATCGACCCGGTCAGGCATATCGGGAACAGGTCGTCGGGGAAGATGGGCCACGCCCTGGCCGAAGCGGCGCGGGAAAGAGGGGCGGAGGTCACGCTTATCGCCGCCAACGTCTCGCTGCCGGAGCCCGACGGAGTGGCAGTAATCAAAGTCCAGACGGCGGCGGAGATGAAAAAAGCGGTGGCGGGGGCGGTAAAGAAGGCGGACGCCCTGCTCATGGCGGCGGCGGTGGCGGACTATAAACCGGAGGTTATCGCCAAGTCCAAGATAAAAAAAGAGTCCGCGCAGAACCTGACATTAAAGCTCGTTAAAACGCCGGATATTTTAAGCGAGGTCAAGGGTAAATTTATTAAAGTGGGCTTTGCCGCCGAGAGCGAGAACCTGATGGCCAACGCCAAAAAGAAGCTCGTAACGAAGGGGCTGGACCTTATTATAGCTAACGACATTACCGAGCCGGACAGCGGCTTCGACGTGGACACGAACAGAGTTATCATCATCGATAAAAAAGGCAAGACGGAAGAGCTGCCGCTGATGAGCAAAAGAGAGGTGGCGGATAAAGTGCTGGACAGTGTGAGGGGGATGATGGGGAAATAAGGAAGGGGGTGAGGTCTAAAGAGAATGAGGAAAAAGATTCAATACGCCCTACTGACCTGCTTCATCGCCTATTTAATAGCGGCGGTAGCCACGTTCTTATTTTCCATCACCCAGAGTGGATGGAGCCAGATTGGCGGCAACAATACTACGTTTATGATAAACCTGGTAACGCTGGGACTATCCGATTATCCGTTCTGGGGCGACTTCTGGTACCTGGCGGTACTGGTGCCATGGCTCGGCTCGTCGCTGGCGCTGGCGCTGCTACTAATGCGACCTGCCAGAACGGCCGGGCGGAGGGGGCAGTGGAGCGGCCTCAGCGTCACGCTATATTACGTCGTCATATTGCTAATCCTGGGCATCGGCAAGCTGATTGCTTTCTGGGGAAACATCGAAGTCCACCCCGGCGATTTTATCTACGCATTACTAATCGTCTGGCCGATAGGCGGATACGTACTGGGATACATTTCCGCCACGATAACCGATAAAATAATTAAATTACCGGCCGCGGTCTGACCCTTAACGCTAGAAAGAGGTTCTCATGACGCCATCCCCCGATACACAGGAAATGCCCCGGGCTTACGAGCCGGGCAAGACCGAGGAAAAGTGGTACAAGTTCTGGATGGAGAAGGGCTACTTCACGCCCAGAATAGACCGGAAGAAAAAGCCCTTCGTCATCATCATGCCGCCGCCCAACGTCA
Organism: uncultured Chloroflexia bacterium; assembly: GCA_963727315.1. Taxonomy (GTDB): domain Bacteria; phylum Chloroflexota; class Dehalococcoidia; order Dehalococcoidales; family RBG-16-60-22; genus JBFYTX01. Next base: position 1,395,888 of record CAVSFE010000002.1, on the reverse strand, counting down.
CCGGCGGACTGCACCTCGGGCACGCCATGGAAATGTCCCTGCAGGACGCCATGACACGCTGGCACCGCATGAAAGGAGAGCCGACACTCTGGCTGCCGGGCATCGACCACGCCGCCATCGCCGCGCAGGTGGTCGTGGAAAGACAGCTCGCCAAGGAAGGCACCGACCGGCATAAGCTCGGCCGCGAGCAATTCCTGGAGAGAATGCACCAATGGGTAGCCGAATGCCGCCAGACCATCACGCAGCAACTGATGAAGCTGGGGGTCTCCTGTGACTGGACCCGCCTGCGCTTTACCATGGACGAAGCGTCAAGTCGGGCGGTACGCACCACCTTCAAACGCCTTTACGACAAGGGGCTGATATACCGCGGCGTACGCATCATCAACTGGTGCCCGCGCTGCGGCACCGCCCTATCCGACCTCGAGGTGGAGCACCAGGACATAAAAGGACACCTGTGGCACGTTAAATATCCGATTATCGGAGAGAAGGGCAAATATATCACGGTAGCCACCACCCGACCGGAAACGATACTCGGGGACACGGCGGTGGCCGTCAACCCTGAAGACAAACGTTATAAGGAGATGGTGTCGCAAAAAAGCCCTGCTGCCCGCCGTCAACCGGGAAATACCCATCGTGGCGGATGAAGCGGTCAGCGCGGAGTTCGGGACGGGGGCGGTAAAGGTAACGCCCGCCCACGACCCGGTGGACTTCGAGATCGCGCAAAGACACGGGCTACCCCTCGTCAATATCCTCAACGCCGACGTCACCATGAACGAAAACGCCGGGCCGTACGAGGGCATGGACAGATTCGAATGCCGCAAAGCTATCGTGGCCGACCTCGAAAAAGCCGGGCTCCTCGTCAAAATCGAGGACTACACCCACGCCGTCGGCCACTGCGAGCGCTGCCACACCATCGTCGAACCGATAGCGAGTCGGCAGTGGTTCGTGAAAATAGGGCCGCTCGCCGGGCCGGCCAAAGAGGTCGTTAAAGACGGCACCATAAAAATCCTGCCGGAACGCTTCACCAAGGTCTACCTCAACTGGATGGAAAACATCCGCGACTGGTGTATCAGCCGACAGCTCTGGTGGGGCCACCGCATACCGATATGGTACTGCGGCAAGTGCGGCGAGCTGACCGTGGCGATAGACACGCCGACCGCCTGCGCGGGATGCGGCTCCGGGGACATCAGGCAGGACGAGGACACCCTGGATACGTGGTTCAGCTCCGGTTTATGGCCGCACGCCACGCTGGGCTGGCCTGAAGACACGGAAGACCTGCGCTACTTTTACCCCACCACGGTCATGAATCCCGGCTATGAAATACTCTTTTTCTGGGTGGCCCGGATGATCATGCTCGGCATGGAGAACACGGGCAAAATACCGTTCGATACAGTCTTTCTCCACGGCCTGATACGCGATGAAATGGGCGTGAAGATGAGCAAGACGCGCGGCAACGTCATCGACCCCCTGAACGTGATGCAGGAATACGGCGCGGACGCCCTGCGCTTCGCGCTGTCGACCGGGACGTCTCCCGGCAACGACTCGCGGCTGTCTATAGAAAAGATGGAGGCCAGCCGCAACTTCGCCAACAAGCTCTGGAACGCCACGCGGTTTGTCATCAGGAGCCTCGAAGGCGAAAACATTACCGTAAAAATAACGGCGGATAAACTCACTACGGAAGACCGCTGGATACTATCGCGACTTAACCGTACTATCGCCAGCGTCACCGGGCTCATGGACGACTTCCAGTTCGGCGAGGCGCAAAGGCAGATACACGATTTCCTCTGGGGGGAGTACTGCGACTGGTATATCGAGCTGGCCAAGATAAGGCTGCAGGCCGGCGATAAATCGCCCCTGCCGGTGCTGGCGCAGGTGCTGGAAACATCTTTGCGGCTGCTGCACCCTTACATGCCGTTCCTTACCGAAGAGCTCTGGCAGCACCTGAAAAAGAGGTCGCAAGGGATAAAAGGCGAATCTATCATGGTCGCCGCTTATCCGGAAGCCGACGAGACCAAATTCGACGAGGAAGCCGAGGGAGAAATTGAAACCATCACCGAGATAATACGCTCGATACGCAACGCGCGCGCCCAGTATAAAGTGGAAAGCACGCGCTGGATTGAAGCGAAAATATACACCAATGCCGCCAAGCTGGCCGAAATTTCGCGCTATGCCGAAGCTATAAAGTCGCTCGCCAGGGCTAAACCGGTCCGCTTCCCGAAAGGCGAAGCCAGCGAAAAAGCCAGCGACAACACGGTGGTGCTCCCGCTGGCCCAGGCGACTATTGTCATTCCCCTGTCCAGCATGGTCGACATCGAGGCGGAAAGAAAAAAGGCGGAGAAAGAGCTGGAGCAGACCCGGACGGAAGTACAGCGCCTCGAAGCCAGGCTGAAGGACAATGCCTTTCTCACCAAAGCGCCGGCGGCGGTGATTGAAAAGGAACGGCAAAGGCTCTATACTCTGAGTGAAAAACTGGAGAAGCTGAAGCAGCAGGGCTCCAGATAGCAGGAGGTGGACCATGTTCTCGAGGGTAATGGTACCACTGGACGGTTCCAAGGTGGGCGAGGCAGCGATACCGGTCATCGAACATCTCGTGGACAAACTGGCCCCGGGGACAAAGGTCGAGGTGATACTCATCGGGGTAATAACGATCCTGCGGCACTGGGTAGTGGTGGGCGAGGCCAGCGCCCCGGTCTCCTATACCGACGAAGAGCTCAAACTCATCAAAGAAAGAGTGACCGACTACCTCAACAAGACGGGGGAGTCGTTAAAGAAGAAGGGCGTCAGCCTCAGCACCATCGTCGTGGCCGGCAACGCCGCGGACGAAATCATCAAAGCCACCGAAGAGAGTAAAGCCGACCTCATTGCCATGTCCACGCACGGGAGGTCGGGACTAAGGCGGCTGGCGTTCGGGAGCATCACCGATAAAGTGCTGCGGCGGTCGCCGGTACCGGTGCTGATGGTGCGAGCGGCGGCGGGGACAGTAAACGAATAACGGGGCGTTTAAGAGGGGCGTCAGCCCCTCTTTTTGTTTCCATTCTCCATTAAGTCGGGAAGGACGGCGTGAAATCGGCGGCGAGCACCCGGGAAACGCCCTTCTCGCGCCACTGGCGCTTTAAATATTCCAGGGCTTTGCGGGTATCGCTGGCGGCCCGGGCTTTTTCACTCTCTTTGAGCCGGAATTTAAAGAGCCAGTAGGTGAACTCCTTAAGCTCGGCGAGGGTCATGGAATCGGCCTGAGGATAGCCTTTTTCCTGCCGGAACCGCTTTAAAAGCGCCTCCCGGTCACCATTATATATCCTCCGGTGCGCCTCCTCGGAAGAGTCGGCCTTGGTCCTTAAAGCCCCCGCCCGTCTCTCCTTATCAATTTCCTCCTGCACGGCCAGGAGCAGGGCCTCCTCGACGGTGACGCCGTAAAAGTAGTTGAGGTACTGGCGGTATTTCTTATCGCCGATGAGCTTGCCGACCTCCGCGGCGCGCAGCTCGAGCGGGGGAATACCATGAAAGAGAAGATTATCCTTTTCGTCCTCCGGGAGGAGGTCGTCCACCGTTCCGCAGAGTCGCTCGGCCAGCAGAAGCCAGTCGAACGCCTCGCCGTCGATAAGATAATGGTATTCACGGCCTTCATAGACCTCCGCGGCGCTGGTCCAGAATCCCATGGCGCCCAGCAGGGCGAGATACCAGTGTAAACCGGCGGCAATGGAGTTCTTGAAATAGGCGACGGCTTCAATATCGCCGGCAAGGGCAGACTCCGGGGCAACGGCGGGTTCGGACGCTTCCTTCATGCCGCACCTGGAAGAGAAACGGAATGCGAACGCTCCGGTCCTTCCTCCTGGAAGGATGCCTTGAGCTTTTCATAGAAAGCGAGCCGGCCGGTGGCGGCCAGTTCGGTGAGCTTTTTCCGGATGGCCTCCCCGGCGCCGGGGATTTCTTTAAGCCGGCCTTCGGCGGCGAGCTTTTCGACGGGCTCTTTGAGCTCAGCGATAGAGCGGGCGATTTTTTCATAAGCGCGGATTTTAAAGATATTTTCCTTCTTGAGTCGCAGCATGGCGGCGATGTCCGTAAAGATAAGGGAGATTTCAGTGTTTTGCATACGTGTTAATTCTTTCTTTTATCCAGTCCCAGTCTGGATTACCATGATTAAAGAAAGACTTAAAATTATCTTTGAGCCACTCATAATAATCATCTTCCGTATATAGACAGAAAGCCTCAACCAAGGAGCCCTTCTGAATATCATCAGGGATTCCCCAATCTCTCTCCTTAAATTCTGTATCTAGAAATTCCTCTACCACTACTCGGTCAAGCATCTTTATCTAACCTCCAAGTCCTAAATACCAAGCTGTTTTTCAAAGTCCTTATAAGATTTCTTCTGTTTATAAAGTTCTCTAACCTGTTCCAGTTCGATGAAATTAATGCGGGCACCAATTTCGTGAAAAGTGCCATAAATTAAGTTGTTAACCTTATTTCGTTCTGTTTCAGATGCTACAATGAAGATATGGCTATTCCACAAATCAAATGCGTGTTTTAATTTTGCCAATGCATGGTAAATATCGCCACCAACCTGAATTTCAAATACATATGTAGGTACCGAGTTAGTAACTCTCCTCCAAACAACATCCAATTTCCCTATATCAAACGGGTACTCTTTTTCGACAATGAAATCCTGTAATTGCCCAATTTTCATTAATTTATCTTGAATATTGTCATGAGAAAGATTGACTTTCTCTAGCTTTTGAGAAGTAGCTAAAAATTCCGCGGGTTCTTCTGCAATAGAAGGAAGCTCAACTTCTGGACCAATATATTCTCCTTTATGCATATTAGAAAGCAATTTACGAGCTATTGATTCATTTAGTAGCTGGAACCCTGCCCGAGGAAATAACTCATTAGATGTTAATTTATCACTCTTCCAATTATCTGGGGGAAGACAGAACTCTACATCAAACTCGAAACGCAAGGGCCAAATAACCTCATTGTTTTTAATTTCATCAGGCCACAAAGGTTTATCTTGAACAAACTTGGTTCGAACTCTTCCATAGCCAATGATACCAACAACAGGATTGGTGACATAAAAGAGTACCTTATCCTTTTCATCGATTTTTTCCCATAAAAGACGCTGCGTCTTTCTAAGACCCCAGATATTTTTATGTTTAAACGCGATATCCCAATTTTTTTTTGAACCTACAACCAACCAATAATTCATCTTTTTGCCTATTTCCCGCAGCAGTGCTTGTATTTTTTCCCGGAGCCGCAGGGGCAGGGGTCGTTGCGGCCAACCTTTTTCCCCGCCACCGCCACGGGGACTTTAGGCCTTTTATCGCCCTGAGAGCCCACACCGGCTTTAGCCATCGGGGACTGCGGCTGTTTCGCTTCCTTCTGGACGAGCGACACGTGAAAGATGGTAAAGGCGACGTCATGGCGGATGGTCTCCAAAAGCGTCTGGAACTGCTGGTAGCCGGTGCTCTTATAGGCATCGGTGGACTTCATCTGCTGCAGGCTGGCCCAGCCCGCCTGGAGGCGCATGTGCTCCATCGCCGTGAGGTGCTCAATCCAGAGCCTATCGATAATCTGGAGCATCACCAGCCTTTCCAGCAGCCTCATCTTATCGGGGCCGTTTTCCTTCTCCCGCTGCTCGTAAAGCGACTCCGCCAGCTCGACCAGCTTCTTCTCGATATCGGCGGAGGACAAGGCTTCGAGGGATTTTTCGTTTAAATCGCGGGGCACCGGCATAATGATATTGACCTCGGCGAGGAGACCGACGCTGTCCCGGCCTTCGCCATACCGACCCGGCGCATGCGCGGCGACGATATTTTTCAGCTCCTGCATCACCATAGATAAAATATTGGACTTGAGGTCGGCGCCGGAGAGAATCTTGCGCCTTTCCTCGTAAATAAGCTCGCGGTGCTTGTTGACGACGTCATCGTACTCGACGAGGTGCTTACGCATATCGAAGTGATAGCCCTCGACGCGCTTCTGGACATCCGTGATAGCGCCGGTAATAATTTTGTTCTCGATGGGCGTATTTTCGTCCATGCCCACCCAGCCCATCACCGTTTTCATGCGGTCGCCGCCGAACCGGCGCATGATGTCGTCCTCCAGGGACACATAAAAACGGGAAGAGCCGGGGTCGCCCTGTCTGCCCGCGCCGTCCGCGGAACTGGTTATCGATACGGCGGGCCTCGTGGCGCTCCGTGCCGATGATGTGGAGCCCGCCCAGTTCGATAATCTTATCGTGCTTCGCCTGCCAGTTTTTATCGCCATCGCCATCGACGCTGCCGCCCAGGATTATGTCAACGCCGCGGCCGGCCATGTTGGTGGCGACGGTCACCGCGCCCGGCTCGCCGGCGTGGGCGATGATTTCGCCCTCTCTGGTGTGCTCCTTGGCGTTGAGCACCTGGCAGGTAATGCCCTGCCGCTTGAGCATATCGCTCAGTTTCACCGAGTTTTCGATGGAAACGGTGCCGACGAGCACCGGCTGTCCTTTTTCATGGAGCTCTTTTATTTCTTTGACCACCGCCCGATACTTGCCCTCCTCCGACTTGTAAATCTGGTCGGGAAGGTCCCGGCGAATCATGGGCTTATTGGTGGGAATAGACGTCACTTCCAGCTTATAGATTTTATAAGAACTCCTCGGCTTCGGTAGCGGCGGTGCCGGTCATGCCCGCCAGCTTTTCGTACATGCGGAAATAGTTCTGGATGGTGATGGTGGCGTAGGTCATCGACTCCCGCTGGACCTTAACGCGCTCCTTGGCTTCGATGGCCTGGTGGAGTCCTTCGGAGTAGCGCCGACCGTACATCTTGCGGCCGGTAAACTCGTCGACGATAACGACCTCGCCGTTTTCCACGACATAATCGCGGTCGCGCCGGTACAAGCCGTGGGCGTTCAGCGACTGCCTGAAGATGGAGCGGATATCGTTGCGTTTTTTAGCTTCTTCGATGCTGAGATACCTGGCTTCCGCGCCGTCCTCGCCGCCGAACAGGTCCTCCGCCCGCATGTGGAAAGCCCGCGCCAGCTTTTCCTGGCCGCGCGCCGTCTCCCGGACGTAATGTTCCTTCTCATAGGCGACACAATCGTAATCCGCCTCGAGAGCGGCCTCTTCCTCCTCGTTCCTGGCGGACGGGGAAGGCTCGAAGGGCAGGACTTTCATCTTCAGACGACTCACGACATCGTCGACGGCTTTATAAAGCTGGCCCGTCTCCTCGGCCTCGCCGCTGATGATGAGCGGGGTGCGGGCTTCATCGATAAGCAGGTTGTCCACCTCGTCAACGATGGCGTAATACAGGGGATGGCGCTGGACACACCGGGAAAGGTCGCTAACCATGTTATCGCGCAGGTAATCGAAGCCGAACTCACTGGAGGTGCCGTAGGTGATGTCCGCCTGATACGCCTCCTGGCGGGAGATGGTGCGGAAATGCGGCCAGCGGTCGTTCTCCTTGCCGGAATCGTAAGAGGGGTCGAAAAGGCGGGCGGGGGTATACTCGTCCGGGGACTGCATGGGGTAAATGCTGGCGACGGTCACCCCCAGAGCGTTGTAGATGGGGCCCATCCAGTAGGGGTCGCGCCTCGACAGGTAGTCGTTGACGGTGACCAGGTGCGCCCCGCGCCCCGTAAGTGAATTTAAATAAAGGGGCAGAGTAGCTACCAGGGTCTTGCCCTCGCCGGTCTTCATCTCGGCGATTTTGCCCTGGTGCAGGGTAACGCCGCCCAGAAGCTGGACATCATAATGCCGCTGGCCGATAGCGCGGCGGGCGGCCTCGCGGACGGCGGCAAACGCCTCGGGGAGAATCTCATCGAGGGCGTCGCTTTCCAGTTGATAGCGGTCCTTCTCGATCTGTTTAATCCTGTCCTGAACGCTCCGCACCTGCCGGCCGGCCTCGTCCCGCTCGATGTCCCAGGACGCCCCGGTCAGGTGCCGGCGGGCTTCCTCGAGCTCACGCTGCGCCTCGTCAAGTCTGGGCCGGACACTGGAGACAGCTTCAGCGACCCTGGCTTTAAACTCCGGAGTTTTCGCCTTGAGTTCATCATCGCTGAGCTTCTGAAATTCAGGCTCGAGCGCGCTGGTGCGGTCGACGTACGGCTGGAGCCGCTTGAGCTCTTTGTCGTTGGAATCGAACAGTCCGCCTAAAAAACCAGGCATTTTAACGCTCGCTCACAATCAGCTCTTTAGCCTCGTCCGCCCGTGAAGCCGGCACCATGACCTTCACTTCCGCCATGCCGTCCATGGTAAAAATATGCACCGAAGGCGCGGCGTTGGACTTCAGGAAACACGGAATATCGAAGCCCTCCAGCAGGCTCTTGATCACCTGCGCCTCCATGTTGTTGCGGGCGAAGAAGACTTCGACTAACCCTTCATCCCTGCTCAAACATCGCCCCCACGGACTGCCCGGTATGAATGCGCCGGATGGCCTCTCCCAGCAGCGGCGCGATGGGCAGAATGGTTATTTTATCGATCCGCTTGTTCGGCGGAACAGGAACGGAATCGGTAACGACGACCTCTCTGACCCGGCAGGAGGCAATTCTTTCGACGGCGGGGCCGGACAGGACGGCGTGAGTGGCGCAGGCATAGACCTCTTTAGCGCCGCGCTCCATCAGGGCATCGACGACGCCTACCAGAGAGCTGGCGGTATCTATTTCCTCATCGACAATCAGGGCCACCTTGCCTTTAACATCGCCGATGACGGTCAGCGTCTCGGTCTGGTCATCGTTGCCGATCCGCCTTTTTTCCATGATCGCCAGGGGGGCATCCATCCGGGCGGCGATGTCCCGCGCCTGCTTGGTAATGCCGAAGTCCATCGCCACGACCACCAGGTTCTTCATTTTCTTATTGATGAAATAGTCGCTGAGCAGGTAAAAAGCGGTCAGCTCGTCGACGGGGATGTTAAAGAAGCCCTGAATCTGGGCTTTATGGAGGTCGACGGTCAGGACGCGATTGGCGCCGGCGACGGTAAGCAGGTCGGCGACGAGGCGGGCGGTAATAGGGACGCGGGGCTGGTCTTTTTTATCGCTGCGGCCGTAAGCATAATAGGGAATCACGGCGGTGATGCGCTTGGCGGAGGCCCTCTTCATGGCGTCAATCATGATTAAAAGTGCCATGAGGTGGCTATTGACTGGGGAGGAGATGGGCTGGACGATAAAGACGTCCCGCTCCCTGACGTTCTCCAGGATGCGGACAAAGGTGTTCTCGTTGCTGAACTCCATGACCTCGCAGTTGCCCAGGGGCTGGCCCAGATAGCCGGCAATGTCTCTGGCCAGGGCGGGGTGGGCGTTACCGCTGAAGACCTTAAGCTCATCCATCAATCAAATCTCCTCTCGATACAGTGGGTTCGGCAGGCTCACCATTAAAAGATTCTCCGCATTTTTATTATAGCACGAATGGGGGTCAAGGGGAGAAGTACCATTGACAATCCTGTTTTGCGGGTATAATATCAAAATAGGCGTCCGAAAAAATTCACCATTCTTCACCGTATTTACTCTGATAACAAGGCCAAGGTCTAAAATAAAAAGGAGAAAAAAGATGAAAAGCAAGTATTGGGCAATCGCACTCGGTCTTCTGATAATACTGATGACCCTGGTATCGGCCTGCGGAGGAAAGAAAGAGACAACGACCGCCACCGCTACCGCAACAGCAACGAAAACCGCAACCGCTACCGCGACGACGACATCCACCGCGACCAAGACCGCGACCGCCACGGCAACCGCAACCGCGACCAAGACCGCGACCGCCACGGCGACTCAAACGGCAACTGCGACGGCGACGGGGAACACGTTAGGCAACATCCTGGGGCTTGGGGCAGGCATAACTAACGTAAAATATGATGAGACCATGACCGTATCGGGGTCGCAAACCGTCACAGCCACGGTATACATGAAGGATTACAAGAAGTTCCGGGAAGAAATGACCACCCAGGGTATGAGGATTGTAATATTAATGGACATGGATACCGGGGTCATGTACACGTACTACCCTGATACGAACACAGCGATGAAAATGACTTTTAATCCAAGTACGGAAGCACCCCAGGGCGCTGTCGGAGACCCCAATAACATTCTGCAATATAATCCGCAAATCACCGGCACGGAGACCATAGACGGGAAATCCTGCACCGTTATGACGTGGGACATCCCGGGGACCGGCACCATGAAAGAATGGATATGGACGGACAAGGGGTTCCCTCTCAAGATAGAGACGTCGACAGCTCAAGGGACATCCACCATCGAATATCAATAATATTGATTTTTCTAATATCCCCGATAGCACGTTCGAGCTGCCGGACGGAGTAATAATAACAACAGTCGGAGCATAGACAGGCTAACGTATCCCAGGACAGAGATAAATAGGGGAGCGGAGAGAAAAACCGCTCCCCTTTCCTGTTTCTGAGGTCAAGGGGAATATAGGGGGATGGGTTTTTTGTCAGGAAAAATTAAAGCAGCATGTCCTTCAGGGTCTTGAGGTTGACAACGTCTTCCTTGTTATATTCGCAGAGGGTATTCAGGGCATCCAGGTCGAAGCCATCAACGTATTTCCACCAGAGGCGGACGGCCTCCCAGCCGTTCATATCCGGGAGCTTTCGCTTCACGCCGAGCTGGCGCTCCACGCCCTTGAGACCGCCGTACAGGTTTCTCCGCCAACAATCGAACATGAGGTCGTGGTGGGGAAATATCTCCGCGAGGTTGATGCCGAGCCGGGCCTGGATAAAGGGCAGGTCGAAGCGGCTGCCGTTATAGGTATAGATAACGTCAACATCCTGGAGGGCGGCCATGATTTCCGCCGCGGTAACTTCGCGCCCGACCAGCTGGACAAAATCGGTAGCGTCCCCGCGGCAGATGTGAATGCCGATGACGGTAATTTCACAGCCGGAGGGGGTCAGGCCGGTGGTCTCGATATCCAGATAGGCTTCGGTATGGGGCATAGCCGGCTCACCTAAGGCGGACACTTGGCGCAGATGGAGCGGAACAGCGTGGTGCTCAGGTAGCGGTCGCCGCGGTCGGGCAGGATGACGGCGATGGTGCCCTTTTTCATCTTTTTAGCCACCTGCAGGGCCCCCGCCACGGCCGCCCCGCTGGACATGCCCGTGAAAAGGCCTTCCCGCACCGCCAGCAGGCGGGCCGTCTCGAAAGCATCGCCATCCTCGATGGTGACCTTCTCGTCCAGGGCACGGGGGTCATAAATACCGGGGACGACGCTCTCCTTCATATTTTTCAGTCCCTGGATGGTATGGCCAATCGTGGGCTCGACGCCGACGATTTTAATGCCCGGGACCTTTTCCCTGAGGAAATTGCCGGTGCCGATAAGCGTGCCGGTCGTCCCCATCGCGCACACGAAAACGTCAATCCTGCCCTTCATCTGGGCGAATATCTCCGGTCCGGTGGTCTCGTAGTGAGAAAGGACGTTGGCCGGGTTATCGAACTGGTTGGGCATATAGTATTTACCCGGTTCCGCCTTTAAAGCCTCGTGGGAGCGACGGATAGCGCCATCGACGGCTTCCTTGGCCGGGGTGAGCACGACCTCGGCGCCGAAAGCCTGGAGAATCAACTGCCTCTCCACGCTGACGCACTCCGGCATGAAGAGCTTGACCTTATAGCCTTTGGCGGCGCCGATCATCGCGATGGCAATACCGGTGTTCCCGGAGGTCGGCTCGATAATCGTCTTGTCCTTCGTAAGCTTGCCGGACTCCTCCGCCATTTTAATCATATAGTAGGCCGGGCGGTCTTTCACCGAGCCGCCGGGATTATTGCCTTCCAGCTTGGCGAATATTTTGACTTCTTCGTTGCCGTTGAGGTTCCCCAGAAGCACCAGCGGGGTATTGCCGATAGCGCCCAGGACGTTTTTATTGTCGTTTTTCATATCAGTACCTTTAATCGTCAATGCCCGGGACAGGAAAGCGGCGGCACAGCTGCGCCACTGCCTGCCGGACCTCTTCAATGACTTTCTTGTTATCGACGTTCTTGATAACGTTGACAATCAGAGCCGCGATACTTTTCATTTCTTCAATGCCGAAACCGCGCGTGGTCACGGCGGGCGTACCGAGCCGGATACCGCTGGTGACGGCCGGCGGACGGATATCAAAGGGTATCTCATTTTTATTACAGACGATACCGGCCGCATCGAGGGCCTTGGCCGCCTGACTGCCGGTAACGCCGGTAGCGGTGAGGTCGACGAGCATAAGATGGTTATCCGTGCCGCCGGATACCAGCCGCAAACCCAGCTTCTGCAGCTCCACCGCCAGGGCCCGGGCGTTATCCAGGATAGCCTTCTGGTAGGCGTAAAACCCGGGCTGCATGGCCTCGTGGAGGGCGACCGCCTTGGCGGCGACGGCGTGCATCAGGGGCTTGCCCTGCGCCTCCGGGAAGACCGCAGAGTCGATAGCCTTGGCATACTCCGCTTTGCAGAGTATCAAGCCGCCGCTGGTGCCCCGCAGGGTCTTGTGGGTGGTGGTGGTAACGACATCGGCGTAGGGGACAGGCGTAGGATGCAGTCCGACGGCGACCAGCCCGGCGATATGCGCCATGTCCACCATGAACTTCGCCCCGACGGAATCAGCGATGCGCTTGAAACGCTCGAAATCGATAATGCGGGGATAGGCGGTATATCCCGGCTAAAATGACCTTGGGCTTATGCTTTTTCGCCAGCTTTTCGACCTCCGGGAAATCGATACGCTCCGTCTCGCGGTTAACGTGATAATGAACGAACTTATAGGACCGGCCGGAAAAAGTAATGGGCGAGCCGTGGGTAAGGTGGCCGCCGTGGGCAAGGTCCATCGCCATGATGGTATCCCCGTACTCCATCAAAGCGAAATAGGCCGCCATGTTCGCCTGCGAGCCGCTGTGGGGCTGGACGTTGGCGTGGTCAGCCTTGTACAGCTCTTTAGCCCGCTTGATAGCCAGCGCCTCGATGGCGTCCATATTATCGCAGCCGCGATAGTAGCGATGGCCGGGATAGCCCTCGGCGTATTTATAGGTGAGGAAAGAGCCCTGGGCCTCCAGCACAGCGCGGCTGGTATAGTTCTCCGAGGCGATGAGGTTGACGATCTCCTTCTGGCGCTTCGCCTCGCACTCGATAGCCTTAAATATCTCAGGGTCGGTGCGACTCAAGAAACTCATAAAAAAACGCTCCTGAGGGGATAATCAAATACAATAATAGTGTACAATGGCGAGATGGGAGTGTCAATTAGACTGAAGTGTTTTAACCTCACCCCTGCCCCTCTCCAGCCTGAGGAATTTTACCAAAACAGGATTTATATTAGCTGGAGAGGGGAGTATAAGAGAGAGGGGGCTCCGCCCCCTCTCATATTTTCTCTCCCTTCCCTTGTAAAGGGAAGGGGGCAAGGGGGATAGGTCAATAAGTAGGTTCTTTGACAAAGGATTTTTAAATGGCTAAACTAAGATACTTTTATGTCTAATAAAGTTGGAGGATAAAATGCCCAAGGTAAAAGTCGGCGATATCAACATATATTACGAGGTCCACGGCAAGGGAGAGCCGTTGGTCAATATACCGGGGGCAGGAAGTACTCTGGATGGATTTTACCGGCACGTCCCGGTGTATGCGCGGGAATACAGGTTGATTATCTACGATCCAAGGGGGGCAGGCCGGACCAACGCACCTGATGTTCCCTATACCACGGAAATGATGGCGGATGACCTCGCCGGGCTGCTGGACGCTATCGGTATTGATTCGGCTCACTTACTGGGTGCCTCGATGGGAGGAATGATAGCCCAACAGTTCGCTCTTCGTTACCCTCAAAGGACAAGGAGCCTCATCCTGGCGTGCACGAAATTCGGAGGTCCTCATGAGATACCCGTCGATGCGGAAATACTGGATTATTGGGAGCATCCGAAACAACTTTCCCCCGAAGATAGTATTATGCAAGGGCTGCGATTTCAAATGAGCCAGGAGTTCAGAGATAATAATCCCAATATAATTAAAGAGATAATAACTAAAGCATTAGCTGCGCCGCCCCCCGCCAATCCCCAGAGCGGGATGAGACAGGTTGAAGCGATAATGGGGCATAATACCTATGATAAACTGCCGGAGATTAAAGCGCCAACGTTGGTTATTCACGGAGATGCTGACCGCATGAGCCCGGTTGGAAACGCCATGATTCTAGCATCGAGGATACCCAACGCCGAGCTGGTGATTCTAAAAAAAATGGGGCATGCCTTCATAATCGAGGCTTTTGACAAGTCCAACCGGATAATGCTGGACTTCCTGCGGCGGCACCGCGACTAAAAAGGCTTGACAAAGCCTGTAACGTGCCTATAATAAGAAGAAACCCCCACCTGATTAACAGTGTATTTCCGTTTATTAGTTTAAATATTATTTCCAGAGGCACTGGCTACCATTAGAAATCCCAGGTAAATTCCCGAGGGCAATCTGGAATTATTCCAGGTTTGTGATAATTTTTATATGCCGAAGTATATCTTTGTAACCGGGGGCGTGGTCAGTTCCGTAGGGAAAGGCATCACCGTCGCCTCTATCGGGACGGTGCTGAAAAGTCGGGGGGTGACGGTGGCGGTGCAAAAGCTCGACCCCTATCTGAACGTCGACCCCGGCACGATGTCCCCCTACCAGCACGGCGAGGTCTACGTCACCAAAGACGGCGCGGAGACCGACCTCGACCTGGGAAACTACGAGAGATTTATCGACATCGAGTGCACCGCGGACTCCAATACGACCTCCGGGCAAATCTACAGCACGCTGATAACCCGGGAAAGGCGCGGCGATTTCCTCGGGGGGACGATACAGATTGTGCCCCACCTCACCAACGAGATTAAAAGTCGCTTTAAGAAGCTCGCCGAGAAGTCCGGGGCCGAGGTGATTCTCATCGAGGTAGGCGGCACGGTCGGCGATATCGAAGGGCAACCCTTTCTCGAGGCCATCCGCGAGATGCGCAACGACGTCGGCAGGAACAACGTTTTTTATATCCACGTAACGTTTCTGCCGTACCTGCAATCGACCCAGGAGCTGAAGACCAAGCCCACGCAGCACAGCGTCAACGAGCTGCGGCGCATGGGCATCCAGCCGGACGTCATCATCTGCCGCAGCGATTATCCTATCGCGGAAAACCTCCGGGACAAGATATCGCTTTTCTGCGACGTCGAAAGACAGGCGGTGATTCCGCTCCAGACCGTAAAATCGATATACGAGATACCGCTCATCCTCGAAGAAACAGGACTGGGACGGCTCATCGTCGAAAGGCTGGGCATAACATCGCGTGACCACGACCTCAGCGAATGGCGGGCGCTCGTGGAACGCATCAAGACGCCCCATGAACCGGTCAATATCGCGCTCGTCGGCAAGTACGTCGAACTGTGCGATGCCTACTACTCCGTCCGCGAGGCCCTTTACCACGCCTCCCTGCACCACGACCGGGCGCTCAACCTGTGCTGGGTACACTCCGAGGAGCTCGATAAAAACGGCGCGGAAAACGCGCTGCGCAACGTCCAGGGCATCATCGTGCCGGGGGGTTTCGGGATAAGGGGCATCGAAGGCATGATTAAAGCGGCCCGGTATGCCCGCGAAAACAAAATACCCTACTTCGGGCTTTGCCTGGGGATGCAGGTCATGACCATCGAGTTCGCCAGGTACGTCTTTGACTCCGACGAGCCCAACTCCACCGAGTTCGACCCCGATACGCACTATCCCGTCATCGATTACATGCTGGAGCAAAAGGCCTTACAGACCAAGGGCGGCAACATGCGCCTGGGCAACTACCCGTGCAGACTTCTGGAGAATACCCTCGCCGCCAAAGCCTACGGAAAGCCGGAAGTCACGGAACGCCACCGCCACCGCCTCGAGTTCAACAACAAGTACCGCGACCCGCTGGGTGAGGCCGGCATGATTTTCAGCGGCGTCTCCCCCGACGATAAGCTCGTCGAGATATGCGAGCTGGCCGACCACCCCTGGATGCTCGGCTGCCAGTTCCACCCCGAATTCCTCTCCCGGCCCGGTCGACCCCACCCCCTCTTCCGCGAGTTCATCGGGGTGGCCAAAGACGTACTGCGCGAGGGGGCCCAGCCGCCGCTGCCGCTGGCAGCCAACTGAGGAGGACCACATGGAGATATTTTTAGATACCGCCAATATCGACGAGATAAAGCAGGCCGCCAAGCTGGGCATTATCAGCGGCGTTACCACCAATCCGTCGCTCCTGGCCAAGGAAGGCCACGCCGACTACGAAACCGCGGCTAAAAAAATCTGTAAAATTATAGACGGGCCGGTCTCCGTGGAGGTGCTCTCGGAAACCGCCGACGAAATGATAAAAGAGGCCCGCCTCAAAGCCGCCTGGGCGCCCAACGTCAATATCAAGATACCCATCACCGCCGAAGGGCTTAAAGCGACCACTGCATTGAGCGAAGAAGGCATCGAGGTCAACATGACCCTGTGTTTTTCCCCGAACCAGGCGCTGCTCGGGGCGCTGGCCGGCGCCGCCTATGTCAGCATCTTCATCGGGCGCCTGGACGATATCGGGCAGGACGGGATGCAGGTGGTGGAGGACACGCTAACGATACTGGGGAACTATCCTGAGCTCGACGCCCAGTTAATCGCCGCGAGCATCCGCCATCCCATGCACGTCACCTACGCGGCCATGGCCGGGGCGGACATCGCCACCGTGCCCTACGCGGTGTTGATGCAGATGATACAGCACCCCCTGACCGATACCGGCATCAAGCGCTTCCTGGCCGACTACAAAAGTGTGGCCAAGAAATAGCCAGAAAGAAAGGACTGAAATACCCCTTCCCCCCGGGGAGATGGGACCAGAGCGAGGTGGACCATGGAAATGAACAACACGAACCCCAGCCCGAACAACGGCGCGAACAATAACACGAACGCACCGGCGAGCGTGGCAACAGACTCAAACGCCACGGCGACCACAAACTCAACCGCCGCCGCGAACATGAGCATCGCGGAGCTCGAGACCAAGACCAAAGAAGAGCTCGTAGAGATGGCCAAGAAAAAGGGCATCGCCACGCCGGCCACGCTGAAAAAGCACGACGTCATCATGCGCCTGCTGGAGACGCACACCGGCGAGCAGGGCAATATCTTTTGCAGCGGCGTCCTGGAAATCATGGCCGACGGCTACGGCTTTTTAAGGCAGGAGACCCTCCTGCCCAGCCAGACGGACGTCTACATCTCGCCGTCACAGATACGGAGGTTCTCCCTGCGCAACGGCGACATGGTTACCGGACAGGGCCGGCCGCCGAAAAGCAACGAAAAATACTACAGTCTCCTGCAGGTGGTCGCCATTAATAACCTCGACCCCGAGCTAACCAAGAACCGGCAGCCATTCCAGTCGCTGACACCCACCTTCCCCGACCGCCTCATCAACCTGGAGCACTCCCCGACCGACCTGTCCACCCGCCTTCTCAACCTCATCGCCCCCATCGGGCGGGGGCAGCGCGGCCTGATTGTCTCGCCGCCCAAAGCCGGCAAAACGCTGCTTTTAAAATCCATCGCCAACGCCATTTCCAACACCTACGAGGATATCCACCTGATGGTCTGTCTCATCGGCGAGCGTCCCGAAGAGGTGACGGACATGAAGCGCTCGGTCAAGGGCGAGGTCATCGCCGCCACCTTCGACGAGATGGTGGAAAACCAGACGCGCGTGGCGGAGCTGGGGCTGGAAAGGGCCAAGCGCATCGTGGAAAGCGGCAAGGACGTGGTCATCCTGCTCGACGGCGTGACCCGCCTGACCCGCGCCTACAACCTGGCCATGCCTTCCAGCGGGCGCACGCTTTCCGGCGGCATCGACCCCGCCGCTTTGCACCCGGCCAAGCGTTTCTTCGGGGCGGCCCGCAACACAGCCGAAGGCGGGAGCCTGACCATCATCGCCACCTGCCTCATCGATACCGGCAGCCGCATGGACGACCTGATTTACGAGGAGTTCAAGGGGACGGGCAACATGGAGCTCCACCTCGACCGGAGGCTGTCCGAGCGGCGTATCTTCCCGGCCATGGACATCCAGCGCAGCGGCACACGGCGTGAGGAGCTTTTACTGGGTGACGACGTCACCAAGCAGGTCTGGCTGCTGCGGCGCATGGTAAGCATCATCGCTTCCGACCAGAATAACTTCGTCGAGGGGACGGAGCGCGTGCTCGACCGCATGCGCAAGACCAAGACCAATACCGAGTTCCTGGCCGGCCTGAATAGAGAAATGTAAGAAGCACTAAGAATGATTTTCAAACAGAGTGTCTAAGAGGGGCGCAAGCCCCTCTTTCTTTTTCTCAGGGATAGGAAAAGGGAGCGAGGCAGAACCCCTTTTTTACCAACTTGAAATAAAGTCTGATAAAGGCTTATCATATGGCAGGACAGAGAGGTGAGGCATGATACAGATACGAAAGACCTATAATCAGGTAAATCCCGAGCTGCTTAACGGGGAACTGAAGGACTTTATCCTGAGGCAGGGCGCCACGCTGGGCGAAAACAAGCTGGAGACCTTTACCCTGCCGGACGAATCGGCGGATTTTATTTCACGGATGACGATGACGTTCAAGATGCATGAGAAAGAGAGCATACGCGTGCACATGGTAGGGTCGGCCAGGGGCGAGACCAAACTGATGATTGATGTGGACGAGAAAATCTTTCCGCAGGAAAAACTGAACGCCTTGCAGACCGACCTCGACTTTATGTTCGGCAGCTACGAAGTAAAGAAGTGAGGCTGCATTTTTATTTACCAAAAATTGAAGCTACAAACGCTTCATTTCTTCTGGCGATTTCTTCTTCAGGCGAATCACGGAATTGTTTTATCTGTTGGTTCGCCCAGGCTTGATTTTGACGCTGCCATTCTTTTAGTCCCTTGATGATTTTTTCCAGTCCCTTGCGGTTCGGTGAACCTTTGACCGTTGCCGGAACCTCTATTCCGGCGGTCTCGAGTACTTCTTCAGCCACAAAGATAGGAACATCATTGAGGACGGCAAGGGCGATGGCATCACTCGGGCGAGCGTCGACCTCGCTCGTCTTTTTGCCGCAGTGCATTATAACCACCGCGTAGAACGTGTCTTTTTTCAACGCCACGACACTGACCTCTTCCACCCGGGCATTGATGCCCTGAAGAAGGCTGGAGTAAAAACGGTGTGTTATCGGCCGCGGAAAGGCAAAATCGCTCAGTCCCATGGCAATAGACTCTCCTTCGAAGGCACCTATCCATATCGGTAGCAGGCGTCTACCGGCTTCGTCATAAAGCGCGATAACACAGGGTGGGGCAGCATAGGGTGCGATAGGCTGTTCTTGCCCTTCCTTTCGTTCCACTTTAATCACATCGGCAATAGTAACCTTGACCATTGTTTTCCTCCTCTTTTCCGGTGGTATTATTTCGGGGTAATATTCCTCCAATACTGACTTAAGTCGCTGGCGGGCGCGGTGCAGGCGCACTTTGACCGTGCCCGCCGGAATATTTATCATGGCTACAATTTCCGGTAAACTCAATTGAGCATAATAAAACAATATAAGGATATCTCTATCGCCGGGAGAGAGCCTATTAATCGCGTTCAGTACGTTCTGATATTGCTCTCTTTCCTCGGCAATTTTCTCCGGTGTTAAAACCGGGCTGAAAAAAGGGGCGGGGAAAAACTGCAGACCGTGCATAATAGCTTCTAAAGAGAAAAAGGCTATCTTCCGGTCGCGCAGATGACTCCGGCAGATATTCAACACGATGCCGCAGAGCCAGCTCTTGAACCTCGCCGGGTTGCGTAAGCTGCTGAGAGAAAGATATGCCTGGAGCATAGCCTCCTGCACCAGGTCCAGCACGCTGTCACTTCCGCCGAGTAAACGCATCGCGAACCGCCGGGCAATTAACTCATATCGCTGCGTCAGCAGCCCGAAGGCGTCCTTATCGCCCCGGCGCGCCCGCGCCACCAGTTCGGTATCCGTTTTCTCTTCCACAAAGCACCTGTCATCAAACCTTATATTATATAGTGGTGAAAAAACAAAGAAAGGTTACACTCGATAAATTTTTAGGTGCACAAGGCAGGGCATCTCGTTGCTAACACTATCTCGCCCGCGGGTAAGACCCCAGTATCTTTACAAAGACGGCGTGCTCCTCAAGCGCTTTCAGGGCCTCCCCCACCTCTTTTTCCTCCCGGTGGCCGGAGAAGTCCATGTAAAAGTTGTATTCCCAGGGCTGGTGGCGGGTGGGGCGGCTCTCCAGCTTGGTCAGGTTCACCTTCCGTTTCGCGAACTCCCCCAGACAGTCGTAAAGCGCCCCCGGCTTATGTTTTAAGGAAAAGACGATAGACGTCTTATCGCTGCCGGTGGGCGGCGAGTCCTCCTTGGAGAGGACGAAAAAGCGGGTGAAGTTATGCGGGTTGTCCTCAATCTCCCGGGCGATAATCTTCATGTCGTAAAGCTCGGCAGCCCGGGCGCTGGCCACGGCAGCATAGTCAAGGCGTTTTTCTTGCTTAATCATCCTGACGCTGCCGGCGGTGTCCGACGCGGGGACAACCTCGGCGTTCAGCTGCTTCAGGAAATTACGGCTCTGCCCCAGAGCCTGCGGGTGGGAATAGACAAATTTGATGGTGTCCAGGCTGGCCCCCTCGATGGCAATCAGACAGTGGCTGATGCGCAGCTCGATTTCGCCGCAGACCATGAGGGGTGAATCGAGCAAAAGGTCGTAGGCGCGGGTGAGGCTGCCCTCCAGCGAGTTTTCCACGGGCACCATGGCGAAAGGCGCCTCCCCCGCCTCCACCGCCTCAAAGACCTGGTCGAGATTATCGTAAGGCAGGCCCTTCGTCGATTTCCCGAAGAACCTGATGGCGGCCTCCTCGGAGTAAGCGCCCGGCTCGCCCTGGTAAGCCACGGCCACGCCCTGGACTTTTTTACTGGCATTGATTATCTGGCGGTAGATGCTCTCGATATCGCTCGGGCTTATCTTTTTGGCACGGGCCAGGCTGCGCACGTTCCTCAGGACCTTCAGCTCCCGCTCCCGGTCCTCGATAAGCCGGCTGGTCTTTTTCTTGCCCTGGCCGATTTCTCCGGAGATTTTCTGGCGCTCGGCGATAAGCTCGACGATGCGTGAATCGAGCTCGTCAATCTTTTTCCGCAATTCATCGATGTTCATTTGATTACCCCCGGCAGCCGACCCGCCCTCAGGGCGAAGTCGCACAGCGTGACCGCCATCATGGCTTCGACCACCGGCACCGCCCGCGGGACGATGCAGACATCGTGGCGGCCGCTGACTTTAATCGTGGTTTCTTTCAATTTTTGTATATCCACCGTTTTCTGCTCTATAGCTATCGAGGCGGGCGGCTTTACCGCCACCCTGACCACCAGGGGCAGGCCGCTGGAGATGCCGCCGAGCACGCCGCCGGCGTTATTAGTGGCCGTCATTATCTGGCCATTTTTCATCACAAACGGGTCGTTGTTTTCCGAGCCTTTCATATGAGCGGCGGCGAAACCGGCGCCGAACTCCACGCCCTTGACCGCCGGTATGGCGAACAGGGCTTTAGCCAGGTCGCCATCGAGGTTATCGAAGAGCGGCTCACCCAGCCCGGCGGGCACGTTAAGGGCCACGCCCTCGATGATGCCGCCGAGGCTATCGCCGGCTTCTTTCGTTTTAGAGATTAACGCCGTCATCTTTTTAGATGCGGCGGGGTCGGCGCAGAAGAGCGAGTCTTTTAACGCCAATTTCTTTATATTTTGATAATCAACAGGTCTGGCGGTAATACCGCCGACAGCCACCGTGTGCGCCACGATTTCCACGCCGACCAGGTCTAACAGCTTTTTAGCTATCGCCCCCGCCATCATAAAAGTAGCCGTCATCCGACCGGAAAACCTGCCCCCGCCCCGCCAGTCGTTAAAACCCCCGTACTTAACGAAAGCCGTGTAGTCGGCGTGGCCGGGGCGCAGCTTGAACCGGATTTTCTCGTAGTCGGCATC
Organism: uncultured Chloroflexia bacterium; assembly: GCA_963727315.1. Taxonomy (GTDB): domain Bacteria; phylum Chloroflexota; class Dehalococcoidia; order Dehalococcoidales; family RBG-16-60-22; genus JBFYTX01. The sequence continues at coordinate 1,374,025 of CAVSFE010000002.1, read as the reverse complement.
GTCGACGTCCTCATTTTTTATAATGAGGCAGATGGGCGCGCCGGTGGTAAAGCCATCGAGGACGCCGGACAGGATTTCCACCTTATCTTTTTCCCGCCGGGCCGTCGATGCCAAAGAGCCGCCGGGCCGGCGCCGGTCGACCTCGGTCTGGATATCCGCCGCCGCGAGAGGGAGGCCGGCGGGGCAGCCGTCAACGACGACGCCGACGCACAGGCCGTGACTTTCGCCGAAGCCGGTCATGGTAAAAAGTTTACCGAAGCTGTTATTCATGTATCTCCATCCTGACCCCGACCTTCCTCAGAATGTCCCAGAAGGCCGGGAATGTCTTGGCGACGCATTCCGCGCCATCTACGGTAACGCCGCCGATAGCCGCGCCCAGCACTCCGAAAGCCATGGCGACACGGTGGTCGCCGTAGCTATCGATAAGCGCCGGTTTTCGGGCAGCCTCCGCAAGGCCGGTGATGGTCAGGCTATCATGAGTCGCGGCGACATCGACGCCCAGTCTCTTTAGATTCTCCTCGACCGCCGTCACACGGTCCGACTCTTTAATGCGGGCGCGGGCAATACCGGTGAACTCGCTTTTACCCTTAGCCAGGGCCGCCAGCACGGCCACGGTCGGCAGGAGGTCAATGCAGTCGGAAAGGTCGGCGCGCAGCGCCTTAAGGTCGCCCCGTGAAACAGAAACAGAATTACCGGCGGCTTTAACGACCGCGCCCATGTCACGCAGAAAGCCGAGGATAGCACGGTCGCCCTGGAGGCTTTCAGTGTTGAGATTCGCCGCTTCCACGTCCCCGCAAGCTGCCCCCAGGGCTAATAAATACGAAGCCGACGACCAATCGCCCTCCACCTGCAGGCGGGCGGGGCGATATATCTGGCGGCCGACGACGAACCCATCGGGCGAGGCATTTACATTGATGCCGAACTGTTTCAGGCACCAGAGAGTCATCTCCACGTAAGGCTTCGAGGTCAGGGGGGTGGTCAGCCGGATGGTCATGCCGCGCGGGGCGAAGGGGGCAATCAGCAGCAAAGCCGAGATAAACTGCGAGCTAATGTCCCCCGCAAGCTCCGTCGCATCTCCAATAACGGCGCCGCCCTCGACGGTCACAGGCGGCGTATCCTTGCCTTCCGTGGAGACGTTAACCCCCAGCTTTTTCAGTGCGTCCACCAGCAGTCCGACCGGCCTTTTAGAGAGAGAAGGGCCGCCGATAAGTCGATGCCGGCCGGGGATAAGCGCGCAGACGGCCATCATCAACCTCAGGGTGGTGGCCGACTCGCCGCAAAAAAGAGAAGGAGAAGCCTGGAGACTCCCTCCGGTGACCCGCCACAGGTCGTTTTCTCCCTTTATCGTGACGCCGATTCGGCCGAGCACCGCAGCGGCGGCATGGCTATCCTCGCTCACCAGGGGACGCACGATCTCGCTGGTCCCCTTGCTCAGGGCGGCGCACATCAGCGCCCGGATGGTCATGCTCTTGGAGGAAGGGATTTCCACTCTCCCCCGCGCCTGGCTTTTATGAACGGTAACCTTCATACGCTCTCACCTTCCCGATAACCAGCCCGGCCACCTCCCGGGGTTTAAGCCGTGAGGTGTTCACGGTAATATCCGCCGCCCTCTCGTAAAAGGGACGGCGGAATTTCATCAGTTCTTTAATTTGTTTTAAGCGGTCGGCCACCGCCAGCAGCGGCCTCCCGTCTTTATCGGCCGATGTCCGCTTCAAAATAACCGACGGCGAGGCTGTCAGGCAGACGATGACGCACTCCTGCCGGAGGCGGTCGATGTTGATGGTATTCAGAACGATGCCGCCGCCGCAGGCGATGACAACGTTTTTTCGGCCGGCAACCTCGCGGGCGGCCTCAATCTCAAGCTGGCGGAAACCCGCCTCGCCGTCCCGCCGGAATATCTCCGGGATGGACCGGCCCGCTTTTTGCTCAATCAGGGCGTCCAGCTCGACAAAGTCCTTACCGAGCATTTGCGTCAGCAGTTTTCCCACCGCCGTTTTTCCCGTTCCCATAAAGCCAATCAGGGCGAAGCTAGTCTTCATGGCCCTCCAGCATTTTTACCGCCTCCCGCCGCATGAGGTCGACCGGGGCGGGACGGCCCGTCCATTTCTCGAAAGCCAGCGCCCCCTGCCACGCGAGCATATCGACGCCGCTGATGACTTTAGCACCGGCGGTTTTTGCCTCCTTGAGCAACCTGGTCATCATGGGATTATAGACGATATCGAAAACGACCAAGCGGGGTGGTAACAGCCCGGCCGGAACGGGGCTTTTGGAACTCGACGGGCTCATGCCGACGCTGGTGGCGTTGACGAGGATATCGGCTTTTTCCAACGCCGAAGACAAATTCCGGGAATTAAGCTCACCGACTCTCACGTATTTACCGAGTTCTTTTCTAATCAGTCGGGCGATGTCTCTGGCCCAGTCCAACTCCAGTTTACGATTGAGAATAGTCAGGCGGGCGCCTTTTTCGGCGAGGATATAGCTGATGGCCCGCGAGGCGCCGCCCGCCCCTAAAACAACAATGTTTTTTCCCTGCGGCCCAATGCCTTTGTCGGTCAGAGCCCGCAGAAAGCCCTCAGCATCGGTATTATAGCCCATTAATTTACCGTTATCATTCACCACGGTATTGACCGCGCCGATTTTCTCTGCCAGGGGGTCGAGGCTGTCTAACATCGGGATAACCGAAACTTTGTGGGGGATGGTGACGTTAAAGCCCCTGACGTTCAAAGCCCGCAGTCCGGCGACCGCCTGAGGCAGCTGTTCCGGCTTTACCCGGAACGGGATATAAAGATAGTCCAGTCCCAACTTTTTAAAGGCGGCGTTGTGCATCGCCGGGGACATCGTGTGCTCGACAGGGTCGCCGATGAGTGCGCAGATTTGAGTTTTACCGGAAATCATGTTTTCATCATCCCGTAAATTTTCCTTAATTCCCCTACCGTTATCTGCCCCTCCGCCGACTCCCTTCCAGCTTCAATAGAGGCGTAGGTAAAATAGCCGCCCGCCAGCGGGCAGAGGACGCGGGAAATCCGCCCCGCCGCCCCCATCGCGAAGGCCACCACCCGTGTCTTCGGGAACTCTTTAATAAGCTGCAGGACAGCTAAATTATCGGCGAAAGAACGCGCGGTGGTGACCACCTTGCAAACATCGGCGCCGGTGTTTATTTCACTCTCCAAAATTTCCTTAAGCTTTTTCAAAGAAGGCGTCTCTTTCATATTATGATATGAAAGCAGGCACTCCGCCCTGTCTCTGGTTTCCTTAACGACTTTCTCAACGCCCGGCGTGGCCAGCTCAATATCGATGATACTGGCGCCCAGTTCAAGAGTAGCGATAAGCTCCCTGATTCTTGCCGACTCGCTCCCTCTCCATTTTCCCCCCTCCTCCACCCGGCGGTTGCAGGCTATCCAGGGCTTTTTCAGACCCGCAGCGACTTCCCGCCAGCCGCTGCCGATAAGGTCGATGCGTACCTCGAACAAATCAACCAGCGGCTCGACTTTTTTAATCGCGGGGAGGTCGCCAGCGACAATGGCGGCGCATATTCGCGGTCTAGCCCCGGCCACGCAGCACCTCCCTCACCAGCGCGGGTTCGACCTCATCGCTGATAAAGGCGTTCCCGATGGACTTCAGCAGGACGAACCTGATGATATCGCCCCGGACTTTTTTATCGTGCCGCATCGCCTCCATGACTGCCTCGATGTCCAGCTCCGGCATTTTTACGGGCAGCCCGGCGGCCGTGATAAGCTTCTCCAGCCTGATGACCTCGCCTTCGTCGAGCAGCCCCATCCGACTCGAAATTCTGGCGGCCGCCATCATACCGATGGCTACCGCCCGGCCGTGCTTAATGCTGAAACCGGAGACAGCCTCGACGGCGTGGCCGACGGTGTGCCCGAAGTTGAGGAGCAGTCGCGGGCCCTTTTCTTCCCTTTCGTCTTTTACGACGAGCTCCGTCTTAATCCGTACGGCTTCGGCGATCATGTTCTCCAGCACTTCGGGGTGAAGCTCCCTGGCTTTGTTGATATTAATTTCAAGGAATTTAAAGAAATTGGCGTTCCTGGCCGCGGCGGCCTTGATGACCTCGGCCAGGCCGTTGGCTAACTCTTCTTCTGGCAGTGTTTTCAGGGTATCGATATCGGCCACGACCATGACCGGCTGGTAAAAAACGCCGATGGTGTTCTTGAGCTGGCCTTGGTCCACCGCCGTCTTGCCGCCGATGCTGCTGTCCACCTGCGCCAGGAGGGTCGTCGGCATCTGCACCAGCGGCAGCCCGCGCTTGTAGGTCGCCGCCACGAAGCCGGCCAGGTCGCCGACGACGCCGCCGCCCAGCGCCAGGACCGGCGTCGTCCTTTCCGCCAGGGCCTCGGTCAGCTTATCGTAGAGTCCGGCGGCCGTCTCCAGGGACTTGTATTCTTCCCCCGGCGGCACCTCGAGCAGCGTGACTTCAAAGCCGGCGACGCTCAGGCCGCGGCGGAGGGCATCGGCGTAAAGACCGCCGACGGTGGCATCGGCGATGATGACCGCCCTGCCCGCAAAGTCCTTCTCTCTCAGCCAGAGCCCCACGCGTTCCAGCAGCCCCGCGCCGACGCGTACCTCATAGCTTCTCTCGCCAAGCTCCACAACTACTTTTTTCATTTATGTAATTTTACCGCGATAGGTAGCTGGATGCAATAAGATAGAATGTTTTTCAGGATAGAAGGGGCGAAGAAAAACGCCAGGGCGGAAATAATATAAATATTTACCGGATGAGCAGCGCTGTCCGCAGACGCTTTAATAACGACGGCGCCGCGCCGTGAGTAGAGAGGTAATCTTTCATCGTGCCGTATTCCCGGCGAAGCGTTGCTAAAAATATTTCCATCGATTCCGGCGTCGCCTCCCAGGCAAAGTCCGGCAATTCAATGATATCGCCGGACAATTTCGGCGCGTTTTTAAGTCGGTTCCGCACCATTTCCATGTGGAAAGCGGACAGGCAATAGTCCTGTTGAATATCCTCGTCGGCAACGTCCAGCGCGCCCAGGATAACCGCCGCCAGGACACCCGTTCTGTCTTTGCCGGCGGCGCAGTGGAAGACCAGAGGATGGTTGCCCGGCTCGGCGACGATTTCCAGCGCCGCAATAACCTGCCGATTGAATCCTTTTTGCCGGATGAGATGCACGTAGAACTCGCCCATGCTGTGAAAACCTTCGTAGCTGGGAACTTTTTTCTCCTGTCCGCCGTCACCGGAGATAAAAGGCACGTTATAATATTTGAATCCCGCTGCGCCGAGCCGGCCCAGGCCCTGGTGTTTCACCTCGTAGCTGTTCCTCAGATCCAATATTGACTTAAGGCCGATTTCTCCCCTGAGCTTGTCAAGGTCGTTCGCACTCAGGTGACGCAACTCGGCGCTGCGGAAAAGCCGCCGCCAGGCGACGGTGCGTCCATCGCGCGTGCGGTAGCCGCCGATGTCCCGGAAATTGATGACATTTTCAAACTCAATCTGGCGTGGATATTTCTCTGCCATATAACCTTAATCTATCAGGCTGAAGAGAGAGCTGACCCCCTCTCCCGCCGAATATTTATCGCCGGAGAAGACCTTATGACCCATCTTGACCTTTTTACCGATAAGCTCCATCGAGGCAAGTTTGGGGTCGATGCCGTCGAGGTTGCCCATGAGCCAGGGGCCTTCGTCGAGCTCTACCAGGACGATGATATAAGGGACCTCGCTCTCACGCCCCTCCGCCGCCACGAAAACGGTGGTGAACGTCCGTATTTTACCGCCGCCCTTGAGCTCCACGATTTCCATGTCGGCGCCGGCGCACTGCCGGCAGACCATAGCCGGCGGTACGGTAACGGCGCCGCAGGAGCGGCACTTCAAGCCTAAGAGTTTATCCTGCTTGAGAGCTTCGTAATAGTTTTTAGAAGTCAGCCTATATTCCACTTATGCCCCTCCCCTGGATTCCCGCTTTCGCGGGAATGACAATTAATGCATTACCAGCCCCTCTGTAAAATCATGTCCACCAGCGTGGCGCCGTCGCCGCCAAGCGTGTCGGTCATCCCGATTCTCGCGTGCGGCACCTGCCTCTCCGGCTCCACCTCCCCCCGCAGCTGCCGGACGATTTCATAGACCTGGCCGGCACCGGTCGCGCCGATGGGGTGCCCCTTGGCTTTCAGGCCGCCGGAGGGATTGACGGCGACTTTCCCGCCGATGTCCGCCTGCCCTTTTTCCCAGGCCTCCCCGGCTTTACCGAAATCGAAGAAGCCGAGGCCTTCGGCGGCAATCAGGCTGGCGATGCTGAAGCAGTCGTGCAGCTCACACAGGTCGATGTCCGCCGGCTTCAGACCGGCCATGTCGTAGGCCTGCTTTGAGGATATCTCACGCGCCCGGAACCTGGGGAGAAAATCGCCCTGGCTGAAGAGCGGCCCGTTGGACGACTGCCCCACACCGGTAATATAAACCGGCTTTTTCGTCAGCTTTTTGGCCACCGTCTCCGAGGCCAGCACCACCGCCGCGGCGCCGTCGGAGAAGGGACAGCAGTCGTGCAGGGTGAGCGGCGCGCACACCATAAAGCTGCCGAGCACTTTTTCCACAGGCATGCCGGCGTTTTTACCGAAGAACTGCGCCTTCGGATTAACGCTGCCGTGATTGTAGGACTGTATCGAAACCCTGGCCATCTGCTCCCGCAGCTTAGGCAGAGGCACGCGATACTTATCGGCGTAAAGGTGCGCCAGCATGGCGAAAACGGCCGGGAAGGTGATACCGGCGGGATACTCGTAGCGGGCATCGGAGAACATGGCGAAGGTGCGGGTCGCCAGTCCCGTGCCCATGGTGGCCGCCCGCTCGACGCCGCCGGCCAGGACGATATCGTAGAAACCGGAAGCCACCCAGATAAAGGCATCCCTGAGCGCCATACTGGCCGAGGCGCAGGCGCCCTCGTACCGGTTGGCGGGCACATAGCGGCAGCCGATATTTTCGGCGGCGTAGGCCTGCAGCATCCCCTGCCCCTCGTCAAAGTCGCCCAGGGCGTTGCCGAGAAAAAGGGCTTTGATGTCCTTCGGTTTCAGATTCGATTCATTGATAGCGTCCATAGCGGCTTCGGCGAAGAGCTCGATCTCCGTCTTTTCCTGCGGTCCGCTGAACTTAGTCGAGCCCACGCCGACGACGGCCACTTTTTTCACAGGAGACCTCCCGACCGACTAAAAAGCATGACGATGGATATTTCAGATTAACGTTTTCAGGCGATGGGTGTCAAACCAATATGCGAAGTCATGATTGCCCGGCGATGTCCCGCCGCTGGACCCAGGCTTTCCTGTCGCCGATATCGCGGTCGTAGAGGAGCCGGTTCCAGAGCAGCCGGCCCATGCCGATGTTCCGTGCCTCGATGGCCGGCTGGGCGGTGAGTCGCTTGACGATGACGATGAGCGTCATGGCCACAAAGCCCATGGTGACCGAGCAGGTCCTCCCGGAAAATGGCGCTGAAAACCGGCAGCATTAACATCCCGACGAGTATCGGGACGGGGCTGCGGCGGGTAAAGATAACAGTGATAATCGCCGCGGCAAAGAAAGCCACCGACGGCCAGGGTGATATATCGTTTATAAATGGGAGTATAATTATTATCCCCATACTCGTGGCGATGCCCCTCCCCCCATGAAAGCGCAGGAAGACCGGCCAGTTATGCCCCACCACCACGCCCAGACCCACGGAAAGCTGCTGCCCGGCATTGAGGTCGAGTCGCCAGGCCACCAGGACCATGAGCATGCCCTTGAAAAAGTCCCACATACCCACCGTCAGGCCGAGCTTCTTGGAGGTGGTGCGCCAGAGGTTGCCGCCGCCGACCTGCTGCGTGCCGTGCTTGCGGAGGTCGACGCCGCGCGACCGGCCGACCAGGTAAGATAGCGGTATCGAGCCGAGGAGATAAGCCCCGATGATTAATAAGGCCCAGGTGATATTGGGGTCCATGAAGAAGGCTCCTTAGTTGATATTAGTCGTGCAATACTCCCCTACTTTAAACCGACCAGCTTGATGAGCGTCTGCGCTGCTTTTATGGGCACTTGGACGCTGCCTAACGTGACATCTCCGGCGCCGGCGATACCGTGAAAATCAGTGCCGCCGGTGACGATAAGTCCGTTCTCCGCCGCTATTTTCAGCGTCGCTTTGGTAATCTCCGGGGTGTTGTCTTTATAATAGGCCTCGATGCCGACCAGCCCGACTTTCTTCAGCTCGGCCGCCCGTTTCTCCGGCTCTTTCACGGTGAAAGGGTGCGCCAGGACGGGCAGCCCGCCGGAGCGCAGCACCAGGGCGACCGCCTCTTCCGGGGTCATTTTTTCGCGCTCGACGTAAGCGGGGCCCTCGCGCCCGATATATTTATCGAAGGCCTCTTTGAAATTCGCGATATAGCCCTTCTCGAGCATCGCCTGGGCGATATGGGGTCGGCCGATGGCGCCGTCGCCGGCGATTTCCTGCACCCGCTTCCAATCGATAACGATGCCCAGCGCCGCCAGCTTATCGACCATGCCGCGGGCCCTGCCCTCGCGGGAATCGCGGAACTTTTTAAGTCTGTCCGCCAGCTCCGGTCGGGCATAGTCGATAAAATAGCCCAGGATATGGATTTCGCCCTCGGGGACATCGGTGCTGACCTCGACGCCGGGGATAAAGGTGAGGCCGGGGAAAGCCCGGGCGGCTTCGATAGCCCTGACGATGCCGTCCACGGAGTCGTGGTCGGTCAGGGCGAGATACCTTAGGCCGAGCGCCGCAGCTTTGCTGACGATTTCTTCCGGCGCGTATTTACCGTCGGAAGCCGTCGAGTGAACGTGCAGGTCGACCCGGCTCACGCTAAGCTAACTCCCGCGAGATGCGTTCGATGCTGATGGCCTTGCCGCTTTTTTCATCCACCTCGACCATCATGGCGTTAAACACCGGCTTGCCCCTGCCGACCGAAAGGTGGTGCGGCATCATGGTCAGGAAACGCTGGATAACGGCATCGGCATCGTCGCCGATAATCGAGTCGTCCGGCCCGGTCATGCCGATATCGGTGACGTAGGCGGTGCCGCGGGGCAGTATCCGGGCATCGATGGTGCCGACGTGCGTATGGGTGCCCAGCACGGCGCTGACCCGCCCGTCCAGATAGCGTCCCATCGCCACCTTTTCCGAGGTTGCCTCGGCATGGAAGTCCACGATGATGACCTTCGACTTCGTGGAAAGCTTTTCCAGCAGCGCGTCCATCGTCCGGAAGGGACAATCGTTGCTGGCCATGAAGGTGCGCCCTATCAGGTTGACGACCAGGGCCTTGTTTTTCAGCAGGTAGCCGCGGCCCGGCACGCCGGGGGGACAGTTCAGCGGGCGCAGGACGGGCACGTCCTCATCCAGGAAGGGAATAATTTCTTTCTGCGCCCAGATATGGTTGCCGGAGGTAATAACGTCAACGCCGTCTTCCAGCAGCTCCTGCGTCGTAGCGACGGTCAGGCCGAAGCCGCCGGCGGCGTTTTCGCCGTTGGCGATGACCAGGTCGATGCCGTACTCCTTGCGCAGGTCAGGCACCAGCTCATGGACGGCCTGCCGGCCCGGCTTGCCGATAATGTCTCCGATGGCTAAGATTAACATATTATTTACTTAGCGTAGTCCACCGCGCGGGTCTCCCGGATGACGGTGACCTTTATCTGCCCGGGATATTCGAGGGTTTCCTCCACCTTTTTCACGATGTCCCGCGCCAGCCGCATCGCGCCCAGGTCGTCGATGGCCTCCGGCTTGACCAGGATGCGCACCTCGCGGCCGGCCTGGATGGCGAAGGACTTCTCGACGCCCTTAAAGCTATCGGCGATATCTTCCAGCGCCTTGAGGCGCTTCAAATAGCTTTCCAGCGACTCGCGCCGGGCGCCCGGCCGGGCGCTGCTGATGGCGTCCGCCGCCGAGGCGATGTAGCCCCAGATGCTGGTATCGCTGGTCTCCATGTGGTGCTCGGCGACGCCCTTGAGCACCTCGGGCGACTTTTCCCACTGCCGGACGAGGTCGGCGCCGATGGCGGCATGGGTGCCCTCCACCTCGCGGTCGACGGCCTTGCCGATATCATGCAGCAGACCCACTTTTTTGGCGATATTGACGTTGGCGCCTATTTCGGCGGCGATCATGCCGGCCAGGTAGGCCACCTCGATGCTGTGCTCCAGGGAGTTCTGGCCGTAGCTGGTGCGGTACTTGAGCCTGCCGAGCAGCTTTATCAGTTCGGGGTGCAGCTGGACGCCCAGCTGCAGGGCCGCCTGCTCGCCGGCGGCCTGGATAGCCGCTTCGACCTCGTCCTTGGCCCTGGCGGCCATTTCCTCGATGCGCGCCGGGTGAATGCGGCCGTCGAGGATAAGCCGGTTGAGGGCGACGCGGGCAATCTCCCGCCGCACGGGGTCGAAGCTGGATATCGTGACCGCCTCCGGCGTATCGTCGATAATGAGGTCGACGCCGGTGGCCTGCTCCAGCGCCCGGATATTACGTCCCTCCCGGCCGATAAGCCTCCCCTTCATTTCATCGTTGGGGAGGGGGACAACGGAGACGGTGGCCTCCGCCACGATTTCCGAGGCGCTGCGCTGGATAGCCATCGCCAGTATATCCTTGGACTTTTCGTTGGCATCTTCCTTGAGCTTGGTCTCCCACTGGCGGAGGCGCCGCGACGCCTCCTGCTGCATCTCGACCTCCATCGCGTCCAGCAGCGTATTCTTGGCTTCGGAGCTGGACATCCCGGAAATCGTTTCCAGCTGTTTGAGCTGCTTGTCCTTGAGCTCGACAAGCTGGCTCCGCACCGACTCTATTTCCTTTTCTTTGCTGTTCAGGTTGCGCTCCCGCTGCTCGACGCCTTCCAGCTTGCGGTCCAGGGTCTCGTTTTTCTGGTTCAGTTCCGGTTTTCCTGTCGCTGCAGCTCGGTGCGCCTCTCACGGTAGTCGGTATCCGCCGAGTTTTTAATACGCTTGGCCTCTTCCTGCGCCTGCTGCAGGACGTCTTTGGACTCGTTCCTGGCCTCGGCGACCATCTTGGCGGCTTTCCTCTCGGCGAAGCGAATCTGTCGATTAAATATCACGCGCCGCGAGAGGAAGGCCCCTAACCCGCCGGCAATCAGGCCGATGATGAAACTGAAAATCAAGGCGATATATACAATCGCTCCGCCTTCCACCTTGCACCTCCTTATTTATTAAAAATATGTTTCTATATAAAGCGAAATCGTTATATCTCAAATAATATCATGTAATTTATGCGCCGTTTTTACCCCCGCGCTCTTTCCAGACCCTGGCAACGGTCTCATTAATAATCCCGTAGCCAAAGCCCCGCCGTCTTAAATATTCGCCCAGCCGGCGGCGGAAAAACTGATAGTCGGAGAGGGGCAAACGCCTGGCTTTAACCAGAGCGGCGCGGTAGGCGCTATCGCTTTCATCGATTTCACGGGTGACCGACTCGATGACATCGGCGGGCAGCCCCTTGCGGCGCAGCTCCAGTCCGGTCAGCCGCCGACTGCGCGGGCTGAACGATTCCCGGTTGTCTTTCCAGAACCTGGCGAAGGCGGCATCGTCAACGAGTCCCTGCTCCTTGAGCCTGGCGAGCGCCTTCTCCGCGGCTGTCGCTATCGAACCCGCGTCTGAGGAGCCGCTGCCTTATCTCGGACTCGCTGCGCGGCCGGTAGCCGAGGTAGCGGATGGCGGCGTTCAGGCAGCGCTGGTCATGGTCCAGACCGGCCAGCGCCTCCAGCCGACTTTCCGTTAGCTCCTGCCCGACCCTCAGCCCCTCTTTCAGGGCCACCTCCGCCAGCAGGTCGAGGGCGGGCTTCCCGTCCAGTAAGACGTTTACCCGCTTCTCCCGGCTTTTCCGCGCCTTGAGCCCGGTTATTTTCATCATCTCCCGCGACTCCCTAAATAAACATAAAAGGCTGAAGCCTTAGCCTCAGCCTTGTTTTTACCGTTCCCGAATTAAAAAGTCGGCATTTCCCGCCGACCATGCTCATTCGTCGTCGGAAGATGCCATGCGGGTGGTGCCGGCTGAGGCCCTGATCTTTTCTTCGATTTCCTGGGCGAGCGCGGGATTCTCCCTTAAGTACTCTTTAGCGCTTTCCCGTCCCTGCCCGACGCGGGTGTCGCCGTAGGAGAAAAAGGCACCGGCTTTGGTTACCAGCCCCAGCTCTAGACCGACATCGATGATGTTGCCCTCCTTGCTGATGCCGTGGTCGAACATGATATCGAACTCGGCGGTGCGGAACGGAGGGGCCACCTTATTTTTCACCACCTTAGCTTTGATACGACTGCCTATAGCTTCGTTGCCCTGCTTGATAGTCTCGGAACGTCTCAGTTCTATCCGGGCGGAACTGTAAAACTTCAGCGCCCGGCCGCCGGTGGTCACCTCCGGATTACCGAAGACGATACCGACCTTCTCGCGCAACTGGTTGATGAAGACCACCGCCGTCCCGGACTTGCCGATGGCGGCGGCCAGCTTGCGCAGGGCCTGCGACATCAGGCGGGCCTGCAGACCCATCTGCGGGTCGCCCATGTCCCCTTCGATTTCCGCCCGGGGCACCAGCGCGGCCACGCTATCGATGACGATAACGTCGACGGCGCTGCTCCTTACCAGGGCTTCGGTAATCTCCAGGGCCTGCTCGCCGGTATCCGGCTGCGAGATGAGCAGTTCATCAACATTGACACCGCAACTGGCAGCATAAGAGGGGTCAAGGGCATGCTCCGCATCTATATAGGCAACCGTACCTCCTCTTTTTTGTGCTTCGGCGATGATGTGCTGAGCCAGGGTGGTCTTCCCGGATGATTCGGGGCCGAATATCTCCGTGATACGTCCCCTCGGTATCCCCCCGATACCCAGGGCCAGGTCTAATGCCAGTGAGCCGGTAGGAATGGCTTCGATTGGCGGCAGCCCGGCCGAATACCCCAGTTTCATGATGGAGCCTTTGCCGAACCGCTTTTCTATCTGGCCAATCGCCAGTTCCAGCGCTTTTTCTCTCTCTGTGGTCATCGCTCGCCTCACCCCCGATAATAGCACAGCCGTTTCACCAAAACAAGTAGTCGGAAATAAAGCAGAGCCTGAGAATATTTATATATTTTCCCCCGCATCTGAGTACCAGCAGGATATATGATAAAATCCGTTTGACAAATGTTGACAGAAGGTACGCAGATGTGCTAAATTTAATATTTAGTGCTCAGAATTCAGTATTTAGCAGATAGATTGAGCTAAACACCTCAGTTTATCGCTAGAATTCTGGAATGGATGAGCTAACGCTCATCCATTGTAATTGTATGGGGGGAAGAAAAAGAGTATGCCAACAATAAATCAACTGGTCCGCAAGGGGCGGCGCAAGGCAACGAAAAAAGACAAGACGCCGGCGCTGGCTTTCGCTTATAACGCCCTGAAAAACCGCGTAAGCTCGGGCAAGAGCTGCCCGCAGAAACGCGGCGTCTGCATACAGGTCAAGACGACCACCCCCAAGAAGCCCAACTCCGCCCTGCGCAAGATAGCCAAGGTGCGGCTGACCAACCACGTCGAGGTGACCGCCTATATCCCCGGCGAAGGGCACGAGCTGCAGGAGCACTCCGTCGTCCTGATACGCGGCGGGCGCGTCCCGGACCTGCCCGGCGTGCGCTACCATATTATAAGGGGGGCGCTGGATACCACCGGAGTCGCCAACCGGCATCAGGGCCGCAGCAAGTATGGGGCCAAGAGGGGCAAGAAGGGGGCCGCCGCCGAGGCGGCGCCAGCCGCCACCGCTTAAATTCGAGGAAACATTATGCCGAGAAGAGCCAGGTCATTTAAAAGAGAAGTCAGTCCGGACGCCAAGTACCGCAGCGCAACAGTATCACGGTTAATTACCAAAGTGATGCAGCGCGGCAAGAAGAGAACGGCCGAGAGCATCGTCTACGGCGCCCTGGAGAAGCTGGGACAGCAGGTCTCCAAAGACCCCGTGGCGGCGCTGGAACAGGCGGTGAAAAACGCCACGCCGCTCCTCCAGGTCAAGCCGCGGCGCGTCGGCGGCGCCACCTACCAGGTCCCGGTAGAAGTCGCGCCGGACCGGGGTCTCTTCCTGGCGCTGACCTGGCTGGTAAGCTCCGCCAAGGCGCGTAAAGGCAAACCGATGTATGAAAAGCTGGCCGATGAGCTGGCCGAGGCCTTCCAGGGCCAGGGCACGACGATTAAAAAACGTGAAGATACGCATAGAATGGCGGAGGCCAACCGGGCCTTTGCTCACTATAGATGGTAAGGGGTTCATGGAAAATCACAGTGTTAAAACAACCAGACCAATAGCCGCGGGAGATAAGAAAGTGTCCAGGGATTTTCCTCTGGAGGACATACGCAATATAGGCATTATCGCCCACATCGATGCCGGCAAGACCACCGTCACCGAGCGGATACTCTATTATACCGGCCGCACCTATAAAATGGGCGAGGTACACGAGGGCACCGCCGTCATGGACTGGATGGACCAGGAGAGGGAACGCGGCATCACCATCACCGCGGCGGCCACCACCTGCTACTGGCGCGAGCACCGCATCAATATCATCGATACCCCGGGGCACGTGGACTTCACCGCCGAGGTGGAACGCTCGCTGCGGGTGCTCGACGGCGGCGTGGTGGTTTTCGACGCCGTGGACGGCGTGGAAGCGCAGTCCGAGACGGTCTGGCGGCAGGCGGACAGATATAAAGTCCCCCGCATCTGCTATATCAACAAGATGGACCGCACCGGCGCCAACTTTAACCGCACGGTCTCCATGATAGAGACGCGACTCCAGGCCGTCCCCCTGGTGATTCAGCTCCCACTTGGCTCCGAAGAGTCCTTTAAGGGCATTATCGACATTATCGAAAACAAGGCCTGGCAGTTCGACGCCGACCCCGACAAAGAGCCGCAGGAGGTCCCCATACCCGAAGCGGAAAAATCCAGGGTTATCGACCTCCGCCAGGCATTAATCGCGAAACTGTCCGAATACGACGATGATATTATGATGGCCTATCTCGAGGGCGATGAAATCGACACCGCTGAACTGAGACAGGCGCTGCGGCGCGTGACCCTCAAGAACAAGGGGGTGCCCGTTATCTGCGGCGCCGCCCTGAGGAACACGGGCATACAGCCCCTGCTCGATGCCGTCGTCGATTATCTCCCCTCCCCGCTCGATGTCCCGCCGGTCGACGGCATCGAGCCCAGGACCGGCCATAAGGCCGTCCGTGAAGCCAGCGACGACGCCCCCTTCTCCGCGCTGGCTTTTAAAGTGGTCACCGACCCGTTTGTAGGCAGGCTCGTTTATTTCCGGGTTTATTCGGGGAAAGTGAAGGTGGGGGCGCAGGTCTATAATCCGACGCGGGAAAGGCCGGAGCGCATCGGCCGGCTCCTGTTGATGCACGCCAACCACCGTGAAGACATCGAGTTCGCCGATACCGGCGCCATCGCCGCCACGCTCGGACTGAAAAACACCTTTACCGGCGATACCCTCTGCGATTCCTCCAAGGCCATCCTCTTAGAGTCCATCAAGTTCCCCGAACCCGTCATCTCCGTAGCCATCGAACCCAAGACCCGCGCCGACCAGGACAGAATGGGAGAATCCCTGCAGAAGCTCACCGAAGAAGACCCCACTTTTAAAGTGACCTATAACGAAGAGACCGGCCAGACCATCATCTCCGGCATGGGCGAGCTCCACCTCGAAGTTATCGTCAGCCGCCTCACCCGCGAGTTCCGGGTTGGGGTCAAAGTGGGCCGGCCGCGCGTGGCGTACAAAGAAACGATTACCATTCCTGCCGATATAGAAGGCAAGTTTATTCGTCAGAGCGGCGGCCACGGCCAGTACGGCGACGTCAATATCAAGTTTGAGCCGCTGCCGCGCGGCAAGGGCTTCGAGTTCGTCGAGGCCATTAAAGGCGGCACCATCCCCCGGCAGTTCATCCCGCCGGTCAGGGCCGGCATTATCGAAGCCATGGAGACCGGCGTCCTCGCCGGCTATCCGGTGGTGGACGTTAAAGCCACGCTCTACGACGGCAGCTATCACGAGGTCGACTCATCGGAGCTGGCTTTTAAAATGGCCGGCTCGCTGGCGCTGCGCGAAGGCGTAAAGAAAGCGAAGCCCATCCTCCTCGAGCCCATCATGAAGCTGGAAGTGGTCACGCCGGAGCAGTTCCTCGGCGACATCATGGGCGACCTCAACGCCAAGAGGGGCCATATCAGCAAGGTCGACACGCAGGGCGAAATGTACGTCATCCGCTGCCTCATACCCCTGGCCGAGTCTTTCGGCTACGCCACCAGCCTGAGGTCGCTGACCCAGGGCCGGGCGACGCACTCGCTGGAGTTCCACAGCTACGAGCCGCTGCCCGATAATTTGAAAGACGAGATTATAGAAAAGGCTGTAGGCAAGAAAAATGGCTAAGCAAAAAATACGCATTAAACTAAAGGGGTTCGACCACCGCGTCGTCGACCAGTCGGCGCGGCAGATACTGGAAGCGGTGGAAAGCACGGGCGCCGTGGCCGTCGGGCCGGTGCCGCTGCCCACCCGCATCCAGAAATTCTGCGTCATACGCTCCCCCTTTATCGATAAAAACTCCCAGGAGCAGTTCGAGATACGCACCCACAAGCGCCTTATCGATATCGTGGAGACGACCTCCAAGACCATCGACGCCCTGACCAAGTTGAACCTGCCCTCGGGCGTGGAAATAGATATTAAACTTTAGCAGAAAAACTATGACTGAAGGAATTTTAGGTAAAAAGCTGGGCATGACCCAGGTCTTCGAGGAAGGCCGGACGAAGGCGGTCACCGCCATCGAGGCCGGCCCCTGCACAGTATTGCAGGTCAAGACCGCTGAGAAAGACGGCTACCGCGCCGCCAAGCTCGGCTTTGGAGAAATCGGCAAAGCCAAAGCGGCCAAAAAGAAGGGCGACAAGAAAAAGAAGTCAGCGCCCAAATTTAAATATTTGCGTGAATTACAGCTCGACGACAACCAGAAGATCGAGGCGGGACAAACGATAGACGTCTCCCTGTTCAAAGCCGGCGACCTCGTTGACGTCATCGGCATATCGCGCGGCAAGGGCTTCGCCGGCGGCGTGAAACGATATCACTTCCGCGGCGGGCCCAAGACGCACGGCCAGTCGGATAGATGGCGCGCCCCGGGGTCGGTCGGCTCGAACACCAGCCCCGGCCGCGTTTACAAAGGACTGCGCATGGCCGGCCACATGGGTGACCAGCGCGTCACCGTGAAAGACATCGAGGTGGTGTCAGCCGACCCCGCCCGCAACCTGCTGCTGGTCAAGGGCGCCGTGCCCGGGATGACCAACGGCCTGGTGATAATCAGAAAGTCCAGGAGGTCGAAGAAGTAAGGTGCAGCTCCCCGTCTACAACCTTGCCGGAGAGGAAGTCCGGAAGATAGAGGTCAGCGACGCCGTATTTGCCGTGCCGTTCAACGAAACGGTGGTGCACCAGGTGATGGTGGGCCTGCAGGCCAACGCCCGGCAGGGAACGGCGGCGACCAAGACCAAGGGCCTGGTCAGAGGCAGCACCCGCAAGCTGTTCCGGCAGAAAGGCACCGGCAATGCCCGCGCCGGCAGCAAGAAATCTCCTTTGCGGAGGGGCGGCGGCGTCACCTTCGGGCCACACCCGAGAGATTACCGGCAGCAGATACCTAAAAAGGTGCGCCGACTCGCCATAAGGTGCGTCCTGTCAGCCAAGGCCGGCGACGGCGAGCTTAAAGTCCTGGACGGATTTGATTTTACCGAGCCCAAGACCAAGAAAATGATCGAGGCGCTCCTGGCGCTGGGCATCGACTCTTCCGCCCTCATCGTCACCCCGGAACCGGAAGCGAACGTCATTAAGTCGGCCCGGAACATACCGGCCATTAAAACGATGCCCGCCAGCGTCACTCAATATCATCGATATACTATCCTATAAAAACCTGCTCATGACCGAGGCCGCGGTGCGGGTGGCGGAAAAGCTGTGGGGCAACGGCGTTACGGGAGGAGAGGAATAATGAACTTATACGAGGTGCTGCGGCGGCCGCTGATAACGGAAAAAAGCACGGCGATGCAGGCCCAGAACAAATACGCCTTCGAGATAGCGGACAGGGCTAACAAGCCGATGATACGGCAGGCCGTCGAAAAGGCGTTCAAAGTGAAGGTGACCGGCGTCAACGTCATCACCATGCGGGGCAAGACCCGCCACATGGGGCGCCGCCTGATTACGACCGAACCCTGGAAAAAGGCGATTGTTACCCTGAAACCGGGGGACAAGATAGAGTTCTTTGAAGGTGTCTAATCATGAAAGGGGAAGCTAGGTGGCTATAAAAGTCTTCCGCCCGACCTCGCCGGGAAGGCGGCGCATGAGCGGCTATACCTTTGACGAGATAACCAAGGGGAAGCCGGAGAAATCGCTGCTCCGCGCCAAGAAAAGCAAGGCGGGGCGGAATTTCCGCGGTAAGGTGACCGTCCATCACCGGGGCGGCGGCGAAAAACGACAGCTGCGCATCATCGATTTCAAACGCGATAAAACGGATATTCCCGGACGGGTGGCGGCTATCGAGTACGACCCCAACCGCTCGGCGCGTATCGCCCTTATTTTCTACGCCGACGGGGAAAAACGGTATATTTTAGCTCCCGTCGGACTGAACGTGGACGATAAAGTAATGGCCGGGCCGAACGCGGAAATAAAGCCCGGCAACGCCATGCCCATGCGCTCCATGCCCACCGGCATCGAGATACACAACATCGAGATGCAGAAAGGCCGGGGCGGCCAGATAGTACGCAGCGCCGGGGCGTCCGCCCAGCTGATGGTCAAAGAAGGCGAGTACGTCCTGCTGAGGCTGCCTTCCAGCGAAATCCGCCGCGTGCGTTCCGACTGCATGGCGACCATCGGGAAGATCGGCAACCTGGAACACCAGAATATCAGCCTGGGCAAAGCCGGCCGCAAAAGGCATATGGGTATCAGGCCCACGGTAAGGGGCTCCGCCATGTCCCCGCGCGACCATCCCCACGGCGGCGGTGAAGGGCGCTCGCCGATTGGCATGCCCGGACCCAAAACGCCCTGGGGCAAACCCGCCCTGGGCTATAGGACACGCAAGCCGAAGGCTTCCGACCGGATGATTGTGAAGCGCCGCGGCAAGAAAGGCGGCTAGTGAGGGAAAATGTCAAGGTCAACAAAAAAAGGACCGGCGGTCGACGAAAAGCTGATGAAGCACGTGGACGCGGCCATACGCTCGGGCAAGAAAACGGTCATCAAGACCTGGGCGCGGCGCTCGACGATACTGCCCCAGATGGTGGGGCTGACCATCGGCGTCCATGACGGCCGCCGGCATGTGCCTATCTATATCAACGAAAATATGGTCGGCCACAAGCTCGGCGAGTTCGCCCCCACGCGCACTTTCCGCGGCCACGTAGCCAGAGCCGAAGCGGCGGCCAAGAAGAAACCGGCGGAAGCGCCGGCCGAATAAGAGAGTTTGTGAGTTAAAGTGGAAGTTAAAGCTACAGCGAGAAACACCGGCCTGTCCACCACGAGGGTGCGCCCGCTGGTGAACTTGGTGCGGGGCAAGAGGGTCGACGAGGCCCTGAGACTGCTCCAGTTCACGCGGACGCCCAAGGCGAAGTATCTCGCCAAGCTGGTGAAATCGGCGGCGGCCAACGCGGAGAATAATTTCCAGATGGACCCCGCCGATTTAAAGATAGTGAAAATCTACGTCGATGAAGCGCGCGTGGTGCGCCGCTACCGGCCGCGGTCGAGGGGGCGGGCCAGCCCCATAGCGAGGCACTCCAGCCACATCACCGTTATTGTGTCGGAGGAGGTTTAATTGGGCCATAAAGTTCACCCGATAGGTTTCCGGCTCGGCATTATCAAGGACTGGCAGTCCAAGTGGTACAGCGAGACGCACTATGCCGAGTACGTCCTGGAAGATAACACGCTCCGGGAAAGCATCAGGGCGAAATATCCCGAGGCGGCCATCTCCCTGATAGAAATCGACCGCCAGGCCAAGGATGTGACCATTACGCTGCATACGGCCCGGCCCGGCATCGTCATCGGGCGGGGCGGGCAGCGCGTCGACGAGATGCGGCAGTACCTCGAAAAACTTATCGCCAAGAAAATAAGGCTGAATATCCAGGAGGTCCGCCAGCCGGAGCTGGACGCCTACCTGGTAGCCAGGTCAATCGCGGAGCAGATAGAACGCCGGGTAGCTTACCGGCGGGCCATGAAACAGGCTATTTTCCGCACCATCCAGGCCGGCGCCAAAGGTATCAAGGTCAGCGCCGCCGGCCGGCTGGGCAACGCCGAAATCGCCCGCCGCCAGACTTCCCACCAGGGGCAGGTCCCCCTGCATACGCTGCGGGCGGACATCGATTACGGTTTCACCGAGGCGCACACCACGCTGGGGCGCATCGGGGTAAAGGTCTGGATATATAAAGGGCTGGTCATGCCCGAGCTCAAGGTGGAGACAGCCGAAGAAAAACCGGCGGCGGAAGCGGCTCCCGCGGCCGCGCCAGTAGCACCGTCAACGATAATCCAGGAGAAACTCGCGAAGAAAGTAGCCGAAGCAGCCGCAGCGGTCGCGCCGGAAGCGCCAGCGGCGGTAGTAGCAGAGAAACCCGCCAAGAAATTGGCCGAAGTAGTCGCGGCGGTCACGTCTAAAGAAAAGCCGGCCAAAGCGGCGGCTAAAGCACCCCGCGCCTGCACCTAAAGAAAAACCTCCGAAGGCAGTCGCCAAAGCAGCCCCCGAGGCCAAGCCGGAGGAAAAACCGGCTAAACCCAAAGTGAAAAAGGCGGTAAAAGTCGCCGAGGCCGCCGCGCCCAAAGTCAAGGCCCCGGCCGCTAAAAGACCGGTCGCCAAAGCCGCCGCGAAGCCCGCGGCGCCGCCAAAACCCCGTAAAAAGGCGGCGGCCGCCAAGACCGAAGCCAAGGTCGAAGAGCCCGCACCCAAAACAAAGAAAACAGTAAAGTCAAAAGAGAAGGAAAAGTAAGAGGCACCAGTCATGGAGCAGCCCAAACGCGTTAAATATCGCAAGTCACAGCGGGGACGCCGCCGGGGTAAAGCCACGGCCGGCAACACGCTGGACTTTGGCGATTTCGGGATGCAGGCGCTTGAATCGGCCTGGATAACCGCCGCCCAGCTCGAGGCGGCCCGGCGCGCCATCACCCGCTATATCCGCCGCGGCGGCAAGGTCTGGATTCGCGTCTTCCCGGACAAACCGGTCACCAAAAAACCGGCGGAGACGCGCATGGGCAGCGGCAAAGGCCTCCCCGACCACTGGGTGGCCGTAATTAAAACGGGCAGAATGATGTTTGAGATGGCGGGGGTCGGGGAGAACGTGGCCAGGGAGGCGATACGCCTGGCCTCGCACAAGCTCCCCCTGAAGACCCGCTTCGTTCACAAGGAGTCCGTCTCGGCTCTGGCCGAAGCGGCCAGATAGGAAACAATCATGGCGAAGATAAAAGAATATAGGGACCTCGGCACCGAAGACCTTAAAAAGCAACTGGAAGATTCGCGCCAGGAGCTTTTCAACCTGCGCTTTCGCCTTAGCACCAAGCAGCTGGTCAACCACCGCGAGGTGCGGAGGGTCAAGAGGAATATAGCTCGATTGAATACCCTGCTCAAGGAAAGAGAACTGGGGATAAGGCAGGCCTGAGAATATGGAAACAAAGCGTAAGACCAGGGTCGGCGAGGTCATCGGCGACAAGATGGACAAGACCGTCATCGTCGCCGTGGATACGCCTAAGAAACACCCGCTCTATAAAAAGACGATACGGAGAATCGTGAAATACTACGCCCATGACGCAAAGAAGCAGTGCAAGATGGGCGACACGGTGCGCATCGAAGAGACCCGCCCCCTCTCCCGGCTCAAGCGGTGGCGCGTCGTGGAGATAATCGTCAAGGGAGAGGTGGCGGAGATAAAACCCGGGGAAATTACGAACTAGATTTCTGGTGAAGAAATATGATACAGATGCAGAGCAGACTCAGGGTGGCGGACAATTCCGGGGCGCGTGAAATCATGTGCATCAACGTGCTCGGCGGCACCAGGCGCAAATACGCCTATATCGGCGATACCATCGTCGCCTCGGTGAAAAAGGCCATACCCAATGCCGCCACCAAGAAAGGCGACGTGGTGCGGGCGGTCATTATTCGCACCGCCCACCCTTACCGCCGCCCCGACGGCTCCTATATCAGGTTTGACGAAAATGCCGCCATCATCCTGAGCGATAAAAATAACCCCAAGGGGACGCGCATCTTCGGGCCGGTAGCCAGGGAACTGCGGGACAAGCAGTACACCAAAATCATCTCGCTGGCGCCGGAGGTTTTATAAAGGCAGAAGGCTATGAAAATACACAAAGACGATACCGTGCTGGTCATCGCCGGCAAAGACCGGGGGAAAAAGGGCAAAGTGCGCTTCGCCTATCCCCGCGAACAGAAGATAATCGTGGAAGGCATCAACTTTATCAAAAAGCACTCCAAAGCCAAGGGCGTCGCCCGGCAGGCCGGTATCATCGACCTGGAGGCGAAGATGGACGTCTCCAACGTGATGCTCATCTGCAGCAAATGCAGCAAACCGGCGCGCGTCGGCTATAAAAAGCTCGAGGACGGCCGCATGGTAAGGTTCTGCTGCGTCTGCCGCGAGGTGGTGGAATAAATGTCCAGACTTAAAGAAAAATACCGCAAGGAAGTCGTG
The DNA here is from genome assembly GCA_963727315.1 of uncultured Chloroflexia bacterium. GTDB lineage: Bacteria > Chloroflexota > Dehalococcoidia > Dehalococcoidales > RBG-16-60-22 > JBFYTX01. Next base: position 1,351,420 of record CAVSFE010000002.1, on the reverse strand, counting down.
CCCCGCCTGATGGAAGCCAGCGGGTTCAAGAACGTGATGCAGGTGCCGCGTCTGGAGAAAATCGTGCTCAACATCGGCCTGGGCGAGGCCATCTCCAACGCCAAGGCGCTGGAAACGGCGCAGGCCGACCTGCAGGCCATCGCCGGCCAGCACGTGGTCGTCACCCGCTCCAAGAAGTCCATCGCCGCCTTCCGGCTGAGGACGGGGATGCCGATAGGACTGACGGTCACGCTGAGAGGCGACCACATGTACGATTTCTTCGATAAGCTGGTCAACGCCGTCCTGCCCCGCATGCATGAGTTCCAGGGGGTCTCCCCGGACTCCTTCGACGGGCGCGGCAATTACTGCCTGGGGTTCAAGGAACAGATACTGTTCCCGGAAATCGAATATGATAAAATTGACAAGGTGCGCGGCCTGGAGGTATCCATCGTCACCACCGCCAGGAGCGACGAAGAAGGCAAGCGCCTGCTCGAACTGCTGGGAATGCCTTTTGCCAAGGATGGAGAAAGCTAAATATGGCCAAGAAATCGATGATATTAAAATCGCAGCGTACGCCTAAATACAAGGTACGTCAGAAAAATCGCTGCAAAATATGCGGGCGGCCCCGCGCCTATATACGCAAGTTCGGCATCTGCCGGATATGTTTCCGGCACCTGGCCCTGGATGCCCAGCTCCCGGGAGTGAGAAAATCCAGCTGGTAAGCGAGAAGAAGAAATATGACAGGAATGATCGTCACCGACCCGATTGCCGATATGTTGACCCGGATACGCAATGCCATCATGGTCAGGCATGATAGCGTCCTCGTGCCGGCCTCCCGCATGAAGCTCGCCATTGCCAAAATTCTCAAGGAGGAAGGCTTTATCACCAATTACGAGGTAGTGGGCAAACCGCACCGGACCATTAAAATACAGCTCCGCTATATGGAGAAGAACCAGCCCGCCATCTCGGGACTGAGGCGTATCAGCAAACCGGGCCTGAGGATATACGTCCAGAAGAAGGAAATCCCGCGCGTCTACGGCGGGCTGGGCATCTCGATTCTTTCCACCTCCGCCGGCCTGAAGACCGGGCAGCAGGCCTGGAAACAGGGCTCCGGCGGCGAAATACTATGCTATGTTTGGTAGGATATAAAAAATGTCCCGAATAGGAAAAATGCCGATTGCCCTGCCGTCCGGCGTGACGGTAAACATCAAGGGCGAGAATGTCAGCGTCAAAGGGCCCAAGGGCGAGTTGAGTCGCTCCATCCCGGCGGAAATGCTCGTTAAAATGGCAGACGGCAAGCTGACCGTCTCCCGGCCCAGCGATAGCACCCGGCACCGCGCCTACCACGGCCTGACGCGGACGCTTCTAGCCAACATGGTCGAAGGGGTGTCCAAGGGCTTTGAAAAGACGCTGGAGATAGTCGGGGTGGGCTACCGCGCCGAGAAATCCGGCGACAAGGTAAACCTCCGCGTAGGGCTTTCCCATACGGTGGAGGTCAAGCCTCCGCCCGGGGTCACTCTGAGTGTGGAGGGCACCAACAGGATAAAGGTCAGCGGCATCAATAAAGAGGTCGTCGGGGAAATGGCGGCGAATATCCGCGCCATACGCCCGCCGGACGTCTATAAAGGCAAGGGCATCAGGTATACCGGCGAGGTGGTCCGCCTGAAACCGGGCAAAGCCGGTAAAGTCGTCGGCAGGAAGGCCGCATGAGCAAGCCCACCGCCATTGAAGCGCGCAACCGGAGACACCGCCGGGTCAGGCAGAAGGTCAGCGGCACCGCGGACAGGCCGCGGCTGTGCGTTTTCCGCAGCCTGAACCATATCTATGCCCAGGTAATTGACGATTCGCGCGGGCATACCCTGGTCACCGCCTCGACCCTCGACGCGGAGATAGCCGCCGATTCCAAGGGAAAAAAGAAGACCGGCAAGGCGGAAATGGTCGGCACTTTGCTGGCTAAACGCGCTATAGAAAAAGGCATCAGCCAGGTCGCTTTCGACCGCGGCGGCTCACTGTACCACGGCCGCGTCAAGGCGCTGGCGGAAGCCGCCCGTAAGGGCGGACTCAAGTTCTAAGGGAGGATACGGCAGGACTGATGAAACAACCACTAAGTCGGATTGACCCGGTCGACCTGAACCTGAACGATAAGCTCATCGCCGTTAACCGCGTCGCCAAGGTGATGAAGGGTGGCAAGCGCCTCCGCTTCAGCGCCCTGGTGGTCACCGGCGATGGCGCGGGGCATGTCGGCGTGGGCACTGGCAAAGCCAACGAAGTCCCCACGGCGATAAGCAAAGGCGGCGCTCAGGCCCGGAAGTATTTAATCAACGTGCCGCTGGCCGGCAGCACCATCCCGCACCAGATCACGGTCAGCTACGGCGCGGCGACGGTCCTGCTGAAACCGGCCATGCCCGGCACCGGCCTCATCGCCGGCGGCAGCATTCGGGCGGTGCTCGAAGCCTGCGGCGTCAAGGACATTTTAACGAAATCACTCGGCACCTCCAATAATATCAACGTCGCCAAGGCGACTATCAAGGCGTTGAGCCAGCTGAAAATACCGCGGGACGTCATCGCCAAGCGGCGGGGGACGACGGTCAGCACACCGGAGGCCAAGACCGGTGAGTAAACTGCGCATTACCTGGATTAAGAGCTCTATCGGCTATGATGAAAGCCAGAGGCAAACGCTGCGGTCGCTGGGCTTTCACCGGCTCCACCAGAGCGTCGTCCATGAAGATTCGAACTCCCTGAGGGGCATGATTAACAAGGTCAGGCACCTGGTCAGAGTGGAGGAAGAGATTGGTCAGACAGGATAATATCGCCCCGGCGCCCGGCTCGCGGCACGCCGCCAAGCGGGTAGGCCGCGGCAACGGCAGCGGGCACGGCACCTTTTCCGGGCGCGGCTGCAAAGGCCAGAAGGCGCGGGCGGGCAATAACAAGATGCGCCCCGGCTTCGAGGGCGGGCAGCTGCCCCTGATCAAGCGCCTGCCCCGGAAGCGCGGCTTTACCAATATCTTCCGGACGGAGTACAGCGCCGTCAATGCCGGCGCGCTCAATATCTTCGAGTCCGGCAGCGAAGTCACGCCGGAAGCCATGCTGGCCGCCGGCATCATTAAATCGTTAAAAAATCCCGTCAAAGTGCTGGGCGACGGCGATATCGACCGCCCACTGAAGGTCAGGGCGCACAAATTTTCGACTTCGGCTAAAGCCAAAATAGAGGCCGCCGGCGGTACCGCCGAGGAGGTGGCGCGTGCAGCAAAGGACGAATAAACCCAGGCTGCTGCAGGCCATGCAGGATGCCTTCAGCCTGCCGGACCTGCGGCGCCGCATCCTGGTCACCTTGGGCATTCTGGTGGTTTTCCGCTTCATCGCTCACGTGCCCCTGCCCGGCGTAGACCTTGATGCGCTGCGCACCCTCTTCCAGAACAATGCCCTGCTGGGCATGCTCGACCTCTTCAGCGGCGGCGCCATGAGGCAGTTCAGCGTGGCGTCGATGGGCGTTTACCCGTACATCACGGCCTCGATTATTATTACCCTTATGGTGCCCATCATCCCTCGCCTGCAGGCGCTATCGCAGGAAGGCGAAAGCGGCCGGAACAAAATCAACCAGATTACCCACTGGCTGACGGTGCCCCTGGCCGGCCTTTCCGGCTACGGGCAGCTGATAATACTGCGCAACGCGGGCGTCGTCAACGCCACCTCCGCGCTGCCAACCGCTACCATCGTTATTTCACTCATCGCCGGCACCATCTTCCTGGTCTGGCTCGGCGAGCTTATCACCGAATACGGCATCGGCAACGGCATCTCCATCATCATCTTCGGCGGCATCGTCGCCGGCTATCCGCAGTTGATCCGGCAGGGCTTCCTCGCCAGGACAAACCCCGTGGGGCTGGCCGCCTATGCCCTTATCATGATTGCCACGGTCGTCCTGATCGTGCTCTTCACCGAGGCGCACCGCCGCATCCCGGTGCAGTACGCCCGCAGCGTCTTCCGCGGCGGCCGCATGTACCGGCAGTCGGGCTCGACCCATATACCCATGAGGGTCAATAGCGCCGGCATGATACCGCTCATCTTCTCCATGTCGGTGGTGATTTTCCCCGGCATCGTCGCCAGCTACTTTATGAGGTCCGGGCAGACCGGCTTCGCCGATACCATCCACCGCTGGTTCACCCCCGATATCTCGCCCTTCGGGTTCTACTGGATTTTATACTTCCTGCTATCCATCGGTTTTACCTTCTTCTATACCATGGTCACCTACCAGCAGCAGGACCTGCCCGGCACGTTGCAGAGACAGGGCGGCTTTATCCCCGGGATACGCCCGGGTAAAAACACCGCCTCTTACCTTAATGGCGTCATCAACCGGATAACCTGGGCCGGGGCGCTGTTCCTCGCCCTCGTGGCGGTAATGCCCTTCCTGGCGCAGACGGTAACCAACGTCCAGCAGATACAGCTGTCCAGCCTGGGCATGTTAATCGTCGTCGGCGTCGTCCTGGACACGATGAAACAACTCGAGGCGCAGCTGGTCATGCGGCGCTACGAAGGCTTTATTAAGTAGGAACAAAGGTGTATATTATTTTATTGGGGGCTCCAGGGGCGGGGAAGGGCACTCAGGCCGTGATGCTGGCCGAGAAGCTCAACCTGGCGCAGGTCGCCTCCGGCGACCTCTTCCGCCAGGCGCTCCAGAAAGAGACGGAGCTGGGGAAAAAGGCCAAGTCCTTTATGGAAAAAGGCCGGCTTGTCCCCGATGAGATAACGATACGGATGGTGCTGGAGAGGCTGGCGGCGCCGGACACGGAAAAGGGGGCGATACTCGATGGCTTCCCCAGGAATATAAAACAGGCCGGCGCGCTGGATAAAGCCCTGGCGAAACAGGGGAAAGGCATCGATAAGGCGATATATATCAGAGTCCCGGAAGGGAGCTGCTGAAGAGACTGAGCGGACGCTGGATTTGCCGGAATTGCCAGGCGCCATATCATGAGGTGGACAGCCCGCCCAGGGTGAAGGGCAAATGCGACCGCTGTGACGGCGAGCTCTACCAGCGCGCCGATGATAATCCGGCGACGGTCAAAAAGAGGCTGGAGGTGTATTTCGCGGAGACGGCTCCGCTCATCGATTATTATAAAAAAGCGGGAAAACTGCTGGAGATTCACGGGGAGGGCAGCGCCGCCGAGGTGAACCGCCGGATAGCCGCCGCCCTGAGATAAAATAAAGGTGCCATGATAAAACTATTTACCGGGCGTAAAACGGAAACAGGCACGGACCGACGATAAGGCTCTCGAAAATCCCGTTCGTTACGAGGGCATTTACGTCAAGTCCGCCGACGAGATTGCCGCGATGAAGCAGGCCGGAACCATCGTGGCCACGATTTTGAAAAAGCTGAGCGAACACGTGGAACCGGGACTAAAAACGAAAGAGCTGGACGTTATCGCCATGAGCGAACTTAAAAGGCTGGGGGCCGAGTCTTCTTTCAAGGGCTACCACGGCTATCCGGCCACGGTCTGCGTCTCGGTGAACGATGAAATCGTCCACGGGATTCCGGGGGAACGCGCCCTGCGCGAAGGCGATATCGTCTCCATCGACTTCGGCGCTATTTATCAACGGCTTTCACGGCGACGCCGCCGTAACCGTCCCCTGCGGCAAGGTCAGCCGTGAGGCTTTAAACCTCATCGAGGCTACCCGCGGCGCCCTGGCAAAAGCCATTGCCGCCGCCCGCGCCGGGCGACGACTGGGCGATATTTCGGCCGCCGTTGAGAACTACGCCGCAGCCCGGGGTTTCGCCGTGGTGCGCGAATATACCGGGCACGGCATCGGCCGCCAGATGCACGAGGACCCGCAGATACCCAACTGCACCGAGCCGCCCTACGGGCTTAAAGCGGGCACCGGCCCGGCGCTGAAAAAGGGCATGACCCTCGCGCTGGAGCCGATGCTGACCGCCGGCGACTGGCACACGCGCGTCGCCGCGGACAACTGGACGGTACATACCGCCGACGGCAGTCTGGCGGCGCACTTCGAACATACCATCGCTATCGATAGTAACGAGCCGGAGGTGTTGACCGGGGGAGTTTATGACTAAAAAGGAGGCCATCGAGGTCGAGGGAACGGTCATCGAGGCGCTGCCCAATGCCATGTTCCGCGTCGAGCTCCCTAACAAGCACGAGGTGCTGGCCCATATCTCGGGCAAGATAAGGATGCACTATATCAGGGTCCTGCCCGGTGACAAGGTCTTGATCGAGCTATCGCCATACGACCTCAAACGTGGTAGAATTACCTACCGGCTGAAATAAAAGGTAAAAAAATGAAAGTAAAAGCGTCAGTCAAAGTCAGATGTGAAAAGTGCCGGGTGGTGCGGCGGCGGGGTGTCGTCCGCATTATCTGCACCAACCCCAAGCACAAGCAGAGGCAGGGTTAACCAAGGAGGGACATTATGCCACGCGTCGCAGGAATAGATATACCGGTCAATAAGCAGGCCTGGGTCTCGCTGCAGTATATTTACGGCATCGGCCCGGCGCTGAGCTATAAAATTCTGGACAAGGCGGCTATCGCCCCGGACACCAAAGTCAAGGACCTCTCCGAAGAAGAGGTCAACAAGCTCCGGGAAATCATCGATAAGCAGTACCGGGTCGAGGGCGAGCTCAGGAAAGAAATAAACTTCAACATCAAGCGCCTGATTGAAATCGGGAGCTACCGCGGGCTCCGGCACCGCCACGGCCTGCCGGCGAGGGGACAGCGGACGCGGACCAACGCCCGCACCAAGCGCGGCTCCCGCAAGACGGTCGCCGGCCGCGGCCAGAAGCGCGGCGCTACCAAGAAATAAGCGCTTAACGGTATAAGGAGGAAGGGTGCCACAGAAAAAGAAAGCTAAAGCCAGGAAACGCGAACGCAAAGTCGTCCCCACCGGGAGGGCTTACGTCCAGTCCAGCTTTAATAATACTATCGTGACTCTCACCGACCCGCAGGGGAACGCCCTGGGATGGGGCAGCTCCGGGACGGCGGGCTTTAAAGGCTCCCGCAAGGGCACGCCCTACGCCGCCCAGATGGCCGCCCGCGACGCCGCCCGCAAGGCCATGGTGCACGGCCTGCGCCAGGTCGAGGTCTTTATCAAAGGGCCGGGCAGCGGCCGCGAGGCCGCCATCCGCTCCCTGCAGGGCTCGGGACTTTATATTACCGGAATCAGGGATGTCACACCCATCCCGCACGCCGGCTGTCGCCCTCCCAAGAGGCGGCGGGTCTAGAAAGGGTAAAATATGGCGAGATATATTGGAGCAGTCTGTCGGTTATGCCGGCGCAACAGCGAAAAGCTCTTCTTGAAGGGCAGCCGCTGCTTTACGCCCAAGTGCGCCGTGGACAAGAGACCCAAAGCGCCCGGGCAGGCCGGCAGTGCGCGCCGGCGGCGCCGGTTCTCCGACCGCGCTTTGCAGCTCCGCGAGAAGCAGAAGGCGCGCTATACCTACGGCACTCTGGAGAGGCAGTTTAAAAAGACCTTCCGGCTGGCGGAGCGGCAGACCGGCATCACCGGCGAAAATCTCCTGGTGCTGCTGGAGCGGCGACTTGACAACGTCGTCTTCAGATTGGGCTTCGCCGATTCCCGCCCGCAGGCGCGCCAGATAGTGCGGCACGGGCACATCATCTTGAACGGCCGCAAGGCCAATATCCCCTCCTCCCTGGTCAAAGAAGGCGATACCATTACCTGGCGGGAGGGCAGCAAAAAGACCGAGTATTTTAAACAGCGCTCTCAGGAGATTGAGTCCAAGACCGTCCTGAACTGGCTGAGCCTGGACCGGGCGACCCTCACCGGGCAGGTCCTGTCTCTGCCCACGCCGGACCAGGTCGATGCCAGGTTCGACGGCAAAGCGGTTATCGAGTACTACTCGCGTTAGACTTTAAAGGAGGTAGTTCATTGGCTGGACTATTAGTCCCTAAAATAGAAATGACCGAACAGGCCGAAAACTTCGGGCGATTCACGGCCGAACCGCTGGAAAAGGGGTTTGGCATCACCCTGGGCAACTCCCTGCGCCGCATATTGATCGGCTATCTCCCCGGGGCGGCGGTAACCCAGGTGCGCATCGAGGGAGTCCAGCACGAGTTCACGGTCATCCCCAACACCAAGGAAGACGTCATGGAGTTCCTGCTCAACGTGAAAGAACTGAGGCTCAAGGCCCTCTCCGACCGCGGCGGTATGCTGGTGCTGGAAGTCGAAAAAGAGGGTTCCGTTCATGCCTCGGACATCAAGCCCTCGGCCGATTTTGAAATCACCAACCCGGAGCTTAACCTGATTACCGTCACCAGCCCCAAGGCCAGGCTCTATATCGAGCTGGACGTCGAGCTGGGGACCGGCTTCAAGAGCGCCGAGGCGAGCGAAAACACGCCGGTCGGGACCATACCCGTCGATGCCATTTTCACACCGATACGCAAGGTAAACTACACCGTTGAGCCGACGCACCTCGGGCGGGAGACCAGCCGCGAGCGGCTGACCCTGGATATCTGGACGGACGGCACCATGGCGCCCGTGGACGCGATGAGTCGCGCCGCCGGGATACTCATCGAGCAGTTTACTCCCTTCGTGGAGTACGTCAGGATTTCCCAGATGAAGGCCGAAGAACGGCTCATCCGCCTGTCCATCCCCGATGAGAAGTACAATATGCCCGTGGAGCAGCTCGACCTTTCCGTACGCACCATGAACTGCTTGAGGCGGAGCAACATTACCACCGTCGGCGAGCTTATCGGCAAGGGCGCCAAAGAGCTGATGAAGCTGCGCAACTTCGGGCAGAAGTCCTACCAGGAAATCGAGGACCGCCTCCAGACCATCGGGCTTTCGCTCAATCCTAAGGTCGAGACCGAGGTACCGGCTGAAACCGAAGCCGAAGCTGAAGCCATCGAAGAAGTCAAACCCAAGCCGAAGGCCAGACGGAAATCGGCCAAGGCGGCTACCGCCGTCAGCGAGAGCGAAGCTGGCGAAGAAGAATCGTAGCGGAGAACACCAACATGAGGCATAACATCGCGGGCAGAAGGCTGAGTCGGGACTCCAGTCACCGGCAGGCCATGTACCGGAACCTGGTCACCGACCTGCTCAAACATGAGAAGATTATCACCACCGAGGCAAAAGCCAAGGAAGTGCGGGGCATGGCCGAAAAGATCATTACCCTGGGCAAGAAAAGCGGCCTCCCCGCCTACCGCCAGGCCCTGACGTTTATCACGGATACCAAGATTACCGCGAAGGTGTTCTCCGAGCTGGGGCCGCGGTATAAGGAGAGGCCGGGCGGCTATACCCGCATCACCAAGCTGGCGCCGCGACTGGGTGACAACGCCGCCATGGTCCAGCTGGAGCTGGTAAAGTAGCCGGGGGCGGGAATGTGCGCCGAACCGGCCAGCAGCACTAGAATTATATTAATCGTGGAATACGACGGCACTGATTATCATGGCTCGCAGTGGCAGGCCAATGCACCGACCGTCCAGGGGGAGATAGAGAAAGCGTTAAAAATGCTTACCGGAGAAAAGATAAGGATTAAGATGGCCAGCCGCACCGACGCCGGCGTCCATGCCCGCGGGCAGGTGGTCGGCTTTGATACCGGCGCGGCTTTATCCCTGCACGCATTCGTGGATGGCCTGAACCATTTTTTGCCCGACGACATCGCCGTGAAAGAGGCTTACAAAGCTGACGAAGGTTTCGATGTCCGGCGCAGGGCTGCCAGCCGCGAATACGAATACTATATTTTAAACAGCCCGACGCGCTCACCGCTGCGGCAGAAATATTCTTACCGCGTCGAGGGAAATTTAGACATCGCGGCGATGGACCGGGCCTGCCAGGCGCTGGTCGGCCGGCACGACTTCGCCTCTTTCGTCGCCAGCGAAGGTACTGCCCGCGCAAAGCGGACGGTGCGGGATGTCTTCAAAGCAGAGGTGACCCGCGACGGGGACATCATTATTTTTAAAATGGTCGCCAGCTCTTTCCTGCCCCACCAGGTGCGCAATACCGTCGGAGCTTTAATCAAGGTGGGACAGGGTCGTATAACGGTCGAGGAGTTCAGCCGCCTGGTTACCGCCGCGGAACCCGGACTCGCCGGGCCGACCGCCCCCGCCGCCGGTTTATGCCTGACGCGCGTTACCTATCCAGTCAGCTTTAAGGGAGATGCATCATGAAGACCTATACCGCCCGACCGGCCGATATCAAGCGGAAACAGCACGTCATCGATGCCGCCGATAAGACCCTGGGAAGGCTTTCCATACAGATAGCCAACCTGCTCATGGGCAAGCATAAGCCAATGTATACCCCCACCCAGGACACCGGCGATTTCGTCGTCGTTATCAACGCCGCCAGGGTCCGCGTCACCGGCAAGAAAGCCCAGCAGAAGGTCTATTACCGCCATTCCAACTATCCCGGCGGGCTCAAGAGCATCACGCTGGAAAAAATGATGCAGCAGTTCCCCACGCGCGCCATCGAGTACGCCGTCCGGGGGATGCTGCCGCATACGCGACTTGGCGCCAAGATGAACAAGAAGCTCCGGGTCTACGCCGGGGCCGACTATCCTAACGCGCCGAAAGCCAAGACCGAAAAAGCGAAGAAAGCAAAGTAAGAGGACTGGGTAGATATGGATAAACAGAGCTATTTTCACGGGACGGGCCGCCGCAAGACGGCCGTGGCGCAGGTAAAGCTCATGGTGGGCAACGGCGCCATTATCATCGATGGCACGCCGCTGGAAGAGCGTTTCCCCTCCCTCGAGCACCAGCGCATTATCAACCAGCCGTTTCTCGCCACCGAGACCATCGGCAAGTACAATGCGGTCATCAAGGTATCGGGGGGCGGGGTGACCGGCCAGAGCAGCGCCATCTCTCACGGCATTTCCCGCGCCCTGGTCCGCGCCGACGAGCGTTTCAAACCGGTGCTGCGCCAGAACGGCCTGCTCACCCGCGATGCCCGCGCCAAAGAGCGGAAGAAGCCCGGACTCAGGCGGGCCCGCAAGGCACCGCAGTACACCAAGCGTTAGAAGAACAACTTTAGAAAAACGAGGCGCCGGATTTCCACCGACATGGTCAGGAGTCCGGCGCTTTTTATTGACTTTAAATTACGGGGCGTATGAGAGGGGCGAAGCCCCTATTTCATTTTTCCCCCTCTCAAACAAAAGATGAACCGATTGTGAAAATATACCAGTTTGAGAGGGGGCGAGGGGGTGAGTATGCCCTAACCTTTCTACTCCCCTGCTAAAACAGGTACAATATAAATAGATGGCAGATTCCCGGACAATTCACATTGAAGGCGTCGGCGCGGTCCTGTTCGAACGCAGCCGACGCGCCCGGCGCATTCTCATCACTATCCAGCCAGGCCAGGGCATCAGGGCAGCCATCCCCGGACGCGCGTCTCTGGAATCGGCTGTCGATTTCGTCCGCATGAAAAAGCCGTGGATTAAAAAACACCTGGTAAAAATCAAGGAATATGAAAAACAGAAGAAAGCCTTTAACGATATTTTTCTCTCTATCGATAAGGTAAAAGCAAAGAGGCAAATAATCAATCGACTCCGCCAGCTGGCCCGACAGTATGGGTTCGCCTTTAACAGAGTGTCCGTGAGGAACCAGAGAACAAGATGGGGCAGCTGTTCGGCTAAAGGAAATATCAGCCTCAACATCAAGCTGGTGGCCCTACCCCCTGAGCTACGCGACTACGTTATGCTGCACGAGCTCGTTCATACCAGGATACATAATCACAGCAGGAAATTCTGGCGCGAGCTGGATAAATACGTGCGGGACGGCAAGGCCAGGGCGCGTAAATTGATAGAGTACGGACTCAGATTACTGTAATCCCCTACCCTTTCCCCAGCCTCTCTTTAAGATAATCAATGGCTTTCACCGGCGTGGGGTCTACCTTATAAAGAATCGCCAGGTAGTAGCTGGTAAAATCGCCCATCATGACGAGGCTCATCATCTGCGCCAGCGGGCTTATCCCCTCGCTGTCCACAGTCTCATAAGCCACCCCGGCCTTCTTTAGCAGCTCGGCGGTGACGTCATAGCGCAGCTTTATCCTCTCGTTAAAACCCGGCGACCTCAGTAAAACGACCCTTATTTTCGAGGCGATTTCTTTAGGCAGCGGATAGCCCACGGTGGCGTTGTGGTTGAGCTCGGGGAAGACCTCGTAAAATGCCCAGGCCTTGCCGTTTTCGTTTATCTGCGTCTTCCAGCGGTGCGCTACCTCCGCGGTAATGCCGGCGCCGTATATCACCGGCAGACAGCCGTAAAGTCGCCGCGCCAGCTGTTTGGCGGGGTTTCTCTTGAGCGGCGATTTTTCGTCCAGCTTCTCGGACAGGCGTTCCAGCAACTGCACCGTCTCCGCCACTTCCTCTGTCTTGTCCTGGACAAAGCCGAGCTTTTGCATCACGCCCAGGGTGGTGATAAAGCTGTAGCCCAGGGCGGCGCGCGGCTCGGACTTGTAGTCATACTTGAAAACGGGGATATTATTCTCTTTGGCTATCCGCTCCAGCTTGCCGCCGGTCGTGATAGCCAGCTTCTTATAGCCGGTCCCCAGCGCCGCCTCGAAGGCCGAGAGCGTCTCCTCGGTATTGCCGGAATAGCTGGAGGCAATCAACAGCGTCCGGACGTCGGCAAAGGCGGGCAGGCCGTAGTCTCGGTGGATGATAACCGGAATTTTCGATTCGGACTGTACGAGGCTCCTGACCAGGTCGCCGCCGATGGCTGACCCTCCCATGCCCAGGATGACCACTCTATCGATATTGGCGAAATGTGGTGGCAGATCGAAGTCCATAATGGCCTTCCACGCCTGTTTACACTGCGTCGGGAGCTCTTTGATACGCGCCAGCATATCCTCGAGGTCGTATTTTATATAGGCCCTGGGGTCATCGAGATTTATTTTAGCCATCTACCTTACCCCCTTGCCCCCTCTCCTATCAAGGAGAGGGGGTGAAGTAATGAAAGAGGGGCTGCGCCCCTCTTAGACGCCCTATCTAGACTCCCGCCATTTCCCGCCCGATTTTAAGTAGTCGGTCCGCCCTCTCCGGCGAGTCGGTCTCGGTGTAGATGCGCAGCAGGGGCTCGGTGCCGGAGAACCGGATGAGCAGCCAGGTGTTGTCCGCCAGGATGAACCGGAAACCGTCCGTGGTATCGACCTTCGCCACTTCGACCCCGTCGATGGTCTTGGGCGGCTTTTTGACGCGGTCGATGATGTACTTCCTCTCTGCCTCAGGAAATGTTATGTCAACCCGTTTATAGTGGTGCGGCCTTACTTTGGAGTAGAGATAGTCGATGAGCTGCGACGGGCTTTTGCCGGTCCGCACCATGAAATCGAGGAAATAGAGGCTGGCCAGAATGCCGTCGCGCTCGGCGACATGCCCGCGGAAGCCGTAGCCGCCGCTCTCTTCCCCGCCGATGATAGCGTCTTGGGACATCATCAGCGGCGCGACGTATTTGAAGCCCACCGCCGTCTGGTAGACCGGCACGTTAAATATCTCGCCGAGGCGGTAGGCCATGCTGGTGGTGGTGAGCGTTTTGATAATCGGGCCGCGCTCGCCGCGCACCTCCAGGAGATAAAGGCAAAGCAGCGCGAAGACCTGCAGCTGGTCAATGAAGTTGCCTCTTTCATCGACGACGCCCATGCGGTCGGCGTCGCCGTCGGTAGCGAGCCCCACGGCGGCCTTTTGCTCTTTAACCGCGGCCGATAGTCTATCGAGGTTGGGCACGATGGGCTCCGGGCGCAGGCCCGGAAAGAGCGGATTTCTTTCGGCGTTTATCTCGATAAGTTTGGTGGCGCCCCCTTCTAGAGCTTTCGCCAGGTAGCCGGCGCCCGCGCCGTACATGGGGTCGATGACCAGTTTGAGCCCGGCTTTCCTTAGCTTATCCAGGTCGATGAGCCGCGCTATCTGCCTGAAGTAGGCAGCGTCGAGGTTAGTATCGACGACCGATCCTTGTTTCTTGGCGTCCGCGAGGGGCAGTCGGTTGACCTTGCCGGCATCGTAGGCTTGAGAGATAAACTCCACTATTTTGGAGGTAATTTCGTCGGAGGCGCTGGCGCCGTGTTCATCCTTGTATTTAAAGCCGTTCCAGTTGCCCGGGTTATGGCTGGCGGTGATAATGATGGCCCCGCCGGCTTGCTTGGCCAGGACGCCGTAGCTGATGACGGGCGTCGGCGTTGGTTTAGGAGTAAGATAGACTTTAATGCCATTGCCGGCAACGACCTCGGCGGCGGCGGCGGCGAAATCCTCGGACCCGAACCGAGTATCATATCCGATTACCAGCCCTCTATCGGCCAGTCCGGCTTTTTTAAGGTAAGCGGCCACGCCCTGCGCGCAATAGCGGACGTTTTCAAAGGTGAAGTCCTCGGCGATGATCGCCCGCCAGCCGTCCGTGCCGAACTTAATGGGATTTTCTTTCTTTATCTACCTCACCCCCTATGTACGGAAAAGAGGTCATCCGCCTCACTATTTGGCTTAATTTGATTTCTCACTTCTTCTATCTCTTTAGTAATTATTGTTGAGAATTTCTTCGCCTTATCTCGTCCATCTGACCATTTTCCAAATTCGATATTCAAAATTTTTACGCGGTTTTTAAAATCAGTCTGCTCAATTCCAAACTCACTAAAACGTTCAACTAATTGTTTCTCTTTAATGAATGGATCAATGATTATTAGTGTCATGCCGGTTTTTATAGCCGGACATATTATCTCGTTAATGTATCTGTCACGAAAAGAGTAACCAATGACAATACCTACACGATTTTCTTCAGATGTTAAATATTGTTTCAATTTGTTATAGAAGAATGAGAATGGCTTCTGACTAATTTTACTAAATTCTTTTCTCGTGGGATAAATTAGTAAATCTTTATATTCAGAGGTCACTTTGAAATTTAGGGGAACTTGTTCAATCTGTCCGGTTGTTTCGTTTTTCCACCAATTTGTCGAACCATGTAATTTATAAATTATAACTTTTTGTTGATTAATGTTCGTAAAATCATCTAGCAATTTTGTATCTAGAACGACACGTCTGCCAGTTTTTTTCATACCTGTTTCAATTTCCCATTTTTTGTTTTCGTAATCGTCCATACATTCGAAAACAAGGTCATAATTAGTGGTAAAAATTGGTACTGAAGTTATTTGCATACTATCCAACAAATCAAAAAGAGGAGCATAATGAAGATACGCATTTTGCGGGTTCACTTCCCCATAAGAGTCCCTTACTATGGCATCAAAACTCTTTAGTAGTTCATTAACTAATTTTTTTGCGTTATCTGTCTTTGGAATTTTTGTATCAAAAGGCTGGGTACTAGATATTTTTTCTATATAATCAGACATATTCATTATTTGAACAAGCCAATCTCTCAAATATTCTGAATCCAGAGACAATTTCTTGATTTTTCCCACCCGAATCTAAACAATATTGGTTATATATATTGATTAAACTAACGTAATTAGGCCAGCGTTTTTTTAAGCGTAGCATAAATTCCACTGTTGTAGGCATGCCAAGAGCTGCAGAAGCACCAGCCCCAGCGAATATCATTACACTTAAACTCTTACTTTCCACCTTTACCATCCCCAAACTAAACTATAAAGAAAAATGATGTTTTGTTTATTACTTCCCCAGTCCTTCTTTCCTCAGTATGGCCGCCTTGTCCGTCTTTTCCCACGGCAGGTCTAAATCCGTGCGGCCGAAGTGCCCGTAGGCCGCCGTCTGGCGGTAGATGGGCCGGCGCAGGTCCAGCGTCTGGATAATCGCCCCCGGGCGCAGGTCGAAGTGTTTGTTAATCAGGTCCATGATAACTTTATTATCGACCTTGTTGGTGCCGAAGCATTCTATAGACACCGAAAGTGGGTGCGACTTGCCGATGACGTACGCCACCTGTATTTCGAGTCGGTCGGCGAGTCCCGCCGCGACGATATTTTTGGCGATGTACCGCGCCATGTAGGACGCCGAGCGGTCGACCTTCGTGGGGTCTTTGCCGGAGAACGAGCCGCCCCCGTGCCGCGCGATGCCCCCGTAGGTGTCCGCGATTATCTTGCGCCCCGTGCAGCCGGTGTCCGAGACCGGCCCTCCGATAACGAACCGCCCGGTAGCGTTGACATAGTACCGCGTCTTTTTATCTATTAATTCGGGCGGGACCACCGCCTTGATGACCTTTTCGATAACGTCCTTTTCTATCTGCGCGTGAGTAACATCGGGGTTGTGCTGCGCCCCGATGACGACGTTATCGACACGCCGGGGAACGCCGTTATCATATTCCACCGTCACCTGGCTCTTGCCGTCGGGGCGGAGGTACTTTAAAATGCCTTCCTTCCTGACCTGCGCCAGGCGACGGCACAGCTTATGCGCCAGGGAAATGGTCAGGGGCATCATCTCCGGCGTCTCGTTGCAGGCATAGCCGACCATCATGCCCTGGTCGCCCGCGCCCATTTCGTCGAGGTGGCTGACGCCGGCGCTTTCCTTCGCTTCCAGCGACTTGCTCACCCCCATATCGATATCCGTGGACTGGGGTTTAATGGAGACCATCACACCTACGGACTGGTAGTCGAAGCCGTACTCGGGTTTTGTATAGCCGATATCGCGAATCACATCCTTGACTATCTGCGGCACCTCGATGTAGCAGTCGGTGGTGATTTCCCCCAGGACGATGACGAGGCCGGTGGTGGTGGCCACTTCGCAGGCGACCCGGCCGTAAGGGTCCTTCGCCATGATGGCGTCCAGTATGGCGTCCGCCACCTGGTCGCAGATTTTATCCGGATGTCCCTCGGTCACCGACTCCGATGTCAATAGATAACCGGATGAAGACGCGAAGTTATTGGGCATTTTTGCCTCCATTTGGTATTTGTATCTTTGCTATTATTTTTTACGTTCCCTCTTGCCAGCTGGTCAGGTAATTCTTCTGCTCTGCCGTCAGCCTATCAATAACCACGCCCATCGCCTTGAGCTTTAAACGGGCGACCTCTTTATCGATTTCCTCCGGTACCGGGTTCACTTTAATTTCAAGTTTCCCCTTATTTTTTACCATGTATTCGGCACACAGCGCCTGGTTGGCGAAGCTCATGTCCATCACGCTGGCCGGGTGCCCCTCCGCCGCCGCCAGGTTTATCAGTCTCCCCTCCCCGAGCAGGAACAGGCTGCGCCCGTCCTTGAGGGCGTACTCGTCGACAAAGCTCCTGATACGTCGCTTGCTCTTGCTCAGGCTCTCCAGCGCCGGGATATTTATCTCGACGTCGAAGTGGCCGCTGTTGGCCATGATGGCGCCGTCTTTCATCGCCTGGAAATGCTCTTTATCGATGACCTTTTTATCGCCGGTGACGGTGATAAAGATGTCGCCGATTTTCGCCGCTTCGAGAAGAGGCATCACCTCGTAGCCCTCCATGACGGCCTCTAAAGCCCTCACCGGCTCTACTTCGGTGACGATGACATGGGCGCCCATGCCGCGCGCCCTCATGGCGATGCCCCTCCCTGTCCAGCCGTAGCCGCAGACCACCACCTTTTTCCCCGCCCAGAGGATATTGGTCGCCCTGGTGATGCCGTCGATGGTGCTCTGGCCCGTCCCGTAGCGGTTATCGAAGAGGTGCTTGGTATCGGCGGCGTTCACGGCGAAGATGGGGAACCGGAGCACGCCCTCCCTTTCCATGTTCCGCAGGCGTGATACGCCGGTCGTCGTTTCTTCGGCCGCGCCGATGATATTTTTAGCCAGGGCGGGGCGTTTGGTCAGCACGGTACTGATGAGGTCGCCGCCGTCGTCCATCAGCAATTGCGGCTTGTTATCGAGCGCCATGATAAGGCTTTTATTATATACCGCCACGCTCTCGCCCCTGACGGCGTAGACGGACATGCCAAAGTCCTTGACCAGGGCCGCCGCCACGCTGTCGTCGGTGGAGAGCGGATTGGAGGCGGTCAGGGTGACGCGCGCTCCCCCGGCTTTGAGGGTTATCGCCAGGTTGGCCGTCTCCGTGGTGATATGGGCACAGCCGGCGTAAGATATCCCGTCCAGGGGTTTTTCCTTAGAGAAGCGTTTTCTGATTAACCCCAGCACCGGCATCTCGCGATAGGCCCAGTCGATGCGCTGCCGGCCGTTTTCCGCGAGGGAAATGTCTTTGATGTTATATTTCGGGGAAGCCATAGTTAACTCCTCTTTATCTCCGGTTATTGATTGGTGATTAATATATTATATCAAGTTGCTCATCAATAGACAATCGTGGACAGCTGGCAATAAAGATGCGGAAGACGCCCGGTCAGACGATTCCCCAGTCGCGGTAGCCCTGCCTGATGACTTCGCCGTACTCTCTGGAAGGCATCGTCTCTTCGAGCTGGCCGGACTTGATATAGGTCACGGCCTGGTGCGGCTGGTTGTCCTCGTCGAAGACGTTAATGTTGAACCGGATATAGCTGACTTCGTGCCTGTCGAGCTGCCTCAGGCAGCCCTCGCCGACCTCGTAGATGGCGCCTCTCACCTTTTCCCCCCGGAAAGGTTTTATAGTAGCCACGCCGCCACGCCACTCGCGCGACCACCCCGTAAAAACGAGCTTATAGTTGGGCAGCGTCGCCGGGAATTTGGCTAGGCTGTCCGGGCAGCGCGCCTGCATCTGTTTCTTGCTCAGGTTGCTGGCGTAAGCGAAGTAGTACACTTTTGCCCTCTATTTTAGATTTATCAGCCGCCCCAGCAATTCTTCAACCTCCGCCGGCGATTTCAGATAGTAGCCGGCCGCCGACTTTTTATTTTCCCCGCCGACGTATATGCCCCACCCATCCGGACGGCGCAGCGCCTGGAAAGCGTCCTCATCGGTAGCATCATCGCCCAGGTACACGGTCAGCAAGCGCGAGAGCTTTAGTCTGGCTTTAATTTTATTTTCGATAAATTCGGCGGCTTTGCCCTTGTCCCAGTCCACCGGCGGCCGTATCTCCCAGACCTTTTTCATGGGGTAGACCTTTATCTCCCCCCTGGCGACATGCGGCGCGGTAATCCGCTTTACGGCGCGGGTTACAGCGTTTTCATCCTCCGGTTTTACCAGCCGATAGTGCACACTCACGCTGAGGCCCTTTTCCTGGACGATAACACCCTCGACATGGCGCAGCGCTTCCGCCAGCCGCGCGGCGAGGTCTTTCATTACCGGGCGGACGGCTATAGCCTGCGGGTGGACGTAATTCAAGCCGGGCCCTTCTATCTCCAGCCCGTGATTGCCCGAATAGTAGATGCCCTCGATGCCCACCATCGCCTTAAGCTCTTTGACGGCACGGCCGCTGATGACGCCGACGCTGGTCTGCGGTTTTCGCGCCAGTCCTTTCAGCTTATCTTTGACGCCGGCCGACAATTTGGCGTCCTCGGGTCGCCCCACGATGGCGGCCAGGGTGCCGTCAAAGTCGGAGAGGAGCAGCGTATGAGGTGCCGCCCGGTAATCTTTCAGGAATTCCTGCCAGGTTTGAAAAAGGTGCTGCATTATCCCTCCGCTATAGAGATGAGCTTGGATATTATCGAGCCGCCCCAGCGATAGATGTTATTGGCGGCGACTGTCCGGCGCATATTGGCCATGCGCCACCGCCTTTCCTCTTCCGGCATCTCGATGGCCTTTTTAATCGCGGCGGCTAATTGGTCAATGTTATAAGGGTCAATGAGCAGCGCGTCCTTGAGCTCTTCCGCCGACCCGGCGAATTTGCTCAAAATCAAAACGCCGTCGCCGTCGGTACGGGCGGAGACGTATTCTTTAGACACGAGGTTCATGCCGTCGTGGAGAGAGCTGACCAGGCAGAAGCGCGCCAGGCGGCGCAGGGCGTTGAGCGTTACCGGCGCCAGTTGCCACATCATCGGTATCACCGGTTGCCACGCTACCGTGCCGTATCTGGCGTTAATGCCGTCGATAAGGGTATCGACTCTCCGCCCCAGCTCTTCGTAAGTCCCTATCTCCGCCCGGCTGGGCATGCCCGCCATGATATAGACCACCCGGCCGCGGTAGCCGGGATTATCTTCCAAGAATTTATCCAGAGCTTGCAGTCGCTCCGGGATGCCCTTGGTGTAGTCGAGGCGGTCCATGCCGAGGCCCACGTATTTCCCTTCCAGGCCGAGCTCCCGGCTCAGCCTGTCCTTCTCTCGCGTTACCTCTTCCGTCCCCGCCTGTTCCGAGATGGCATCGAAGTCGACGCTGATGGGGAAAGCCCCGATATGCGTTATGTGCTTCGCGCGGTCTATCATTTCTTTTTTAGAGTCTATTTTGGCGCCCGCGACGTGTCCCGCCGACTCCATAAAACTGCGGCAGTAAGACTGTATATGAAATCCGAGCAGGTCGTTGCCGAGCAGTCCCGCTATTATTTCTTCATGCCACGGGCAGTTCTTGAGCCTCTCGTAAGAAGGCCAGGGAATGTGCCAGAACTGCCCGAGCGTTAAACCGGGGTTTTTTTCTCTGAGATATTGAGAAAGCAGGGCGAAATGATAGTCCTGCGCCAGCACCAGCGCTTTTCGACCCCCTATTTCCTGGAGGACGGCCCCGGCGAAAATCCGGTTGACCTTTTGATAGGCCAGCCAGTCCTCCTCGCGGAATTCCGGCTCGACTAAGGTATTATGGCACAGCGGCCAGAGCCCTTTATTGGAAAAACCGTAATAGAAGCCTTTTACCTCTTCTTTAGTGAGCCATACCCGCCTCAGGGTGTATTCCGGGCGGTCCGGCGGCACCGCTACCCTGTCGCGGGCATCCACTGTCTGCTTATCGGCCGCGCCGGCGCCCTGGGCTATCCAGGTGCCCCCGGAGGCGCGCAGCACGGGGTCCAGCGCTTCGGTGAGCCCGCTGACCGTATTTTTCCACGTAATACTCTTGCCGGAAAAGCTGTGAATATAAGGCTCCCGGTTAGAGACGACGATTAGCAGCCTATCGCCAAGTTTTTCCTCGACGAGCCGGTAAAGGTTTTCTTTGGTCCAGCGCGGTTTAGCCATGTTGCCTTATTTAAGATTATAGTCCCGATTATTCGAGAAAGACCAGCGCGGCCATGATGCCAATACCGAGTAATATTAAGGCGAACTGTAAAAGAGACCTTCCTACCTTGACGTCGTGCTGCAACTCCGGCAGCAAGTCAGTCCCCGCAATATAAATGAAACCGCCGGCGGTAATCGGGACCAGCGCCGTAGTATAGCCCTGCACGTGGGGACCGATAGTCAAAGAAAGAATGGTGCCGATAACAGCGGTGAGAGCGGAAAGAAAGTTAAACGCCAGCGCTTTTTTTACGGAAAGACCGCCATGAATAAGAATACCAAAGTCTCCCATCTCCTGCGGTATCTCGTGCAGAACGATAGCTAGCGTGGTCGTAAGTCCGAGCGGAACGCTCACCAGGTATGAAGCGCCGATAACCATCCCGTCAATCATGTTATGGACCCCATCACCTACCAGGTTCATCGTGACCACGGGATGGATATGCTCCTCATCTTCCGATAAGTGACAGTGCCTCCAGCGGAGGAACTTTTCGAGCACGAAAAATATCATGATGCCGAGTAAAACCCATAAAGCCACCGCGAGATTGACGTCCATCTTCTCAAACGATTCCGGCAGAAGGTGAATAAAGGCATCGCCGAATAACCCTCCGACCGCAAAGCTGACCAGTAAAAAGGTAATTTTCTTAACGTCTTTATGCAGTAAAAGGGCCAGAATCCCTATTAAGGATATCAGGCTAACGATGATGACACTCAGCAAGCTGCTTCCCCAGACGTTCATAATCCGGCCTGCCCTGTCTTCTCTTTTTCTTTACGGCAGCTACGGCACTGCCCGAGGAACTCCAGCAGATGGCCGTTTATCTTGAAACTGGTCTCTTTCGCCAGCTTGCGTTCCAGTCCGCCGAGGTCGCAGTCCGTGAAATCGATGACCGTGCCGCAGTCGGAGCAGATCAGGTGATGGTGGTGTTCGCTCGGGCGCCGCATGAGGTAGCTGCGGCAGCTTCCCCCGGCGTGCGTCTCGCAGATGAGTCCGAGTCCGGCCAGCATTTCCAGCGTGCGGTAAATCGTCACCAGGCCGATGCCGGGGTTCTTTCGGCGCACCTTTTCGTGTATCGCCGCCGGCGTCAGGTGCTCGCGGGTATTGATAATGGCTTTGATAACGGTGCGTCGCTGCGGGGTGATTTTATAGCCGCGCTGCCTTAGCTCCTGCTCGATTTTCCTTTCCGTATAGACCATTTCAGCCTTCCAGTTGAAAATGATTTTCATTTAGAAAATAGCACAACAGTGGTGACACTGTCAAGAAAGGGCCTATCGTTGTCCCGGGCTTGACAGGTATGGTAGAATTTAAACGTAGGCTGAACTTGATAATGGTCGAATGCGTAAGAAATATTAATAATTATATATTAATGAACAATATCATAAAAATATTTTGTCGCAATGCGTGAAATATGAAACAACAAACTTTGCAATTGCTATCGGGAAATGAGGCCCTGGCCCTCGGCGCTTACCACGCCGGCGTCCAGTTGGCGGCCGCTTATCCCGGCACCCCCTCCACCGAAATCCTGGAAAACCTCGCCCGCTTTAAGGACATCTACGCCGAGTGGTCCACCAACGAGAAGGTCGCCATGGAGGTGGCGATGGGCGCCGCCTATACCGGCGTCCGCGCTATGGTCTCCATGAAGCACGTCGGGCTCAATGTAGCCTCCGACCCCTTTATGGCGGCGTCGATTACCGGCATCGTCGGCGGACTGGTCGTCGTTACCGCCGACGACCCCCAGATTCACAGCTCCCAGAACGAGCAGGATAATAGACATTATGCCCGGCTGGCCAAGGTGCCGATGTTGGAGCCGTCCGACAGCCAGGAGAACTACGACCTCATGGGGCTGGCTTTCGATATCAGCGAGGAGTTCGATACCCCCGTCCTTTTCCGCACCACCACCCGCATCGCCCACTCGAAGTCGGCCGTGGACGTTAAGAGAAGTCGCGCGGTGAAAAATCCGCAGGCGGCTTTCCTCTTTAATCCGCAGAAATACGTCATGCTGCCGGTCTACGCTTTGCCCCGCCACGCCGCCGTGGAAAAGCGTATGTTGAAATTGGCGGAATACTGCGAGACCTTTCCTTTTAATCAGATCATCTGGAACCGGCGCAAGCTCGGCATCGTGACCAGCGGCGTCGCCTATCAGTACGCGCGGGAGGTCTTCCCGCAGGCTTCTTTCCTCAAGCTGGCGATGACCTGGCCGCTGCCGGTAAAAATGATAAAAGACTTCGCCGCTAAAGTCGACCGGCTTATCGTCATCGAGGAGCTCGACCCGTTTCTGCAGGACAATATCAAGTCGATGGGCGTTGCGGTCACCGGCAAGGAGTTCGTCCCGCTGGTCGGTGAGCTGAACACGCGCATTATTGCGGAAAGCTGTTCCGGCGCCGGCCTCCTGCCTGAATCTGAAAAAGACAATTTCCTGCCGGCCGCCGCCGGCCTTCCGCGTCGCCCTCCCCTGCTTTGTCCCGGCTGCCCCCATACCGGCATCTACTCCGTCCTGAACAGCCTCGGCCAGCGCTCGAAACTTGTCGATTCTAAGGAGCCGCAGGAGCCGAAGCTGATTATCACCGGGGACATCGGCTGCTACACGCTGGGCGCTTATCCGCCCCTCAACGTCCTGGACACCACCGCCTGCATGGGCGCGGGCATCGGGCAGGCGCTGGGCATGGAGAAAGCCGGCGTTAAAAGCAAGGTGGCAGCGGTCATCGGCGACTCCACCTTTATACATTCCGGCATCACCGGCCTCGTAAACGCCGTCTATAACGAGGGCCATATCACGATTTTAATACTGGATAACCGCACCACCGCCATGACCGGCCACCAGGAGCACCCGGGTACGGGCGTCTCGGCGCAGGGCAAGGAGACGTTTGCCGTGGACATCGAGAGCCTGTGCCGCGGCATCGGCGTGAAAGACGTTAAGGTCATCGACGCCTTCGATATGAAAGCTTTGCGGGCGGGCGTTAAGGACTCTCTGGACAGGCCGGAGGTCTCGGTCATTATCGTGCGGGGCGCCTGCGCCGTGCAGGTGAGGAAGCGCGCCAACCCGCGCAAGGTCAATATCGAATTGTGTTCTCAGTGCGATACTTGCCTGCGGCTGGGCTGCCCGGCCATCCAGAGCGTCGACGGGCAGGTCTTTATCGAGCCGACCCTCTGCGCGGGGGATATCTGCACCATCTGCGAGCAGCTCTGCCCGAAGAAGGCGATTTCTGCATAAGGAGTTTTAAACCTATCCCCCTTACCCCCTTCCCTTGGCAAGGGAAGGGGGAGTAAAGTAAGAGAGGGGTTTCACCCCTCTCTACAAACTCTTCCCCCTCTCCCTCGATGGGAGAGGGGGACATAGGGGGTGAGGTTGAGAAATAAAATGGAAAAAATGGACATCCTCGTTACGGGTGTCGGCGGGCAGGGCGTCGTCCTTGCCAGCGATATTATCGGCGAGACGGCCCTGGCCGCCGGCTTTGACGTTAAAAAGACGGACACGCTGGGCATGGCCCAGCGCGGCGGCAGCGTTGTCAGCCACGTCCGCCTGGCGGAAAAGGTATGGTCGCCGTTAATCAAAGAGGGCGAGGTCGACCTTATTCTGGCCTTTGAAAAGCTGGAGGCCGCCCGCTGGAGCCATTATCTCGCGCCCGGGCGCGGTCGTCATCGTCAATACGTACGAGCAGCCGCCCTTATCGGTCAGCCTGGGACAGGAAAAGTACCCCTCCGATGACGCGATTATCGCCGCCCTGAAAAGGCGCACCGACCGCATCTATTTTATCGATGCCGATAAGATAGCTAAAGATTTGGGTAATGCCCGAACTTTCAATATTGTCATGCTGGGCTGCTTTTCCTCATTCGCACCTATCGATGTCGCCGTCTGGAAAGAAAGCATTTCCCGGCGCCTGCCGGAGAATATCCGCGAAATCAATCTCGCTGCCTTCGACCTGGGCAGAAAGGAAATTGAAGGTGTCCGTATCGGCTAGGGTCCAGAAGGGCATGGAACTGGGTTCGTGGATAAGGCGCATGTTCGAAGAGGGCATCGCCATGAAGAAGCAGTTCGGCGAGGAGAACATCTACGACCTCTCGCTGGGCAATCCGGTGATGGAGCCGCCTCCGGAGTTCAAGCGCGAGCTCAAGCGCCTGGCCAACCATCCCTACAAAGGGATGCACGGCTACATGGTCAACGCCGGCTACCCGGAAACGCGCGCCGCCGTGGCCGAACAGCTTAAGAAGGAGACCGGCATTAACCTCACCGAGAAGGACATTATCATGTCGGTGGGGGCGGCGGGCGCTATCAACGTGGCCTTTAAGACCATCCTCGACCCCGGCGACGAGGTCATTGTCTTTATCCCCTGGTTCGTGGACTATTTCAACTATATCCAGAACCACGACGGCGTCGTTAAGCCCCTCCCCACCGATGAGAATTTCATGCCGCGGCTGGACGTGCTGGAAAAAAATATCGGCCCCCGCACCAAGGCTGTTCTCATTAATTCCCCCAATAACCCCACCGGCGTCGTTTATAGCGCCGATATGCTGACGAAAATCTGCGATATACTGCGCAAAAAAGAGAAAGAATACGGTACGCCGATATTTATCATCAACGATGAACCGTATAAAAAAATCATCTACGACGGCATTCAATATGCTTCGCCGCTGAGCTTCCACCGGCACAGCATCATCTGCACCTCGCACTCCAAGGACCTCTCCATCCCCGGCGAGCGTATCGGCTACGTGGCTTTGCACCCGGACGCCACCGACCACGATGACATGATCAGGGGGTTCATTTTCTGCACCCGCGTGCTGGGTTTCATCAACGCGCCGGCCTTCATGCAGAACGTGGTCCGCAACCTCCAGGGCGTGACTATTCGCGTTGGCGAGTACCAGCGCCACCGCGACTTTATTTATCACAATCTGGCGCGTATGGGCTATACCGTCAATAAACCGCAGGGGGCTTTCTACATCTTTCCCAGGTGCCCCATCGAGGACGATGTGGCTTTTGTGCACGAACTCCAGCACGACCACCATGTGCTTACCGTGCCCGGTGTGGCTTTCGGCGTGCACGGCTATTTCCGCCTGGTCTACTGCGTTGACGACGACCTTCTGGAAAAGTCCATGCCCGGCCTGGAAAAGATTGCTAAAAAGTACGGCTTGATGAAATAATCAATCAGGGGAGGTTATTCCATCACATGAAAAGCCTGCTGTTGTCGTTAACTTTATCGTTTCTCTGTTTGCTGATGGCATTCGCCGGATGCAGTTCTCCCTCGAATGTCACTCCTTCTCCCTCGAATGCCACCCCTTCTCCCTCGATTACCTCCTTTTATCCCGGCAATATTTACGTTGAGATACCGCTCTGCCAGAATGACCCTGAACGTAAAATCATTATCGAAAACGTCACGGTTAATTCCGGCATCCTTGACCACGACTATTATACGCCGGCGTCTGGCCAGCACGTAGCCGGAGAGCCGTGCTTTCTTATCAGCGGGAACATTAAAAATGGCTACAACGAAGACGGCTGGGTGGCCTATCATATCGATGGTTTCGATGCCTCGGACAATCGGGTTTCTACTACTCTTGAGACCGGCCCGCTGCCGGGGTGGGGGCAGGTATATCTCGCCGCGGATAGCTCCATGCCGTTCACTTTACATCTTAATTGGGCAGATAATGTAAGAAATTTCCTGGTATATTCGCAGAGGACTACGCGATTGGTGCCGTCGCCTTCTCCAATAGCGAATATCTCCCTTACTATCAAACCTGTTACTGACGACTCCGAAGGTAAAATCCGTATATACGATGTGACGGTTGTCGCCAGTACGCTCGACCGTGACTACTTTACGCCGTGGGCAGGGGAACATAAGGCTGGAGAGCCCTGTTTCCTGCTCTCCGGCATCATCGCTAATGACTATAATGAAAATTACTGGGTAGATTATTACGCGGGAGGTTATGACTCAGCCGGCAACCAGATATCCCGTACTCTGGAGGCAGGTCCTATTGCGGGTGTAGATATGGTTTATATATATGGTAGAAGCGCTGAATATATTACGCTTCATCTAAACTGGGCGGATAACGTAACCAGCATTGTATTGGGTTCTCAAATGTCCAGCATAATGCCCCCGTAAGAGGTTTCATACTCGTTCCCTTTTTCTCCCCGCTATTGTTTGCATTTCCTGAAAAATCTATGCTATACTTTCCCAGTGCCTGAGGCTGCTATGTACCGCTGTATATAGTACTGCCGGCACGCCGACCGTAAACGAACGCTTTAGATAGTCAGGGGAACACTTGTTAGCGAGCTACGGATTAATCGGGCTGTTCTTTATTATCGTCCTCGGTTTTTCTCTTGCTTTAATTATTATCCCCATCGTCCTCAGACTCCTTAAAATCGTCCCCAGCAATCCCAACTCCGTCAAGAACTCCGTCTTCGAATGCGGCGTGGAGACCATCGGCAAGACCTGGGTGCAGTTCAACTTCCGCTACTATTTCTACGCCCTCGTCTTTCTCGCGCTCGATGTCCTGGTCATCTTTCTCTATCCCTGGGCGGTGCAGCTCCGGGAGCTGGGTGCGTTCAGCCTTTACGTCGTGTTGATACTGGTTTTTATCGTCCTGGTCGGCTATCTCTACGCCTGGAAGAAGAAGGCGCTGGAATGGAAATGATAGACCCGGAATATATCTATCCCGACGCCGAGATTGACCTCCACGAAGGCCGGGTCATCGAGGAACTCAAGGCCCGCAGCCGCGAGTCTATCCCCGACCCCACCGCCTGGCTGGACGTGGAAATCAAACGCAACATCGTGCTGACCTCGCTGGACTGGGCCATTAACTGGGCCCGCCGCTCCTCGCTCTGGACCGCCGTGTGTTACCCCGCCTGCTGCGGCCTGGAATGGATGGCCACCCTTGCCCCCCGCTTCGATGGCGCCCGCTTCGGCATGGAAATCATGCGCGCTTCTCCCCGCCAGGCCGACCTCCTCATCACGGCGGGCACCCTCACCTGGAAAATGGCGCCGGTTGTCAGGCGCATCTACGACCAGATGCCCGAGCCGAAATGGGTCATCGCCATGGGCGCCTGCGGCATCAGCGGCGGCATCTTCCGCTCCGGCTATAACGTCGTCCCCGGCTACAATAAAATCGTGCCCGTGGACGTCTATGTGCCCGGCTGCCCGCCGCGTCCCGAGGCCCTGATTTACGGCATCCAGCAGCTGCAGAAGAAAATCGCTAAGATTAAAGCCGTTCCGGACCTCTCCGAGCTGCCCAACCCGCTCAAGAAAGGCGGCCGCCGATGATTGTTGCCGTCCCGGCGAAAGACATCATTGCCAGGCTGGCCGATAAGTTCCCGGGCAGTCTTGAAGAAGCCGGCCGGGACAGCGTGCTCGTTAAACCCGGCTCCCTTCCGGCGGTGATGGAATATCTTAAAAACACCGCCGGTCTTGACTTCGATTACTTTAATTTCGTGACCGCCGTGGACTATTACCAGTATTTCGAGGTTGTCTATCACCTCACCTCCCTGAAGCATAATCACTCTGTCTTTATCAAGACCCGCGTCTATGACCGTGCTGACCCCACGGTGCCTTCGGTCACCGGCCTGTGGCAGGGCGCCGATTTCCAGGAGCGTGAGATTTACGACCTCATGGGCATCAGATTCGCCGGGCACCCTAATATGAAACGCATCGCCCTCTGGGAAGGCTTCGCGGGACATCCCCTGAGAAAGGACTGGAACCGTTGACGACCTCTACGTGAGATTGGTCTTAAGACTGAACCTTTCGTGCTGAACCTGGGGCCGGCGCACCCCAGCACCCACGGCGTTTTCCGCATGCGCGCCACCCTCGACGGCGAGGTCGTTCTGGACATCGAGCCGGTCTTCGGCTATCTCCACCGCGGCATCGAGAAGCTGATGGAGGAGCGTACTTATACCGGCTGCATACCCCTCACCGACCGCCTGGACTATGTGAATGCCATGAGCAACAACTTTGCCTACTGCCGGGCGGTAGAAAAGCTGGCCGGCATTAAGGTCCCCGAGCGCGCCGAATACATCCGCGTCATCACCGCCGAGCTCCAGCGTATCGGTAACCATTGCGTCGCCGTCGGCACCTGGTTTAACGATGCCGGCGCGCTGGGCACGCCTTTCTTTTATATGTGGCGCGAGCGGGAAAAAATCTATGACCTGCTGGAGATGCTCTGCGGGCAGCGCTTGATGCACAACTATATACGCATCGGCGGCGTCAGCCAGGACATGCCCGCCGAGTTCCCGCCGGCATTGCAAAAATTCATTGGACAGATGAAGCGTTTCCTCGATGAGTTCGAAATCTTTGTGAAACAGAACGAGATTATCCTGGCCCGCGGTAAGGGCGTCGGCGTCCTGCCGGCGGATGTAGCTATTAACTGCGGCATCAGCGGCCCGGTGGCCCGCGCCAGCGGTATTAAACGCGACCTCCGTAAGGACGACCCCTATTCCGTTTACGACCGCTTTGAGTTCGATATTCCTACGTGTGAGACTGGCGACTGCTATGACCGTTACCGCGTCCGCATCGCCGAGATGCGCCAGAGCCTGCGCATCATCGAGCAGGCTATGAAGGATACTCCGTCCGGTCCCGTTAAAGCCGACGTCCCCCACCTTGTCCGTCCCCCCGCCGGCGAGGCCTACGCCCGCATCGAATCCTCCAAGGGCGAGCTCGGCGTGTATGTCGTCTCGGACAACTCGATTGCCCCTTACCGCTGCCACATCAGGCCCCCCAGCCTTATCAACCTCTCCGCCCTGCGCCGGATGGTCAGGGGCTGGAAGGTCGCCGACCTTATTGTTATCTTCGGCAGTATCGATATTACGATGGGAGAGGTGGATAGATAGTGGCGATAGTCGATTTCGCGCTGGCCCGCCCGCTGCCCCTTGAGGTCGTCCCGGCTGACTGGCCCGGCGGCTACTGGTGGCACTGGCTTTTCTTTAGCGTGATCATCATTACCTTCGTGCTGGTCATGGTGCTGGGGGCCATCTACATCGAGCGGCGGGGCATGGGCCGTATGCAGTACCGCCTCGGCCCTAACCGCACCGGCCCGTTCGGTTTACTCCAGGCGGTAGCGGACGCGGTCAAGGTGCTGCTCAAGGAAAACATCGTGCCGGCCCTGGCCGATAAGCCCGTCCACTGGCTGGCGCCGGTCGTGGCTTTCTTCCCGGTGCCGCTCATCTTCGCCGTGGTGCCCTTCCAGAACGGCGCCGCCCTGGCCGACCTCAATATCGGCATTTTGTACGTCGCGGCCGTCAGCTCTATCAGCACGGTAGGGATATTCATGGCGGGTTGGGGCTCCAGCAATAAGTATTCGCTGCTCGGCGCCATGCGCAACGTGGCCGCCATCGTCAGCTATGAGATACCGCTGGTGCTGTCTATCGTCGGCGTGGTGCTGGTGGCCGGCTCGCTTTCGATGAACCAGATTGTGCTGGCCCAGGATATCCCCTTCATCCTCTTGCAGCCGCTGGGGTTCTTTCTTTTCTTCGCCGCCGGCTGCGCGGAGATAAACCGCAGCCCCTTCGACCTCATGGAGGCGGACTCGGAGCTGGTGGCCGGCTTCCATACCGAGTACTCCGGCATGAAGTTCGCCATGTTTTACCTGGTGGAGTACGCGGAGGCCATTACCATGTCGGCCATTATCACCACGCTCTTTCTCGGCGGCTGGCGCGGCCCGCTGCTGCCGCCCTGGCTGTGGTTCGTCCTCAAGGTGCTCATCGTCTTTTTCGTCATGGTCTGGACGCGCACCACCCTCCCCCGCGTCCGCATCGACCAGCTCATGGCCCTGGCCTGGAAGTTCCTCTTCCCCCTGGCGGTCATCAACCTGTTCGTGACCGCCGTCCAGGTGCTGGCCTGGCCGGACGTCCTGCCCTGGATGATGGTCGGCATCAATATCGCCGTTGCGTTGGTGCTGGTGCTGGTATGGTCGAGATTCTTTAAGCTAGGATGGGGTCGCGTTGAAGTTTGAGCGTTTCGGTCTGGGCATTTTAAAGGGACTGGCTGTCACCATTGTCCACAACTTCCGCCACCCCGCGGTGACCCAGTACCCCGACCAGTGTTTGAACGTTTCTCGCCGATTCCGCGGCAATGAGCTGGTGTGGAGTCGCGCCAAGTGCACCGGCTGCGCTACCTGCGCCAAGTCCTGCCCTCAGGGCGCTATCGAAATCGTTACCTCGACCAACCTGGTCGATAACAAATACGAGGTGCAGACCTACCGCGTGGACACCGGCTACTGTATCCAGTGCGGGCTCTGCGTCGAGGCCTGCCCTTACGACGCTGTGTTTATGGGCCATGCCTACGAGCGGGCGAAGTACCGCCGTGCCGGGGTAGTGCAGGCCAACGACGAGCTGCTGGAGTCGCCGGAGAGGCCCGTGAGCGCCTATTTCCATCCCGAGCTGGCGGACAGGCTGCCGGCGCAGACCCTGCTCGTGGAAAAAATCGTGGAGAAGAGGAAATAATGGCACTGACCGCGACGTTCTGGATCATGGCGGTAATCGTCATCGCCGCGGCGCTGGCGGTGGTGTTCCTGCGCAACGTCTTCCGCGCCGCTTTGTCCCTGATTCTCTGCTTTATCGCCGTGGCCGGACTCTATATCACCCTCAGCGCCGATTTCCTGGCGGCGGTGCAGATTCTGGTATACGTGGGCGCTATCTCGGTGCTGATTATCCTGGCGGTCATGATGACCCGCGAGGTCCAGCGGGGCAGCCCTCATAATAAGCTCGAAATACCCGCCTGTGTCGTGGCGGCGGTGCTGCTGGGACTTCTGATTTATTCGGTGACCGCCAGTCCGTGGAACATCTCATCGGAGGCGCCGCTTTCCCCGACGACTGTCCCCCTGGCCGCGAAGCTCTTCAGCCGGGAGGGCTTTATCCTGCCGGTGGAAATCGCGGCGACATTGCTGCTGGCGGCGATTTTAGGCGCTATCGTTATCGCGAGGGAGAAAGACAAGTGACCATCGGCCTGGAACATTATTTAATACTGTCGGCGGTGCTTTTCGTCATCGGGCTTTTCGGGGCGCTGACCCGCCGCAACGCCGTGGTTATCCTGATGTGCATCGAGCTTATGCTTAACGCGGTGAATATCTCCCTGGTGGCTTTTTCCAGCTACGTCGTGCCGCAGCTGCTGACGGGGCAGGTCTTCGCCCTATTCGTGATGGTCGTGGCCGCTGCCGAGGTGGCCGTCGGCCTGGCGATTATCCTGGCTATCTTCCGCGGCCTGGCCGATATCGATACTAATAATATCAACCTGATGAAGTGGTAGAAAAAAGAGGAGGGAAAGGAAAATGAAAGGTTCGGGCGCAAGTTTTATGGGGGCTTTCTGGTTCGCCGGCTGGCTGTTCACCATCGGCTTTGCCAACCTGGTCTGGTGGAAAATCATCCTGGGCATCGTCGTCTGGCCGTTTTATCTCGGCGACACCGTTCTGGCTATGTGATGACCGGCAAGCAGGGCGTCAAAGAGGGCGTCAGCCCGTAAATCACAGGGAGGTTTGGAGGGACTGCGTCTCTCCAAGAATATACTTCCCCCTCCCTTGGCAAGGGAGGGGGTCAGGGGGTAGGTTGGGGAGTGGGGAAAGATAAAAAAACAGGAACATTTAAATGTGGGTAGAAGTTAAAAAAGCGTCAACTCTGGTCATCGCCGAGATGTGGAAGGAATGCTTTGAAGGAGAGGGCATCCCTACCCGCATCATGCCCGTCTCTGGCCTGCCCATCGGCCAGGAAATCGCGGCATACTCCGTAATGGTGCCGCAGGACAAAGAGCACGTCATCAAGGACATTTTAAGGAAGCTATGATACCCTATCAGCTTATCTGGCTCATCATGCTGCTGCCGCTGGCGTCGTTCGTCATCAACGGCCTGCTGATGCGTCCCTTCGTCGATAGAAAGTCGAAGGCTTACGGCTATGTCACGATATCATCGATTACCGTCTCGGCGATTTTTTCCATCTGGGCGTTGTTCTCGGTCGCATCGGCCTCCAGCCACGAAATCGCCGTCCCGGACGTCACCTGGGTAGTCATTCAGAACGGTGTCACCATCCATCTGGGAATCATCATGGACCAGCTTTCCGCGGTGATGGTCGTGGTCGTCTCGGTCGTCTCCCTGATGGTCCAGATATATTCCCTCGGCTATATGGCCCACGACGAGGCGGGCTATTACCGCTATTACACGTACATGTCCCTGTTCACCTTCGCCATGCTGGGTTTAGTCCTCTCGGACAACCTGCTTTTCACCTTCGTTTTCTGGGAGATGGTCGGCCTCTGCTCTTACCTGCTCATCGGCTTCTGGTTCCACCGGAAGTCCGCCGCCGACGCCGCCAAGAAGGCTTTTATCGTTACCCGTGTCGGGGATTTCGGTTTCCTGGCGGGCGTCCTGATTTTATATCTTAATACCCATACTTTTGATATTTATCAGCTCCATACGCTGGCTATCACCGGCGTCCTAGGCGGCTCGGCGCTCATGTGGGCGACCGTCGGACTCTTTGCCGGCGCCATCGGTAAAAGCGCCCAGTTCCCGCTGCACGTCTGGCTGCCGGACGCCATGGAAGGCCCCACCCCCGTCTCCGCCCTCATCCATTCCGCCACGATGGTCTGCGCCGGCGTTTTCCTGGTGGCGCGCATGATGCCGCTCTTCGTCTTCTCGCAGGAAGCGATAACTCTGGTCGCCGTTATCGGCGGCTTTACGGCCATCTTCGCCGCCACGATGGGACTCGTCGCTAACGACATCAAGCGCGTCCTGGCGTATTCCACCATCAGCCAGATAGGCTATATGATGCTGGGTCTGGGCGCGGTGGGCATGGCGCTGTCTCAGAAAATCACGGGCGGTGAATTAAACGTCGGTACTGCGGAATTATTGTTTATCGCCAGGGCCGCCGTGGCCGTGGGCATGTTCCACCTCTTTACCCATGCCTTTTTTAAGGCTCTGTTGTTCATGGGCGCGGGCAGCGTTAACCACTCTACCGGCACCTTCGATATGCGCCTGATGGGCGGCCTGCGTAAGACCATGCCCTGGACCTACGCCACCTTCCTTATCGGCTCTTTGAGCCTGGCGGGCATCTGGCCGCTGGCCGGATTCTGGAGCAAGGACGAAATAATCGTCAATGCCTTTACGGCCCAGCCGGTGCTGTTCTGGCTGGCGATGATTACCGTCTTTCTGACGGCTTTCTATATGTTCCGCGCCATTTTTATGACCTTCCACGGCGAGTATCGTGGCGGCGCCAAGGAAGAGGGACACGACTATTCCCACACCCACGAGTCCCCCCGGGTCATGGTGGGGCCGCTGGTGTTCCTGGCTATCATGGCTATCGGTGCCGGCTGGTGGAACCTGACCGGCGGCTTCAGCAGTTTCTTCGGTAACGAGACGGAGACAACCAGCGTCGGCGCGGCGTTGGTGAGTGTGTTTACGCATACCGTCAACGGCGTGCCTCTGCCGCTGATTTCATTGATTGTCGCCCTTCTCGGTATCTTCTCCGCCTATGCTGTCTATAACAAAAAGTGGATTACCGCCGAGTCTCTGGGCAGGGCTTTCGGGCCGCTTTACAAGCTGGTGTTCAATAAGTATTTCTTCGATAAGCTTTATGAGGACATTATCGTGAAGCTGTCTTTAGTCAAGGGACTCTTTACCGGTTTTTCGCTATTCGATAGTCGTGGCATCGACGGCGCGGTGAACGGCGTCGCCGCCGTCGTCACCGGCGGCGGGCGCGCCATCCGCCGCGCCCAGACCGGCCAGCTTCAGCTCTATGCGCTGTTCATCGGCATCGGGATTGCCGCTATCGCTATTTGCGTGATTATTTTCGGATAAAGGATGTATTTTGGGCTTTAATTACTTATCGGTCATACTCTTCCTGCCGGCTTTAGGTGCCATCGTCATCGCTTTGGCCAGGGGCGCTGATGAGAAGCTCATCAAGCGTCTGGCCGCCGTCTTTACCTTTATCCCCCTGGCGCTGGCGCTATATTTATTTATCGCCTTCGACCGCTCTTCGTCCATGGCCGGCACCTTCCAGTTCGAAGAAAATTACCTCTGGATTGCCCCCCTCGGCGCCCATTACCACCTGGGCGTGGACGGACTGAGCATGCCCCTTCTTTTGCTCACGGCCTTCCTCGGCTTCCTGGCCGTGCTCATCTCCTGGAAGGTCCACGAAAGGTCGCGCGAGTTTTTCGCCTGGCTCCTGCTGCTGGAGACGAGCATCATCGGCGTCTTTGTCTCCCTCGATTTGTTGCTGTTCTTCATCATGTGGGAAATCGAGGTCGTCCCGATGTATTTCCTTATCTCCGTCTGGGGCTCGGGCCGTAAACACTATTCGGCTATCAAGTACGTTATTTACACCCTGTTCGGCAGCGCCTTCATGCTGGCGGGCGTTTTGAGCCTGTATTTTACCGCTAATACCCTGAACATGGTGGACATCGCCAATCAGGGACTGGGCGCGCTGCAGACGATTATGCCCGCCGCGGCTATCTTCTGGCTGCTTTTTATCGGCTTCGCCGTGAAGCTGCCGATGTTCCCGCTGCATACCTGGCTGCCGGACGCCCATACCGATGCCCCCACCGCCGTCAGCGTCATGCTGGCCGGGGTGTTAATCAAGATGGGCGGCTATGGGATGATCCGACTCTGCGTCAGCTTTTTCCCCGGTGTCGCTAAAGACTTCGCCCAGCCGCTGATAATACTGGCGCTCATCGGCATCATCTACGGCGCTGCCGTGACCCTGATGCAGAAGGACATCAAGCGGCTGATTGCCTATAGCAGCATCAGCCATATGGGCTACGTCCTGCTGGGCATCTTCGCCCTGGGACAGTTGAGCCTGACCGGCGCCGCTTTGCAGATGTTCAGCCACGGTATCGTCACCGGCCTGCTCTTCGCCATGGCCGGGCTGGTCATCCATAACGTCGAGGAGCGCGACCTCCGCAAGCTGGGCGGACTGGCCCGGCAGGTGCCGGTGATGGCCGCCGTCTTTTCCATCGCCGGGCTGGCATCTTTAGGGCTGCCCACCACCTCCGGCTTCGCCGCCGAGTTCCTCATCTTCCTGGGCAGCTATAACAGCACCGTCGTGCCCCATGTGCAGGTCTACACGATTATCGCCATCGTCGGCGTCGTCCTCACCGCCGGCTATATCCTCTGGATGCTCCAGCAGGCTTTCTTCGGGCCGGTAAAGGAGGAGTTCAACAAGGTCAAGGACGAGGACGGACTGGAAAAATTTTACACTTTCGCCTTGATAGCTGTAATTATGCTGGTCGGCATCTACCCGGCCGTCCTGACCGATGTTTTCAAACTGGGGATTTCGCCCATCGTGAATTTGATAGGGGGCTAAGGAGAGTTATTTTTGAGCCCGATCATCATTAATGTGGAACGCCTGCCGGACTGGCTCGGGGCGCTGCCGGAGATAACCCTGCTGGTCTTCGCGGTGGCGGTTATCCTCCTCGACCTCTTTATCGCCCGGAAAGGGGTGCTGGCGGTCGTCAGCATCGTCGGCATTCTTGTTAGCGGGCTTTTTTCCGTGAGCTTCTGGGACGTGCACCTGCCCTTCTTTAACAACATGCTGGCTGTGGACAGCTTCGCCGTATTCTTTAAGTTGCTCTTCCTGGGCATCGCCCTGCTGCTGATTCTCGCCTCGACCGATTATGTCAACAAGTTCAAGCGCTTCCAGGGCGAGTATTACGCCCTGGTTCTTATCGCCACCCTGGGTATGATGCTCATGGCCGCTACCGCCGACCTTATTTCTCTTTTTATCTCGCTGGAGCTGACGAGCATCTCTCTATATATACTGGTGAGCTTCCTCAAGGACAAGAAGTCCACCGAGGCGTCTTTAAAATACCTGCTCCTCGGGGCGGTCGCTTCGGCGGTGCTGCTCTACGGCATGGCGCTCGTCTTCGGCGTTACCGGCCAGACCCAGTTGACATCTATCGTCCAGTCCCTCACGGCTCATGCCTACGGCTCCTTTGCCGCCAATCCGGCGCTGACGATGGGCATTATCTTGATGATTGCCGGTTTCGGCTTCAAAATCGCCGCCGTGCCCTTCCAGATGTGGGTGCCGGATGTCTATGAAGGCGCCCCCACCACCATTACCGCCTTCCTTTCAGTCGCCAGCAAGGCCGCGGGGTTTGCCATTATCATGCGCGTCTTTTTAACTTCCTTCCACGCCCACGTTACCTTGAGCCACGAGTGGGGTTTGATTTTCGCCGTGCTGGCGGCCATCGGCATGACCGTCGGTAATATCGCCGCCATTCCGCAGGCCAATATCAAGAGGATGCTGGCGTATTCCAGCATCGCCCAGGCCGGCTATCTCCTGGTGGGTCTGGCGGCCGCCGGCGCTTTCACGGGAGCCGAATCGAGCATGCCCAACGGGGCGATGTTTGCCCAGAAGGGCGTTCTCTTTTTCCTGGCCGCCTATGCCTTTACCAACCTGGGGGCTTTCATCGCCATTATTACCATATCTAATAAGATTGATAGCGATAACATCGCCGACTACGCCGGTATGGGTAAACGGTCGCCCTGGCTGGCGCTGGCCCTGACTCTTTGCCTTATTTCCCTTATCGGTATCCCGCCGGCCGCCGGCTTCATGGCCAAGTTTTACATTTTCAGCACGGCGGCCAGTAACGGCCTGCTCTGGCTGGTTATTATCGCCGTTATCAATAGTGTCATCTCGGCTTACTACTATCTGCGCGTGGTCAGGGTAATGTGGTTCGCCGAGCCCGCTTCCGCGGAAAAGGTGCCGACTTCCTGGGCGCCGGTGCTCGCCCTGGGGCTTTGCTCGCTGGGTGTGTTGCTGCTCGGCATCATCCCTGGCCTGCTCATGAGGCTGGCCGAGATAGCCGCTAGGCTATTCTAACTTACCTGAGGAATAACGCGGACTAAGCGCTGCTGAAGACTTATCCCGTCACCATTGTCACCAGGAGTAATAATCGCTTGAGGACACGGATAATTCGTTTCATTTCACTGCCCCCGCTTCTGGTTGTACCGGATTTAATCGCGGATTCACCTGAAATGATACGCGGCAGCGTGTGAAAAAGTTATAAAATAGCGGGGAAAAAGATAACGGAATTATAAAATTATCCAGGATTAAAACAAATCCGGCCGCCCTCGCTGTCTTTAAACGGGGAGACCGGATTTATAACATTTATATCTGATTTTCGCTAGTTTATACTTCTATTTTCCCGAACTTTTCTTCTAACGCGGCTTTGTCCCATATTTTGCCGGTCACGTCCTCGGGCTTGGCCGCCGCCAGCATGGCCGGGTATTTCTGCCAGATGATCGCCTCCTCGAAGTCGCTGGTGTCCCGCCCTTCCATGAATCCCATCACGACGTCGGTCTTGACGAAATACGGCCGGATGCAGGTGATGGCGATGCCCTCTTCCCGCCTCATTTCCCGCGCCAGCCCCAGGGTGAACCGCTCCACGCCCGCTTTGGTGACGCCGTAGGCGATGTTCATGCGTATCTGGTGCGCCAGTATCGAGGAAACGTTGATAATCGTCCCGCTTTTCTTCTCGAGCATGTGCGGCAGTACTACTTTGGAACAGAGGAAAGTGCCGTCGAGGTTGACGGACAGGATGAGCCGCCACCGCCGGTAAGGCAGTTGCAGGAAGGCGTCCTGCGCGGTGACGCCGGCGTTGTTCACCAGCACATCTATTTTCCCGAATGTTTCTATGGCTTTATTGACGACGTTATTGACGTCTTCCTCGATGGTAATATCGCCCCCCAGCGACAGCGTTTTCCGCCCCATGGCCTCGATTTCTTTGGCGGTCTCCGCCAGCTTGCCGTCGTCCGTGATGCGGTCGCAGATGACGAGGTCGGCGCCGGCCTCGGCCATGCCCAGCGAAATCGATTTCCCCAGCCCCTGTCTGGCCCCGGTTACCATGGCTACTTTATTTTTTAGCGGTAGTGCCATTTCATGCCTCCTCTTTTCGGTCTGATCTATCTTTAAGTCAGCATCCCGTAGTCGAGCGGGAATAGTCCGGCCGTCTGGTTCCTGGCGGCGTCGGACGCCAGATAGAGCGCCAGTGCCGCCACGTCGTCCGGCTCCCCGAACCGCCCGATGACCGTCTGGCTGAGCATCCTGTCGTTGATGCCGGGCATTTGCAGGAACGGGTCGGAAAGTCGACTGTGCACCCACGCCGGCGCTATCGAGTTGACGCGGATATTCCACTTGCCCCATTCCTTGGCCATGACCCGCGTCATGTGGATGATCGCCGCTTTGCTGATGCAGTAAACGCCGAGTGTTTCTTCCGTCCGGATGCCCATGTACGACGTGATATTTATAATGCTGCCCCCGCCCTGCGCTTTCATGATGGGGGCGATGAGTTTACAGAGGAAAAACGGCCCTTTTAAGTTGACGTTCATGACGTTGTCCCACTGCCACTCCTCGACTTCCGTGAGGGGCACCATGAAGCTGGAGCCGGAGCTGTTGACGACGATATCGATTCTGCCGAAGTCTTTCATGATGGCGTCGACCAGCGCTTTGGAGTTGTCCAGCTTGCCTATGTGCGCCGCTATGCCCACGACCTTTCCCTTGGATTTCGCTTTGATTTCGGCGGCGGCTTTATCGAGGTTTTCCTGCTTGCGGCTGCTTAAGACGATATCGGCGCCGGCCAGGGAATAGGTCTCGGCGATGGCTTTCCCTATGTCCCCCGCCCCCCCGATGATGAGGGCTACTTTGCCCTTCAGTGAAAACTGCGATACGTCCATGCGTTGCTCCTTTTATGCTTATTCCACCTTGATAATGCACGCGTCCGCCTGCGCCAGGCCGCCGCATAACGACCCCATGGCGTAGCCTCCCCCCCGCCGCCTGAGCTCGAACATCAGGTTCATGATAATCCTGGCACCGCTGGCGGTGTTCGGGTGCCCGATGGCCACGGCGCTGCTGTTGATGTTCATTTTTTCCGCCATGGCCTTGTATTTGCTCTTGTCTTTATTTACCGCCACCATCATGGAAACCAGCGGCACGGCGGCAAAGGCCTCGTTGATTTCCATGAAGGCCATATCGTCGAAAGTGAGATTGGCTTTCTGCAGGGCTTTGAGCATGGCGAAGCCCGGCCCTTCCGGCATGCGGCTGGCGTTGATGGCTATTGACGTTGAAGCGACGACGGTAGCCATGGCTGTTAGCCCCAGCTCTTTCGCCCTCTTGCGGGTCATCAGCATGATGGCCGTGGCGCCGTCGTTGAGTCCGGGCGCGTTGCCGGCCGTTATCATGCGGGTGTTGTAGACCGTCTTCAGGCTGGCCAGCCTCTCGATGGTGGTGTCGGCGCGGTACTGCTCGTCGATGTCCAGTATTTTGGGGTCGCCCTTTGGCTGCGGTATGGGGAGGGGCATGATCTCTTCTTTGAACTTGCCGGCGTTCCAGGCTTTGCCGTAGTTCTGGTGACTGCGCAGCGACCACTCGTCGAGGTCCTGGCGGGTGAACCCGTATTCGTGGGTAACGTTATCGGTATCTACGGAAACAGGGTTGAAATCTTTGTACCCGAGGGCTACCAGCGGGTCTTCCATCTTGACGTCGGTGAGTCGGTAGCCGTTGAAGCGCAGTCCTCTAACGACCAGGGGCGACTGCCCGAAAGATGTCGCGCCGCCGGCGATGGCGGCGTCTATCTCTCCGGCTTTCATCTCCATGGCCGCCAGCTTGACCGCGTGCATGGCGGAGACGCACGCCATGTCAAACGATATGGATACCGTCTCATGGGGCAGCCCCGCCCGGATTAACGACTGGCGCGCGGCGACCGGCGTATAGGGGTCGCGGCACGCTGAAGTGTCGCCCACTCCCCAGAATACCTCGTTGACCACGTTCGGTTTTACGCCCGCCCGCTTGACGACCTCCCGCATGGGTATCGCCCCGAGCTCGTAGTAGTCGATGTCCCGCAACGACCCCCCGAATCGTCCAAAAGGCGTCCGGGCCGCCGCCACGATCACCACATCATTATCTTTTGCCATTTTTCCCTTCCTTTTCTAGATTGAGTTATTAGCCGAAGCTATTTCTGCGTATAGTCGTAAAAGCCCCGCCCCGTCTTCCTCCCGAGGTCGCCGGAGCGCACCATGTTCTTTAAGAGCGGCGCCGGCATCAGCCTCTCGCCGAACTCCGCGTACATCGTCTCAAGTCCGTGCAGGACCACATCCGCGCCGGTCAAATCGCAGACCTCCAGGGGTCCCATCGGATGGTTGAGGCAGAACCTGAGCGCCTTGTCCACCTCTTCCGGCTTGTTGCCGTCCATGACGCACCAGAAAGCTTCATTCAACAGGGCGTCCAGCAGGCGGGAGACGATGAAACCGGCGTAGTCCCTGGCTTCACAGGGCTCTTTGCCGATTTTCTTGACGTATTCCTTGGCGGTTTCGAGAGTGGCGGGACTGGTCTTTCGACCCGGTATGACCTCGACGCCCCTCATCACCGGCACCGGGTTCATGAAGTGTATGCCGATAACTCTTTCGGGCTTTTTCGTGGCGGTGGCGATTTCCCCTATGGGGAGAGCCGAAGTATTGGTAGCCAGAATCGTATCCGCCCGGCAGATTTCATCGAGCTGTTTAAATATGTTCTTCTTTAAATCCAGGATTTCC
Organism: uncultured Chloroflexia bacterium; assembly: GCA_963727315.1. Taxonomy (GTDB): domain Bacteria; phylum Chloroflexota; class Dehalococcoidia; order Dehalococcoidales; family RBG-16-60-22; genus JBFYTX01. Next base: position 1,310,055 of record CAVSFE010000002.1, on the reverse strand, counting down.
GGCGCTGCCTCGATGACCATATCCGCGTCTTTAGCGTCTTTGTTGTCCGTCGTCGTCTTTATGCGGGCGATGATGGCGGCTTTATCGCTTTCCTGTATGGTGCCTTTTTTAATCATGCGGCCAAGGCTATTGTCGATGGCCGCCATGCCTTTTTTAATAAATTCGTCCTTGATATCGCTCATGATGACCTCATAGCCGGCCTGCGCGCTTACCTGCGCGATGCCGTTGCCCATCGTCCCCGCCCCGATGACAAACACCTTCTTTATCGCCATTTTTTAGACCTCCTTTTAACTCTTGGCGAGATTATCTCTTATCCTATCCCCTTGCCCCCTTCCCTTGCCAAGGGAAGGGGGAGTGTTATATGAGAGGGGGTGAAACCCCCTCTCTAAAATCTCTTCCCCCTCTCCTTCATCCTGCCTCGTAAGGAGAGGGGGACAAAGGGGGTGAGGTTTAAAACTCCCCTATCTATTCTTAAATGCCGCTTTCCTCTTCTCGAGGAAAGCCTTCATGCCTTCTTTCTGGTCTTCGGTCGCGAAGCACAGCGCGTCGCAGCGGGCTTCCATGTCCAGTCCCGAGCCCATATCGGTATCGATGCCGGTATTGATGGCCAGCTTGGCCATCGCCAGCACCGGCGCGCTCTTGCTCGCCAGCTTGGCGGCCCAGGCGGCCGCTTCTTCCATCAGCTTTTCCGGCGGGACGACTTTATTCACCAGCCCCAGGTTCAGGGCCGCGGCGGCGTCAATCATGTCCCCCAGGAAAATCATCTCTTTGGCTTTGGCCGCCCCGATGAGCCGCGGCAACCGTTGCGTGCCGCCTGCCCCCGGTATCAGCCCCAGGTTTATCTCCGGCTGGCCGAACCGCGCCTTCTCCGAGGCGATGCGCAGGTCGCAGCACATCGCCAGCTCGTTGCCGCCGCCCAGCGCATACCCGCTGATGGCCGCGATGGTCGGCTTGCTCAGGGAGTAGATGCGGTCGGACGCCTTGCGGATGGTCGCCATGAACTTTTGTATCTCCAGCGTGTTCATATTGGCCATCTCGGCGACATCGGACCCCGCCGCGAAGGCTTTTTCCCCGCTCCCCCTCAGGATGACTACCCGCACTTCGTCGTCTTTTTCGATTGCCTCGAAGACGTCGTAAAGCTCGTTGTAGACGGTGGAGTTGAGCGCGTTTAAAGCCTCCGGCCTGTTGATCGTGACGGTGCCGATGCCGTCTTTTTTCTCGTAAAGCAAAGTTTGGTAAGTCACGGCCTTATCTCCTCTCTGCGCTTGAAGGTGGCGGATTGCGTAATCGTTTCAAATGATAGAGGTAGTTGGGACTCGACCCGAGGGAAAATTCCTCTGTTATTTTAGGCTAATTTGCGTTCGAGTGTCAAGGTAAAGTTATTTTTGTTACAATATTATTAGAGGTAAAAACATGGCCACTTCGGAAATAAATACGGTCAGATATACCAGCATTGAATGTAAGTCCGTCCTGAATAAGTCCGGCCTGGCCGACTATGCCGTTAACTGCTATACCGGCTGCGCCCACGGCTGCGTCTACTGCTACGCCCGTTTCGCCTCCCGCTTTTCCCATCCGCGCCAGCCCTGGGGCTCTTTCGTCGATATCAAGACCAATGCCCCCGAGGTGCTCTCCCGCGAAGTCAAGCGTCGACCGGTCGGTCGGGTGATGCTGTCCTCGGTCTGCGACGCCTGGCAGCCGGTGGAAAAAGAAGCTCTTTTGACCCGGCGGTGCCTGGAAATCCTGGTCCGTTACCGGTATGAAATCAGCGCCCTGACCAAGAGCGCGCTGGCCCGCCGCGACCTCGACCTGCTCGCGTCGGGCAACGTGGACTTCGGCGTGACCGTTACCACTCTCGACCCGCATCTGGCCCGCCTTATCGAGCCGGGGGCTTCGCCGCCTTTAGAGCGTCTGGCCGTATTGGCGGAAGCTAAAAATAAAGGGATTCGCAGTTATGCCTTCGTCGGCCCGCTACTGCCCTTTCTCTCGGACACCGAAGAGAGCATCAAGTCCCTGCTGAAAGCTGTTAAGGATGTCGGCGTCGATTATTTTTACCTGGATAAGCTGAACCTGCGTTACGGGGTCTGGCCGGCTTTGCTGAAACTCCTTCGCGAGCACTATCCCGCGTTGCTGGCCGACTATCGTAAAATCTTCTTCGAGAATGCGTCTAAGATGGCCTATCTGGATGACCTCTCCTCGCGCGCCCGGCGCATTGCCGGAGAGCTGGGCATTTCCGACAAGATGACGCTTTGTTTGTGAGTGGATTGACATTCTCTCTTCGTGTCCTCTACACTTCATTTATATGCCTGACATCGATGCTATCGCCGCCGCTCTGGCGGATAAACTTAAAAAGCCCCGCGCCGACTACCTCGAAGCCCGCTTCGAGGAGTCCCAGACCAGCCATATCACCTATCGCGGTAAAGAGCTGGAGTCCATCGGCCGCAGCACCGCTTCCGGCGGTAACGCCCGCGCTCTGGTAAAAGGCGGCTGGGGCTTTACCAGCTTTAACAGCTTCGAGGGTCTCCCCGACCGCCTTTCTCAGGCCGCCGGGCAGGCGCGCTCTGTCGGACGTGATAAGAGCAGCCTCGCGCCGGTTCCCCCCGCCACCGACTCCGTTCCGAGCGGCGTTAAGCAGAATCCCGTGGAAATCCCCCTGGCGGAAAAGAAAAAACTGCTCGACGAGTATAACGAAATCATCTGGAGCGTCCCGCAGATACAGACCTCGTCCATCGGCTATTCGGACAGCCGCAGGAAGGTCATCTTCCTGAGCTCCGAGGGCAGCTTTATTACCCAGGAGCGCGCCGATGTCACCCTGCGTCTTACTGCCATCGCGGCGAAGGACGGCGAGGTGCAGCAGGTGGGTCTGAGCCTGGGTTCACGCGGCGATTTCTCCGCTATTAAAGGTCTCCACGATAAGGTGAAAGAGATGGCGCAGAACGCCGTGGCTTTGCTGACCGCCCCCCAGGCGAAGGGCGGCGAGTATACCGTGGTGCTCGACCCCGTTCTGGCGGGAGTGTTCGTCCACGAGGCTTTCGGGCATCTTTCGGAGTCCGACTTCGTTTACGAGAACGACCGCATGCGGGAGATTATGGTGCTGGGGAAGCAGTTCGGCAGCGAGAAGCTGAACATCGTGGATTCCGCCGCCGAGCCGAACCTGCGTGGCAGTTTTAAGTACGACGACGAGGGCACCCGCGCCGTGAAGACTTATCTCATCCGCGAGGGCAAGCTCGTTGGCCGGCTGCACTCCCGTGAGACCGCCGCCAGGATGAACGAAAAGCCCACCGGTAACGCCCGCGCCATCAGCTATCGCTTTCCGCCCATTGTTCGCATGACCAATACCTATATCGAGCCGGGCGCCGTCTCTTTTAACGATATCATCGCCGATGTTAAAGAGGGCATCTACGCCAGGAACTGGTACGGCGGCGTGACGAGCATGGAGATGTTTACCTTCTCCGCCGGCGAGGCTTATATGATTCGTAACGGTAAAATCGCCGAGGCGCTGCGCCCGGTGACGCTTACCGGCAACGTTTTTGCCACCCTCCAGAATATCGATGCCATCGGCAACGACCTCGATATGAACCAGGGCGGCGGCTGCGGTAAGGGCGGACAGATGCCCCTCCCCGTCTCCAACGGCTCCCCTCATATCCGCATCCGGCGCTGCCTTATCGGAGGTAAATAGTGGAAGAGGTCCTGTCTCTGGCGCAAAAGCAGGCCGAGGCCGCCGAGGTCTTTGAAATCTCCACGGAGGAAACCGAGGCTAATTTCGACGCCAATCGACTCAAGCACCTCCAGACCAGTCAGAGCACCAGCATCGCCCTGCGCGTCATTAAAAAAGGCCGGGTCGGCTATGCTACCGCCACCGGTTCCGCCGATGCCCGGTCGCTGGTGGCCGCCGCTTTGGAGACCGCCGTTTTCGGCACCGAAGCCAGGTTTGAGTTCCCCGGCGCGCAGGACTACCCGGCGATAAACACTTTCGACTCTCAAGCCCTGTCCGTGCCGGTCAGGGACATGGTTTCCCTCGGCGAGGCGATGATTGCCGCCGTGCTCGCTCATTCGCCGTCGGTTTTATGTTATGCCGGTATCGGTCGCGGCGTTACCGTGATGCGGCTTTTAAACTCCCGCGGCGGTCAGGCGGAATACCGCAAAAGTATCTTCAGCCTGGGTATCGAGGGCAGCCTGATTGAAGGCACGGATATGCTTTTCGTGGGTGAGAGCGATAGCTCCTGCCATCCCCTTTCGGATACGAAGAAAATCACCGATGTTGTGCTGCGTCAGCTCGACCTCGCGAAAAACCGCGCCAAAGCCCCCACCCGCCCGCTCCCGGTTATCTTTACCCCGGACGGCGTTACCGCCCTGGTCATGCCCCTGATGTCGGCCTTTAACGGCAAGACCGTCCTGGAGGGGGCTTCCCCTCTGGGCGATAAAATAGGTAAGCTCGTTTTCGATAAGAATTTCAGCCTCCATGACGACCCCACCATCGCTTTCCGGCCGGGTTCCCGTCCCTGTGACGATGAAGGCGTGCCGAGCCGGCGTACCCCCCTCGTTAGCCGCGGCGTTGTTAAGAATTTCCTCTACGATTTGCAGACGGCCGGCCTGACCGGCAAGCAGAGCACCGGCAACGGCAGTCGCGGTCGCGGCGACCTGCCCTCCCCCGCCCCCAGCGCTTTGGTCGTTGCCCCCGGCCGCACCGCCTTTAACGACATGGTGGCCGATATTAAAGAAGGCCTGGTCGTCGAGCAGCTCATGGGGGCCGAGCAGGGCAATATTTTGGGCGGCGATTTCTCCGGTAATGTCCTGCTGGGCTATAAGATAGAAAACGGCAAAATGGTCGGCCGCGTTAAGGACACGATGGTCTCTGGTAATGTCTATCAGGTCCTCAAGGACATCGCCGCCATCGGCCGCGAGACCAAGTGGGTCGGCGGCTTTTTGAATTCCCCACCCCTCTACTGTCATAACCTCTCCGTCTCCAGCAAGGGGTAGGCTCGCCGGGTATGACATAAATGAAGATATTGAAACTTTTCAGGCGCTTGATCGAGTTTCTGCTTCATTCCAGGATCTATGGCTATCCCTCGTCGATAGTCCAGATAATCCCGGAAGGCAAACGGCGGCAGGCCTGGTTTTCTTATCCGTCCATCATAAGGTCGATTATCGAGGACTATCACGTCGACCTTATCCTGGATGTCGGCGCCAATCGGGGGCAGTTCGCCCTGGAGATGCGCCAGTTCTATAAGGGCCCGATTATCTCGTTCGAACCCATCTCGCGGACTTTTAATATCTTGAGGGAGACCGCCCCGCGGGATAAGAACTGGTTCAAGCTCAATTATGCCTTGGGAAACGAGTCGGGGGAACGTTATATGAACGTGTATCCGGTGGATGAGATGAACTCCCTGCTGGACATCAACGAAGACGGGGCCAGACGTTTTGAAGTCAGGGCCGCCGCACCGGGGAAGGAGTTGGTGCAGCTTCGCCGTTTTGACGATATCATCGGCGAGTTGCCCGTGGCGCTTGCTTCGAGGAGGATATTTTTAAAAACCGATGCCCAGGGATACGACCTGGAGGTTTTTAAGGGTTTCCGGAGTGTCCGGGAAAAAGTCGTGGTGCTCCAGTCGGAGGTCTATCAGCTGCCCGTTTACGAGGGGTCGCCGTTCTGGACCGAAAGCTTTGATGTTTATGTCAAGGCGGGTTTTAAGCTGGTGGGCTTATTCCCCGTTACCCGGGATGGTTTTTGTTTGGCCTCCATGGACTGCCTGATGGTGCGCTGACTTTTCCCGTCCGCCCGGGCCGCGAAAAACGCTTATTTTAAAGGGTAATGAAATGGATGAGTCCGGCGAAGACAAGAGGGAATGGTCTTTAAGACTGTATCGCGAGGGTGACGAAGAGCAGATACTGAAGCTTTATCGCACCATTTTGAATGAGTCGAGGGATTCCCAGTGGTGGAAGTGGATGTGCCGCGATAGTCCGGCCGGTCCGGCCGCGATTATGCTCGCCGAGACCCAACAGGGCCTGATTGGACAGCACGCTAATCTGCCCGTGTTCATCAAGATCGGCGGGCAGACCACCCTGGGCTCTCACGGGTTTGGCGTGATGGTCCACCCGGATTATCGGCGTCAGGGTATCTTTAAAGCGATGGGTATCGAACTTAATAAAACTACCGCGACGCGCCACCGGAGCATCAGCTACGGGTCTCCTAACGACCAGTCGCGTCCGGGCTTTACCAAGTGGCTGCATAACATCGTTATGTTCGAAATACCGCTGCTGGTCCGCATCGTCGATTGGGGAACCGTGCTTAAAGGCCGCTATAAAATTCCCGCTTTTATCGGTAGTCTGTTAGGCCATGCCTGGGAGCGCCTGACCTTCCGCACCATCCCATCGCCTCGGTCTGCCGGCCTGGTGATGGAACAGGTATCCTCTTTTGATGAAAGCCTGGATAAATTCTGGCTGAAGGCGTCTCAGTTGAAGCCCATCATGGTGGTCAAGGACATGAAATACCTGAACTGGCGTTATGTGGCTAAACCCGGGAATGATTATCGGATATTCTTGGCTAAAAGGCCGGGGGAGACCGCCGGATATATCGTGGTGAAGTTGGAAAAAGGCGACCCGGCCCGCGGGTTCATCGTCGACCTCCTGGCTTTACCGGGCGAGGAAGGGGCGGCCGAGGCGCTGATTATCCGCGCGATTAAATATCTTAAAGGAGAGGGTGCCGCGATGGTCTTTTGCGCCATGATGGAGGACACGCCGTATTACCGTATTCTCCGTAAGCTGGGGTTCATGCGTCGCCCCGGTGAGCGTCTTAACGTCCGTATTTTCGACCCCTCCATCACCGAGGAGTTCGTCACTAATCCCGCCAACTGGTACTACGTGGCCGGAGAAGATGATACCATATAATTATTTGTAACCTATCCCCCTGACCCCCTTCCCTTCGGATTAAGGGAAGGGGGAATAAAAAAAGAGGTGCTTCGCCCCTCTTAAACTCTCCTCTCTACCAAGAATTCAAGCCCGGTGTCGTCAGGTATTTTATTCTTGGAAAAATGTGAGTTAAAAATCAAACTATTTCAATTGATTTATAATTGATTCTACTATTTTAATTCCTTCATCTTCACTAATAGAAAAAATATGCATATCAAAAGTCAGATTACCTTGATTCCAATCGAAATATATACTTTCTTCATCAGTACCTGTTGAATCAATTTTAGATTTTTGTATAAGTACATTTATTCCGTAAATATCAAGATATTTTGGCTCTAGCGAAAAAGTTGGATTCACCACTTCGCCGGTATTATTTTCGTAAATTAAAATCATTTTTTCTTTCAAAATATAGTCAATATGAACTTCTATTCCCTCTAAAATATCGCCAGTTTTAATTTCTCTCGGTCCATAAATTTGTAATATTTTTAATCCCATGCCTTCTGGCAAATAACTGGGTAGAACAATTGTGAAAGGAATTTCTTCTTGCGCCTTTTTCAGGTCGTTGGTATGAAAAAAACCATTTGTGTCTCTGAACCAATAAAGATCATTTTTTGAATCTTTTTCACAACCAAGAAGGGGAGTAAGAGTAAAAGTAAGTACCAAAGAAATCAAAATACATTTAATAATTAATTTTTTCATAAAACATTATTTCTTTAGCATTTAATTCATGGTAATGTGCATTATAATTACATATGAATGTCCCGTCAAGTCCCATATTTTCCGTACCCTTTGCATTGAATCCTATCCACTTAAATTCTCCGCATATTCCGTCCTCTCACAGGGAGTAGTCCCACCGAGAGGGGCGTCAGCCCCTCTCAAATCTCTCCCCCTCTCCAAACTGGTTACCTTTTCCCCCTTTAACCATCCCGACGAAAGTCGGGAACCAGTTGTCCTTTGGAGAGGGGGCCAGGGGGTGAGGTTTGCGACAAAATCCCCTTCATTTTCTCGCTCAAATTCCTCTATACTGTATCAGTAGTTAATGTGGGCGAAACATGGCTGAGCCTCGTGCGAGCACTAACCACCCTTTAGTTCCTTGCGGAGCACGTGGCGACCCATGTTTCGCCGCAGAACGGCTCATTTACCATAACTCTAAAAACGAATACTGAAATCTCAAGCTAACTTAACATATAACGAAAAACGAATATTAGCTATAAATTATGTCAAATTAGCTACAAAACCCAAAAATAAAAAAACGAATAACGAATAATTCCCCTTCCCCTCCCCCCGACCCTCAACTGATAACTATTAACGGTTAACCGCCCAAAAGAGTTATAATTAACTTACATAGAAAATGAAGGTGGTCAGATATGAACGGTATTATCAAGATAACCGCGCGACCCAAGCTGCGCTCGCCCAACATGCTCGCCGCCTGGCCCGGCATCGGCAACGTCGCCATGATACTCTCCAACTACCTCAGGGCCAAGCTCCCCTTCAAAGACCTCGGCTACTTAGAGCCTTCTGCCTTCTTCGACCCCATCGGCGTGCTCGTCAAGGACAACGTCGTCGAGGCCCCCTCCTTTCCCCAGAGCCAGTTCTACTACTGGAAGAATAGTGCCAGCGATAGCGACCTCATCCTCTTTATCGGCGATGACCAGCCGGTCAGCAAGGGCTACGACCTCGCCAACTGCGTCCTCGATGTCGCCGAGAGGTTCGAGGTCGGCCGCATCTATACCTGCGCCGCCGCCATGACCCGCATCCATCACACCGAGCCGCCCAAGGTCTGGGGCGTTGCCACCAGCCGCCTCGTCGCCGACGACCTGGAAAAATACAAGCTGGAAAAAGCCAACAACCTCCAGATTGCCGGTCTTAACGGCCTCCTGCTGGGCGTCGCCAAGGAAAGGGCCCTCGACGGCGTCTGCCTGCTGGGCGAAACGCCCGTCTATGCCAGCCGCGTGCCCAACCCTATGGCGGCGCTGGCTGTCCTCAAAGTCCTGGCCGCCATACTGGAAATTAGGATCGACCTTGCGGAGTTGGCGAAAATGGCCGTCGAGGCCGGTGAGAGAATCAAGCAGGTCGCCGCCGAGGCCATGGAAGAATATATCGATTACTTCACCGAGCCCATCTGGGAACGCGGCCAGGAAGAGGATGAGGAAGAAGAGACTAATTAACCGCGTTCTCCTTCAGCTATGAAATTAGGCAAAAGCACCACCCTGGCCGGATTCGAACCGCTGCGCGGCGGCATCCTCCGCGGGACGAAAATCAGGCTCCGTGAGAAGAAGCTCCTCGATGTCCGCAACGACTACCGGTGGCAGACGGATCCCGAGCTGGCTAAGCTTGACGCCGCCCCCATGCTTGTCACGTCCTTCTCTCTTTACCTGCTGGACTATGCCACGGCCCTGCACCAGTCCCACGCCAACCGCTATCCCCTGGCGATAGAGACCCTCGACGGCAAACACATCGGCAACTGTACTTTCTACGATATCGACGATAAGAAGGGGGAGGCGCAGCTGGGCATCATTATCGGCAACCGCGACTACTGGGACCAGGGCTACGGCGCCGATACCGTCAGTACCATGGTCGACCATGTTTTCCGGACGACCCGGATACGTCGCCTTTATCTCAAGACGCTGGACTGGAACCTGCGGGCGCAGAGGTGCTTCGCCAGGTGCGGTTTCACGCTCTTCGGTCGCCTCCGCCGTAATGGCTACGATTTCACTCTCATGGAGCTTAGGCGCGAGCAATGGGAAATAGGATTAGGGGAGAGACACTAAGGGGTGAGGTCATAAAATCAGATTATCAGCCCATAGTCTGGCTCGGCGACCGTGTCAGGATTATCGACCAGACCCGCCTTCCTCAAGAAGAAGTCTACCTTGAGCTTGACGACTACCAGGAAATCGCCGCCGCCATCAGGGAATTGAAAATAAGGGGCGCCCCGGCCATCGGCATCGCCGGCGCCTACGCGGTGGCCCTCGGCGCCCTGAAAATCGATGATCCGTCCCGGGCTGCATTCCTCGAAAAGCTGAATAAAATTATCAAATTTATAGCCGTCACCCGTCCCACCGCCCGCAACCTGTTCTTTGCCCTGGAACGCCTTAAAAAAGTCGCCGCGGCTCAGAAAACCTCAACGCTTATTAAGAAAGCTCTCGTCGCCGAGGCCGGTAAAATACACCGGGAAGAAACCGAAGCCACCGGACGTATCAGCAAGTACGGCGCCGTCCTCATCCAGGACGGCTGGACGATATTGACCCACTGCAATACTGGTCCCCTGGCCACATCCGGCTGCGGCACCGCTTTGGGAATCATTATTACGGCGTATAAACAGGGAAAACGCCTTCAAGTCCTTGCCACGGAGACCCGCCCGCTTTTACAGGGGTCGCGGCTGACTACCTGGGAACTCATGAAGGCGGGTGTCCCCGTAACTCTGATAACCGACTCCGCGGCGGGGTATTTCCTGAAGCTGGGTAAATGCGATGGCGTTATTGTGGGGGCCGACCGCATCACCGCCAACGGCGACACCGCCAATAAAATCGGGACTTACACTCTGGCAGTTCTGGCAAAGGAAAATAATGTCCCGTTCTACGTCGCCGCTCCCGTTTCCACCATCGATACGTCGCTGAAGACCGGCGATGAAATTCCCATCGAGGAGCGCCGCCCCGAAGAAGTCACCCAAATTCAGGGCATAACAATAGCCCCGGAGGGCGTTGCCGCCGCTAATCCCGCCTTTGACGTCACGCCCCACCGCTATATCACCGCCCTCATTACCGATAAGGGCATTATTCAAAAGCCCTATACGAGCGGGATTAAAGCGCTCTTACGGAGGTGTTAGCGTGACCGTATCCAGGACGCTTATTTTTACGGGGGCGCACCCGGATGACGAATCGTTCGGCGTGGGGGGTACGCTGGCGCAGTACGCCGCCTCTGGCGTTAAGGTTTACTATATCTGCGGGACTCGCGGCGAAGTGGGTGAAGTTGCCCCGGAAATGATGAAGGGATTTGCCTCTATCGGCGACTTGCGTTCGCACGAACTCAAGTGCGCTGCGGAGATTATCGGCCTGGCCGACGTCATTTACCTCGGCTACCGCGATTCGGGTATGGCCGGCACGGAGGACAACAAACATCCGCAGGCACTGGCGGCCGCCCCGCTGGAAGAGGTCGCCGGGCGTATCGCGGCGATTTTCCGCCGCCTCAGACCGGAAGTGGTGGTAACGTTCGACCCCATCGGCGGGTACCATCACCCGGACCATGTGGCTATTCATAACGCGACCGTCTTGGCTTTCAAAGCTGCCGGCGACCCTCAAAAATATCCTGAAGCCGGCCCGGCTTTTAAGCCGCAAAAACTGTATTTTCATGTTTTTCCTCACCGTTTTTTCAAAGTCATGGTAAAAGTAATGACCATTTTTGGGCGGGACATGCACCACTTCGGGAAAAACAAAGATATTGACCTGGCTTCCTTCGTGGAAGAGGATTTTCCGGTACATGCCGTAATACGCCTGAAGAAGCAGTCCGTCCTGACCCGCGACAAGGCGGCGGCCTGCCATGCCAGCCAGCTTTCCGGAGACTCGCCGCGTCGTGGGCTGCTTGGGTTTATTTTTAGGTTGGTTGGCCCGCGTGACTCCTTCATGCGCGCCGAGCCGCCGGTGAAGAGGCACCTCCGCGAACATGACCTCTTCAAAGGAGTGGTATAATAAGCACAAACCATCGGTTTAAAGGAGATACATCCATGAACAGCCCCACCCTCGAAACACGACTCGATTCCCTCGAAGGGGAGGTTAAATCTCTTAAAAAACAGGTCAAAACCAGGGACAAGCAGCTCCAAACCCTCCAGGATATCGAAGACATGAAGAGACTGCAGTGCGCCTACGGCTATTACCTGGAACGTTGGATGAGCGACGAAATCATCGACTGTTTTTCCAGTAGCCCCGAGGTCTCCGGCACCTTCGTCGAAGGCACCTATAAAGGCCCGGAGGGCATCCGGCGGTACTTCGGGCAGGGACGCGTCATGCCTCCGGAGTTCCTCCACCTGGTGATGCAGGTCTCGCCGGTGATTACCGTGAATAAGGACGGCAAAACAGCCCACGGCCGATGGTACGGCTACGGCACCATTTTCTCACGTTTTACCACCCCCCTCGACCCCGCCTACATGATGGTCATCTATGAGATGGACTATATCAAGGAAGACGGTGTCTGGAAGATACTCAAGTTAAGACTAAACATGCACTATACTTATACCTCCGGGAGAAACCCGCCGCCTGGATCCGGAGAAACGCCCCGCGAACGCATCAAGCTCAGCCCGGATGTCTGGGCGGAATACGATACGCAGTACCCTTCCGGCTATATTTACCCCTTCCACTACAAGCACCCGGTCACCGGTAAAGAGACCTCCGAGGCCAAACGCAACGCTTCGCTGAAACTTATGCCGAACAGATTCAAGGAGATGTAATAATCTTCTCGCGGGGAGGAATTTATGGACCTGACGAATAGAGTCGCGATTGTGACGGGGAGCGCGAGGGGCATCGGGCGTGGGATTGCATTGAAGCTGGCCGAGGTTGGCGCGAGCGTTGCGGTCAACGATATACCGTCGGCAGCGGAGGCGCTGGAGGGCGTCGTTAAAGAAATCCAGGCATTGCACCGGCAGGCGCTGGCGGTCACCGCCGACGTTAGTTCGACGGAAGACGTCGCGCATATGGTGGAGTCGGTCGTCAACAAGTTCGGCCGCATCGATATCCTCGTCAATAACGCCGGGGTGGCGCGCGACGGGCTCGTCATGCGTATGTCCGACGATGACTGGAACACCGTCCTCAACGTCGACCTCAAGAGCGCTTTCCTCTGCACCCGGGCGGTCCTGCGCCCGATGCTCAAGCAGCGCTGGGGGCGCATCGTGAGCATCGCCAGCATCGTGGGGATAGCTGGCAACGCGGGACAGGCCAACTATGCCGCCGCCAAGGCGGGGGTCATTGCCTTCACCAAGTCGGTAGCGAAAGAGGTGGCTTCAAGAGGCATCACCGTCAACGCCATCGCCCCCGGCTACATTGACACCAAAATGACGCAGAGCCTCGACGAAAAGCAGTCCGCCGAGCTGATGAAGCGCATCCCGATAGGCTACGCGGGCACGCCGCGGGACGTGGCGGAGGCGGTGGCCTTCCTGGCGAGCGAAGAGGCGCGGTACATCACCGGCCAAGTACTCGGCGTGGACGGAGGGATGTGAGGGGGGAACGATATAGCAGAATCAACCTCTTATTATCGGGCTTATCTTAGATGACGTGTTATTATCACAAAGAGGCATTATGAATTGTCCTAAATGCGGCACCACGATGAGTTATAGAGAAGAACAACAAAACGTGTTGGAATATCTCGGTTGTGTTGGTTGCCTCGGCTGCCTGGTAACTCCGGTTGGATGCCTGCTCGCCCCCTTGGCTTTCTTCCTACCCAAGTCCAGGTATTATCAATGCCCGAATTGCGGGACCAAGGAACCCGTGAAATAAATACTCTGTTTATTCCCGCTTCTTCTTGGGTATCTCAATCTTCGCGCCGTAGCGCCGCAATCGCCATTCCTTGAGGCAATGCAGCACCTCGGCGTCGGTGATATCGTGCCAGGAGCGGTAGTAGTCGGCGATATAGAACTGTGGCTCTTTTCCCACCACGCAGGTCACCACCCTGTCGGCGACCTTCCGCAGGGCTTCGACGATGGGCTCCGGACCCACCGGCACTGCGGCGATTATTTTCTTAGCACTGCGGTGCCGCAGTGATTCGATAGCCGCCCGCATGGTATAGCCCGAGGCCAGACCGTCATCCACGACGATGACCGTCCGCCCGGTAATCGAGATTGGGGGGCGGTCGGCGTGATAAAGCAAAGAGCGGTGGCGTATGTCCGACCGCACCTGGTTGACCTGGTAATTGATCTGCGGCTGGCTCAGACCGGCCTTTTTAATGATTCCCTCATCGTAAATCGACGTGCCGTCGTCGGTCACCGAGCCGAATCCGCCCTCCGGACTGAGCGGCAGCGGGATCTTCCGCGAGATCACGAGGTCGAGGTCGGCGTTAAGTCCCAGGGCAACGCCCAGGGCCACGGCGACGCCCCCGTTGGGGATGCCCAGCACCACCACCCCTTTACCGGCGTACTCGGAAAGCTTTTCGGCGAGCTTCCGGCCGGCGTCGTAGCGGTTTTCAAAAACAGGTTCGGCGGTAGTGTGGCGCATGCGTCTCCTTTTTTACATCAATATTTTATCAATTTAGACTCGTTGACGTCCACCAGGCCGAGGTCGGTCAGGCGCAGCTCGGGGATAACGGGCAGTGCTAAAAACGATAAGACCGCGAACGGTGAAGGCAGGGAGCATCCCAGATCGCGGGCGGCCCGCTCCAGCTTTTCGTACCCCACCGCGACGGCTTCCAGAGGGGCGGGGGAAAGCAGGCCGGCGACGGGCGTGGCCAGCGAGGCGATAACTTTACCGTCGGCGGCCGCCGCCAGCCCGCCCTGCAGGCGCTCGACCTCTTTGACGGCGGCGAAAATATCGTCATCATTAGCGCCGATAGCGACGATATTGTGAGAATCGTGAGCGATGGACGAGGCTAAAGCCCCCCTCTTGAGGCCGAAGCCGGTCGCGAGCCCCCGGCCGATACGGCCGGTTGCCTTGTGCCTTTCCACCACTACCGCTTTAAGAATATCGCGGCCGATATCCGGCTGGACAAGCTTACCCGCGACGTTCACTTTAAGCAATTTCTTGCGGGTGATAATCTGGCCGGGGATGACCTCGATGACGGGCAGGATTTCTTTTTTAGTCCGCAGCTTCAACTTATTGACCGAAAACGGCCTGATATTGACCGTATCCGTCAGCGTTGCGCCGCGGGGGGCGGGCAATTTGAATAACGGCTTCCCTCCCCGGGCCACTAGGCGGCCGCGGTAAAAGACCATATCCAGATGAAAATCGGGGAGGCTATCCAGGACGATGAGATTGGCGAAATAGCCCGGGGCTACCGCCCCCAGACCTTCGAGGCGGAAATAAGAGGCGGCATTAATCGTCGCCATCTGGATAGCGCGGACGGGTTCGAGGCCGAGCTTTATCGCCTTGCGTACCACGGCGTCGATATCGCCATCATGAAGAATATCGACGCAGCTGCGGTCGTCGACCACGAAGAAACACCGCTGATATGTTTTGTCCGTGACCAGGGGCAGCAGGGCTTCCAGGTTCTTTTCCGTGGAGCCCTCGCGAACCATGACGTGCATGCCCCGCCGCAGCTTTTCTTTCGCCTCCGCCAGGGAGACTGATTCGTGGTCGGATTGAATACCCGCGGCGATATAGGCGTTGAGATTTTTATCGCTGACGCCGGGGGCATGACCATCGACGACCTTACCCCGCGCCGAGGCTATTTTTTTAAGCACGGCGGCGTGGCCGGCGAGGACGCCGGGGTAGTCCATCACCTCGCCCAGGCCGATGCAGTTGCGGTATCGCAGGACTTTCTTAATATCGGCCGGAGTAATCTTCGCCCCGGAGGTCTCCAGATCGGGTCGCCGGGACGCAGGACGGCGCCATCAGAAACAGGTCGAAGGGCAACCGCCGGGCGGAGTCCAGCACGTACCTTATCCCCTTGAGACCGCAAACGTTGGCGATTTCATGGAGGTCGGTGACGACGGCCGAGGTGCCGCGGGACACCACCGCGCGGGCGTACTGGCCGATATCCAGCATCGAGCTTTCCAGGTGGGTGTGGCCGTTGATAAGGCCGGGGGCAAGGTACTTTCCTTCGAGGTCGATGATTTCTTTAGCCAGCCGGTATTCGCCGACCCCGGCGATACGACCGCCGTAGATAGCGACGCCGGCCTTTTCCACCTCGCCGTTAAAGGTGTTCACGACGCGGGCATTGGCGAGGATAAGGTCGGCGGGGGCATCGCCCTTAGCCACGGAGATAAGGTCAGCCAGGTCATTCAATTTCAGTCCTCCAGGACGCAGACGTCCGGCAGGTTGCGGTATTTTTCGTTAAAGTCCAGCCCATAGCCCACCAGAAACTTGTCCGGCACAGTCGTCCCGAGATAATTTATCGTCACCGGAACGCGCCGGCGCGACGGTTTATCCAAGAGCGCGCAGAGCGCCAGCGAGGCCGGCTTTTTCCTCTTTAAGTGGTCTAAAAGAAAAGCCACGGTGATGCCGGTGTCAACGATATCCTCGACGACCAGCACATGGCGGCCTCGAACACTGGAACGCAAGCGCTGCTCTATTATGATGCTGCCGGAGGATTGTGTGCCGCCGCCGTAGCTGGACAGGCGGATGAAATCCAGCTCTAAAGGGAAATCGAGGGCGCGCACCAGGTCGGCCATAAAGACGAAAGAGCCCTTGAGGATACCGACGAGAAGCGGATTTTTATCGCGGTAGTCGCGGCCGATTTCTGAAGCCAGCCGCGTCACGATTGACGCCACCTCGTCGCGCGGGATAAGGACACGAGGCCCAATTTTAGAATTCATAACTTATGAAATTATAGACTTTACGGGCGGCGGTGTCTAGAAAAGGGGGAGAAGCATGGCGGTCCCGCTGCGCATGCTAATGGCCATGCGGAGGCTGAGTTTCCGCCATCTAATAGTCTTCCAGGCCCCAGTCTTTGAACATCTTTTTATAAAAATCGGGCCGCGAGAAGTCCCCCTGCATAAAATAATAATTTTTGCGGTAGGCAAAGCCCTGCGACTGGAACCGCTCGAGGTCGGCCATGAGGTCGGGGAGCTTGGCTGCCGGCAGGGCGAGCATTATCTCCCCCTCGTCGCAGAGCGCCCGCTGGTAATCGCCGGGGTCGGGCAGGACCACCCAGTAGCCGCCTTTGAGCATGGGCGTGACGACCGCATGGGCGCAGGAAGGCGGGAAGTAGCGTCCGCTTACCTCCGCTATCGCTTCCGGCCGCAGTGATAGCATCATGGCTCTTAGCTGGGAGGTGCTCGCGTAGATAATTATGGCGTCGGGTTTAAAAGAGGCGCTTTTTAGCGGCGCCGTGAGGATTCCTATATATTTGCCGTATTCGAACATGTCATAGGGGTGCAGGCGGGTGGGGTTCGCCCCCGGAGGGACGGGCACCATGCCGTAGGCCATGAGGGCCGCCGGGCACCAGTGGTCCTCCTTAAGCATGGCGATGGTCGCGCGCTCCCGCCGCGACATCGCGAAAGCCTGGCACTGGGCGTAATGAGTATGGCGGTCTTTTTTAGGACGCAGAGCCCCGGCGGGGATATCCGCCTCTTTTTTTAGCATTTTTACGGCGATGGGTGAAGTCTTCAACAGCAGGATATTTTCCAGCTCTTCCCCGTAATGATTAAATTCTTTAATAGTCGTCATTCTTATCCTCTCATCTCTTATTCATATCGCGGGGCGCGCCCGGAGGAGACAAAAAATATTGGCCGGACGATATTTTTAATAACGATGGGACCGTGCTGGACGCCCGGCGGGATATAGGCGGCAAAGCTCCGGTCCACCACGTTTTTTTCGTTATCAATGGTGATTTCGATTTCCGCGCCGAGGTCCTGGATATTATCGTAGTTAAAGCCGTAAAAGCCGAGCATCTCTCCGAACTTATGGGTGTGGGACTCGGTAATCTTTATATCGCCCTTGGCTCCGGGCAATATCCACTTGGTATCGGCGTAAAATTTGGCGCCGGGCACGACCTCGTCATCGACCGTCACGATGGGCTTCATAATCTTGGGGTCGACCTTGATACGGTAAGGCGGATATTTGGCATTTTTCTTGGGATAATCTACACCGTATTTCGCATTTTTTCCCATTTTATTTACCTCATTGCCTGATAATCTATTTATACTGGCTCGCTTTACCGGAAGACGCGTGGAAGATGGGCCGCTTGATATTCCTGATAATGACGGGGCCGTGCTGAACGCCGGCGGGTATACAGGCGGAAAAACTCCTATCCAGGATATTTTTTTCATGGTCAATGGTAATTTCTATTTCCGCGCCCAGGTCCTGGATATTATCGTAGTTAAAGCCGAAGAAGCCGAGCACCTCATTGAAGTTGTGGGTATGGGACTCGCAGAGTTTTATTTCTTTCTTAGAGCCAGGCAGTATCCACTTGGCCTCGGCGTAAAACTCAGCGCCTGGGACGGTATCGGCGTCTACCTGGACGACCGGCTTCACGATTTTGGGGTCGTTCTTAACGCGGTAAGGCGGATATTTAGCGTCCTTTTTGGGATAATCAACAACATATTTAGCATTTTCCCCCTGGTGCATTTCAAATACCTCTTTTAAAAAATATACAGACAAGCTAGACGTATTTATCGCCGGAACCGAGGGTCATGTGGAACATGGGGGCGTCCATGCGGCGGAAGACCAGCGGGCAGTGCTCCATATTGGCCGGAATATATACCATGAAGCTCTTTGTGAAGACGAACTTTTCGTCCTCCAGCCAGAACTCAATCTCGCCGCAGAGGTCGGAGGGGTCATCGAAGTTGGTGCCGAAGTAGCTGAAAATCTCGATGAAGGGGTGGGAATGGGGCATGATGCCGGGCACCTTTCCGCTCTTGACCAGTTCCGGCGTCACTAGTTCGGGCATTTCGAACCTCGGCATTTTCCGCTGGTCCTTCATCGTGGCGGGCCATTGCCAGGTATATTCGCCGTAGAAACTGCCAGGAAGGACCTCGTTGTCCATCCAGATGACGTGCTCCAGCCCCAGGCGGTAGCCATCGGCGTAGCCTTGCCTGATTTGCTGGGGGCCTTTATAGCCGGGCATGACGATGCCCCGCTTGAGCTCCGTGGTGATGTATTTCCCGTACTTGGACTTCGACATAAAAACTCCTCTCTGAATGGATAGACTATTTTTTCATATCTTTCAAGGCGAAGCTAAGCCCCAGCTCCCTGAGCTTTTTCGCGGTGGGGACGCCTTGCTTGGTCCAGCCGCGCAGCGAGTAATATTTATCCAGAAACTCGTCATTGTGGCTGACCGTCTGCCCTTCTCCCTTGGCCTCACGGGTATGGAGCGGCTCGGTGCGGATGCGGGGCGGCAGGAAATCGTCCTTGCGTCCCAGCCCCTCGCGGACGTTGAAAGCCCTCTCCAGGTTGAACAGCCGTTCCCCTACCTTGGCCAGCTGGGCGTCCGAATAGGCATCGATGCCGCGGGCGGCCGTTATCAGCTTCCCGAAGAGGTCCATCCAGCCCCAGCCGCCGGAAAAGGCACAGGCGACGCCGCATTCATGCCAGGCGGTGCCATCCTGGTTAAAGATAACGACATCGGCGTTCCCCTCGTCGAAGCGGTCGGTGGGGTGGGGAAACGGGGCGCCGAAAATGTCCTGGGCGGCATAGCCGTAGCAGTGGCTGGCGCCGACGCTGGCGGTGGCGTAGTTATAGCCCTGCGACTTGGCGCCGCGCGGCTCGTAGGCAGGCAGCTCCATGCCCTTGACGTGAATGGCGTAGACCTCCGAACCGGCGCCGATTTTCCCGGCGACGCGCTTCGTGCCCTCGCCGAGGAGCTCGCCGATGCCCTCCCGATAGCCTATCTTTTTCACCAGGGAGATCATCGGCGCGGGGTTACCGTAAATCAGCTCCAGCCCGTCGGTGTCCGATTTCTTAATCAGGCCCTTTTCGTAAAGCTCGTAGGCGAACCCGATGGTGTTGCCGGTGCTTATCGTATCCAGTCCTAAGTCGTCGCAGAGCTGGTCGGCGGCGATGCTGGCCTCGATGCTGTCGCTCTCGATTGTCCCGGTAAAGGCCCAGATGGACTCGTATTCGGGGCCTTCGCTGTGAGCGCCGGCGTACACGCCCGCCGGGACGGTATGCACCTTGCCGCAGCGCGCCGCGCAGGAATAGCAGCCGATGTCGCCGACCCTCAGCTTGCGGTACTCCGCGCCCAAAACTTTCTTATAGTCGGGCAGCTGTCCGTAGCGGAAGTTGCGCACCGGGTAGATGCCGATGGCGTTGGTGATGTCCTGGGTGGTGGTGGTGCCCCACTCCTTGTGGCTCTTAAAACCGTCGTTGGCAAGTATCGTGGCGACCTGCTGTCTCGCCAGCTTCTCATAGGTCTCGGGGTCGGCCAGGAACAGCCGGCGCGACGCGGTAATGGCGACCGCTTTAAGGTTCTTGGAGCCCATCACCGCGCCGGTGCCGCCGCGGCCGGCTGTGCGGCGGTCGCTGACGACGGCGGCGTATTTGACCAGCCTCTCGCCGGCGGGGCCGATACAGGCGGTGCGGGTATTTTTGCCGTGTTTCCCCGCCAGCCACTCCTGCGTTATTTTGGTATCTTTCCCCCAGATTTCCGATGCGTCCAGAATTTTACAGCCGTCGGGCGTCAAGTGAATGTAACACGGCTTTTCGGCTCTGCCTTCGAGAATAATCATCTCGTAGCCGGCAAATTTTAGCCACGCCCCGAAGTCCGCCCCGCAGACGGAGCGGGTGAAAGTGCCGGTCAGCGGGCTCTTGGTGCAGGTCATCCAGCGCGAGACCGCCTGGGCGGTGGTGCCCGCCAGCGGCCCGTTGAGCATGAAGAGCTTGTTTTCCTCCCCGAGGGGTTCGGTGCCGGGCTTTAATTCGTCGTAGAGATAGCGGACGCCATAGCCCCTCCCCCCGACGAATTCCGCGGCTGTCTTCTCGGGGACGTTCTCCGTGCTGACTTTACCGCTGGAGAGATTTACCCTGAGTATTTTACCTGTGTTTATCGCCATGTTCTCCTCCTCCGATAATTTTCGTCATCCCCCTAAAACGATATAAGCGATATGGACTTTATCGCCGTCACGTACCGGCGCTGCCAGCGGCCGGGGGCCGGCGCTGGCGCCGTTGATAAATATATTCATCCCTTTAGGCAGCCTGCCGTTACTGGTAAAGATTTTCTCCTTGAGTCGCGGGTAAATTCGCACCAGGTCGCGCAGGCATTCGCCTACCGTGCCGCCGGCGACATCGACCTTAACGGTGCCGCCGATGAGGGCCTGGAAAGAGGGCGGGACACTTATTTCAATGCTCATATCGATTCTAAAACGATTATATCATTTATGGGCGAAAGAAAGGAAAAAACCGCCCTAACCCAGCAGTGTAAACGGGTTCAAAATAGCTTTAAATCTCAGCCGGTACCAGACCGCCGCCAGCAGATAAATCAGGACAAAGCCCACCAGGACCATAATCAGGGCGAGTATCAGCACGCTGTAGACCGCCCCTAGAGACGCGACGGCGGAGGGGAAAAACTCTTCGCTGCTGTAACCGACGAGGAGGAATATCAGGTTCATCAGGAGAAAGACCAGCACGATGCAGCCCAGACCGGATAGAGAGCCTTTGAAGTCCGCCCAGCTGAGCCGGATATTCGAAGCGATGCAGACGGACAGGTATAGAAAGAGCCAGAACTGCCAGAGAGACAGGCTGGCAGTGGTGAAGATAATTTTAATTATTACCAGGGTGGAATCGCCGAAAACATGGAAATAGCCTGCCAGCAGGGAGTCCCGCGAGACGGCGCCGACACTGGCGTTGATGGAGTCCCACACGCGATTGCTCCCGGGAATCAAGAAATAAAACAGGCCGAAGAGGACGGCGCTGCCCAGCACCATCGGGCCCACGCCGATGAAGAAATTGCCCAGCACGTGCCAGGGATTCTTCGGGTTCCACTTGTGATAAACGTACCCCAGCGTGCCGGTGACGGGGTCCGGGCGGAAAAGGCTTATCGACTCTATTCTATGGCGGAATATCACGCAGAAAAGGGCATGGCCCAGCTCGTGAATGGGCGTGCCCAGCCAGGCCACCAGGTAGACCCCCTTGCTCCCGAAAGACCTCTCCAGGGACTTGAAGGTAAGCTGTGAGATGAATTGTATCAGCAGCCCGAAAACAAAGAGGCCGGCTAGGAGCGAAGCCATCTGGCTGAGGGTGGCCAGCAGGAGGTCCTTGATAAAGACCAGGACGGTCATTTACGGTTGCCGGTGTACTCGAAGATTTTTACTTCCGGCACGAGGCCCACGCTCGCAAATGAGGTGCCCTGCTCCGAAACGTGGACCAATTGGAAATCCGGGACCGCTTCCAGAGTAACAGGGCTGACGTACGGGTTGACGCCGATGATCACATTTTTGCTAGACGTCTGGCTGTTAACGTAATCGAGGGCCTCCTGATAGCTATTGAATTGCTGGGCATTGCTCACCAGTTTAAATTTCGTGCCGTTGTCGTCCACGTTGTCGGTGTAGGTAACGACCGTCGGCTTTACCTCGGTGACCGCTTTGCCATTGAAATTGTACAGCCGGACAACCAGAGTATCATAGTAGGCGGGATAATAAAGCTGGGCCGCCTGGTACTGCCCCTGGGAGTCCTTATAGTAGTAGACATCATAATATTTTTCCAGCGGCTGTTGCGCCCAGGTGGCTACCGCCCAGAATTTACCCCCGGTGACGGTAGTGTCGACGATGACATAAGACGAGCCCAATTTTGCCATCAACTCCTGCGCCGTAGCGTTATCCTCGGACAAAAACAGATTGGCCACGTTGATTATCGGCTCCGCCTGTTGGGAGGGATTGGCACTGGGCAGGCGGTGCGCAATCTGCGTAATCCAGTAGCCGTAGTCCCACCACGAAGTCACCCCGTAAGCCGTCGGCGGGTACTCAAATGTCCCTCCCGCCGCGGGCGCCTCGTAATGGCGATAATATGCTTGGGGGTCGCCGAAAGGCTCCGGGGTATTGTCCTTCATCCAGAGCAAAGATGAAACCCAGGCGTCGCTGGGGGCGTAGGCAGCCTCCTCCGAAATGGTCACGCTCCTGGCCCCCGCTATGCTGGGGGCGAAAGTAAGCAGGAACAACGTTATACCGGCCAGCCCGGCCGACATGATATAGGTGGCGGCGCCCGGTCTGTCCCGACGAATCTCCTTTTTCTTGGCTTTAGGCTTGCTCCCATGAACGGGGACGGGTATTGGCCCGGCGCTGACCCCCAGTTTATTGATACCGGCCAGCCAGATCATCTGCCAGAAAAGATAGGCGGAAAGCAGGGCGACGTTGATGGCGAAGTAGTAGGCGTAGCGTCGCTGCGGCATTGTCAACGCCAGAATTACGAGAGTCCAGACGAGGAAAAGCAGCCAGTTTTTCTGACCGTCGCCCGGCAAAAACAGCAGACAGAATAAGACCGCCAGAGGAATAAAAGATAGGGCGTGTTTCCCGTAGCCGTACAGCAGCAGCTCCACCATGATTACGGCCAGTATCGCCACGACCCGAAAAACCGCCCCCCAGTAACTGTCCCCGGCGCCCTTCTTCCTGATAAAAAGGTAGACCAGGACACCCAGTGCTATCAGGGCCAGCCCGGGGAACATTACCACTGCCGTAATTCTTTCAGGGACAGCCGTAACACCCGCGAAAACAGCGGCCGCTACCAGAACGGGGACTAGGAAAACGAATAATGAAATAGCGGCGCTGCCTCTCAGGTAATAACGATAGAATAGACTCAAGCCCGCGGTGCCGAAAATAACCAGGACAAGCCACCAGGGCCCGAGGAAAAAGCTGGTGTTGAAGTTGCCCCAGGCGACGATGGTGTTTAACTTCCCGGTGTTGCTTGGGTCGAGGAATGGCTGCATCTCGACGGTGGTCTGGGCGGAAGCCCCGGTCGGGGCAAAGATATCGAAGCGGGAAAGCATCGTTTTCAGCAAATCGGGATTAATAAGATAAAAAGCCCCCAGGGCAATGCCGCCGATGACCACCAGTGTAATGGGGTAATAAATCGGCCTGATTTTCCGGTACGACATTAAACGGGAGATAATCAGCAACCCCACCGCGATAAGAAAGGCCAGGACTACGGAAACAACGTAAAAAGCACTGAACGAAAAATGAAAGAAAATTAACAGGGCAACCAGGAAAGTGATGCCTCCCACAATCCCGAGGTAATCGACCGAACGCTGCCGGAGATGGTCTCTCACGGCCTGGATGACCAGATAGAGGACGAAGATGAAAACGAAAAGCAGCGCCCCCTGCCAGCTGACGAGGTACAGACCTAGAAATAGCCCCGCCAGGACGCTGAAGATGACAGGCCGGAGAAACTTCGACCAATCGCGCCGCAAAATATCGTTAAAAGTCAGCTCCCTTTCGCGGGCAGCCTTGACCGCCAGGATGGCAAAACACAAAAAAGTCGTGGTCAGGAGCACCTCGATGGCGGGGGTATCGGTCAAGCCCAGTATGGTCCGCCCAAAGTATTCGCCGGGCAGAACCGCCGTTAACCCCGCGGCGATAACGCCGACCCACCGGTTAAACAGCGTCTTGCCGATGAAATAAACGGGGATGACCGTCAGGGCGGCGAAAATGGCGGGGAAAAAGACACTCACCACATCGATGGTGTGCTGCGTCGGCGCACCCATGCCGACCATCCAGGCGAAGCCCGCCGCAAGCCATTCCGGGAAGAATATATCGCCCAGGACCCGGCCGCCGGGGAAGATGAAGTAAGGGTCGAAACTCATCAGGTGCGGGAAGTTGACCGCCGTATTATCGACGACGCGCTGGTAAAAGTACGCGTCGATGCTGGTAAATTTGACCACCCCGTCGTTAAAGACCTGATGATAGGGGAGGACGACGCGGAAGAGGATGGAAATACCGAAGATAACGGCAATCAGTATGGCGACAATGAGTTTCGGGGAAAGCCTGCTAACATTCATGCCATGTTCCTGAGTCAAAGATAGGTATCTGAGAAATTATGGCATACAATCGCCAGCGTTGCAACAGGTTTAATAGAACACCGAGGTAAGTATCGAGTCTTGATTAAGCTCCTACGTTCGGCTATAATGACAGAAAGCTTTCACAGCAGGGAAAAGTCGCCCGCTAAGCCCCGGGAGAAACTCCCGCCAGGAGAAAAGTCGGCCGCATGAAAATTTCGGTAGTCCTCGGCACACGCCCCGAAATAATCAAGATGGCGCCGCTGCTAAAAATCCTCGAATCGAAAAAAGCGGACTTTTTCACGCTCCATACTGGCCAGCACTACTCCTACCAGCTCGATGCCGTTTTCTTCGAACAGCTGGAGCTGCCCCGTCCGCGCTATAACCTGGAGGCAGGCTCCGGCTCGCACGCCGAGGAGACAGGAAAGATGCTCATCGGCATCGAGAAAATACTTCTCGACGAAAAGCCGGGTATCGTCCTGGTAGAGGGGGACACCAATAGCGTCCTGGCCGGCGCCCTGGCGGCGGTCAAACTCGGTATCAAAGTGGGGCACGTGGAGGCGGGACTGCGCTCCTACGACCGGACCATGCCCGAGGAAATCAACCGGGTCGTCGCCGACCACATCGCGGACTACCTCTTCGCGCCCACCCCCAAAGCCAAGGAGACACTCCTGGAGGAAGGCATCGGCCGGGAGAAGATATTCATCACCGGCAACACCATCGTCGACGCCGTCGACCAATACCTGGAGCTTGCCCGGCAGAAGATAGACCTAGCCGGTCAATTCCATCTCAAACCGCAAAAATACTTCCTCGCCACCCTGCACCGCCAGGAAAACACCGACGATAAAGCAAGATTCACCTCAATCCTGGAAGGGCTGAGCGAAGTCGCCACCATTTTCCGGCTCCCGATGGTCTATCCCATCCACCCGAGGAGCCGTAAAATAATGGAAAGCTTGGGCAGGAGGTCCAATAACCTGAAAATTATCGAGCCGGTGGACTTTTTCAGCTTTCTCCAGCTCGAAAGCAACGCCCGCTTGATACTGACCGACTCCGGCGGCGTCCAGGAGGAAGCCTGTATCCTGCGCGTTCCCTGCGTCACGCTGCGGAACAACACCGAGCGCCCGGAAACGGTGGACGCGGGCGCCAACATCCTCGCCGGCGCCGCCTCGGAAAGCATCGTCGCCAGCGCGGAGACCATGTTGAACCGGAGAACGGACTGGACCAATCCCTTCGGGGACGGGCACGCCGCCGAGAGGATTATCAACATCATCACGGAGGCAGAAAATGGCTAAGATACTGGTAACCGGAGGGACGGGCTTCATCGGCTCGAACCTCGTGCCGGAGCTGAGAAAACGCGGCCACGAGGTCTGGGTCTGTGACCTCATGAACACCGCCGTCACGGCCAACTACGTCCGCTGCGACACTCGGGAATACCGGCAGATAGAGCGCATTTTCAATAGCCACACGTTCGACTTCGTCTATCACCTGGCGGCGGAATACGGGCGCTGGAACGGCGAAGACTACTACGAAAACCTGTGGCAGACCAACGTCATCGGGACGAAGCACCTGATACGCCTCCAGGAGCAGAAAAAATTCAAAATGGTCTTCTTCTCCAGCGCCGAGGTCTACGGCGACTACACCGGAAAGATGAGCGAGGACGTCATGGACAAGCTCGCCATCAAGCAGATGAACGACTACGCCATCACCAAGTGGGCGGGCGAGCTCATGGTCCTGAACTCGGCGGCGATGTTCGGCACGGAGACTGTCCGGGTGCGGCCGGTCAATGCCTACGGGCCTCACGAGCATTATCACCCCTACCGCGGCGTCATCCCCGCCTTTATCTATAAAGCCCTCCACGACGAACCATATACCGTGTACCTGGGGCACAAACGCATCTTCGACTACGTGGAAGACACCTGCCGGACATTCGCCAACATCGCGGACAACTTTATCCCGGGCGAGGTCTATAACATCGGCGGTAAAGAGGAATGGGAGTGCGATATTAAATACGTCTCCGACCTGATACTGAATTATCTGGGCAAGGACGACTCCAAAGTAACCTATCAAAAGGGCGAGCCGTTTACCACCCAGGTAAAGCACATAGACTATTCGAGGTCGAGGCGCGACCTCAAGCACGACCCCAGAGTGCCGCCCAAAGTCGGCATACCCCGCACCATCGAGTGGATGAAGTCCGTATACGGCTTTAAGTAGCGGAGCGGCCATCGCTATGCCGTTAAGTATCATCAACATCGCCAAGAACTCGCTAAAGTTTACCTCGGTAAAGACCATCTCGGCGCTGGCCGGGCTGGGAGTGACTCTTTACGCCGCTACCATCCTGCTTCCCGAGGAATACGGGACTTACGGCCTCCTTTTGCTCTGGCTTACGTACGTGAACCTGGTAACCCCGGGGATATATGTCGCGGCTTTCAGGGAGATGCCGGTATTCCTGGGCAAGGGCCAGGATAAAGACGCCCTGAGGGTCCAGAACGTCTCCCTTTCCGCGGAGCTGGTCTTTACCTTCATCCCCGCCGCCGCTGTCATCGGGGCGGCGTTTTTCTTTACGGACAGCTTAATGCATAACGGGCTGCTTATCATCGCCGCGAGCTTTATTGTCTTCAGGCTCTCCAGCATGTGGGCGCAGATGATATTTATCCGGGAACGTTTCAACACGGTAGCGTTGGTAAATATTATCATTGCCGTGGTGTCACCGGCGGTGGTACTGATCAGTCTGCGATGGCTTAAAGTCTACGCCATGATTCTCGGGCCGCCGGTGGCTTTTGGCATTTCGCTTATTTACTATTGGACCCGGGGCTCAATAGGCTTCCGCTTTACCCTGGACAGGCAGGAGATTATCCGGCTGGCGAAAGTCGGCATCGTGCTGCAGGGGCTGGCGGTGGTAATCATGGCTTTCCAGATGGCGGACCGGACTATCATCGCGTCAATGTTGCCCCGGGAACAACTGGGGTTCTACGTCTTCGCCATTAGTTTCCTCATGTACGGGTTCTCCTTCTTTGACGACTTCTCGAAGGTGCTACAACCGGTCCTGTGGCGGCATGCGGGCACGGCGGAGAATGTTTTCAAGGGCTTCCAGGACACGCGGCGCATCGCGGTCTATCTGGCGCTGGGCACCGGCATCATCGTCCCTCTGGCCCAGCTCGCCTTTACCCTGATAGCCACCCTGATTACTAAAAAATACATCGACAGCATCCCGATATTTAATGTGCTGTCTTATAACCTCTACCTGATGGCGATTGCGATAATACCTTCGGTCATCCTGAACTCCAGCCTGGTAAACAAACAGAACATCGCACTGCTTTTTTACGGCATCGGCCTGGCGGTGAGCATCGGCCTGGATATCCTGGTCGTCAGGCTGGGCTACGGGGTCATCGGCATCGCCTGGGTGACCATCGGCTCCCAGGCCCTGGTGACGTTCATACTTTACTATGTTATAAAAAAATATGTCTTCGAGAGTATGGCCGAGTTCAGGAAGTTCGCCGCCATCATCGTGATACCATTCCTGGCGGGTCTCCCCTTCTATTTTATCCACGTCTATTTACGCTCGATACCGGTCAGTATGTGGGCTTTCACCGGCATATCGCTGGCCGCCCAGGCGTTCGTATGGGCCCTGATAATACTCGTTTTTTACCGGGAATACGTTTCCGCCGCCGAGTTCCGGATGTTGATACGGGAGATACGCGCGGCCATGCCAAGAGGCCGGCCGACAGGAGCAATTTAAGCCGTTTTTAACTACGATGTAACAGCGAGCTTGATAGCGATTTAGCGGCAAGGTAAGCAGACCAGGCAAACCGAAATCCCCGGCGACCGGAGAGTGAAACTAATAGCAGAAGATAGGGAACGGGGTTCCAGGGGTAGGCCTTGATGGCAGCCGTTAGTTGAGCCCTCATATGCCCCATTTGCCCTGTTAAGCCAAGACTGATCGCCTGGAACTGATAGCTCAAGCTCAGCGCCCGCGGTCTTGCCTTAAGCTCATCGGCATATTTACGGAAGAAAATATCGCGGGCCGCAATGCTGTTAGCCAGACCATCGACTAAATGCTGCCCCCCTGTAGGTAGGCTCTCAGAAGAACCTCTTTGACGTAATCAATGCGACAGATACGTGATATCCTGACCATGAGGTCCCAGTCCTCATAGGCTCGCAGGTTCTCGTCAAAGTATAATTCAGGTTCCGTCACGTCACGCTTGAGCAGAAATTGTGGGTTAGTGGCGACATAGGCCCCGAGATATGATAGCAGTTTCTTATAATTTAGCTGGTTGGCTTGTGGCGTCTGCCATATTTTTCCATGTTCTCTTATCAACAGGCGCTGGCATAGCACCAGGCCAAGGTTCCCTTCTTTATCCTGGTCGAAAAGTTCCATCTGTTTTTCCAGCTTTTGCGGGAGCCATTCATCATCCGAATCTTGAAAAGCGATATAGCTGCCCCGGGCCGCCTTGATGCCGGTATTCCTGGCCGCCGATACACCGCGGTTTTCCGGGTACTTGAGATATCTGATACGCTGGTCGTCGAAAGCCCGCACGACCTCTTCGGTGTCATCGGTAGAGCCGTCATCAACGATGATAAGTTCTAAGTCGTGGTAGGTTTGGGCCAGCACGCTGGTAATGGAGCGTCTGATCAAATGCGCCCGGTTATAGGTCGGCAGAACAACGCTTACTTTAACCAATGTAACCCTTATGTCTTCTCGAGGATATAGATAATACGTGAGATGAATTCTTCAAATACAGGAAGCCCGGCAAATGGGGATAAAAGGTAATTTACAGGAAGTAAAATCCGATATTGTTTACTCATGCGTCTAAACATCGAAACATGGTTTCTCGCCACTACTTTCCATTTCATATCTTTCACGAGGCGGGTAAACATTTTCGCCGATGTACCATTAATCGTGTTGCCCCTTTCCCATGGTTCTAAATCTCTTATCTGACGACGATACCAACTGGCTTCTTCGCCCCTTTCGTCTATAATTTCGTTGTATACGGCGATCAAATCATCTTTGTTAAATAAAACATGGATCAAAGGCGTTAAAGTCACCAGGCTTAAATGGTGATCAATCAGTCCGTAAAAACTCGGGAAAGCCAGAAAAAGCCTGCCGTGTCTTTTTAGAACGCGGTGACATTCAGATAAGACCTTTTTTACATCCTGGACGTGTTCGAATACGTCAAAGCTAAAAATTGCATCGAATTTTTCATCCTCAAAAGGCAAATTTTCGCCATAGCTGCGGATAAATTTAGCATTGACGCCCTTTTTATCAGCGAAATTTTGTGCGGCGGTTACAAACACATCTTGAGTATCAATGCCGAATATTTGGCCCAGCTGCCAGCGCTCCGCCCAGACAACCGCCCTGCCCCCGGTAAAACAACCCAGGTCAAGCGCTATCTTTCCTTTCAAAGAGCCGCTAAAATCATATTTGAAAAACGATTCAAATGAATGAAGCCGAGATTCATCATTATACACACATTCAGATGACCTGAACATTATTTCTTCACGTTCCTTATCGCCGCCTTCAATAAACGGTTTATCACGGAAGACTTCATTTAGCCGATAATCACCATGTATCGGTTTTCTCTCTAAAGCTTTCATCAATACCTTGATAATTTTTCGTTGGACTCCCCTTGCCATTGACAAATCCCCTTGTTATAGCTATAAGACCTGCCCTCAAGGTTTTTCTGACTTATTGCCCGCCACATGGCGATATACAGCTAATATCTCGTTCATTATCTCAGGAATCTCCACAGATTCCAGTCTTTTTTTATATTCGGCGTAGTTTTCCCAGACCGCCCTGACACGGTCGATGAAGTCGGCCGTATCCCGGCTTTTGAAGAGCACGGTGCCTTCGGGGCGGGGGGCAACATCGCTGGCTACCGAGGGGACTTTCAGATAGAAAGCCTCGCGCACAGAAATGGCGTCGCCTTCGGTGCTCGTGGGGCGGATAAAAATATCACTTTTCATTAACACGGGATATAACTGGCAGGGCCTAGTCTGGAACAGGAAATTATCCTCGATGCCTTTCTCCGAAATTCGCCGCTTTAGCTCGTTAAAATATTCGTAGTCTCTTATGCTCGGCAGGAAGAAGACAAGGCCGACGCCCGGATAAGTGCTTTTTAACGCGGCGCAGAGTTCGATACACATGTCGATGCCGTAAAGGTCCTCGCCTTTATCTCTGATTATAGCAAAGGCGTTGCCGCATATGAGCGGCCGGTGACCGGCCATGAAAGTCCATACCTCCCGCGGGACTTCCGCGATTTCCTCTTCTTTTATCACCGGCGGCAGGTAAGCCGGTACCACGGACACCTTTTCCGGTGGGGCGCCCAGGGAAAGGAGCTTTTCTTTAATAACCGGGCTGACCGCGATAATGTGCGCCGCCGACTTCAGTACGTCCTTCGTCATCCGGCGGCCGGGCCGACTGAAATCCTGAGGGTTGTGCCTCAGGGCGTGATAAGAAACGACTAACCTGGCACGTTTCATCGCGGCCAGGCAGCGGAAAAACTCGGGGATTTGCCAGTTCCTGTCGACCGTATGGACGTGAATAATATCCTGACGCGAAAACAGAACACGCGGCCAATTCCAGATATGGAAAAAATTCAATACGTTTCGGTCCTTTTTGGCGTGCCAGCTGCGATCCCAGACCATGCACCGGATGCCGTTATTCAGGCAACCGGCCAGCAGCCGCTGAATATGGATGGAAACTCCGCCATATGGAGGCGGATAAACCCCGACTAATGCTACTCGCAAAGCTTCCATTTTTCTATTGCCCGGGGCCGTTTTTATCATCGGGTCAGGAAGCGGCGCCGTCTCTCTCCAGATACAGGGCGGGGTCTCCCGCCTTTCCGGACATAATCGGCTCGTGAACCATAAGAGCCTCGAGGGTCATGTCCCAGGCGCCGAATCTCAATTTAAGTCGCTTCTCGTTGAGGTAATCCACGAGCCGCCACAAAAGTCCGCTGTGCGGCGGGTAGATGTTCGGCTCGAGGATAACTTTTTTCAGCAGGAACCGGTGCTTCTTGAGAGTGGACAGGAAGGCCGCCGCGCGCTGCCGCCCCATGATGTCGGGATGGAACTCGATAAATAGTCTCAGGGGCCGATCGGATTCCAGGAGACCGCTCATGCCGATCATTATCTCGTACTCGTAGCCCTCGACGTCCATCCTGACCATATCGGGGAGGCGTTTGCCCTTGAGAAAACTATCGACGCTGCTAATTTGAGTATCGACGCGCCCCGTCACCTTGCGGGGACGGTAAAACGACGACCAGTTAGGATGGTCCGAAAGGTATATCTTCGCCACGCCGTTGCTTTGTCCCATCGCCAGCCGGAACGTCTCTATATTGCTGTAATTGTTGAGGCGGATATTGTCCTCCAGCATCTTCATATTATGGGGGACCGGCTCGATGGCATAGACCTGACCGCGCGGACCCACCAGGCGCGCTTCCATAAGCGAATAGTAGCCGATGTTGGCGCCGATGCCCAGAACACAGTCCCCTTCCCTCAGCGCGCCCTGGAGCGTCTTTGTGAACAGCGCCTCCCTGATACCCATCAGGGCAAGCTCCCGTGATACGCCTTTGTCCCTCATATCAAGGTACATCTTGCTGCCCTGTATCTCTTTAATGATGACGGGCTCCTTCTTGTTATACTTCGGGGCATAAAGAGATGCGTACCATTCCAGGGTGAAATAAATGAGGAATCGCCGAAAAGTATTGATGAATCCCTCATTTTTTATAAATTTCAAGGCGCTCTTGACCACCATCGGGTATTCTCCTGTTCTAGAATCTGGCGCTCGCCTCTATCCGGCTCCGGTTCTCCATAATCCAGTCGTAGACCTTTTTAATGCCGTCTTTCATCGCCGTGCCGGGCTCGTAGCCCAGGACCTTCCTCGCTTTGGCAATCGAGGCCCGCCGCCGGACTATCTTATCCCAGTCCCGCCGCGGCACCAGCTCAATGCCTTTGTCGTTGCCGGTGATTTCGTTCACCATCGCCGCGATGTCTTTGACTTTCGTCTCCGTCTCGGAAGCCAGGTTAAAGGCGTCGCCGACGGCTTCCGGGATGATGCCCAGCAGCAGCGTGCCGGCGACGATGTCGTCAACGAAGGTAAAATCGCGGGTCTCTTCGCCGGTGCCGGTAATGGGCAGCGGCCGGCGGTGGATGGCCCACCACATGAAGTTGGGAATAACGTTGCGGTAGGCGCCGGGTATTTCGCCCGGCCCGTAGACGTTGAAGTAGCGGGCGATGGCCACCGGCAGCTTGTAATGATTAAAAAAGAAGTTGCAGTAGAGCTCGCCGAGGAGCTTGGTAATCTGGTAGGGGGTATCCAGGTGCAGCGAGACGAAGTCCTCCTTGAGAGGTAGAGGCGCCTGGCTGCCGTAGACCGAGCAACCCGAGGAGGCGAAAACGACCTTTTTCACGCCGGCCAGGTTGGAGTATTCCAGCACTTTTAAAGTGCCCAGCCCGTTAACGAGCTGGTCGGTCTCCGGGTTGTCCACCGAGTTCTGGTTGGCGAAGTGCGCCGCCAGATGAAAAACGTAGTCGGGTCGGTAAGCGAAGGCCCGCTTGAGAGCTTCCTCGTCCAGGATGCTCCCCTGGACGAAAATTACGCCGGGAGCGACCGGGATGTTCCATTTAGCGGCGGCGGAGAGGTCGTCGAGGACGATAATCCTGGCCGCATCGGCTTTTATCAGGGCCCTGGTCAGGTTGCTGCCGACGCACCCCGCCCCGCCGGTGATAAGGACGTTTTTCCCTTTGTAAGCGCTTAAATACTCTCTCATAATTACCCCCTGCTGCCATCCGCGCCGTACGGCGGGGAGACAATAAACACGAGGATTCCAATTTTATCTAATTATTACATAGAAAGCGTTAGCTGGCAAGGTAGGTGATATTCACTTAAAGCTGAGGGTAAATACCCAAGAAAAAGAAGAGGGGCTTTCGCCCCTCTTAGACGCCCTGTTTTAATATTTATTGCTTCCTCAGTTGATGGGCGGCATGATGTTGGCGCCCGTGCTCAGGTGATAGGCGAAAAGGTAGGTGATGATGACCAGTTCGATAGCCAGGCTGATGATGACAAACACCACGCCGCGCTGGACGAACTTGTATTTGGCCTGGTTGATGTGGGCAACGCTGAAAATCTGCCGGATATAGTTATCGGCGACAGACGCCTCGTCCTCGAGCATCTTCTGGAGGGTATCTTTATATGCGGCGACGTCGGGGAAGGCGCTGATGCCGGAAAAGAAGGCGGGGTCGCGGGAGGGCGCGAGCTTCGCTTTTACCTTTTTCTCTTCGAATCCGGGGGCGTATGGCCATAATCAGGCTGATGATGGACATCAGCGCGCATAGGAAATATAAAACTATCACCACCACCGTGAAAGGATTCATGGGGATGACGCGGTAATAGACGATAAAAAAGACCATGAACACCCCGAGGATGGAAAGCAGTGATATCGACTTCTGGTCAGCCCTTTCGACGAGGCGGTTTTCGTTGTCCAGGATTCTCAGCACAATCGGCAGACTCGAAGTAGCCATAATATCCTCCTTTTACTTATAATCTAACGTCGATAATGCCAGCAGGTCACGGCTGGCCCGCCAGGCTCTTTTCGAGTACCGCCCTTTCCTCGGGCGTGGTCATCACGATAAGCCGGTCCTCCGGTTTGATGATATAGTCCTGGCGGGAAGGATTATAGACCCAGTCCTCGCCCTTCTTGACGGCCAGCAGCAGAGTGTGCGGGTACCTTCGCCAGTCGAGCGACGACAGCGCTTTACCGACGAGTGAAGGCGGCACGGTTATCTCTTCGACCCTCAGGCTCTCGTCTTGGCCGCGCAGCATCTTGTCCAGGAAGGTGACCACCGTCGGCCGCACCATCTCCGATGCCATTCTCATCCCGCTGATATAGCCCGGAGACACGACGGCATCGGCGCCCGCCTTCCTTATTTTTTCCGTGTTCTTCGTTTCGTTGCACTGGGCCACTATCCTCACCTCCGGGTTGAGCTGCCGGGCCGTCAGGCTGATGACCAGGTTCTGGTTGTCGTCGCCGGTCACTGCGAAGATGCCGCTGGCTTTTTCGATGCCGGCCTTGAGCAGGGTATCGTTATCGGTGGCGTCTCCTTCGATAAACACCTCGCCCGGCATCGCTGCCAGGCTTTTGTCCATCTTGCTCCGGTCGATATCGATGATGACGTGCGACCTTTTGGTCTCCCGCAGCTCGTTAATGATGTGGAGACCGGCCCAACCCACGCCGCATATAATGTAATGTTCTCTGGCTTTAGCTGCTAGTTTCTCCATCCTGCGCCTCCTGAAGGACTTGGTCAGTTCCCCCTCGACGATAGCCGCCGTGAGATTGGTGACGAGATACGCCAGCACCCCGATACCCGCGACGGCGATAAACATGGTAAACACCCGGGCGCCGACGTTCCCCGCGATGTCTATTACTTCACCGTACCCGATGGTGGCGATGGTGATGAAGGTCATGTAAAGGCAATCGAAGAAGGGATATTTTCCCTCTCCGATAAGCCAGTAGCCCACCGCGCCTATCAGGATAATGGCGACCAGTATTATCACGGACCAGATATATTTGTTGCGCATCTTCCACCGCTTTAGGCCGCCATTACGGCGGCCCCGGGCTGCCCCGAAGGTAATTCATACTATATTCCTACGGAATTTATACCCTCCTGCCACCGGTTCGCGCTATCGTAATATTGAAGGAATAGTGCTCTCGGGTCTTGCCGGCCGGTGACCTTTGACATTTAACCATTCTCAGACTATACTATGGGACGTGCCGGAATGTGCCTGGTCGAGACCTCTCTCCTTATTCCTCCGGAGTATTGACCATAGAATATCAGAAATCGGGAGGCGAGGCAAGCCTTCTTTTCCGGCCTGAAACGGCCAGAGCGGCCCGTACACATTTAAAATAACGAATCAGATAGCAGGCTTATGGGCAGGCGGATTTTATCTTTAATCGCGGTTAGTCTCATCATCCCCGCGACGGTGACGAGCTGCGGGTGCGGAGCGCAAAAAGAACCGACGCCCCAGCCTACGCCGACACAGACACAAATAATTGATACCCCGACCCCGACGTCCACGCCAACTCCCACGCCCACGTTCACACCCACCCCGACCCCGACGCCCACGCCAACTCCTACGCCCACTCCCACGCTCACACCCACGCCGACATCTACACCAACACCGAGCACGCCGGTCACGATACTTTCGATTACCGGCGGCGATGTCATGGTCAAGAGGGCCGGGACGGATACCTGGATAAAGGCCCTCGTAGAAATGACGCTCCAGCCCGGCGATACCATCAAGACCGGGGACTATTCCGGAACGGAAATCACCTTCTTCGAGGGGAGCACCGTCGAACTCGAAGCATCCACCGAGATAACGGTGGCCGAGCTGGGGATAAGCGCCGGCGGCTCGACGAAGGTCCGCCTGACGCAACTGCTCGGCAAGACGGTCACCCGCGTCAAGAAGCTCACCGATCCAGGGTCCAGCTTTGACATCGAAACTCCCGCCGCCATCGCCGCGGTGCGCGGCAGCACCATGACCGTAACAGTCGCCGCCAACGGCAGGACGGTCGTGGGTAACGAACACGGCGATATCAGGATCATCGTAGCCGGGACCGAATACACCATCAGCGAGGGCATGCAGCGCACGATTGCCCCGGGCGAGCCGCCGAGCGCGGAAATGCCGATAGTTCCTCCGGGCGGCTTCCCTCCGCCGCCTCAGGCGAGGCTGGATGTAACCTTGCAGGCAGCGCCGCCGGAAGCCCATGTGGGCGACGTTATAACTTATACCTGCTCGCTGCATAATAGCGGCGACCTGTCCTTTAATAGCATCTCGGCGAGCAGCAACGTCTCCGGAAACGCGACCTACCAGAGCGGCGATACGAACAACAACGGCCTGCTCGACCCCAATGAGACCTGGCTATTGACCTCGACCTACTCCGTGCACGCCGCCGACTATCCTCAGGTGGTGGCCTCCGCCAACATCTCCGCCACGACGTCATCCGGCGTTACGTTGGTCGATACCGAAACGGTGACGACGTCGGTCCTGCCTGTCGTTATCACCACCCCCCTGAACAACGCCACCGTGCATAACAGGATGGTCGTGGTGGCCGGCTCCGTGTTCGACGAGGCCTTTACCGAAGGCACCATTGCCGTCAATGGCGGCGAACCTGTCCCCCTGACCATCTCCGAAACAGGCAGCTTCAATACCAGCGCGAACCTAACCGACGGAACGAACGCGATAACCGTGACCGTCTCCGAGGGGCTACACTCGGCCAGCCATACCATCACCGTTAACCTGGACCCCTACGGGATGAGGATAGAACTGACCTGGGACACCGGCGCTTTGACCGATATGGACCTCCACCTCATCCGTCCCGGCGGCACCTATGGCGATAATGTCAGTGATAGCGATTGTTATTACGGCAATCGGAATCCCGACTGGGGAATCCCGGACGTTACCTTCGATGACCCCCTGCTTATCCGGGACGATTTCGATGGCTACGGTCCGGAGACCATCACCCTGCTGCAACCGTATGAAGAGGGCACTTATCATGTCAAAGTGCTTTATTATAACGATGACGGTATCGGCGCGGCAACCGCTACCGTGCGCATCTATATTCGCGAAGTCCTGGCGGGAGAGTTCACCATGTCGATGAACAAGGGCGATATTTGGTACTGCGCCATGATAGACTGGCCTTCAGGTGTCGTCAACGTACCGCCCACCTAATAACCAGTCGCCTGCCCCGGCGGAAGGTCGGGGATATGGAGAATCGGCAGAGATAATGCCGGGCACCAGTTCAGCCACAGAAAAGCGAAGCAACCGACGGCAGAGCAGGCTCTGGCGCCATACCCTGGTCCTGGCCGGAGTCGGCCTCCTTTTCACCGTTTTCACCACCTTCGTGCAGCCGTTTTCGTTTATCCAGCTGTGGCTGTCCGACCAGCTCTTCATGGATGAACCGCCCTCGCCGAACATCGTGGTCGTCGGCATCGATGACGACACCCTCCAGACCTTCGGCAAGTGGTCGGACTGGACCCGCGACCTTCACGCGCAGGCCCTGGACAACCTGGCCGCGGCCGGGGCCCAGGTGATCGGGTTCGATGTCCTTTTCGTTGACAGCTCACCGTACGACGAGCGGCTCGCCGGGGCGATGGTAAATGCCGGGAACGTCGTCCTGCCCATTGCCGGCACCCAAGCCGAGGCGGGTAAAGGGGAAGGGATAACTTTCGACCGTTTCCTGGTGCCGGTCTCCCCTATCCTGGAAGCCGCCGCGGAAATCGGCCACGCCAATATTATCCCCGATAAGGACGGCAAGGTGCGGCGACTGCCCCTGGTGGTCAAAGACGGGGACGGCAACTATTACCCTTCTTTCGGTCTGGCGATGCTGTATACCATGGCTTCGATGCCCCTCCCCGATACCTACGTCCGGGAGAAAGGCGCCCTGCACCTGCTCCTCCGCGATGTCCCCGTCGATGCCGATTATAACCTCCGCATCAACTATTCCGCCCCGGCGTCTAGCCGGCCCTATCTTTCCTATGGCAAGGTCATCAGCGGCGATTTCGACCCGGCGGTGGTCAAAAACAAGATTGTCGTCATCGGCATGACCGCCACCGGCGAGTTGGACACCTGGGCGATACCGACCTCGTCGGAAAAAGTGCCGGGTGTTTTTCTCCAGGCGGCCGCGATGGACACCATCCTGCGCAGCCAGTTCCTCACCGGCATCGGCGCCGTCCCCAACCTGCTCATCATGCTGCTGCTGACGGCCATCCTCGCGCTGGTCTTGCCGCGTCTCCGGTTGAAGTGGGGCGGCCCGTTGGTGTTCGTCCTGTTCGCGGTTTACCTGGTCATCAGCTTCTTCGCCTTCGATATCGGCCACGTCCTCAACCTGGTCTACCCGCCGCTGCTGCTGGTGCTGACCTTCATCGCCAGCGTTATCACGATGATCGTCATGGAGCAGGCAGACAAGCGCTTCGTCAAAGACCTCTTCGGGAGATACGTCTCGCCCCAGGTGGCCAGCCAGATTCTCAGCCTCGCCGACTCCGGTAATCTGCAGCTGGGCGGCGAGCAGAGGGAAGCAACCATACTCTTCGCGGACATCCGCGGTTTCACGAAGCTGAGCGAAAGCATGGCGCCGAAAGACATCGTCAACATGCTCAACGCCCACCTGGGCGTCGCTATAGACAGGGTGCTGGCTAACGGAGGCATGGTCAATAAGTTCGCGGGTGACAATATCATGGCGGTGTGGAACGCGCCCCAGCCCCAGGCGGAGCACGCCCGCCTGGCGTGTAAAGCCGCCTGCGAAATCCAGCACGGCCTCGCCGGTCTGCAGGAGAAAGACCCTTCGCTGCCCCGGGCCCAGTTCGGCATCGGCATCAACACCGGTCAGGTGGTCGCCGGCAACGTGGGCTCGTCGGGGCGCACCGAGTATACCGTCATCGGCGACGCCGTGAACCTGGCCTCGCGCATCTGCGGCGCCGCGCCGGCCACCGAGATATGGATAGGGCCGGAGACCTACCGCCAGACGAAAGAACTCGCGGAGTGTCTTACCCTGGAGCTGCAGACGTTCAAGGGCAAGACTGAAAAAGTGGCCGTCTACCGCCTGTTAAGCTGCCGCTAGCATCGTCCGCCCCATATCTTTCGGGGGCAAACATTCAATCCTTTTTTCGCCGCCCGCCGCCGATAATGTAATACTTTTGTCATAAATATAGCGGCGATTTTATCCCTTTGTAATGAGAAACCAATTATTATATTCGTAATACTTTATTAATATTTTTAGGAGGAATATTGACATGCCGGTAAAAGCCAAGGAAAAATTCGATGCCAAAAAGGACGCGGAAAGCCTCGGCAAGATGATCAGGTCCTTCGGGGAGACCATCAGCGAGATATTCGAAGACCCGGAAGTGAGACAAAAGGCCAAGGCCTTTTCCCAGAGCGTCATCGACTCGGCCGCTAAGGTCGTCGAGAGCAAGGTAAGGAAAGAAGAAGCCAAGAAGAAATTCCGGGACGCCGGCCGGGCGGCCCAGAGCCTGGGAAAGACGCTGGTGCAGCATTTCAATACCGGGGAATAGCCGGTTTCTCGGTCGGACGGAATTCATGCCTCTACCAATACCGGCCGGGCCGGCCGATGTCCGTTAGCCGGCGATAAATTATATTGTTTGGGGGATAATATCAGTGGTGACATCTCAGGCGCCCCGCCACAAGAGTCATTTAGGCAGGTACCGGCAGATAGCCTCGGTGCTGATAAGGCACCGTCTCCGGGATATGATCAAGACTTTCGGGTTGGAGAAGTTCCTGCCTTTTCACATCTTGCCCCCGGAGACCCCCTGGGGCAAAGATAATCTCTCCACCTCCCAGCGCACGCGGATGGCCCTGGAAGAGCTCGGAGTTACTTTCGTTAAGGTGGGACAAATCCTGTCCACCCGCACCGACATCATGCCATCGGACTTTGTCCAGGAGCTCACCAAGCTCCAGAGCTCTCTGACGCCGCTCCCGGTGGAGATCATCGAAAAGGCCATCAGCGATGAATTAGGCCGACCCGTCAGCGAGATATTCCGTGCTTTTGACCCCGCTCCTCTGGGGGTGGCATCGATCGGCCAGGCTCATGCCGCCACGCTCCACGATGATACCGAGGTCGTGGTCAAGGTCCGCAAGCCGGGCGTGGTCGAGCAGGTCCAGGAGGACCTGGATATCATGCGCCAGCTCGCCGCGCGCGCCGGGGAGCGCGAGGGTACCTTTTACAACTATAACCTCTCCGGCCTGGTCGAAGAGATATCGGACACCATCAACGCGGAGATGGACTACGTGCGCGAAGGTCACACCGCCGAGCATTTCGCCCGGTTTTTCAAGGAAGATAAGTTCATCCACATCCCCAGGGTGCTGTGGCAATACACCACGTCGCGCGTCATTGTCCTGGAGCGCATACGCGGCATTGGCATCCTGGACATACCCGCCCTGCAAAAAGCCGGCTTTAATCTGAAGGACCTTTCCAAGCGCGCCGTCGCGATATGGCTCAGGATGGTCTTCGAGGACGGGATGTTCCACGCCGACCCCCACCCCGGAAACCTGTTCGTCGAGTCCGACGGCCACCTCGGCCTGATTGATTTCGGGATGGCGGGGTTTATCGACGACGAAATCCGGGACCAGCTCGCCACCGCCATTAAATCCATCCTCGACCGGGACGTCGACGTGCTGATGGAAACCATCATTGACATGGGTGCCGTGGCCCCGCTGGCACAGCGGGAAAGCCTGCGGGCCGACCTCAAGCACGTGATGGGCCACTACCCGCAGATGGCGGAGTTCTACCTGGCGACGAACCTGGGAGAGCTGTTCAGCGTCGTGCGCCGCAACGGGGTCCAGTTTCCCGCCAACACCTTCCTGCTCCTGAAAACGATGGCTATGGCGCAGGCCCTGGGGAGAGGACTCGACCCGGACTTCGATTTCTTCCAGGAGATTCAGCCTCACGTCGAGAAAATCTACGAAAAAAGGTACTCTCTCTCCGCCACCGTCCGCCGCTTCCCGAGCGCCCTGGCCGATCTGGCGGTTTTCGGCGCCGGTCTGCCCCGGCGTATCATTCGGATTGTGAGGTCGGTGGAGCGCGGCGAGTTGCATATCCGCACCGATGTCCTCGGCCTGGACCGCCAGTTGATTCAGCTGGAAAAAATCGTGAAGTTCCTGGTAATCGGCCTCATCGCGGCCTCGGTCATCTTCGGGGCGACCATTCTGGCCCTGGCTTTCAGGCTCTAGGTCACCCGCCGCCGCGGTATCTGGCGATACCCGCGCCGACCGGGTAGGACATCATGTAGAAGATCTGCCGGGTAATGTTGCGTATTATCATCGGGCCCTGCTTCACGTCGGGCGGGATATACGCCCCGAAGCCTTTGTTGATGATGTGCTTCTCCCCGCCGATCCATAGCTCGACCTCGGCACAGAGGTCGGTGATATCGGGGTAGTTCATGGCGGCGAAAACTATTGACGTGCCGTGAGGCAGCGTATGGGCTTCCATCATGCGGTAGCCTGTTTTAGATTTTTCGCCCGGCAGCAGCCACAGGGTCTCGCAGCCGAACTCGCAGTCCGGTATGACCGTCTCGTCGATCAAGGCCATGGGGCGCACGTATTTCGGGTCGTATGGCAGCATGAAGTCGCGCCTTTTCTGGCCGGGCCTGGTGCCGTAGACCATATAGCGCGCGTATTTTGATGCCGCCGTATCCTTAATCACTTTTGGCGAGACGGTTTTTTTCTCGGCCGGTTTTTCCTGTTTTTCGCTGTGCTCCCTGGTATAAACGCCCCCCGGACCCGAGACCCAGTGGCAGACGGGCCTCTTGGTGACCTTGGTTCCGATGGCGCGCGTGGGCATGTGCGGCAGATTGGCGGGGATATAGGCCACCCAGCTCCTTTCCAGTGGGATGACCTCGTCGTCCATGAGCATCGCCATGGAGTTGGCGTCCTCGCGATTTTCGGGGTCGGTGCCCCACCAGGAGAGGAGCTCGGGGAAATCGTGGACGTGGGGGAACATGCCGGGGGCCGGCATGCCCCGCTTCACCAGCTCGTCCCAGGATATTTGATTAGGATAAGACGAAGGCCATATCCAGGTGGACTCGCCGTAATAAGCGCCGGGGATGACGTCCGCGTCAATCCAGAGAACGTGTTCCATGCTGATGCGCCTGCCCTCGGCGGCTAGCCTGTCCCTCTGTTCCGGGGTGGGGCCGGGGAGCATGTGCCTTTTCTGGAGCGTCGTGCAGATATATCTATCGTATTTACCCATTTTTGAACTCCCTGAATGGATGGTGGGCGGTACCGTACAATAGACAGAACTTTTGAACTTGCTTTTGCTCTTACATTCTAATTGGACTCGCAATACAATTCAAGCGACTGTACATCGTTACCTTAATGACAAGACCACATGATACCACAAACTAGGTGGAAGAGAATTCTTTTTCCACAGCTTCACGGACGGCAAGTAAGTTAATTTCCGGTGTTTCTGGCATAAAGGTACAGCCAGTACCCAGCATCCAGCCATTCTTGCCCATACTCACCCTCATACCCAACACCTCTCCCGTCAACTGCTTCGGTGCGGCTTCAACCAAGTCTTTACCGTGCCCCAGACCGCCGATGACTGTCTTCCCTCCCAACATGCTTCTCCCTTCGGCAAGAGAGAGATTACCTGCCCCTCGGGCGTCCCAGTTGAAAGCCTGCACCGGGTAGTCTTGTACCAGGCGGAGATAGTTATGCCGCCGGCAAACGTGGAGGACGTTAAACTCGGTCGGGGGCAGCCCGTGAAGCAGCTTCAGGTCGTACGGCCGGGCGAAGGCAAGGTATTCCTCTGCGGTCATCAGGTCCGAGTTAGCCCAGGAAGTAGTGGCGTAAAAGAGCCCGCTGGCACCCCGGTCAAGGCACGCCTTGGAGAACCGAATGAACGTCTCCGTAATCACCTCCAGGGCGTGACGGACTTTATCGGTATGCTCCCGCAGGTATCGCATGAAAGTCTCTTCGGAGGGAGCCAGATCGGCGGCGATGGAAAGCGGGGTAAACACCGTCATCAGGAAAGGTACTTCTCCATTGAGCCCGTGGGCGATTAGTTCCAGAGCTTCAAGATGTTCTCGCAACACGCCCCGGTCAAGGGGCAGCACTTTCAGTTTTAACCAGTCATCAGGTTCCTTAATTGGTGTTTGCACCACCGCCGGTTCACGGTCGCCTTCATACTTTACACCCAGTCCCCAGCCTTCCGCATGATAGGATGCGCGGGGGTTGACCTTCATAAAGTCCCAGTCGAACCGGGCTTGGAAAGCGAGCATTGCATCCGCCAGCGACCTGGAAGAAGTCTCACGCTTATAAAAATGACGCCACGCGCTCACGGGTACCCGGTCGCTTTCATGTCCGAGTAGAACAGCCCGGATACGCTCCCAGTGGGTCATTTTATCTGGCATGACGCGTAATACCTCCTGATATTGAGGGCTTTAGTTTGTTCCTTGTTTGTAATTGTATCACCTGTAACACCTTGCAGGAAACCCTGGAGGATGGTTCCTGCGGGGAATATCCACTATTTATTGTCTCACTTTACAAAATGGACAATTATTGCTTGGTTAACAAGTCAGCCCGTTATTCAAATTTCTTTATGGCGATAGCGCGACGCCCGGAGAGAGGATGTTATTACTCACGCAACCTGGCGAACATCGCCTCCAGGTCTTCGAGCCATAGGTTGGGGTCGGCATCTGAGGGCATCCTCCAGTCCCCGCGCGGAGATAAGCTGACTGAGCCGACCTTGGGTCCCTCTGGGAGGCATGTCCTCTTAAACTGGTTGGCGAAGAACCGTCCAATAAAGCTCTTCAGCCATTGATGTAAGTCAGCGAGTGTGTATTGTCTGTCAAAGAGCGCCCGCTTTCTCACCTCGTTAGCAAGGTAGAGTATCTTACCCGGCCGCATTCCAAAGCGGATAAAAGGATATAGGTAAAAATCAGCCAATTCAACCGGGCCAATGACATCCTCACTCTTCTGAACTATCTTGCCGTTTTGCGGCGGCAGCAACTCGGGTGAAATCGGGGTCTCGATGATATTATAAAGAACCTTCTGCGCCGGGGAGCCGGCTAGCTCTTCATCGGCTACCCATCGCACCAGGTAACGAACGAGCGTCTTGGGCACGGAGACATTCACATGGTAGTGCGAGATATGGTCGCCGGCAAACGTGCTCCATCCGAGGGCGACTTCAGTAAGATCACCGGTGCCGAGCACAATCCCATCGAGCTCATTGGCCTTGTTAAAGAAAAACTGGGTACGGTGGCGGGCCTGAACGTTTTCAAAGACCACATCTTCCTTGCCTTCGTGACAGAGGTCTTTCAACTGTAATGTGCAGCTTCTCGTGATATCCACCCGTGCAAAACTCGCCCCCAAGACCTGGCACAATTTCGTGGCATTGGTCCTCGTTTTTCGCGTCGTGCCGAAGCCGGGAAGGGTGTAAGCGTGCACGTTGCTGCAAGGCAGGCCAAGAAAGTCCATCGTCTTCACGGCTACCA
This sequence comes from uncultured Chloroflexia bacterium, assembly GCA_963727315.1. GTDB lineage: Bacteria > Chloroflexota > Dehalococcoidia > Dehalococcoidales > RBG-16-60-22 > JBFYTX01. The sequence goes on along the minus strand of CAVSFE010000002.1, from coordinate 1,265,592 downwards.
ATAATGCCAGCGTGGAATCAAGACCTCCGGAGACCCCCAATACTATATGGCTCTTTTTGGCACCCGATAGCTTCCGGGCGAGAGCAGCTACCTGCATCGAAAATATCTCTCGACATCTCTCTGCCCTTCTATCAGGGTCGGCGGGGACGAATGGGTGGGGGTCGAGTGCCCGCCAAAGCTTCCCCGCGACCGGGTCTTCTACCTCTGTTTCCACGATTCTGAACGTTCCGGATTGTCCTGATAATTCGCGGAAACTTGTGGTAGCACGGCGGTCATGAGCCAGCCGGTCGAGGTCAATGTCTGAAATAATCACTTGAGACCCTGATGACAGGCGGTCCGATTCTTGTAGTACAACACCATTCTCCGCGATGATGCCATGCCCGCTGTAGACGACATCATTGGACGATTCCCCGGTGCCAGACGAGACATAGCAATAGGCGGCAATACACCTGCCGGACTCCGAGGATACCATCGTCCTGCGCCACTCCGCCTTGCCAAGAACCTCGTTGCTCGCCGAAAGATTAAGCAGTATGGTTGCGCCGCTCGCTGCCTGGTATTCATGAGGAGAAAGGGGAACCCACAGGTCTTCGCAGACCTCGACGCCAACCAACACTGAAGCAGGCTTCTGTAATCGGAAGAGGATATCCGTACCAAAGGGGACCTTTTGTCCTGCCAGTTCGATGGTCTCTGAACGGGCATCTCTGGCGGGAGAGAACCACCGGTCTTCGTAGAACTCCCGGTATGAAGGTAGAAATGCTTTGGGTATTACCCCGAGAATGCGCCCGGAGTCCAAGACCACCGCGCAGTTGAAAATTTTCTGGTCAAGTGGTAGCGGCATGCCCACCGCCACAACCATGTTGTTGCCGGTGCTTGCTTTAAGAATATCACGTAACCCTTTTTGCGCTTTTAAGAGGAGCGTTTCTTGCTGTAATAAATCACCGATAGTGTAACCCGTCACCGACATCTCGGGAAAAACAATTATTTGTACACCTTCATTTTTAGCTTTCTCAATTAGTTTCACGATGGCGCCGACATTGAAATCAACGTTGGCGATGCGAAGTTCAGGAATAGCCACCGCCACCCTCAGTAATCCGAGGTCCTTACTCAGACGCATATCGCTCATCTTCGTACCCCCTTGCCATCCCGAACCGGACAGTTCCGGACTAAATCCTGTGATCTTCGCGTATAATCACACGAGGCCCGCCGCTGAGACTCGAGCCCCAGTCCTTAGGCAGTTCAATTTGCTTGATCCTGTCGAGCTGTCCGATGCCCTTTAAACGCGTGTAGATAAGTTGCCAGGCGCACGGACGGTCAGGCCGGATTTCGCAACGGTCTTCACGCGAACCGCCGCACGGTCCGTTAAGCATATGTTTGGCGCACCGCGTCACCGGACAGATTCCGCCGTATTTATGCAGCACACACAACCCGCAGGCGGCACATTTCTCCGCCCACACGCCTCTTTCCTCCAGTATTCCCAGGAAGGCGGTATCAAGACCGGCATAAACAGGTTTTTGAGGATAGCGCTCGGCTATCGCCTGAACGCCCGCTCCACAACCCAGGGAAAGCACGGCATCGCACTTCTGGATGGCCTCGGCTGCCTGTTCGATGAAGATGTTATCGCACTGGCGTTCGATGACGAGTTCATCGATTTCAAATCCCAATCCCTGTACTCTGGAAGCGATACGCAATGCCGAGGCGATGATACTTACCTCCCGCTCACCTCCGGCGAGACACACGGTAACGCAGGTGCCGCACCCGAGTACCAATATCTTCTTATGCCCTTTTAATATATCGACAAGTTCCGGTATACTTTTTCTTTTGGCGACGATCATAAATTATGCTCCTGTTTAGGCCTGTTTCGTTAAACTCTTTAAACGGGAGGGGCCCAGTTTTCGAACGGTCTCAACCATGTCACGTACGATTTCCGCGAACTTTTGGGCACTTGCCGCACTGACATTTACCATGCGCAGGCGCTCTTCCTCCAGCCCAGCTTCAGATAATAGGTCTCGTGTATAGTTAACCCGCCGTTTCGCTAGTAAATTGCCTTCTTTAAAATGGCAACTGCCCTCTTCGCAGCCGGCTACGAGGACACCATCGGCGCCGTTTTCAAAGGCTTTCATAAAATAATCGACCTCCAGCCTGCCGGTGCAAGGCGTGCGGATAATGCGGACATTGGGCGGGTATTGCAGGCGCGAAGAACCCGCCAGGTCGGCGGCGGTGTAGGCGCAGTAATGACAGCAAAAGGCCACGATGGTGGGCTCAAAACTTTCCATGTTCATTATCGATTTTTTACTCCGGAACGGCTACAGGTTCCTTCTCCTTGCTGCTGTTCTCTTTATTCAGTTCATCCAGCATGACATCAAACTGCTCCGCCTCGAAATGTCTTAAGTTTATGGCATGCGCCGGACACTCAGCCGCACAGATACCGCAACCCATGCATTTAGCCGCGGCAATCTCCGCCTTGCGGTCGTTATTGACGAACGGCGCACTGTAAGGACACGCGCGAACACAGGTCATGCAGGAGATACACTTGTCCTGGTTAACGCAGGACACCTGGCCGCTGACTTCCAGTTGCGTTTTGGCAAGCACCGTGGCTGCCCGCGCCGCGGCGGCGCGTGCCTGCGAGATGTTCTCATCGACCATTTTCGGTGAGTGCGCCAGGCCGCACAGGAAAATCCCCTCGGTGGCAAAATCGACCGGGCGGAGCTTTAAATGCGCCTCGACAAAGAACCCATCGGCATTCAGCGGCACTTTGAGCATGTCGGCGAGCTTCCGGTTGTCTTTGGGGGCATCGATGCCGGTGCTCAGCACGATGCGGTCGGCTTCGATTTCAATCGGCTCCGGGAAATCCGGGCTATTGATAGTGACCGTCAGGTCTTCTCCCTCGGAAACGACCGGGGGATTATCACGGGTATAACGGATAAAAATAACTCCGGCTTCACGTGCCTGCTGATAGTATTTCTCACGGAAACCGTAAGTCCGAATATCCCGGTAAAGCACGAAGATATTAGCCCCGGGATTTTGCTTTTTCAGTTTAAGGGCGTTTTTCACCGCCATGGAGCAACAGAGGCGGCTGCAGTAAGGACGTTCGTCGTTACGCGAGCCGGCGCATTGAATCATCACCACGTTACGGTCCCCGTTTAGGGACGCGCCCGTCTGCAATTCCCTTTCGAACTCCAGTTGCGTTGCGATTTTTGCGGACTGCCCGCGGCGGAAATCTTTAGTATCCGCCGGATCCGCGCCGGTGGCGACGATGATGGCGCCGCAAGGGACTTTCACTTCGCCGGCCTTTCCGGTAAGCGTAACCTGGAAACTGCCCACGAATCCGTCGACCCTCGTCACTTCGGCATTCAAATGGAGATCTATGTTCGGATGACTTTCTACACGTTTAATGAGAGAGGCGATAAAGGAGCTAACATCCTCATGCTCCAGGGTGTAACTCAAATTGAGGAAATTACCGCCCAGTCTGCCGGACTTTTCCACAAGGTGGGTCTTGAATCCTTGGTCGGCCAGAGCCAGCGCGGCAGTCATGCCGCTGACACCCCCGCCGATAACAAAACCTGTCTGCGTGACGGCGAACGACGACTCCCGTAAAGGTGCCAGACGGCGTGCCCGGGCAATCGACATTTTGACCAGCTCTGCCGCCTTTTGGGTTGCCGCTTCCGGCACTGTTGAGTGCACCCATGAGCACTGGTCCCTGATATTCGCCAGCTCGAAGAGGTACTGGTTCAGCCCCGCCTGGCGCAGCGTATCGCGGAAAAGCGGTTCATGCGTCCTCGGCGTGCAGGAAGCCACCACGATGCGGTTAAGCCGGTGCTCGTGTATCATTTTATGGATATCGGTCAGGCTGTTATCGGAACAGGTGTACATGGTGTGTGTCGCGAAGACAACATTCGGCTCCCTGGCCGCGATGGCCGCCACGCGTTCCACGTCTATCACCGAGGCGATATTCCGGCCGCAATGACACACAAAAACTCCGATCCGTGGTTCTTCATCGGTGACATCATGTTCATCCGGGTAGACTGTTTTGGTAATGAGCGTGTTCCGGGACGATGCCAGCAGTTCCATAGACATCGATGCCGCCGCGCTGGCCTGCGTGACCGTCTCCGGAATATCTTTCGGTTCCTGGAAGGCGCCAGCCACGAACACGCCGGGTCGTGAGGTGGTCAACGGGGAGAAACGGTCGGTGGCGCAGAAACCGTATTGGTTAAGCTCGATGCCGAGTTGTTTAGCGCCCTCAACGACGGATTTCCCCGGTTCCATGCCCACGGAGAGCACCACCAGGTCGAAATCCTGTTCCCGGAGTTTACCGGCATCATCATAAAATTGAACCCGCAGGTCCTTGGTGTTCGGAACTTGAAGGATTCGTGATGGTATGCTCTTGGCGAAGGTTATGTTGCCTTGCTTCTGCGCCCGCTCATAGTACTGGTCGAAATCTTTACCGTGGGCGCGGATGTCCATATAAAAAATCGTGGCTTTTAGCCCCGGTAAATGGTCGGTAGCTACCACAGCCTGTTTGGTGGAAACCATGCAGCAGACTGAAGAGCAGTATTCGTTACCGCATCTGGCATCACGCGAACCGACGCATTGAATCCAGGCCACCCGTTTGGCTTCCTGCCCGTCCGACCGCCGGATGATATGCCCGTCGAAAGGCCCGGAAGCCGATAGCATCCGTTCGAACTGAACGCTGGTTAAAACGTTAAAATAGCGACCGAAACCGTACTCACCCTTTTTCTCCGCCGCGAACTCTTCGAAGCCGGGGGTCAGAATAACGGAGCCGACTTCCAGCTCGATAGTCCGCCCGACCATGGCATGGTCGATGGCATGCTGGTCGCAGGCCGTCACGCACTGCGAGCACTCGGAACACAGGGCGCAGTTCAGGCAGCGCTCGGCTTCCGCCAGGGCGGCCTCTTCGGTCAGACCTGATTCTATCTCGGAGAAATTCCCGGTCCTTTCGTTTACCGGCAAAGCAAGCGATTCGGCCCGCGGTATTTTGGCCTTATCTTTCGTGGTGGGGAGCAGGTCTTCTGGCAGCGGTTTCACCGTAGACTCGAAGCGTGCCGACGTCATATCCTCGCCGCTAAGAAAGCGGTCGATTGATTCCGCTGCGCGCTTGCCGGCCGCCACCGCCTGGATCACCGAGGCCGCGCCGGAGACGTCGTCGCCGCCGGCAAAGACGCCTTTTATCGATGTTTCCAGGGTCACGGGGTCGACCTTAAAGCACCCCCGTTCGATGGAGAAATCCATGTCGCAGGTAACCTGTTTATCCAGCGCCTGCCCGATAGCGACAATAATCTGGTCGGCTGGCAGGCTGATGATATCATTATCATCATACGCGGGGCTGAAACGGCCGTTTTCGTCGTAGACCCTGGTACAGCGTTTGAGCTCGATGCCATCGACCGCGCCATTTCCCAGGATACGGCGCGGCCCCCACCCGTTGTTAATCTTGATATTTTCTTCAAGGGTCGCGGCGACTTCCTCGGGCAAAGCCGGCATTTCCTGACGCTGCTCGAGGCAGACCATTTCCACGCTGGCGGCGCCCAAGCGCTGGGCGGTGCGGGCGACGTCCACGGCTACGTTGCCGCCCCCGATGACGATGACCTTACCTTTCACACTAGGCGGATTGGCCTTATCGGCGGCCTGCCGGAGGAACTCCACGCCATAGCTGATACCGGCTTTATCTTCGCCTTCCACGCCCAGCTTGCGGCTGTTCTGAATACCCACGCTCAGGAACACGGCGTCGTTATCCTGCCGCAGCTTTTCCAGCATGATATCCACGCCCACGCGGGTGTTATAGATGAAGGAAATCCCTTTACGGCGGATGAGCTCTATCTCATAATCGAGGACATTTTTCGGCAGCCGGTATTCCGGGATGCCGTAGCGCAGCATGCCGCCGGCGGCCGGAGACGCCTCGTATACCGTCACGGCATAGCCGAGTTCGGCGAGGTCGCTGGCGGCCGTCAGCCCGGCGGGCCCGGCGCCGACTACTGCCACCTTTTTCGCCGTCGAGGGGAATGGTTTTTCCTCGGGCAAGGCCAGCTGTCCGGAGGCCACCATTGCCATCTCTTTATCGGAGGCAAACCTCTTGAGTAGCCTTATGGCTACCGAAGAGTCGACGGAATTGCGGGTACATTTGGACTCACAGGGATGGTTGCAGACCCGCCCGCAGATAGCGGAGAGCGGGTTTCTCTCCCTGATCAGGTTGACCGCTTTCAGGTATTCCTTCTTCTTGATAAGCTGGATGTAGCCCTGGACGTTAATGTGTGCCGGGCACTCCACCTTGCACGGAGAGTGGCCGTTTTTCAAAATTCCGAAGATATTCGGCGTAGCCTGCGCATAGTATTTCGCGATCGCCTTCCGCGTGCCGAGATTGCGGTCGAACTGGTTGGGTATGTTCACGGGGCAGGCTTCCGTGCAGTTCCCGCAGGCCGTGCACTTTTCCTCATCGACGTAGCGGGGACGGACTTTAACCGTAGCTTTGAAATTTCCCGGTTCGCCTTCAAGGCCCACCAGCTCCGAAAGCGTCAGTATCTCGATGTTGATATTGCGGGCGCACTCCACCAGCTTGGGAGAAACGATACACGTGGCGCAGTCGCCGGTGGGGAAGGTCTTGTCCAGATGGGTCATCATCCCGCCGATGGCGGCTTCACGCTCGACCAGGTACACCTTAAAGCCGGAGTTGGCCAGGTCCAGGGCCGCCTGGATGCCGGCAATGCCGCCGCCCTGCACCAATACCGCCCCTATTTTCTTCTTACCATTTCCGTCCATCTTATCGCCTTCCCATAGCCAGGGTGACCGCCGTCGGCGCTACCATGAGCCGGTCGAAGCCGAGTTCCTTCGGTGAAATCCCCAGGCAAAGACCCAGAAGCTGGGTAATGTAGACGATCGGCATTTTATAAATTTTTCCGGTTGCCTTCTCGATATCTTTTTGGCGTAAGTCCAGGCTGGTCTGGCACATCGGGCAGGCCACCGTAATACAGTCGGCGCCCGCCGCCAGTGCCATGTCGATAATCGCCCCGGAACGCCGCACGGTTATCTCCGTCCGCGTCAGGTTAAGCACGCCGCCGCAGCAGTCCACCTTGCCGGGCCAGTCCAGGCTTTCGCCGTCCATCGCCTCGACAAGGCTCTCCAGGATGGTGGGGTTCTCCGGGTCATCGAATTGCGTGACTTCCGGCGGACGCAGCAGATAACAACCGTAATAACAGGCAACCTTAAGCCCGTTCAGGGACTGCTTGAAACTCTTGCGGAGCTTTTGTAAACCGATATCTTTTAAGAGGACCTCGACCAAGTGGTGCACGGCGACCGAGCCGTCGTACGGCTGTCCCAGCATTAGGCCGACGCTCTCACGCATCGCCGTGGAATTGGACACTTCGTAATTGGCCGTTTTCGAGCGGTTATAGCAGGCGGCGCAGTTGACCACCATATCCAGCCCCATATCCCTGGCCAGGACAAGATTAGCCGCCGCCAGGGAAGCCGCCAGGGCGCGGTCGGTCTGGTGGGCGGCGCTGGCGCCGCAGCAGGTCCACCCCTTGATTTCGGCCAGCTCAATGCCGAGCGCCTTAGCCACGGCGATGCTGGACTCGTGCATATCGCGGGCCGTCGAATGGGCGGAACATCCGGGATAATAGGCGTATTTCATTTCGTCGTTCCTTTATTTTTGGGGATACGGTTAAAGATCCGGCGTACTGTGCGCTTGTCCGCCCCCGATGGCGGCAGGAGCGCCATTTTCCCCTTCTTTATCATCGTGGGAAATTTATCCATGTCCTGCCGGATATTGCCCGTCCTGATTTTATATAAGGCTATCATCTGAAGGTCGTAAGCCCGGCCAAAGGTCTTGACCGTGTTCAGGAACAAACGATTGAACAGGGGTGGATTGCCTTTTGGTTTAGCGACGCCCCTTTCCTGCGCCACCGAACGCAAGGCATCGATAATCGCGGCAAAATTAATTTCATTCGGGCACCGCGCGTAACAGGTCTCACAGGACAGGCACGTCCAGATAAGGTCGGTCTGCAGCAGTTCTTCACCGGCGCCCAATTGCAGCCGCCGGATGATTTCCGATGGCGGAGATTTGGTCTGCCCGGCTACCGGGCAACCGACCGAGCACTTTTTGCACTGGTAACACCGGTCCAGACTAACCTCCGCCTTCTTTTCCACGATACGGATGAGGCTGTCAGCGAATAACTGATTTTTAATTCTGATTGTCATGCCGGTAAACCCTTAATCATCAGCTAATTGCGCGCTTTGTCCGTTGGTTTCGACCTTTTTCGATGACAGCGCCGCGAGCTGGACGGGCGCTATCTTACGGTAAACCTCCGACGGAATACGCCTCGTTCCATCGACCGTCAACAGAGCCTCGACCTTGATGCCAAACAGGCGCTCATTTTCTTGAAGGTAGGGCAAGATGATGTCCCAGTCTTCGCCGGTCAGGGGCAGGAACTGTCCGCCGTTCAACTGCTGCTTAACAATGTGGTTTTCCGGGTCGCGGATATAAATGGCCCCCCCGGAAGCGAGCGAGAACAGGTTGCTGCCCGGGTACGGTTCCCGCAGAGAGACGATTTGGCCTTTATCATCAAAGGTGATACCATTCAGGATGACGAAACCCCCGCCATTGAAAACATCGCCGGCCATAAACGACTCCGCCAGAAAATCCAGGCAGGTGCCGTTAATGACTACTCTGGGCCTGCCTACCGAGTTGATAAGCGGCCGGCCGGCGGCATTGCCCATGACATAGATAGAGCCACCCTTGGCCCCGTATAAAAATGTCTGGCCGGTATCCCCGTGGATGACAAGTTTACCGGACTTGGTAATCTGCCCCAGCTGGTCCTGGGCATTGCCGTGCACCGTGATGGTCAGCCCGTCGATGCCGGAACCCAGATAGTCGCCGGAGCTGTCATAGACATCGATGGTCACCCCGTCGGTCTGGGGCCCCAGTCCGCAGCCGACAAACCGCTGCCCGGCGCAATTAAAGCTGATAAAGCGCCGCCATCCCTTAAAATAGCCATCCATGATGAGAGAGGCGTCACTATCTTTACCTTCCGGGGGAAATCCTTTGGCATTTATGACCAGGGTTGTTTCACCGCTAAGCGGCTCCCTTAACATTGCCCGGGACGCGTAATCAATAAGGCGGTACGAACTCGCTGTTGTTGCAGCGAAGCCGGGGAGGTCGCTGAACAACTGATGCAGCGCGTCACGAACGATCTGAAGTATGTACTTGCGCTTTTTAAGACCGGCGTCGTATCTGCGGTCATTGAGCAGCGTTAAAACCTCGATGGCAGTGGCGGTTTTATCCGGGTCTTTGGCCAGTGACCTGATAGTTTCACAGGCGGCCGAGACCTCACTAAAAGACCAGGCGGGCATTTTATTCAGCATGTATTCAAACACGATTTGGCTGCCGGCATCAAAGAGTTGCCGGATGCTGTTTTCAATATAATTTGTGTCTGAGGATGAAAGCTTAATCTCTTCAGATAAATTGTTTATTTCCGTTCCCGCCGGTATTTGCACCGGGACACCGAATTTATCGGTACAGGTCAGCCGCATTTTGCCGGCGTCGTTCCGCTCCAGACTGAAGATGAATGAGCCGCCGTCCGTATGGCTGCCGCCCCTGGCGTTCCAGTAGCGGTCGGCGATGGGGCATATCCGTTTATCCTCCCGGGACAGGCTCAGCAGCGTCGCGTCAATCGCCTGTTTCTCCGAGCAGATTACGCCCACCTGCACCTCGCCGTCGGCGAAAGCGAATACCTGCGGCCGCAGCATCGCCGTGTCGGTAATGCCCATGAGCTGGAATTTCTTTGCCTCCGGAATATTCCGGGCAATAATGAAAAACCAGGGGCCATCCGGCGAACTATGAATCTGCGTCGCCTGAATCGCCCGGTAGATGCGCTGTTTTCCTTCAGGAAGGCGGTCGAAGTCCAGTTCCGAAGTTGGCGCCAGCGATTCGATGATATATTCCAGGGGATAGTGATAGGTCCGGTCGAGCAAATCAAAAAGTTGTACCGAGACCTCGGTGTCGGTGAGAAATTGTGGATAGATATGCCGCTGGGCCAGGTATTCACATACCGAGTGGTAGTTAGCGAAGTCCCCGTTATGCACCAGCGCGGTATTCATGGCGCCGAAGGGATGAGCGCCCGCCGGATGCCATACCCGCCCCTTGGTGGGGAAACGCTGGTGGGCAATCCACACATGGGCCCGCAGGTCATCGATTTTATAGTATTCGGTGATGGCCTCGGCGTATCCGACGACCTTCAGAATCATGATGTTCTTGCCGTAAGACATCACGAACGCCTTTTTGTCACCGAGAGAGGCGTAGAACTCCTGGTTCAACCTGACGCTCTGCTGACTCAGGAATTCGTCTTCCGCCTCGTCACGGCTCAGAAGGGACAGCTCATTTTTAACAATGAACGAGTCGAGTACCGGCGGTTTTGCGCGTACAAAATAGCGCCAGACATCCGGCGGCCTGACTTCCAGTGACGGTATCGATTTCCAGTCATCGAGTGTTTCCAGCTGCTGGGAGTCGGCCACGTCGAAATAGGGCGAAATGTGTTTTCTTTCAAGTTCAGGTCGTACGCTGGTATCCAAAAAGGCGATATGAACCATGTAATAATTGTCCAGTACGTCCCGGCTGACGCCGAGTTGTTCAGGGACAAACCCCAGCGCCGCGATGCCGCCGCCTTTGCCATTGCCGCGGTTATGCATCTGTTGCGATGGCTCATGGATATGCCGGGCGGCCACGGGCTCGGTGCAGCAAAAGCCTACCACGCCACAGCCGCCCTCTTCCTCACCTTTATACCGGGTGGGAAACGGCAGATAGAGTGCTTCGTTCATTCTTTGCCGCGAGAGCATCAGCTTTGCGATCATGTCCCTGTTCATGGTCATTGCTCCACGTCATTGGTATAATCGAGGTGAACCAGAAGGTCGGTGCGTCCCCTGAGCTCACGCACGCTGCGTAGACCGAACCTTCTCAGGATATCCACCAACTCTTTGCGCCACGCGTTGTAAAGATTGATGATACGCTGCGTCCCCCATTCAAGATTCACCATTTCGCTTAGTTCCGGGTCGGTGGTGGCGATGCCGCGGGGGCAGCCGCGCCCGCTCTCGCAGCGGCCGCAGCGCAGACAGCCCAACGCCACCAGTTCCGCCGTGCCGATAACCACGCCGTCGGCGCCGAGGGCGATAGCCTTGGCGATATCATGGCTCGTCCTTAAACCGCCGCTGACCATCAGAGTTACCTTGTCGCGTATCCCCTCCTGCTCCAGGAAACGGTGCACTTTGACGATGGCATACTCGATGGGCATGGCGATGTTTTTCTTGGCGATGTCCGGCGCTGCGCCGGTGCCGCCGTAACCACCATCCAGGTGCACGATGTGAGTGCCCGCGGAGTAGCTGCCCACGGCCACCATGTCCACATCCGCCGGCGTGGAGACTTTCGTCGATATCAAAGCCCGCCGGTTAATATGTTTTATCCAGTCGATATGTTTCTTATGGTCTTCGATGGAATAGACGCTGTGAAACGGGAAAGGTGAGAACAGAGAGATTCCCGTGACGGTTTCACGCATTTTAGCCACGGCCGGAGTGACTTTATCCGCCAGTAAATGACCGCCCAGACCCGGTTTGGCGCCCTGGGCGTATTTGAATTCGACGATGCGTACCCGCTGGATGGTCTCCTCGCGCACGCCGAAAAGCCCGGTGGCGACCTGAGTAATCGTATGGTCATCGTACGGTCTCATGCGCTCCATGTAACCGCCCTCTCCGGTACAGGTAAAGGTATTGAACGCCACGGCGGCGCGCGCCTTCGATAACTGGGTGATATTGCTCACCGAGCCGAAAGACATGCCGCCGCCATACCACGGGACGTCAATTCTTACCTGCGGCCGACCGTCATGGCGCCGGTTGAGCTCAAGACTGATGTCTATCTCATCGTCAGTCAGTTCGACCGCCGGTTTATCCGGGAACTTAAAGCGTAGGCGGTCAAAACCGCCGCCGGAAGCGCCGACATGATAGTCGAAGCCGTACTCGGGTAAGGGCGGCGCACCGGTTTCCGCCATTTTCCAGGTCGCCAGAATCATGTCCGGCGTCCAGCGGTAGTCCCCCAGGCACTTCAGCATCGGGTTTTCCACCATTTTCAGGGCTTTCTGCGGGCACAGGTCGATGCAGTAGTGGGAGGTCTGCTGACATGACGGACCGATGCAGACATGCTGGTGCGGAGCCATAAAATATTTATAATCCGGCTTGAGAATGTGCACACCATAAGGGCAGACCTCAGCGCATTTACCGCACCGGACACAGTCGCTGCTGCGCCGGATAATATACTTGGCAATCTCATTACGAAAACGCGGCGGCGCCGGTTTAATGACGCGCGGTATCTCCACCTGGGGCACCAGCGTTTTTTCGGTGTTTTCCGGCAGGATTTGTTTAGCTCTTTTTTCTTGTACCAAAGAGTCGGCCAAAGGTATCCTCCTCGAGGTCTTCGAAGAATAAGGCGCGCCCCGTTTCACCGCGGAGACGGCGGACTTCGCGCATGCCCATCGCCCCCATCACCTCGATTATCTGGTCATGCCATGCGGCGATTAAATTGGTCATCCGCCCGATAGCGTAATCGGCATCTATTTCCTCGATTTTAGCCGGGCAGGCAAAACCGTCCCGGCAGTCCTGACATAACCGACATTCGAGGGCAATCAGCAACGGCAGGTCAATCGCCACCAGGTCGGCCCCGCAGATGATCTGCTTGGCCAGATGTTCCGCCAGGGCGATGCCCCCGCCGGATATGATAGTAATTTCGTCTCTAATTCTGTCCTTTACCAGGGACGTATGAATGTCACGCACCATATCTTTAATAAACCTGGGCTTCTCCACGCCGATCTGGTTGCCGTTAATATCCGCGACGACATGAATTACCTCGATAAACGGCTGACGAGCCAGTTCGACGGCGCGCGGCTCGCCGTGAGTGTCCAATGCAACCCTCACCGCCACCACCAATTCAGGATTGATGGACTTAAGCTCTTTAATCCTCCGCTCGACGTTATCGCCATCGGCTATTTCCACCAGCCTTGACTTACGAATTATTCCCTCCGGCGGCAGCGGCGTGTCTTTGCTCAGATAAAATACGATGTTGGATAGGTTTTTCTCTTTTTCCACGCCCGGAAGGTCACTGTCTTTCCAGTCGATTATTGCCATACTGCCCGTCCGCGCCGCTACCGCGACGAAAACAGGGATAAGCTGCGAAAAGAAGTACTTCTCCGGCAGCATATCGATGATCAAAGGAATGGGGATATCGACCAGCGGTGGCAGGACGCTGCTGAGCTCACCCTTTTCAAAACTCAAATGCGGACGTTTTCTGCCGATGTCCACCGCCGTGCTGATGTATTCGCGTCCGTGGATGCCGTCGCGGGTGGGCCGAACGATTTCCGACATGTCCGTCCACATGGAGTCGAACCCGTCGCCGGTGAACTTCCCCCGGTAGCCGGCTCCGGAAACAGGAATCGACGCGGTTTCGGCCTGGTCCCAGGTAGTCAGGATGATGTCGGGAGTAAAATAGCCATTGCCCATACGTTCGTAGGCCGGGTTTACCGCGAGGGACAGCAACCCCTTGGTGCACTTCTGGACGCACGAGAAACAGCCCATGCACTCAAAGAAAAAGGTGTTAACGTCATTGAGTCCTTTAATATACTGGGCTTCTTGCCGGTAGCGGTCGTAAACGCAGGCCTTCTTGACGCAGTTATGGCACCCGGCACAATCTTCCCGCCAATCAACCACGCCGAACTTACCAATCCGCGGCAATCTTGGCGGTATCCTTTTTGTGGCGATATGATACTTCTCAGGCATAATTTAGCCTCAATCTATGTTGAAATTGCCGCCAGCAGGTCCGGTACGATAGCCTCGTTGCCCCCGGAAAGAAGGTGTACCCCCCTTAACCCCGATATTGCTTCAAGCTGTTTTATTATTTCGACGGCTATCTTCAAGCCCTCTTTCTTCTGAGAGTCCAGACCGCCGGCGGCTTTTATCCGGTTAAGCACATCGATAGGAATATTGAAATCGGTATGTGTCTCCAGCAGTTTCTGACCTTCAGCCGCGCTCTTCAGTGGCAGTACTCCTGCCAGAATGGCGGTTTTTACGGTGATACCTTCCTTACCGGCCGCCTCAAGCCACTGCTCGAATACGGCGACATCAAAAACCGCCTGGGTCTGGAGGAAGTCGGCTCCGGCGGTGACTTTTTTACTCAGCCGCATGATATTCAATTCCAGCGGTTTCATATACGGATTAGCCACCGCCCCGATCAGCATGGAGAACTCACCCTGGATTTTCGTGCCGTCCAGGAGCGAGCCCTCATTCATCTTCTTTACCAAGGCAATGAGTTGTATCGAATCGATATCGAAGACATTCGCTGCCTGCGGACAATCTATCAATGTCTGATGAAAACCGGACAGGCAAAGCACATTTTTTATACCCAGTAAAGCCGCCCCCAGCAGGTCGGACTGGAGGGCAATGCGGTTTCTGTCCCGGGTGACCACCTGGAAGATTGGCTCGATACCCGCCCGGGCCAAAGCCACCGACGCGGCCAGGCTGGACACGGCGACGCCGTAATGATTATCCGCCACATTCACCGCTGTCAGGCGGTTGCTAAAAAATTTAGCACCTGCTTCTACGAACGAAGCATCGGCCCCGGCAACAGGTAGATATTCGGCGGTAAAAATAAAATCTTTTCCGTCAAGTTTACCGGCCAATCTGCTATCAGGTTTCATCGCTGACCCTCCTTGTTCATCAGGGTGGTCCGCAAATTATTAAACGGTGCTTGATTACCTTGGGCCAGAGTCGATATTTTCCGATAAAACTCCTCCAGCTCCCGTATTTTGGGGTCGATGCCGCGATCATCCATCTGGATAATGGCCACCCGTCCTGCGCCCAGTCCCGTTTCCTTAAGCAGTTCTTCCACCACCTCCGCCCGTTTCCTGGCTCTTAAATTGCCTTCCAGGTACCGGCACTCGCCTTCTTTGCACATCATGACCGCGACGCCATCGGCGCGTGTCTCGAACGCCTTTATCAGGTAGAGAATATCCAGCCGGCCCGAACAGGGTAACGATATCACCTTCAGCTCAGTTCCCCGCGGATTAAAATTCCGCATCAGCTGAGTCTGGTCATAGCTGGTAGTACAGCAAAACACAACAATCTTTAAGGACTTTTTGTTCATCAATCGCCTTCGTTGTAATTCAAGTATTAATTCTTAAATCACTTCTAAATATTACGGTATACGGACACCGTTTACCGTATTTTATTATTGTATTCTATTTTCACCATAATGTCAAGTGAATCATTACCAGGGGACCAGATGCAGATCTACATTTTGGGCTTCTGGAGTTAAACCCAATCCAGCAACCTACTAACCTCCGCGGTAGTTGCCACGTTACATTGAATAAGCACCGAAATTGGAGCAACTAATATCGGTGTTTAATGAAATAGGCAGAAAAATTTATTATTCCTTTGATTGTATGTATGGTATTGGTATATTTACATATTCAGGCTCTAGTAATCGTATAAAAATATTTTTTCAAATACTCTTGATTTTCTCCAAAACGCTTGGTATTATTATACAAAAGAACCATTGTACTTTGGTACAACTCACTGATTGAAATGATAGATACACAGAGAGATATACACATCAGAATTCCGAAAGAACTCTATACCAGGTTAAAGGTTAAATGCGCCTATAACGGTATTTCTATGCAGGATTATATTATCGGGCTAATGAATCACAACATCCAGAATGCTTACGGTAAAAAAAAGTCTGTCTTAATAGTTGATGATGAAAAAGTAATGCGCGAGTCTCTCCGGGACTGGCTTAAGGATAATTACAACGTGACAGTGGCCGAAACTGGCGAGGAGACCATTGATTTGGTCAAAGAACATGATTTCGACGCCCTTATTATTGATGTGAGGCTAACGGACAAAAGCGGCATCGACGTATTAAAGGAAGTAAAGCAACTTAAACCGAGTATCAATTGTATTATTATAACTGCCTATCCGTCGGTGGGACTGGCTGTCGAGGCAATGAAAGCAGGCGCATTAGAATTTATTGTGAAGCCTTTTTCTCCCAGTCAATTGGAAAGACTAATTTAAAAAGGTCGGTAAAATGTCCATATTGATAACCAAAATAAAGGTTAGAGAATAAAAATGTACCAGAAAGAAGATACAAAGCGGCCGAGAATGGGTGAGGTGTTTTAAAACCCTCACCCTTTTTATTTTGTCCTTTAGATATTTTATTACTTCTCATGTTTCTATTAGGAGGTGAAGCATGGAACCCCAAATTGGTGTGTATATCTGCGATTGCGGTTCTAACATTGGAGGTATGGTAGATGTCCCCAGTGTGGTAGAGTTCATTCAAGGCTTGCCTAATGTTACTATTGCCCGCGAATACAAATTTATGTGTTCCAGTCCGGGACAGGAGCTGATTGTAGAGGATATCAAAGAGCTGGGATTGAACCGGGTGGTTGTTGCTTCCTGTTCGCCCCAGATGCACGAACCCACTTTCCGCCGTGTGATGCAAAAAGCCGGACTCAACCCTTACCTGTTTGAAATGGCGAATATCCGTGAGCATGCCTCTTGGGTTACCGATAAACCTGAGGATGCCACGGAAAAAGCCAAGGCTTTGGTAAGCGCCGCAGTAAGACGTGTCTATTATCAGGAACCGCTTGATACGAGGGAAGTGCCGGTCAACCCCGATACCCTGGTTGTAGGCGGCGGCGTCGCCGGAATCCAGGCTGCCCTTGAAATCGCCGATTCAGGGCACAAGGTATATCTGGTGGAAAGAGAACCAAGCATCGGCGGGCACATGATTCAACTGGATAAAACTTTCCCCACCCTGGATTGCTCCGCCTGTATTCTCACCCCAAAAATGACACTGGCAGGCTCGCATCCATACATCGACCTTATGAGCTACAGCGAGGTGACTGAAGTATCTGGCTTTATCGGCAATTTTACCGTTAAAATACGCAAGAAACCGAGGTATATCGACGTCAAGGAGTGCAACGGCTGCAGCGACTGTGAGAAAGTGTGCCCGGTAACTGTTCCGTCTGAATTCAACATGAAACTGGGCACCCGGAAAGCCGCCTACCGCCCGTTCCCGCAGGCGGTCCCCAGCGCCTACGTCATAGATAAGCAGGGTAAATCACCGTGTTCGGTTACTTGCCCGGCCGGCGTGAATGCCCACGGCTATGTGGCACTAATTTCCCAGGGCAAGTTTAAAGAAGCTCTGGAAGTACTACGCCGGACCATGCCCTTCGCCGGGGTATGCGGCAGAGTCTGTACCCATCCCTGCGAGACTGAATGTGAGCGTGGTAAGGTAGACCAACCCATAGCTATCAGGTCGTTAAAACGGTTCATGGCTGACTATGAGCTGAAAAATGGGCGTGAGAAAGCCGCTCCGGTAGAAAAGACTAAAAAGGATAAAGTGGCCATTATCGGTTCCGGTCCTGCCGGCTATAGCTTGCGCCTATGACCTGGTTAAAGCCGGATATCC
Organism: uncultured Chloroflexia bacterium; assembly: GCA_963727315.1. Lineage (GTDB taxonomy): Bacteria > Chloroflexota > Dehalococcoidia > Dehalococcoidales > RBG-16-60-22 > JBFYTX01. The sequence goes on along the minus strand of CAVSFE010000002.1, from coordinate 1,248,086 downwards.
TGTGACTATATTTGAAGCAGCCAGTCAGGCCGGCGGTATGCTGCGTTACGGTATTCCGGAGTATCGCTTGCCTAAGAAGATACTTGATAGCGAAATTGATTATGTAAAAGAGCTTGGAGTGGACATAAAGACCGATACCACTGTCACTGATCTGGACGAATTGAAAAAACAGGGATATAAGGCGGTGTTCCTGGCGAATGGTGCCTGGGTGAGTCAGAAAATGAATATTCCTGGCGAAGATGCTAAAGGTGTGATGCATGCCATCGATTTCCTGAGACAGGTCAGTGAAGGGGAAAAAGTGGAACTCGGCGGTAAAGTAGCCGTCGTTGGTGGCGGCAATGCCGCCGTTGATGCCGCTCGCGCCGCCGTGCGTCTGGGAGCTAAAGAGGTGAGCGTTATCTATCGCCGCTCCCGCGCGGAAATGCCGGCCATTTCCAGCGAGATTGATGAAATGATACAGGAGGGTGTGAAACTCCGCTATCTGACCAATCCCACCGAGGTGATTGTTAAAAACGGCAGGATGACCAGAATTAAATGCATTAAAATGGAGTTGGGCGAGCCTGATGCCTCCGGGCGCCGGAGACCGGTGCCGGTAAAAGGGTCTGAATCAGAGTTGGAGCTTGATACCATGATTATGGCTACCGGTCAGGCGGTTAATAAATCCATGCTGCCCGGCAATATCGAATGTTCAGAGTCTGGCACAATTAAGGTTGAGGATATCACATACCAGACCAGTAAGAAAGGAGTCTTTGCCGGTGGTGATGTTGTCGCCGGGCCGGCTACCGTTATCGAGGCGGTTGCCGCTGGTAAGGAAGCCGCCATCTCGATAGACAGATACCTCCAGGGTACCGACATTAAAGAAGGGCGACCGGAGGCAAAAGAGCGAGTCAAGGACGTTCCCAAGAAGGGCGTGGCTAAGAAACCGAGAGCAACCATGTCGCCGTTGTCTGTAGCCGAAAGAATCAGGTCCTTTAATGAGGTAGAAGCAGGATTCGATGAAAAAACGGCTATCGAAGAAGCCAGCCGCTGCCTCAACTGTGCTGTTTGCTGCGACTGTTTGCAATGCGTCACCGCCTGTGAGCGTAAAGCCGTCCACCATGAAATGAAAGAGGAAATCGTGGAGGTGAATGTCGGTAACATCATACTGGCCACAGGCTATAAAGAGTTCGACCCCTCCGTCATGCAGAAATACGGCTACGGGCGACTGGATAACGTCATCACCGGCCTGGAATTCGAACGAATGGTCAATTCCGCCGGTCCCACCGGCGGCAAAATATTGCTTAAGAACGGAGAAGAGCCGAAGAGAGTTGCCATTATTCACTGCGTCGGCAGCCGGGATATCAATCACCACGAATACTGCTCGTCGGTCTGCTGTATGTACTCGCTGAAATTTTCGCATCTGTTACGCGAACACTTACCCAAAGCCGAGGTCTATGAGTTTTATATCGATATCAGGGCGCCCCGCAAAGGCTTCGAGGAGTTTTATAACCGTATCCTGAAAGAAGGAACGATTCTCTATCGGGGACGTCCCGGAGAAATCACCGATGTGGCGGAAACGCCTTATGAAGAGGGCAAGTTAATCGTCAAGTTTGAAAACAGCCTTATCGGTGAAAGGGAACGCCTGCCGGTTGATATGGCTATTCTTGCCGCTGCCCTGGAACCTCAAAAGGATGCCCGTGAGGTCGCCAGGATATTCAATATCAGCTGCGGCACGGGTGATTTCTTCATCGAAAGGCATCCCAAACTCGATCCCGTGGCGACCATGACCGAGGGAGTTTTTATCGCTGGTTGCTGTGAAGGCCCCAAGGACATTCGTGATAGTGTAGCGCAGGCTTCTGCCGCGGCCGCGAGAGTCCTGGCATTGATAAATAAAGGGGTGGTGGAAACCGAAGCCACTATTGCCGAAATTAATGAAGAACAGTGCTCCGGCTGCCGGGTCTGCAATTTGCTTTGTCCTTATGGGGCCATAACCTATGATGAAGAGAAAAAGGTATCCAAAATTAATGACGCCATCTGTAAAGGCTGCGGAGCTTGCGTGGCTGCCTGCCCGAGCGCCGCTATCAAACATAAACACTACACTACACAAGAAATTATGGCGCAAATCGAGGGAATTCTGGTCTAGGTCTGATGTCGTACGACCTGGAAAGGGGAAATTATGGAAACGATAACGATTAAGGAAGCCAAGACATTCGTTGATGAAGTGGCTGCCGAGCCCGGCGGTGAAAAAATCAACGAGTGTATCCAGTGCGGAGTATGCAGCGGTTCCTGCCCGACCGTCGAATGGTGGGAATATCCGCCAAGAAAGATAATTGCTATGATACGCGCCGGCAAGCGGGATAAGGTGCTGTCCAGTACGTCTGCGTTTAACTGCGTCACCTGCTACTCATGCACAGTACGCTGTCCCAGGGGCATTAAGCCTTCCCAGCTGATACACGCTGTCGAAGCCATTGCCGAACGCGAAGGATATAGGCCAAAAACCCCAACCCTGACACTACATAGAGGCTTGCGTGATTCAATGAAACAGGGGCGTCTCTGGGAGTTCAGCCTGGCGATGAGCTTCTACATCAAAACAAATATATTTGAGGGAATGCGGATGTTGCCCTTAGCCTGGGACCTTTTTTCCCGCGGGCTGATGCCAATTTTCCCCCCTAAGAGAAGTAAGAAGGGCAGCCAGGAAGTCACGGCCATCATGAAAGCGGTGGATGCAATGCAGAAGAGCGGAGGTATCAAATGAAACAATATACTTATTTCCCCGGCTGTGCCATGGCAAGCACCGGTAAGCCTATTCAAGCGTCGGTGGATGCGGTTTGCGGGGTACTGGATATAGAGCTCAAAGAGCTGGAGAATTGGACATGCTGCGGCTGCCCCGGCGAATCCATCAATGAACTTTCAGCGACGGCTGTTGCCTTGCGGAACCTGGCGCTGGCGGAAAAAATAAAACTTGATATGGTCGTTCCCTGTAGTTGCTGCTATCGCAACCTGCTTGCCGCCCACGTAACCTATACCAAGGACGCCAGAATCAGGGAACAGGTAAAAAAAGCCCTGGCGGTGACCAATCTTGAATATCAAGGTACGCTGCGTGTTCGAAACCTGGTGGATGTTTTTATCAATGATGTCGGACTTGATATTATTGCCTCAAAGGTACAGAGAAAACTTAGCGGTATGAAAGTCTCCAATTACTATGGTTGCCACCAGTCGCGTCCCTATGGCCCGGACGATTTTGAATTTCCGGTATGGCAGGACCAGATAACGGAAGCCCTCGGGGCAGAGGCGGTCTTCTTCCCGCTAAAGGCGCAGTGCTGCGGTGGCACGCAGCTGTTCAGTAATATAAATATGATTCATAAATTAGTTTATAACATACTGGATAACGTTGAGCTTCACGGCGGCCGGTGCATTTCCAGCACTCTTTGTCCCCTCTGTTTTACCAACCTGGACGCTAACCAGGGTCGAATTAAAAACCGTGATGGCAAGAAATTTGAAATGCCCGTATTGGCACTTACGCAATTGATGGGCATTGCTTTTGGCTTCAAACCTAAAGAAGTGGGGCTGGATAAAAATATCTCTCCGGCTCTCAAGGCAGTTGAACCGTATCTAAAGGTAAAGGTGCAGGAGGTAATGATATGAGCTGGGAACCTAAGATTGTCGGCTTTTTATGTAACTGGTGCTCCTATCGCGGCGCTGACTTGGCAGGTACTTCGCGGATTCATTTCGCGCCTAATGTTAAAGTAATCAGGGTGCCCTGCAGCACCAGGGTTGAGCCGACTTTTATCATCAAAGCCTTCCAGTCCGGTGCTGATGGCGTGCTTATCCTGGGCTGTCACCCGGGAGATTGTCATTATATAGAAGGTAACTATAAGACCATGCGGCGTGTACCGTTATTAAAGAAAATGCTGGCACAGTTCGGCGTTGAAGATGAAAGAGTACGCCTGGACTGGGTATCCGCCTCCGAAGGTGAGAAGTACGCTTCGGTAATCAACGAAATGACGGAAAAAGTCAGGGTGCTCGGCCCATTCAATCGGAATAATGGGGAGGGACAGCATGGCAAAGATTAAACTGGCGCTATACTGGGCTTCAAGCTGCGGTGGCTGTGAGATTGCTCAACTCCAGATTGGCGAAAAACTCCTGAAACTGATTGAAGTTGCCGATATCGTTTTCTGGCCGGTGGCTATTGATGTTAAATACAAAGATGTGGAAGCCATGCCGGAAAAAAGTATCGACGTCTGTTTGTTTAACGGCGCCATCCGCACTTCGGAACAGGAACACATGGCGAAGATGCTGCGGGGCAAATCTAAAATATTAATTTCTTACGGCGCCTGCGCCAATTACGGAGGCATCCCGGGGCTGGCCAATCTATATAATCGGGATATGATTTTCGACCGCACTTACCTGGAAACACCATCTACGGATAACGTCAAGAAGGTATTGCCGCAGACCAGCTATCAAGTGCCTGAAGGAACCTTATCCCTCCCGGAATTTTTTAATACCGTACGCAGCCTGCCTCAAACGGTAGACGTGGATTTCTTTGTCCCCGGCTGCCCTCCGGAAGAAAAGACCACCTGGCTCGCGCTGGAGGCATTGATTGAGAACAAACTGCCGCCTAAAGGCACGGTCATTTCTCATAATGTTAAAGCCGTATGTGACGACTGCCCCCGTAAAAAGAATGAAAAGAAAGTTAAAAAATTCTACCGTCCTTTTCAAATTATCCCCGATAAAGATACCTGCCTGCTGGAACAGGGCATCCTTTGTGCCGGGATAGCCACGGCGGGAGGCTGCGGTGCGCCGTGTCCCCAGGCTAACATGCCCTGCACCGGCTGTTATGGACCGGTAAAGGGGGTTATCGACCAGGGGGTTCATTTTTTGAGTGCCGTTGCCTCCATAGTCGATTCTACAGACCCCGAAGAAATAGACAGGATAATGGACGATATTGCTGACCCGGCCGGCACATTTTACAGATATTCGATGCCGGAATCGTTATTAAGGAGGTCAAGGATAAAATGAAAAGGATAACGATCGACCCGATAACCCGCCTCGAGGGTCACGGGAAAATAGAGATTTTCCTCAATGAAAACGGCGAGGTAGCCAACACTTACTTTCAAGTGCCGGAATTAAGGGGCTTTGAAAAGTTCACCGAGGGGCGTATGGCCGATGATATGCCGCAAATCACGCAGAGGATATGCGGTGTCTGCCCGGAGGCACATCACCTGGCTGCTACCAAAGCGCTGGACGCCCTGTATCACGTGGAACCGACTCCGACGGCGAAAAAACTCCGCGAGCTTCTCTACAGCGCTTTCTATGTCACCGACCATACCACACATTTCTACATTCTGGGCGGACCGGACTTTGTTATGGGACCTGATGCCCCGGTAGCTGAACGCAACATCATCGGTGTTATCGGCAAGGTCGGTCTGGAATTGGGCGGTGCCGTCATTAAAACCCGCATGCGCAATCACCATATTATCCATATGATTGGCGGACGGGGTGTGCACCCTGTCTTTGGCTTGCCCGGCGGTGTGAGCCGTGGTATTAATGAAGAGGAAAGAAAAGAAATTGAGGAAATCGCTAAAGAATCGGTCGAATTTGCCAAGTTATCTCTAAAAGTCTTCGATGACATTGTTCTGAAGAACAAAGCTTATGTCGATATGATCCTTAGCGATGCCTATACTCACAAGACCTACTATATGGGTCTGGTGGACGATAATAATAAAGTCAATTTTTACGACGGTAAAGTCAGAGTCGTCGACCCCGAAGGTAAAGAGTTCGTCAAATATTCTCCCGCCGAATACCTTAACCACGTTGCCGAGCACGTCGAACCTTGGTCGTATATCAAGTTTCCCTTCCTCAAGAAAGTCGGTTGGAAAGGTTTCGTGGATGGCAAGGACAGCGGCGTCTTTCGCGTGGCTCCCCTAGCCAGGCTCAACGTTGCTGATGGCATGGCAACTCCGCTGGCGCAGGAATACTATGAAAAATATTTCTCCACGCTCGGCGGCAAGCCAGTCCACCACACGCTGGCGATGCATTGGGCACGCCTTATCGAGCTTCTTTACGCCGCCGAACGTCTGCTCGAATTGAGCCGCGACCCGGATATCACCAGTCCCGATATCCGGACCATACCTACCAGAACACCCGATGAAGGCGTGGGTATTATTGAGGCACCTCGCGGTACGCTGACCCACCATTACATTACGGATGAAAAGGGCGTTATAAAAAAGGCTAATCTGATTGTGGCTACACTCAATAACTCGGCTGCCGTTAATATGTCCGTTGATAAAGCCGCCAGGGCTGTTATCCAACCCGGTAAAGAGATCACCGAGGGTATTCTCAATCGAGTAGAGATGGCATGGCGTCCTTATGACCTCTGCCTGGCCTGTGCCACCCATGATTTAAGCGGCCCTTCACCGGTGCCGGTCTATGTTTATGATAGTCAGAAAAATCTCGTGAAAAAGCTGGGTGGTGGTTAATTCACTGTAATATGTTTATTGGCAATCATTATTGGTATACAATAGAAAATCGGCAAGGTCGGCTACCGGTTTAAGTGGTTGCTAATATGCTTTATCAGTGGCTAAAAATTACAAAAAACCCACACTTTTGGGTGGTCGTGGTGTTGTTGATTGTGGGGACTGTTCTTCATTACCCGCAACAGATACTTACAACAAGTTCAACATCCCTATTTTCTTTCCTCGGTCTTAGCCGCCATGCCATAGAACGTATTTTCCTGTTATTGCCCATTGGCTACGCCAGTTTTTTTATCAGCAACAGGGCAGGGGTAATCAGCCTGGCATTAGCTGCTGCTATTATGTTCCCTCGCGTCTTTCTCGTATCTGAATATTTTCCTGACGCTTTGTTCGAGACTATCGAGGTTATCATTATCGGTGGTTTGATAATTCTTTGGTTCGTTTATTATAGAAAGGAAAAAGGGAAACGGCAGAAAATACTTTCAAATCTCAAGGAATCTAATCAGCAGCTCGAAGCTTTGTTGAAAGCGCTGGAAATAAACCACCGCCAGCTTAAAGAAAGCCAGGAACAGGTAATACAAGCGGAAAAGTTAACCTCCCTCGGGCAACTGGCAGCATCTATAGCGCATGAGGTCAATAACCCTTTATCGGGCACACTCGTTTATACCCAGTTGCTGGCTAAAAAAGTGCAAAGAGGCGAGGTCGATGACGAAGTTACTCTCGATTATTTATCCAAGATGGAAACTGAACTCATCCGCAGTACCAAGCTGATCCAGAATCTCCTCGATTTTGCGCGTGAGTCTCCGGCGGAATTCCAGCCTGTTAACCTCAACTCCATCGTCAACCATGCTTTCGACCTGGTACAGCATTCGGCTGACAAGCAGAAAATCCGGGTATTCAAGGAACTTGACTCTTCCCTGCCCGGTCTGACCGCCGACCCCAACCAGTTACAGCAGGTCTGCCTCAATCTTATCCTCAATGCCATTCAGGCTATGCCGCAGGGAGGCAGATTGACACTCCGTACCTACGTTCGGGACAGGCAGGTTATATTGGAGGTCCAGGATACCGGCAGAGGAATCCCTCCGGAAAACATGAGCAAGCTTTTTACTCCCTTCTTTACCACCAAGACGGAGGTAAAGGGCGTGGGTCTAGGTCTGGCGGTGGTTTATGGAATCGTGCAGCGCCATCAAGGCAAGATAGAAGTGCGGAGCAAAGTGGGAGAAGGCTCAACCTTTACAGTTACCTTGCCGCTGGATCCCGGGTTGGCCGGGATCGAATAATGCGTTGGTGATGGATTAACGGCAGTACGGGACTACGACTAGGTGTGCTCCAACAAAGGCTTGAATTGTTTTGCGAGTCCCATCAGAATGTCAGAGCAAAAGCGAGTTCAAAAGTTCTGCCTATTGTACTGTATGGTGGGCGGTACAGGACTTGAACCTGTGACCTCTTGCGTGTGAAGCAAGCGCTCCAACCACTGAGCTAACCGCCCCGGTTCCGGCCGTCTATAGATTTTAAGGAATAAAACGCGTAAAATCAAGTCAGCGGCCAAACATCCAGGAGGCTTTAAAATGCCTGACATCATCGCGCGCTGCGGGTTTAAATGTAATTTATGCCTGATTTACCGGGAGAACTTGAAGAAAGACCCGCAGAACCGGCAGAGGTTCCGCGAAGGGGTGGCCAGGTATTACGGGGACAAGCTGACTCTGGAGCAATGCTATTGCGACGGCTGTATGGCCGACGACCGCGAAAACCCCGTGCTAATAACGGCGGACTGCAAGATACGCCCCTGCGTTATCGCCAGGGGCATTGAAAATTGCGCCTACTGCGACGTGTATCCTTGTGCCGAAATTGAGAAGAAATTCTTCGACCGCCGCAAGGTTGAAGAAAAATACGGCGCCCCTATCTCTGATGAAGCCTATCAACTGTTTATCATGCCTTATGAAGCCGGGCGCGTCCTGGACGGTATAAGGAAAGGGAAAAAGCGTAAATAGTATATCTTTATCCCCCTTAATAAGGTTAACGCCAGGGCGTCTAAGAGGGGTTCATCCTGGTTCCACTGAGGTCACCACGAAGTGAAGGTTCACCCTGAAGGGTCACGACTCCTCTTCTTTTTCCTCCCCCTCTCAAACATAATAAAAATCGAGAGCCAAAGATAATACCGTTTGAGAGGGGGATTCAGGGGGTGAGTACCAAAGAGCATCCAACGTAGCCGCGAGACGACAAAACTCTGTTGCTCATTAGCGCTTTTTGTTGCATAATAGATTGTCCTCAAGGACGGTATGACCGTCGCCAGAGGTCAGGCCTTATCCGGCTTAACATAAATCGAAAAACGAATGCCCTGTTTTGAAGCTGATTTACCATAAAACGAAAAACGAATATTTACGAACAAATCGTACGTGAACGTTAACAAAAAAATATTTAAAAAACGAATAACGAATCCGTTTAATGTCTGAAAGTCCTCTCCGCCTTGATTTTTTCCCGTCAAATGGTTAATATTGGGTGACATATCCCACCATCGATTAAAGGAGGTTTAACAATGGCCAAGACCTGGGAAGAGATGACCCCCGATGAAAGGAAAAACGACCTGGTCGGCAAATGGCTTTCCCCTCCCGGGGCTAAGTTTGACAGCCCCGAGGCGGAAAAGGCCTATAAAGGCAGGGTGCAGCGGATTTTGGACGCTATGAACATGAAGACACCGGATAGGGTGCCGGTCTTCCCGATGTTCGGGTTCTTCGCCGCCTATTACTCCGGCTATACCCCCTACGATGTCATGTACGACTATGAAAAGCTGGACAAGGCCTTTACCAAGTATATCGTTGACCTCCAGCCCGATGCCCACAGCAGCGTGACGATTTCCCCGCCGGGCAGGCTCCATGACCTCGTGGACTATAAGCTTTACTCGTGGCCCGGCCACGGCGTCCCCAAAGAGGCTTCCTACCAGGCTAGAGAAGGCGAATACATGAAAGCCGACGAGTATGATGCCTTTATTACCGACCCCAATTACTATTTCTTGACCGTATGGCTGCCGCGTATCATGGGGAAATTGGACGGACTCAAGATGCTGACACCGTTCTCAAACATGAACGAAATGTACGGCGGGTTCACCGGCGCGGCTTTTGTCCCCTTCGGTCTGCCGCCGGTGCAGGAAGCCCTGAAAGCGATGATGGCCGCCGGCGACGAGGCCCTCAAGTGGATCGGCACGGTCGGCGCCTATGGCGCGAAGATGACCTCGCTGGGTTTTCCGGCCTTCTTCGGGGGTGGGACCAAAGCCCCCTTCGATACCATCGGCGATACTCTGCGGGGCACCAGAGGTATCATGACGGACATGTACCGGAATCCCGCTAAACTCCTGCGCGCGATGGAACAAATCACGCCGATCATGGTGAATATGGGCGTCTCCAATGCCAAACTGAACGGCTGCCCCGTGGTCTTCATCCCGCTGCACAAAGGCGCCGACGGCTTCATGTCCGACCAGCAATTCAAGAAATTTTACTGGCCATCCTTAAAAGCCACGATGGAAGGACTCATCGAGCAGGGCTGCATCCCGTTCCCGTGGGCCGAGGGCGGCTACAACTCGAGGTTGGACGTCATCAAAGACTCGCCGAAGGGCAAGATTTATTGGGGATTCGATGCCACGGACATGGTCAGGGTGAAGAAGGTCCTCGGTGATGTCTCCTGCATCGGCGGAAACCTGCCCATCTCCACGCTGGCGGTAGGGAAACCGGAGGACGTCAGGGCGGCCGTGAAGAAGCTCATCAACGATTGCGCCAAGGGCGGCGGCTATATCATGATGAGCGGAGCGACCATCGAAAACGTGCCGCCGGTCAACGTTAAGACGATGATCGACGCCACTAAGGAATACGGCGTCTATAAATAATCATCCCCGGAAAAGCCAGCCTAAATAAGAAGGGAGGGGATTTTCGCCCCTCCCTTCCTTTTCGTCTCCACTCTCCTTAAAGCATGATTGTTCCGCCATCGACGTAGTATACCTGGCCGGTAATAAAGTTGGATGCGTCGGAAGCCAGGAATACGGCCGTCCCTACCATATCCTCCGGTTGGCCGCGCCGGCGGAACGTCTGTTCACTGGTGGCAAACTCAAATGTCTTATCACTGCCCTGCTGGCTTAAACTCGCCTCGGAGGCGGTGAACCCCGGGGCGATGGCATTGACGTTGACGCCCGAGGGGCCGAGGGCCCTGGCCAGGGCGTGAGTAAAGGTATAAAGAGCGCCCTTGCCGCAGGAATACGGCAGATAAAACATCGCCGCGGGCACCTGCGCCACATTGGACGCGATATTGATAATCTTGCCCTTGCCGGCTTTAACCATTAATGGCGCAATCGCTTTGGTGCATAACCACGTGCCGATGACATTGACCCTATAAATCCGCTCCCAGTCTTCCACTTTCCACTGGTCCCAGGGGGTAATGTTAAGGCCGTACCAGATAGCGGCGTTGTTGACCAGGATATCCACCCTGCCGTATTTCTTCATCGCCTCGCTGGCTATTTTCTGGCAGTCCTTCTCCACGGAAATGTCCGCCTGTACCAGCCCCACCTCAGCACCCTTGGCCTTGACTTCTTTGACAGTGCCCTGGGCCCTTTCGAGATTGGTGGTGGTTAAAAACAGCTTGGCACCTTCCTCAGCAAACTTCAGGGCGAAAGCCTTGCCGAGCCCGCGGCTGGCGCCGGTAATGACGGCTACCTTGTCCTTTAATTGTGCCATTTGACCCTCCTTCATTAATAAGTTTAAGACGAATAAACCCTAGAGAAATTTACACTACCCCTCTACTCATGTCAAGTTAAGAGAAGCCTTTTTGATAATAGCGCTATTCGTAGTATACTAATAACCAGTGACTTCACAATCGGCCCTAGAGGAGCATGATGAGTAAAAATAGCGTATATGCCGAACTGGCCGCCAAGCTGGGCGTCGCGGGATCCGAGCGTTTCATCAGGATTCTGGAAGCGACCTTCACCCCGGAAGAAGCCGGGATTTGCCGCGAGCTGTTCACCCCGGCGACCTGCCCGGAGCTGGCCGCTAGGCTGGGCATCGGCGAGAAAAAGCTCTCCGCCATGCTGGACAGTCTGATAGACAAGGGGGCGCTGACCAGAGGGCCCACGCAATATGCTTTTCACACGAGCGTCCTGGCTTTCCACCACGAGTCCGTCGCCGATACCGCCCCGCACACCGGGCCGAACGCGATACCGAAGAAAGTCAAAGATTTGTGGAGCGATTTCTTCCGGACCGAGTGGTCTTACATGTTCCTGGAGCATACCGACAAGATGATCAAGGCGACGGGGCGCAGCCTGCCGATATGGCCGGCTATCCAGGCGCTCGAACGCAGTCCGAACATCAGCCCCGACCAGGTCATGCCCGAGGAGAACTGGCGGTTGAGGATTGAAAACGCCAAGAGGAGAATCATCGCGCCCTGCGGCTGCCGGATAGTATGGGGCGTCTGCGACCACCCCATCATGACGTGCTTTGCCTGTTTCGACCGGCCGAGAGGCGAATATTACCTAAACCAGCCGGGCCGCCTGCTGAAAGAAATCACCCTGGCCGAGTCGCTGGATATCGCGCTGGAGGCCGAGGAATCCGGACTTGTCCACTGGGGGGACTGCTATTGCTGCGACTGCTGCTGCGAGAACCTTTTCCCCGTCACCCGCTCCAAGCGATACGACCTGATGACGCCCAACCGATTCCTGGCGGTGGTGGACGAGGACAAGTGCAAAGGCTGCCAGGACTGCGTCGAGCGGTGCAAATTTGAGGCCATCGAAATGAAAAAGACGGCGAACTCTAAAAAGCTCAAGGCGTCCGTCAGCCCCGAGAAATGCAAAGGCTGCGGACTGTGTATCGTGGGGTGCAAGCAAAACGCGATAACTTACCGAATAGTGAGGCCGCCGGAGTACATCAAGGGGCGGTCGACCTCCGTAACCGAGCCCGGCGCATCCACCCGGGTCGTGCCGGTCTGGGGCTTTTACGACCTCAAATAATCAAGTTTTCCCCGTCTAGCAGGAACCCGGATTCGTTATTCGTTTTTTAATATTTTTTTTGTTAACGTTCACGTACGATTTGTTCGTAATTATTCGTTTTTCGTTTTATGTAAAATCAGCTTCAGAACCGGGGTATTCGTTTTTCGTTTTATGTTAAGCTAGCTATCAGCTTCCAGTGGTTAGCGTTTAGCCGCGAAGAAACGCTACCATACCCATGATTCAGTATAAATGAGACGGCGATAAAAAAGAAGAGGATAATGTCGCACCCGGGAGTTATAGAGAGAGGGGGCGGACAAGAACTTTAATAGCGGCTATACTCCCTGATAGAGTCCAGCATGGCTTTAAAGTCTCCGGCGGTGCCTTTGTCCGGCAGCCTCAAGTTGAGCTGAAGTCCCCCTCCCCTACCGCAACGGTCGATTAGCTCCTTGGTATATTTTTCCACCTCGCGGAGGGACCACACCTTGGACGAAAGAGGGGGCCGGACCATGATACAGGCATGGCCAGCCAGAATCTCTTTGGCCTTAACAGCGTCCATGTGTTCCACCGAAGCCACTACCTTTCCTTTCGGCAGCTCGAGCAGGCATTCGAGGCGGTCGCCGAACTCCGCCTCGAAGAACGGAATCGGCACGTAGCCGAGGTCGATATTCGCCTGCAGCGCCCGCTTCAGGCCCGGCCAGTAGAATTTATGGAACTGCTTCTCGGACATGAAGGACTTGTCGCCGCGCCACAGGGGCACGCCGACCCGGTTAGGCCGGTGTTTCTTCCTGGTATCGGCCCGCCTGGACCGGGCAATCCGCCTTTCCAGTATCACATCGCAAAGCCGGATGAGCTTTTCCGGTCGGCGGTACATGTCCAGCATCGAACCCTTCATGCCCCGCAGGAAACTGGAAACGGAATCGAAAGGGGCGCCGCCCACGCCACCGGTGGTAACGGGCGCGAAGGCCGGGAAACCCAGCGCGGCCAGCTCCTCGTAGGAATCGCCGATGGTCTCGCGGAACTTCGCCATCTCCCGCCCGGCTTTATAAAGCGACCGCGCCATTTTCATGAACGCCGGGGAAACCAGCAAGGGCGTAAGTCCTTCGAAGCCCTGGTACATCGAGCTCAGCGAGGGCAGCCTTTTCAGAGGCTCCGCCGCCGCATATACCCGCGGCAGGTAATAACGTATCATGAAATCCGACGGGTCGGCGAGGAACAGGTCGTATTCGTCTTCCTTCATGAACTCTCCCTCGACGAACTGGTATTCGTAGTCGGCCGGCAGCGGACCCCCGGGCCACAGCCGGTTCTTCACGCCGAGAATTTCCATCGCCGGGCCGGAAGTCGGCAGGCCCGCGTTGCACATATCGGGCTCCAGGTCCACGGTGATTTTGCGCATCGCCCTCTTCCAGCCGATGGCGTCGTAATAAGCAGCGGAGTTGAGAATGCCGGTATAAAGGCTAATGTTCACGTTAATCGCCATCGGGATACGGTCCGGCACTTTCAGGGCGATAGAGTCGCTTATCCGCTTCTCCCTTTCATCGTAGAGCTCATCGGTGCTCCTGCCGGTCTTCTTCTCAATTTCCTTCTTCAAAAGCTGGTTTTCATTCTCGTACTGTTTCTCCAAGGCCGATTTCGCCATAATTTTATCTCCTTAGCTATAAGATGATGGGGACTGAAAACACATATCGCAGATGATTATAGGTCAGGAGGGACTAAAAAAACAAGAAATCTAAGGTTTTCGCCATACGACGCCCAGCATAAGAAGCCCGGGAATGGTTGCCACGCGGGCACCTTCAAGAGGCGATTCCTTTAAAAGCGCCTTCGCTTCACCGGCAGTGTAAGACGACCGCATGGCCTGTATCCACAGCCGGCGCTGGGCAGCGTTCATTCCCATTATCCGGCTGATAAAGCTCGGAACCGGATTGAACTTAGTTAATCTCATATTGTCCCAGATAAGGCAATAGTCACCTGGAGCGGTCACCCTGGCGATTTCCTTAAACACTTTAAGGGGGGAGGCCCAGAGATGCAGCGACGTGTGGCTGACTACCAGATTAAAATAGCTATCGGGGAAGGGCAACGATTCTGCAGAAGCCGGCTGGAAATTTACTCTATCAGCTAAATCGTTTCGGGCGGCAGTCTCCCGGGCCAGTTTTAACATTTCTTCGGAAATATCGATGCCGGTAATCTGCCAGTCGGGGCGGGCTCTGGCAAGCTCGACGGCCAGGCGGCCGGTGCCGGTGCCGATATCCAATATCCGGTCCCCGCTGAAATTAATCCCCGCCACTTTCATAGCAAACCGGCGGTAGGCCGGCCCCATGAAGCGACGGGCATGCTCGTCGTAAAACCGGGCGGCACTGGCACTGGCAAATTGCTCTTCGCTGAGGGGAACACGCGCGCTGCTTAACAAAACGGTCTCCTAGCCCTTCGACAAGCTCAGGGCGACCCTTAAAAGAACAGAAAAACGCTTAAAAGAATGAACACGCGGGCGACCAGCATGAAATAGGTAGCGAAGGAGAAAGCCCGGATGCCTTTAGCGAAATCCTCCGGGTCGCGCATAAACCTGAAGCTGATGGCCAGAGCGACCAGGGCCATCAGGGCGGTCGGCAAGATATAAAGGAGGCCAAGGTCGAAATAAAAGCCCAGGTAGACGCTCAGCACGGCCGCCAGGCACAAAAACGCAAAACCCAGGGCGGCGGCGGCCTGCGGGGACGTCCTCTTAAATAAAGCCGGCACCTGGGTGAGCTTTGCCCCTTTGACATGCTGGATGGGATGCAGGGGCGAGTAGACCATGATGTGCCCCGCCTGCCAGGCCACCGAAAATATATATAGTACCCAGGGCGACCAGGAGGTGAACAGAGTATCCGGCGAGAAGGCAGCCCAGCCGCAGAACCAGCCCAGACTCTGAATAGGGGGAAGGACAAGATAGCCAACCCGGTCTCTTAAATAACCAGAATAAAGGCAGCCCAGCCCGATGGCCGCCGCCGAGAAGGCAAAGGAGACGGGGTTAAAGGCGAACCAGACGATAACCAGGGAGACGGCGAAAGACCCGATGGCCAGGAGCAGGCCCTGCCAGGGCGCCAGGCGGGCACCAGGTATAGGCCGGCCCGGCCAGCAGACCACGTCCCGCCGCCGGTCGATATAGTCGTTAAAGGCGTGAATGCCCGAGAAAGCCAGCAGGGCGGCGACAACGCCGACGAGGCATTTATGCCACGCCGGAAAGCCGCCGTAGGCGAGGGCCGCCGCGCTGGCAACGCCCAGCGCTCCCATCACCGAAAGCACCGGCCGGGTGATGTCCAGCGCGCCCGACAGACGGTCGGCGACAGTGTAGCTTTCCTTGACGATATTCCCCCGCCCCATCCACCGCTGCGTTATACTGGCCATCTTTTATTCGCTTGATTCCTTTTTGCCGGTGAGCTGCGCGTATTCCCGGCCGAACCACTGCCTGTATTTCGATTTCAGCATCCGGCCGGTGAACATGACCGTGTTGACGGGGAAGGCGCTGGTCTGAAGGTGGCCGTAATACATGTGCACGATGAGGATAAAGCCGACGGCCAGGACCGCCTCGTCGCGGTGAGCGGCGGCCACCACCGCGAACCACTGGCCGCCGACCCACTGGCTGAAAAAGACGGGGAACATCATGATGATGCCCGTGATGACCATCACCGGCAGTCCCCAGAATATCGCCCAGTAGTCTATCTTCTGACCGTACTGGAAATGGTCGTACTCCGGCTCGTGCCGGTGTAAACCGAATATCCAGAGAAAGGTATGAATCATGTCCTTAAGGTCTTTGAGGCGGGGCATCATCGCGGAAGGGAATTTGTGCTTGACGAGCCAGCCATAACCGATGTATCCCAGGTGGTAAATGCCATCGGCGACCATGATGAAGGCGGCGACATCGTGGACTAAACGCAGCACCTCGACGCCGCCGAAAAGATTGGTAAACCACGAGAAGGTCGGCCAGGTAGGAAAACCCCGCAGAAAGCCGGTCACCGCCAGGACGATAAACGAGCCCGCCAGGGCGTAATGCTGGATGCGCTGGTGAATATCGAAACGGGCAATATAATCGCCACGGACACGCGCCCTGGCGTCGGCGGGGACTTTAGGCACCCGGTCGAATTTGTCCAGCCAGGAAAACTCATCGTCCCAGGCATTGACTTCACCCTTACGCGCGATAATGACGCGGCGGGTCACTTCCAGGATGATGATAATCGTAACAGGGATAAGGACGCCCGCCGTCAGCAGGAAGAAAAACCACTTGGTGATAGTGACCGACAGCTGAGTGACATCAGAGGCGTTGACATACGGGGCGTACTTCGCGAAGGGATATACCTCGAAAGTGTGGAGGGGAAAGTTGTAGAACAGGATAAACCCCAGAGCCACGGCCTCGGCAACAATAACCCCGATGATGAGCGGAAAATACCAGCGGGGCAAAGCGGGTTTTTTCGGCGCCCCGACGTTCTCCATCCGCGTGCTATCGAAGATGACGTCGGGGTTATTTACCATGCCCACGGCTTGCCCCCGTATTCCTTGGTGAAGATGCCCGCGTACTGCGGGTCCTTGAGCTCCTCCGGGGTGCACTTGTAGACCTTGCACAGCAGGCAGGTCAGGTCCGGCGAGCCGTACATGGGGTCCTGGTGGTTATTGTCGGTCAGGACGTTGGGATTGGAGATAAAAACGCCGCGGAAGCCCTGCGCCGGGGCCTCCGGGTAAAACCAGTTGGCCGTGGCCGCCACGACCCTGGGGTCGATGCCGGGGAACAGCCTGGCTTTCTGGATAATCCTGCCCCGCGGCGACTCTATCCAGACGAAATCGCCGTCCGCGATGCCCAGCTTTTTGGCTGTTTCCGGGTTTATCTGCATGGTGGGGTATTCCATGAAGCTGCGCAGCCAGGGGATATTACGGTACTGCGCCAGGAAATAGAACGGCGAGCGGAAGCCGCTGGTCAGCACCAGCGGGTACTCCTTGAATAGCTCCGGAGTAGAATAAGGGCTCTCGCCGGGCTCTACAAAATATGGCAGGGGGTCGTAGCCCAGATTCTCCAGCACCGTCGAATAAAGCTCCATCTTACCGGTCGGGGTGGGGAAACCGCCCCCCTTGCGCCAGTAATCGGTCTTATATTTATAGTAGACCTGGTCGGGACCGAAGCAGCCGGAAATGACGTTCTCGCTGAACTTCTTCCAGGTAATCGGCGCCTTCCTCAGCTCATAGTCGAGCATGGTCGGGACGTCCTTGAACCAGTATTTAGGGACGACGCGCCGGCCTATCTCATTGAAAATCCAGGCATCCGACTTAGCCTCGCCGGGCGGCTCGACGCACTTAACGTGCGCCTCGATAAACCAGCGCGGGTGCATATCGTAAATATCGTCCAGCTCCAGCCAGTGCGCCGCCGGCAGGACGATGTCCGACATCTCCGCCATCGGCCCCCAGAACTGGTCGAGCTGCACCAAGAAATCGACCTTTTTCAAAGCCTCGACGACCTGCTTGGTATTTGCCATGTGGACTATCTGCTGGCCGCCCACGCTTATCCAGACGCGGATAGGCTTCTTCCCCTCGTTAAATTCCCTGACGATGGTATCGGGGTTGCAGGTGCGCGCCGCGCCCATCTTAAATTTATCGCCGCCGTAGATGTGCGACCTCATTTCGTCGGTAAGCGGGATTTCGTTAAAGACGTCTTCGATGAGGCCGGTCTCCGGGAGCACCCAGCTGACCATGCTGCCGGGACGCTCGATATTGCCGGTAATGCCCAGCAGGTCGATAATCGCCCTTAAAGTCTGGCCGCAGTTGGCCTGCCGCTCCAGCGAACTGCCTATCTGGATGCACCCCGGCGTGTCGATGGCGAAAAGCCGGGCGGCCTGGATGATTTTCTCTTTCGGCACCCAGGTTATCTCCGCGACTTTTTCCACCGGGTACTCCGCCGCCCGCTGCTTCAAGGTATCAAAACCGTAGGTCCAGTTCTCGACGAATTCCTTGTCCCAGAGGCCTTCCTGGCAGATGATGTTAATCATGCCCAGCGCGAGGGCGGCGTCCGTGCCGGGGCGGGGCTGCAACCAGAGCGTCGCCCGGGAAGTATAGGCCGTAGCGCGGGGGTCGATGACGATAAGGTTTTTAACGTAGTCCAGCGACTTCATGTACCAGTAGCACATCTCGGAGTCGGCGCTGGATATTTCGAGCTGTTTCGCCCAGGAAATTTGCGTCTTGGGGAACACGCCGCCCCACCCATGATAATCACAGTATAAGCGGCCGTAGCCGGTAATCAGGCCGTAAAGTCCGATGCGCGGACTGTGGCAGATATAGCCCGGCGAGATGACATTGGCGGAGCCCATCGAGCGGGAGAAGCGGTGGGTATAGCGGTTATAGCCTCGGCCCGTCCCCTGTGAGGTGGCGACAGTCCAGGCGCCGTATTTTTCGGTGGCCTCTTTTATTTTCGCCGCGATGGTGTCCAGCGCCTCGTCCCAGCTAATCTGTTGCCACTTGCCTTCCCCTTTTTCCCCCGCCCTTTTATAGGGGTGGGTAATGCGGTAGGGGTTATCGATATGCTGGATGCTCGAGAGGCCCTTGGCGCACATCGTACCGCGGGTGGTTGAATCAGGGTTCCCCTCGATGTGGGTGACAACGCCGTCGGTCACCTCGACCAGGACGCCGCAGCCCCCGTGACAGCTCTTGCAGGTAGTTTTGATAATCTTCTTTTCAGTCATTTAAAACTCCAGAATGAACGCTAAAAATATATCAGTACGCGGCGACCCTCGGCAATAAAGGCCGGTAGATGCCGACTTTTAAAAGGCAATATTTTAGGGCAAACGCCCCGAGCGTGTGCGAAGCGATAGCGATAATCAGGAGGACGCTGGAGATCTCGCTGCTACTGAAAAGGCTGACCACCGAAATGCCGGCCGGCACCGCCAGCCCGAGGACGATCAGCCCGCCCCAGAACATATAGGCCGACGGCCCCTTCAGCAATTCCCGGATAGACAGCTTAGCAACCGCCGATGTGTAGCCGGCGCTGATGAGATAAGTGACTATCAGCAGCATGTTAATCATCAGCAGATAGCGGCTGCCAGTTTCTGCCCAGGCCACGCTGGCATCGCCGCCGGCCAGGCCGACCCCCATCGCCAGACCGAAGCCATCGGCGACGCCGGCCAGCATAATCACCACCGGCAAGAGACCCTGGTTCCAGAAGGGAATGCCCTTGACATAGTTCATGATGAAGCCGCCGTAGATACCGACCCCCAGGGCGTTGATGCCCGCCAGCACGCCGAAGATATAGTAAATGGGGTCGGCGACCGAATGGCCGATGAGGTTAGCCAGGTCCGGCTGACCGAACACCAGCTGAATGAAGGCAAAGGTGACGAAAAAGACGGAAAAGAGGATGCCGCGGGCGAACCACGAGGTCTTCCAGGCGTTGGAAAAAGGCGGCATCGTCCGGTAGAACCGCCAGGGCTTGCCGAAGTAGGCGATGTGGATGGGCAGCTTCAAGAACATGATGATGAGCCACCCCACGAGCAGCCCCCACCAGCTCTTCACAAAGAGGGAGACCAGGAATAAACCGGCGCCCAGGCTGGTAAAGGTCTCGGCGATCCATATCATGATGCCGCGCCTCTCGATCCACTCCCTCTGGTGCATCGGTTTGACCATCCACTCGTGGGTGACCATCCACTGGCGGGTCGCCATCGGTGACATTTAAGATTCTCCTTGTTTTTTCTTGAAGATTTCCCTCGCCCTGGCTTCCATGGTGCTCAGGTGCTGCATATGCGCGGCGGTCTGCGCCTCGCGCGGGGCGACATTGGAAGGGGCGTTACCTATCTTGCCGTCGATATAGTATACCGAGGGCTCGGTGCCGTACTCGGGATGAAGCTGGAAAGCGTTTTTCTCTTTAATCAGTAGCGATACTTCAGAATTGGGGTCGTCGAGGTCGCCGAAGGTCAGGGCCCTGGCCTGGCAGGTGTTGACGCAGGCGGGAGTGGCCTCGCGGTCCTTGCCGGGGACAAGTCCCTTGGCTAAACCGGCGTCGATCCTCTCCAGGCAGAAATTGCACTTTTCGGTCGTCCCGGAGATATGAGGGTAAAGCTTCCGGCCGGCCTTCTCAAAGCGCGTCCGCGGATAACCCGGGAAAAAACCGGGGTCTTTATCACGGGACAAAAAGGTGCGGTTCTGGTAGGGGCAGGCGATCACGCAATAACGGCAGCCGACGCAGATATTATTATCGACGTAGACGATGCCGTCAGGGCGTTTCTTGGTGGCCTCGGCGGGGCATACCTCAACGCAGGGGGCTTCCTTACACTGGTTACAGCGGACGGGGAGCGTGGTGAGCTCCTGCCCGGGTATATCGGTCTCCCAGGCGATAAGGCGCGGCCAGGTCATCCCCAGCGGCAGGAAATGCTCAATACGGCAGGCGGCTACGCAGGCGTGGCAGCGCGTACATTTTACCAGATTGACAACCATGCCCCATCTCATGAAGAATACGCCTCCTAAAGCTGGTTCCACTATAGATTATACAGAAATGAGAAATAAAGTCAAATATATATGCGCAATACAAGATAATTTTCCCGTAAAACAGTGCTAAGCGGACATTTATGGCTTATTATTTTCGCAGTCCGATTAGCCATTTAATGCTCTTAGACGCTCCTTTCTCTCAGGGAGAAAAAGGAGGCGGGGCATCGCTGATGCCCCGCCAGCCTCGAATAATTCTGTGTAATTTGGCAGTTCTGCGGTGAAATTACAAACTCAGTACATCATACTCTAGCGGCGACCATCAAGTATTTCCATTGCCTCTTCCTTGTAGGCGTTCATCAGGTAAGGGATACCGGTGACGCCGGCGCATTCCTCGGTCAGGGCCATGAGGTCGTTGCGGCTGATGACCGGGACGCTAAAGCACCGGGCGCCCGCCATTATCTGCTGGAGCC
This sequence comes from uncultured Chloroflexia bacterium, assembly GCA_963727315.1. Lineage (GTDB taxonomy): Bacteria > Chloroflexota > Dehalococcoidia > Dehalococcoidales > RBG-16-60-22 > JBFYTX01. The sequence goes on along the minus strand of CAVSFE010000002.1, from coordinate 1,226,778 downwards.
CCACCCGTATCTTTTCCGCGTAGCTATAGACTCCCAGCGCGCCGAGGGGGAGGTCCTTCATCACGTCGGGGCCGACCATGTCCTTGACCTCTTCATAGCAGACGAAGATTTCTTCCGGAGTCGTGCCGAACTGGCTGACGGTATTGGGCAGCTTGCCTTCTTTAAGCCAATGGCCGATGTTCTTGCCGACCATGCCCGGAATCATCAGAGCCCGCCCCATGCAGACCGCTTTTACGAACGGCGCGCCCAGGGCCAGCGCCTTGAAGACACCGTCCTCGCTGCTGAAGCCGCCGCCGAAGGCGATATCCGGCACGCGCTCGCCGCGGTCAGCCAGCCGCTGGCAGAACTGGTAGGCGGCGGCGTGGAGATAGAGACTGGGCATGCCCCACTCCTCCATCATGCGCCAGGGACTCATGCCGGTACCGCCGCCGGCACCATCGATAGTCAGGAGGTCGATATGCGCCCGGGAGCCCCACTTGATGGCCATGGCGAGCTCGCGCAGGCCGTAGGCGCCGGTCTTCAGAGTGACGCGGCGGAAGCCCAGATTGCGGAGTCGCTCGATTTCGGCATAAAAGCCTTCTTCGTCGATAAAGCCAAGCCGACTGTGCCGCTCGAACTCCTTCAGCGAGCCGTCCGCGAAGGCCGCCCGGCTGAGCGGGTTGGAGGGGTCCGGAGTAACGATATAGCCGCGCTTTTGCAGCTCCAGGGCACGCTCCAGGCTATCGACCTTGATTTCGCCGCCGATGCACTTGGCGCCCTGGCCCCATTTAAGCTCGATAGTGTCGAGGCCGTGCTTGCGGCTGACGTACTCGGCGACGCCGAGCCGGGTGTCTTCGACGTTCATCTGCACCAGGATTTCGCCGTAGCCCCGGTGATAGCGTTTATAAATTTCGATACGGCGGTCCATGTCCGGCGATGAGATAATCTTGCCTTTTTTGTCCAGCTTAAGACCCGGGTCGATGCCACAGACGTTTTCGCCGCAGACGAGCGTGACGCCGCTCAGGGCGGCGCCGACGGCGAAATGCTCCCAGTTCTTGCGGGCGATTTCGGTCGAGCCGAGGGCGCCGGTGAAGATAGGCGCTCTCATCTTCACTTTCTGGTCCCAGCCGTATTCCGTCTCAGTTCTCACGGCCGGGAAGATAGCGGAATCCGAGTCGGCGGGGACGCCTTCGGGCAGCCCTTTAGCCCCCAGGGCATACCCCTGGATATTCAGGTGCGAGTAATCGATGGGATAGTCCTTGTCCCCGCCGGCGGTGATTTCCCCGAAAGGCCCGGGGTAAATCAGCTCCCGACTGCGAAAGGTGGCTTTAAACACCTCGCAGTTGCCGGTGCAGCCGTCGATACACCGGGAGCAGATGCCGCTCGAAGGTGATACATTCCGGGACCGGTTAGCGGTCCTGGTGGCATCGTTGGCATTTGGTCTTTGCAGGTTCATGCTTTCTTTTCTCCTTTTTATTTTTTATTTGAACTGCGTCTTTCGAGGAAGGAGAGAGTTTCCATTAATCCCGATATCTCCCGGTAGAATAGTATCAAATAAAGAGGAATACGGCAACCGCATGTTACTTTTCTCCTGGTCAAACATTAAGACAGATGATTACCGTCGGATATTTTTAAGTTGTGAGTATGATAAACAAAAAAGCCGCACGCTACGTTCCGTGGCATCCTGAAGGAGTTCTTTCGCTTCCCGCATGGCTTCGTCCCGGTTCATGCACTTTGGTAAAATGCTAATCACGGTATCGATTCCGTGCTGGTAAACCTCTTTGTATCCCGGCCCAAGCTCGCCGCAGATAGCAATTACCGGTATGCCGGCGGCCCTGGCCCTTCTGCCAATACCAGCGACCGTCTTGCCAAAAGCCGTCTGAAGGTCTATCCGGCCTTCCCCGGTTATCACCAGGTCAGAACCCACCAGGTATTTATCAAACCCGATACTATCACATATCAAGTCCACCCCGGGTTGCAAGGTGCCCCCCAGCAGGGCCACCAATCCGGCGCCCAAACCGCCAGCAGCTCCAGCGCCCGGCAGGTTGGCGATATCCAGGCCTAAATCCTGTTTGATAACGGCGGCAAAATTACGCAGGGCCGTATCAAGTTGTTTTACCATAGCCGGCGTCGCCCCCTTCTGGGGACCGTATACGTAAGCCGCCCCATCCGGCCCAAAAAGCGGATTGGTAACGTCACAGGCACAGAGAATCCGGCATTGGTTGACCAACGGGTGACGACCGGAAATATCGATATGTTGAAGTCGAGAAAGGCCGGCGCCGCCGGGGGGAACAGGCCGGTCATTTACATCGAGCAGCTTTACGCCCAGGGCCTGCGCGATACCCACCCCACCATCGACGGTAGCGCTGTCACCCAGCCCGATAATCATTTTTTTACAGCCGGACTCGAGCGCCGCCAGTATCAATTCACCCGTGCCGTAAGTGCTAGACTTCATTGGATCAAGTTTACCGTCGGGAATAAGGTCAAGGCCTGAAGCAGCGGCCACCTCAATAACGGCGGTTTCTTTATCGCCCAAAATGCCCCACGTCGCCGTTACAACATCGCCCAGGGGTCCGTGAACATGAGCTTTGACGAACTTGCCGCCGGTGGCTGCAACGAGGGCCCTGACCGTGCCCGCGCCGCCGTCAGCGATGGGTAATAACACCGTCTCGATACTGCCGTCACAGGATTCGACCCCTTTTCCCATGGCTTCGGCAGCTTCATAGGCTTTCAAGCTTCCTTTAAAGGACTGCGGCGCAATGATTATTTTCATATTACCTGCCCCACCGGATTTCTTAATGAATCTCCGTATGTAGTATAATATGACATTAATCAGCCGACCACAAGGAGAAATCAATTTTCAGGAAAGGAGAAATAGCCGTATGCAGTTGACCAAAGATGAAGATAAAATGTTGTCCGGCGGCTACGGGGAAGGCTTTAAAAAAGCCATGGAAATCCTCGTGAAAATGGGGGAATTTTATGACGCCAAGCGTCTAATTCCCGTCAGCATGGCGTTCCTGACACTCGGTCCCAGTCCGAGTAAACCCGGCAAAGCCAAGCAATGGCTGGAATGGCTGGCCGACCATGGCGCCACCTATAGATGCCCGATGGCCATGGCTCCGATGGAGGGCTCTATTAAAATAGACGAGGATATCCACATAAGGTTCGGCGGCGTCTTAGGCATCGGCGGGAGCGGCCACCCGCGCAACCTGTTTAACCAGCCGGTCTTCGGCCAGCACCTTGTCGCCGACGGCACCGCAGTCACGCACTACTGCAACTCGTACATCGGCGCCCGGGCGAATACCGAGTGTTTTATCGGGCAGTATTCCGCCGCCATCGTGGGCAAGACGCCGGAATACGGCTTTCACCTGACGGAGAACCGGCTCGGTAAGACCCTATTCAACATTAAGACAAGGCTAAAGGACGAGACCGACTGGAGCGCCCTCGGCTACTCTATCTCCAAAACGCTGGGCAAGCATTACTGGGATGTGCCGGTGCTTAACGGCGTAAACCCCGCGGATATAACGCATGATAACCTGATACAGTTCTGCTCGAGCATACCCGCCTACGGCGCCGTCGTCCACTCTCTCCTCGTCGGTATTTCACCGGAAGCGCATACACTGGAAGAGGCATTCGGCGGGGCCAAACCCAAGGAGACGTATAATATCGGGCCGAAAGAAATGCAGGAAGTTTTCGATACTTTTTCGACCACCCGGAAAGAACCGGATATGGTATCCATCGGCGGGTTCGGCATCAACGTTTCGGTGGAGAATGCCTACAGACTGGCCGCCCGGCTGGATGGGAAAAAGGTTACCGACAAATTCCCGACGGTGGCATTGATCGACGGGCCGGTCAGGATGGTGGCGGATAGGGCCGGTATATCAGATATCCTCAAGAAAGCCGGCGTCCAGCTGGGGATGGGTGAGTATCTGAAAGGCAGAAATGTCCCGGCGGCGGATTTCTCGAATAATCCGGTCACGGCCGCCAAGCGTCTGGGCTTGAATACCATCGTCTTCTATGACGCGAAGTCATGTCACTATATCGGTAACCAGGATATCCAGCCGGTTCTTAAAAGCGTCGACGATTGCGTAAAAATTGCGTTAGCCGGAAAGATGGAGGTAAGTTAGATGGCCAAGATAATTCTCAAGGGACATAAGGGCATCGGCGGGACTTCCGAAGGCGAAGCCCTGGTCTGCCAGGAGCCGGTAAACTTAATGGCGGACACCGGTAATGTGTGGTCGGACCCGACGGATGCCACGTTCACCAATAAAGTCGCTACCCCCTCAGTATACGGCAAAAGCTTTAAAGATAAGGTGCTCGTTTTTCCTACGGGCAAGGGAGGGATCTTCAGCACCAATATCCTGATGGATATGGCCGCGGTCGGTACAAGGCCGAAGGCTATCGTTAATGAACGGACGCACCCGGTCTGGGCGGCCCTGGCGATAGAACTAAACATACCTCTGGTAGATAGACTCGATAAAAATCCATGTGAAGTAATTCAAACCGGCGATTGGGTGAAAGTGGATGCCGCCAAAGGAACCGTGGAAGTAACGAAAAAATAGGGAGCATCACATCAGCCGGCAAAGAGAAAGACCATGTACCTGAGTTCAGGTCAGTCCCAGAAGTCTGGCCGGATTAGTCTTTACCATCATCTCAACATCTTTAGCTTCCAGGCCCTTCCTCAGCAGAGTAGCGATGAACATTCTCATACCTTCCGGAGCCGGAGGGTTATAGCTCTGCCCCAGGTCAGTGCTCATAATGCTGTGTTCAGGGCCGACGGCTTTCACCAGTTCCACAATTCGTACCGGGTCATAGGCATTCATCGTGGGCAATACATCCCAAAATGAATGCTCGATGTAGACGCCTCCGCGGGCCAATTGCTTGAGATCATCGTGGCTGCACAGAACGGCAGTAAGCGCTCCCTGCAGAGCATGGGTGACCACCAGTTTTTTAAATCCTATTCTCTGGGCTTCCTCAGCCAGAGCGAAGGTCTCCCTGGGGGAGATATGTCCGCTGCCTATGACGATATTAAATTCTTTTCCTATTTGGAGGACTTCTTTGGCTTCAGCTTTCAATTTACCTTTAGAATCTAGGATTACCTGTTCCGCTCCAGGCAGCTTGAACCCCAGGACTTTCTCGCATACCGACCTGGAATTGGTAGAGGAAAAGGTGGGCATCCAGATGACTTTGGCCCCCATCTTTGCGGCGGCTATCGCCGCGGCGGGATTGACCCCTCCGATTTCGGGTTCCAGGGTTAAACTGCCGAATACCTGGACTTCTGGGACTAACTCACTCACCAGCATGGCAACAGGCACAGTATTATATTCCCGGTTTTTAAGCACCAGGGCCCTGAGTCCCATCTCCCTGGCCGAACGGGCCAATTGTAAAGCATTTTGACGCCGCTCCATCAGAGACTCAGGACCAAAATGGACATGCATATCAATGGCGCCAGATACCAGACTATCAACGATGGTCACTTTGTTTTCTCCTTTCAGGCGCCTAATGTGTCCCGGTCAGTATGGCGCCCTGTTTTACCAGGATATCCTGGAGCTCCTTGACGTCTTTCTCCATCTCCCGGGGCGTGAGGCCTTTCCTGGCACACAGGGCAGCGGCCACACCGGCTGCCTGGCCGGTCGCGATATTGTCCGGCAGGAGGTCCCTCTTAAAGTCTTCGTTTACCGATATCAGTTTACCGGTAATCAGCATGTTTTCAACGTTCTTCGGCACCATGCTGCGATAAGGGATATCGTATGACCCCCTATCCCCGGGCCGGTGATATTTGCGGTTGGGGTCGATATTCATGGCGGAACCGGGGTGGGCGGTAGAGTGGAAAGGGCCTCCTGTTTGCGTGGCCATGGCGCATTTGGCGATAACGTCGGGGAACTTCCTCGCGGCCGTCACATCTTCGCTGGTCAGCTGGTAGTCGCCGACCATGTGTCTCCCCTCCCGGGTCCTCATGCCGATGGTCAGCCGGGTAAAGTAGGCATTTTCGAAGCCGGGAAGATACTTTTTAGCGGCTTTCAGGGCGATGACCACCTGTCTCCTGGCCTCCGACTCCCCGGCGCTCAACTCCCTGACATCGGTGGCATCGCAATCAGGCACCTGAGCCGAGTGCTGGAATACGGGCTGTATGTGCCCGCCATCCCGGGGTGTGAAAAAGAAGCCCAGGTCGCCGTAAGGATGAAGATCCCCGGCATCCAGAGCCTTACGGGTAAGGGCAGGGAAATTGATAGTCCCCAGCGTCCCCGCCCTGACCAGGTCAAGGATGGATTTGCAGCTATTGAGCCGTTCCAGGCTTTTCTTCCTTACCGCTTCCATCTCAGGTGTAAGTTTCAAGCCCCAGGATTCGCCCAAGAACTGGTCGGGGTTGGTTTTAAAATAGGCAGTGACCTTTTCCCAATCGACACCGTCCATATGGAAGGTAATAGAGGGAGGGTCGATCTCTTCTTTGGTCCGGTCAACCTTGGAAAACGGCACGCCGGCCCTTACCGCCATGTCGCCTTCGCCGGTAGCCTCAATAATCACCTTACCCATGACGGCCATCCGGCCGGACGTGTTTTCGACGACCACGCCGGTTGCTTTTTTACCCTTTTTCAGGACTTCTACGCCGAGCGAGTACATCAGCAGCTCTACGTTGTTCTCCCTCAGCATTTCAAAGATAAGGAGCCCCCACCAGTCCGGATCAACAAACGAATAAGCATTGTTAAAGTTGCGGTCCTCGGGTTTGGGATACGGCAGGGCATGCCCTTCCTTCTCCAACCTGTGATGTGTCTCCTCGACAAGACCGGCAATAATCTGCTCACCGCGTTCATTCCAGAGGTGAGAGAAGGCCCATCCCGGAGGCCCGGTAACGTTCATCATGCCGCCCAGAATGCCAAGGCGCTCAATCAGGATAGTTTTAGCGCCGACTCTGACCGATGCTATGGCCGCCGCACAGCCGGATACTCCCCCACCGACCACCACGACATCGTAATAACCGTAGGTTTCCATTTATTACCTCCTGTAAATTATTTTGTTCCCAACGGTCTGGGCCTGCCCCAGATATTTCTCAGGCTTTAGCTTTGCAGAAGGGGCAAAACAAGATGCCCTTCTGGTATTACCGCTATCTCGGCCTTATTACCGAGCTTGAAAAATGCTTTGTTCAGACCCTCCTCGATACTGCGGACCGGTACCATCATCATGTCTTTAACCAGGCTGTCATCAAGTTCGGAAACCAGGTAGACTTCATTAATTAGCTGGGCACAGGCCAGACGTTGATTCTGCCACGGAAGATGGTGGTGACCCCCGGCCTGTAAATTTTGCAGGACCTCGGCCGGGGAGCGACAAGCTAAATGCGATTGCGTGAACGCTTCAGGCCCGGCACCGCGGCTGCAGGAAGAGGCCATGATGATGATGCCTCCTTCCCGAGTTATCATGGAGGCGCTATCTATTCCTTTGCAGGTCTGGTATAAATCAAGATCCAGGGGCGCCCCGCCACTGGTGGTTACGGTGATGTCCACTTTGTGGTCCACCTTGACCCCGGCAAGTCCTCTCTCAATCCGGCAGCCTTTTTCATGGGCTTTCACAGGGTCGCCGGCCACCACATGGGTGATTTGCCTGCTCCCATTAAGTAACACGTTCACTATGAAGTTAAGCCCGGCCATCCCGGCCTGCTCCACAATATCTTCGTGTATGGGATTTCCCCGCAGGATGCCAGCCCGGGAAAGCGGGTGCTGAATCAATTCGTAGCCGTGGTTGTGATAGATAGCCTTCTTGCCTGACACGCCCGGAGCAATACTCTTGCCGCCGCCGGAAAAGCCGGCGAAAAAATGCGGCTCGATAAAGCCGGTGTTGATACGGAAATCCGCTTCCATAACCAGTCGGTTGACCTCAACCGGAGTGCCGCGGGACGTGACCCCAATATTCACCGTATCGGCAGTATCATGGTTAAGCACCCGGTAGCTGGCTACGATATCCTTACCCAGCTTTTTATTCAGCTCGTCCTTATTCAGAGCGGCATGCAACCCCAAGGCGACCATGATGGTTATATTTTCCTTCGGCAGTTTCCGTTCCAACTCCGCCAGAAGAGGCGGCAACAGCCGGTCGTCGGGGCATGGCCGGGTATTGTCCGTGACGATAACGATTACCTTATCATTCCTGCGGATGCAGTCGATCAAGGGAGGTGCATCAATGGGATGCCTGATGGCTTCTAACAAAGCCGCAGTCTCATCCGCCAGGCCCCGGGAATGTTTTCTCTTTAAGATAAAGGCGATATTTTCCGAAGGAACACGGGCTGTCAAAGCGGAATTACCATATGGAAACTTAAATTCTTTGAACATGTTTGCCTAAATATTAAAAGATCTTATCGTTTATCTTACTCTATAATGCTCCATAATCACCAGTAAGCACAAATGAAAAAATCCCCCGGGGTATCTCCGAGGGATTTCTATCTTTTACGGTCGGGGCGGGCAGATTTGAACTGCCGACCTTCTGAACCCCTTTCAGAGCGCTTTACAGGCTATCTCGGCGATATCGTAAATTACGATGTCCTGGTCGTACTCTTTAACAGCGTCCTTAAAATTCCTTTCGCACCAGGGGCAGGACGTCACCAGCGCCGCGGCGCCGGTGGACCTGGCTTCCTTCAGCCTTTCGTTGGCTGTCCACAAGGCTAACTCCGGATTTGCCTGGCTGACGCCGGCACCAGCGCCGCAGCACCAGGCATTCTCGCGGCGGCGTTCCATCTCCACGAGCGTGATGCCCGGAAGACTCTGGAGGATATGACGGGGTGTATCATATAAGCCGCTCTCTCCGAGGTGCCGTCCCAGATGGCACGGGTCATGATAGGTGACTTTAAGCGGCACCTCTCCCGTGAATTTTAATTTCTTGCCTTTAATCAGCTCATCAAGGTATTCCACCATGTGCCTGACTTCAAACTTCATGTCGATTTTCACTTTAGGGTAAAGCTTTTTGAACGTAGCGTAGCCGTCCGAACAGGAGGTAACGACTTGGCTCACCCCCAGGGAATTGAAGGTCTCTACGAAATGTTCGGCGTACTTAGTGAACTCCCCCTCGTAGCCGATTTCGTAAGCGCGACCGCCGCAGCAGGACTCTTCGGCGCCCATGATGCCCACGTCCACCCCGGCGGCTTTCAGGAGTTTCACGGCGCTGCGAGGCACCTCCCACAAATCGGGGTCGAAAGAAAGCATACAGCCAGCGTGATAGACGGTAGGCGTTTTTTCTTGGCCGGCATTCTTGATTTTCAGATGTTTTGCCCAATCGCCGCGCTCCGCTTTGGGCTTGCCAAAGACGTTGTCGTCCTTTTTCAGGCTCTCCACCATGACCATATAGGTGGGGCTAAGGTTCCCCTGTGTGACCGCTTCTGAGCGGAGAGCTTGCACGATTTCGAAGATATGCTGGTGGTGATAAACGCCACATTGCTGCTCACAGGAGAGACAGCCGGTGCAGGCGTAAATTCTTTCCCGAGTAGCATCGTCGTCCAATGTCAGAGCGCCACTGGCAATACCCCTGGCGATGAGCATTCTCCCAGAAGGGAAGTAAGACTCGAGTTGATACATTTCGCCGGCGGGGCAGGCGGGAGAAAAGATGTTGAGGACGTCTTTGCAAGTGCCACAGTGCGTACACCCATAAAGCCATTCATTGAGGTTGTTAAGTGCCATCGTATTCTCCTCAAATTTTTAAAACATAGTGACTACTTTCCAGGCATGCCCCACCGGCCGGGATTCATAATGTTGTTGGGGTCCAGCATCTCTTTAATACGGCGATGTAGCCTGCGCCAGTCCGGGCTGACCTTTTCCTCCAGTCTCCGGACGGCCCAGACCGGCGTTTTGTACGGGATATAGCCTGTTTCCAGAACGAGGTCGAGCTGTTCCGCGCACAGGTCCTGGATTCTCTTGACCAGAGCAGGGTCGCCTTTGTCATAGGGTAGCATCCACCGTAACCCGGCAAAGTGCCCCTCGTTCATGATGCGAGTATAGCAACTTCGTGTAATATCGTATTTATCCTGTAGCGCGCAGCCCTTCTGCACCGTCTCCAGCCAGCGGCTCGTGGGGCCGTAAGTCCCCACCCACATGAGGCCGCCGCCGGAACTCAGCACGCCCAGCGCCTGCATAGGGAAAGCAGCCGTAGTGCTGGGTGCCGCCTCCGGGCCGTGGTATTTATGGCCTTTACACCGGGCAGCTACCGCCCCGCCGACGGCTTCCACCTTGGCATTGAGCTCTTTCTCCGTGTTGCCGGTGATTTCTGCCGTGATAACGAATTCCGGCTCGTTCGGGAGGCGGCGGATGGCGGGATAGAGGGACATTTTCTTATGCTCGTAAGCCGCCACGCCGGCTTTGTTCAGCGCAAAGGACGTGCCAATAAGGTCGTCCGGGATTCGGGTGCGGATAATGGCCTGTAAAATTTCATTGGCGCCTTCCAGGTCCATCGGCATAAAAGTAACCGCCAGATTGTACGGCGGATTGGGCCAGAGGCTGACCGCCATCTTGGTGATAACGCCAGTGGTCCCCTGCCAGCCTAGAAAGAGACCATCGGTCTCCGGGAAGGGGGCAATGGCCTGCCAGGTATCGCTTGCGGCGCACGAGCCTATCCTCACCAGTTCACCGGTGGCCAGCGCAACTTCAAGCCCTGTTACCCAGTGTGAAGCGGCGCCGTAGCGGAAAGAGAGGTTGTCCAGCCCCTGCACCAGAGCATTGGAGATGATCCCGGTGGAGGGAGGTGAAAAAGCATAGGTGTATTTCAAGGAAGGATGGTGCTTTGCGAGATAGGCTTTAATCTGGCCGAAGGTCACGCCGGGCTCGACGACGGCGTACATGTCTACCTCGTTGACTTCAATGATTTTATTCATCCGCTTGAGGTCGAGCATGATTCCGCCCTCGAGAGGAATGGTAAGTCCACCAACATTACCTCCGGCGATATAGGGTATAACCGGAATCTTTTCCCGGTCGGCTAACTTGAGGACCGCCCGTACTTCCTCCACTGACTGCGGTAAGATAACCACATCCGGCGCATGTGGTTCCGCCGGCGTCAGGTCATAGGAGTATATATACAGGTCGGCAGGATTGGCGGAGACGAACCGACTGCCGACGATTTTTACCAATTGCTCGATAAGTCCTGACTTTACGGCCTCTATCATTTTCCCGTCCTCCTTTTTTTAATGTCTGGCAACCGGGGAAAAAGGGTAGAGCTGCCCCATTTCCCATAATTTTACCGCCAGGTTAGTCCCAACTTCCCCGGGGGTTTCACCGGGAATGAATTCACAGTCTACTTTCCTCTCCGGTATGAAAAGACGCTGGACCTGGCTGCGCCGCTCCATTGGCAAGGTGATGCCAAGGTCGGCGACTTTCCAAGCGGTGAAAGACTGTTTCTGGGCGACCATGAGGCCCTTAACGGTGGCCTGCCGAAGCTCTCCCATTTCGTGACTGACGGTAATAAGACAGGGAAGGGATGCCTCCACAACGTCATAGCCGTTCGCTTTGACACATTCAACTCTCACCTGCCCGTCCCTGACCTCGATTTTCCTGGCAACGGTGACATCGGGAATGCCGAGTAACGCCGCAATACCCTGACCCACCTGACCGGCGTTAGTATCTGCCGCCATTCTGCCGGTGAGAATAAGGTCAAATGCGCCCGCCTTTTTCACCGCCGCCGCCAAGACAAAGGCAGTGATATAGCTGTCTGCCTCCTCTAATGCTTCATCCTCGATAACGATGAGGTCGTCGGCGCCGACTGCCAGGCTCTTTTTGATAACTGCTCTGGGGATGGACTTACCAGCGCTGATGATGGTAATTCTGGCGGGGTGCGATTCCTTTATTTTGAGAGCGGCCTCTAAAGAATTTTCATCATAAGGGTTGAGCACCGGCGGTACTCCCTGGGCGGGCAGGACGTGCTTTCCTTGTGTATCGATTTTAAAAACGGAAGCGGGCGCTTCGGGGTCGGTAACTACTTTAACGCAGACGATGATATTGAGCATGCGCGCCCTCTTATTGATGTTGATTCATGATATGTTGTTTCGCACTGCCACGTCAATCTCAATATAAAGAAATATACACACAGAAGTATATTATTTCGTATTTAATAATCTGGCTTTTTAGTCAAACGATGAAGCTGAACAATCCGCTAAATTGTTATCCCGGTGTGGTTAAAACTTCTTGCGTTTCCAGCGTCCCGTTCTAAAATATGCGGTATAAATACCGGCTCTCATGACGATGCCGATGACCACCGCCCAACGTATCCCGTATACCCCCAAGCTGGTATACCGCGGCAGGATATAAGCCAGCGTTAACTGTACAAATACCATGGTTGCTAGATTAGTTAACATTTGTACAAGGGTATCACCAACCCCGTTTAAAAACAGGCTAAGGGATACCACTAACCCCCAGACCAGGTAGCTGACAATCATTATCCGCAAGAAGGTAGCGGCCATATTCACGATACCAGGGTCTTGAGTAAAAATATGCAGTATCGGCACGATCCACAGCCATATCACCAGGGCACAAACGAATGAGATACCGGTGGCGATAACCACCGCTAGCCAGCCGGTCTTTTCGGCTCTATCCGGTCGGCCGGCGCCGAGGCTTTGCCCTGCCAGTATCCCGGCCGCACTGCCCAGGCCGGCGGAAAGGTTCTGTAGAAACTGGTCCACCCTTTGTGACACGGATTGGGCGGCCACTGCTAGAGTTCCGAACGGGGTGATAAACCACATCAATATCAGCTCGGCAATGTTTCTTTGCATGAAGGAAAAGGATGCCGGGATACCTATCTTCACCGTCCGCCAGATAATTTTCCTGTCGAACCGGAAATTTTTTAAGGTCACGGTTATGCGCGTCCTCCCGGAAAAAAGGATATACATGGCGACGATTCCCCCCAGCGCCTGGGTGATGACATTGCTTAGAGAAGCGCCGCTGACTTCCAGCCTGGGAAAGAATCCCCAGCCGAAAATCAGCGCCGGACAGAGTACCATCTGTAAAAGGCGGTAGCCCGCACTGATAATCATGGGCTGGACGGCATCTCCCGAGGCCTGCATAATACTTTGGGCCGCCTGCAATGTGGTCATGGTGACGCTGCCAATCAATTGAATCCGTAAATAGGTCGCCCCTTCATTCACGACGCTGGCGTCCGCGCCCAGCGACCTTAAGAAAGGCGCGGCGAGAAAGATACCGACCAGCGCCATAACCCCAGAAAAAACCAGGCCGATGATAAAAGCCTGCTGGGCAACGTGGTTGGCGGACGGTTCATCTCTGGCTCCGATATGCCGGGCGACCAACGCTATGGTTCCGGTAAAAAGACCGGATATCAGCGAGTTTACCACCATCACCGCCAGGCCGGAAACGCCGACCCCGGCAATGGCGGAAGCCCCCAGTGTCCCGATCCATATCATGTCGATAGTCGGGCCCAGGGCATTGAGGGTGTTATTAATTAATATCGGCCAGGACAGCGACCAGAGGTTGCGGACGATGCTACCCTCGGTCCAGTCCCGCCGGAATACGTTTCCCTTAGCCGGAGGAGTTGATGTTCCACTCATCTTAAAGAGTTTCTCCGTGCGTTACATGGCACCGTCAAACGCTGTCCGTAACCGTTTTAGCTCGGGCTCACGTCCGACAAACACCCTCCGGTACAGCGGATTTTCATTGGCATAATGACTATTCCTCTAATTTTACGTGAGTATGAGGATTATAGTCTCCGGCATTAGCCGGTCAACTCTCAGCGGGTCGTGGGGGCATCATCATAGGAGTTGCATCTTCCAAAATCACGTCCAGCAGGGAGGCTTTACCCCGCGCTATTTGCTTGAGTCCGCGGTTGAGGGCCGCTTCGATATCCCCGGGGTTTTCCAGCTTTTCGCCGTAAGCGCCGAAGGCCTCGGCCACTTTTACATAGTCTGGAGTGGGGGTGATATCCGTACCGAGAAACTGATTTCTGCTGACCGCCGCGCCTTGAGGGTAGCGCATCCTGTGGGCGAATTTCATCGCCATGTACCCACCGTTATTCATGATAATAATAAACACCGGGAGATGGTATTCCTGGTAAAGGCCAAGCGCGGCCAGCGCCGGGTTGTAGTTGAAAGAGCCGTCGCCGATTATGAGAATGACAGGCCGGTCCGGATGGGCCAGCTTTACCCCCGCGGCTTCTCCCATACCAACCCCCAATCCGCCGTAAGCGGATTTGATATAGCAGCCGGGCCGGGCCAGGTATTGATGGACAAAACGCGTATGAGTTAAGGTCTCGTCCAGGATAATGGCATTATCGGGCAGCGTCTTCCTGGCCACGTGCAGGAACCACCTGGTGTTGATGGGACAGTCCTCCTGGCCGGTCAACGCTTCCTCTTCCCAGCGAGCGAGCATGGCATCATGCTTGGCCCGACAGGCCTCCAGTCTTTCCCGGTTAAGCGGGGCTGGCTGCTTTTGTCCGGCGATATCGGAGCGGATGATATTCACCAGCGACTCCAGCGTCTTTCCGATATCGGCGCTGATGGTCAGGTCCGAGCGGTAACCCCAGTAGGGCAACCGTTCGTGAAGTGGGGCTTCATCGATCATGATTATCCTGGCGTCATTTCCGGGGCCGGCTGAGGGGGGGTACCAGGGTGTAAGACCGCCGACTACCAGCACCGTGTCCGCCTGTTTCAGGGCCTTGGAAGTATCATAGCCCATGTAGAGCGGGCTATCTTTGGGGAAATTGGAAGTATAGGGGAGGCTGGCCTCGAAGACAGGGACGCTCAGCAGTTCAGCCAGTTCCGTTAATTTCTGAACGACCCCCGGTCTCTTGCCGGCGTGTTCCGTGATGATGACCGGCTGCTGGCTGCGGACGAGCTGCCGGGCTACTTCCTGGAGGTCGCTGGTACAGGGTTCGTTGACCGTTATAAACTGGGGCGGTCTCGTTACCAGATCTTCTGTCCGGAGTTTCAGCAATATCTCTGTGGGAATTGATAGATATACCGGCCCCTGCGGCGCGGCGAGGGCTATCTGGCAGCCACGGAGAACGGAGTCTACCAAGCTATCTCTTGATTTCACTGAGTTGCCCCACTTGATATAGCCGCGGAAGAGGGCTGACGGGCCGCCGATATCGGAGAGGAGACCAAGCCAGTGCCAGCCCTGCGCCCTGACCTCATCATCGCCGCGGTGCTCATAGGTCTCTCCGCTGAAAATGATTACAGGCACACGGGCGACGTAAGCATTTCGTATTGCTATGGCTCCGTGAAGAGAACCGACGCTGGCATGAAGGAGGACTGCCGGTAGCCGGCCGGTGACTTCCGCATAACCCATGGCCATACTGATAGCCAGTGTCTCGTCACGGCAATTGACGTATTTCAGGCAGGCGTCACTCTGGTCCCAACGCTTTAAAAGCGCCTCCCAGACCGGAGTCCACTCTGTACCCGGCGAACAGAAGACGTACTCAACTCCACAGTTTCTCAGTAATTCTACCAGCAGTTCTCCTCCGGATAAAGCCATCATTTCCTCCTAAAACTTTGCCTGTAGAATTCTACTATCGGTTGCCGGGATTTTAGCGGATCTGATGTATCTCGGTTGGCCCAATGGCGCTCCCGGCCTATTTCCGCCTCTTTCTTTGACGGGCTGTTCCCGGTTTGCTTCCGACGTTTACCTGTTCCAGACGTCTTAACCAGCCGACCTCTTCCTTGATGACATCCAGGACGATGAAGGTCTCGGTTTTCCTTATGCCAGGCAAATCGCCGATATAATCCTTCACGAACTGTTTCAGTTCTAACGATGACCGGAACCACGCCCCGACGAAAATATCGTGGTTACCAGTGCAGAGGGAAACATAGCGTACATTCTCACAGGCGGCTAGCGATTTAGCCACACCGTCAATCTTGTTCAGGTCAACCTCCAGGGCAATGATGGCCGTGAGGTTGTAGCCCAGTTGAAGCGGGTCGGGAATGGCGGCAAAGGTGATGATACGCCGGTCTTGCAGTTGACGAATACGACGCCTGACCGTGGTGTCACTTACGCCCAGCTTAGAAGACAGCTCCGCGCTGCTCTGGCGGACGTCCCTGGCCAGTTCTACCATCAAGCGGCGGTCCAACTCATCCACGGTAGCGATTATGAAGCCAGATTTCTCGTTTGTCAAATCTTGATGCGTCTTCCCGGCCGCCGAACGTCACCCGACCCGATAAAATTCTTTAAAGATGAACCACCGTCGCTTTCCGCCGGGTCAGGGTCTTATTGACTTTGATTCAGGCAGGCAATTGAATATCTTGTTTAAAACAAACAAAAGATTACATTTATTGTCGTTTTCAATCATATTATCGGCCTTGACTGGCTGTATTGGCTACATTGTATACTAAACTAGATCATTAAGTAGTCTTCTTCCGGCTGAGGGTAAAAGACATGACGGAGATGCTGCCGCCGTACGTCAGGGCTTTCTACAAAGAGGCTGAAGAAGACTATGAGGGTTTCTGGGAAAGGGCGGCGCTCGACGCCAGGGACGTTCACTGGTTCAAGAAGTGGGACGCCGTCTTCCAATGGGACTATCCTACTTTCAAATGGTACCTCAACGGCCTAACAAACATCAGCTACAGCTGCCTCGACGACAAGGTGCGCTCGGGAATGGGCAACAAGGCCGCTTTTATCGCCGAGCACGGTGACACCGGAGAAGCGCGGACAGTTAGCTACAGCGAGCTTCTTGACCTGGTAAAGCAGTGCGCCGCGGCACTGCGGGGTAGCGGGGTCCGGAAAGGCGACCGGGTCGCCATCTACATGCCCATGGGAATCGAAGCCGCGGCGATCATGCTGGCCTGTGCCCGTATCGGCGCCATACATATGGTCATTTTCGCCGGCTTTTCACCGGGGGCCATCGCCGACCGGCTGGACCTGGCGAGCGCACGCTACGTGGTTACGAAGGCCCGGGGCGCCAGGCGGGGCAAATCGCTGCCGCTGAAGGAAATGATGGATGAAGCCTTACAGCGGTTGCCGGGGGAAAGACAAGTCGAGGCCGTCGTCGTCCTTGGTGGCGATACGGGCGGAGACATCCGCATGAAGAATGGCAGGGACATAGGCTGGGAGGAGTTTCTGACCAGGGGTAAAGGGATGAGCCCGGAATTTACCCCTATGGAATCCAACGAGCCGCTGTTCCTCCTGCCGACATCGGGCACCACCGCCAAACCGAAGATTACCGTCCAGAACCACGGCGGGTATCAGGTATACATCAACTCCATGGCCAGATGGATTTATAACCTGCAGCCGCAGGATATCTGGTTCTGCACTTCGGACATCGGATGGATTGTGGGCCACAGCTACAATGTCTACGGCCCCCTGTTGACCGGCTGCACCTCGGTACTGTATGAGGGGACGCCGGACTTCCCCCGACCGGATATGTGGTGGGATATTGTCGAAAGAAATCGGGTGACGGGCATGTTCACCTCCCCCACCGGCGTCCGGTCGCTGATGAGACTTGGCATTGAGCAGGCACAGAAACACGACCTCAGCAGTGTCCGGCGGATTTTTTGCGCCGGGGAGGTACTGAATCCGGCGGTGTGGGCGTGGCTGCAGGAGGAGGTATTTGGCGGCCGGATACCGGTGATTGACCATATGTGGCAGACCGAGACATCGGCGACCGTCGTGGGCAACCCCTACGGTCTGGGGATGGCGCCGATTAAGCCGGGCTCGGCTGGCTTTCCCGCACCGGGAATCCTTGCCGACGTTATCAACGATACCGACGGGCATTCCGTGGCGGCTGGCGAGAAGGGCGTCCTCGTCATCAAAAAGCCCTTCCCCGGTCTGACGCCGACCCTGTGGGGTGAACCGGACCGCTACCGGAGGGACTACTGGGAGGCGAAAACGGGTACCAGGGGACTTTACTATGCCGGTGACGCCGCCTACCGCGATGAAGACGGTTACGTCTCCTTCGCCGGCAGGGCTGATGAAGTGCTCAAGATTGCCGCCCACCGGATCGGTACCGCAGAGATTGAAAACGCGCTGGTGTCCCATCCGGCGGTAGTTGAAGCGGCGGTAGTGGGTGTCCCGGACGAAAGAAGGGGTGAAGTCGCGAGCGCCTGCGTGGTACTGGCCAAAGATTACCAGGGCAATCACGAAGGGCTCAAGAAGGAGCTTATCGAGCATGTCCGCAAGGAGATGGGACCCATCGTGGTCATCAAAGATATCCTCTTCGTTAATGTGTTGCCCAAGACGAGAAGCGGCAAGATTATGAGACGGGTCATCAAGGCCGTGCTCACCGGCCAGGAGCTCGGTGACCTGTCTACGATAGAGGAAGAAGCGTCGGTGGGCGAGATAAGGGAAGCCGTGCACAAGATGGCCTGCCTCAGTTGAGAATCTGTGGCATCAGATCTCAAATTATGCCAAAATACCTGCAAGCTAAGATAAACACAGTTTCGGTGCTTACAGTGTTATAATAAAGTGTGATGATTATTTCCCCTCTCTTAAGAATCGGGGGCAGGACTGTATGAGGCATAATGCACCGACCCATCCCGTTGAATCAGGGATGCTTCAAGGCACCAAAAAGGCCACGAGGGCTCCGGAAAGTAGCCGTGAATAACGAATCCAGGGGCACGGACATTCGGCTGGAGCTCTCGGACATCCTGGACGCGTTCCCCTTCTACGTTATGCTGGTGGATGAAGAACATCACATTCTGCAAGCAAATAGTGCCGTCCGAGGCGCTTTGGGTGTTGATCCTCAGGACATTGTTGGCAAGTATTGCCCTTCCGTAGTCCATGGTCTTGATAAACCTATAGATAAATGCCCGCTGGAAGAGGCAGCCAGAACAAATCAGGCTGTGGAACGGGAAATATTTGACCCGACATCCAAGTGCTGGATCCGCTCATCTGTTTATCCGACCAAAGGCTCCACTGCAGATGGCAAGAGAATCTTCTTCCATATGGTTACCGATATCAGCGACCGTAAACAGGCAGAAGAGAACCTGCAAGTTTCGCAGAACCAACTCCGAGAGCTGGCGCTACATTTGGAATCGGTCAGAGAAGATGAGAGAACCAACTTAGCACGTGAAATTCACGATGAGCTGGGCCAACTATTGACGGGTCTGAAAATGGATGCATCCTGGATGTCCAAGAGAATTCCCCAAAACGAAACATCCCTTATCGGAAAAGCCAAGACAATGGTCGACCTTATCGATGAAGCCATCGAGACCGTAAAGAGAGTTACGGCTCAATTGCGGCCGGCAGTGTTGGATTACCTTGGGCTTACAGCTGCTATCGAATGGCAGACAAAGGAACTGGAAAAGCACAGCGAAATCAGTTTTGAGTTCAAGTCATACCCCAGAGACATCGTGCTGGACCGGGATCGCTCTACGGCGATTTTCCGTATCTGTCAGGAAGCGTTGACCAATGTTATTCGCCACGCCAATGCAACCAGAGTAAAAGTGACTCTAAAAGAAGAACGACAATAGCATTGAATTGAGGGTCAAAGATAACGGCCAAGGGATTGATGAAAAGCATATAACCGATCTCAGGTCTTTTGGTGTACTTAGTATGAAAGAACGTGCCAGATATTGGGGAGGCCAGGTTGAAATAGAAGGCACTCCTGGCAAAGGAACGCTAGTGCTGCTGAGAATTCCCCTCGCGAACCATGGAGAATCTTAATGATAAGAATCCTGATTGCTGACGATCACCCGGTTGTCCGGCAGGGATTGAAGCAAACAATCGCCGAGATACCTGGTCCGGTCACCGTTGATGAAGCCACCGACGGTATGGAAGCGCTTAACAAGGCAAGAATGGGGAATTACGATGTGGTTATTCTGGATATTTCCATGCCCGGTAAGAACGGTATCGACGTTCTAGAACAGATAAAATACGAAAGACCAAACCTACCCGTTCTGATGCTTACGATGTATCCAGAAGAGCAGCTTGCGGTGAGGGCATTAAAAATCGGTGCTTCGGGATATCTGACAAAGGCAAGCGCGCCGGATGAATTAGTATCAGCCATTCAAAAAGTGTTATCTGGTGGTAAATATGTCAGTTCTTCCCTGGCCGAACATTTGGCTTCGCTTTTGCAGCAAACGGAACAACAGCCCCATGAGACTCTATCCAATCGCGAGTATCAAGTTTTGTGCCTGATTGCCGCAGGAAAAACGACTGCGGAAATCGCGAAGGAACTTCTCCTTAGTGTCAAGACCATAAGCACCTATCACTCTCGTATTCTAGAGAAAATGGGTATGAAGAACAACGCCGAATTAATCCATTACGCTATAAATAACCACCTGGTAAGCTAGCCACGACGCAACATCACCTAAAGTCCTGAAAACCTCAATTCATTCAAGCCACATCCTCAGCCTGGAAGTCAGCTTGAGCTTTCTCCTTTCCCATTAACCAGAGTGCCACCAGGTTGGCGTGTCGCCACGCCTATTTGTAGGAAAAGCGCCGACAAAAGAACACGCCAAAGTCTTACAAAGGAATCAGCTTTCCACTGATATTCAGCCACTGTTTCTTTCTCCAGAATAAGAATAGATGACGGCTAAGCTACCTTGAGACGAAAGAGGGAGTCACCGTGAAAGTTCTACTTGTAGATGATTCCTTAATCGTGCGTGAAACCAGTTATAAGAGCAAGCGTAGACAAAAGGAGGTGATGAACCATCGAAAATTTAACCGCACCATATTCACATAAATGTCAATCATTGGATAAAAAAAGGAGATAATAATATGCGACTATTTAAATTATGGAAAGCGGGTGCTATTGCGGCTTCTATTGGAGTAATAACGCTGGTGGCGGCTGCCTGTGCTGGAAGCACGACAGTGACTGTTACGCCCCCGACATCGACCGTTACCGCTCCACCCAAAACAGTGACTGTTACACCCCCGGCAGTGACCGCTACGAAGGTAGCTCAGGTTCTAATCGTGGATGCGAACACAGTTATCGGCAGCGCAGGCGTCACGAATCCGCAGGACATCTGCGTCGTCTCGAGCCGGTTCCCGCAGGGCGAAGAAGTAGTCTGGCAGATAAAGGTATACGACCCGGCGACCGGGCAGCTTATGGATGATACGGTACTTAACTCGGTCGTGGTGAACCTTAGTGACGGTCAGACATTCGTTGCCAGGTACGGGCCTCATCCTGGCGCACCCCCGGATCAACCACAGCCCCCGGCCACGGATCACTTCTGGACAGGTGCCTGGGCTATTCCCGCAACTTATCCTACCGGGTCGGTGCCATTCACAGTCACCGCCACGAGCAAAGATGGCCGGACGGGCACGTTCAGCGAGTTTAACGTTGTCCCGGCCCTGTTGCAGGTGGTCGCGGCACAATAGAGTAAAAGAGAAGATCCAAAATGAATAAGGCTAAATTTATGGTTATCGTGGCGGTCACGGTGCTTATAGCCGTGATAGCCACGGCGTGCCTGGCCGCATTGGGAGAGACCCCGCCACCACAGCCAGCAACAACACCGGTACCACCAATAACATCGGTATCACCAACAACAACAGTTAAGTATATTGGCGAATTCTCGCTTACTCCTTCGGCTGGTCTGCCCGGTGCCATCGTAAAAGCCACCGGAGACGGTTTTGGCCCAAACTCGGAGTTGAAAATTGTCTGGCAGGGTATAAACGGTTCATGGAAGGTCAACCAAGACGATGGGACATTTCACGGCCGACAATTTACAGATAACCTGCAATCTATAACGACAGTCAGGACGGACACTGCGGGACAGTTCGAAATCCATTTCACCGTCCCGGATGGTTTCGGTTTTGAACATGACGTTCGGGTAATCAATCAGGACGGCATAACTGAGAACCAGGCCGCTTTTGAAGTCACCATGCAAGCCTCAATCTCCCCCTCGAGCGGGCCGGTAGGTACACCCATAACCATCGAGCTTAGAGGGGTTGGCTGGCGATCTCTGGAGAACAGCTGGACTGTCCTGTATGACAACAAGTTCACCGGCTGGATGTCGTCAGTTACCACTGGCGGCCTTGCCCGGGCCACTATTCCCGCAGCCGGCACGCCGGGTAAACACATTATTCAAATCATCCACGGTTCGGCGACATTTCCCTACATGAACATGCAGCAGTCACCGCAACCAGACCGTCCCCAGTGGACCTTTGAATTCACCATAACCGATGGAGCGGCGGTGCTTCCCCCACCAGCTCAAACCCAAAGTTTACCCGCAGAACCAGGAATTGCTCCCACCGGCACCGGGCAGCCCGTTCTCTGGACGGATACGGCATCAGGCATAGTGGGTACGCCTGTTACCCTAAAGGGGAGCGGACTTCCATCGGGCGAGCCAATACAACTGGTATGGTTCCGGATGACGGGCAGTCGCGTCTCCGGCAAGGGATATCAGGAATCATCGCTGCCACTAGGTACGGTCACAGCCGGTGCCGATGGGGAGATAGAATTTCCCTTTAAAGCATTGGACGACCTGGGTGGGCCTCATCGCATCGAGGCTCAAATCGAGGGGGAGAAGGTGGCGGAAACCGCTTTCACGATTACCCCTTCCGCTTTTGCCATTGAGCCCGCCTCGGGTCCGGTGGGCACCACCATCACCATCCATCTTAAGGGGGTAGGGTGGACGGAAACGGCCAATATCTATACGCTGGTGTATGATAACGCCTACTTTGGCTATGCCTGCGGATTTAATAGCCAAGGGGATGTGACCGTTTACCTTCCGGCGGCAGGTGAACCCGGCTGGCACTTTATCGACCTATACCCCGGTATATACAAAGGAGAGGATATGAGCCAGGTCAACAATTTCCGCATCCCACAGTTGACGGCCATAGATGACCATCCCGGAGAGAAGCTACCCTCGCTCCATTTTGCCTTCTTGATAACGGAGAAATAAAAAAGGAGGAACAAACAATGCATATCCAGGTAGTCAGTTTCAATCTCAAGAACATGAGCGATGGGGAGTATCGCAAGTGGTGCGATGAACTGGCCCCGACCTTCGGCAGCATGCCCGGACTTATCTCTAAGGTCTGGCTGGCAGACAAGGCCACAAACACTTACGGAGGCGTCTATACCTGGCGTGACCGAAGCGCGTATGAGGCTTACACCAGGTCGGACATCTTCCAGGCTGTCGGCAAGCACCCGAATCTGACCAATATCACCTCCAGGGATTTCAGCGCGCTGGAAGGGCCGACCCGGGTCTGCCATGGGCTCATTGCGGCAGCTGTTTGAGCTAAGGTTATATGTGGAGGACGCTGGTCGGGAATCCGCGAATGTAACCCTTCGGCGCGGTAGCTCCCGGGTAAAAGGCGAATATAATAAAAAGAATATAAAAAGGAGCAATAATAGAAAATGAAAAATATAAAGATTTGGAAAGTAATCTTAGCGCTCGTGTTGGGCGCAGGCTTGTCATCTCTGGCGGTAACGCCAGTGGCGTCAGCGAATAGCCGCAGCGCCGGTGCCGACGTCATCTTTACGAAATGGGCGGGAAGCATCAATTTACGGCGCATCTTAATGTAACCCAGGACAACACCAAGGGCAGGGCGGTGCTCAAGGGCCGGGTTACAGGTGGTTGGATGAAAGGTGCGGAAGTGAGCGGGAGCTATCAGGTAATTAACCCAAGCAACATCATCAATGCACAGGATGGCGTGGGCGGCGATATATGTTACCAGGGCACGCTCCACATTCAAAGATAGGTGAATTCGGGGCTCGGTCCCGCAGAGATGGAGAAGACAATCGCTGGTAAAGTGGTCGTCTTCTCCCATTGGTGTTCCATGTTAAAGACGCCACGGCAGCAATTGCTTGACCTCGGCGATCTCGCGCTCCCGCCCAATAAAAGAGGTCAATTGGGCGGGCAGAATAGATTTATCAGATAGAGGTATCTAATGGACTTCGGGTTATCCGATGAGCACAAGAGGAACCACTTGCCTGCCTTAGCCACGGTTAAGTGGCTCGGAGCTATGGCATACGCCGAGCCGAGGGGGGCAAACTATCCCTTTACGCTACAATCTCCAGGAGGACGGATCCTAAACATAAAAATAAGGAGGATGGAATAAAATGGGGCGCAAGCAGTATCTAGCTATGTTAGTAGTGGTCCTGGGGATAGTGAGTGTGGCCTTAGGAATAGCATTTATTGGTCTATCTGCTCAGAAGAACAACTATATAACTAATGAATTGCGGCAACAGAACGTGACCGTCGGTCTGACTAAGGAACAGATAGATAATGGCGAAATAGTTGATAATGCCCAGAAAGCCCAAATTGCCGCTGAGACTATTTCCAAACACCTCCAAAATATTGCCCCAACTTACAACGATTTGATGGCTCTTAATCCGAGCGGTAAGTATGATCCGGCCAACCCGAATGATTTGAAATATACACAGGGGCTAAACATGGAGAACTCTTTCAATATGGCGGTGCTTAGTTTTGGGGTTATCCAGGAAACCATGGCTACTGGTTCTGCACTGATTGTTATCGGTATCGCCGTTGGTGCCACCGGATTCATGCTCTTCAGGTTAGGCAAGAAAGAGGCTTGAGCCAAGAGGTATTAGAAGGTCCCGACTGGGCTTTTGTTGAAGCTATGGTCGGGGCGGGCAGATTTGATTACTCGTTTACAGAGGAACAAATCTGAAGGGGAATAATGGTCGGGGCGGGCAGATTTGAACTGCCGACCTTCTGAACCCCATTCAGACGCGCTAGACCAGGCTGCGCTACGCCCCGGCGGACATTTCCATAATAGGGGAGGCGAACGTAATTGTCAATCAGAGAGTATTAATCTTCCCCCCATTTGCCCCTCCTTATTAATCCATACTATAATTATCCGAGATTCCATTATCTTTCTTCTTTAGATACGTTTTTGTTTCCCGGAGGGGCTTATGCTGAGCTGTTACCGCATACTAGATTTAACGACCGAAAAGGCGTTTATGTGCGGGCGGGCGCTGTCTGACTGGGGGGCGGAGGTGATAAAGATAGAGTCGCCGGGGGGCGACCCGGCGCGCTTCAGAGGACTCTTCCCTAACGATAAAGTCGACCCCGAGAAAAACCTCACCTGGCTCGCCTTCAACGCCAACAAGAAAAGCGTCACGCTGGATATCACTAAAGCCGAAGGCGTCAACACATTCAAGAAACTCGTCAAAACTGCCGATGCGGTCATAGAGTCGTATCCGCCCGGCTACCTGGATAAACTCGGGCTCGGCTATAAAGAGCTGAGTCGAATCAACCCCGGCATCGTCCTGACGTCAATCACCGGCTTCGGGCAGGAAGGGCCGTACAAAGACTATAAAGACCCGGACATCGTCGTGCGGGCGCTCGGGGGGATGATTTACACCGCCGGCTACGACGATCGCCCTCCCCTCACCGTCAGCTACCAGCACACCCACAGCCTGGGGGCCATGAACGGCGCCGCCGGCACGCTGATAGCCCTGGCGCACCGGGCGCACACCGGCAGAGGCCAGCACGTCGATGCCATCACGCAACAGGCCCTCGACATCGTTTGCTCGGCGGAAATCGAAGGCCCCTACGCCCTCTTCAAAGAAATACCCACGCGGCATGGCCGGGCGCGGGCATCCGTCACCCTCAAAGACGGCTCGACCTTCTCAAACACGCTCCTGTGGCCCTGCAAAGACGGCTATATCGCCCTCAACCTCCTCCTCAACCCCACCGCCGCCAAAAACAACCTCAGCATGATGGAGTACCTCAAAAAAGACGGCATCGATATTGGCTTCCTAGAGGGATGGGACTGGGAAAAGAAAAGCTGGCAGGATATGACGCGCCCGCAGGCCGAAAAGCTCATGGACAGCCTCGGCAGGTTCTTCATGAACCACAGCAAAGACGAGCTCCTCAAGCTCGCGGTGGAAAACCGCTTCCAGCTCGGGCCCTGCAACAACGCCGAGGACGTCCTCAAACACCCGCAGCTCGAAGCCCGGAAATTCTGGAAAGAAATCGACTGCCCCGGGATAGGCAAGCTCAAATACCCGGGCGGGGCAGTGGTCACGACGCAGGGATACGTCGGGCCGCGCAAAAGGGCACCGCGCATCGGCGAGCATAACGACGAGATCCTTAAAACCCTGGACTCCATGGCAAAAACGGCGGAAAAGCCGAAAAAAACCGAAAACAAGAAGCCTTTCGAGGGCGTAAAGCTTATCCAGCTCTGCTGGGCGGGGGTAGGCGTATATACCTGCAACTATCTCAGCCACTACGGGGCGACCACCATCCGCGTGGAGACGTCGACGAGGCCCGACCCGGTCAGGCTCTTCGCCCCCTTCGCCCCGACCAACAAACCGGGGGAACCGGTGGGGCTGGAACGCAGCGCCTTCTTCTCCATCACGCACACCGCCCCGGAAATGGACATCGCCCTCAACTTCAAGCACCCGGAAGCCATCGAAATCTTTAAAAAGCTGGTCGCCCGGGCGGACGTCGTGGCGGAGGGGTTCCCGGCGGGGGTCATGGACCGGCTGGGGCTCGACTACGAGGGGCTGAAGAAAATAAACCCGGAGATTATCATGTTCCGCACCTGCGGCTACGGGCACACCGGCCCCATGGCGGACCAGCCGGGTTTCGGGAGCATCCTGACCGCCGTCACGATGATGGACAACATCGTGGGCTGGCCGGACCGGCCCCCGGTGCCGCCATCGACCTATTACACCGACCAGCTCTCCCCGATGTACGCCACGCTGTCCATCATGGCGGCGCTGGACTATAAACGCCGCACCGGTAAGGGGCAGTATATCGACCACTCGCAGATAGAGACGGGACTCAACTACATGACGCCGCTTATCCTCGACTACCAGGTCAACCACCGGGAGTTTCAAGCCGAAAGGCAATAAGAGCGAATACGCCGCGCCGCACGGCATCTACCGCTGTAAAGGCGACGACAGATGGGTGGCGATAGCCGTGACCGGCGATGAAGAGTGGCAGAGCTTTGTAAAGATTATGGGGAGTCCGAAGTGGGCGCAGGACAAAAAATATAATAAAGCCGCCGACCGCGTCAAATACAGCGACGAACTCGATAAGCTGGTGGAAAAGTGGACGTTAAAATATACGCCGGAAGATATCCAGAGGATCTTACAGGCGGGGGGAATAGGCGCGGGGCTGGTCGCCAACGCCAAAGACCTCGATGCCGACCCGCAGCTGAACCACTACAATTTCTATCGAGAGCTGGAGCACCCTTACATGGGCAGGCTGCGCTATTACCACCCCGCCCCGCTAAAGCTCTCGGCTGTAGAGACGGCGGTTCAGCGACCCGTCCTCATCGGAGAGCACACCGACCACATCTGCACCAAGATTTTAGGGATGAGTCAAATCGAGGTGGACAGACTGCGCCAGAAGGGCGTTTTCGAGTAATACTATTAAAGAAGCGTAAATGTACGATGCCATAGTCGTCGGCGGCGGGCCGGTGGGGAGTCGGGTGGCCCGCCGTCTCGCGGAAAAGAATCATGCCGTCCTGGTCCTGGAGAAGAAAGGACAGCCGGGGACGAATTCCGCTTGCACCGGCATCATCGGCCAGGAATGCGCCGACACTTTCGGGATAGAAGATAAAGTAATCCTGAGAAAGGTAAACAGCGCTAGCCTGTTTTCACCTTCGGGCAAGCGGCTACGCCTGCGGCGTGAAGAGACCCAGGCATGCATCCTCGACCGGTCGGCTTTCGATACCGACATGGCGGAGCGCGCCATGAAAGCCGGGGCGGACTACAGCTTTAACACGCGCGTCACCGATATCGTTATCGAGAGCGATCGCGCCAGAGTGACCGCTGACTGCCGCGGTAAAACGCAAATAATTCCGGCCAGAGCAGCCGTTATCGCCTGCGGTTTTAATCCCGGACTGCTCGGGCGGCTGGGGCTGGGCCCTTTCAAAGACTTCGCCATCGGCGCGCAGGGGGAGGTCGAAGCCCCGCATCTCGACGAGGTGGAGGTCTATTTTGGGGACATGGCGCCGGGCTTTTTCGCCTGGCTGGTGCCGACAATATCGCCGCTGGCAAGGGCCGGCCTGCTCTCGCGTGAAAATCCCGGCACCCAACTGAAAAAGTGGCTGGCCGACCTGGCGGCGCAGGCCAAAATAGTTACAGCCGATGTCAAAATACGCTACGGCGGCATACCACTCAGGCCGCTTTCCCACACCTGTGGCGAACGCCTCTTGGTAGTAGGCGATGCCGCCGGGCAGGTAAAGCCCACCAGCGGCGGCGGCATTTACTTCGGCCTCATCGGCGCCGACATCGCCGTTGCCACGTTGCACGATGCCCTCGAGGAAGGCGACCTCTCCGCGAAAAGAATGGAGCGCTACGAGCGGGGGTGGCGGAAAAAGCTGGGACGGGAGCTGCGCACCGGCTACTGGTTCCGCCGGCTTTTCGAGCGCCTCAGCAACCGGCAGGTCGACCGCCTTTTCGACATCGTAAAAAAGGGGGGCATCGACCAAGCCCTGCTCAAAGCCGAAGACCTCTCCTTCGACTGGCATAGCCGCACGATAATTAAGCTGCTGAAATACCAGATAGTGGCTAAAACCATCGGGCAAATCAAGCTTCCTTTCAGAAGTGCCTGAATTGACCGGCAACCCTAAAACGCTTAGAATTAATCATTATGCTCCTGGAGATAAATGGTAACCAGCGATAGCCGCAGTCCCAGCCTGGGCGAGGCCGCCACGCAGTTCCTCGCCAGGCTGCCCGCCGCAGAGAGAGAAGTCAGCCAGCCGGAGGTATATAAATTCGCCCGGTGGTACGGCTGGGAGAGGTCTTTCTCCGAGCTGGCGCCGCCGCACGTCGCCAGCTACGCCGAGCAGCTCGATGTGTCCGCCATCGACTACGAGAGAAAATTCGAGGTGCTGCGGGCTTTCTTCGCCCACGCCAAAAAGGCGGGGTGGAGCCGGACCAACCTGGCGACCCACCTGAAGACCAAAAAGGGGAAAGCCGGACCGGCCGGAGCAGGAAAGCGCGCGCAGCCGCAGGCGGCGACACTTTCGCGCCAGAGGTACGATGAGCTCGTCGCCGAGCTGGAAAGCCTGAAAAAGAAGAGCCAGGAGCTCGTCAAGGCCATACAGCTGGCCGCCGCCGATAAAGATTTCCGCGAAAACGCGCCGCTGGACGCCGCCCGGGAAGAACGCGGGCACGTCGAAGGGCGCATCAAGGAGCTCAAGGAAGCGATAAAAGCCGCCACCATCATCAGCGACAAGAAAGGACCGGCGGTGAAGTCCGTCGTGGGCGATACCATCCTCCTGAGCGACCTGGCTTCCGGCGAGGAACTCCGCTATAAGATAGTCGACCCCCGGGAGGTGGACCCGGTGAAAGGCAAGATATCCCTCGCTTCCCCCCTCGGCAAGGCACTCATGGGGCGGAGCGACGGGGAAACCATCGAGATTACCGTCCCGGCCGGCCGACTGCGCTACCGGATACGGCGCATCGAGCGGTAGCCGGGATATGTTATAATAGTCCTGTCACCACGGGGATATAGCTCAGCCGGGAGAGCGCCGCGTTCGCATCGCGGAGGTCGGGGGTTCGAATCCCCCTATCTCCACCACATCACCTCCCGGGATTCTTTTCCTCTTCCGCCTTTTCCCTCCACCTCACCGAGGTTCGAATCCCCCTATCTCCACTTAAGGGTTCAACAGGCAGAACCAAATCCTCACTCTTTTGCCAGTTAGACGATTCCTTTGATAGATGAAATATTCACGCAAACTGCCTCTCCACAAAACCATCCTTAAAAACAAAAGATATTTAGATGAATTTCATCAACAATATTACTAAAGCAATCCGGCATATATTTCATATGAATCAAAAACAGGAAGGCAGGAGAAAAAGAAGGATAATTCAAAAGAGAGCAATCATGAAATAAAAGGTAATCATGGTACTATTATGTCATTGACACTTGTCAACTTTAGATACAATAATTTAAATTGGGTTCATAGGCAAAAGAAATGAAAAGTATTATTTTAGGATTGTCACTATTACCTCTATTCTCTTTACTGCTGGCTGGCGGCTGCAGCCAGCCAATCGATTCGTCAGCCACATCGGTAACGGCATCAACACCGATGGTTTCCGCTCTACCATCAGGTCAGCCGCCCCTGCCACTGGATGCTACTCCCATCTCCGTGCCGCCGGCCTACCTTGACATTAGATTCCAGGGAGATTTACCGGGCGGTGCCGATGCTGCCAGGCAGGAGTTCAATCGTGTCTATCCCTACCTGGTCTACTATCTCGGTGAACCATTTTCCATCGGTCAATCGGGCGTAACCTGGGTTTGGGACCCCAATATTACCACCCCCGGGCAAATCGGCTGGGATACTATAAATAACACCGTGAACGTTGGTCCGAAGCCAAGTATTCTGGATCCACCTCCATTTGCGGAATTTTCCAAATATTGGAATCTTTACCAACAGTACGAACACGAGACGTGTCACCTTTTTTATGATACCGGAGATGTCCCGATTAATTTTACCTTCGGACAGTGGATATGGGAAGCTCATGCCCTGGTAGGGCAAGCGCTGGCGTACGCTCAGGTCTACCGTGATGGGCTCATTGGTGCAAATGTATGCACGTACGATAATGTAGCTAACGTAGGATGGGACCAGCTTAATGGCGTAAGGACAGATGGCGATAAATATAATCGTACCATCGTCGATAGCAGCGCTACCACCGCTCTGCGATTGATGACAGAGGTATTTGCCGGTTCTTCCGGTAAGGAGGATTTCGTAGGCCGCATTAACGCGGCTATTCTCGAAGAATATCAGTCTACCGGCGACCCTCAAATAACCGCCGACAAGTACAAGACTATTTTAAACGAGGTTTCAGGTGGGCAGACGATAGACGGGATGGCGGCCGGCGATTGGCTTTTCGCTCAGCCGGTAGCTAACCTCGATGGAGCTCTAGGCACTTATCTTATTATTTATCCTAATTATAGCAATGTTTGGCGAGCGCCCAACGAGTTCGATGTAGCAGCATTTAATCGCTCGAATGGCCAGAATCCCGGCGATCTGCATGAAGTCGGTTTGGGCGACCAGGAAGTTACGGTAACCGTGCTGGATTCTACGGGCAAATTGATGAAGCAGACGATAGTGCGGACTCAAGAAGACGGCACGGCGCGTATCGATGGAAGTGTGATGAAGGCTGAAGAATTTCCGCCAGGAGCCTATGTTATACAGGCTAAAACCGTTTATAACGGCCAGGAAATAACTGCCGGTAACTTTTTTATCGTTCTATCTCAAGATAAACAGGTCACTGCCGATGACAACCGGATGTTCATCGTGCCGCTGAATGCTGACGGCAGCGCTTTGCGCACCGACCTGGTGAGCAAGCTGGCAATCGATGGCGGGCAATTGGAGTCGTCACTGCCAGGCATCCTGATAATCACTGCCGAACCGGGGAAAGAAGTTACGATTACATACGGAGACTATAAGAAGGTTGTCTCTAAGCCGCTAACGGCAAGAATCGTACCCCTGCAAGTCCCGGATTAATACGGCAATTCAAGCCGAATAAGAATTAACTTATATTTAGTTAGCAACTGCTAAACAAGGCCGTCGACGATTACTTAAACCTGATTGTAACACTCATTATCAATAAGACTCCCTATTGATGGGGTCACTATTGCTTGAAATGTGTAATCATTCTCCTCGCCGGTTGACTTAGTGGGTTCTTTTTCTTATAATCACTTCAGAAAAGGAGGCAAGCGGCCTCCGCTTTTTTTCAAGGCCAAATGGGGTTCAGAAAGTCGGCAGTTCAAATCTGCCCGCCCCGACCTTAGCTTCAAACTCAAAGGTCGCGACCTCCTGATACCTCAAGAATATGCGGAAGTAATCCAAAATGAAAGTAATAGACTTACGCAGTGATACGGTTACCCTTCCCACAGCTGAGATGCGCCAGGCAATGTATGAAGCGGAAGTCGGTGATGATGTATACGGAGAGGATCCCACGGTCAACCGCCTGGAGAAAATAGCAGCTGAAAGAATGGGAAAAGAAGCCGCTATTTTTACCACTTCTGGTACCCAAAGTAATCTCATAGCCGTGCTAACCCATACTAAACATGGTGATGAAATTATCTTGGGAAGTGAAGCGCACATCTTATGGTATGAAGTAGGAGGGGCATCGGCCCTCGGCGGTGTGATTATGCGTACCATACCTAATGATAAGGATGGTCGCTTCAGATTAAATGATATTAAATCAACAATCCGTGATAAAGGTATTCACTTCCCGGAGACCACGCTCCTTTGTCTGGAAAATACCCATAACCGCTGTGGTGGAGCGGTTCTTACTGCCGATTATATAAAAGAGGTATGTGACCTCGCCCATGAGCACGGGTTAAATGTGCATCTGGACGGAGCCCGTATTTTCAATGCAGCTATTGCCCTAGAAACGCCGGCATCTTCACTTACTGAGAATGTAGATTCGGTGTCTTTTTGTCTATCTAAGGGTTTGAGCGCACCCGCTGGTTCCCTCCTTTGTGGTAAACGGGGCTTTATTGAGCGAACTCGCAAGTTTCGGAAAATGCTTGGCGGTGGTATGCGGCAAGTCGGAATTCTAGCAGCCGCGGGAATTGTAGCTCTGGAAACAATGACGGACCGCCTCAGAGAAGACCATGTAAATGCCCGAAGACTCGCTCAAGGATTGTCTAATATCAGAGGCATTTCACTTGAAAGGAACGAGGTACCAACAAACATAGTGTTATTCGCACTTTCTCCAGAACTATCAGCAGGTGGTTTTACTAAAGGTCTCGAAAAGGTGGGGGTAAAGATCGGCTTACGTGGTCGAAATTTGTTCCGAGCGGTCACTCACCGTATGGTCTTTTCTGAAGACATTGATGAGGCAATAAACCGTATCGAAACTATCTGCCACGAACTCTGAAGTGGCTTTATTCTATCACTCCATTAAACTCCTCAAGTACCCCAGTAGAAACTCGACAAGCTGGAAGCGGGGGAAACAAAGGAAAGGACATAGTAATTTGCCAGGCTGATCAACTTATCAGCTTCTCCGAAAAGCTGTAAATATACCGGCTAGTATAAGAACACTGCCAATAATTTCAAATAGTTGTGGCTTCTCGCCAAGGATAAAAAAAGCCCAAATACTGGCCCCCACCGGCTCTCCGAGGACGGCGATAGTCACCAGAGTTGCCGAAACGAAGCGTAATGACCAATTCAGAGACAGATGCCCCAGCAGTTGCGGTATTACCGCCAGAAGAATCATCATCAAGTAGGTATTACCTGTATAGCCGGATAGTGAATAACCCAAGACCAAAGACGCGACTAAAAGTAATATTCCGGCCGAACTGCAGATAATAGTACTATAAACTAATAAACCCATTCTTTGGCGGAGTTTGCGACCGATCAGCATATAACCCGACACCGCTAAGGCCCCCGATAAGGCCAAGACACTTCCCATGAAAGAATCGGCACCGATACCCCAATTTCCGTAACAGATAAAAGCAACGCCAATAAAACAAACAACAATACCCGTTATAATCTTCCGGGTTATTTTTTCTTTGAAGATTACGTAGGAGGCAATCGCTACAAACAACGGGCTTGAAGTAACCAGGATAACAGAAGTAACTACCGACGTATAGCTAAGTGAAGATATCCACAATCCAAAATGAAGTCCCAGAAAGACACCCGAGATTAACCCTAACCGTAGGTCTCGAAAAGTAAGATGTCTTAACTCGTTTCTGGAGTATTTCAGAGTTAACGGCCAGAGTATCAATGAAGCAATAAGCAGACGGTAGGAACCAATTACAAGAGGTGGCGCTTCAGCAAGACGAATAAAGATGGCGGCAAATGAAACGGAAACCACACCAATAAAGATTATCAGATGCTGTCGATTCACAGTTGGTATTATATATTATCGTTATCGTTAAACAATAACGGAGCATGATTTAACTGAATTCAGCATAAGGAAC
This sequence comes from uncultured Chloroflexia bacterium, assembly GCA_963727315.1. GTDB lineage: Bacteria > Chloroflexota > Dehalococcoidia > Dehalococcoidales > RBG-16-60-22 > JBFYTX01. Next base: position 1,193,084 of record CAVSFE010000002.1, on the reverse strand, counting down.
CTATCAAATATTGCATATTCTTCAGAAAAGTTGTATTTTACATTTGATATGGAAAACAGCACCCTAATAAAGAAATTAGAGAAAAATCTTAAAGACCAAGGCTTCTCGATAACAACCTGCCCTATCGAGCGCCTGTATGATTTAAAACAAGACCTTGAAGCACCTTTAAAAAATGGGTTAATCGGGAATAATTTCTTTCAGGAGAGGCTCTCTTTTTTTAGGCTATCGCCTCAAGATTACCCGAAGGGATTGAAATCTATAATTATCGCCGCGGCCCCTCAGTCTCAGCAGGAGACCGTATTCTGGTATCATGAGCAGGAGCACGGCTACCCTGTTCCGCCCACCTATTCCGACCGGACCGATAAAACAATCGAGAAAATCATTATCGATACAATCGGCCCGCATGATTTTAGCATTTTTCCGGCTTTGATCCCGGTAAAAATCGCGGCGGTCAGAACCGGGCTGGCTAAATATTTGAGAAATAATATCACCTATTGTAACGGTATGGGTAGCTATTTCCGACTAAAGGCTTTTCTCACTGATTTACCGGTCTATGAAAATCAGTGGCATGAGTTCGAACTTATGCCGCAATGCGAAAGCTGCAAAGCCTGTCTTCAATCATGCCCTACTGGGGCTATAAAAGCTGAGCGTATATTACTACAATCCGATAGATGTTTGAGTTACTTCAATGAAAAAATTGAGGAGTTCCCAATATGGGTTGAAAAATCATGGCATAATTCCCTAATTGGCTGCATGGATTGCCAGATTGTTTGTCCGGTAAATAAAAAAATTAAAATACATCCAAATAACACGGTGGAGTTTCTGGAAGAGGAAACGGAAAAATTACTCAATGCCAGAGATGAAAAAGACCTACCGGATTCAGTTTTGGCCAAACTGCATGGGTTGTCTCTAGGTGAGGACTGGAAAATAGTAGCCAGAAATCTTAAAGTAATGCTCGTGTAAATATCGGATATTTTGCCGGTATTTATCCGGCGCAATTGTTAAAATGTTTGACACGCACCCTCGCATACATTATATTCATTGATATGAGGGGATTTCCATTACAAAGACTTGACATTTAAGAATATATTCAAAATAATGGAGCACAGTGGTGATTAGTTATCCAAACTACGATCTTGGTCGACAGGCAATACCAAAAGACTAAGACTTGATTTATATTTGGATATCGGCGTATTAATGACAAACTAACTCCGATAAAAGGAGGGAATTAGTTGAGGAAAATAGGAATTGGCAAACTCTTATTGCTGTTTTTAATAGCTATTCTTGCAGCCTCTTCGTTAATTGCCTGTGGAGGCACCAAAGAAACTACTTCGCCAACTGCCACACTTACCACCCCTGCGGCAACAACCCCGGAGGTTAGCTCCAGCCCGACTCAACCTGCAGTGAAGAATCCCGGTACTTTCATCGAAGCCACCATTGGCGGGTGGGACTCCCTGGACCCGGCTTACGCTTACGACACATCCAGCGGTGAGATTATTCAGGCAGTCTACGAACCACTGGTTTCCAACTGGGACACAGAAAGCACCACTGAATTCACCCCCGTACTGGCGACCGAGTGGACCATCTCACCGGATGGTAAAACCTACCGATTCAAAATCCGTGAAGGAGTTCACTTCCAGAATGGTGACCTGATGACACCTGAAGACGTTGAGTATTCATTCGAGCGGGGCATGGTTCAGGATTACGGTGCTGGACCCCAGTGGATGTTTTTCGAGCCGCTGTTCGGTGCCGGTCATCTCTCTTCTCGCACCGACGATGGTCTCATTCCGTTAGATGAAATCAAGAGCAAGGTAGAAGTCGATGGGCAGTGGGTACAGTTAAACCTGGCCGCTTCCTACGAACCATTCCTTCAGATTTTATCCCAGACATGGGCATCGGTCGTGGATAAGAAATGGTGCATCGAACATGGCGATTGGGACGGAACCGAGGCATCATATGAAGCCTTGAATGATCCCGCGTCCGGCGGCTCGCCGTTGCAGGAGATAATGAACGGGACCGGTCCTTTCAAACTGGACAGGTTTGAATCGGGAGTTGAAACCGACCTTGTCCGCAACGATAACTACTGGAAAACCCCGGCCAGCCTGCAGAGGGTAATTATCAAGGTCGTTGATGAGTGGACCACCCGGAGGCTGATGCTGGAAGCCGGTGACGTGGACCTGGTTGACGTACCGCGTGCTAACATCGATGAACTTGAAGGTGTTTCCAACCTGACAGTTTACAAAGATTTACCCCTTCTACAGAATGATGCGATGTTCTTCCAGCTCCAAATAAGCAAAGATAGCACATTCGTTGGCAGCGGACAGCTGGACGGCAATGGTATCCCGCTTGATTTCTTCTCGGATATCAACGTCAGGAAAGGCTTCGCTTACGCCTTTGACTACGAAACCCTGATTAAAGACGGTTACAAGGGTGAAGCCCAGCAGCTCGGCTCGCCCATCGTTGAAGGTCTGTCCTACTTTAACCCCAATGCCCAGGAATATTCTCTGGACCTGGTCAAGGCTGCGGAATACCTGAAGCAGGCCTGGGGCGGTCAGGTCTGGGATAAAGGTTTTACTTTCACCATCGCCTACAACTCCGGCAACCTCGAGAGGAAGACCGCCTGCGAAATACTGCAGCAGAACCTGTTCACCATCAACCCGAAATTCGTAGTACGTGTTCAGGTGATGCAGTGGAGCGCCTTGCTGCGCAGCATGTATACCAGTCTCATTCCCATGTTCCAAATCGGCTGGCAGGTGGACTTCCCGGACGCTCATAACTTCATCACACCCTTCATGTCCAGTCAGGGTACCTTCTCCGCCTGGCAGCACTACGACAATCCGACGGTGGACGCCCTCATTGCCCAGGGCATATCCTCGACGAGTACGGCAGAGCGAGAAAGCCTGTACCGGCAGCTGGACCAGATATACTACGATGATGTGCCCAGCGTTATTCTAGCCCAGGCGACTGGCAGGCGTTATTTCCGTGACTGGATTACCGGCTTCTACTTCAATCCGATCATCCCCGGACACCCCGGTAATCTATACGCCTTGAAAAAAGGTTACTAGGCCTCTTCAGTAATAAAAACTGAGAGAAAAACAAAATAGAACGAATCTTGCAGGAGGAAAGGCAATTCGGGAAGCCTTTCCTCCTGTCAAGAAGATGTGTGAATCTTGGAACTTCGAGTTTATATTCTACGGCGGCTGGTATTACTCATCCCCGTCTTATTCGGCGTTACCATCCTGATATTCGCATTGCTCCAGCTTTTCGACCCCGTTGAAAGGGCTGCCCTCTATATTAGGGACCCGCGGCAGTTCGCAGATATTGGAGCAGTTATAGAACGCTATGGTTTGAACGCTCCTATATGGACGCAGTTCGGGGTCTGGTTCAATCAAGTAATTCACGGTAACCTGGGATGGTCAAGGGCAGTATCCATGCCGGTTGTCAAGGCTATCTGGAATTTTCTCCCCGCCACTGTCGAATTAGCTATTTATGCAGCACCTCTAATAATCTTTGGTGGAATTTTCCTGGGCAAACAGGCGGCGGCACATAAAGATAAAGCTGTCGATCACGTTACCAGGGTTGGGGCGATAATCGGTTGGTCGTTGCCCACCTTCTGGCTCGGGTTAATATTGTTGATGGTGTTTTATGGGTATTTCAAGGGATTGTTTCCTCCGGAGAGATTGAGTACTCAAATGAGTATTCTGGTCAATTCAGATCAGTTCATTAGATACACCAGAATCAACACTCTCGATGCAATTTTGAACGGTAACGGACAGGTATTCCTCGATGCTCTCCGTCACCTTGTTCTACCGGTAGTAACCCTTACCGTGGTCAACATAGCCTTTATTATGCGGCTGATGCGTTCCAGCATGCTGGAGTCACTGGGCAAAGGGTATATTCTTTCTGCCAGGGCCAAAGGCCTAAGCGAAAAAGTCGTAATAAATAAACACGCTGGAAGAAACGCACTAATACCAGTACTTACCGTGAGTGGTTATATTTTTGCATCTATTGTCAATGGAGTAGTGATCACGGAAACGATATTTAACTATAAAGGTCTAGGCTGGTTCGCCTGGCAATCGGCCGTCAATCTGGATGCCCCTTCTGTGATCGCCTTCGCCCTTTTTAGTGGGGTCCTGTTTGTAATTACAAATCTCGTCGTCGATTTTCTCTACGCACGCATCGATCCCAGAATTCGTTTGGGAGCCACCGTTACATGAGCGCTTTCAAATATTTCCTATACCAGTTGCGTAAGAATCCGCTATCAATAGCCGGCTTTACCATATTAATTATCTTTGTCTTCATCGCCATTCTAGCTCCTGTTATTGCTCCCCCGCCGGAAGGCCATACGAACGTTTATCAAATCCCCAGAGATGGCTATTCACCAACTCCGCAGCCACCCAGCGATAAACACGTATTTGGCACTACCCAGGGGCAATATGACATCTTTTATGGCGTTATCTGGGGAACCCGGTCAGCTTTTCAGGTTGGACTTTTCGTCATACTATCAGTGTTGTTAATAGGTATTTTCCTAGGGAGCGTCGCCGGGTATTTCGGGGGAATAGCCGATGAAGTTATCATGAGAATAACGGATGTTTTCCTGGCCTTCCCGGCACTTATTCTGGCGATGGCCATGACGGTTGCTCTGGGTCCTAGTTTGCACAGCGTGATACTTGCCCTCATCTTTGTCTCCTGGCCTCCCTACGCCCGTTTGGTAAGGGGCGACATACTAAGTATCAGGGAAGAGGACTACGTGCAGGCTGCCAGAGGAATCGGGAGCTCTAATGTACGGATAATAGCTCTCCATATTCTCCCAAACTCCATATACCCTACTTTAATCATGGCTTCTCTGGACATCGGCGCGGTGGTGTTATCTGCGGCAGCCCTCAGTTTCCTGGGTCTGGGGTCACCGGAGGGTTACGCTGATTGGGGACAGATGGTTCAATTCGCCAGGAACTGGATCGTCGGTCCGACAGGAAATCCATTTGCTTATTGGTACGCGGTGGCAATCCCGGGATTGTTTATCCTTTTCTTCGTTCTCGGCTGGAACTTGCTGGGGGATGCTTTCCGGGATATTTTAGACCCGAGACTGGGGAAGAGCTGACGTGAATGTTTTATTATCCATTAAGAATTTAACCGTACGTTTCTATACCTACGACGGTACGGTAACAGCGCTGAACAATATCAGCCTGAGTATAGGAGAAAGAGAGACTTACGGGATTGTCGGAGAGACCGGGTGCGGGAAGACCATGACCGCATTATCCATTTTACGCTTAATTCCGCCGCCCGGCCTAATAGATAGTGGCATCATTGAATTCAATTATCAGAATGGCAAATCCGTTGACTTGCTTAGTATACCGGAAAACGAAATAAGGAAGATCCGGGGCAATAAAATATCAATGATTTTCCAAGAGCCTAGTTCGGCGCTAAATCCCGTTTATTCGATTGGTGACCAGATTTCAGAGGCTATACTTCTTCATCGCCAATCAGCGGTCCTGAAAAGGATTGTGGATGATATCGACAAGCCGGTAAAAAACCCGAGCTTGTTAACGAAAATATTGGCGCCGATGACCCGATCTTCCGAGAGATATATCTACAACAAAATGATCAAGGATCCGGCTACGTTTCTGCCTCGTCTCATACGGAACACCCCCTTACTACGCAATCTGCTCTGGCGCACCAAGTTGGCGTCCATGGAGATGGCGACTGAACTGCTTCAAGATGTTGAAATCCCGGATTCCGAAAGAATCGCCAAACAATATCCCCATGAGTTGAGCGGCGGCATGAAACAACGCTCAGTTATCGCGATGTCGCTGGCCTGCAACCCGAAACTGCTGATAGCCGACGAGCCTACCACAGCTCTCGACGTAACCATTCAAGCTCAGATACTGGACTTACTACGGAACCTTAAAAAGGAACATGAAGCTTCAATCCTCTACATTACCCACGACCTCGGCGTAGCTGCCGAAATATGCGATAGAATCGGCGTGATGTATTGCGGGAGTATCTGCGAAGAAGCTCCCGTTGAGGAAATATACGACAAACCACTGCACCCGTATACTCAAGCCCTGATGGCCGCGGTACCGAAGCCCGGCCAAAAGTTCAAATCCATCAGCGGATTTTTACCAAGCCTCATCGATGTTGAGGACAGATGTCAATTTCAACCGCGCTGTAGTCAATGCCAGGACATCTGTAAAGGACAAACCCCCGTAACAAGAGAAGTATCACCAGGGCATTTTGTGTCCTGTCACTTAATATAAGGAGTACCCCTTGGAACCACTAATAGAAACAAGAAACCTGAAAACCTACTTCCCCATATTGGGAGGTTTTCTCAGAAGACCTGTCAACACGGTTAAAGCAGTGGATGACGTTACTTTATCAATTCAAAAAGGACAATGGATGGGCCTGGTTGGCGAATCAGGATGCGGTAAAACTACCCTGGGAAAGACCATCCTGCGCTACTATAAACCGACCTCTGGTCATATCTATCTTAACACGCCTTTTGAAGTCAAGGAGAAAATCGAGGCAACAGAACATCAGAAACATCCAAAAACCGAGATAAATACCTTGATCAAGCAGTACGATTTAGCCTCCTTCGGAAGTAAAAAAATGAGAACACTCAGGAAAAGGATGCAGCTGGTATACCAGGACCCGTATACATCTCTCAATCCCCGAATGAGAATTGGCAACATAATCGGCGAGCCGCTGATAGTAAATAAACTAGCACACGGGAGAGCCGTCAAAGAAAGGGTAATCGAGCTCATGGATATGATCGGATTATCCAGAGAGCACTTCAAAAGATACCCTCACCAGTTCAGCGGTGGGCAAAGACAAAGAGTAGCTATAGCCAGAGCTCTGGCAACCAATCCGGAGTTTATCGTTTTTGATGAACCTACGTCCGCTCTGGATGTTTCCGTTCAAGCACAAATCCTCGAATTACTAAGAGTGCTATTGAAAGAAAAGGAACTTACATATTTGTTCATCACACATAACCTCAATGTCGCCGAGACTGTTTGTGATACTATCGCTGTGATGTACCTCGGGAAAATAGTAGAAGCCGGCAAAGCCTCAATAATTTTCGCCGCTCCCAAACATCCGTATTCCCAGGCGCTGGTATTGGCCACACCAATCCCCGACCCGAAAAGCCGACGCAACAGAATTATATTGAGCGGTGAAGTCCCCAGTCCCACCAACCCGCCCCCTGGCTGCAGGTTTCATCCCAGGTGCTCACGGGCTACTCGAGAATGTAGCATCCAGGAACCTGTGTTAGAAGCCAAGGGAGAAGGACATCTTGTAGCCTGCTGGCATCCACTGAACTGACGGATTATTCTTACGGATTTATCTGAGTTAAACGGCACACCCTATTCCCCACTCATCCCCCAGCAATATTCTATCTACCTACATCAATAATCTCTGTAATTTCATAAGGCTCATGGGTGATATATCCCACCAAACACCCGGCTTTACTCATGATAACATCTGAAAACAATAAAACTCCCGAGGAGTATTTCTCCAGCATTAAGTGCGATGTACCGGTATAAATATTGTTAATCCCCAACCTAACAACCGGGCTGGTAATCCCCATTTTCTTCAGGATGACCTTTTCTTCATCCAGAAAAGACTTTGCATCACCGGGCCAGTAAACCAGACACGCCATATGGTTAACATCAGGATTACTATCCGTATTTAATAATCCCAGTGCGGCATCCAGTCCTACCGATTCGTACATACTAGCTATCAGGATCGAAAAATCGTCACAGTCCCCCGACTTCTTTTGCAGAACTTCATACGCATTCGTGTAATAACCACCGGGAGGGTCTTCTGCATATTTAATATTTGATGAGACCCAGTAATTAATCGACCATATCTTCCAGGCATCGGAATCTACGTTGATACCATCAGGAGCATCATTCACTATCGAAAGAGTCCGGGTTCTTACCTCATATTGCGTTGGCTCAACAAATATCACAACTTTTTCGAAGTACCGTTCAGAATCATTGATATTGTTCATTACTTCGTCATAACTCACGGCATGTCCTCTGTAGCCCGTAAAATAAACGATAACGATACTCACGATGAATATTATGATAAACCAACGTAGTTTGAATAATAGCTTCATCATATTCATATTATTTTTATTTAGACCTTGATTATCAGTATAGACAAATACTTATTCTGGTATATTATTATAACATCTGGAGAATATCCCGTTTTCAATCGACCAAGTCCCAATATAATAGCTGTGTTAGAATGTTCATGAGGTAGTGTTGATGAAGCTAGAAACAACACGTTTTTTTATAAGATCCCTAATAGTTGAGGACGTAACAACTCTGGCTAAACTCTGGACTAACCCTGATGTTAGCCGTTTTATGGGTGGTCCCCGAAATTACGAAGAAGTCTACGGACAACTTATGGAAGATGCCCAGCTCGTACCACCGCCGAAATTTGATTTATGGGTTGTCATCGAAAAAGCTACTGGAGATATTGTTGGTCATTGCGGCGTCCTCGATAAGGATATAGACAACACCAAAGAGTTCGAGCTGGTCTATGTAATCGATAAACCACACTGGGGGAAGGGGTATGCCACGGAAGTTTCTTCGGTTATCCAACATTTTGCGTTTCATGAACTTGGACTAAAACGTATCGTTTCCCTTATCGATCCTGCTAATCAAGCTTCAGCACGTGTGGCCGCCAAAGTTGGACTGAAATATGAGAGGGATATCGTGAGGCCGGGTGGTAAAACGATGCACTTATATTCTTTGAAGAGAGATTACTTGTAGCTAATTTCCCGGTAAATTTGTTTTCCTGTTAAACGTAACCCTGCTCATAACGAGTTACGCTTAACAAGATGAGTAAATGTTGCCTTTGTTACGCGTCCCTTGATATGGTTAATCTCTACTCAGATTGCAGCAACAAATCATTCAGTTTTATTCTATTTTGGTCTCTTAAAGAAACTAGCTCATCATAAGAAGTTGCTGCTTCCTCTAAGTATTGAGAGCATTGTGATTCATTCCCGGCCTGCTTTTCTGACCATGCCGAATATAGCCTGGAATAACACTTTTGTATTAGGGACCCCTCTTTTACTAGAGACTCATAGAGTTCCAGTGTTTGAGAAGTTGGTATCAGCCAATTGTACTGATCTTTGTATCCTTTGGCTGATAATATTCCTTGCTGAATTAAGTTTTGTAATTCTGATGAATTATCCGTTGATTCCTGGGCAATACTCTCTGTTAGAATCGTTATATTTTCCAATAAACCGATCCCTTCAATTTTCTCGTGAAATTGCTCGGCTGCAGAAACAAAATTATATAGTTCTTCTGGATCATTATGTAGGTGAGATGATACCAATTGAACGATACCTGCAATGGCCGCGAAAATGGCGATGATTGTTGCCGCAATTATGATGGTAGATTTAGCCATGTCTTACCATTTCAAATTATTTCGAGGAGAAGAATCCTCTGATACGGACTTGTCGTTCAGTAGCGGGTGGATTTGAACCACCCGTAATAGAATTTTATTATAGACCTGTCCGGTCAGCAACCTCACGCATGCCCATGATGGCATCGGTTATTAAATCTTTTAGTTCTATTCCCAACGTCGCTGTCCCTTTTTCAATCACCGAGCGGTTTACACCGGCAGCAAATGATTTATCTTTCCATTTCTTCATTACCGATTTCGCCTCCAGGTCTGCTACGCTCTTTGATGGTCGGATTATGGCTACCGCGGTAATAAGTCCGGTAAGTTCGTCTATGGTATATAGCATCTTCTCTAAATCAGTCTGAGGTTCAACATCACTACATATACCCCAACCGTGAGAAACGATTGCTCTTATATACTCCTCCGGCCAGCCTCGTTCTGTCAGTATCTCTCGCGATTTTCCACAGTGCTGCTCAGGGAAACGTTCATAATCAAGGTCATGTACCAATCCTATAATTCCCCACTTTTCCTCATCTTCATTTTTCTTCCGTGCCATGTAACGCATTACTCCTTCGACCGAACAGGCATGTTTCAACAGACTTTCGCTTTTATTAAATTCCTTAAGAAGTGATAGTGCTTCATCGTATGAGGGTACATGTTCCCGCATTGGTTACCTCCTTAATAAATATTTCTCTAAAAGAAATGCCGTACGACCATCTTTCTCATGTGAAATTATAAACTCTAGAACCTCGAATGGTAAAGAGGAGAAATGCATTACTTACTGGTATTATACCAATAGCTTGGTCATACCTTAGCTATCAAGATACACGAGGATTTCTGCAAGGTCCTCATCATTGTGGGCATCTCTAAAACAATGGGGTGAACGCGGTTGAAGTAGATATTTTCTTTTCTCTAGTACCAGGCGTTGGCGGTATCACGGAGGAAAAACCGCTCCGTAGAGAACCACATGTTATTTTCCGTATTGCGAACCCAGAACTTCACGATTACATAGTCGTTGGCGACGTAGGCGGGGTGGGTGATGTTCGTCCATCTTACCGTGTTCTGATTCGGCACGGCCCAACTGGTCGAGTTGATTGAATTATTCGATGAGTAGTCCGGAAAAACATCATACATATCAGGGTCGTTGGTCAGCTCCGAGAGGTCGGCGTGGATATCAAAGGGGGCGGTGGCATTTTTCACGGTGGCCGTTATCGTGGATTGAGTTTGAACACTATCCCCCTCATCAATGCTGATATCCAGAATGCAGGGGTAGTCCTGGCCGGTGTCAATACTGGTACCCAATACCGGCTCGGATTGAGTGCTGAATTTCACCAGCCCGGCATATAGCGCATCGGTAGTGATGTCGCCCGCAGGGAATGTTATCTGTTTCACTTCCGTGCTGGTGATGATAATTTTGCCCTGGTCAAGGTCGACCTCGGCGGTTGTCTCCGTGGGGTGAGTGTAGGTGACCTCCACATTGTCAACGTATAAATAGTCTGCGTTTTGATTCATGTTAGCTTTGAAGGCAATCCAGAACTGACCGGTTAAATCATAACTTGATAAATCTCTATCGTAGAAAACATATTCGTTAGTGTCATCTCCATCTACCCATGTTTTTATCGTGGTCCAATCCACGCCGTTACTACTTATCTGGCAATAAGCTTCATCACCGTTTTCAAAGGCATTGGCTTTAGCCCAGAACCGGAGGTGAGCACTAACCGCGCTGGAAAGGTCAACGGCACGCTCTATATAGTCGGTGTTATTTCGTAACCGCACGTGGTATTTGCCTTGATATGGCGCCGCGGTGTCTATAATATCGGCAATACCGCCGTGAGTCCAGCCGTTAAGCCAGCCGCTGCCGCCGGTCCAGTCCCCGCTTTCAAAATCGTCCTTGGCTTTGGCCGTGCCGGTGCCCTGGGTGCCTGTCCCGGCGAGGAGGTCTTCCCAGACCTCCGGGTAGTCTGTATCGAGCGTGATGGTCGCCGCTTTAATGTTAGCGCGGCTGTTAGATTGAGATAGCGGCTTTATCTCAATCGACTGCGTGTCCATGGCTGAAAGCGAAGTCAGGCTACCCAATAAAACCGGTATATAAACCCTATCACCTGCAATCAGCGGTTGCTCATCGGCCGAGGCACTTTCTCCCCCGTAGTCTCTGATTATCACCCCGTGTTCATAGACCAGCCTGGGGCGGTCAATACTTCCCTGCACCTCATAGATTACTCGGTTTGAGGTATAATTCTGGGTAATCACCGGGTCGCCCAGGCCATCGATAGTATAGGCAATGGTGACCGATACGTTACCCGAGGTTAGCGAGCCAGCCACCCCGGGGCCGGGATTCGCCAGGAACATCCGGTTGGGATAGCGTACTCCCATACGCAAATCGCTGGACTTTGGTTCCCCGGATAAGGCTACATCTTCTACATCTGATTTGAAGGTCATCATGTCATCATTGACCATGTTAAGGTGCTCGTATTCTACGTCCTTATTCCAGTCAGGTACCAGGAAACCCTGTGTCGTGCCCCACATCGCCGCCACCACCAGCAACATCAGTATAGCCCCGATAACCACAGAGACCCCTCTTTCATCCTGGCACTGGCTCCGAAATCCCGTTCTCATCTTCCTATTCCACTCCGGTAGGCCTGACTCACATCAACAGGGTATAGGCGATAACCGCCACGATAATAAAGAAAACCGAGTGCTTGAGGCCGGCTACTACCTTCCCTTCTGCCATCTTGCCGGTGACAATCCCGGCAAAAAAGCCCTGTATCAACAGAGCATGGAAAAAAAGCAAATTGTATTTAGACAGGTCGGCATTGGATACAGCAAACTGCCCCATCCTGGCCGGCAGAGCCGCGCCGGAAGTAGCTTCGGACGCCTCCTTGATCATGGGGAGAAAGACGTAGCTCATAATCAATATCACCGCCAGGAAAACGAAATAGCTGATATAGCAGACCATAAGGTATGGCCTGGTCTCGGAGTTTCTTCTCTTTTCCAGGGCTTTTGTCTCGGCAACATCAGTAGCGATGCCCTCCAGTATCTCTCCTAACTGGCCGCCCATCCGGGACGCCTCGATCAGAGTAAATACCGTTCTCCGGATAAGCACCGTGGGGTATTTCCTGGCGAAGTGAAGCAAAGCGTCATCGATGGAAACACCCCATGAGATGGCATTATCCATCTGCTTGATGGCCCTGGTAAGCGTACCGTATTGTCCTTCCGCAGCCACGCTCATTGCCCCCTTTATAGTCATGCCAGATTTTACAGACAGGCTGATATCGCGTATCAAAGCCGGAAACTCTGCCTCTAACCTGCTAATTCTTCTGGTCTCGTAAAAGTTAAAAAAGCCCGGGGGCATAATAACCAAGAGAAGGGCCAGAATCACGATATTCATCGGGTTCATACCCGAATAGAAGGCAACAGCGGCACAGGTCACCGCAATCATGCCCGAGATAGAATAAAGCAAATATTGTCTTTCCCTTATTGTATTTAGGGGGGATTCAATAAATCGCTGCAGGGTAGACTTACTTCGGCGATGCTCTATTGCCTCAAGAACCATGTCCCGGTTCATGTTATTTGATCCCCTGCGGTGTCAAAGCGTCGGTAAGCAAAAGGAACAACATCGAGCCCAGCGGGATAACCCCGTAGATAATCACCATCAGAATCAGCGGCCTTGTCCCTCCCAACATCATCATGGCAGCGAACATGACAATAATAAGGAGCGGTGCCGCTACCAGCCCGACGATATAGACCTCGGAAATCAGGCCCAGAGTCGCAATAAACTCAGTAAATTTCTTCCGGTTCTCTGCCATGGTTTCCTGAGCCTTACTGACAAAGTAGGCTCCGATTTCACCTCCGGTGAGGGCATTGGTCATAGCCCCCTGGACGAATGTCCTCAGATGTGTGGAAGGAGTAGTGGAGGCCAAGTTACGCAAGGCGCTGATAAAATCAAAACCGAGTAGTTCGACGTCTTTTACCACCAGCTTCGCTTCCTGGCTCATTTCGCCGAAGAATTCCTCGGTCTCGGCAAGTTTCCTGAAAATCAGGTAGGGAATGACACCTGTGGTAGCCATGAATGACATCCAGCAGATAGCATAAGGCAGGTGGCCATCGATCTTCGCTTTCCTTTCCCAGCCCTTAACCCGGGGATAGAGGATAAAGAGGAGGAACAGAACCAGATAGCAAGCCAGCGCTGCGAAAATAACTAAGCTGAAGTCGGCTAAGAGCCCCAGTATGTCGGTTTTTACGATGTTCCTGGCGAAAATGAATCGCCAGATCGGCACATAGTTAAAGAGAACAGCCGATGCCGCCAGCCCCATGGTGACTCCGACGGACGAGAGTAAAAGAGAATACAGGGTAGCCAGGGATAGCAATTTTTCTACGGTAATATGCATGCGTGCCTTTACCAAGTCATTGGTCAGGAAGGAGAAACGCGTTCGCCTTTCCCTGAAGTAACTACCGAAGAGAGTCAGAGCCATCGTGCCCGCTTTCACCGTATTTCTCCCTGCAGCAGGCTCTTTTCAACCTCATCCGGACGTACACTGTAGTCGAATAGCAGTCGGCTCAGTCTATTGAAGTCGCTTACCTTGTTTTCACACAGCCAATTCATTATTCTGAGCCGCCGGGCATACTCCGCTGATAGTTCTTCCTCGTTCATGTGCAGTTTTTCCATAGTTTCCAGGAAGACCCTGGACTCCCCACTGAACTGAAAGTTGCCGGTGGCAAGTCGGAAGACCACATTCGTCTTAAGGGTCCCGCTATCAAAGTCAACCCCGGTGACCTCGGTTACGTTAGTGCATCTCCTGGTCCTGACCTCGCCTGCCTTTACGGTACTGACCAGCGCTACGATGTCTATATTGTCAAGCAGCATTAACGGAACATCTATAGGTGGCTTCGTCAGTCTCTTTACCAGCGACTCCACCGAGTCAGCATGAACCGTGGAGAAGGTGATGTGGCCGGTGGCCATAGCCTGGAAAAGAGTGGAGGCTTCCCGTCCCCGCACCTCGCCAACCAGCAGGTACTCGGGCCGCTGCCTGAGGGCAGTTCGGAGCAGGTCAAACATCTCAATCGAGCCACGCTCTTCGGTTTCCTTAGTGACCGAGGGTATCCAGTTCTGGTGAACAAGGTTTATCTCCCTGGTATCCTCAATGCTCACCACCTTGCTATTGGGCGGTATGAACATGGAGATGGTATTGAGAAAGGTAGTCTTCCCCGATGCCGTACCGCCGATAATGAGGATGTTAAATCCGTTTTCTACCGCCATCCATAAATAGACAGCCATCTCCACTGATATGGTCCCCAGTTCTATAAGGTCTACCGGAGTGAAGGGGATCTCCCTGAATTTTCTAATCGTAAAAGTAGAGCCTCTGGTGGTAACTTGACTTCCTATACTGAGTTGCAGACGGTCATGGTTAGGCAGCGAGGCGTCAAGTAAAGGCCTGGCCATAGAGATATGCCTGCCTGACCTCTGCGCCAGCTTGTAGATAATAGAGTCCAGCTCTGCCTGGGAAAAGGTGACATTGGTCTCCAGCGACCCATATTTCTGGTGATAAACAAACAGCGGAATCCCGGCGCCGTCAGCCGATATGTCTTCGACTCTCCTGTCTTTCATTATCGGATCAAGCCTGCCGTAACCAATCAAGTCTCTCACCACGTAATACATTATTTTTTCCATGCTTGCGACTCCCAAGCGTATACCGAATTCTTTGGTTATTTCCTGAACCTTTTGCCTCAGGAAGTCCTGTGGTCTATCCAACGATGCAAAATCCAGGTTGACTACCTCGTAAAGCCATAACCTTATCTCTTTTAATAGCTCTTCCTCGCCACCGGTCAGGCCGGTCTCGCATACCTGATAGGTATGGGGCTGGCTCGCTTCAATGCCGATATAAGCGTAAGGTTCGTTCACCGGATACGCCTCCAGAAATTTTCCGTTTTCCATCCGGGGCGACCGTCCCGGTTCAGCGGTAACCTCTATACCTACAGATTTTTTTGCTCTGGTGGTTTGGACTTTCATCGTTTTGCCTGATAATTATTCCATCCGGGGCGACGGGCATAGGTTGGTCTCCACCCGGGCTGACTCATTATTGAGGATAAATTATCCCTGCTTTAGACAATTGCCCCTAGCGGACCAGCACGTTGGTGTCTAACAGAATCGCGTCACTCCCAACATGTACAGCGACGAAGTGATACCACCCGGTGGAAATGGTAACATTGGCTGAAGTCCTGGTTATATCTAGAGTTGTGCCCGTCGATATAGCATGGGCGCCCAGTTGGGTCTGCATCGTGAAGTCGGCGCTACTTTCCTTACCCGGGGTTAGCGAGCCCTTCCATTCGTTGGCCCCTATATTTTCCCCGCCGTTATGCTTCACCAGCACCGAGTTCTGGTCAGTCGGGTCATCAATCACCGACATCGCAATACTGGGCGCCTTAGGCGTGTTCCCGAGGTATCCATAGGCGAACCCGGCGACCACCGCTCCCATAACTACGGTTATGGCTACCATCAATATCACGCCGATTACCGGAGATACACCTCTCTGGTCTCTCTGAAACGCTCTGAAGTATTTCATGTCGTTTACCTCCTATCCTGGTACGAATCGTTGATACTATCTTTATTTCCCTGTTCTTTGATTCCACAGGCTAAAACCTCCTTATTGGCCATGGTGTCTCTGTCTCTTAACATATCTCCAAGATACCCGTTTCATACGCCTGCCATGGCCATTAGGGTATCCAGAATCGCCGTTGGATTTGTCCCTTTGTTGAGAAAGAGAATCGACTTGGTAAAGTAACTCTCGGCTCCCCCCTTGTAACCCCTGATGATGTCCCTTTTCTCATCCGAGGCGGTAAGTATCACTACCGGGATTTCTCTCAGTTTTTCATCGCCCTTGATGTGTTCCAGTACCTCCAGCCCGCTAATCTTCGGGAGCTTCAGGTCAAGGAGAATTACCTCCGGTCTGGGATTAGCCTCTCCATCGGTATAAACGCCCCGGTGATGCAGGAAATCGAGCGCCGCTTTACCATCGGTAACCCAGAATAGTCGTGGTTTCAGTTTCCCTCTTTCCAGTGCCCGCCTCATCAGCACAGCGTGCTCCTCGGTGTCCTCTACCAGCAATATGTTTATCTCCTTTTCCTCGGTCATTTTTCCTCCCTCCTGTTCAGCATACTGCTTAAGCGTCTTTTGACCTCTTCACCTGACGTAGGTTTCTTGATATAGGCTTTGGCCCCGGCCCTGACAGCTTCAACGATGACGTCTGGGTCATCCATGTTCTCCGGCATCAGCAAGGCAACAACCGCTGAAGGATTATCTCTGGTTAATGCCCGTACCACGTCGATACCACCCGTCGCGTCCAGTTTCAGGTCGATCAAGGCAATATCAGGGCTGTACTGGGCAAACTGTTCCCGGGCATCTTTACCGTTTTTAGCGACGGCAACGACTTCAAATCCGAGTGTTCCCAGCGCATTGGCGAGGATGATGCGCGTAAAGGTGGAGCTATCGGCGAGAAGTATCCTAGTCTTTCCCATGGTTATCCCCCTTGTCGATGCCGCTCTGTTTAGGCAAGGTAAAGCACATGGTGGTTCCCTTCCCCGATTGACCCTGCTGCACCCATATCCTTCCCCCGTGGGCTTCAATGATTTTCTTCACAATCGCCAGGCCGATGCCGCTTCCTTCACCGTCGGCTGTCCCCCGATAGAAGAGGGAAAAGACCTTTTCCGCCTCACTCGCGTCAATTCCGGATCCGTTATCACGCACAAAAAAGACGTTTTCATTGTCTGACGGGTAGTAACCTATTTCGATTTTCAGGGGAACGTTTTTATCCCGATATTTGATGCTGTTCTGGATAAGGTTGGTCAGCACCTCGGCTATCCTTATCCTGTCCGCATAAACCCTGGGGAATTTATCAGCGAGGGAAACGGCAGCCCCAATCGCGCTTATCGGCTCGTTAAACTCTGCCATTACTTCATTGACGATTTTGCCAAAAGAAACGTCCTTGGTTTGCTTTATCAGGTGTTCGGCACGGGAATATGCCAGGGTCATATTCAGGAAATTCTGCATTTTCCTGACGCTGGACTCGAGCAGGTGGATATCCTCCTGCACGTTTTCTGTTTTCTGGTTTTGCATGTCCTCCCGGAGCAGTCGGCTGAAACCTTCGATGCTTACCAGGGGACTCCTCAGGTCGTGAGCGATGCCGTAGCTGAACGCCTCCAGTTCGCTGACTTTAGCCTGGAGCTGCTGGTCAAGCTTTTCCTTGGCTTGCTCCGCCCGCTTGCGCTGGGTGATGTCGCGAATATTGCACTGGATCACCTGGCTATGGTCTACCTCATAAACATTGCTGACAAACTCCACCTCCAAACGAAGCCCGGCGGTAGTTACCAGCGGTAGGCCTTCATAGCGGACAAATCCCTTCCGCTGCAATTCCACAAAGGCATCTTTGTTGGCAATGATATCCTTCAATAATCCCAGTTCCCAGATTTTCTTGCCAAGGAATTCGGTATGCGAGAAGCCCAGCATCTCAACCAGAAACGGATTCACATCTACGACCTGTCCAGTAGAGGCATTGAGTATCAAAATACCGTCTCTGGCTGCCTCGAATAGTCGGCGATATTTGATTTCTGAGGCTTGTAGCGCTTCCTCTATTCGCTTACGTTCGGTAACATCACGGGCAGCGGCAAAAACGCCCTGTACTTCGCCGGTCTCGTCCCGATATACCGAGGCATTATACAGTACGTCAATCTGTCGTCCCGAAGTAAGTCGAATGGTGAGCGGATAATCCTTGACCAGCCCCTCGGAGAATACCTTTTTGTATCCTTCCCTCGCCTTCTCCGGTTCGGTGAAATAATCGGAGAAATCACTCCCTACCAGACGCTCGCGTGAAATACCGGTTACCTGCTCAGTGGCTTTGTTTACGTCCTTAATCTTGCCGTCCCGACCGATGGTGACCAGCGGGTCAAGGCTCGCCTCAATCAGACTTCGGGCATACAGTGAAGCAATCTGTAGCTCTTCCTCCACCTGTTGGCGCTTGACGATATCCTCCGCCAGTTCTTTTGTTTTGCGTTTGACCTGGAATCTCAGGATAAAACTCCCTGCCGCGAGTAAAAATAACAACCCGCCAATGCTTGTCAGCAGCCATTTTGACCATCCAGGAACGACGGATTTCTCAACAGGTTGTGCTCCAAACCACTTCTGCAACGATTGGAAATAGATGGAGCCCCCGTCCTCTTTCAGTTGTTTCACCTGGTTGTCGATTTTGTCAATTAGATACGGATTTAAACCTGCCCCTTTGGGAAAAGCAAAGTAAAGAAGGGCAGGCTGGAAAACGATAGCCGTCTCCACCACTTTAAACTCACCTTCGTGAAGAATGCCAAAGTCCTTGCTAACCACTCCCGCATCAGCTTGATTATTTTCCAATAGCTCAAATACCTTAAGATAGCTATCCACTTCGATGAAGGCACAACTGATGTTAAAAGAACTGGTAAGCTTCTTTATACCGTTAGGTCCCTCAACATTGATGCTGCCTTGTAAAACGGCAATGGTTTTCCCTTCGAGGTCAGGAATGGACTGTACATTAGCCCCTTGTTTCGTATACACCAGTGACCAGCTAACATACACAGTTTCATTTGAAAAGTCGTATAGTTTAGCCCTATCTTCAGAAAAGGCGACATCCGGCATGATATCTATTTCATTTTTCTCCAACTTAGCCAGACATTCCGTCCAGGTGCCATGGACGTACTCTACATTCCATCCCTCCTGGGAAGCGATGTGTCCTATAATGTCCGGCCAGAATCCTGATACATTACCTTTTTCATCAGTAAAAATCTTGGGTTGATTCTCATACACGCCCACTTTTACGGTTATGGAATCATTAGCCGAGACAGCGGTAAAGATGCCGGAAGCGTACAGTAGAGACAGACACAGAAACAGCGTTAAAAGTCTTTTCATTTATCTATCCTTTTTTAGCTTTCTTTATGGGATATAGTCATTTTGTACTTTGTCAGGAAATCAATGAAGTCATCCCTGTATATCCGGTAATGACCTTTCGGAAGCCTGAAGGCTGGCAGGCGTTCTTCGTCAATCCAGCTCAATACTGTTACGGTACTCACCCCACAATGCCTGGCAATGAAACTGGTAGTAATATATTTGGGACACCAGTGTTGTTCTTTTTTCTTCATGTCAGTCTCCTCGTGATTGTTTGCGAGTTATTATCAAACTGGGATATCTTGGGTATCTCACACATCTCATGATTTTTGTGTATTTACTCTATATAATCAGAATCACAGTCGTATCATGATATGAATGCAAAACGTCACAAATATATCACGTTTGAAAAAAGAGTAGATTGATAGGCGCATGTCTGGTTAAAGCGTGAGAATATTAAAATGAAAGAGGGAGAAATAAGCTCTGAAGCCGAATGGCTTGCAAAAGCTTGACGTTTAGTGTAGAATAAATACAGTTGAGGTTAAGGTTATTACAAGCTTCATAGAACCCCTTCACACTGTTCAATCTATAGTTTGAGGATGACCCGAACTCTAACTAAATACTAAAGAGAGGAGGTCATCCCATGAGTTTCCAAGACAAGACCCTGAAATGCGCCGATTGTGGAGCTGATTTCACATTCAGCGCCGAGGACCAGGAGTTCTTCCAGTCGAAAGGCTACACCAACGAACCCAAGAGATGCCCGGAATGCCGACAGGCAAGGAAGTCACAGCGCTATGGAAATAGCAGCTATGGAGCCCCCCGCCAGATGTTCCCCGCAACTTGTGCCGAGTGTGGCAAAGCCACCGAAGTACCCTTCCAGCCTCGTGGCGACAAGCCGGTTTACTGCAGCGACTGCTACCGAAAAGTCCGCCCCAGCCGCTAATTGAGGCTAAATAACGGGTTGCGTCCGGGTCGGGCAACCGGCCCGGATGCGACCTTAATGACCGATAATCTCGTCAGAGAAATTTCATTACATGAGCGACCCTGAGGAACCACTGTCGCACCGCGTTTTCGGGTTAAGGAGGGGCAAAGCATGAAAATCTATGTAGGCAATCTATCCTACGATGTCACCGAGGACGAACTGGCCGCGGAGTTCGGCACCTTCGGCAAGGTGGAATCCGTGGCCATCCCCGCCGATAAGTTCAGCGGTCGGCCCAAAGGCTTTGCCTTCGTCGAAATGGCGGCCAAGGCGGAAGCCGAAGCGGCCATCGCCGGACTCAACGGCAAGTCCCTCAGGGAGCGGACCATCGTCGTTAACGAGGCCCGTCCCCGCACCGAAAACCGGGGCGGCGGGTCCTACGGCAATAGAAGGAGCGGCGGGTACGGCGGCGGCTACGGCGGCCGGGGCGGACGGCCAGGGGGCAGAAGCCAGCGGCGATATTAAGCCAACCCATCGGTCAGCCGCGTACAGCCCGTTAGATAAAGGGGGAAATATGAATATCTACGTGGGCAACCTATCGCTCGAAGTCACCGAGGACGAACTGAGAAGTGAATTTACCGCTTTCGGGGAAGTGAAATGCGTCACCATCATGAATGATAAATACATCGGCAGCGGCCAGCCGAGGGGATACGGATACGTGGAAATGAGCCTGAAATCCGCCGGCGCCGCCGCCATCGCCAGTCTACGCGGGAAAAAGCTCAAGGACCGCGCCGTCGAAGTGGTCGAGGCGCTGCCTCTCTCCGATAAAAAACACGCCGCGCCTTTAGCCATCAAGGAAAAAATCCGCTCCAATAAAAGCCGCAACCGGAAGTACCAGCTGGCCTGAAACGTCTGCTTGACCTATGAGTCCTAAAGATAAAAAAGTCTACCAGGTAGAGATACCTGTCAGTCTCGACATAGAAATGGTGGCCAGGCGACTCCAGCTCCGCAACAACAACCGCCGCCTCGAAGAAATGGCCCGCGAGCTGGCCGAGACCGCGAAGAAAATCGCCCGCCCCAGAGCCATCTACCAGATATCCCGCGTCCGGGTCATCGATAACGCCACCGTAGAAATAGACGGCATCACCTTCACCAGCAGGGTGCTCAGCAAGCTCCTCTGCAACCAGGACGAAGTCGTCCCTTTCATCGCGACCGTCGGCAAAGAGCTGGACGAGCTGCCTGTCCCGCCGCGGGACATGCTGCGGCAGTTCTCCCTCGACGCCATCAAAACGGTGATACTGGTCGGGGCGGTCGACTACCTGACAGAATATATTAAAGAGAAATACGATATTCCTCGCGCCGCCTTGATGAACCCCGGCGAGCTCCCGGACTTTCCCATCGGGCAGCAGAGACAGCTTTTCGCCCTCTTCGGCGGGGAGGAAAAGCGCATCGGGGTATCGCTGACTGAAGGCGGCGCCATGAAGCCGATAAAGTCGCGCTCCGGCATCATTTTCCCCAACGAGACGGGCTTCCTGAGCTGCCAGCTTTGCACGCAGCTGAAGTGTCCCGGCCGCCGGGCGCGGTACGACCCCGCGCTGGTGAAAGAGTACCTGGGAACGGCCCAGGAAGCCGGATAGTATTCTTCAACGCCGCGGCGGCGGAGAGACCTTCCAGCCGCCATCGACCGGAATGACCGCCCCTGTAATGTAGCTGGAATCGTCGGAAGCCAGGAAAAGGGCCGCCCGTGCGACGTCCTCCGGTTCCGCCAGCCTGCCCAGCGGCACCCCGAGAGAAATCTGCCGTTCCGCCTCCGGATTTTTCCACAATTCTATATTGAAGTCGGTCTTGACTATCCCCGGGGCCAGTGCGTTGACCCGTACGTTTTTACCGGCCAGTTCCAGCGCCAGTTGCCGGGTAAGCATGATAATGCCCGCCTTGGAGATGGAATAGGCGCCGGCGCCAATGCCCGGGTTAAGGCCCACCTGGGAAGAAAGGTTGATGATATTGCCGCCAGCCTGCCGCGCCATAATTTTTCCCACCGCCTGACAGCAGAAATAGGTGCCCTTGAGGTTGGTATCGATGACTTTATCCCAGTTTTCTTCCGGCGTCTCGATGAGCGTTTGCCCCGGCATCCAGACCCCGGCGCAATTGACCAAGATATCAATCCTGCCGAACTTTTTAACAGCCTGCCGCGCCATCTTTTCGACGTCAGGCCGGGAAGAAATATCCGCCCTGATGGCCAGGCAGCGCCGCCCCAGGGCTTTTACCTCCGCCGCCACGCCTTCGAGCCTGCCGTCGTCAGCGACGATATCGGCGATAACGACGTCGGCGCCGGCGCCGGCCAGGGCCAGGGCAATCGAACGTCCAATGCCCCTCCGCCCTCCCGTCACGATAGCCGTCCTTCCCTTCAAACGCAGATTTTCCATAGCGCCTTCTTTCTCAACGGTGTTTCGGGAATAATAAATTATAAGTAATACCGGGGCGCGGGTCAAACCCGTCAACTTGAATATCCCCGCCAACCTCTCTATTATAGGGAATAGCACATTTCAACGCCGCTTAAAGGAGGCAGCCATGAGCCCCACTCCCAGAGACCTCGCCATACTGGACAAATTCGACTTCGAACGGCCGCCGGTGGGCGTTAAGTTCACGGTCACCCGGCCCATGGGGCTAAAGAGGCCAAACAAACAGCTGGATTTCTGCGAGATGCTGGCCGAGGCGCAGCAGGGAAACGCCTTCTACGTCACCAGGGATGACTTCACCTGCATCGGGCCGCTGCTGCTCGGGATGATAGCCGAAGACCCGATATTCGAGAGCGGGCGGGTGGGGCCAAAGCTCCAGCTTTACCGGGACGTGCGCGCCAACCGGCGGCTCTATCAGTACCTCCCCAGGATGGCGCGAAACTCCGTGAAATACGTCGCCTTCGCCCCGCTGGATAAACTCACCTTCGACCCCGACCTGTTGATTATCATGGCCAACGTCACCCAGGCGGAGACACTCATCCGGGCCAAAGCCTACGCCACCGGCGAAACGTGGTCGGCCCGGGGCACGCCGGCGGCGGGCTGCGGCTGGCTTTATATCTACCCCCTCCAGACCGGCGAGATGAACCTGACGATCACCGGGTTCGGCTTCGGCATGAAATCCAGAAGGCTTTTCCCGGAAGGCCGGATTTTACTCACTATTCCCTGGGACAAGCTGCCCGGAATCATTAAGAACCTGGAAGAGATGGAGTGGATCCCCGAGTCGTATACGCTGGGTAAAGAAGGCCATAAAAAGAGGCTTAAAGAGATAGTGGCGGAGCTGGAAAAGGAGGAATAAAGCCATGGCGGAAAAACGGCGCGATTTCTCGGTCCTCGCTAAATTCGGATTCGAAAGAAAGCCCGTCGGCATTAAGTTTTCAATCACGCGTCCGGAAGGTATAAAGCGAATCGGCAAAGAACTGAATTTCTGCGAAATGCTCAAGGAAGCGCAGGAAGGCAATGCTTTCTACGTCGGACCCGAGGACTGGGTCTGCGTGGGCGTGGAGCAGATGATACTGGGCATCAAAGACCCGGAGCCGGCGCTGGTGAGCGGGATATTCGGCGGGGAGGAGGGGCTCTTCAGCGGGGCGAACGCCTGCCGCGCCATGTACGATTACCTCCCCAGGATGCAAAAAGGCTCGGTAAAATACGTGGCTTTCGCGCCCGTGGACAAGCTCTCCTTCGACCCCGACCTCATGGTCATCACGGCCAACATCAACCAGGCACAAACATTGCTGAGGTCGATAAACTACTCCACTGGACAGCCCTTCGTCAGCCGGGCGACGCCGGTGGTGGCCTGCGCCTGGATTTACGTCTATCCAGTCGTCAGCGGCGAGCTGAACTACGTCATCACCGGCCTGGGACTGGGCATGCAGGCGCTGAATATCTTTCCGCCGGGGCTTTTCCTGATATCGGTGCCTTTCCAACGTATCCCCACCATGCTGGAAAATCTAAAGGAAATGCCCTACCGCCAGGCGACGGCGCCGGGACCCGGCGGCCCTGCCCACCGCAAAAGGGTAAACAAGATGCTGGCCGAGATGAGAAAGAGGATAGAAGAACAAGTAGAAGGAGCCAAAATGGCGGGGAAAAAGTACGCGAAAAACCTGGTCGACCATACCCTTCCACAAGACGCCGAGGGGGCCGTTGTTTGCCGTCGGGGGGGATATCATGGGTGGGTTCGACCTGCATATCATCTATGCCTGCGCCTACCAGACCGGCATCACCGGCATGTCCACCAAGCCCCACGTCCATAACTATGACGAGGCCGTGTTCTTCATCGGCACCGACCCCGCCCACCTCGATGACCTCGGCGCCGAGGTGGAGATTTCCATCGGCGAGCCGGGCAAAGAAGAAAAATACACCTTCGATAAGCCCACGGTGCTGGTCGCCCCCAAAGGCGTATACCATTGCCCGATAGTCACCAAACGCATCGATAGACCCTATGTCTGCATGGCGGTCTCGCTTACCGCTAAAAGGTCGGACTAGGACGGCTAATGAACGTATTTAACGGAAGGAGATAATAAATGGACCTTAAAGGTAAAGTTGCGCTTATTACCGGAGGAGGCAGGGGCCTCGGCACGGCCATCACGCAGCGTTTCGTGAAGGAAGGCGCCAAAGTCTGCATTACCGGGCGCCATCGGGAAACGCTCGAGCAGACGGCCAAGTCCATGCCGAAAGGCTCGGTGATGGTCTGCCCCGGCGATGTCTCTAAAGATGAAGACGCCGAACGGATGGTGGCAACGGCGCTGGAGTGGGGCGGGAAGCTGGACGTCCTGGTGAACAACGCGGCCACCGACGTCAAGGCGAGGGTCACCGAACTGGCCCCGGCCGACTGGCGCAAGGTCATCGAGACGAACCTTACCGGGCCGTTCCTGCTCATGCACTACGCCCTGCCGGTGATGATGAAAGCCGGCGGCGGCTCGATAATCAACATCGCCTCCCTGGGCGGGACGCGCTGCCTGCCCGCCTGCCCGGCCTATAACACGGCCAAAGCCGGACTCATCATGCTGACGCAGCAGGCGGCGCTGGACTACGGACCCTATAAAATACGGGTCAACGCCGTTTGCCCCGGCGGTATCGATACCGAGCTCCTCGACGAAATGATCCTCCCCATGGCTAAAGCGCTGAAAACAAATAAGCAGGGCGCCTTGGACTACTTCAGCAAGCACGTGCCGCTGCGGCGCGTTTCGAAACCGCAGGAAATCACCGGCCTGTGCGTTTACCTTGCCAGCGAGGAGTCCTCGTTTATGACGGGCGCGGCGGTGCTCATCGATGGCGGCGCGGCCATCGTGGACGTCTCCGGTGCCGCCGTCAGCGAGGTGGGTATACAGTAAAACGGTTGCAGAGCGAACGTCCGACTGTTAGAATTGACTTTGAGAGCGCGCCCCTGTAGCTCAGACGGACAGAGCAGCGGTTTCCTAAACCGTGTGCCCGGGTTCGAGTCCCGGCAGGGGTATTTCCTGGCACACTTTTAGGACAGACCGCATCACGGCTTTCTAATTCCGGGAATTACCGGCAGGATACATCAGCGGATTGATTTAACCCGAGCCAAACGTCTCTTTAGCTTCGCGGGTCTTCTCCCCCTCCAGTACCGAGTAAGGTTCCAGCGGCTCCATACTGATATCATCATCGGGGAACATTATCGTGGAGAAGGACCGGTCCGCCTCGGTGGTTATCCATATCTCCGGGAAACCCGCGGACTCGTAAGAGGAAAACAGGCGCGTATTTATGCCCAGGTTCTGATTGTTCAGCTGCCTCACCTCGTCGCTCATCTCCCCCCAGTCTCCCCGGCGGTGCCGGTCCAGGCTTTCCTTGATAAAAGCGGCAAATTTCCTCTTCTGCCGGGCCAGCTCAGCCACGCCTTTCGAGACGAGCACGTGCCCTACGTTTATTTCCAGGATTTTAGACCCGTGTAAAATCTGCGTCTGGCCGTCCGCCGGGAGCATCTCCTTGAGGTTCTCAATCAGGCTTAAAATGGCCAGGCCCTTGCGGGTGATGCGGTAGCTCGGCAGCCCCATCTCCTCCTCGGCGTCTTCCAGCAGCTCGGCTGCCAGCAGGTTTCTAATGTATTTCGACGCCTGGTCTTGTCTTAGAGAAGCGTAGTAGGTTATCTGGGTCTTGCCGGTGTTTCCCAGGCGGAGCAGTCGGAGGATGTCGGCGATTATCTCGATCCTCGAGCGGCTATACTTGGGTTGCCCATTATCTTTGTCCACCGCCGCGGCCTCCATAAAAAAATTAAACCGACCGTTGAAGGTCGGTTTCACTATTGGCTCCTCGCCACCCAAGTGACCACATAAAGGTGGCGTTTCACAGCTTCCTGTAGCCCGTTTTGTTACGGGTTAACAATATCTTATCAAACCCCATGAATATATTGTCAAGGGTTGAAATGTCACTTTTCCGTACAAAACTTAACCGACTTAAAATAAAAAATATAACATTTTTCACCGATACTAAAATATAATACAGGGAAAAAGGTCGATGGTGGAGAAATGGAAAGAGGGGCTTCGCTAGTTTTTTACAACCGGCCGCGGAATATCTTTTCCACCTGGCTCAGCCGGCTCATCAGCTTATCGAAGAGTCTGCGCCGCGCCTTGAGAAGCCTGGCTTCGTTGAAGAGGTCCTGTTTTCCCTTTCTGCCCCCGAACTGCCTCTCCAGATAGGCCCGGGTAATCTCCTGCAGCTCTTGAGCCTGCTCGGGGAACTCCGCCGCCAGCACAGCCATATATTCCAGGGGCGTTTGCTGCGGCCGGGGGCCTATTTTCATCATCGCCCCCATCTGGCATATTTTTTTATACGTCTCGCAGGCCAGGTCCGCCCGGTTCACCTGCCAGATCCACCGGGAAAATGACGACCTTACAAAAATCCACAACAACAGCAGGAGGCCGCCGATAACGACGATACTCAAAATGATAAACAGGGCCTGCCCGAGCTTGGCGGCGAAAGACCAGGGGCCCGGCAACGAGGGCCGGGTCTCGACGATGGCGACGCCGCCGGTGCCGGCGGCGCCGGCACCTTGAGGCAGCATTAGACCGATATCATCGCCGCCCACGCGTCCCACTGGGGCAACGCCGCGATGGTATCGCTGGATACCACCGGACCGCTCAGGGTTACCTGGCTGCCGGCGCTTTCAGCGCTGCTGGGCGTCGCCTCGATGTCTATCCACCCGTATCCCGGGAAATAGACCTGGGGCCAGGCATGATAGAACTTGTCCCGCAGGATGTATTCGCCCTTTTCACTGCCCGGGTCGCCGGGGAGATAGCCTATAGCCAGACGCGTCGGCACGCCGACCGAGCGCAGCATGACCGCCATCGCCGAGGCAAAGTGCACGCAGAAGCCCGCTTTCTGGGTGAACAGGAAATACGCCACACCGTCGGTCCCCTCGGGCGGGGCCTTGATATCCGTTTTATAGGGAATCCGGGAAAGATAATCTTTGATTTTGAGGACTTTCTCGTAAGGCGTCGTCGCGTTGGCGGTCAAATTCTCAGCCAGCTCCCGGACCTTATCGGGAAAATCGGAGGGCAGCTGGAGATAGCTATCGAGAACCGAAGGCGGATAGTCCTCACCCGCCCTGCCCAGCTCAAAAGATGTGGCCGGGGCGACAGCGGTCGTCACGGTATAGCTCTCTCCAGCGCTGAGGACATGCGAAGAAAGCACCCCGATAACGTCGCCGGAACTGACCTGTACCTGGACCGGCTTGTTGGTGGAAAGAAAGCTGCCGGTGGTAAGCAGGACATCGGTCAGGATGCTGGGAGTGACGGTATAGGTAACCACCTCGCTATTCGAGGGCGGTGCGGCACCGTCCCAGGGGTCCCTGGGCTTCAAAGTAAAATCAGTGACCGGGCTGTTCTCCCATCCCTGGGCGGTATAGACATCGTAGGAGCGCACCTGCCAGTAGGCCGGCTCCCCGGCGTTGACGATGAAATCGATGCGGTCGCCCAGATGCCAGGACGTCTCGAAGGGCAGCTTCAGGCGCATGCTGTTGGTGTTGATGGACTGCTTGGACGGTACGTCGGCAAAAATATTAAATCGGGAATTTTCGAAATCGTTTTTCCAGTTTAACTGGGTGGCGATCATCGTCTGGAGCTGGGGGATGCGTACCGCCGGCGCTATCCAGGCGACGGCCGCCGCCAGAACCACCACGACCAGCAGCGAGGATACGAAGTAAAGCAGCCCGCGGCCGGCGTGGCGGATACCCGTCTCGGAAGATGTGTGCCCCCTGGCCAGACGAGTCTGGATGATAAGAACAGCGGCCGCGGCAAAGAACAATCCGAAATACCAGTAATAACCACCGGGGAGGTTGCTCAGGTTGACCAGCACGACCAGCGTGCCCAGGATGACCCCTACCCAGGCGTTCCTTTTCCGCAGGATAAACCAGGCGGACAGATAGCCCATGAGCCATGTCAGCGAAGAAAGGAATACCGCGAAATAGAAAGTCTGGTAGGACATCAAGCCCTGCACCTGCCAGAACGTCACCAGGGCGCCGATGGCCAGCGCCGCGAGATGGACCACCACGCCGGGGAGCCGGCTGATAGTTAACAATCTTACCGCCAGCATGGCCAGGACCAGCACCAGCGTCAGCGAAGGCTGGGGCGTGATCCAGTGGGCGCGCTCCAGGGAAAGCACGGCGATCTCCAGGGCGGCGAACAGCAGAATAAAACTGAGCCACTCGCGCCAGCCGCCCAGTCGGGCGGCCAGGTCGGCCTCAGGCGGCTTGCTTTTACGACGGAACATGGATAGCCCTCTCTCCAACGTACGGCATAAACGGCGAAAGCCACCGACTGTCCAGAGCCGCAGGAATGTCCTGCCCGCGCCGGACGACGTAGACATGAAAGCCGGCAGACATCAAGCTGCGGGCGGCATCGGCGGCAGGATTCTGGCCGCCGAAGCTCATTGAGTCCAGCAAAACGACGATAACGGTCACGCCCCGGTTGATGGCATGGCGGAGCGTCGGCACGATGTTACGGTTGTCCGAAGGCATAATGACGATCACGACCGAGCTGGTCGCGAAGCGCTCCGCCTGGAACGTCAGGAGGTCATCGATGGGCACCTTGCCATCGGCCTTCATCAGGGCGAGCGCATGCAGAATATCCAGCAACTGCCGGTTGCCGTTCGCGGCGAGGCACATGGACGACCGGCCCCCGGAGGCGATCAGCCCCACCTTTTTCTCGTTTTCGATATATTTCCTGGCCAGCGAGGCTGCTATCGTGACGCTGTATTCCTCGGTATTCTCGTCGCCTTCCCCAGCGCGGGTCTCCGCGGACATATCGGGGACGAGCCAGATTTCTTTAAAAGCGAAGCGGGAGCGGTCGGGGTCGAACTCTTTAACGACCAGTTGTCCGGTATGGGCGGTCGTCTGCCAGTGGATGTGGCGGAGGCTATCGCCGCTGACATACTCGCGCACGCGCGAGGCATTGGGGCCGCTTTCGCTGGCAAACCAGCGCCGCAAATTTTGCCCCGGCTCCTGGCGGGGCACCACCTGGAAATAGGGCAACTCGAGGGGCACCGGGTAGACGGTGACGTATTGGAGGTCTCCCAGATGTTCGTTGGTCGGAAACAGGCCGAGCGGGTCGGTGACTTTTACATCGAGCACCCCCACGCGGTACTGTCCGCGGCGTTTGAAATGATGGCGGGTGGGCCATTTCAGGGAATTATGGGCGGCCAGATTGAAAGACAGGTTATTTTTATCTCCGGATAAATCGGTGTCTTCCCGCGCCTCGACCAGCGAAAGGGGCATCCGGCCGTTATTGGTGATGGTAAACTCCTCTTCCAGGGAGTCGCCGATAAAGTGGCCGCCGGCGGTCTTTTTCACCTGGACGCTGACGCCGCGCAGGCCCCGGCGCGACCAGACTCTCATCACCAGGAACACCACCACCAGGAAGATGAAGAAACGCCACAGCACCGTGAAACCCCCGGCGAAAGCCAGGGCCAGGATTAATAGCAATATCACGACGAGGGGCCAGCGGTGCTTCATAGTTTTTCCAAAAAGGGAAAGTTTTAAAAATCCCGTCCTTTAACGTCCGGGCAGGGCGCCGGGGACGGGTACGGTGTCCAGTATCTCGGCGATAGAGGTAGCCCCGTCTTTGCCCTGCGACTGCCCTGCCGGAGATACCAGCGTCCGGTGCACCAGAGCGGGCACGGCCAGGGCTTTGACGTCGTCGGGGAGGACGTAGTCGCGCCCGTCCAGCAGGGCGCGGGCCTGGGCGGTACGGAAAAGCGCCAGCGACCCCCGGGGCGACGCCCCGAGATATATCATCGGGTGCTGGCGCGTGGCCCCGACGAGCGCGACGATATATTGCTTGACCAGGTCGTCGACGTATACCCGCCGGACAGCCGCCTGGACCATCAAAATATCCGCGGCGTCTACCACATGGTCGATCTCCTCAATGGGATGGACGTACTGCTGCCGCTCGATAATGGCTACCTCCTCGGCAGCGGAAGGATAGCCGATAGTTATCTTTAAAATAAACCTGTCGAGCTGCGCCTCCGGGAGGGGGAAAGTGCCTTCGTACTCGATGGGATTTTGCGTGGCCAGGACATGGAAGGGCGCCGGCATCTTGCGCGTGACGCCGTCCACGGTGACCTGCCGCTCTTCCATGGCTTCCAGCAGGGCGGACTGCACCTTGGGAGTGGCGCGGTTGATTTCGTCGGCGAGCACGACCTGGGCCATGACCGGGCCGGGTCGGAACTCGAAGTCGCCGAGCTTCTGGTTGAAGACCGAGACGCCGGTGATATCGCCCGGGAGCATGTCCGGGGCGAACTGAATCCGCTTGAAGCTGCAGTTAATCGATTTCGCCAGGCTCCTGGCGAGCATGGTCTTACCGAGGCCGGGGGCGTCCTCGATGAGCAGGTGTCCCTGGCTGAGCAGGGCGATGACCGCCAGCCGCACCACCCCCGTCTTGCCGATCATGACCTTTTCGACGTTTTGCACTATTTTTTCCGCCATTTGCTGGGCGGTCTCGACAGCTATTTCCACTTTTCCTCCGCTCTTCCGGGGCTCAAATCGGTCTCGGCTTAAGTCCCCTGCCACTTCGAGTATATCATACAAATATTACAGGCTCAAAACTATCGGGAGGATATTGCTTTTAAAAAATTCCTTTCTCTCAAGTCGTACCTCCGATACTCACCCCCTGGAACCCCTCTCAAACAATTATCTCCACAGATAAAATATAATTAATAAGCATCTTGACATTTTTAATATTATATTATATGATATATCGTAATATTCATATTTATTTATAAAATAATTAATATATTTTATTCATACCTATGTTATTAGAGATACAGAACGTCACCAAAATCTATAAGCACAAGGTTAAAGCCAACGATAATATCAGCCTGTCCGTGGCGGCAGGCGAAGTGTTCGGGCTGCTGGGACCGAACGGGGCGGGCAAGACAACCCTGGTCAACCAGGTTATCGGGCTGACCATTCCCACATCCGGCAGCATTACGCTCAACGGCATGGACGTCATCGCCAATCCGGGCTATGCACGCCAGGCATGTTCGTTCCAGGCGCAGGTGCAGGCCCCCATCTCCGGCCTCACGGCGATGCAAGCCATTGAATTGGTCGGGCGGATACGGGGCGGCAAGGCTTCGGATGTCCGCAAGCGGGCGTTGGAGCTCATCGAGAAGCTGGAGCTCGGCGAATGGAAGAAAATGCTGGGACTGACCATCTCCGGCGGCGTCCGCCGCCTGGTGGCCTTCTGTATGGCGGCCGTGACGCCCGGTAAAATCGTTATCCTGGATGAACCCACCAACGATATCGACCCCCTGAGGCGGCGGGCCATCTGGCAGGAGGTCCAGGCGCTGGCGAAACAGGGCTCGGCGGTATTGCTGGTCACCCATAACGTCCTCGAAGCCGAACGCGTGGTCGACCGCCTGGCGATTATCGATAAAGGCAGAGTCATCGGCATGGGCACTCCCGCCGACCTCAAAGAGTCGGAAGATGACAGTATGCGTCTGGAGCTGACGCTCGAACCCGGCGCGACTCACCCGGAAACGCCGCCGTTTTTCACCAGGCCGGTCGCCGCCGGCCGCCGCATGATGGGCAGGGTGGCTAAAGAAGACATCACCGCCTCAATCGAGTGGGCGCAAACCCTGAAAAGCCATAGTATTATTGAAGAATTTTCCCTCGGGCCGGCCACACTGGAAGACATCTATATCCGTCTGGTCAAAAACCCCGAAGAATCGGTATCGTCCCGGGAGGCCGTCTAGCCATGCCTAAGTGGCTGCGGGGCTATTTGCTGATGCTGAAATGGAGCTTCCTAGGCTCCCGTCCCTGGCTGTCGCTCAACCTGGCCGTCCAGATGATGATTTCCCTCGGGTTCATCTACGGTATCAGCTTTTTCTACCCGGCCATCACCCCGGACGTGGCCAAGTATATCACCACCGGCGCGCCGGCGTTGATATTGCTGACGGTCGGCCTGGTAATGGGACCGCAGATAGTGGCGTCCCAGCGTCTTGAGGGGACTTTCGACTACATCTGGTCGCTGCCCGTCCCCCGAATGGCCAATATTGCCGCCGATGCCACCAACATGTTCGGGAGCACACTGCCGGGCATCGTTCTCGCCGTCGTTCTCGGGGCCCTCTACTTTAATTTCCATCTGGATATCAGCCTGCTCATTATCCCCGCCGTCATATTGACGGCGATGTGCGGTACTTTCGTCGGCTATTCGATGGCGTTCGCCGTCCCCAAGCCGATGATGGTGCAGGTGCTGACCCAGATAATCATCTTCGTCGTCATGCTGTTCTCGCCGGTCATGTTCCCGGCGGACCGTCTCCCGGAATGGCTGCAGGCCATCCACCGGGTATTCCCCATCCAGTACATGGCTGAGCTTATCCGGGGGACCCTGACAGACATCCCCGTTAACCTGGGGAGGGCATTTGCGATAACGGGGGCATGGTGCGTCGCCGGTTTCGGGGTGACCAACCTGCTGGTACGGCGCCGGAACTAAAATGGTTTTATAGGCAGTAAGGCGCAGCTTTAAACCGAATTTTAAAAGACTATCTCACGACCAGCTTGACCGGTTTTTGGTTCTCGTAGATGACTTTCAGGTCGCGCATATAGGCGCACTGCAGGCACTGTTCGTACCAGCCGTGGTAGTCCTTGTCCATATATAGATTTCCGCCGCACTTGGGGCAGCGGCGCTTAGCAGTCACTTTACCCATTTTCCACCGCCCCCTTTCTCAATCGCAATATTTAGCAGTCCTAGTACCTGACTGCTAATCATCATAATTATAGCACTGTCCTTAGTTTTGTCAATAGGCTTTAAGGGGAATAAAAAGTACTTCTCTAAATGTCGGGCGAGCGGGCTAACCTCACCCCCTTAATCCCCGTAATAAAATCCATCCCCCTAACCCCCTTCCTTTGCCAAAGGAAGGGGGAAGAAAGAAAGAGGGGCTTGCGCCTCTCTTTTGATAATTTGGGTTGATAGACCAATTAGATATCCAGCTTGGCGTACTTGGCGTGCGCCTGGATGAAAGCCTTGCGCGGCGGGACCTCCCCGCCCATGAGCATCTGGAAAACGTCGTCGGCCTTGGCGGCGTCCTGGATGTTTACTTCCAGGAGGATGCGGTTGACCGGGTTCATCGTCGTCTCCCAGAGCTGCTCGGCGGTCATTTCACCCAGGCCCTTATAGCGCTGGAGTTCCGTCTTTTTCGAGCCGGCGTTTTTCAATATTTCGTCCTTTTCCTGCTCCGTATAGACCCATTTAACGCCATCGCCGGTCTTGATGCGGTATAAAGGCGGCTGGGCGATGAACAGGTGCCTGGCGTTGATGAGCTTGTTCATGTGCCGGAAGAAGAAGGTCAACAGCAGCGTCCGGATATGGGAGCCGTCCACATCGGCATCGGACATCAATATCACCTTGTGATATCTTATTCTAGCAGGGTCGAACTCTTCGTCGATGCCCGCGCCGATGGCGGTCACCATGGTGCGTATTTCTTCGTTGGCGAGCATCTTGTCCGGCGCGGCCTTTTCCACATTGAGGATTTTGCCGCGCAGCGGCAGTATCGCCTGAAAGCGCCGGTTCCGGCCCTGCTTGGCCGAGCCTCCGGCGGAGGGGCCCTCCACGAGGAACAACTCGCACTGCGCGGGGTCTCTCTCCGAGCAGTCGGCCAGCAGGCCGGGCAGCGTGCCGCTGTCGAGTCCGCTCTTCCTGATAATGAGGTCGCGCGCCTTGCGGGCGGCTTCCCTGGCCCGGGCGGTGGTGACGCACTTTTCGAGTATTTTCCGGGCGTCGTCGGGGTGCTCTTCGAGATAGAGTCCCAGTCCCTCGTTGACGGCGCTTTCCACCTGGCTCTTGATTTCGATATTGCCCAGCTTGCCCTTGGTCTGCCCCTCGAACTGCGGCTCGGAGAGCTTGACGCTGATAATAGCGGTGAGCCCTTCTCGCACGTCATCACCGGTGAGGTTCATATCGTCTTCTTTGAGTATCTTGGCTTTCTTGGCATAGTCGTTGAGGACGCGCGTGAGGGCGGAGCGGAAGCCGGTCAAATGGGTACCGCCGTCGACGGTATTGACGCAGTTGGCGAAGCTGAAAGTGGCCTCGCTGAAGCCGTCGTTGTACTGGAGGGCCACTTCGATAGAAGTACTGTCGGCCGACCGGTTAATATAGATGGGCGTCGGATGGCGGACGATGCGGTTCCGGTTAAGGTGGCGGACGAAGCCGGTGATGCCCCCTTCGAAGTAGAAGGTCCTTTCCCGGTCATGTTCCTCGTCGAAAAGGGTTATCTCCACGCCTTTATTGAGATAGGCCATCTCGCGCAGGCGCTCGCTGATGGTATCGAAGTCGTAGCTTATCGTGCTGAATATCTCTTTGTCCGGTAAAAAGGTGGTAGCGGTGCCGGTGCCCTCGGCTTTGCCGATGACTTTGACCGGCGCGACCGGCACGCCGCGCTTGTACTCCTGGTGATGGAGCTTGCCGTCGCGCTTGACGTCGACGCTCATCCACTCGGAGAGGGCATTGACGACCGAGGCGCCGACGCCGTGCAGGCCGCCGGAAACGGCGTAGGTCTTGCCGCCGAACTTGGCGCCGGCGTGGAGCACGGTCATGACCGTTTCCAGGGCGGAGACCTTGGTAGTGGAGTGGATATCCACCGGGATGCCGCGTCCGTTATCTATGACGACGACGGACTTGTCCGGCTTCAGGGTGACGGTAATACGGTCGCAGAAGCCGGCCATGGCCTCGTCGACGCTGTTGTAAGCGATTTCATAGACCAGGTGGTGTAAACCGCGCTGGTCGGTGCTGCCGATATACATGCCGGGGCGGCGGCGCACCGCTTCGCGACCGCCGAGCACCTGGATGTCTTCGGCCGTATATTCTCCGGCTTTCAGCTTCTTAGTTTTTTTAGGGGCTTCTTTTTCTGGCATCAGTTGACCTCTCCGGTTACAAATGGGGACGTAAAACGACGAACCGATAATACACTCATTTAACTCTATCAATTATAGCATAATTTAGCTTCAAAGTAAAGCTGAACGGGGCGTCTAAGAGGGGCTGACGCCCCTCTTTTTTTATTTCCCCCTCTCCTTTCGAGGAGAGGGGGATTAAGGGGGTGAGTATGGAAAATATTATTCCCCGGATGGAGGCTTCGTATTCGGGGGCGGCGGATTTTTCATGCCCAGGCGGAAAAGCTCGCCGGTGTCCTTGCGCTTCCAGTTCATCGAGATACGCTGCTGGGTGGGGTGGAGCATGGTGATAGCACCCGGGCGGGGGCACTCCTCGACACAGCCGCCGCAGTACCAGCACTCCTCGGGGTAAACGACGATGGGCTCTTTCTTCTTTTCCGGGTTGGGCATCATGACGTCGGTGGGGCAGACGTCCACGCACAGATTGCAGCCGATGCAGATATCCGGATTGAACTCCACCGCCTTGTTGGGGGTGGGGGGATTGGGCACCATGTAGGTTTTATCGTTCATTTCCGTTTACCTTTCCTTATCGACTTTAGATACCGCGGTAGCGCCGGTAGTTTTCCTCGTAGTCGGCGGCGTAGGGCCCTTTAAGATGAAAGTCCAGCGGCAGGTCCCTGACCTTTACTTTATCGTTCTCCAGCCTAATGGGAAGGAGCTTATTCCAGTCGGGCGGGTCGAGCCGGGGGTAATCGAGCCGGGTAAAGTCCAGGATGGAGTTGCTGGCCTGACGCGCCAGCGACGACTTCATTACCAGCTCCCCGACGTCTATAAGCGATTGGCATTCGAGCAGGCGCCCCAACTCGTGGGGATTGGAGGCGCAGGCGGAAGCCAACTCGGTCTCCCTGAGCTCGCTGAGCAGCCTCAGCCCAAGGTTCAGGGTCGTTTCGTTCTTATACCGGCCGCAGTAGTCACGCATAATCCGGGCGATGGCTACGTTAATTTCCTTCCAGCCGTTGCCGCCTTTGCCCTGCCTGGTGGCGCGGTAGGCGCGCGCCTTTTCCGCCTCGATTTGTTTCTTATCGGCAATTGGCTCCGGGGCGGTTTTAGCGTACTCGGCGGCATGCCGACCGGCGTACCGACCGGTTGTGTGCGATTCACCGTGGCAGCCGCCACCGTAGATGGTGCCGCCCGCCGCCGCGTAAAGCCCTTCGAGGTTCGTCCGCAGGTCCCAATCGACCAGGAAGCCGCCGCCCCCGAGACCCCGCACCGTGGGCGGGGTATTGACGCCGGCGCCCCAGAAATTCGCGTGGGCGTAGCCTTCCGGCATCATTATTGGCGCCTGGAAAAGGTCTTTATCGGGGTCGAAGCCGGCCCGGGTCATGGTGACGTAGATAGGGATGCGGGTCTTGCCTTCGTTGCCGACCATCATCCCCCAGATACACCGCCGCTCGGCTTCCGAGAGGCGGGTGAGGTCGGCATAAAGGGGAAGCCTGAACTCGCCCTTGCGGATACGCTCGGGAAGGTCACGGGCGAGGTCGTTGTTGCGGTACTGTTCCAGGTAGCGGGAGATGCCGATGCCTTCGCCGAGGATAAAGTCCTGCCCTTCAGAAGGCAGGAACCGTCCCTTTAAGTCCTTTATCGGCCGGTTGAAGGCGTCGACCCAGGGCACCTCTTTGCCGTCGGCGTCGACTATCGGCGCGCCGTGGTAGGTATTGTGGGCGTTGGCCATGCTGTAAGGCGCGTAAGCGTAACCGGAGAGTCGGGCCGGGCCGCTGCCTTCCATGCAGACGAACTCCGCACCGGCGTTCCAGCCCAAAGCCTGGCCGACCCCGGCGCTGTTGAGGTCGGACATGGAGCCCGAGGCGGTCATTTCAGGGTCGAAAAGAAAAAGTCTGCCGGCGCCGCCGGTGCAGATGACGGTCGCCTTCGACCTGAAGATATAAAATTCTCCGGTGCGGGTGTTGATGGCCGTAGCCCCGACCACCCTGTTACCCTGTTTGCCGCCGGCGGTGAGCAGGCCGGTGGGCATGATGCGGTTGAAAATGTTCACCCCCACCCGCTTAGCCTCTTCGTATAATTTGGGCTTGATGTTCCAGCCCCAGACGCGGATGATATGGCGGCTCCGGTAGTCGTAAGCAAACATCAGCTTGGTCTTATCGTCGCGGAACTCGGCGCCCTTGAACTCGTCTTTAACGTCGCGTATCTGCACACCCATCTTTTCGCAGTCGAGCAAAGTGTCCCAACCCTCTTTGGTGATGATGTAGCGGACATGGCCGCCCGTCCAGCCCTGCATGCTATCGTAGCAGGCGCGAGTATACATCTCCGGGGTGACCCTGGAGCAGGGGTTCGTTACCGCGCCGTGCCAGTGGTCGACGCCCGCCCCACCCGAGCCGCTCCGCCTGGCGTGGCCCCTTTCCATGACAGCCACCCGCACGCCTTTTTTGGCGGCGTTGATGGCCGCCTGCATTCCGGCAACACCGCCGCCGATGACCAGCACGTCGGTATCAACCTCGTTGACCTTGCCGTAGTTCATGGGATAAGGCCAGTCGGGGACTTTACCGCTTTTTTGAACATACTCATGCCACGTTGCCATAGAGTGTTGCCTCCTTTTTAGCAATTCAGGGGAAAAGGCACCGCCGGTAATAAATAGGATGGCTTATTTTATTTTTTCTTGAGCAGGTCTTCGAGTATCTTTACCGCATCCCGAGCGTAGCCGGCGCAAGTGGTGCCGAACACCTTTTTCTCGCGTGCCTCCGCCGCTTTTTCCGGTATGCTCAAGTCGTAACCGCAAAGCTCGGTGCAGCTCAGCGAGCCGTGCAGCGCCTTGAACCTCCGGTTGAACTCGGCCATCTGGGCGTAGTTCGCCTCGAGTTTTTCACGCGGCTTGTCATTCGATATTTTCTGGGAGAGTCCCAGCACCATGTAGGCGGCGGTCACCACACCGCAGGCCCCTCCGCTGTGATGCATGCCCCCGCCGAACCCCTGGACCAATCTCAATGCCAGGTTTTTATCCAGACCGTAGTCTTCGGCAAAAGAAACGAGGACGGCCTGGGCGCAGTTCGTCGTCCCTGTTGCTAATAGTTCGTGGGCTTTTTCAGCTCTGTCCATAAATTTACCTCCCTTGAATTAATGAATTAGTGACAAGAACTCAGCGCGCTGGGCGGCATTACTGTGGAAAGTGCCCCGCAAGGCCGAGGTAATGACGGCGGAACCGGGTTTCTTGATGCCGCGCATAATCATGCACATGTGCTCCGCCTGGATGACCACGCCGACCGCTTTGGCTTTCAGACCCTGAAAGATGGCGTCCGCAACCTCGGTCGTCATGCGCTCCTGCACCTGGGGCCGGCGGGCAATTGTTTCCACCACCCTGGCCAACTTGCTGATGCCGACGATTCTCCCTTCCGAGTTAGGGATATAGCCCACGTGGGCGACCCCGAAAAACGGCAGGAGGTGGTGCTCGCACATGGAATAAAAGGGGATGTCCTTGAGGACCACCATTTCCTGGTGCCCCAGCTCGAATTCCACTTCCAGGTCCTGCTGCGGGTCTTTGTCCATGCCTTGGAAGAGCTCGGCGTACATTTCCGCCACGCGCTGGGGGGTGTCTTTAATGCCTTCGCGGGCGGGGTCTTCCCCGATGGCTCTGATGATTTCGGAAACAGCTTTTTTTATCTTCGGCTCGTCAATCATGCCGCACCTCCTCGTAGCTTAAAAGTCAAATCTCAAAACTTAAAACCATAACTCAAAATGCAAATCTTACTATCGGGGCAATTAGTTTTCATCTTTAGGCTATGGTTTTGACCTTTGACTTTTGAGATTTGAACTAATCTATCCCCACCCCAGCGCTTTTTCCACGGCCTTGATGTCCGCGGGCAACTCCATGATCTTCGGGGCCTGTTTCAGGGCGGTCTCGGTGTCTTTGAGTCCGTTGCCCGTGACCACGCAGACGATTACTTTGTCCGGGAATTTCCTGCCCTGCCCCGCCAGCTTAATGAGGCCCGCGAGAGGCGCGGCGGAAGCCGGCTCGCCGAAGACCCCGGCCTCGGACGCCATGATGCGCTGGGCGGCGAGGATCCCATCGTCGCTGACCATGTCGATAATGCCGCCGGACTCGTCGCGGGCGGCGACGGCTTTCTGCCAGCTGGCTGGATTGCCGATGCGTATGGCCGTGGCGACCGTCTCCGGCTTCTCGATGGCGTGCCCGCGGACGATGGGCGCGGCGCCCTCGGCCTGGAAGCCGTACATCTTCGGTTTTTTCGTCGCCCTGCCGGCTTGGTAATACTCTTTAAAGCCCTTCCAGTAGGCGGTGATGTTGCCGGCGTTACCCACCGGCAGGAAGAGATAGTCCGGGGCATCGCCGAGGACATCGATAACTTCGAAAGCGGCCGTTTTCTGTCCCTCGATGCGGTAGGGATTCAGGGAATTCACCAGCGTCACGGGATGTGATTCGGTGAGGCGGCGCACGATGTCCAGGGCTTTATCGAAATTGCCATCGACGGCGATTATTTTTGCCCCGTGGACGATGGCCTGCGCGAGCTTACCCAGCGCGATTTTGCCGCCGGGTATGACGATGATGCATTGCAGCCCGCAGAAAGCGGCGTAGGCCGCCGCCGAGGCGCTGGTGTTGCCGGTAGAGGCGCAGATGACCGCTTTACTGCCGCTTTCCACCGCCTTGGCGATGGCCACCACCATGCCCCGGTCTTTGAAAGAGCTGGTGGGATTGCAGCCTTCGAGCTTGAAATAGAGCTCGCCGCAGCCGTACCGCTGCGCCAGCTTATCGCACCTGACCAGCGGCGTGTCCCCCTCCCCTATCGTAAAGAGGGGAGTTTTACGCGTCACCGGCAGGTATTTCTTATAATGTTGCAGGACTCCCTTTTTCAAGCTATCCCCCTTCGATTTCCTCGACCCGTATAAAATTGGCTATCTCCCGCACCACCTCGAGCTTTTCCAGCTTGCGCAGGGCGGCCTGCATGGCTTTTTCGCGGGCGGGGTGCGTCATGATAACGATTTCCGCCGTCTGCGTCCTGGCATCAGACTCCGGCTGGATGGCGGAAGAAATGCTGATGGCGTTATCGCCGAACACGCGCGCAATTTGCGCCAGAACACCGGGCTGGTCTTTAGCCGTCAACCTGATATAATATTTGGTCTCGATTTCGTCGATAGGCCTGATGTGCCGTCCGGACACCGCTTTCCAGGTGGAGATGCTGCCCACGCCCAGGACTATCTTGCGCGCTGAAGCGACGATGTCGGCGACGACGGCGCTGCTGGTGGGCTTGGCGCCGGCGCCCTCGCCGATGAAAAGCACCTTGCCGACTAAATCCCCCTCGACATGCACCGCGTTATAGACGCCGTCGACTTTAGCCAGGAAGGAGTCCGCCGGGATGAAGACCGGGTGGACCCTGGCCTCGATAGCGTCGCCGTCCTGCTTGGCGATGGCCAATAACTTGATGGCGAAATTAAGCTCTTTCGCGTAACGGAAATCGCGTTCGCTAAGCCGGGATATGCCCTCGCGGTAAATGTCCTGCGGCCTGACCTCGGTCTGAAAAGCCAGCGACGCCAGAATCGCCAGTTTGTAGTGGGCGTCGATACCCTCGATATCGTTCTCGGGGTTGGCCTCGGCATAGCCGAGCTTTTGCGCCTGCTTAAGCGCCGTCTTGAAGTCCAGGCCCTCTTTAGCCATCATGGTCAGGATATAGTTGGTGGTGCCGTTGATGATGGCGAAGATGCCGCTGATGCTGTTGGCCACGAGGTCGTGCTTGAACGGGGCAATCAGCGGGATGCCCCCGCCGACGCTGGCTTCGTACTGTAACCCCACCCCGTGCTGGTGGGCGAGCGCCAGCAGTTCGATGCCGTGCTTGGCGATGACCTCTTTGTTCGAGGTCACCACGTGCTTGCCGCCCGAGAGCGCCCTTTCTATATACTCCGCGGCCGGGTGTTCCCCGCCGATAGCCTCGACGACGATATCGATACCGGGTTCGCTGAAAAATTCATCGTCGTCGGTGGTGAAGAGCCTAGCGGGCATCTTTTTCGCCTGCGGCCGCGCCAGGTCCGGCGGCAGGACTTTAATCTTCCTCAGGACGAGGGGACAGCCGACCCTTTCCGCCAGCTCGCTCGGCCTTGTCCGTGAGGACCCTGGCCACCTGCCCCGCCACCACCCCCAGCCCCATTAACCCTATACCGATGTCCTTTTTCTTCATGCCGCTACCCCCCGGCTTGCGTTAGCTCCTTCTGGGCGCGCGCGATAGCCCACGCCCGGATATTGTCAGTCAGTTCGGTGATGTCTATTTCCGTCGCATATTGCTGGTATAGCCCGCTAAGCCAATCATTATAGGCGTAATCGATGAGAGTAGTACGGTCGTCGTCGCTCAATTTGGCATTGATTCCCTTTTCGATAACCTGCACCAGCCAGTAACCGCCCTGCGTGGGATATTTCGTGTCGGGGATGGGGTAGCTCCATTTCCCGAGCAGGGTGGTCGGGTCAAACACGTACCCGTCGAAAGCCACGCTGACCGCGTTAGTCGTATTGTCGGATGGCATGGTAATTACGCCGAGCTCGCCGTGTTTATCCTTGCCCGAGGTGTACTGGGAATACTGGTCGGCCAGCGCCGTAAGATTGTCGCCGGCCTCGAGCCTGGCTTTAATATCCAGGGCTTGATCACGGCTGCCCAATAAAAGGGCATCGACCGTCGCTTCATTGTCGCTGGGTCTATCGAGGACGTCAATCAGCCAATAGCCTATTTCTTTGAAAGTCGCGTTGTCGGCCAGAGGCGGACTCAAATCCCCCGTCTCCGCCGAGAAAGCCCAGTCCCAGAGGACGGCCGAGTTTGTCTCTCCCTCGAGAATGGACCTCGGGTGCAGGCCGAAGTCGCCTTTTACAGTTTGAGAATAGGCATTTTGGGCGTATTGTTCCACCATCGCGGTGAAATTTTCCCCGTTCACCAATTTGTCCCGGACCTCGATGGCCATGCTCTCGCTCTCCACCATCATCGCCATGATATGCACCTGGTTATCGGACACCGGCACCACCTGGGTGCCGAAATACTCGTCTTTCAGCCTCGATACCAGCTGTTGAGATTCAACAATGTCGATATAGGCGGGCGTCGTTGGCTGGCCGCTGTCACGCAATGTCTTTTCTATGTCGGCATCTTTGATAGTGATACCGAGCGGCTCAGCCCCCAGCTTTATCAACGCTTGCTGGACGATGTAAGTCGGCAGGC
Source organism: uncultured Chloroflexia bacterium (assembly GCA_963727315.1). Lineage (GTDB taxonomy): Bacteria > Chloroflexota > Dehalococcoidia > Dehalococcoidales > RBG-16-60-22 > JBFYTX01. The sequence continues at coordinate 1,150,270 of CAVSFE010000002.1, read as the reverse complement.
TCATATCGATGACTTCCATCTGCTGGCTGGAATCGGCCTGCTGGTATATTTTAAGCGCATCGATATAGTAGGCCGTATTAAATTTAGAATCGCCCACCCTGATTACTGTCCGGTGCAGGGGATGGTAGTCGGCCATATACCACCCCACCAGGACAATCGCCAGAATAACCACGATAATCGATACTCCGGCGATGAAAGTGATGCGCTGGCGTCTTTTTTGCTTCTGAAAATGAGACAGCTGGCGCCTGGTATATTCTCTCGGTTTTTCTTCTTTCTTTTTCTTAGCCACGGACTGGTTCCCCTTTGCGATATTAAGAATACATTGTTCAGTCTATATTAGAATAATGTAAAAATTATGATTTTACAAATTGGCGATTTGCCGTCAGCCGTTGGAGGGCAAGGCCGATTGCTACTTCCGCCACACGATATGGCACTGCCACCTGGGCGAGGTCTGCGGGAAGTCCGACCGGAAATGGGCGCCGCGACTCTCCTCCCGGATTAAAGCCGCTTCTGTCAGCAGCCGGCCGGTCAGGACCAGGTTGCTCAATTCGTAGGAGGGCTGGTCGGTGGGGGCACGCAGTGCCTGCTGCCAGGTCGCCAGTATGCCGGCCGCCTGGTTCAGCCCTTCTTTATCGCGGATGATGCCGGCCTTGTCCCAGTGCAGCTGCTGCAGGCTGGCCAGGCCGGGCGCGGGGACGGCCTTTAAAGAAGGCCTCTGGCCGAGCGACGCGTACATATTTTTAACTTTGCTTTCCTCGGGGATTTTCTCTTTGGCCCTGTTTTTCGTCCTTTCGACTATCCTCTTACTGAACACGATGGCTTCCAGCAGGGAGTTCGAGGCGAGGCGGTTGGCCCCGTGGACGCCGGTGCAGGCGACTTCGCCGGCGGCGAACAGCCTGGGGATATTCGTTTCCCCCCAGGTATTGACCCTGATGCCGCCGATCATGTAGTGGGCGGCCGGCGCCACCGGTATTAGGTCCCTGGTAATATCCAGGCCGTGGTCGAGGCAGAAGCGATAGATATGGGGGAAGCGCGTGGTGATAGTATGGGCCGGCAGGTGGGTGACGTCGAGGAAGACCCGGTCCGAGGCGCTTTTTTTCATCTCGTTGACGATGCTGCGGGCGACGACGTCCCGCGGCGCGAGGTCGGCCTTTTCATGGTAGTCGGACATGAAACGGTAGCCTTCGGCGTTGCGCAGAACGCCCCCCTCCCCCCTCACCGCCTCCGATATCAGGAACGGGGGCACGCCGGGCATGCGCAGGGCGGTGGGGTGGAACTGGAAGAACTCCATGTCGGCAATCTCCGCGCCGGCGTTGAAAGCCAGAGCGATGCCGTCGCCGGTGGCGATATCGGAGTTGGTGTTGTATTTAAAGAGCTGTCCGGCGCCGCCGGTGGCCAGGATGAGGTAGTCGCACGCGAACTCCTCGATAGGTGCCCGTGCGGCAGTCGAGGGCGCTGTATGCCGGCGACCCTGCCTTTTTCCAGCCGGATTTCGGTGGCGAGGAAATTCTCCAGGACCTTAATCCCGGACGAGCGCACCTGCTGGCTTAAAGCCAGCTCGATATGCTCGCCGGTGGCGTCGCCGCCGGCATGGAGGATGCGGGGCACGCTGTGCGCCGCTTCCATGGTCAGGGCGATTTCGCCATCGAGGGTGTCGAAAGGCACGCGGTAGCGTACCATGTCCGCGATGCGCACCGGCGCCTCCGTGACCAGGATACGCACCGCCTCCTCGTCGGAGAGGCCGGCGCCGGCGTTGATGGTGTCCTGCAAATGCAGTTCCGGGGAATCGCCCTTGCCGATGGCCGCCGCGATGCCCCCCTGGGCGTACCGGGTATTGCAGTCGTCGATGCTGCCCTTGGTGATGACCAGGACGCTGCCCTGCTCTTTAGCCAGCAGAGCCGTGTAGAGCCCGCCGATGCCGCTCCCCACCACGATATAGTCGTAACGGTTCATTTTTTCACCTGAATTGAGAGATGGTGCCGAGGCGGGGATTTGAACCCCGACGCGCTTACGCGCACCACCCCCTCAAGATGGCGTGTCTACCAGATTCCACCACCTCGGCACTTCCTTCTAAAGAAGGATGGCAGGAGTGAGAGGGCTCGAACCCCTGACCGGCGGTTTTGGAGACCGCTGCTCTACCAACTGAGCTACACTCCTGCGTACCCAAGATTATAGTTTATTATAGCATGGAGGCGCAAGATGAAGACATAATCATGACAAAACATTGCTATTCCCTCCATTTTCTGTTATAATAGATAAAACTTAAAAAGGAGTTCAACCGAACCTTTAATCCAGTCCAGTGAGGCTGGCAAGGGGATACAACCGAACACAGGTACCCTCGACCTCTTGCCCGCCGGAAGCAAGAGGTTTTTTATGTCTGAAAAAATAGTCATGACCGCGGAAGACATCCGGCGCACCCTCGCCCGCATCGCCCACGAAATCATCGAGCGCAACAAGTCCACCGACCATTTGATACTCGTGGGACTGCACACGCGCGGCGTCCCCCTGGCCAAACGCCTCGCCGAAAGCATCGAAAAGTACGAAAATTCCCGGCTGGCCGTCGGCGCGCTCGACTTCTCCCTCTACCGCGACGACCTCGACCCATCGGAGGCCAGTAACGTGGTCGAGCGCACGGACATCCCCTCGGATATCAACGACAAGTCCGTGGTGCTCGTCGACGACGTCCTCTATACCGGCCGCAGCATCCGCGCCGCCATGGACGCCCTCATCGACCTCGGCCGACCCCGCTCCATCCAGCTGGCCGTGCTCATCGACCGCGGCCACCGCGAGATGCCCATCCGCGCCGACTACGTCGGCAAGAACATACCCAGCGCCCGCCACGAAGATATCCAGGTGCGCCTGACCGAGACCGATGGCGTCGACGAAGTAGCCATCGTAAGTCTCAATAATAAATACCTCCCACAGCCAGACGGAGTCCCCGATGATATCGGGGAAAGGAGAAGTTACCATGAGCCTGCAAAATAGAAGCCTGGTAACCATCGACGACCTCTCCAACGGCGAGATGATGGCGCTCTTTGCCCTGGCCGACGAAATGTCCGCGAATATGAAAGAGCAGTACGGCCTCTGCCAGGGCAAGGTCATGGCCAGCCTCTTCTTCGAGCCGAGCACCCGCACCAGGCTGTCCTTCGAGGCGGCCATGCACCGTCTCGGCGGCAGCGTTATCACCGCCTCGGACGTGGGCGCCAGCAGCCTGGCTAAAGGCGAAAGCATCGCCGACACGGCGAGAATCGTCGGGAGCTACGCGGATATCATCGTCATCCGCCATCCCTGGGAAGGCGCCGCTAAAGTCGTCGCCGATTATGCCGGTATCCCGGTGATTAACGCCGGCGACGGCGGCCACCAGCACCCCACCCAGACCCTGCTGGACCTATATACCATTATCAAGGAACGGCACACGATCAAAGGACTGAAAATAGCCCTGTGGGGCGATTTGAAATACGGGCGCACCACCCACTCCCTGATTTTCGCCCTGGCGCGGTTCGGGGCGGATATCCTCTTCTGCCCCAGCCGAGGGCTCGAGGTGCCCGAACACATCATCGATAAACTGGTCACCGAGTACGGCGGCGAGGTAGAAAGGCTGGACTCCCTTAAGGAGACCGATAAAGACAACCTCTTTCCCGTCGACGCCATTTATACCACGCCCGATAGCCCCCACCAGCTGGCGATGATGCCGCATATCAGCGTACAGGTAGAGCTGAGAGAAGGGGTGGATGCCCTCTATGTCACCCGACCGCAAAAGGAGAGGTTCTCCGCCAGCGAAGAGAGCCAGGACCTGAAGAAAAAATACCCGGTGGTGGATAAAAAGCTGCTCCGGGACAAGGCATTCCGGAAATCGCTGGTCATGCACCCGCTGCCCCGGGTCGATGAACTCGACTATGAGGTCGATACCGACGCGCGGAGCATGTATTTCAAACAGGCCGCCCGCGGCGTGCCGGTGCGGATGGCACTACTGGCGGCTTTCCTGGGCGTTAAAGACGTCCAGGTCCCCAAAATGGACACCCCGGCTCCGACGCAATACCCCACCTACCGCCATGAAATCAGCCCGGTCTGCCCCAATCCGAGGTGCGTCTCCATTCAGCCCACCGAGACGAAGTACCTGAAACCGGAATTCAAAATAGTCAAAACGCAGCCTCTCACGCTGCGCTGCGTCTACTGCGAACACGGCTTCGAGCCGAAATTCGTGGCGAGCACGGACTGGCACGAGCATAAACTGGACACCAAAAAATACCACAGCGCGGCCAGCCACTGGGCCAGAGATATCCGGCCGGAGAACCTGATTGCCTTTAACACGGAGGAGGAAGCGCAGGCCCGCGGCTTCAAGCCGAGTCACTTTACAGGAGGACAGCACTAGAAAAATGGCGGACTCTCTGCTTATCCGGGGCGGCCGGATTATCGACCCCTCGCAGGATATCGATAAGACCGGCAGTCTGCTGATCAAAGAAGGAAAAATCGACTGGCTTGGGAGACGGCGCGCCGCCTGCCACCGATTATGATGTCCTCGATGCCGGGGGGCTGATTGTCTGCCCGGGCTTTATCGACCTCCACTGCCACCTGCGGCAGCCGGGCTACGAGGAAAAAGAGACCATCGCCACGGGGACACGGGCGGCGGCGCGGGGCGGCTTTACCACCGTCTGCTGCATGCCCAACACCAATCCGCCCCTGGATAACGAGGCGATGCTGAATTACGTCAGGACGATAGCGGCCAGAGAAGGCGTCATCCGCGTCTTCCCCATCGGCTGCGTTACGGCGGGCAGAAAGGGAGAGGAACTGGCGGACTTGAACGAAATGGAGATGAACGGCGCCGTCGCCTACAGCGATGACGGCGCGCCGGTAAGCAGCCCGGAAATTATGCGCCAGGCGCTGGAGTACAGCCGCGACTTCAACCGGCCGATAATCGACCACTGCGAAGACCTGTCTCTCACGAAAGGCGGGCAGGTGAACGAGGGGGTCATCGCGCTGGAGATGGGACTGCGCGGCATACCCGCGGCGGCCGAGGAGACTATCGTGAAGCGCGACCTCGAACTGGCGAAAGAGACCGGCGGGCACGTGCACATCGCCCACGTCAGCACCGAAGGGTCGGCCGATTTAATCCGCGCGGCTAAAGAGGCGGGGGTCCGCGTCACCGCTGAGGTCACGCCCCACCACCTCACCCTGACCGAGGAAGACGTTTTAAAATACGGCACACTCGCCAAGGTCAACCCGCCGCTGAGGACGAAGCGGGACACTATCGCCCTGCTGCGGGCGCTGAACGACGGCGTCATCGATATCGTGGCGACGGACCACGCCCCGCACACCAAAGCCGATAAAGACTGCGTATTCAGCAGGCGGCCTTCGGCATCAGCGGACTGGAGACGGCGCTGGGCAGCCTGGTCGGCCTGATTTTCAAGAGCGAGCTCACCCTGAATAACATGATTGCGGCGCTGACCGTCGGGCCGGCGCGGGTCCTCGGCTATGCAAAGCTGGGCACGCTGGAAATCGGGGCGCCGGCGGATATCTGCATCTTCGACCTGCATAAAGAGTGGGTGGTCGATGCTGACAAATTCGCTTCCAAAGGTAAAAACACGCCGTTGAACGGCCAAACGCTTAAGGGCAAGGTCATGGCGACCATATACATGGGGAACCCGGTGTATATGGACGAATCTCTGAAAATAGAATCGAGAAAAAATCATGGCTAAAACAGCAATTTGGTCCTGGCGGACGGGTCGACGTACGAAGGCTATAGCTTCGGGGCGGAGACGGACGCCATCGGCGAGGCGGTCTTCAACACCAGCATGGCGGGCTACCAGGAGATGCTCACCGACCCCTCCTACGCCGGCCAGATATTGATACCGACCTACCCGCTCATCGGCAACTACGGCACCAATAGCGAGGACAACGAGTCGAGGCGGATACAGGTCAGGGGTTTCGTCGTGCGGGAGGAGTGCGACCTGCCCAGTCACTACCTTAATAATAAGACCATCCATGAATACCTGAACGCGGGCGGCAGTACCGGGAATCTGGGGCGTCGATACCCGCGCCATCACGCGTCGACTGCGCTCGGCGGGGGTGATGATGGGCATGATAACGTCGTCAAAGACGCCCGCGCAGGCCCTGGAGGCTATCAGGCAGGCCCCTGACTACGGCTCTATCGACTTCGTCCGGGAGGTCACCACGGAGAAACAATACGAGTGGAAAGACGGCACAAACCACCGGCACCATGTCGTCGCGCTGGACTGCGGGCTGAAATACAATATTTTAAAGCTGCTGGCGGCTCACGGCTGCCGGTCGACCATCGTCCCATGCACGGCGTCGGCGGAGGAGATTCTTGAGTCTAAAGCCGGACGGCATCCTGCTTTCGCCCGGCCCCGGCGACCCCGCTCTGCTCGACTACATCGTCGAGAACGTCAAGAAGCTGGTGGGGAAAAAGCCCATCATGGGCATCTGCCTGGGGAACCAGCTCATCGCGCGGGCTTACGGCGGCAGGACGTTCAAACTCAAGTTCGGCCACCGCGGCGGCAACCACCCGGTGCGGGAGCTGGCGACCGGCCGCGTCCATATCACCGCCCAGAACCACGGGTACGCGGTCGACGCGGACTCCATCGGGAAAGAGCTGGAGGTGACGCACCTCAATCTTAACGACGGCACGGTCGAGGGCATCCGGCACAAGAGCCTGCCCATCTTCGCGGTGCAGTACCATTCCGAGGCATCGCCGGGGCCGCTGGACAACACATATCTGTTCAGACAGTTTGTGGAGATGATGGAGGCAAATAAGTAAAAAAATAATCGCAGGGAGATATATATGAGAAAACAATGGAAGCCGTTCTGCCTGGCAAGTCTGGCCGTGTTAATGGTTTTGTCCGTCGCCGGTTGCGGCAAACCTTCAATAGTCGGGCGATGGCAGTCTACGGAGAACGCGGACATCCAACTGGAGTTCACCCAGGGCGGAAATCTAATAATTGACACCGGGAGTTATATCATCAACGGCACGTACGAGGTCCTGAGCGATAATTATTTACAAATAAATATCGAGGGTCTGGCGGACATTCTGGTGCCTTTATTTAATAAGGATACGTGGAAATATGAGGTAACCAGCAGCAGCCTGACTTTAAGCGTGGACAGTACCACCAAGACTTTTATAAAAGCGAAAAAGTATTAAAAAATGGGAGTGCCCGAGAGGGGCGTTAGCCCCTCTCCTGCCAGGAGAGGGGTTCACCCTGAGGGGATTCACCCTGAAGGGGACACAGGGGGTGAGGAAACGAAGATGGAAATAAGAAAAGCATTTACACTGTTAAATCAGGAATGGGATGAGAATCCAAGCTAAGAACACTTTCTCCTGAAAAACGGCAATATGAACTGTGGTTTCACGAAGTAAGTAATATACTAGAATTAACATTTGGTAAAACATCAAGAGAATATAATAACTTTGTAAACGCTGTAAGATCAGACTACCTCGTTTCTACAGACAAAGAAAAGAGGGAGAAGTATAACAAAGAGTTAGACGCATATGAGATTGCATTAGAATCGGCATTACACAAGTGCGCATTACTACTGGATGAAATGCCAAAAGACAAATCGGAACAACCCACTGCAATGATAGGCTCACCTCCTAAAGCCTTTATTGCTCATGGTGGAGACACAGAGGCCCTTGACAAACTAAAAGAATTTATAGTAGCCCTTGGCGTAGAACCTTTGGTTGTAGAGGAACAAGCAAGCAAAAACAGGTCAATAGGAACCAATGTTGACTGGTACGCCAGACAGGCTGACTGTGCGATTATTTTAGCGACCAAAGGAGATATAGATGGAGAAACTGGTAGTTTCATTCCGCGAGGAAATGTTTTAATAGAAATCGGGAAGGCACAGGAATTATTCAAAGATAGAATTATTTATTTGCTACAAGCAGGGACTAAGTTTCCATCAAATGTCAGCGAAAAAGTTTGGGGGCGTTTCACTAGTTCTTGTATGGACGAGGCTTTCATTAAGGTTGCGAAAGAACTAACAGCCTTCGGTATTTTAAAAACCGTTAAACCATCAAAAGGAGCATAAATCTTGACCTATAAACCCTCTAAAGTCTTAATCATCGGCTCGGGGCCCATCATCATCGGGCAGGCGGCGGAGTTCGACTACGCCGGCACGCAGGCCTGCAAAGCCATGCGCGAGGAAGGCGTTACCTCCGTGCTCGTTAACTCCAACCCCGCCACCATCATGACCGATGAAGACGTCGCCGATATCGTCTATATCGAGCCGCTCACCGTGGAGATGCTCACCCGCATTATCGAAAGAGAAAGACCGGACGGCCTTCTCCCCACGCTCGGCGGGCAGACGGGCCTCACCCTGGCCCACGAGCTCGCCGAGGCGGGCGTGCTCGAAAAATACAACGTGCGCTCCCTCGGCACGTCCGTCGACACCATCCGCAACGCCTCCAACCGCGAGCTCTTTAAAAAGCTCATGGAAAGCATCGGCGAGCCCATGCTCGCAAGCGCCACCGTCAACACTCTCGCCGACGCTAAAAAAGCCGCCAGCGAAGCTCGGTTTGCCCCTCATTATCCGCCCGTCGTTCACGCTCGGGGGGACAGGGGGAGGCGTCGCCAACACCCCTGAAGAACTGGACGAAAGGGCGGCGGCCGGGCTGGCGGCCAGTCCCATCCGTCAAATCCTCCTCGAGCAGTGGGTGGGCGGTTGGAAAGAGATAGAATACGAGGTCATGCGGGACGCCGCCGACAACTGCATCACGGTCTGCAACATGGAAAACCTCGACCCCATGGGCGTGCACACCGGCGACAGCATCGTCGTGGCGCCCAGCCAGACTCTAACCGACAACGAGTACCAGATGCTGAGGTCGGCCAGCCTCAATATCATCCGCGCCCTGAAAATCGAAGGCGGCTGCAACGTCCAGTTCGCCCTCGACCCCAAAAGCACGAAATACTATGTCATCGAGGTAAATCCGCGCGTCAGCCGCTCCTCGGCCCTCGCCTCTAAAGCCACCGGCTACCCAATTGCACGCGTGGCCGCCAAGATAGCCGCCGGCAAAACGCTCGACGAAATCCCTAACGCCGTCACCGGTAAGACAGCAGCCTCCTTTGAACCGGCCCTTGATTATATAGTTGTGAAAATTCCGCGCTGGCCGTTCGACAAGTTCGCCAGCGGGGACAGGGTCATCGGCACGCAGATGAAAGCCACCGGCGAGGTCATGGCCATCGACCGCACCTTCGAGGCGGCGCTGCAGAAAGCCGTCCGCTCCCTGGAGTTCGGCAAGAAGTCGCTCCTCTGGGAAGACCCCAAGTGGGAGCGGGGCAAGGATATGAAGACCTACCCCCTCGTGCCCGCCAACGACCTGCGCCTGTGGGGGATAATGGCGGCGCTAAGGCGGGGCATCACGCCGGAAGCCATCGCGGAATATACCAAAATCGACCTGTGGTTCCTCGAAAAGCTCCAGAACATTATCAATATGGAAAAGACGCTGCTGGCGGAGCCGCTAACGGCCGAGTTACTCTGGAAAGCCAAGCGACTCGGCTTCTCCGACGAGCAGATCGGCACGCTGGCGGATAGATTACCCGAGCAGGTCAGGCAGCTAAGATACACCTGGAACATCAAGCCGGTCTATAAAATGGTGGACACCTGCGCCGCCGAGTTCGACGCCGCCACGCCATATTTTTACAGCACCTACGAGCAGGAGAACGAAGCGATATCGGAAAACGCCCCGAAAGCGGTAGTCATCGGCAGCGGACCGATACGCATCGGGCAGGGCATCGAGTTCGACTACTGCTCGGTGCACTCGGCATGGGCTTTACAGGACGCCGGCTATAAGAGCATCATGATTAACTCCAACCCCGAGACGGTATCCACCGACTTCGATACCAGCGACCGGCTTTATTTCGAGGCGCTGGACGAGGAAAGCGTGAGAGATATTCTCGAAAACGAGAGCAGCTCGACCCGGCGCTCCGGCTACAGCACGCCGCCGCCCTCGATAGTCCAGTTCGGCGGGCAGACGGCGATAAACCTGTCCCAGCCGCTCCACCGCAGCGGCATGCCCATCATCGGCTCCAGCGCGGACACTATTGATTTAGCCAGCGACCGCAAGCGCTTCGAGCATTTCCTCGAAGAGCTGGGTATACCGCAGCCGCCGGGCGCGGGCGTGACCTCGCTCGACGAGGGACTTAAAGTGGCGGAGCTCATCGGCTACCCGGTGCTGGTGCGTCCCAGCTATGTCCTCGGCGGGCGCGCCATGGAGATAGTTTATAACGACGAGGAATTGAGACGTTACTTTGGACTGGCGATGGAGCTCGATACCGGCCACCCGGTGCTCATTGATAAGTATTTGCAGGGGAAAGAGGCCGAGGTGGACGCTATCGGCGACGGCGAGGACGTGCTCGTCCCCGGCATCATGGAGCACATCGAGCGCGCCGGCGTGCATAGCGGCGACTCCATGGCCGTCTACCCGGGGGTCAACCTGACGCAGAAAGAAAAAGACACCATGGTCGAATACGCCGTGCGCATCGGGGTGGGACTGAAGGCCAAGGGGCTGATGAACATCCAGTTCGTCATCATGCCCGGCGCGAACGGCAAAGAATCCCAGGTGTACGTCATCGAGGTCAACCCGAGGGCGAGCCGGACCGTCCCGTTCATCTCCAAAGTCACGGGCGTCCCCATGGTAAAGGTCGCCACCCGCGTGATGCTGGGGCAGAGCTTAAAACAGCAGGGATACGAGGGCGGGCTGTGGCCGGTCAGAAAGCTCGTGGCCATCAAGGCGCCGGTCTTTTCCATGTCCAAGCTGACGGGCGTGGACACGCACCTCGGGCCGGAAATGAAGAGCACTGGCGAGGTCATGGGCATCGACTATACCTTTGAGGCGGCGCTGGGCAAAGCGATACTGGCGGCCGGGCTGGCGCTGACGCCGAACGGCGGCATCCTCTTCAGCATCGCCGACCGTGATAAACCGGAAGCGCTGCCCATTATCCAGGTGCTGGCGAAAAACGGGAGCCGGCTCTACGCCACCGAGGGCACCGCCGCCATGATCGAAGGGGCGGGGCTGCCGGTGAAAATGACCAGCAAGAAACTCAGCGAGGGACACCCCAACATCATCGATATGATAAACGACGGCACGATAGCGGCGGTGGTCAACACCACCACCGGGGGCCATGCGCCTCTGCGGGACGGTTTTTATATCCGCCGGGCGGCCGTCGAAAAACGCCTCCCCTGTTTTACATCGCTGGACACCATCCGCGCCGCCGCAGCGGCGTTACCCCACGGCACACAGGACTTTACCGTCCAGCCCCTCCCCGACTACCGCGATAAGGAGTCGAAATGAACCAGCTCAAAGCGCCGGTCGTCTCCAACATCGAAGCCATGCCCGGCATCTACCTGATGTGGCTGGAAGCCCCCGCGATAGCCAAAGCCGCTAAACCGGGGCAGTTCGTTATGGTGCGTTGCGGCGGGGACACGGTACTACCCCGCCCCTTTAGCGTCCACAGGGTCGATGGCGGTCAGCTGGCGCTCCTGTTCAGCGTCGTAGGCAAGGGCACGAGCCGGCTGTCGCAGGTAAAAAAAGGCGATACGTTAAGTCTCTTCGGGCCCCTGGGCAACGGCTTCAGCGTAGACAAGAAATCGAAAAACCTGCTGCTCGTAGCCGGCGGCATGGGGATAGCACCGCTATATTTCCTGGCGGAGGCCGCCGCCGGGGCGGGAAAAAAGGTGACGCTCATCAACGGGGCGCGGACGCGCGACTGCCTCCTGCCGGTATCTCTGCCGCAGAAGTATTACGAAAAGGGCCTGCCGCCCGCCGGGGTCAATGTCGTCACCGCCACCGAGGACGGCTCGGAGGGATTCAGGGGGCTGGCCACCCAGCTCGTGCCGCACTACCTCAACAGTATCGACCAGGTTTTTGCCTGCGGTCCGGTCGCCATGTACCAGAGCATGGCTAAAATGCCGGAACTAAAGGACAAGGACGTCCAGCTTTCGCTGGAGATAATGATGGGATGCGGGGTGGGAGTTTGCTACGGCTGCACGATTAAAACACGGAACGGACTAAAGCAGATATGCAAAGACGGGCCGGTTTTCGAGATAGGGGATATTATCTTATAGGGAAATGAGTGATAAAAGTCACGGAAGTATATGAGGCGTGGAATTATAATTAAATTGAAAGGTGAGGGGAGGAGGACAGCGAGGGAGGAAGAAGGTGATGTGAAGATTAAAATGGAGACTGAATTACCCGAAGGCTCCTGAGCTCCTCGACAAGCCGATAAAAAGCCCGAACGGTTAGACGGGCATTTGGCGAGGGAAACCAAAAAGGAGGAGTAATGGAGCGATGTTGAGGGCAGACGCTCTAAGGCCAATAGCCGAAAGGGGTCTGCTCTCTTTTTATGCTTATTATCGAACATGAAAGCAGGGCGCTCCAGCTTTGACAACAAGCGCCTTTCAGGCATATAATATAGTGTAAAATCAAATAACGAGGTGGTGCTCATGGCGAATCAGGTAGGCAAAAGATACCGCTGCCCTAAGTGCGGCGCTGAAATTATCATCACCAAGGGAGGCAGCGGTACGGTCACGCACTGCGGCCAGCCCATGGAGTTGAAGCAGTAAAAACCGTTCCCGGGAGGTCAAAAAGTGGCAACACAACTGGGTAAAAGATATCGCTGCGCTAAATGCGGCACCGAGGCGCTCTGCACCAAAGCCGGCGAAGGCACCCTCATCTGCGACGGCGAGGAAATGAAGGTACAGGAAGCGAAACCGATCCCCTCCTCGGACTGAGGCGTATTTTTAAGAATATAAATCAAATCCCCGTTAAAGCTAAAACCTGCGCGAATACCCCTCTCCTTTGATGGGAGGGGTATATTTTTTCGTAGTCCTAAATCGCTCAGGCGGCTTTTTCCGGCTTCGGGGCGGCCTTGGGCTGAGCGGTCGCCTGGTTCAGCTTCTTTAAAAGCCTTGATTTGCGGCGGGCGGCATTGTTGGCATGCAGCATCTTTTTCTCCGCCGCCTTGTCCAGAGAGCTCACCGCCACCGCCACGGCCTCGCCGGCCGCTTTAAGGTCGCCGGTAAAGATAAGCTTTTCCGCTTTGGTGATATTCGTCTTCACCTGGCTGCGCGCGGACTTGTTGCGCTGCTGCCGTCTCCCGGCCGTCCTGGCCTGTTTTAACGCCGATTTACTTCCCAAGATTTACCTCCGTCTGATTTTTCTTCTGTCCGGCATCATCCTTAGCAGTCAACGGGACCGATGATGCGGTGGCCCCCTGGCGTGATGCGTCAAACCCCACGCGGCTGACGCTGATAACCCCTTTAACGCCGTCAATCTTCTTTAATATCTGGCTCAACTGCGCCAGCCCCTTGGTCTCGAGGGTCAAAAACATGCTGGTAGTACCGCCGACGCTATCGCCAAGGTTCACCGAGGTGATATTCACCTTTTCTTCCGCGACCACTGTGGCGATATCGCGCATCAGGCCGACCCTGTCCCAGGCCTCGACCTGGATATTGACCGGGTAAAAGTGGTCGTCGCTCTGCCCCCACGCCACGGGGACGAGCCGTTCTTTCTCGTCTTCGTTAACGACGTTATGGCAGTCCTCGCGGTGAATGGAAACGCCGCGACTGCGCGTGATATAGCCGATGATTTTATCGCCGGGGACGGGATGGCAGCACTGGGCGATGCTGGTCATGAGGTCCCCGACGCCCAGGACCTGCACCATCGAGGCGGTCGATTTCGGCGCGGCGACTTCCACAACTCCGGGGGCCTTTTCCTCCTGGGCGGCGAGCTTGAGGACAATCTGATGCGCGGTGACGCTGCCGTTGCCGACGGCGGCCAGAAAATCGTCCAGGCTCTCGTAACCGAAAAGCTCGGCCAGCGTCTGGCGCTCCGTCTTGATGCCCAGGCGGCGGATTTCTTTATCCAGGATTTGCTTGCCGCGCTCGATGTTCTCTGTCCGCTCCTGCTTGTTGAACCACTGGCGGATTTTCGCCCTGGCGTGCGAGGTATTGACGAATCCCAGGTTGGGATTGAGCCAGTCCAGACTGGGGCCGCGGGGGTTCTTGGACGAGATAATCTCGACGATGTCCCCGTTCTTCAAAATATAGTTGAAAGGCTCCAGCTTGCCGTTCACTTTGGCGCCGACGCAGCGGTGCCCCAGGTCCGTATGGACGCGGTAGGCAAAATCAAGCGGAGTCGCGCCCTTGGGGAGGTCTTTTATCTCGCCGTTAGGCGTATAAACGAAAACCTGGTCGATGAAGATATCCGTCTTGACGGACTCCAGAAATTCCTCGGCGCCGCTGAGCTCGCGGTGCCATTCGATAATCTGGCGCAGCCAGGCCACCCTTTCCTCGAACTGCATATCGATCTTGCCGCCGCTTTTATAGCTCCAGTGGGCGGCCGCGCCGTACTCGTCGATGTGGTGCATCTCGCGGGAACGGATTTGAATTTCCAGAGGGGTCGTGCCGAGGCACATCACCGCCGTGTGAATCCCCCGGTAGCCATTCGGCTTGGGATTGCCGATATAGTCGTCGAAGGAGTCGGGCAGGGGATGCCACAGGTTATGGATGATGCCCATGGCGATGTAGCATTCGTCTTTGCTGCCGACGAGCACCCGGAGCGCGAAAAGGTCGTAGATATCGCCGAAGTCCCGGCCCGCGGCCGAGTATTTTTCCATTTTCTGGTAGATGCTGTAGAGATGTTTAGGCCGACCGGAAATATCGGCCGCCAGCCCGGCGTGGTCGAACTCTTTCTTCAGAAGCTCGATAGCCCTCTCGATAAATTTCTCCCGCTGATTACGCCGGAGGTCGACGAGGCGGGCAACGCGGGCGTATTCCTGCGGCTTGAGATACTGGAACGAGAGGTCTTCCAGCTGCCACTTAAGCTCCCAGATGCCGAGCCGGTGCGCCAGCGGGGCATAGATATCCAGGGTCTCCTGGGCATTACGCAGCTGGCGGTCTTTAGGCAGGTGGCTCAGGGTGCGCATATTGTGCAGGCGGTCGGCGAGCTTGATAAAGACCACGCGCAGGTCCTCCGCCATGGCGACGAGCATTTTCCTCAGGTTTTCCGCCTGGGAGGCGCTGGCCGGCGCGCCGGGGTTGGTCAGCGAAACTTTACCCAGCTTGGTGACCCCGTCAACGAGCTTGGCTATTTCCGGTCCGAACCTGGCGGAGATATCCGCGATGGGCACGCCGGTCTCTTCCGGGATATCGTGGAGCAGTGCCGCTGCCAGGGAGCCGGAATCGAGCTGGAGCTCGGCGAGGATATAGGCGGTCTGCAGGGGGTGCTCTAAAAAGGGGTCGCCGGAGAGGCGCACCTGGCCCTTATGTTTCTCCGCGGCGAATTTATAAGCCTCCTCCACCACCGCGATTTTCTCCGACGGCAGATATTCCCTGGCTTTTTCCAGCAACCGATTAAATTCCATGACTTTCTCGCGATAAAATAATAGGTAAGTCCGTAATTTCAGTATAGCCCAAAAGGGGTCGAAATTAAAGATACGGACTTTGCAAATCTTCGCCTGATACTGTATTCTAGCGTTAAGAACAAATAAGGAGCTAAAGATTGTACCAGGCGGCGCGGGGAACGAACGATATCCTGCCGGCAGAGCAGCCTTACTGGCGCTACGTGGAAAAAGTCATCACCGATATCACGCAGCTCTACGGCTACCAGCGCATCGACACCCCTATGTTCGAGGACACCGGCCTTTTCCGCCGGAGCGCCGGCGACTATACGGACATCGTCCAGAAAGAGATGTATACCTTTGATGACCGTGGCGGCAACAGCCTTACTCTGAAACCGGAAGGTACGCCCGCCGTCTGCCGGGCATACATCCAGCACGGTATGCAAAATCTGCCGCAGCCCGTAAGACTGTACTATATCTCGCCGATTTTCCGCTACGACCGTCCTCAGGCCGGCCGGTACCGGCAGCACCACCAGTTCGGTTGCGAGTCCATCGGGGAGGCCGACCCGTCTATCGACGCGGAACTTATCGATATCGCCTGGCAGTTCTATAAATTACTGGGGCTGGAAAATATTTCTCTGCAGCTAAACAGCATCGGCTGCCGGGAGTGCCGCCCGAAGTACCTGGCTGCCCTGAAGAAACACTACGCCAGACAGACCGCGGCCCTCTGCGCCGACTGCAAAATACGGCTGGAGAAAAACCCGTTGCGCCTGCTCGACTGCAAACAGGCGTCCTGCCAGTCGGTGGCCGATACTGCCCCCCACAGCATTGATTACCTCTGCCCGGAATGCCAGGAACACTTTGCGCGCCTGAAGAAATACCTCGACCTTATAGCCATCCCCTTTACCCTCAACCACCGCCTGGTGCGGGGTTTCGATTACTATACCCGCACCGTTTTTGAAATCCACCCGGCGGGGGGCGGCTCCCAGGGGGCTATCGGCGCCGGCGGGCGCTATGACGGACTTATCGAGGAGCTGGGAGGAAAGCCGACCCCGGCCATCGGCTTCGCGGCCGGCATCGAGAGAATAGTCCTTAACCTTAAAAAACAGGGCGTCAGCGTTGCCGCCCCGCCCGGCCTCCAGGCGCTCATCGCTTTTATGGGGGACAGGGCCAGGGAGGAAGCGATAAAGCTGGCGGCGCAGCTGCGACGGGCGGGCATCAGCGCCGTGGCCGCCGCCGGAGAAAAAAGCCTGAAGGCGCAACTCAGGCAGGCCAACGCCCTTAACGTCCGCTATACCCTCATTATCGGGGAAGACGAGATAAAGGCGGGGTCGGTAACGCTGCGCGACATGTCCGGCGCCCGGCAGGAGACGGTAAGTTTAAAGGCGCTGGTGAATAGACTGACATCGCCGTAAGTCCCTGGGACTTTGGTAATATCATAAAAATATAATTGACCTCCTATCTTAAAAGCCGGCGGGACGTTATATAAATCGGATGAGCTTTTCTAAATTTATGTCAAATTACCCCGCCAAGGGGTTGACAAACGTTTAAAGAGTGCTATATTATGGGTAGTACCTTGGAACAGGTATCTGTGAAGGGAGGTGATGCTATGGTTTTGACCCGCAAGGGGAGACGGAGCCAGGACGCTCCATCAGTGGCTTTTAAGAAGACGTATCTCCGCAAAAAAGGCAAATAAAGAAAGTATGCCTGTATGCGGGGGTAAACATATAAAAAACTAAGGAGTTAATAAAAAGTCGATGAAAAAAATAATCAGAAAATTCTGGGGCGTCGCGCTGGTAGTGATGCTTCTCTCCACGATACTTGTGCTACCCGCTGCCCCGGCCGCGGCTGCCAACTATGCCTTCGGCGCGGCCGCAACAGCACTGCCTTCGGCGGTTACCGGCGTTCTGGCACCGGCGGTCGGCTTCGGCTTTGTCGACGAGGCCCAATCCGGCGATGTAATCTACGCTACCGCTACAGATGGGGCTGTCAATTACCTCTATAAATCAGCGGATGGCGGCGCCACATGGGTGGCGGCTGTAGCTGCCGGCCTTCCGGCATTCCCGGCGACTTGGAACCTGGTTGCCGTCGCTGCGGACGACCCCACTATCGTCGCTGTCGTTAATACCGCTGTCCCTAAAGTTTATCTCTCGACTAATGGTGGCGCCACCTTCGCCGACATATCGGATGCTGTAGGACTCCCAACTGCTATTAACAGCATTGACATTTCGGCCCTGTACGGCGGATACCACTACGTCCTGGCCGGCGGCACCAATGTAGGTGGCGCTTACCTGGCGAAATGGCGGATAACCCTGGCCGCTGCCTGGACCGCAATCGCTATACCCGGCGGGACAGTACCAGTACCTACCTCGATTCAGGCCGTGAAGTACACCCCGAGCCCGGATATCGACCAGGCATTCCTCTTCATCGGCAAGACCGCCACCGACCTATCGCTACACATGTATAGCGATGCGTTTATTGCGACCCCGGTAGACCCGGTCGGTTTCAACTACCCGAGGGTATTTGCCACTGGCGCGGCTGTCGTCTGCACCAAGGCAAACATCGTTCTGGACGAGAATTTCCTCATCTACGATAATGAGGTAGGCTTTGTCGGCAGTGATGTTACCGGTGGTCTCGGTGCTGTCACCGGCGGCGTCTGGACCATGGTAGGTGGCCTCGGCAAGATTCAAACGCTGGCCACCTACAATAGCCTCGCCTGGGACGGCACGAACATGATGTCCGCCGGCATCCCCGTGGCGGCTCTCCTACCGTCTATCGCTCTGCCAATGCTCTAGCGGGTCCGGGTGTAGCGATCTTCACCGCGAACTCTCCTTTCAAGGGCCCCGGCTCCGGCACCAATCCGCTGGTCTTGTTCGCCGGCGGTAGTGCGTTCTGCCTATCCGCGGGCGAGGACGGCGGCGTGGCCATGTCTACCGACCTCGGCAAGTCCTTCAACGGTGTCAAACTGATCAGCAGCACAGTCGCCAATCCGTTCAACAATGTGCTCGATTTCTGGATCAAGTCAGATGGCTCCGTAATTTATGCCCTCACCAATGATACGGTCAACGTCGACCTCTGGCGTTATGCCAGCGCCGCCTGGCAGCGCATCACGATTCTCCCTGTTGCTACTTATGGCGTCGTGGAAATTGTCCGCTCCGCCCAGAGCGACACCAATGCTATTTATGTCGCCAGGCCAGCGAACAATAACCGTATCCTGAAGTCCGCCGATGGCGGCACCACCTGGTTACTGCGCTCCTGCACCCAGAACATCGCCGACCTGGCCCTGCAGAGCGCCACCGTTGCCTATGTCGCCTCTGCCGCCTCGGCAGCGGTGCTCAAGACGGCCAACGGCTGCACCAGCTGGACGACCGTCGGCTCACTGGCTGGCGTCGGCACCCTCGGCTACAGCATCAACCTGATTGCGGATAACAAGATTGTAGTCGGCGGCACGGCCGGCTATGCGGGCTACTATGATGGCGCCGCCTGGACGGCCATCGCGGTTCCGCTTGCCGCTGGCAACGTCTGTGGCCACTGCTTCCGGCACGGCCACTGGCGATGTCATCTATGCCGGCTCTTCCGGCGGCGCTCTCGGCGCCTGGACAATCGGCACCAGCGTTGCCTGGGGTGTGGATCCGGGCGTTCCTGCCGTCACCGGCCTGGCCTATGCCAACGGCGTACTTTATGCCTTTGACAACACAGTTGTACCGCTGGCTCCTGGACCTCCGGCAATTCCGGCGCATACAACCCTGCACCGCTACTACATGCCCGCCATCTCTTTAGCGTTAGGTTGATGTTATAAACACCCTCAATACCTTCGTCCTTAACGGTCCAAATACGATCAACTCACTGCAGATGGTCACCGGCAGCAACATAGTGTATGCTCGCGATGCCGCGGCTGGTCCCGATACGCTGCAGAGCTTCACCGAGTACCTCCTCCAGGCTGTGCCGGCGCTGTCCTACCCGGTCAACAACACGATTATTCCGGTCAACAGCCTAAACGGCAATGTCAATCCCTTCAACTTCATGTGGACCGCCCCCGCGGTTACCGCACTTCCTGCTGTGGGCCTAAACTACAACATAGTTGTATACTATGATGCGGCCGGCCTTCTGCCGGTGATCGCCTTCGGCGCAAACACCGGCGGCACCAACCTAGGCTCCGCCGGCCCCTGGGCGGGTCTTTTTACACCCGGCGTGACCTACTACTGGTCGGTGCAAATAACCGCTCCAGTCCACAGCCTGGCGTCAGCCATGGGATCCTTCACCATTCAACAGCTTGCGGCCATCGTGCCCACCATCTCTTCACCGCCTAATGGCTCGAACGTGGCGTCGCTGACACCCGCGTTCTCCTGGGAGCCGATTGCGGGAGTCACCGGCTATCAGTTCCAGCTCTCTAAGGAGCCGTCATTCGCCCTCATCGTCTACACGGATAACGTGACGAGCTCCGGCGCGGCGCTGCCCGTAGCCAAGAGACTCACCGATGGCGACACCTACTTCTGGAGAGTCAGGGCTATCACGCCCGCTGTGGGTGAATGGTCGCAGGTAGGCATCTTCACAATTGCCATACCGGTCACACCCCCACCCACAACTCCCATCCCGCCCGTGACGCCAACGATCATCCTCCCGACACCGTCGATCACCGTTACGGTACCCCAGCCGACCGTCATCATACCGACCTCGACTCCGGCACCGGTAGAGAAGATTTCGCCCGCGTATATCTGGGCAATCATCATCATCGGCGCGGTACTGGTAATCGCGGTAATTGTCCTGATAGTCAGAACCAGACGGACAGTCTAACACTGGCTTGACGGGCATATCCCGGAAAACCGAGAGCCCCGACGAAAGTCGGGGCTCTCTCTTTTTACTAAAAAACGTGAAAGCTCGAAGGGGCTTTGGTTTAGACATCATCCAGCCGGGGCGCTAGGACCTGCACCTGGATAATCTCACCGCTGCTCAGGGACGTTACCCCTTCCGGAATACAGACCAGGCTGTTGGCGCTGGCGATAGCCTGCAGGCGGCTCCGCTGGCGGTAAAGCGCCACGGTAAAACCCCCGCCGGTATCGCGTGATAACACCGCATCTTTAAACTCCGTCCAGGCCCGGTGGCGGCTTTCGACATCCTCGGTAAGCCTGGCGGCCACCGACGGGAGAGGGTGCCGTGTATCGCCGCCCAGGCGCAGGATCCCCGGCAGTGCCAGCTGCAGGAAAGCCATTTCGTTGCTGGCGGGCCCTCCCGGCAGGCAAAAGACCGGCTTGTCCTCCCAGAGACCAAAGGCGACGCCTTTGCCCGGTCCCATGCGCACATGGTGAAATATCTCGCGCCAGCCTAGCTTATCCAGCGAACCGATAACGAGGTCGCGTTCGCTGCCCCAGGCGCCGCCGCTGGTCAGGATGACATCGGCGCCGGTAAAACGCCGGCGCAACTCCTGCTGGATAGCCTTTTCGCTGTCCCTGACGACCGAAGTAACGCAGGAGATACCAAAAGAAACCAGCCAGGCCTGCATAGTGACCAGATTGCTGGCATAAAGCTGGCCGGGACGGAGGCCCTCGCCCGGGGCCACCACCTCATCGCCCACGCCTATCAAGGCCGCCAGCGGCCGCCGGTAGACGTTGACCCGGCTGACGCCGGCCGCCGCCGCCAGTCCCAGATACCCCGGTAAAAGCCTGCCGCCGCGCCGGACAATTATGTCACCGGCAGTCACTTCGTCCCCGGCGCGCAGTATATTACGCCCCGGCGCCGCATCAGCCCTGATGGATACCTCCTGCGGCGAAAGCTCCCCTGCGAGCTCGCCGGATACCACCGCCGTAGCGCCCCGTGGTATCGGAGCCCCCGCGTAGACCTTAACGGCGTTCCCCCCGGCCACCTCGCCGTTAAATTTAGAGCCGGCGAAGATGGAGCCGATTATTTTCAACCGCACCGGACGGCGCGCTGAGGCACCCACCACGTCCTCGGAACTGACCGCGAAGCCGTCCTTGAGCGAGACGTCCGCCGAGGGGTAGCTTACCCGCGCCGCAATGTCCTCCGCCGCGATGCGGCCCGTGCCCGCGTCCAGTGTTATTTCCTCCACCCCTACCGCCTGTATATTAGCATCGATAAGGTCGAAGGCTTCCTTATAACCAACGTAACCGGTGCCTTCGTCTATTTCGTTAGCGTCATTCTCCATCGCTACCAGTATATACTCCAGTCTCAAAGTTATTCAAATAAAAAAATATCCCTTAAAATTATTGACTTTACGATAATCTCGGAGTAAAATTCGCCATGTGTCAAACGCTAATAGCGTGAAAAACAGTCAAAACGCAGATAATGCGCCCTTTAAAACCTGCTTATTCATCGTTGGACTAATTTTAATCGTCTGCCTTAACATCATCGTTCCACCCACCCACACTGCGGCGGCCGCCCCCGAAGCCGTCAGGTGGACAAAAGTCAACATTCCCACCGAGGGCGAGGCCGGTAACTGGGCGCTGGCGGCCGGCTCCGATGTCCTTCACCTGACTGCCGGCGGCGACGGGGCGCTATACGCTTTCGTTAAAGGCCCTACCTATACCCTTTACCGGTCCGCGGACGGCGGATATAGCTGGGAGCATATCGGCAACGTGCGGGACGCTATAACCGACATCGCAATATCCCCGCAGGATACCAAAACGATATACTACGCCACTGCCTCAGCGGTCTACCGGTCGACGAACAGCGGCGAGACCTTCCAGGCACTGCCGCCCGGTCCCGGGGGCGCCGGGGCTAACCATAAAGAAATCACCTCCATCGACGTCTTCCGGTTGGACAGCGATATTATCGTCGCGGGCACCAGGGACGCCGATAGCGGCGAGTTCGGCGGCGTCTATACCCTTGACGAGGCCGATATCGTCCCGACCTGGACGGACACCGGCGTCGGCAGCTACGATATCGACGCCTTGGCTTTTTCGCCGCAATACCGCGACAACCGGCAGATGGTGGCCGTAGGTACCGATGAAAACGATACGTATATCTGCACGAAGGCTGGCGATGGGGTCTGGAATGAAGAGATAGGCTCTGCCAGGCTGGATGTCGCCGCGGTCTCGGCGGAGATTGCCTTCCCCGGCACCGATAATCCCGAAGAGTCCGTCGTCTTCATCGCCGTCGACACGGGCGCGGGCGAAGGAGACGTCTATAAAGTCAGCGGCAGCGCCGCTCCGGAAGCCTCGACGGCTACCGACCTGAACGTGGGTTCGGCCTACGGCTCAGCCGGAATTGATATCACCGGACTAGCGGCTTACGACGATAACGGCACGGCCATCCTGCTGTCGGGAGCGGCGGACAGCGCCATGACATACGTCAGCACCAACGGCGGCCGTACCTGGACTCGCAGCATAAAAGCGCCGACGGGCGGGTCGGATACCGGCGTGCTCATCGCACCCGATTTCAGCGCTACGGGCAGGATGTACGCTGTCACCAGCGGCGCGGGCAGCGCCCTGTCCGTGAGCCGCGACCTGGGCGACAGCTGGGACCAGCTCAGCCTGATAGATACGGCGATTAACAGCATCGTCGACCTGGCGCCGTCGCCCCGCTATGACCAAGACGGGACGCTTTTCATGCTGACCTTCGGCAGCGGCCCTTATTCCGGGGGACTCTGGCGCAGCCTGGACGGCGGCGAAAGATGGGAACGGACGCTGTCCGACTCCCCGGACACCCTGGACAGCCTGGGCCGGGTCGCCCTCCCGCCGGAATACGGCGATAACTGCCAAACAGTATTCGCCGCCGGGGCAAGCCGCGGCATCGCGGCGATATGGGAATCGACCGATAACGGGCAGACGTTCCGGCGGCGCTTTATCCGGAACCCGGCCGGCAGCGGGTCGATGAACATCGATACCTGGGCCATCGCCGATAAAACGACGATTCTCGTCGGGAGCTACGACGGCAGCCAGGGAATGGTCTATAAGTCATCTAACCGGGGATTGTCTTTTACCGCGGGCGTGCCGGCCGGCAATCAACCCCTGCATGACATCGCCCTTTCGCCCGACTATGCCCAGGACGGGGCTGTACTGGTGGGGGACAGCGACGGCCGGGTCTATATGTCGGACAACCGGAGCACTTCGTTTGAGTTGGTGTCCGGGGACACCGCCTCCCTGCCCTTCTCCGGGGCAGTGAACGTCGCCTTCGACCCGGCCTTTGGCAAAAACCGCACGGTCTATGCCGCCGGTGACAGCGCTGGCAGCAGCGTCTACCGTTTCGTCATCGGCAAGAGCGCCGCGTGGGAAAACATCGATGACAGCCTGCCCGTCAGGCGCGTTGCTCAACAGGCTGGCCATTGCTGAAGATGGCACGCTTTACGTCGCTAACGCCGCGGCCGATGGAGGCCTGGAACGCAGTCTGAACCCCGCCTTCGGCCCGGGCCCCACCTTCGAGACAATCACCCGCGGCCTGAACAGTGGCGCTAAATTGTACGGACTCTGGGAGGCCGACCATATCCTGTGGTCGGTCGATACCGCCGGCACCCGGCTGATGACCTACGCCGATACCCTGACGGCGGCGCCGGCGCCGGTTCTGCCGGACGACGGGGCATCCGCGGTAGGCAGACTCGTCGACCATACCGTCAGGAACGTCACCCTCGACTGGGAAACGCTGGATGGCGCCACCGGCTACGAATGGGAATGCAGCTATGACGACGATTTCACCGCCGACTCCGCTACTCTCGGCGACAGCACGTCTGCCAGCTCCGTGCGTCTGCCCGCCCTCGAGCCGGCCATTACCTATCACTGGCGTGTGCGCGCCAGCAGCCCAGCGTTGAGTCCCTGGTCGGAGAGGCGTTCCTTCACGACCGTCATGGATACCGAGCCCATCACCCTCCGGCCGGAGAGCCCGGTTGTCGGCGCCACCGGGGTGCCCGTGAAGCCGGTCTTCGAGTGGACGGCGGTCATCAGCGCCGAAGCTTACGAGCTGCTCGTCGCCACCGATGCGGACATGGATAATCCGGTTATCGCCAGGACGGGCGAAAAAGCCCTCTCCGGCAATGCCTGGCAGTGCGATGTGGACCTGGATTACGCGACGACCTACTACTGGAAGGTCAGGGCGGTCAACGCCAGCACGAGCAGCGCCTGGAGCACCACCGGTATCTTTACCACCGAGGATGCCCCGTTGATTCAGGAGACGCCCCCGGAAACCCCGGCGCCAACGATGAACCATGAAGTACCCGTTATAGGGTCAGTGGCAGAAATTCCCGCGCCGGCACAGATAGAAACAATCCCCACACCGGCGCCGTCCGTAAATGGCGCTATTATGCCTGACCTCAGCGAGCTACAAGGCGTGCCGGACTGGATAATTTATCTCATCGGGGGGCTGGTGGGGACAATTATCCTGGCGTTAATCGTTGTACTGGTAATGCTTATAAAAATTAAACGTGTAATGTAAAGCTATTCGCGTTTCTTGACACCGTTCCTTCGGCTGATATATTCTGGAGTGAAATATCAACAGGCGCCGGGCACGGGCACAAAACAATAACCGGACATCCGGCGACGGATAAAATCAATTGAAGGAGGAAGAGCCATGCCCATGGTGACCATAAAAATCATCGAAGGCAGGAACATCGAACAAAAACGGGGAATGGTCAATGATGTCACCCAGGCCATCGCGAAGAACATCGGGTGCCCGGCTACCGCCGTGCATATCGATATCGTCGAGATGAAACAGGAAAATGTCGGCGAGGGCGGCAAGCTGTTTTGCGATAACCGCTGAGCGGGGAGCTGGATTTGAAAGTTCTGGGTATCATGAGCAGCCCCCGATTCGGGGGCAACACCGACCTCCTCCTCGACGCCGCCCTCAACGGGGCGCAGAGTCAAGGGGCAGAGGTGGAAAAAATCGATATCGCCAAACTCAGGATAGCGCCCTGCCGGGAAATCTACGCCTGCCTCAAGGACGGCAAATGCGTTATCAAGGACGAAATGGACCCCCTGTACGATAAGCTCGTGAAGGCGGACGCCGTCATCGTGGCGACGCCGATATTTTTCTATACCGTCAGCGCCCAGCTGGCGGCGCTCATCAGCCGCTGCCAGGCCCTCTGGTCGAGGCGGTACGTCCTGAACATGGATATCCCGGCGAAAAAGGGGGCGTTTATCGCCGTGGGGGCGACGAAAGGCGCCAAGCTGTTCGACGGGCCGAAGCTGACGATACGCTACTTCTTCAAGGCCATCAACGCCGAGTACACGGAAGAGCTGCTGATAAGGGGCGTCGACAAGAAAGGCGAGATTAAAGAGCACCCCACCGCCCTCAAGGACGCCTTCGAACTGGGCAAAAGACTGGCCGGCTAGCCGGCTTTCCTATCGCCCTGCACGTTTATCGTAATTTCCCGGAAAGGCACGACGTTGCCGCTGGCCAGAATGGCCTGCCTGGCCATGTGCACCAGTCCCGAGCAGCAGGGGACTTCCATATGCAGCACCGTCAGGCTCTTGATACCCGATTGCCTGAGGATTTCCGTCAACTTTTTCTGGTGCGCCGCGAAATCGTCGAGCTTGGGGCAGGCCACCAGCAGGGCGGTATTGCCGCCGAGGAAGTCGCGGTGAAAACCGGCGTAGGCGAAAGGCACGCAGTCCGCCGAGAGCACCAGGTCCGCCACCTTTAAAAACGGCGCCGTCGGCGGCACGAGAGCCAGCTGCACCGGCCAGTGGGTCAGCCTGGACTCGGCAACATCGTCTGCGACCGGCGCCGGCGGGGCGGCCGTCCCCCCTTTCCTGGCGAACTGCTTAAGCGCGGCGGAAGGACAGGAGAAGGGGCGCTCGGCAGGCGCCTCTTTGGCCGATAGATTTTCCGCTACCGCCGCCTCGTCGAACTTCTCGGCTTCACGCTCTTCGACGGTTATGGCGTCCTGCGGGCATTTCCCCAGGCAGGCGCCGAGGCCGTCGCAGTAGGTCTCGCTGATTAACCTGGCCTTGCCGTCGACAATCTTTAGTGCGCCTTCGGCACAGGAAATAATGCAGGCCCCGCAGCCGTTGCATTTTTCTTCGTCGATTTTTACTATCTTTCTTATTGTTTTTGTTACCACACACACCTCCGGAAATAATATTATGCGCCCATGCCCTTGAGGGCTTTCCAGCGCTCCTCTCCCAGGCACTGGCGCGCCGAAGGGCACCACTCGATGCAGGAAGGCGTTTGCTCTTTATAGACAAACCCGCCGCATTTCTTACACTTTATCCTGAGCTCGTCGGAGAACATCTCCACCTCCGCGCCGCAGCCCGGGCATTTATACAGGGCCGCCCGCAGGTTCCTGATGTCCTGGCCGGGGCATTTGCTATTCAAGGCTAACTCCTCCCGGGCGTGACTTCACGCCCTTTCTATAGTGATAATACCCGAATTTACTCTAGGCTCAATATGACATAAGTCGCATGATGAAATGGCCGCAATATTAACTTACCTAATTAATCCCCTCAAACTTTTAGACGAGAGGCGAAAACGGTTCGTTTTGCATATGGTTTATTTTATACTCACCCCCTTTATCCCCCTCTCAAACAGTTATATCTATTACATTCCAACTCTAATTTGTTCGAGAGGGGGAAGAAATTTTGAGAGGGGGCTCCGCCCCCTCTCTCCTGAACTCCCCTCTCCAAACAAAACATTTATAGCAGGCATTATGTACCTGTTTGGAGAGGGGTCAGGGGTGAGGTATTACAAAGGTAAGCAAAACAAGTCTAAATCGGCAGGCGCATCAGGACCCTGGCGTTGTCCTCGTAAATTTTCTTCTTGTCCGCGTCGGAAATAGCCATAGCTTCGATGGCGTTGATGGTCTGGCGGTAGTTCCTATCGCCCCATTCGGTATCGCCGAGGGGGAAATCGATGCCGAATAAAACATGGTCGGCGCCGAAGAAATCGAAGCCGCACATCAGCGCCGGGGTGTTGCCGTAGATAGCGGTATCGGCATAGAACCTGTGAAAATAGTCGATAGGTTCTTTCTTCAGCACCGGTTTTTCCTCCCCGATGCGCATCACCTGGGTGAACTGCCGTATCCTTTCCGCGTAGAACGGCACCATGCCGCCGAGGTGGTGGGTGACGATTTTCAGGTTGGGATATTTCTCCATGATGCCGCTGAAGACCAGGCGCGCCATGGCGGAGGTGGTATCGTAAGGCCAGCCGAAAAGGCTGAACATATTGTACCGGGAGACTTTTTCCGTGAGGTAGTCGGGGTGGTCGATTCTACGCATGGGGTGGATAACGATGGGCAGGTCGTACTGCGACATTTTTTCGTAGAGGGGTAGAAACTCCGGGGAATCGAGGGGTTTTTCATCCACCGGCGTGTGCAGATAGACACCCTTGAACTTTAAATCCTTGATAGCATGGTCGGCCTGTTTGAGGGCGGCGTCCATGTTGTTCATGGCCAGCGTGGCTAAAGCCCCCGCGAACCTGTCCGGGTACTTATGGACCAGCTCGGCCATCTCTTCGTCGGCCCGCCTGGCGAGGTCGGCGGCCTTAGCCGGACCGGCGGCGTGCTCGACGGGGATGCGTCCCAGCGTCAGCACCTGCCGCAGGGGTTCGTATTTATCCATGATTCTGAAACGCCGGTCGAGGTCGTAAAGCGGCGGACAGGGCATGACCTGGTTTTCGTACATTTGGGGGGCGACCTTGTGGAGGGCTTCTCCGTATTTGGGCGGCACGATGTGGGCATAGGCGTCGATTTTCAATTCGTAAGGCGGTTTCATCTTTTCTCCTCTCTCATAACAGCGCGCAAATTTTATAATCTTTTGAAGGGGGAAGTCAAATATTCCCAGTTTGACTTATGACATCTTAAAGTGCTATACAGGAATAGCGCCTTAGCATTAGGTTTCGGAGGAAAGATGAAAATCACCAGGATAGAATGTATCCCCGTCTCTATCCCGTTCGCCAAGCCTATGGTCATGTCCGGCGGTCCCGCCAGAGGCGCCGACGCCGTCGTCCTTAAAATACATACCGACGAAGGCGTCACGGGCGTATCCGAGTCCGGCGATACCTCTTTATGGTACATGGGCGAGAGCCAGGACTCTATTATGTCAAATATCGCCAATATCTTCGGCGCCGCAGATACTCATCGGGGAGGACCCGTTCAATATCGAGAAAATCGTGGCGCGGATGGACAAGGTCGCCCGTGCCAACAACCAGTCGAAAGCGGTCGTCGACTACGCCCTGCACGACCTCATGGGCAAGGCGCTGGGGGTGCCCGTCTATAAGCTATTGGGGGGACTCGCCAACGAAAAGATACCGCTGGCTTTCGTGATGTCCTCGGGGACGGCGGAGGAGGTAGGGGCGGAGGGCAAGGCGCTGGTCAGGGCCGGGCTTTAAAGGGCTCAAGCTGAAAGTGGGCGCCCGCACTCCGGACGAGGACATCGAGCTCATCGGCGCCCTGAGGGAAGCGGTGGGCAATAAGATAAAGATCATGATCGACGCCAACGGCGGGTGGGTCTATCACCAGGCGCTTATATGTCTTGCAGAGGGCGGCGCGATACGATATCTACGTCGCCGAGCAGCCGGTGCCGTGGTGGGACATCGACGGACTGGCGCGACTCCGCCGCAAGGTGGACGTGCCCATCTTCCCCGACGAGTCCGCCGCCGAGCTCGGCCACGTTATCCAGATAATCGAGAAAGAAGCCGCCGACGGACTGTTTTTGAAAGTGCCTAAAGCCGGCGGCATCTTGAAAGCCCAGAAATGGGTCGCCATCGCTCAGGCCGCCAACCTGCCGGTGATGTGCGGCTGCATGATTAACTCCGGGCTCGGCGCCGCCGTCGAGGCGCATTTCCTCGCCGCTACCGCCTGGATGGGCAAAATCGAGCAGGAAGCCATCGGGCCGCTGAACCTCTATAACATGCCGGATACCGTCAGCGTGCCGCTGAAAAACGACCTCGCGGTTAAAGTGCCCAGGTACGAAAATGGCTTTCTTTACCCTCCGGAGGGAGTGGGCTTCGGGGTGGAGCTCAACGAGGCGGCGGTGAAAAAGTTCGCCACGCCCGGCAAAAACCCGATAATTATCGGGAAATAAGGGGGGTCTCTAATGGCCGATGGCACGGCGCTGGAAAGAATGCTCGAAAACGCCCTCGAGACGCGCTTTGAAAACTTCGATAAAGACACGCTGGAGACCACAAAATACCGCGTCATCGATACTCTGGGCTGCCTGATTGGCGGCGCTACCGATACTGGTAACCCGGAGCTGGTCAAACTCATTAAAGAAAACGCCGGCAAAAAGGAAGCCACCATCCTCGTGCACGGGGGCAAAGCGCCGGTCGCCGAAACTGCGTTAGTCAACTGCGTCATGGCGCGCTCGTTCGACTTCGGGCCGGTGAGTCCGCTGGTGGATGGCGTCAGCTGGCCGGGGCATATCAGCGAAACAACGGTCCCGACTGCGCTGACACTGTGCCGAAGCAATCAACGCCAGCGGACGCGACATGATAACCGCTCTGCTCGTCGGAGATGATATCGCCGCGCGGATTCTGGCGGCCTCCGGCTTCGGCTTTTCGCTGGGATGGGACGGCGTCGGCACGGTCAATACCTTCGGCGTCACCGCCATCGCCGGCCGCCTTCTCGGACTGAATAAAATGCAGCTGCGCAATGCCTTCGGCATCGCCCTCAACCTGCTCGGCACGACGTTCCAGTCGTTCTGGGACGGCACGACCGCGTTCAAGCTGCCGCAGGGGCTGTCCGCCCGGGCGGGCATTTTCGCGGCGCAGCTGGCTAAAGCCGGCTGGACGGGGCCGGAGGACGCTTTGTTCAGCCGGTTCGGCTACTATAAAATGTTCACCGGGGGCGCGCCAAAGCCCCAGGCTCTGACCGATAACCTCGGCAGGAAATACTATTACGACGGCACGATAAAGCCCTACCCGTGCTGCCGCATCCCCCACGCCGCCATCGATGGCGCCCTGGCGCTGGTAAAAAAACACAACATCAAAGCCGACGATATAGAGTCGGTAAATCTGGACCTGGCGCCGGAAGGCATCGACCACGTCTGCGGGCACCCGTTTAAAATCGGGCCTTTCCCGCACGGCAACGCCGCTTTCAGCTACGAGTACGTCGTGGCGACGGCCTTTTTGTTCGGGAGCGTCAAGCCGGAGCACTTTACCGAGGCTGCCATAAGAAATCCGAAGGTGACCGAATTTATCAAGAAAATAAAGCTCACGGCGGTAAAAGATATCCCGTTCGAAAAAGCCAGGATGACGGTGACCCTGAAAGACGGGCGGAAGCTGACCGAGACCGTGATCAATGTCAAAGGCGACCCGCTGACCAATCCCATGACCCACGATGATATAATCGCCAAGTTCTGGATGAACGTGGATTTTACGCAGAAAATAAGTCACCGGAAAGCCGATGAGCTTTTAGACAAGCTGCTTAGTCTTGAAAAGCTGGACAGCGTCAGGAAGTTAATACCGTTTTTGGTTGCCTGATTACTTGCCTCTTTCCACCAGCTCTATCAAGACATTCTCGGCGGCGGAAGGGTGGACGAAAGCTATTTTAGCCTGGGGGAGCTGAAAAGGTTCTTCGTTCTGTAGTTTTTTGCCCTGTGCTTTCAATGTCTTTATCTCTTTCATAATATCGTCGGTGAGGAAAGAGACGTGGTGCAGCCCTCCACCCCTCTCCTCGAGGAATTTCATATGGTTGCCCGGCTTTAAGGGCTGGAACATCTCCAGTCTGATATCCCCGAGGGCCATCATGACCGTTTTGAACTCGCCGCCGGGTCCCTCCCTCTTTTCCACGACTTTGAAGCCGAACATATCGGCGTATGACTGTGCGGCTTTTTCCACGTCCTTAACGACAATAGCAATATGGTCGATTTTCTTTAGCATATTTCTCTCCTGAAGACGATTAAAACGGGAAAATAGCCGGTAAATCGTGGACTTTATTCTTGGTTAAAGTCGATGGCATGGTCTCCACGAGCTCTTCTGCCGTCCACCTTCCGTCTTTTCAGTCAGCGCCTGCTCGATAGGCGGCGGGTCGACGTAAATGCCGATGTGCCCGTGCCACACCTCGAAAACACAGCCGTTAACATTATCGGCTTTTTCGCTGGCGAGATAGACGACCAGCCCGGCGACGTCTTCCGGCTGGTTGACCTCCAGCATCTGCTTTAAGCGCCTCTCGGCGAGCTCGGCACCCCACATCTTTACCCACGCCTCCCGGAGCCCTTTCCCCTTCACCATCTCGATAAATCCCCTTGTCCCGGCCACCGGGCGGATAACGTTGCAGGTCACGCCGTAGCGCTGCATATCCCGCGCCACCGTGCGCGTCAGTCCCACGATGCCTTCCTTGGCGGCGCCGTAGTTGGCCTGCCCCATATTGCCCAGCCCGGCGTGTGAAGAGGTATTGATGATACGGCCGTAGTTCTGCTGCCGCATTATTTTACAGGCGGCGCGGGTGCAGTAGAAAGTGCCGCTCAGGTTGACCTGAAGAACGGAATTCCACTCCTCGTCCGAGGTGTTGTATATCATGCGGTCGCGGTTGAAACCGGCGTTATTGACCAGCACGTCGACGCGCCCGAAGCTAGCGACGGCCTTCTTGATAATGCTTTCCGCGCCTTCAACCGTGGCTACGCTGGCATAGCTGGCGACGGCTTTGCCGCCGGCCTTCTTAATCTCGGCGACGACCTCGTCGGCGGGGCTTTTCGATGCGCCGGTGCCGTCGGAGGCGGCGCCCAGGTCGTTGACGACCACCTGCGCGCCCTGAGTGGCCAGCGCGATAGCCTCCGCGCGTCCGAGTCCCTTGCCGGCGCCCGTTACCACCGCCACCCTGCCCTTCAATAGCTCGCCCATGGCTGCCTCCTTACTCTCAGGCGATGACCTTTTTCTCTTTCAAAGTGGTTATCTCATCCCAGCTCATGCCCAGCGTTTCGGTGAGTATTTCCTCGGTGTGCTGACCGTATTCCGGAGCGGTGCGGCGGATAGTCGGCGGGGTTTTGCTGAACTGCCACGGCGGCATGATGACCTTGAGCTTTTTCCCGGCGGGGTGGTCGATTTCCTTAAAATAGCCGTCCGCCCATGGGGTGGGGTCGCTGGCGACTTCATATGGCGTTTTGACGACCGTCCAGATGATGTTTTCTTTAGCGAGCCGCTCCGCCCATGCCGCGCAGGCCCTGGACTTAAAGACTTTATCGAGAACCGGGATGAGGGCTTTATTGTTTTGCATGCGCTTTTCGTGGGTGCAGAAGCGGGGGTCGTGTCTCCAGCTTGCCCAGCTCCAAAGCCTTGCAGACGCCCGCCCAGTACCTGTCCCCCTGGATGCAGGCCAGCTGTATCCACCGGCCGTCGGCGCACTCGTAGCTGTTAAAGATAGGGTTGCTCTGATTGGTGCGCGATAAACGGGGATATTCGAGGCCGGTAGCCAGAACGGAGGAAAGGACGATGCCCATCGACCATATCCCACCGCCCACTAAAGAGACGCAGACCTCCTGGCCTTCGCCGGTGCGTTCGCGGTGGAAAAGCGCCATCATGATAGCGCAGGCGGCGTACATGCCGGTGGTGTTGTCCCCGAAGCCCGGCACCTGGAAGGGTAAAGGCGTGCCCGGCTCGCCGAGGGAAGCCATGACGCCGCTGCGCGCCCAGTAGCCGACGAAGTCATAAGCGCCGACGTCTTTTTCCGGGCCGTGGAGTCCATAGCCGCTTAGATGGGTATATATAATCTTAGGGTTTATTTCTGAAATATCTTTATATTCCAGCTTCAAGTCGATAAGGGCGTGAGGACGGAAGTTGCAGACGAAGACGTCCGATTTCTCGACTAGCTTGTATAGTATTTCCCGCCCCTCTTTCTTTTTAAGGTCGAGGGTAATGCCTTTTTTATTCATGTTGTAAAACTCGAGGACGTAATTGATATCGTAAACGGGAACGTTGCCGCTTATTTTGATAATGCCTCGGGTCTGGTCGCCGCCCTCCGTGCGCTCCACTTTGATGACCTCCGCCCCCATATCCGCCAGGATACGGCAGCAGACGGGGGCCAGGCCGGCCTCGCTGACGTCGAGGACGCGAATACCCTCAAGAGCCATTGCCATAGACATCACCTCCGGAATGACCAATAACCAAGTGTGATTTGATTATTGTATTTACCTCTCGTTCCCCACGATCAAGCAGGAGCAAATGCCCGTACCCGCATTCCCGCCGAGGTTGTGAGTCAACGCCAGGCGCGGATTTTTTATCTGCCTCGGCCCCGCCTTGCCCTGGAGCTGCTTATACATCTCGTACATCATGCGCAGGCCGCTGGCGCCGAGCGGGTGCCCGAAGCACTTCAGGCCGCCGTCGGTATTGACCGGCAGACTCGCCTTGGAGAGTAAATGTCCCGACCTCGATATCTTCCCTGGCGCGACCCCGCGGACTGAACCCCAGGTCTTCGTAGACAATCATCTCGTGGATGGAAAAACAGTCGTGCACCTCGGCGCAGCTGATTTCTTTACGGGGGTCTTTCACGCCGGCTTCAGCGTAGGCCTTGCGCGAGCCGAGGACGTTCTCCTCGATATGGGTGAAGTCATAGTCCTGCCTCATGGCGCCCTGCCGCGCGCCCACGTTAACCTGCAGGGCCTTGATATA
This sequence comes from uncultured Chloroflexia bacterium, assembly GCA_963727315.1. GTDB lineage: Bacteria > Chloroflexota > Dehalococcoidia > Dehalococcoidales > RBG-16-60-22 > JBFYTX01. The sequence continues at coordinate 1,116,434 of CAVSFE010000002.1, read as the reverse complement.
AATAGGGTCGGGGCGGAACTTTTTGGCCATATCGGCGCGGGTCACGACCGCCACCGCGGCGCCGTCGCTGACCCCGCAGCAGTCGTATAGTCCCAGCGGCCAGGCGATTATCGGGGCATTCACCACCTGGTCGATAGTCAGCTCGTTCTGGAAGTGCGCCTTGGGATTCAGGCTGCCGTTGTGGTGGTTCTTTACCGCTATCTGAGCCAGCAGCCTTTTGCCTTCCTCCGGCTTTATTTTGTAGTCGTGGAAATAGCGGGTCGCCATGTAGGCGAACGAAGCCGGGGCGCTGTAGCCGGGCCCGATGCCCGAGCTGGCGTCCTGGTTGTCCCCGACAATGCTGGGGCCCTTGACGCCCGTCGCGCCGGAGTCCTTGAGCTTTTCCACCCCCACCGCCAGGGCGATATCGCAGACGCCGGCGGCCACGGCATAGCTGGCGGCGCGTAGGGCCTCCGAGCCGGTGGCGCACATGTTTTCCACGCGGGTCATGGGGATGTATTGCAGCTGTAAAGGGGAAAGGGTAATGGCGGAGAGACCGGAAAATACCGTGCCTATCCAGGCCGCCTGGATGTCTTTGGGGGCGACGCCCGCGTCCTCAAAGGCCTCGTAGGCGGCTTCGACGACGAGGTCTTCCACCCCTTTATCCCACCGCTCCCCGAACTTGGTGCAGCCCATGCCTACGATGGCGACTTTATCCTTGATACTTTCCATATATCACTCTCCCGAATCTAGTCCGAAACCGGCTTCGCCTTCCAGAAATAGTTATGGATTCCCCGGCTCGTAAACATCTTGCGGTAGGTCATCTCCAGAGGCATCCCCACCTTCACTTTATCGATATCGAAATCGGTGAACTCGCAAATCAGTCGGCCGCCCCCCTCGAAATCGATGACGCCGTTAACGGCGGGGGGATTAAGGGTCGGCTGGAGATGGTCTATGGTATAGCTGAAAAGCGTCGCTTTTTTATCGGAGAACTTGTAGGGCTCGAAGTTGTCTTTAGTCTGGCAGTTGACGCACACGCGGGGTGTCTGCCCGATTTGCACGAATCTGCGGCGCGCCGCACTTTTTACATTTTGCCCCGTACAGGGCGCTAACCGCCCGGCGTTCCCGCCAGCGGGCCTGCAACGATAAGGCCGAGCGCTCCGGCAGGGTGGAAGCCTCGATTGGAACGAGGCCCCGCCAGGTGAGGTATTGCCCGTAATTAATGGCGGTTTTCCCGGCTAACCGATGAGAAATTATCGGCCTTTTCTGGAACTTTTTAATCTCGTCGGTGACGCGAAAGATAAAGGCGTCGGCGCCGTCGCCATAGCCGACGAATAGAATACGGTCGCCCGCTTTAGCCTTCTCTAATGCCGCCGCCAGCATGAGGAAAGCCGCCGCCGTGCCTGTATTGCCGATATCGTTATAAAGCGGGTCCTGCACCTGAGCCTTGTCCAGCTTGAGCCTTCTCGCCAAGGCAGCGTGCTGCCTGATGTCCGCCGCGTAATAGACGAAGCTGGCAAAGTCACTCGCGTTTAGCTTGTATTTTTTAATCAGGCCGGAAATCGCCGACTGCATCGTGGGGAGGTAGCCCATTTCATCGATAAATCTGCCTTCGGCGGAGCGCAGGAACCTGTCTTCTTCCGTCCGCCAGAAATCCGTGAAATCGTTACTTATCGAATAGTCGCCTTCAACCTCGGCGATAACCTTTTCCGAGCCTATTATCAGAGCCGCCGCGCCGTCGCCGAGGGTCTGCTCGAGGTTGCTTTTGGCGGCGCCCTGGCGGCTGTCCGCCGCCACGACCATCGTCTTCTCAGTCGGACCGGCGCTAACCGCATCTATCGCCGATTTCAGGGCAATCGTCCCCGCCCGCAGCGAATCGGTAAAGTCGGCCGTGCGGCACTCTTCGGGGAGGTCGGCAGCGCCCGCCACCATCGCCGCCGATAGCTTTTCTCTGTAGGGTGCGGTAGTGGTCGCCAGGGACAGACCGTTAACGCTGGCCCCTCCCCGCTTTAAAGCATCCAGCGCGGCCGCCACCGCCATGGTGACGGTATCCTCGTCGTAGCCGGCCACCGCTCTGGCCCCGCCGCCGCTCCTCCCGCCCCACATCCGCCCTATTTCATCCCGGCCCAGCCGGTATATCGGAACGTACGCTCCCAAAGACGTTATACCAACCATATCTCTGTTCCTTTCCCGAAAGGATAATATAGCCAATGAACTGAAAAAATCAGATTGAGGATTAAATATTACCACATTTATCTTATGCTGTGGCAAAAGTAGTGTCAAATTGGCGGGGATATCAAAAGAGGGGGCGGTTAAACCCCCTCTTTTGATAGCGTTAGATGAATCTCTCGAACCGCTCTTTTTTCGCTTTGCAGATGGGGCAGACCTCGGGCGGGCCGTCCCGGGCGCACAAGTAGCCGCAGACCTTGCACCGCCAGACCGGCAGAGGCAGCGAAGATAAGAGTCGCGGCCGGCTTTCGGCTTTTCATTTTCAGCCTTTTTTCACGCGGCGGGCGCCGCTCCGGTATCGAGCCGATCTTCACTTTGCCCTCCATCGCCGCCTGGGAGACATACAGGCTGCAGTAGCACGCATTATAATCGTCCAGGTCAGGGTCGCGGTAATCGCACGGGCAGATGATATCCAGGTCGTCCTCTTTATTGCCGGAGGCCAGGCGGCAGGGGCACGAAGGATAGCCGTAGCGCTTTTCGTTGACCAGCAGCCCGTTTAAAAGCCGGCGGGTCATGTCTTTATCCGGATTGAGGTGGTAGCCGCCGGACTCGGCTTCGGCGCGCAGCTTCTCATACAGGCGGTCTATCTCTGCCGGTGAAACATCAGTTTTTCGCGGCCATTATCCCAGCTCCTTGCGGATATCGCCCTCTTTAAAGCCGACGATGCACTTGCTGTCGTTGATGACCATCGTCGGGAAATTGCAGTCGGGATTGAATTTCATGACTTCGCCGATGACCGCGGTCTGCTCGTTCCCCCTTAAAAGGTCGACATCGATATAATCATACTCGACCCCCAGCTCTTTGAGAAGCGCCTTGGTCTTCTGGCACCATCCGCAGGTGCTCAGGGCATAGAGCATTACTTTCCCTTTTTTCTTACCGGCAACGTGAGTAACATTCATAATTCAACGCTCCTTATTTTAATCACTATAATTCTATAATTTGTCAATAGCAAAGGTGTAGGACTAAAGTCTCCATCTGTCTCTTGATTTTACCTTCAAGATAGTATATTATATATACTATATAGTTTGTAAACTGTATATTATGTATACCAAACGGCTCCCGACTAACTCAGGAGGGATATAGATATGCGTGACGATACCCTGGAAAAAGTTGCCGCGGATTTGCTCTCGGTGCCGCCGCTGATTTTCCGGCTCATCCGCCGCAAGCTGGTGATGACGACGCCCGACGGATATCGACGTGGATATCAAGCTGCTGCACTTGGAGATTATGAAGGTATTAAAAGAAGAAGGCACGCTGCACCCCGCCAAAATCGGCGAGCGCCTGGTCGTCGCCAAGGCCCAGATGACCCACCTCATCGATAAGCTGGTGGAGCTGGGCTTCGTCAAAAGGGAGATGGACGCTACCGACCGGCGTACCATCAACATCACGCTCACCGATAAAGGAAGCCGGGTGCTGGAAGAGCAGGACAACCTCGTCATCAACGCGGTGCGGGACAACATGGCCGCCCTGACCGAAGCCGAGCTGGAAGCGCTATCGAGTTCCCTGAGGAGCCTGCGCGATATCCTGTTTAAACTCCAATAGCCGGACCCACCATTCAGCACTGACAGGAAAGAGTAATCGACATGGCCAAGCCGGACATTAATGTCCTGAATACGGAAAAAGTCGGCCGTCTGCTGGTAAAGCTGACCCTGCCGATATTCCTGGGCATGGCCGTCCAGGCCGTGTATAGCGCCGTCGATACGATCTTTGTCGGCAAGTACGTGGCGAACCCGGAGATGGCGATGGCCGGGCTTTCCATCTCCTTCCCGCTGCAGATGCTGACGATGGGGGTGGGGCAGATGGTCGGTCTGGGCGGCGCTTCGCTGATTTCGCGCCTGATAGGCCGGGGGGACAGGCATGCCGCGGAACATACCCTGGGCAACGGTATCACCTTCGGGATAGCGCTTTCGGTGGTGCTGATGCTGATGTTCCTTCCTTTCATAAATTTCTGGCTCAGGCTCATCGGGGCTTCGGACGAGGTCCTGCCCTTTGCCCGGGACTACATGACGATAATGATGGCGGGGGCCGGTTTCAACGTGATGTCCAACGCCTTAATCGGGTTCGCGAGGGCAGAGGGCAATGCCCGCGTCGCCATGACCGCGATGATTATATCTTCCGGACTGAGTATTTTGCTCGACTGGATTTTCATCGTCCAGCTGGGATTGGGCATCAAGGGCGCCGCCATGTCCACCACGATATCGATGGCGTTCGCCACGTGCTATGTTTTGTATTACTATCTGAGCGGCAGTGCCTACCTTAAAATACGGAAAAACTATTTCTGGCCGGACTTCGGCATCCTGAAGCAGATTTTCGTCATCGGCATCGCCTCGTTCGTGCAGACGACGGCCGGCAGCCTTTCCGCGATGATTATCATGAGGATGGCCGTGGCCTACGGCGGCGATATCGCCATAGCGGCTTTCCTCATCATCCAGCGCGTGATGTGGTTTTCGATGATGCCGAGCATGGTGATAGGCCAGGGGATGCAGCCCATTCTCGGCTATAACTACGGCGCCGGGCGTTATCCCCTGGTGGTAAAGACCATCATCACGACTTCGCTGGTCGCGATCGGGGTGGGGATACTGGGGTTCTTCGCTCTCTACTTTTTCCCGGAGCCCATATTCAGGGTATTCACCGGGGACGAGCTGCTGATCGATAAGGCCGCCTATATCGCCAAGTACGTTTTCCTGGCCCTGCCGATTTTCGGTTTTTATAACGTCGCCTCGATGGTATTTCCTTCGGTCGGCAAGGCGCTACAGACGTTCGTCGTGGCCATCGCCAGGCCGGTCGCTTTCATGATCCCGCTCCTCCTGCTCCTCCCGTACCTGCTGGGTGAGCGGGGGGTATGGTACTCATTCCCCGGCTCGGATACGCTCACTTTTATTCTGGTGCTCGCGCTGCTTATACCCATGATCATGCAATTTAAAAAGCGCCTCCCCGGTATCGTTGGACAGCCGGCAGCTTAATCGTTTAAGATTATCGTTGAAGCGGGTTTTTATACTGTTCCCTGAATAAATCACCCTGGAGCGATTCTATGGCCAAAGCGGAAAAACCCATCGACTGGCTTTTAGAACCTCAGGATATCGGCGTTAGATACCTGGCGCTGCGTGACCTCGTAAAAAGCGGTGACAGGGAGCTGGCGGCGGCCAGGAAAGCGGCGCATACCGGTGGCCCCATCGCCACGGTGCTGTCCAACATGAACCCGGAGGGTTACTGGGTTGAGCCGGGGCCCGGGTATTATCCAAAATACCGCGGCACGGTGTGGTCGGTGATTCTCCTCGCCCAGCTCGGCGCTTCTGTAGACATGGATGAACGTATTGCGACCGCCTGCGCTTATGTCCTCGACCATAGCCTGACAAAATACGGACATTTTACGGCGACCGGGTTGCCTTCAGGGACTTTGATATGCTTGCAGGGCAATCTCTGTTGCTCTCTTCTTGAGCTTGGCTGCACTGACCCGCGGCTAGATATTGCTTACGAATTGATGGCGCGTATCGTCACCGGTGAAGGCATTGCCCCGATGACGGACAGGAAAGCACCGTTACGCTATTACGCCGCTGATTTGTGCGGGCCGGGCTATGCCTGCGGTGGAACCTATAGAAAGCCCTGCGCCTGGGGAGCGGTGGACGTCATGCTCGCCTTCGGCAGGCTGCCCGTGGCAAAAAGGACACTATTGATAAATAATGCCATAAAAATCGGGGTCGACTTCTTTTTCAGCGTTGACCCCGCCACGGCCGATTACCCCCGTGGCTTCCCGAATACGAGTGGGAAGCCCAGCGGCAATTGGTGGAAGTTCGGCTTCCCTAATTTTTATGTTTCCGATATCCTGCAAATCGCCGAGGCGCTGGCGAGGCTGGGCTATGGCCAGGACCCCCGCCTGGCTCACGCCCTGCAATTAATCCGTGATAAGCAGGATAGTCAGGGGCGCTGGCCGCTGGAGTACGACTATAAGGACAAGACCTGGGTCGACTTCGGCCCCAAGAAGCAGCCGAATAAATGGGTCACGCTGCGCGCCCGGCGCGTTTTAAATATGGTCTGATAAACTCAGGAAGGCATTTTTCATGACTTCTCCCTACCTGTTTCCGCCTGATTACGATAAAAAATCGCTCGATATGCTGGAGGCTTCCTTAAAGCTGGGAGCCTACAGGTCGTGGCGGAATCACGACCCCGGCCCCGCTTACCCCATCGATGGGCGTTACGCCGCCCTGCCGGCATTGACGAAAAAAGATATCCGCGAGCATTTCCCGGATGGCTTCGTGCCGCCGGGGAAAGACATAAAAAAGGGACTCGAAAGCGGCGAAATCAGCTTCGTCCAAACGAGCGGTTCCGCCGATGTCGTCCGCGTGACGAATATCTGGAACCAGGCGTGGTGGGACGCCTCGGAGCGGGCATCCTGGAAGCTGAACTCGAACGCGGCGCGCCTGGCCACCGGAGACCAGCCCGAAGCTATCCTGGCGAACGCCCGCAACGTGGGTTTTATTTCGGACGCCGCCGACCTCCCCTTGGAAAAAAGGCGGCTGGCGCGCTTCCTCTACCTCAATGAAAAGACCGACCCCTCCCGCTGGACGGATGGCATCATGGACCGCATGCTGCGTGAGCTGGATATCTTTAGGCCGGTCATACTGGAAGCCAACCCTTCCCTGCTGGCGAAGCTCTGCCGCTACGCGGCCGGAAAACAAAAACCCGTCTTCCAGCCGGGGCTCATCACCTTCACCTACGAATATCCTTCGAGCCTGCACCTGCGGCAGGTCCGCCGCGTTTTCCGGTCGCCGCTGGCGAGCTCCTACGGCACCACCGAGACCGGCTATATCTTTATGCAGTGCGAGGCCGGCAGGTTCCACCAGAACAGCGAAGTCTGCCGCGTGGACATCCAGCCGCTGAAAAAAGAGCACGGCGGCCCATTGGTGGGCAGAATCCTCGTGACGACTTTCGATAATCCGTGGTACTATATGCTCCGCTTCGATGTCGGCGACCTGGCCCGCGTTGACGAAGAACAAAGCTGCCCCTGCGGCAGAAAGTCCGGCATCATCATCTCGGCTATCGAAGGCAGGTTCATCAACGCCACGCTGGACGGCGTCGGCCGGCTGGTCACGCTGCGCCGTCTCGACGATACCATGGGCTCCGTCGCCGACCTCGACGAGTACCGCCTGGACCAGTCGGCCCTGGGCGTCTATAATGTCCACCTTTCCAGCCGGCGCAATGATAAAGAAAAATTGAGTCGGGAAGTTACGGGAAAGCTCCGGAAAATCTACGGCAAAGCCGCCGAGATATCCATCGTCTACGAGGATTTTCTCTGCCCGGAGGACTCAGGCAAATACTGCCTCGCCAAGCCGCTTTTTCCGCTGAAAATAGAGGACTACCTTGATTCAAATATTGTTCCCCGACAAAGGGGGTGAGGTTTAAAAATGTCACAGAATATCAAGCCGGTCTATCTCTTCGCCGGGGGCCGGTCGGGCAACCGTAAAAAGCAGGGTATCCTGCTGGAGCGAATGTTCCGTGAGTTCGGCATCGCCTCGCCGACGGTCGCCTATAGCGGCACCGCCAGCGGCGACGATAAGAATTTTTTCCGGTTCATCGCCGGGGAGCTTACCCAGGCGGGGGCGGATAAAGTAACCCATGCCGTCATCGTGCCGGCGGGGGCGGACCTGAAAAAAGCGCGGTCTGTCCTGGAAACCGCCGATATCGTCTTTGTCAGCGGCGGGGATGTGGAAGCCGGCATGGACATTTTACGAGAAAAGAACATGCTTGATTTTCTTGGCGACTTGTATCGTCAGGGCAAGCCATTTTTCGGCATCTCCGCCGGGGCGATCATGCTGGCGGACCGGTGGGTGCGCTGGCGCGACCCCGATGACGATAGCTCCGCCGAGCTTTTCCCCTGCCTCGGCTTTGCCCCCGTTATTTGTGATACCCACGATGAAGAGGGAGGCTGGGAAGAGCTGCAGGCGGCGCTAAGCCTGACGATAGAAGGCACCAGAGGCTATGGACTGGCCAAGGGTTCGGGTATTAAAGTCTTTCCTGATGGTAAGGTGGAAGCGCTGGGCGGTGAGGTCTACCAGTATATCCGCCGCGGCGGTAAGGTAATACGTATAGAAGATGTCCTGCCGGCTGACCGGGACTAGTCTCTCTTTAGTACTCCCCCTTTTCCCCTCCTCCGTCCTATTGCCTCACTTGTCATAAAGGGTGTAGAATTGATTTATACGCCGTCGAAATAAATCGCCGGCGGCAGGAGCAGAGAATGGAAATCGCTTTCGAAAAAAACGCCGTCAAAAACGAAAAAGTGGAAAAGACCGTCAGGGAATTCCTGAAAAATATCGACACGCTGGAAAAATCGAGGAAGGTGCCGGTATTTATTTTTCAGGACGGCGTCAAGAAAAGCTACTATATCCGCTGCGCTATCACCGGCAAGACCATGGCCGATGTTATCAGCCTCGACGCCCGCCTCAACCCCGAGAGCGGCGCAACGTTCCGCGGCAACCGCGAAATAATGGAGTCCCACAATACCTTCGTTCGCATGAGGGCCGATGCCGAGAACCAGCGTGAGTTCAACGACATCATCGCCGAGTACGTCACGTCCTACCAGCCGAAAAAACCGCTCAAGGTCTGGGGAGGCCAGCACCGCTCCCGCGCCATCATCGACGCCTATCGCCAGAAAAAGGTGTCTCGCTACCACGGCTTCCGCGTCTACGTCAATCTCTCCAAGGAACAGAGAATCGAGCTCGCCATGATATCCAATACGAACATCGCCGTGTCCAACGACCTTTTCGACCGGCAGATGGAAGAGACCTATATGGGGCCGCACCTGAGGAACTGGTGCGTCAAGGTCGGGCTGCTCAAGGAAGGCGAGGACTTCCCGGACGTCGGCTCCCACGCCGAGAGGATCACTACCCAGGGCGCCCGCAGCTTTATCGTCAACTATTTCAAAGGCAAGCCGACCGGCCAGCAGGTCATCGATGCCGAGCTGGACAGGAACGTCTATGAGCCCTATCTCTGCCAGACCGGCGCCTTCCTCGACGAGGAATACCAGGCGCTTACGAAAAAGATGGGCAGCGCTTTATGGACGGACAAGGGACTTAATGAAGCGGCTAAAGCCTTCGCCAGCCTGCACAAGGCGCAGTACGAAGCGATTAAAAAGAGCAGGGTCAATTTCAAGGTCTTCCGCATGAAAGCCATGGCGCCTTCGGTGCTGACCGCCTGGAGCTTTGTGGCCGGCCTGCTGCAGTCGCATCCCGCCCGTCTGGCTGTCCATCTCACCGTTCCCCAGCCGCCGAAAGATACCACCGACCCCCTTAACGCCGAGGAGATGAACCAGTTCCGCTATTACCAGGATATCGAGACCTATCGCGGACTGGGCACGCGGGCGATTATGAAGGACCGCCAGAGGATGGCGCAGGTGTTCCTGGCGCGCAGCATCGACCCCGCCGCCACGCTGGACAAGAAACTGCTCAACCAGGCGGTGAACCAGGCCACGGCTTTGAAATTCTTCCGCAAGGGCTACACGACGTAAATTGGACGCGGGGAGAGTATTTGAGAGGGGCGCCAGCCCCTCCCTTCTGTATTATATTTGAATCGCGGGGCGTCTGAGAGGGGGCGCAGCCCCCTCTCTTTTTTTATTAGACCATCGCGTAGTTAGCTATCAAAAACCCTATCAGGCAGAAAAAGGCAATCGGCGGCAGAGCCGGTATCGGTTTGCCCTTGAGCCAGACCAGCTGTATTAAATAGGCGCTCATCAGCCCCGCCAGGGCAAACGCGCCCACCACCAGGGCGTCGTTCAGGCCGGACACGAAATAAACGGAAGACACCAGCATCAGGGAAAAGCCGATATCGCCTCCTCCCAGCAGGGAATACTCTCGCTCGTCGGATGGTTTCGCCGCCAGATCCTTCACCCGCACCGTTTTCAGGCTCAATGTCCATTCTTTTATTTTCTTGGGGTAGATAAAGGCGGGCAGGGTCACCGTCTCGGATAGTCTGTCCACCATCCACACCATGAAGCCGAAACGCACCGCCAGAAAGTCGTAGACGGCGATGACCAGCATGACAGTCAGGAACGCCCACGGGGAAAAAAGCGAGCCGAACACCGACCCGGCGGCGGCCAGCGCGATGAGCAGCACCATGTTGTGCAGCCATACCCTCGCCCAGAGCAGCCAGGCAATGCCGGCGATAATCGCCAGGGGGTAGGCGGCGGCGTACGGCAGCGTCAGCACGGCGATGATAAACACCCCCCAACCGAACATCAGGGTAAAAAGCAACTGGAACACCAGTTTCAGCTTGCTCACGGGGATGAGAAAAAGGACCAGCGCCATCAAGGCTACCACGCCCAAAAAGTAGGCGATGCCGAACCCGCTCGATACTGATGGCGGGGTGATGCCGTGCGACTCGATGTATTCCTGCTGGCGCGGCGCAATGCTGAGCATCAGCGCCAGCCCCGCCACAATGGTCAGCCCGCCCCAGAGGAACGGCGTGATTTTCGACCTCTTCATACTATCCATTAATTATAAATAAGATTAATTGCTGAATGCAATTTATCGTCCTTGACATTGTTATTTCGTACTGTTTATAATGCGTTGACGCCACGTTCTTTAGTCGCTATCATTAATTTCACCAAGCGGGGCTTATGGCGGATAAAAAGGCCGTCCTGCGTTTAAACAATATCTCCAAGAGCTTTGGAGGCCTCCAGGTCCTGACTGACCTGGATATGGCCGTTAACGAAGACGAAATCGTCGGCCTCATCGGTCCCAACGGCGCCGGCAAGTCCACCGTCTTCAATATCATCACCTCCGTTTACAAGCCCGAACGCGGCGAGGTCTATTTTCGCGACGAAAAAATAACCGGCCTGGCCCCGCATACCATCTGCCACCGGGGGATCGCCCGCACCTATCAACTGGTCAAGCCTTTCCTCAAGATGACGACCCTCGAAAACGTGATGCTGGCTTCGGTCTATGGCCTGCTGCACGAAAGAAAAAGCAGCCTGAAAAGGGCCCTGGAGACCATTGAGCTTGTCGAACTTACCCACAAGAAAGAGGCCATGGCGTCGCAACTGACCCTTTCGGAGCGGCGCCTGCTGGAAATAGCCATGGCGCTCGCTTCCAACCCGGTGCTGGCCCTGCTCGACGAGCCCATGGCCGGACTCACGCCGATTGAAGTTCATAAGCTGCTCGACGTTATTAAAAAGGCAAAGGTCGATAGGAAATTCTGCCTCCTCTGGATCGAGCACCGGGTCGAGGCGATTTTCGACTACTGCGACCGCGTGGTCGTGCTGGACTACGGGGTAAAGATAGCCGACGGCAAGCCGACCGAAATCGCCAACGACCCCAAAGTCATCGAGGCTTATCTTGGCGAACCAGCTGCTTGAAATAAAAGACCTTGACGTTTATTACGGAGACGTCCAGATTCTTCGCGGCGTGACGATGCATGTCGAAGAAGGGACGATTGTCGCCCTCGTCGGGGCTAACGGCGCCGGCAAGACCACCCTCCTGAAGACCATCTCCGGTCTCATCAGGCCCAAAAAAGGAGAGATTCTTCTGGCGGGCGAGCCCCTTCAGGCGCTCGGGACGAAAGAAATCGTGGATAAAGGCGTTATCCATGTGCCCGAGGGACGGCGTCTCTTTTCCAGCCTGACGATATACGAAAATTTGAGGCTCGGCGCCTATATCCGCAGGTCCCGCCCCATGTTCAACGAGTCCCTGGAGCAGGTCTTTACGCTTTTCCCCATATTGAAAGACCGCCGCAACCAGAAAGCCGGCTCGCTGAGCGGCGGCGAACAGCAGATGCTGGCTATTGCCCGGGCGGTGATGGCGCAGCCAAAGCTCCTCATGCTGGACGAGCCGTCCCTGGGACTGAGTCCGATTCTCGTGCGCACGATATTTGAATTTATCGTTAAGTTGAACGAGCGGAAAACGACTATCCTGCTGGTCGAGCAGAATATCCGCCAGACGCTAAAAATCGCCCATCACGCCTTCGTCCTGAGAGTCGGGAGAATCGTGATGGACGGCGCCGGCAGCGAGCTGCTGGCGAACGACGAAATCTGGAAAGACTATATCGGGGTACGTCAGGTAAAAGGGTAAGGAATTTAGAGTGCATTTCGTTCAGGTCCTGGTCAACGGCATCCTTTTCGGGACGACCTATGGCATCGCGGCCATCGGGTTGAGCCTCATCTTCGGCACGATGCGCATCATCTTCCTCGCCCAGGGTACGTTCATCGTATTTTTCGCCTATATTTCCTACTTCCTGTTCACCCTTCTCGGCCTGGACCCCTATATCTCCCTCGTTATCGTCATACCGCTGGCTTTCCTGCTGGGCTGGCTGATGTACTACGGCGTCTTTAAAGAAGCGGCGGCCCTGGAGGACAGGAATATCTCGTTGTTGCTCGCCGTAGGTCTGATGTACCTGTTCGAGAACATCATGCTGGTGGCCTGGTCCCCCAACCCGAGGTCAGTTGTTACCCCGTATATCGACCTCGTTTACAGGCCGTTTGATATCATTATACCCTTCACCAAGCTCATCGCCCTTATTATCGCCATACTTTCCGCCCTGGGCGTATACTTTTTCCTGAAGAGGACGCTCCTCGGCACGGCCGTGAGGGCCGCCTCGGAAGACATGGTGTCCTCCACCCTGATGGGCATTAACCCCAATTTCGTCAACGCCATCGCCTTCGCCATCGGTATCGGGATGGCGGGCATCTCCGGGGTAGCCCTCGCCACGAACTTCCCCTTCGACCCCAGCTACGGGTTCATATTCGCCATCAAGGCTTTGATCGCCCTGGCCCTCGGGGGCATCGGTAACGTGGGCGGCGCCCTGCTGGGCGGCATCCTCCTCGGCGTTATCGAAAGCATGGGATCTTTTTACGTCGGCGGCGGCTGGGCCGACGCCATTTCCTACGGGGTATTTATCCTGGTGCTGTCGTTCCGGCCGCAGGGCCTGTTCGGAAAGGCGCTGAAAAAAGCTTAAATATGAAATACGGTATTTTTTCCAGAGTATTTGCCTATGTCAAAGACAAAAGGCACGCCAACGTAACGGTGACGGCGCTGGTGACGCTTATTATGGCGATTATCCCCCTGTTCATGAATGTCGAACGCTCTTACTGGATTTATTTTCTCTTCTTATTTTTTATCAACGTCGTCATCGCTCAGGGATGGAACCTGGTGGCGGGATACGGCGGCCAGATCAGCCTGGGGCAGAACGCCTTCTTCGGCCTGGGGGCCTATACCACCGCCCTCATCTGGATACACGATATCACTAAGACCGGCTATTATTTCGACCCCGTGGTGATGCTCCTCAGCGGGCTCGTCCCGGCGGCCCTGGCGGTCATCATCGGGATACCTTTGCTTTCCAGGCTCCGCGGCGATTATTTTGCCTTCGGGACCCTCGGCGTGGGACAGATACTCTTCGTGGTATTCGTCAAGCTGCGCCACATCACCGGCGGCGCCGATGGTATTCACGTGCCGTCCAACGTATACTCGTCGATGAGCCCCTATTACTATTCCGGACTGCTGATGGCGCTTTTCGCCACGGGGCTGGTGTATTTCCTCACCAGGTCCAGAATCGGGCTGGCGCTGAAGGCGGTGCGGGAAGATGAGATGTCAGCCGCCTCCCACGGCGTCTTCGTCCTGCAGTATAAAGTCCTGGCTTTCGCCGTCGGGGCTTTCCTGGCCGGACTGGCGGGGAGCCTGTATGGTATCTATATATTTCACATCAACCCCGATTCCGTCCTGAACATGAACTGGCTGTTTTATCCTATCCTGATGTGCGTCCTGGGAGGTACCGGCACCATTATCGGTCCGGTTATCGGGGCGCTTTTCATGACCGCGCTGTTTTCTCTCGGGGATAAATACTTTGCCATATATCACCCCATCGTCTCGGGCGTCCTCATCATCCTGGTGATGAAATTCATGCCCGGGGGCATTATCGGTCTTAAGGACAGGTTTTCGAGGCAGAAATAAACAATATTTCCTGCATTTCCCAAAAGAAGCCGCTCTACTCACCCCCTTAATCCCCCCTTTCCTTAAAGAAAGATGGGTCTGCGCCCTTCAGGGTGAATTCTCAGGGTGAACCCCTCTTAGACGCCCTGTAAAAAAGTTTACCCCCGACATTTAAACAATATCGGGGGTAAACACCATTCTTTAGCTTTAAAAGCTAATTACTTAACCTTTTTTCTCTACTACCAGTTCGGGTGCCAGACCATCTTGTAGTCGCCCTGAGGCCAGACGGGCATACGTTTGTGGTTTAACCACTGGAGGCCGAGCAACGGCGTAAAGGCAATACCGGAATCGTTATACTTGACGTTGCCCATGACCGTGCCGTTGAACGTGCCGCCGAAGACCTCGTCCCTGACCTTGGCGGAGTCGATCGAGCCGGCCCTCTTGATGGCCTCGGTGAGTATCTGGACGTTAGCGTACGGAAGACCGCAGCTGACCGAGTCCTGCCCGCTGTGGTCGCCGCGGTAAGCCGTGCCGAGTGCCAGGGCGCCAGGATAACCCAAGGTCTCTGCCCAGAATCCGTCATGGATGATATAGTCGGCATCCTTGCCGAGGGCATCGTAGAACTCGTTAGGCCAGAACCCCTTGAAGCCGTGGATGTACTTAAGGTTCAACCCCTGCTCTTTTATCTGGCGGATAAGGACGATGCTGTCCGTCGGCGAGCCCAGCCAGAGCAGGGCATCGCAGTTGGCGGCTTTCATCTTGAGGATTGACGAGGAGAAGTCCTTGGTCCCCGGGGTGTAGGGCTCGTCCACGACGATGGTATACCCGTATTTCGGTGCGTTCGCCCTGAAGCCATCGCCAAAGCCCTGGCCGTCAGGGTTGTCTTCCATCATCAGGGCAATCTTCGTGGGGCGCTCAGCTGCCGGTTGCGTGTCGAGTATCTGGAAGGGACCTTCGGCCGCAGCACTGGTGGAAGTAAAGAAGTCCGAAGCCCACTGGAAGTGCTGGTCGCCGAACTGGTCAATCCAGGATACGCAGCACGATAGGAATACCTTGTATTTATCCGCAATGGTCCCTGCGGCGATATTCTGCGGGGTGATGTTGGTGCCCATCAGCAGGTCGACGTTGTCCAGCTTGATCAGCTTTTCCACGGCGGCGGCGGTATCGGCGGCCGTGCTCTTGTCATCCGCGAGGACGAGGTTGATCTGCATCATCTTCCCGCCGACGTTAACGCCGCCGGCGGCGTTGATATCCGCGACCGCTTTTTGATATGCCCATTGATGGTCGGCGCCGGTCATCGCGTTAACGCCGGTCATGGAGACAATCGCGCCAATTTTTATCTGCGAGGTCTCTCCCTGACCACCTCCCCCGCATCCGCTGAAGGCGATGCCGGCAACCACTATCAGACCGAATATGATAAATAGCAGTTTTTTCATTTATAATCTCTCCTTTTCAGATTGAAACAGCGGGATACCTGCGATTTTATTCCAGTCAGACACCTCCTTTCGCCGCATTTTCCCAGAGAGAAAATGACTTGGTTTCTCGAGGTATATTGGTTGGATATTCCGAGGTCTCAACAATTATATATTTGAGGTCTGGCAAAGTCAATATAAATTAGGGACACCGGAAAAATTTTATATATTTGGCCGATGGGATAATGCCTTGAGGACGGAGGTATTTTAGCGGCGGCGCCTGACCGGTATGAGGAGCAGGAACGATATTACCCCCGCGCCCGCCGCCAGCGAGAACGACCAGGCGAGATTTCCGGTCATATCGGCCATCCACCCGGCAGCGATGGGCGAGAATACCGAACCGATACCCAGCAGCATCGTCCACAGGCCGACGATCGTTCCCGCCGACTCCCCGGTAAAGTAGTCCGAGGCGGCCGCGGCGTACATCGCCCAGACGACCCCGTAGCCCAGACTGAACACCACGGACGTGACGAATAACCATATGCCACCGGCGAAAACCATGCCCAGACTGCCGCCGGCGATTAAGGCGGCGCAGAGCATCATGACCCTGAGCCTGCCTACCCTGTCGGAGAGATAGCCGAAGCCGACCTTGCTGATAATTGCCCCGATTCCTATCGCCGTCAGCAGGTTGGCGGCCACGTCATAAGAAAAATTCAACCTCTGCGCGGCATAGGTGCTTAAAAAGGTGAAGGGAATCAATATGGCAAAACCCGTGAGGAGGTAGGCGATGCCGAGAAGCCAGAACCTGTTGTCCCGGAAAAGGTATATTAAAGTGGTTTTCGCGGACGGCCTGAGTTTTTTCTCGATGTTGTCCTCGTTTTTAAACCCCGCCGGCCGGTCTCTTAATACCAGGAAATCTAGCGCGGCCGCGACAAATCCCAGCGCGCCCAGATAAAGCCAACCCGTCCTCCAGTCGGAGGCGGCGATCTGCGGCATGACGGCGCCGGTCACGATAAGACTCAGGGCGCTGCCGATATCGATGATAGCCAGCGTCCTGCCTATGCTCTGCCGGCTGGTCCACCGCTGGGCCAGGGCCATGACCGGCGCCCAGCAGGCCGACGAGCCGATGCCGGCCAGGGTATAAAAAAGACTCGCGGAAAGAATTGACGTCGTGTAAGACATCAAAAAAGCGCCGACTCCCAGGATAGCCACGAACGAGGAAATGAGCCACCTGGCGTTCCAGCGGTCGCCGAGAAAGCCCAATATTGGCGAACTTATCGTATAGGCGATGAAAAAGGAGGAATAGATGACGCCGGCTTCGGCTTTAGTGATATCCAGGGAATCGAGCATTTTCGGGAGGAGCACGCCGTACCCGTACCTTACGGCGTAGGCCGTAAAAACGGTCAGGAAACACGCTATCAGTATCAGTCGTCGGTTCATAGTTATTTTATAATTTCAGGTCGTCCATGAGCTGCAGCACGCCCTCGAGGGGCACCTTCAGCCAACCGGGGCGGTTGTTGAGCTCGTAGCCGATTTCATAGACCGCCCTTTCCAGGAGGAAGGCATACAGGAGTATTTTTATCTGACCCGGGTCTTCGGGTAACAGTTTGGCCTTCTTGATATTAGCCAGGTAAGCTTTCAGGTAAGTCGCCGCGACCCATCTATACCAGTACTGTGCCCAGCCCCGGAGAATCGATAGCTCTTTCTCCGTTCGCGGCGCCTGCTCAACCAGGCGCTGCATGGCGTTTGCGCCGCGTAGTGGAACGAGCGTATCATCCCCGCCGCGTCCCGGAGGGGCGAGTGTTTCCGTCGCCGCGCGCTCAGCGGCCGGTCCGTCTCCCCCTCGAAGTCGATGATGACGAAGTCCCTGCCCGTGTAGAGCACCTGCCCCAGGTGGAAGTCCCCGTGGGTGCGGATGCGCACCGCCGCGATGTCCTGGCTTTTAAGCCGGCGGTAGCGTTCGACGATGCGCTCTTCCAGGTCAATGACCCGCCGGGCCATTTCTTGAATGTCCCCGGGGAGGTCGGGCAGCCTCTCCCGCAGGAGTTGCATCGTGCGGACGGCCTGGCCTCGCAGCGACTGGTAAAGCGATGTCCGGTACACGAATGAAAACGGCTCGGGGGCAAAGTCCGGGTCCTCCGGGGCGGAGGCGAGCGCCGTATGGAGCTCGGCGGTGCGTTGCCCCAGCCGTTGCGCGGACATAAGATAAGGCCCGATGGCCTCTCTGGCAGAGGCGGGAATTTCCGCGGGTAATGCGAGCAGGTTTTCCCCGGGCAGGGGCGTTTTTACCGGCCGGGAAAGCGCATGTTGAAAATAGCTCTCCAGGGAGTCCCGGGTATATCGCCAGGCGTCGCCTTCGTTGGGCACGAAGCCTTGAATGACGGCCAGGGTTGCCGGACTGGCGTTCTTGGGGCAATATTCCAGGGCGCCGGCCAGCGGCGGGACGTTGGCGAAGCCTGTCTTCTCCGCGAGAAACCGGGCTGTTTCGAGCTCTGGATTGACCCCTTCGCCAAGCTGCCGGTACAGCTTTAATATCAGTTTGTCGCCGTAAATCAGGGAAGTATTCGTCTGTTCGACTTTAACCGGCGTTGATCCGGGGATGGTCTCCCCCGGCCGGAAGGCCTTAAAGAGCGCCCGCGTCGGGGAAGCTATTATCCTCCCGTTTTCCTCCCCGAAGCGTGCTTTCCTGCCGATGCTTTCCAGAAGCCACCTGCCGAAGTTTTTATCCGCCATCGCGTCGCAGAGCAGCGACTCTTCGCCGCCGTCCGGCGGTTGCAGGCGGGCGATAACTGCCTGTGGTTGTTCACGGCGTATCGCGCCTGCCTCTTTGCCGGCGACCACGCTGAGGGGGACGGCGTAGGTCTCCGGCTCGCCCTCCGCGTAGTCGACCCGGACCAGGACAAACCAGGCGTCAGCTTCCGGCAAGCGTAAAGGGATGATGTCTTTAATCCGGGACGACTGGATATTGCGTGCTTTGCCGCGGAACCAGCGCTGGCCTTGGATATAGTTTTGCAGCAGCGCTTCCATCACCGGCAAATTCTCTTTTTCAAATAGCTCGTCCGCGGCTTTGAATAAGGTCGGGACTCCGGCTGTTTCCTCCGCGGTCATAGTGCGCCGTTGCGGCTCAAGGGCAAACCAGTGGTAGGCGTAAGGACCGAGCGTAAAGGGATATTTATCATGAGTTATCGGACTGAACTCCACCGGGCCGAAGAGATTGATTAATCGGCAGCCGTTGAACTCGCTGAGGTCTAGCTGGACCTGTTGCCCGAGGTGGGAAAGGTTGGCTATCACCAGAATGGTCTCTCCCCGGTAGAGGCGGAGGAAGGCCAGGACCTTACTATTTTCCGGCTGCAGGAACTCGATAGTCCCGCGCCCGAAAGCCGGATGCCGCTGGCTCAGGGCGATGACCTGTTTCATCCACGATAAAAACGAGTCGGGATTTGCCCGCTGCGCCGCCACGTTGACCGATTTATAGTAAAAAGCCGGGTCGGTGATTACGGGGAGGTATAGCCTCGCCGGGCTGGCCCGGGAAAAGCCGGCATTCTTTTTAGCGCTCCACTGCATCGGCGCGCGCAGGCCGTCGCGGTCGCTGAGACGAATGTTGTCCCCCATCCCTATCTCGTCCCCGTAGTATATTACCGGCGTGCCGGGCAGCGAGAACAGCAGGGCGTTAATGAGCTCCAGCTTGCGGCGGTCGTTATTGAGGAGAGGCGCCAGCCGACGTCGTATGCCCAGGTTGAGACGGGCGGCGGGGTCTCTGGCGTAGACGCGGTACATCGCGTCGCGTTCTTCCTCGGTGACCATTTCCAGCGTCAGCTCGTCGTGGTTGCGCAGGAAGATGGCCCACTGGCAGTCCTCCGGTAACGACGGCGTCTGCCGGAGTATGTCGATTATCGGGAAGCGGTCCTCCGTACCGATGGCCATGAACAGCCGCGGCATGATGGGGAAGTGAAAGGCCATCTGGAACTCGTCGCCCTGGCCGAAATAAGCGACGGCGTCTTCCGGCCACTGGTTGGCCTCGGCGATGAGAACGCGATTTTCAAACTTCCCGTCGATGTGGGCCCGCAGTTTCTTTAAAAAGGCGTGCGTTTCCGGCAGGTTTTCGCAGCTGGTACCCTCCCGCTCATAAAGATAGGGCACGGCATCGACCCGCAGCCCGTCGACGCCCTTTTCCAGCCAGAAATCGACGACTTCGAAGATGGCCTGGTGGACCGCCGGGTTATCGTAGTTGAGGTCGGGCTGGTGCGAATAGAAGCGGTGCCAGTAATACGCTTTCGCCCGTTTATCCCAGGCCCAGTTGGAGCTTTCGAAGTCCTGGAAAATGATGCGGACCCCTTTATATTTGTCCCGGGTCCCGCTCCAGACATAGAAATCGCGCGCCCGGCTGCCGGGAGCGGCGCGCCGCGCTTCCTGGAACCAGGGATGCTGGTCGGAGGTGTGGTTAATTACCAGCTCCGTAATCACGCGTAGTCCGCGGCGGTGGGCTTCATCGAGGAAAGCCTCGAAGTCCTCCATGGTGCCGTAGGCGGGGTTGATGTTGTAGTAGTCGGAGATATCGTAGCCGCCGTCCTTGAGGGGGGAGGGGTAGAAGGGAAGCAGCCATAGAGTATCCACACCGAGCTCTTCGAGGTAATCGAGTTTCTGTATCAGCCCGGGAAAGTCACCGATGCCGTCGGCGTTGCCGTCATAGAAGGAACGGACATGGAGTTCGTAAATCGTGGCGTCTTTATACCAGAGCGGGTCGCTGCCCGGCGCCGAACCAGCTTTTTTTCTCGTCATGAAAAGCTATCACCGAAAATCTTATATGTAGTCTATTCTCTGGACGCTTTTAGTGTCAATAAAAAAGAGCCCCGATTTCATCGGGACTCTTAAACGCCCGTACCTTAAAATAGGCTCTTCACTTTATTTTTAACAGCTTGCTCAGGTCTTTCTTGGCGGAGAGAATATCTGTCCACAGGTCGCCGGTCTTTTTGAGCCTGGCCGGCATGGTCGCCAGGGTAAAATCGGTCGGATATACTTTGCCGAGCTCCTCCCACCGCAGTGGCGTGGACACGGGAGCGCCCGGCGCCGGTCGGGGCGAGTAGGCGGAGGCCAGCGTTTTTCCCCGCACGTTCTGTTCGTAGTCCACGAATATCTTGCCCTTGCGTTTTTCCTGCACCCACTCGGTGGTTACTTCTTTGGGATGTCTCTGGACGAGGTATTTACCGATTGTCCCCGCCGTAGCTCGTACCGATTTGTAGTCGAAGTGCCGGATGATGGGTACGTGGACGTGGAGTCCCGTCTTGCCGGACGTTTTCACGAAGGCGTTGAGCTCGAGCTCATCGAGTATTTTTTTCAGTCGTAAAGCAATATCGCAAACCAGGTCGAAACCGGCCCGGTTCAGCTCGGGCTCGGCGCCGCGGCGTTCTTTGCCGGAATAAATATAGGGGTCGAGGTCGAAAATAATGAAATCGGGGTAATCGAGGAGGTAGTCGGTGCTTTTTCCCCGGGGCATGTCCGGCGCGGCGCTCACCCGGGAAAACCACGCGTGAAACTCGAGGTTTGCCGTCTGTCCCAGCCAGAGGAGCGTCGCCAGGTTATCGCATATCAGGTATTCGTTTCTCGTGCCCTTCTCCTCGGTAATGTCTATTTTTCGCACGAACTCGGGTAATGGATGCCCCCAGTGCTTCTGCCAGAAATGCTCTCCGTCGATGCCGTCGGGATACCGGCTCAGCGTGAGCGGACGGTCTTTAAGGTGATGTAGTATGTACGGCGCTGCCTCCGCCAGGTAGGTGATGAGGTCGCGCTTGGTGAAGCCCGCCTGCCCTGCCCGCGCCGGCCAGAGCGTCTTGTCCATGTGGCTGAGGCTGATTTTCGAGCTTTCGACTTCGATGTCGAAATCGTTTTCGGGGTTCTTTAGCTGCGCCAGGACGGTCTCGCTTTGGCCGGGATTTTCTCGCGGCGGCGGGTCGTCTCCGGGAGGGTCTGCCCGACGTCTCCGGCTGGTCTTTTTAGTCGGTTTGTCTACCGCGACCGTCTCCGTCCGGTGGACTTCCTCCGGTGATTTGTCCTCGCGCAGCCGCATAAAAACCGGGGCGCGCAGTCGGCCGTCCCTGGTCCATTCGGCGAACTTGACCTCCGCGACGAGCTTTGGGCGTACCCATGTCGTTGAGGCGCCGCGCGGTGGCGTTTCGACAAACGGACTCTCCTTGGTCTGCAGCGCGTCCAGACGCTTTTTCATCTCGCCCAGCGACTTTTCATCGAAGCCGGTGCCGACGTGTCCGGCGTAGACGAGCTTGCCCTTTTTATCGTGGTAGCCGAGCAAAAGCGAGCTGAAGGTCGCCGCCCTCTTTTCCGTCTGGCTGTAGCCCCCGATGACGAACTCGTCGCTGAGCGTGGCTTTCACTTTAAGCCAGTCGAGCGAGCGCTTCCCGGATACGTAAAGGCTGTCGAGCTTCTTGGCGACCACCCCTTCCAGTCCGTTTTCCACCGCGGCCTTGTACACCGTTTCGCCGTCTTTCTCGAAGTACTCGATAAGTCTCACCCGGTCGCCCGGGCTCAAGACTTTCTTTAATAAATCCTTCCTCGAACGCAGCGGCGCTCCCCGCAGGTCGTAGCCGTCCAGGTAAAGGATATCGAAAACGTAATAAATCAGGGGGAAAGCGCCGTCCACCTCCCCGTATTTCCGCCCCGCCGACTTCAAATAGTTCTGCAGGCACTGGAAACACTGCTTGCCTTTTTCGTCCGTGGCGATTATCTCGCCGTCCAGGACAAGCTCTGAAGCCGGCTGCCGGCTGAGCTCGGGGACGATAATTTTGTATTTCTCCGTGACATCGTTGCCGTTGCGGGAAAGCAGGGCGGCGTTGCCCCCGCGTATCATGGCGATAATACGGAAGCCGTCCAGCTTGGGCTCGAAAATCCAGTCGGGCCGGGAAAACGGGCCCCCGGCCAGGCTGGCCAGCATGGGCGCGACCTTCGCCGGGAACGGTGACTGGCGTACGCCGAGGACGCGCTTTAGGTCGGGCACAGGGTCTTTCGGGTCGCCGACGCTTTCGTTCCTGATTTCCTCGATGGTCCGACCGCTGAGCGCCGACCTTTCTTCTTCGAGGATATTACCGCCGCTTCGGGCATATTCGTCGCGGTGCTTGATGAGGAGCCAGTCGTTTTGCCTTTTCTGCATTTTGACCAGCGCCCACGAGCCTTTGAGCTTTTTCCCGCGCAGGGTAATCGAGAGCTTGCCTTCCTCGATTCCCCGCCGCATTTTTTCTTGGGCGGCGGCGCGGTCGTCGAAGAATAGTTCGCCCCCCTCGTCGGGAGAGTAAGTGCCGCTGTCCCATACCATGACCTCTCCGGCGCCGTATTCGCCTTTGGGAATGGTTCCCTCGAAGGCAGCGTAATCGAGGGGATGGTCTTCGACCATCACGGCCAGGTGCTTCGCGGCGGGGTCGAGGGAAGGGCCTTTGGGCACCGACCACGATTTCAGGACGCCGTCCAGTTCGAGACGGAAGTCGTAATGCAGCTGGCGCGCGCGGTGTTTCTGGACGACGAATGTCAGCGCTCCCTTGCCGGCGACTTTTCGGGGGGGCGGTTCCGTGGTGCGCTGGAAATTACGTTTTTTCTGGTATTTTTCTAGTGCCATGCTCTTTTCCGTCGGAGAAATTGTGTGCTTACCTGGCGACCGCCACCGGCTCTTTCCTGGCGGCTTTGATGCTGGCCCGCAGCGACTCCATCAGGTCGCCCATCTCTACCTTGGGCGCCGGCGGGACGATAATCTTCTCGCCTTTCATCTTGGCTTCCACGACCTTTTTCAGGGCGGCGCGGTATTCGTCTTTGTAGGCCTCTGGCTTGAAGGTCTGCGCCATCGCTTTGACCAGGGAAACGGCCATGTCTAGTTCGGCCGCGGGCAGCTTGCTTTTCGGGGGGGCGATTTCCTTCCGGGACAGGATTTCCGTGTCGTAATGCAGGCTGTGCAGCACGATGATGTCATCTAGTGGCCTCAGGCAGCAGAGGTGCTCCCGGCGCTGAAACGTGACTTTCCCGATGCCCAGGCGACCCGTCTTTTCGAGGGCTTCCCTGAGGAGCTGGAACGGCCTGGCGCCGAGCTCTTCCGGCTCGAGATAATGGACGCCCGCGAAGTAGATGGGGTCCAGCTCCTTAGCCTCGATAAAACCGAGGATGTTGATGGCGTGCGAGGTCTTTATCGGCACGTTCTCGAAATCGGTGTTGGTCAGGACGATATACTGCCCTTTGGCGACCTCATAGCCGCGCACGGTGTCCTTAATACCGAAGTATTCGTTATCGGTCTCGCAGTGAAGCACCTGTTTGGGTCGGGTGAGGCATTTTTTATGGAGGAGGTGAAAACTCAGGGTTTGACTTTCGGTGCCGACGTACATTTTAACCGGGATAGCCACGAGTCCGAAGCTGATGACGCCTTTCCAGAATGCGCTTGGCATGGTCCGCCTCCTGACATTTGTCTCCGCTACGTGATGGCGCGCGTTGCACGCCGCTGGCCCTTAACGTGGTTATTATAGCAAGTTTAGTATCACAGAATAATAGAAGTTGTAGCGGAAATATTACAAATTTATGACATTTAGGGCTTGCCAAACGCCGGGGAGTATCAAGTCAGTTGCTAAAGCTTGCTGGTGGAGCCGGGGGGATTCGAACCTCTGTGGGGTGGAGGGTAAAGGCGGTAGAGGTAAAGAATCCCGGGGAGGTGGAATTGTGGAGCCGGGGGGATTCGAACCCCCTACCTCCTGCGTGCAAAGCAGACGTTCTCCCAAGTGAACTACGGCCCCGCGTTGACCTCAAAATTATAGCATAAAAACCAGGGGCGTTTAAGAGAAGCAAAAATTTTTACCTTCAATCTATTGCAAATTGCCCTTCCCCGATATATAATAGCGACTGGTGGTTTTCAGTCTAGGTTATCGCATATGCAACGAAAACGTCTTCTTCCTGACCCCGTTACGGATGACCTTAGCACGAACCAACTAACTTAAGAAAGGAGGTCATCCGTTGGCTTTTCAAGACAAGACACTAACATGTGCCGATTGCGGAGCTTCATTTACCTTCAGCGCGGCGGAACAGGAGTTCTTCCAGTCCAAAGGCTACACCAATGAGCCCAAGCGCTGCCCGAACTGCCGGCAGACTCGTAAGGCCGAGCGATATGGTTCTAGCGGCGGCGGCAAGGCCCGCCAGATGTATCCCGCGGTCTGCGCCGAGTGCGGCAAAGAAACCGAAGTCCCCTTCGAGCCCCGCGAAGGCCGCCCGGTATACTGCAGCGATTGCTTCAGCAAAATGCGCACGAACCGCTAGCAGAACGGTCGTAAAAAGGCACCTATATAGGCTGGTGAATGAGATATTTCACCAGCCTATTGTTTTTCGGGGAGCTATTTGCCGTAGAGATACAGCGGCCTTTTATCCGTGATGATTCTCTTCTGCCCCGCCAGCGCCTCCCGGATATATCTGGGCAGGGCGAACATGTTCCGGTGGGCGATGCCATCGTAAAATTTCAGTCCCTTGAGAGACCGGGCGGCTATCTTTTTATCTATTTCCTCGGGGGAAAAACGGGAGGAGTCGGTGCGACCCGAGGCCAGGCAAAAACCCCACGGCCCCCCGAAACAAGGCACGTAAGCTGTATATTGTACTACCACCGGGAAAACGCTTTTCAGCGTGTTGTTTACGGCGGTGAAGTTAAGCAGCTCCGTCGGCGAGGCGGAGCCGGCCTGGACGGCGATGAGTCCGTTTTCGGTAAGACTGTCTAAAACGATTTGATAGAACTCTTTCGTGAAAAGCAGGTAGGCGGGCCCTTTTTCCATGGGGTCTGGCAAATCTATAATGATGACGTCGTATTTGTCCCTGGAATTTTCTAAATATTGGCGGGCGTCTACGTGATACAGCTCCGTTCGTTTGTCTTCAAAGGCCCCCCGACCGTGTCGGGGCAGGTATTTCCGGCTGAGGGCGGTCACTTCCTCGTCGATCTCCACCATCACCGCCCTCTTTACCGTTTTATGAGATAAGACTTCGCGGAGGGTGGCGCCCTCTCCGCCCCCGGCGATAAAGACCTTCTCCGGCCCGGGATGGGCTATCATGGCCGGCTGCACGAGGGCTTCGTGGTAGATATGCTCGTCCCCCTCGCTGGACTGTATCTTGCCGTCGAGCACCAGGCAGGTCCCGAGGCCGCGGGTGCGGACGACCTGCACGGACTGGTATCTGGTCCTTCCGGTATACAGCACTTCGTCGATGCGATATAGCTGGAGGAAATCCTCGTTTATCTTGTCCCGCAGCCATTTGTCCGGGTCGGTATCCATATCCTATACCGTCACCAGAACCCCACGGGGGATTTCCACCAGGGAGTGGTGCCGCGACCCGAGCTTCTCGATGAGCACCTCGGCCGCCTTTTCCGGCCGGACGGAGGTGCCGCAGGTAAAGACGTCGACCGCCGCGTAGCCGTACTCCGGCCAGGTATGGATGGATAGGTGCGACTCCGCGATGATGACCACCCCGCTCACCCCCTGGGGACTGAAGTGGTGGAAGGAGTCGCCGAGCACCACGGCGCCGCAGTCGATGGCGGCTTCCACCATGACCCTGCGGAGAAAGTCCAGGTCGTTTAACGCCTCCTTGTCGCAGTCGTGCAGCTCAACCAGTAGATGTCTTCCTAATGCATTCAATCACCTGCCCCCCTTTTATATATTTTTTTACCGTTATCGATATGTTTCTAAATAAAAATTCCCAGAGCATCATAGCCACCCCAGGAACCTCCCTCACTTCCCCGTTGTTAAGGAGCAAGGAATATTTTGACTGTCGTGGATGCCGTCAGTCCGGTTGGCCGCTATCCTCCTTTTTCCGCCGGGTCGTCGACCCGGCTAACGCCTTCACATCGAGGTTCTGCCTGACCGTTTCGGCCAGTTTTTCGAGCTTCTTCGTCTGGTTCAGTCTGGCCCTGGGCAAAGCGCTATCGATTATCGTGACGATGTCGTTTAGCGCGGTGCCGGTGGCGATAATCGGGATGCCGCGACTCTCCGCTTTAAAGAGAACGTTGGGAATCGGAGGGTTCTCGCCGCCGCCCAGAACAAGGCAGGCCGTCGACGTCTCCAGGGCGGCGAGCTGCATGTCCGGGCGGTCGTGCCGGATGATGGCCGCTTTGCGGCTCTTCCGCCCGAAGTAGTCGAGCCCGGAGTCCACCACCAGCGCGCCGAGCATGTAGTTTTCCACCAGCTCTCCCGCTTTACCGGCGCTGTTGAGGATTTTCCCATCGAGGCTTTCGGCCAGCTCGCCGATGGTAATGGCCAGCAGGACTCTGTTTTCCGGGATAACGCCCAGCAATTTTATCCCGGCCGCTTCAAACCTGAGCCCGGCTTCTCCCTGCAGGCGTTTGAGCTGACTCTGCGGTACTTTGTTGAGCACGACTCCCAGGAAATTCTTGTCGAACCCTTGATAAACGTCAAGAAACCGCGGGGCTTCATCGGAATAGTTCTCTACGGCGATGACATTAGCCTTCGCCTTTTTCGCCGCCGCGTAAGCCGCCTGGCTCGCCCCGTCGGCGGCGCTTGCCCCGGTTCTGCCTTCCATGAGGACAATGTCATAACCCCTGGCGCCGTTTTCTTCGACGATATCCACTCCCGGTACCCGTTTCATGAAATTGGTATCGCCGTCGGCGTCGGCCGGCTGTTTCAGATAGCCTACTTTCCTGCCGTCGTTAGAGAAATTAATGGCGAGTCCGGCGCACAGGGCGGTCTTGCCCGCCGCTTCTTCCGCAGAGACGATAAATAATGCTCCCAAACTCTCCTCCGCGATAGATATTTCCCGTTCGTTTTATCAGACCAATATATTATATTCCTTTAATCAAAATAGGTAAAGAGGTATAATATTTGGTATTAATATTCAAAGATTCGGAGAATTTTTCTTTTGAAAGCGGTCTATTCGCTTCTTAAAAGGCTGTACCGGTGGGAATATATCTGGCTGTGTCTCATCGTGCTGGCCACGCTGGTCCTCCATTTCGTTATCATCACCAATCCCACTGATCTCATCCTTGATGAACAGCATTACGTCAAAGAGGCCAGGAATATCATCCAGAATCATAGTTTCATCTTTCTGGAACACCCGCCGCTGAGTAAACTGATTATCGTGGCGGGAGAGTATATTTTCAGCGGGTTTAAATCACCGGTGAAAGACGCCGGAACAACACAGCAACCCATCGCTAACAGCGCCAGCACCGTAATCGACGTGAGTGACGCCTCGGTATTTATCGTCGGCAAGACAATCAAAATCGATGATGAAATAATGAAAGTCTTGAGCATCGATACCGCGCTTAATCAAATTACCGTAGAGCGCGGCTACATCGGTACTACCGCTATCAGCCACGCTGCCCAACAAACGATTTACTTCTTTGACGATAATCCCTGGTGCTGGCGCTTTTTCCCGATCATGTTCGGGACGGGGTGTATTGTCATTTTTTATTTCATCTGCCGCAAGCTCAACATGTCGAACCGGGCGGCTTCCATCGCCACTTTTCTGCTGGCGTTTGAAAATATGACCTTCGTGCAAAATAGCGTCGCCATGCTCGATGTCTTTTACGTTTTCTTCATGCTGGCGGCTTTCCTGCTTTATCTGACGCGGAAATATATCTCCGCCGGGATAGCCGTAGGGCTGAGCGCCCTGGGCAAGCTCCTGGGCGCGCTGGCGATGCCCGCGCTGATCATCCACTGGTTTTTCAGTCGCATCAACCGCTCCCGGTGGTTCGCCCTCACGGTGGCCCTGTCGGTTATTACTTTCGCCGTGGGACTGCCGCTGCTGGAATACTTTGTCACCCATAATTTTGTTAATCCCGTCGACCGTATGAGGACCATGATTAGCCTGAGCGACAGTCTCAAATTCGGCACTACCACCCACCCATCCCTGAGCCGGCCCTGGGAGTGGGTATTCTGGTACAAATATATGCCTTACTGGTACGAACCGCATTTTATCTCGGCCATCAGCCCCTCTATATTTGTTCTCATTGTCCCCGCGTTTGCCTACATGATATATAAATCGATCAAGCGGGACGAGGCGGGACTTTTCGGGGCGGCGTGGTTTTTCAGCACCTATATTCTGTGGATACCTCTCAGCCTCATCACGAACCGGGTCAGTTATCCGTTTTATTTCTATCCGACCGTCGGGGCCGTCTGTCTGGGTGTGGGGATGGGCATCTCCCAGCTCATCGATATTTATAAGGGAAGGCAGTCCGGCAAGCTCAAGTGGACCATACTGGGTGTAATCGTGCTTATCTTCGTCGCGCACATCGTTTCTTTCATGCTTTTTTACCCGCTCTTCCCCTTAAGGTTTTATTGATGGCGCCCCTATAATTGATTTCCCCCCGGTGCTATAATTACCTTAACGGTGGGGGGAGACAGGTCATGCGTGAGGCCGTGCTCTATGACAAGCTGCCGGACTCAAGGGTAAGGTGCCGCACCTGCCAGTGGCGCTGCCGGATTAACCCGGGGAAGTACGGCGTTTGCGGCATGTACCAGAACCGCGACGGCGCCCTTTTCAACCTGAACTACGGGAGAGTATCTTCCGTGGCGGCCGACCCCATCGAAAAGAAGCCCCTGTTCCATTTTTACCCCGGGACGCTGTGTTTTTCGCTGGGCACCCTGGGCTGCAACTTCCACTGCAAGCACTGCCAGAACTGGGAAATCTCTACCGCCAACAGCAGTTCCTTGTTGCACGACTGCCGCGAGCTCCTGCCCAGGGCGTCCATCGACCTTGCCCTGCAATACCGCTGCCAGGGCATCGCCTGGACCTATAACGAGCCCGTCATCTGGTTCGAACATACATTGGAATCGGCCAAGCTTGCCAAAGAGAAAAAGCTTTATACCGTCTACGTGACCAACGGCTTTGCCACCCCGGAGACGCTGGATACCATCGGCCCCTACCTGGACGCCTGGAGGGTCGATATCAAGGGCTTCTCCGACGCTTTCTATAAGACGCTTTCCGGAGTGCCCCACTGGCGGGAAATCCTCGAAGTGACGAAGCGGGCCAAGGATAAATGGCATATGCACGTCGAGGTCGTCACCAACATCATTCCCACCATGAACGACGACGATACGCAGCTCGAGGGAATCGCTGCCTGGATAAAAGAAGAGCTGGGAGAGCTCACCCCCTGGCACGTGACCCGTTTTTATCCTCACCACAAGCTGACGAATCTGCCGCAGACCCCCCTGTCGACCATCGAGCGGGCTGTCGCGATTGGCCAAAAGGCCGGGCTCAAGTTTATCTATGCCGGCAACATCCCCGGCCATGATAGCGAGAGTACCCGGTGCTATGCCTGCGGCAAGACCGTCGTGAAGAGGCTCGGCTACGAGACGGAAGTCGTCGGGCTGGCGGGTTCGCGCTGCCGGTTCTGCGGGGCGGAGCTTAATTTCAGGCTCTCCTGAGCCTATCCTGAGCCTGTCTAAGGAAAGGAGGGGTAAGATGCTGAGGAATCCGTATGTCGCCGGTTACTTTTATCCCGCTTCTGCTTCGGAAATCAAAGCCATGTTCGCCAAATTCGTGGACAAAAACGCGCCCAAGGAAGAGGTCGTGGGACTGCTGGTGCCTCACGCCGGCTACCAGTATTCGGGTGCCGTCACCGGGGCCGCTGTATCCAGGATAAAATTCAAAGACACTTTTGTCATCATGGGGCCGACCCACAGCGGGCTGGGCAAGCCTTTCAGCGTCTGGACCGAGGGCACCTGGAAAACGCCCCTTGGTGAGGTGGAGGTCGATGCCGAGCTGGCTAAAAAAATGGTGGCTGTATCCAAATACCTCGAGGAAGACTACCGCGCGCACCAGGAGGAACACGCCGTCGAGGTGCAGTTGCCTTTTCTGCAGTATCTGAAGCCGGACGTGCGTATCGTGCCCGTTATTCTGGCCGGCGCTCCCGCCGCCACCTATAAAGAAATCGGGCGGGACATCGCCAGGGCGATAAGGGAGTTGAAGAGAGAAGCGATCATTATGGCCAGCGGCGACATGACCCATTATGAGCCGCATGATGTCGCCAGGGAAAAGGACATGAAGGCGG
This sequence comes from uncultured Chloroflexia bacterium, assembly GCA_963727315.1. Classification (GTDB taxonomy): domain Bacteria; phylum Chloroflexota; class Dehalococcoidia; order Dehalococcoidales; family RBG-16-60-22; genus JBFYTX01. The sequence continues at coordinate 1,085,886 of CAVSFE010000002.1, read as the reverse complement.
TGGAAGCCATGCTGGCCCTGGATGAGGACGAGCTTACCCGGCGGTATCAGAAGCTCAACATATCGATGTGCGCCTACGGTCCCGTGGTCTGCCTTATCGCCGCGGCTAAAGAACTGGGGGCTACGGGCGCGGAACTGGTGAAATACCAGACCAGCGGCGATGCCACCGGCGATAAGAGCGCGGTGGTCGGCTACGCGGGCGTCATCTTCAAGAAGGTCGCCATGCACCCGCTGGCGGCCCTGGCTAAGGAAACGGTGGAGACTTACGTCCGTGAAGGCAAAAGACCTCCGCCGCCGGTCGAGCTTACCCCGGAGATGAAGGAGAAGGCCGGGGTGTTCGTCTCCATACACAAGAAGGGAGACCTGCGGGGGTGCATCGGCACTTTCGAGCCGCAGGAGAATAATGTAGCCGGGGAGATAATCACCAATGCGATAAGCTCGGCCACGCGCGACCCGCGCTTCCCGCCCGTCTCGCCGGGGGAGCTTAAAGACCTGGATTATAGCGTGGACGTGCTGACCCGGCCGGAGCTTGTGGAAGACGAGAGCCAGCTCGACCCCAAAAAATACGGGGTAATCGTGGAGTGCGGGTGGCGGAAGGGCCTGCTCCTGCCCGACCTCGAAGGGGTGGACAGCGTGGACTACCAGATAGATATCTGCCGGCAGAAGGGCGGCATCGGCCCGCATGAGCCGGTGAAACTGTACCGCTTCGAGGTCAAAAGATATAAATAACAAGGGCGTTTAAGAGGGGCGTTAGCCCCTCTTCCTTAACCCCCCTCCCTTTCCAAGGGAGGGGGCAGGGGGTGGGTTGAAAAACATAGACAGAGATAAAGGAGGTCAAAAATGAAAGTCCAGAGGTCTATAGAAATCAAGGCGCCGCCAGAAAAAATCTGGCCCTGGCTCATCGAGCCGGAAAAAATCATGAAGTGGTTCACCCTGCTGAAGAAATTCGAATATACCAGCGAGAAGCGCAGCGGGGCGGGCACTACCTTCTATTACGAGGAGAAGTCCGGCGGAACGCTGATGAAGATGAACTATAAAGTGACGGAATGGGTGGAGAACCGGAAAATCGCCTTCGGGGTGACATCGGGCTCGCTCAAGAAAGACGACCAGGTCTGGAGCCTCGAGCCCACGCCGGCGGGCAGTAGATTTACCATGTTTGAAGACCTGGAGATGGGGATTTTCGGCAAGATTGCCGCGCCTTTAATTAAGATGATGGTCGGCAAAGACATGGAGAAAATTCTGGGTAATTTGAAGAAAGTGGCCGAGGGATAAAGGGGCGGGTATGAGGGACAAAGGGGTGGATAAAATCCTGAATTTAGAGTAGATTATTAAAAGCTATGACCCAGGACATGTTCGACGAGCAGGGAAAGCAGCAGCAGATGCAGCAGGCGCCGCTGGCCACGCGCATGCGGCCCAACAACCTTAATGGCTTCGTCGGGCAGGAACACTTATTAGGCAAAGGGCGGGTGCTCCGGCGCGCCATCGAAGCCGACCGCATTCCCTCGATGATTTTCTGGGGGCCGCCCGGTTGCGGCAAGACCACCCTCGCCTTTATCATCGCCAACAGCACGGGGGCGTTCTTCGCCCCGGTCAGCGCTGTCAGCGCTAACGTCGCCGACCTCCGGCGTATCGTGGAGCAGGCCAAGGAACGCCGCCAGGTCAACATGCAGAAGACCATCCTCTTCATCGACGAAATCCACCGCTTCAATAAGACCCAGCAGGACGCCGTCCTCCCTTATGTCGAGGACGGCACTGTCATCTTGATCGGCGCCACCACGGAAAATCCTTCCTTCGAAGTCACCTCGCCGCTGCTTTCGCGGAGCCGCGTCCTGCCGCTCAAGCCCCTCACCGAAGCGGAAATCCAGGTGCTTATCCTGCGGGCGCTCAAGGACAAGTTCCTGGGCATCGGCGAGCTCAACGCCGAGCTGACCACCGAGGCGATGAACCACCTCATCGGCATGTCCCATAACGACGCCCGCATCGCCCTTAATACGCTGGAGACCGCCGCCCAGAGCACCCCGCCCGACGCCGAAGGCAAACGCCCCATCACCCTGGCGGTCATCGAGGACGCCTTCCAGAAACGGGCTGTCCTCTATGACAAAGCCGGCGAGCAGCACTACGACCTCATCTCCGCCCTGCATAAGTCCATGCGGGACTCCGACCCCGATGCCTCCTTGTACTGGCTGGCGATGATGCTCGAGGGGGGCGAGGACCCGCTATACATCGCCCGCCGCATGATACGCTTCGCCTCGGAGGACATCGGCATGGCGGACCCCCAGGCGCTGGTCGTGGCCATGGCCGCCCAGCAGGCGGTGCATTTCATCGGGATGCCGGAAGGCAATCTGGCCCTGGCGGAGGCGGCCGTCTACCTCGCCACCGCCCCCAAGAGCAACTCGCTTTACGCGGCCTACTCGAAGGTGCAGGGGGAAATCAAGAAAGGTTCCAGCGAAAGCGTGCCGATGAACATCCGCAACGCGCCAACCCAGTTGATGAAAGAAATGGGCTACGGCAAGGACTATAAGTACGCCCACGACTTCCCGGGGCACATCGTCGAGCAGCAGCACCTCCCCGATTCCCTCAAGGGCAGGCAGTTCTACACGCCGGGCAATCTGGGCTATGAGAAACAGGTGCAGGACCGCCTGAAAGCCTGGTTCCCCAGAAAGGTGAAGCCGGAGGAAACAAGAGGGGCGGCGGAGGGCGGACAGGAAAAAGAAGAATAACGTTACGAAGGAGAGTCAGTCATGGTAAGGCTGTCATTCATGCCGAAAGAACAGAAGTTTTTCGACCTCTTTGATGAAAGCGCGAAAAACATCACCAAATCCGCCCGGGAGCTCAAGGAGATGATGGACACCTGGCAGTTCATCGATAGCCGGGTGGCGGAAATCACCGAGCTGGAGCACGAGGGCGACAGCATCACGCACCAGATTATCTCGCTGCTGCATCGCACCTTCGTCACGCCCTTCGACCGTGAGGACATCGCCCTGCTGGCGCATACCATGGATGACATTATCGACTTCGTCCACGCCACTGCCGACTCCATGTTCATCTATAAAATAACCAGTCCCACGCAGCGGGCTAAAGAGCTGGCCGACATCATCGTTCGGGCGTCGGAGGAGGTGGAAAAGGCCGTCCACGGGCTCAAACACAAGTCCGAGTTCAAGCAAATCCTGGAGCGCTGCGTGGAGATTAACCGACTGGAGAACATGGCCGACCGCGTTTACCGGGCGGCTATCGGCGAGATTTTTGAAAACACATCCGATATCACGCAGATAATCAAATGGCGGGAAATCTACGAGCACATGGAGACCGCTACCGATAGGGCGGAGGATGTGGCCGACGTCCTCGAAGGGGTGGCCCTCAAGAACGCGTGATTGTTGATTTTTTCCTCACGCCTTGAAAATTTTCTGCATGAGATACACGTCCAGAAGTTTGTCGAATTTCCGGCCGACTTCTCTCATAACGCCAATATGCTCAAAGCCGAATGATTCCGCGATATGGATACTGACGCCGTTACCCTCAGCGATGCGAGCAATTAAGGTGTGAAGACCGGCGTCCTGTCCCGCCCGGATAATGGCTTTCGAGAGCTTCCGTCCAATTCCCTGCCCCCGGTATTCTTCTTTGATATATAGAGAGATTTCCGCCGTTTCGGCATAGGCACACCGGTCCGACCACAAGCTCAGACTTGCCCAACCAACAATACGGTTGCCCTGCTGAGCCACTAATACAGGGTACCTGGAACCATGATGGGAAAACCAGACCTTTTGTTCCTCAAGGGTTTTAGGCTCGGTATCGAAGGTGGCCGAGGTGGTGACAATAGCCTGATTATAAATATCCGTGATAGCAGCCAGGTCGTCCAGAGTTGCCGGCCTAATCGTTAACATATTCATCCGTCTTAGGTCGTCTACAGGGAAAGTTCTCTCTGGGCGACGCGGCACTTCTCCGCTTTGATAATCGCGATAATATCGGCCACAGCCTGGTTAATTTCGCCGGGACGGTTTACCACCAGGTAGTCGAACATGGGCAGCTGGTGCAGTTCTTCGGCGGCGGTCTTCAACCTCAGCTCCAGGTCGGCGGACGTTTCGGTGCTCCGCTGCTTGAGCCTTTTCTCGATCTCTTCCATATAAGGCGTCACCATGAAGATAAATACCGCCTGCGGCATGATTTTCTTGATGGTGGCCGCGCCCTGGACGTCGATCTTGACGATAACGTCCTTGCCGTTCTTCAGCGCCTGCCGGACGGGCTCGCGCGGTATGCCGTAGGAGTTGCCGTAGACGTTGGCCCATTCCAGCAGCTCCCCGGCGTCGATAAGCTCCTGGAACCTGTCGCGGGAGACGAAATGGTAATCGAAGCCGTCTTTTTCGCCGGCCCGGCGGGGACGGGTGGTGGCGGAAACGCTGATAAACACGGGGAGGTCGGATAATCTGAGCCCGGCCAGGACCGCGTCCTTGCCTGCCCCCGAAAGGCCGGAGAGCACTACGAACAGCGGCCGGGGCGGGGGTGCGAGGGGGGAACGGACCTCACGGCTCGTCGCCATTTTCACCCTGCTCCGGTTTACCGGACTCGCCCGGGCGGCCCGTCTGGACGCGGTTGGCGATGGTCTCCGGCGCCAGGGCGGCCAGGATGATGTGACCGCTGTCCGTGAAGATCACCGACTTCGTCCGGCGGCCGCTGGTCATATCGATGACCTTGCCGTTATTTCTTCCCTCGTGGATGGTGCGCTTGGTGGGGGCGGAGTTCGGGGAGGCTATCGCGATGGCCCGGCTGATGGCCAGAATATTGCCGAATCCGATGTGGACCAGCTCAATGCTCATGTTATCACCTCGTAGTTTTTCCATGGGGACGCTATATTGACTCCGCTTTAATTAGATAATCTCTAAAACAGATATAAGGATAAAGACAAATTGCCTCGCCGGAAAAAGCCCTCCCATAACCTATCACTTGTCCCCATGGTTGTCAAGGGCGTTTTACGCCCGCCAAAGCCGCCGCTTTCACCCGGCGCATATGAAATTTTTACGCCCTTTATACGAAAAATTAAGATTTGCCCCTTTTCTTATCATAGGCATTGTGTTATAATAAAGGTGTAATTGCAGGCAGGTCGTTAACAACTTAATAGAAGCGGCTCTTAATTGCCTTCTGGTGGTTAGAGCGAGGTGGCACCACCCGTTCCCATCCCGAACACGGAAGTGAAACGCCCCAGCGCAGACGATACTGAGGGGACAACCCTTTGTGGAAAATATGCCACTGCCAGGAGGTTTAAATACCCCCGGCCGCTGTTAAAAATTGATATTGAACGCCATCTCTTGCTTTGGCATCTGCTTTATATTAAGATTAAATCAGATAGGCCTCTACCGGATAAAGTAGAGTCGGGAAGGGGAAATGGCCAGTAGGTTTGAAAAATTCTCAGAACGGGCCCGCCGCGTGCTCACGATAGCACAAGAGGAAGCACGTAACCTCAATCACAGCTATATCGGCACCGAGCATATCTTGCTTGGCCTGGTGCGTGAAGAGGAAGGTGTGGCCGCCAGGGTCCTTGTCAATCTGGGCATCGGCCTGAGCAAGGTCCGCTCGGCGGTGGAGTTCATCATCGGCCGCGGCGAAAAACCCGGCAGCGGCGAGACCGGCCTGACCCCCAGGGCCAAGAAGGTCATCGAGCTGGCCATCGACGAGGCCCGGCAGATGGGCCACAACTATATCGGCACCGAGCACCTGCTGCTCGGTCTTTTACGTGAAGGCGAAGGCGTGGCTTCGAGCGTGCTGGACAGCTTCGGCATTACCCTCGAAAGGGCCCGCGCCGAGACCGCCCACATTTTGACCCAGGGCGCGCCCAAGGCCAGGATGCCGCGGGGCACCAGTCGGACCCCCGCTTTAGACCAGCTTGGCATCGACCTCACGGCGGCCGCCCGCGCCGGCAAGCTCGACCCCGTTATCGGGCGCCACAAGGAAATTGAGCGCCTCATCCAGATACTGAGCCGGCGCACCAAGAACAATCCCGCCCTCATCGGTGAACCGGGCGTGGGCAAGACCGCCATCGTGGAAGGGCTGGCGCACCGCATCGTTTCCGGCGACGTCCCCGAGACCCTCGAAGACAAACGACTTATCGCTCTCGATATGGGCTCGCTGGTGGCTGGTACGAAATACCGCGGCGAGTTCGAAGAGCGCTTGAAGAAAATCATCGACGAGATAAAGTCCTCCGGCAACTGCGTTATCTTCATTGACGAGTTCCATACCATGGTGGGCGCCGGCGCCGCCGAAGGCGCGGTCGACGCCGCCAATATTTTAAAGCCCTCGCTGGGACGTGGTGAGCTGCAGTGCATTGGCGCCACCACCCTCGATGACTTCCGCAAGTACGTGGAAAGGGACCCGGCGCTGGAGCGGCGCTTCCAGCCGGTGCTGGTCGAGGAGCCTTCGGTCGACGAGACCATGGAAATCCTCCGCGGCATCAAGGAGCGCTACGAGCAGCACCATCACCTGACCATCAGCGACGAAGCCCTGGTCACCGCTGCCAACCTGGCGGCGCGCTATATCCCCGACCGTTTCCTCCCGGACAAGGCCATCGACCTCGTGGACGAGGCGGCATCCCGGGTTAGAATTCGTCACCGCACCATGCCCATCACGCTCAAGCAGGCCAAGGAGCAGGGCGATAATATCCGCAAGGACAAGGACGCTGCCCTGGCGACGCAGCAGTACGACTACGCGGCGGAGCTGCGCGAGCGCGAATTACAGATAGATGAGAAGATAAAACAGCTGGAAGCCGAGTGGCGCAGCGAGCAGGAAGAGGAAGACGTGGTGGTGAGGAAGGAAGACATCGCCGAGGTGGTGAGCATGTGGAGCGGGGTGCCGGTGGTGCAGCTCACCGGCGACGAGGCGAGCCGGCTCCTCAACATGGAAGAAGTCATGCACCGGCGCATCGCCGGCCAGGAAGAGGCCGTGAACGCCATCGCCAAAGCCGTGCGGCGGGCGCGGGCGGGTATTAAAGATATCAGGCGGCCCATGGGGGTCTTTCTCTTCCTCGGGCCTACGGGCGTCGGCAAGACCGAGATGGCCCGCACGCTGGCCGAGTTTATGTTCGGCAGCGAGGACACTCTGATACGCATCGACATGTCCGAGTTCATGGAGAAATTCGCCGTGTCGCGTCTGGTAGGGGCGCCGCCGGGATATGTCGGTTACGACGAAGGCGGGCAGCTCACCGAGGCGGTGAGGCGCAAATCCTACAGCTGCATTCTGCTGGACGAAATCGAAAAAGCCCACCCGGACGTCTTTAACCTGCTCCTGCAGATTTTCGACGACGGCCATCTGACGGACGCCAAGGGGCGCCGCGTCGATTTCCGCAACAGCATCATCATCATGACCAGCAATCTCGGCTCCGAAACTATCCGGAAGGGCGGGGCGCTCGGCTTTATGCAGCGCAGCGAAGAGGCCAAGACACGCGAGGCGTCCTACCAGAAAATGAAGGACAACCTGTTAAACGAACTGAAAAAGACCTTCCGCCCCGAGTTCCTCAACCGCCTGGACGATACCATCGTCTTCCACACCCTCACCAAGGAGCAGATCCGGTCCATCGTCGACCTCATGCTGTCGACGGTCAGCAAGCAGCTGGCTGATAAAGAGGTTAATCTGGTCGTTACCGATGCCGCTAAGGACTTCCTGGGCGAAAAGGGGTATAACGAGGAATACGGCGCCAGGCCGCTGCGCCGCGTCATCCAGGACCGAATCGAGGACAGGCTCTCCGAGGCGGTGCTTCGCGAAGAGTTCAAGGTCTTCGATAAGGTCTACGCGGTCAAGCTGTCCATCAAGAAAAAGGACCTTATCGGCGATATCCTTAAAGACATCAACGAGTTGCCGGATGTCTTGGCGGCGGACAAGGCGGCCGAGGGCATCGATATCTTCTCGAAGAAGAGCCTCAAGTACGAAGTGGAGAAGATTGTCAAAGAGCACCTGAAAGAAGGCAAGGGCCGGGTCAAAGACGCCTCCGAGTGCCGCATTACGGAGAACGCCTACGTCTCCTACGTGGTCATCGATGTCAAAGACGACGAAATCCTCATCGAGTCGAAGGAGAGCTTCTCGCTGCCCAATATCGCGGTGGGCGCCGCGACTTAGTTAAAACGGCGTGACTTGTTAACGCGTCTCCTGTATAATGGGGCGGTGGCAGTTCCGAAAGGGACCCACCGCCTTAGTGTTTTTAAAGGAGACTATCATTGGCCAGAGAAATAATCGAGGCGCCCATCACCGGTAAAATAATCAGCGTGAACGTTAAGGTGGGGGAGGCGGTTAAAGAGGGGGACACCATCTGCATGCTGGAGTCCATGAAGATGGAAAACCCGATACTGACGCCGGTGGGGGGCACCGTGATAGAAATCGGGGTGAAAGAGGAGCAGGTGGTCAAGCCCGGCGAAAAGATAGCGGTGATAGAATATTGAGAAATTAAATCCCTCCCGGGCGTCTAAGAGGGGCGCCTACGCGGGAATGACAGGTTATAGATGAGTGACCTTGCTTTCGGACTGACGATGACCGTGGCGGGGATGGGCGTGACTTTCATCACGCTCTACCTGCTGACGCTTATCATACGCCTCCTCAACAAGCTGTTCCCTTTCCAGAAGGAAGACAAAAACCAGACCAAACCCTCAACATAACCGACGATGGACGCTTTCTTAGACGCCCTAAACAGCTTGGGACAGGGTTTCCTCAACCTATCGTGGCAGGGCGCCATCATGATATTCATCGGGTGCGTGCTCCTTTACCTGGGCATCGGCCGGAAGATAGAGCCCCTGCTGCTCATACCGATAGGCGCCGGGGTCGTCCTGGGCAACTTGCCTTTGGCGGGCCTGTCCGCCAACGACCAGGGCGGGGTCATCAATCTCCTCTATGTCTCCGGCATCCTCACCGAGATATTTCCCGTCCTGCTTTTCCTCGGGCTGGGGGCGATGATTGACTTCGGGCCGATGCTTGCCAACCCTATCGTCCTCATCTTCGGGGCGGCGGGGCAGTTCGGTATCTTTTTAACGTTGCTGCTGGCGCTGGCACTGGGTTTCCAGCGGCAGGAAGCGGTCTCGATAGCGATCATCGGCGCGTGCGACGGTCCCACCGCGATATACGTCACGTCCAAGTTCGCCCGCGACCTGCTTCCGGCGGTGTCCATCGCGGCCTACTCCTATATGGCGCTCGTGCCCATCATACAGCCGCCGATAATGCGGGCGATGACGACCAAGAAAGAGCGCGCCACGCTCATGGCTACCGGCGAAAAACAGATATCGCAGCGGGTGAAAATCCTCTTCCCGATCGTCGCCGGCATCGTGACGATACTCATCGCGCCGATGGGCGCACCGCTGATGGGAATGCTCATGCTCGGCAACCTGCTCAAAGAGAGCGGGGTAGTCGCCAGGCTGGCGGACGTCTCGCAGGGAGCGATAGCCAATATCGTGACGCTTCTGCTGGGGCTGTGCATCGGTGCATCGATGCTCGGCGGTAACTTCCTCAAGTGGGACACGATACTCGTTTTTCTGCTGGGCTTCCTGGCGATATCGCTGGATACGGTGACGGGCATGTTGCTGGGCAAGCTGATGCGGGTGCTCAGCAAGGGCAAGATAAACCCGCTGCTGGGGGCGGCGGGGACGTCGGCTTTCCCGATGTCGGCGCGGGTGGTGCAGAAAGAGGGACAGAAAGCCAATCCCCGGAACTTTTTATTATGGCACGCGGTGGGGGCGAACACCGGCGGCCAGATAGGCTCCGTCATGGCTGCCGCCGTCATGCTGGCGATAATGAGCGGATTACATATCGGGCCATTGACTTAGAACCCTTTTCATTACTTTATTAGTGTTGTATAATACTTGTTCGATAAAGCACCCATACGCTGCTCTTATCGTAACTTTACCAATTAAAAAAGGAGAGTGACCTGAATGAAAGACGCCGATAGTGTCTATATCGAACTCCAGAAACATCTGGATAAGCAAGCGGTGGGCTTTCCCGCCACGAAGTCCGGGGTGGAGATCCGTATCCTGAAGCAATTATTCAATCCGGAACAGGCGAGCCTGGCGCTTCACTTAAGTTATAAACCGCAGTCCGCCAAGTATATCTATAACGGCGTCAAAGGCAGCGGCCTGTCTCTGATAAAAGTAAAGAGCATGCTGGAAGAGATGGAAAGGAACGGAGCCATCGGGAGCACCGAAAAAAATGGTACTCAATACTATTTTACGGTGCCTTTGTTAGTGGGCATCGTGGAATTGCACGCGAATAAAGCGACGCCCCAATTCTGGACAGATCTCGGCGAATATTCCGGTGGCGAATTCGGAAGGGCATTTGCCAGCACTAAAATATCGCAAATGCGGACCGTTCCGGTGGAAAAAAGCATCCCGGTGGAACAACATGTCACCACCTACGACTATATCAGAGAAATAATCAACGGCACGGAAGGACCAATTGGGGTCAACCCGTGTATGTGCCGGGAAGGGGCGAAGCAAAGAGGGCGACCATGTAAAGTAACATCGCGTTTAGAGACCTGCATGGTCTTTGGCGATTGGGCCAGGCATTTCGTCAAACTCGGCCTTACCAGAGGGATAACCCGCGAAGAAGCCCTGGAAATAGTCCGCCAGAATGAAGCGGACGGCCTTGTCCTGCAGCCGACCAACTACCAGAAAATCGATTTCGTCTGCTCCTGCTGCGGGTGCTGCTGCGGCGTCCTTACAAGACTGAAAATGTTGCCTAAACCGGCAGAAAACTGGGCCCACAACTTTTATAGCACGATCGAAACGGAGATGTGTACCGGCTGCGGGGCCTGTGTCGAGAAGTGCCAGATGAACGCCGTCACGGTCGACGAGCAGAGTGGATATGCCATAATTAACCTGGACCGCTGCATTGGATGCGGCAACTGCGTGGCGGCCTGCCCGTCGGAGGCTTTAAGACTGGTCAAGAAAGAAAAGGAGACAATTCCACCGGAGGATAGCACCAGCCTTTACAAAATACTGGCAGAGAGGAAACCGTAAGCCCCTCTCGCTGACGCACTCCTCATCTGATTACGCTGAGTAACAAACACGGGGCGTCTAAGAGGGGTCACGACCCCTCTTTTCTTTTTCCCCCTCTCCAGCCAGATTATCCACCGGTTTGTAAAAGGAACAGGCTGGAGAGGGGGTAGGGGGTGAGGTTACTTACGACAAAATCCCCTTCCCTATTTGCCCTAAATTCTTTTATAATATAGCTGGAGTCCGTGGGGCGAAGCATGGTTGAGCCTCGTACGAGCACCGTTCACCCTTTTATGGTGAGCTTTGTCGAACCATTATTCCTTGCGGAGTACGAGGCGACCCCTTGCCTGCCCTGAGAAGCTTTAGCGTAGAAGGGCTTCGCCGGGAAAATGACCAGCTTACCATAACTCTAAAAACGAATACTTGAAAATTGAAGCTAACTTAACATATAACGAAAAACGAATACTTAAAATCGAAGCTGACTTACCATAAAACGAAAAACGAATATTTAGCTACGAATTAGCTATAAACTTACAGAAATAAATTTTAAAAAACGAATAACGAATATTTATGTCTCCCTTGCCTTCTTTTTATAACTCCTGTAAAGTTATTCTGTGAGCAAGGCGCAGGATAAAGTCGTCTTCGTTTGCCAGGAGTGCGGCAAGGAGAGCCTCAAGTGGCTCGGCCGCTGCCCCGACTGCCAGCAGTGGAACACCTTCGTGGAGATGACCATCCGGGCCGAGCCCGCGCTGGCAAGACCCTCGACCCCCTTTTTACCTCCCCAGCAGCTCTCCGAGGTGGAAATCGATACCGCCGAGCGACGTCCGCTGCCCATTGCCGAGTTCAACCGGGTGCTGGGCGGGGGGATAGTGGCGGGGTCGCTCGCGCTCATCAGCGGCGACCCCGGTATCGGGAAATCGACGCTTCTATTACAGGCGGCAGCTTCCATCGCCGATGCCGACAGCCGCGTCGTCTACGTCACCGGCGAGGAGACGGCGCACCAGATAAAGCTCCGGGCGGAACGACTGGGACTGGGCGGCGAGGGACTCTATATCATGGCGGAGACCGACCTCGAACGCGTGCTCGAGCAGGCGCAGCAGGCACAGCCGGCTCTGGTGGTCGTCGACTCCATTCAGACGGTCTATGCCCCCGGCATGGAGTCGGCGGCGGGCAGCGTGGCGCAGGTGCGCGAGTGCACCATGAGGCTGATGCAGTTCGCCAAGACCAGCGGCGTGCCGGTGTTCATCTCGGGGCACGTCACCAAGGAAGGCGCCATCGCCGGACCGCGCGTCTTGGAGCACATCGTCGATGTCGTCCTCTACCTCGAAGGCGAGCCTTTCAGCGCCTACCGACTCCTGCGGTGCGTCAAAAATCGCTTCGGCTCTACTAACGAAGTGGGCGTTTTCGAGATGAAAGAGCAGGGTATGGTCGAGGTGGAAAACCCGTCGCTGGCATTCCTCTCGCAGCGCGGGACGGAAACGGTGGGGTCGGCGGTCGTGCCGGTTATCGAGGGGAGCCGGCCGCTTTTAGTCGAGATACAGGCTTTGACGACACTCAACGCCTTCGGACAGCCGCGGCGGACGGCCAACGGGGTGGACTTCAACCGGCTGCTCGTGGTGGCGGCGGTGCTTACCAGGCGGGTGGGACTAAAGCTGGCGGCGCAGGACATACTGGTGAACGTGACGGGCGGACTCAAGGTGGGCGAGCCGGCGGCCGACCTCGGCATGGCTCTGGCGATTGCCTCCAGCTACCGTGACGCCGAGGTCATGCCCCAGACGGCGGCGGTGGGCGAGGTGGGCCTGAGCGGAGAGCTCCGGGCGGTCAACCAGATGGACCGCCGCCTCGCCGAAGCCGCGCGGCTCGGCTTTAAACGTTGCATCATACCTAAGATTGGGGTCAAGATAAATCCCCCGAAAGACATGGAGATAATCGCGGTGGGGACGCTGAGAGAGGCTGTGGAGAGGGGTCTGGCAAGAGGGAAGGGCGGGGAAAAAGAGGTAGATATCTAGTAACCATGCATAATAAAGAAAAAGTGGCGGCCATTATCGCGGCGGCGGGGGACAGCCAGCGGATGGGCGGGGTCGATAAGATGTTCGCCCCCATATCCGGGCGGCCGGTGCTGGCGAGGGTGATCGATACCTTTCAGAAGTGCAGGTCCATCGACCAGATAATAATCGTTATGAATTCGAAAAACCTCGATGAATGCCGGCGGCTCGCGGCGCGGGAGAGTTGGTCCAAAGTGACCGACATCTGCCCCGGCGGAAAGCAGCGGCAGGACTCGGTGGCGGAGGGGCTCAAACGCCTGAAATACGCCGCATGGGTGGTCATCCACGACGGCGCGCGTCCCCTCGTGACCATCGATCTCATTGAAAAAGGGCTGGACGCGGCTAAAGAGACCGGGGCCGCCGTAGCCGCCCTGCCGGTGACGGACACCATCAAGGTCGCCGGGGCGGACGACATCGTGCGGCAGACGCTCCCACGTCAAAATCTACGGGCCGTCCAGACCCCGCAGGTCTTTCGCATCGATGTCATCCAGAACACCTACAGGCACGTCTTTGGCGACGTTACGGACGATGCCTCGCTGGTGGAAAGGGCTGGCTATAAGGTTAAGCTCTACCCCGGCTCTTATGATAATATTAAAATAACCACGCCCGCCGACCTCGCGTCCGCCGAGGCGTTATGGAAGGGACATGAAAGATAACCGGCGCATCGGCATCGGGTACGACGCCCATCCCCTCGTAGCGGGGCGGAGGCTGGTGCTGGGGGGGACGGAGATACCGTTCCATCAAGGACTGGAGGGCTGGAGCGACGCCGACGCCCTTACCCATGCCGTCATCGATGCCCTGCTGGGGGCGGCGGCGCTGGGGGACATCGGTCAGCATTTCCCCTCCGGCGAGCCGGAATATGAAAATATCTCCAGCCTGGTGCTGCTCGATAAAGTCGTGGAAAAGCTGGAAGACGAGGGCTGGCGGGTGGTCAATGTCGATGCGACGGTCGTGGCGGAAAAGCCGCGTCTGCGCGAGTATATCGACGACATGCGCCATAACTTGAGCCACGTCCTCGGCGTAGGGATCGATAGAGTCAGCGTTAAAGCATCGACGAATAACGGGCTGGGGGCAATAGGAAACGGGGAGGGGATTGCAGTTTATGCGGTCGCACTCATAGAAGGGCGGACAAAATGAAAATCACCGATACCTTATCCGGCAGGAAAGAAGACTTCAAACCGCGCGGTGAAACGGTCACGATGTACGTCTGCGGCGTTACCCCTTACGATGAGTCCCACCTTGGCCACGCCATGAGCTACATCATCTTCGATGTCATCCGCCGCTACCTCAAATACCGCTGGTATAGCGTCAGGTGCGTACAGAACGTGACCGATATCGATGATAGGATTATCAATCGCGCCAACCGACTCGGCATACCGGCCAAAGAGCTGGCCGATAATTACACGAAACGTTATTTCGAGGACATGAACTCCCTGAACGTCCTGCCGGCCGACCTTAATCCCAGAGCGACCGAGGAAATCCCGAAGATAATCGAGCTCGTGGAAAGCCTGATTAAAAAAGGCTTTGCCTACGCCGCCGGCGGCAGCGTCTATTTCCGGGTTAAAAAAGTGCCGGACTACGGCAAGCTGTCGAAGCGCAGTCCCGAGCAGATGATGGCCGGGGCGCGCATCGAGGCCAGCGAAGAGAAAGAAGAACCCGCGGACTTCGTCCTCTGGAAAGCCGCTAAACCGGGCGAGCCTGCCTGGGACAGCCCGTGGGGAAAGGGCCGGCCGGGGTGGCACATCGAGTGCAGCGCCATGTCTATTAAATACCTCGGCGAGCAGATAGACATCCACGGCGGCGGCCAGGACCTGGTCTTTCCCCACCACGAGAACGAAATCGCCCAGTCGGAGAGCTTCACGGGCAGGAAGCCTTTCGTCAGGTACTGGCTGCACAACGGCGCGCTGCAGATGGGCTCCGAGAAAATGAGTAAGAGCCTGGGCAACCTGGTAACGATACGTGACGCCCTAAAAAAGTACAGCGCCGACGCCATACGGATTTTCGTCTTGAGCTCTTACTACCGCAGTCCGCTGACCTACAGCGAAGACGCGCTGGAGGCGGCGCAGGTTGGGGCGGAAAGATTGCAGAGAACGGCCGTCAAGGAGAACCCGGGCGGCAGCGGCAAAGCGCTGGATGCCAAGCCCTATCACGACAGGTTCATCGAGGCGATGGACGACGACTTCAATACCCCGCAGGCGATAGCCGCTCTTTTTGATTTGGCGCGGGACGTCAATCGGGCGGAGGAAGAGGGGACGAAGGCGGATAAAGCCCGCGAGATGCTGCGGGAGCTGGGCGGGGTGCTGGGGCTGACTTTTAAAGAATCGGTAGAATCTGCGGGCGATGCCGCCCCGTATATCGAGCTGCTGATAGCCACCCGCAACGACCTGAGAAAAGCCAGGCAGTTCGAGCTGGCGGACGATATTAGAAATAAATTGGAGGGGTTGGGGATAACCCTGGAAGATACGCCGACGGGCACGGTTTGGAAGAAAAAACGTTAACTTAGCGGGTCGTCTAAAAGGGTTTACGAACCCGTTTATTTTACTCCGTCACCACCGCCTTCGAAAAGGCAATCCCCACGACTTCCAGCAGGAAAACGGCGATAAAAGCCACCACCAGCATTATCAGGTGATTAATGTCCAACCCCACGGCGTTGAGTCCGGCCACGATAAAGCTGACGGCGTAGATGATCGTGATAAGATGGTCGAAGACCAGGGTGCGCAGGCTCAGCGACTCCTGGACCTGCCGGTCGTCCAGTCCCTTCCTGGAAATGGTCAGGATATTCCATATTACTAAAGGCAGCAGGATAATCGAAAGGTAAGCGCTCATGACGGGTACGCCGAAAAAGACATTAACCACGATATTTACACAGCACACGACGAGCAGGACAGCATAAAGGACGCCGGCCTTCTCCCTGCCCAGCCTGACGGCCAGGTTGTTTTTACCGGAGACCTTGTCCGACTTTATATCTGGGATTTCATTGATCAGTATCACCAGGAAAACGCTGAAAGCGCCGGGCAGCGAAGCCAGCGTCGCCACGGTGTTGAATCGGCCCGCCTGCAGGTAGTAGCCGGTAATGGTCGCCAGCCAGCCACAGGAAAACGCGATGGCTATCTCCCCCAGGCCCCGGTAAGACCATTTGAAAGGTCCGGCGGTATAAAAATAGCCGATGAATATCGCTGTTGCGCCTAAGGGGATGGTCAACATCCCGGTCCGGTAATAGAAATGCAGCGCCAGCCCGATACCTAACGCCGCCGTGAGAAAAATCCAGGCGGTGACGACGACGTGGCGGCGGGGTATAAGGCCCAGGGGCAGGACGCGGCTGCCGCCGGAAAATCGGTGGTAGTCTTTGTTGGCGATATCGGTAAGATAATCGTAATACTCATTGAGGAGGAAGGTCATCAGCATGATAAAGAGGACCGCCAGCGACGAGAGGAGCAGCACCGCCCCATCGATAGGAACGCCCTGGCTCCAGGCGATGACGCCGCCCAGCAGAAAAGGAAGTACGCCCCGCGCGGTCGCCCCCAGGCGGAAAAGGGCCAGCCAGGAAAGCAGGTTTATTCTGGCGGAGGCTACCTGACCCAACTTATCCCCCGTAATCAAATAAGGCACTGCCCCAGGCAATGCCTTATTTGTCAAAAGATGACATGCAACTCACCATAGCGGCCAGGCGGTGTCGACAAAGACCGCTCAGCTACCCGTAAGCTAACTCCCCGCCGACTCCCGGATAACCTGCTACAGCGAACCCGTACCAGCTAATATTCCCGATAAAATCGGGACGAAAAAATGACTAGCTCTTGCCGATACGGAAAAGCTTGGTGCCGCAGACAGGGCAAACGCCCTGGATGGCCGGTCTCTTGTTCTTTAGAATGACCGATCTGGGGTTCTTGATTTCCCTCTTGGTCCTGCATTTCATGCAATATGCCTGAGCCATGGTCACACCTCCAATATTACTCTTGCCTAGCAGAGTAGCAAACTTGAGCGTATTTGTCAATAGCTGCAGCCCTAAAAAATATTACAATTTTGTGACTTATAACGTGATTACGAAATAATCGCCGATTTATTCATGTTTCAGGCGCTGATCCTGAGGGAAACGACGGACAGGATGATGAAGATGACCACCAGGGCGATGGTAAGCTGGAAAAGGGTCTTTTCCACGCCCCGCTTGGTGCGATAGACCGTGTCCGCCTGGCCGAAGATACCCCCCAGCCCTCCCCCGCGTACCTGTAGCAGGGCGACCAGTATCAGGGCCACGGCGACCACGATTTGCGCGATATATAAATACATTGCCATATATCTTCTCCAGCGGCCGGATTTGCGGCCTTATCCCGTATGGGTTTCGGCCAGCTTCTTCTTCAGCACCTCATTGACGACCTGCGGGTTGGCGCGTCCTTTAGTCGCTTTCATCACCTGGCCGACCAGGAACTTGAGCGCCGTCTCTTTCCCGGCGCTGGTAGTCCGCCACGGGCTGTATATTAGAGTTTATCACCTCGGCGACTATTTTCTCAAGCTCGGAGGTATCGCTGATTTTTGATTTCAACGTTCTAAACGATTTCGCACTCACTCCTATCGGAGTATGAAACACGTCCTCAAGTGCTTTTTTCGCCTCACTACTTACACCGCCATTCATCACTAATTCTATCAATTCAACCAATCGTTCCGGGCTGACTCTTTTTCTAAAGTAAGTGATGTCTATGTTATTTGCATTAATAATGCGGCTGACTTCACCCAAAAACCAGTTGCTTATCTCTTTCGGCATGACTTCTTTACTGACCTTAACGCATTCCTCGTAGTAAGTCAGCCATAGCTTTAGAGCCGGTGAGCAAATCGGCGTCGTACTTCGGGAGTCCGTACTCTTTCATAAAGCGGTCGCGGCGGGCCTCGGGCATCTCGGGGAGCTTTTTTCTCACCGCTTCCACCCATTCCCGCCCGATGACAACCGGCGGGAGGTCCGGCTCGGGGAAATAACGATAGTCGTGGGCGTACTCCTTGCTGCGCTGGGTGACCGTCTTGCCCTGGGCCTCCACCCAGCCCCGCGTCTCCTGCACCAGTCGTTTGCCTTCGGCGGCGGCCTTGCGCTGTCGCTGCGCCTCGTACTCCATCGCCAGGAAGACCGCCTTGAAGCTGTTCAGGTTCTTCACCTCCACCTTGGGGCCGAGCTCTTTAGTGCCCGCCGGCCGCACGCTGATATTGGCATCGCAGCGGAAGCTGCCTTCCTCCATGTTGCCGGTGGAGACGCCCAGGTACTGTAAAATGCTGCGCAGCTTGACGAGATACTGGCGTGCCTCCTCCGGCGAGCGCAGGTCCGGCTCGCTGACGATTTCCATCAGGGGAACGCCGGAGCGGTTAACATCGACGAGGCTGTAGTCCTCGCCGGCGGGCCCGGCGCGGTGTAACAGCTTGGCGACGTCTTCCTCCAGGTGGACGTGGTTAATGCCGACCTGCTTCGTGGCGCCATCGACTTCAACAGTGGTAAAACCCTGTCTGGCAATCGGGGCATAGCTCTGGGAAATCTGGTAGCCTTTCATGAGGTCGGGATAGGGGTAGTTCTTGCGGTCGAACCTGGTAAAATCGGACACGGGACAATTCAAAGCCAGGGCGGTCATGATGGTGAACTCGATGGCCTGCTTATTGATGACGGGCAGGACGCCGGGCATGCCCAGGCAGACCGGGCAGACGTGAGTATTGGGCGGCGCGCTGGCGTAATCGGCGCTGCAGCCGCAGTACATCTTGCTTTTCGTCAAAAGCTGGGCGTGGACCTCCAGGCCGATGACTGTTTCGTATTCCATAGCAAAAACGACATATCAAGTATAGCAACAAAGGTGGGTGCAGGCAAGGACAACAAGATAAAGGGAAGGAGGATAGAAAACGGGGGTTATGCCTGATACGGGATGTTATTATATATGTTATACTTCTTCATTAAATGACAGGGAATATGAAGCGGATTCTATTTTTCGCTAGTGTCCTTATTGCAGTCATTATGCTCTTCTCCGTCATTAGCTGCGGAGGCGTTAAACAAACACCCGTCGCCACCAACCCACCAGCTACCACGCCGACTTCATCTATCACGCCAACCCCTTCGCCCTCTCCGACGCCCTCAACGCCGGCGGCGCTAAGCTATCCCTTTGCCGACAGTAACATGTTCTTCGGGATGAGTCTGATAAACGCCCGGCGCGATGCCGACTACGTAAAAGAACTGGGGGTATCATGGCTTTCATTAGAGCCTCACGTCGTCTGGATGGCTATCGAGCAGGAACCGGGCGTTTATGACTGGAGCACAGTAGACGTCGATGTCGTCCAGCTGCAGGCCCTGGGCCTGGACTTCACCATGGTGCTGTCCCCCATCATCAACGCCTTCGGGGAGGAACGGCAGAAGGTCATCGAGATGGAAAAGGCTTACCCCAACGAGACCGGCTTTTTAAGAAATGCCCATTTAGACCAGCTGCAGCTGTGGCCTCATGACGAGACGCTGCCTTTATGGATCAACTTCGTCAGGGCTGCAGTCGAGCGTTACGACGGGGACGGTAAGAACGACATGCCCGGCCTGAAATACGCCATCAGAAACTGGCATTTCGTCGAGGAATATCCCTGTCCGGAAATCAATAACGCTCAGGTATATGCCGACTTGCTGAAGACAACCTATCAAACCATCAAAAGCGTTGACCCCCAAGCTAAAGTCATTATTTCGGGGCTGGCCGGGAACTATCTGCGGTATTTCGCCTTCATGGACGGCCTGATAGACGACGAGAATGCCGGCGTCATCGATAACGTCAAACGGGGGCCGGTTTGGTGGGCACATAACCCTTTCTGGAATAATGAAAAAACAGAATACGAATCTATCCTGGCAGCGGATAAAGACTATTTCGATATCATGGATATTCACTGCTATATCGTTAAAGAGGACTTCCTGGAGGGGGAAATCGCCTATATCAAGCAGGCGATGGCGCAGTTCGGCTATACCAAGCCGATATGGGTCATCGAGGGGGGCGGCCCGTTCAAGAACTATCCCGGCAAGAAGGCGGAAAATACCCCGGCGGATACCTACTTCGGGTTCGGGTCGGAGAAAGAAAACGCCGAATTCGTCATCAAGCTGCTGGCCATGAGCGCCGCGCAGGGCATCAAGCGCGACCACTGGGGGCTGGGACTGGAAAATACCGACGAAGGCTACTGGGACGGCCCGTGGAAGGGGATGTCCCTGATGGACCCCGACCTGAAATATAAGAAACCGTCGTACTATAACTACAAGATGATGCGGGAAAAGGTTGGGGACTTCACCGCGGTGCAGGACCTGAGCCAGGGAGATACCAGACTCTTCGCCTTCAGGGTGGGGAATAAAGACGTTTATATTGCCTGGACGACAGGCGGCAGCGCGACGGCCGATTTAAGCGCCGTCTTCAGCAATGAAAATGTAAAGGTAACCCAGGTGGTGACGGAACTCGATGCCAACCGCAATCCCGTTTATCCCGACCCGGAGACCGTCACCCCCACCGCCGTGCCGCTGAGCATTACCCCCGTTTTTATCGAACTCTAGTAGCGGTCAGCCTGATTATACGATGGTTAAAGCGCTTCATATTCGTTATTCGTTTTTTTTATTTTTTTTCGAGGCCTCCAGCTTCAGGCCGAAGCTAATATTCGTTTTTCGATTTATGTCAAATCAGCTTCAAAATGCGGTTTATTCGTTTTTCGATTTATGGTAAGTTAGCTTCATTTTTAGGTATTCGTTTTTTTATTTAAGGCATTCGTTTTTTATTTCCCCGGTGAAGCAGGGGTCGCCGCCGGTCGTCTCTTACTATAATAAGGGAGCCAGCGGAGAAAGGGAAGGGGATTTTGTCGGGGACAGGGCGTTTAAGAGGGGTTCAGCCTGAAGGTTCACCCTGAAGGGCAAAAGGGGAATATGGGGGCAGGTGATGACCTTCTATTTTGACACAGGCACAGCGGGATTTTATACTGAATAGAGTTTAGGTAGTGAGGTATCCGGCATGAATATCCCGGCGTTTCTGCAAACAGACCAGACCGCATTAATAATCATCGATATTCAGGAACGGCTTTTCCCCGTGATGCATGACAAGGAAAAGCTGCGGCGCAACGTCATAAAGCTCCTCAAAGGGGCGCAAGCGCTGGAAATACCGATACTGTTCACCGAGCAGTACCCCAAAGGACTGGGACCGACACTGCCGGAGATAAAAGAGCTGCTGGCAGATTTCAAAGCGATGGAGAAGGTCAGCTTTAACTGCTGCGACGAAGGGCCGTTCTGCCAGGCGCTGGAAGCCCTGAAGAGAAAGCAGGTGCTCATCGCCGGGATAGAAGCGCACATCTGCGTCTACCAGACCGCCGTGGCGCTGGCCCGGGCGGGCTACGAAGTCCAGGTGGTCGGGGACTGCGTCGCTTCGCGGGAGAATGAAAATAAGCTGGCCGCCCTTTTCAGGATGGGGGCGGCGGGGATAAGCCCCACCACGATGGAGATGGCGCTCTTCGAGCTTCTCAAGGTGGCCAGGGGCGATAAATTCAAGCAGATAAGTGCCATCGTTAAATAATAGCCAGGATACAACAGCCAAAAGGGTTTTATGAAGCCAGCTAAATTCAATAAGATTGAGTTCCGGCGGGAAATAATGCCCTCGCGGATGCTCAAACGCGATAAATCCGGCGAGCTGGTCGAGACGGTAGCGCCGGTGGAGCTCCGCTTCGACCCTCTGACAGGACGGACGTGCCGGCTCGTCCCTTATTCACCGGAACGCATCATCCGGCCGGACCTCAGCGCCCTGGAAAAGAGGTCGCGGGAGCTGCCCTGCCCGTTCTGCCCGCCGCTCGTCGAGCGCATCACGCCGCGATTTCCACCCGACCTTATCCCCGAGGGGGTGATACGGCGGGGCAAAGCCCTGGCCTTCCCCAATATCGACCCCTACGATGCCTACGGCGTCGTCGTGGCCGTCTCCGACGAGCACTATATCCCCCTGGACAGGTTCGACAGGCAGACCGTGCTCGATGCCCTGATGGCGGCGCAGACCTATATCAAGTCCGTCCAGAAGGCGGATGCCAAAGCCAGACACAGCTTCATCGCCTGGAACTACATGCCGCCCTCCGGGGGCAGCCTGGTGCACCCGCACCTGCAGTGCAACGCCGGCTATTACCCCACCAACTTCCAGAAGCAAATCCTCGATGCTTCAGAAAGATACTACCAAGAAAAAGGCACGAACTACTGGAGCGACCTCCTCGAGCAGGAGCGGCGGACGGGAAAAAGGTGGGTGGGGAAAATCGGCGGGACGGAGTGGCTCACCGGCTTCGTGCCCCGGGGAAGACTCTCGGATATCATCGCGGTATTCCCAGGCAAAGCTTCGATGGCCGAGCTGACCGAACAGGACATAGTCGATTTCACCGCGGGTCTGCTCAAAGTATTCCAGTATATCGACGGGCTCAATCTCATCAGCTTCAACATGAGCACTTACTCCGGGTTCGATAAAAGCCGGTCCTGGGCGCACGCCCGCATCACGCCGAGGGGCCTGCTTCTCTATTCTCCCATCGAGACGAGCGACCAGTTTTACTACCAGGTATTGCAGGACGAAAACATCTGCATCCTGCCGCCGGAGGTCGCCGCCGCCGGCCTCAGGAAGCTGTTTCAACATGGCTAAAAAAGCGCCGCTCAAAGAAAAGTCGAGGGTCATGGCCTGCCGGCGGTGCGGCGTCTGCTGCACCAACCACCAGGCGTTCGTTACCCCGGCCGACCTGGAAAGAATCACGGCTTACCTGGGGATAACGCCGGACGACTGGGACAGGCTTTACGACGACCCGCGGTGGCGGTATTCCGAGTATCGCCTGATACGGCACGTCGGGGGCGCCTGCGCCTTCCTTAATTTTGAAAAAGGCCTGGCCGCCTGCGAGATACACCCGGTCAAACCCGCCTGCTGCGCCGCCTGGAAGCCGGGGCCGGATCGGCCGGAGTGCCGGGAGGGGATAAGGATGAAGCGGGGCGGTATTAAAAGACAATAACGTCTACTTAAACTCGTCTGGAGGCGGCGGGCAGCGGCCGAACGGACGGCCCGGGCGAGAACGTGATATCGATAAACATAAAGGGCTTATTGACTTTCCTGATATCCAGGGGGCAGTGCATTACCCCGGCGGGGATAAAGACAGAGGCGGGATAGGTGATGATGTTTTTCCTGCCGTCCAAATATATCTCCGCCTCGCCGCCGAACTCCCCGATATTAAGCGGGTCGCCGCCGAGGAACAGGATAAGCTGGTCGAAATCATGTTTATGGGCCTCCGCCACCATCAGGAACGGCTCAGTGAGGAAAGACCATCCCAGCGAGAAGCTGGCGCCGCCTAAATCTCTCCCGCCGAAGACGCCTATCTGGGGCGCGGTGACCTGCTTATATAACGAATAGCCGGTCGGCAGTTCCGTGATATATTTACCGTGTTTTATCGATTGGGGTGATGGCATATTCCTCCTTTCAATCTATCGGTTGATGATAGACCAAATATGAAAATCGTGTCAAATGAAAAAGCCCGCCATTTTTCAGACGGGCTTCTGTCTTTCATTGGTAGCGGGGGTTGGATTTGAACCAACGACCTCCGGGTTATGAGTTGAATGACTCTTTTCCGCATTGTGTTTTTACGTTCAAATCCGTGTTTTAGAGAAAATTGCACTTCCCTGTTTTGTTCGTAAAATACCGCGTCATGTTTTCCTGTTTGTTTTAATGCGTTAGCAAATGGTTAGCAATAATTCACTCCATTTTTCCTGTACTCTTGAATAGCATTGTCTCAAGATGTAAAATTATGTAAATTAAACAATACTTGTGGATGAGAATAAAAATGACACCCGAGAATTCTCAAAATATCAATGTATCCGAACGATATATTTATGAATATGTTTATCCCTACCGAATCTATAAGGGTTGGGGTAGAGAATACCGACATGAAATCTGTATAGTATCTCTTAAAAACAAACCAGAAGAAAAGAAAATTCGTTTTCGTAAAAGGTATTTTGGAGTATCTCGTAAAATGAAGACTGCCGGTGAAACCCAGCCTCGATGGGTATATCTACCGGGTTTCAATTTGAACCCCAAGAAAGAATTCTCTAGATTTTTCGATATCATTCAGAAGATAAAAGAAGGTAAGGTACAAGATATCGTCGATCTTATCCAATCTACTGATTTTAACTTACAGGCGAATAATCTTGATAAACTTTCTAAAATCCTTAAAAACTACTCTGTTAAAAAACGTAGAACAAAAAAGGACATTATAGAACGAACCCGTATGCAGCAGGAAATAGCCCAACTTTCAGAAAAAGTTAATGTTTTAAGTGATAAAAATAGAAGACTGAAACTCCAGAGCTTTAAAAATAAAACTCCAGATTATCGTAAAATATTGAAGCGAATTAAGTCAGATCTTGAGAGAGAATCGCACAACGAACCTTATTTTCAAGCGAAATTCACTGAAAACAAATGGATTTTCGGACCTTGGTACGAAGATGTACTTCCTAAAAGAAAGCCCGATGTTTCAAATGAACCAGACTTTGTTCTTAAACGTTTTGACGGTTTTCTCGATATAGTTGAGATTGAAGCTCCAGGTAAACCAATATTTACGAATCCCGATAAAAGCGGTAAGATGCGACCACGAGCTGAATTAACTCAAGCCTTAACCCAAGTTATAAATTATATCGATTTATACAATGAAAATTACATGAAAGAATTTTACAATACATATCAGACTAACGTTGAAAACCCTCTTAACCCTTATAAGCCTAAGGGTCTCGTTATAATTGGCAGAGATAAAAAACCAGAGAGAAAGCATCTTCGTCAGTTCAATTCATATTTAAATAATGTAACAATAGTTACATATGATGAATTCCTTCACAATTCTGAAACTATACTTGAGTTTGTTGCTCATCAGATATTATAAAATAGACCATGAAGAAGCTGAATAAATGACAAGTACTAATCCTAAGTTATTCATTTCTTATAGTTGGACAGATCAAAACCATGAAAAATGGGTTATTAATCTGGCTAATGAATTAGTAGAGAATGGCGTCGATGTTATACTTGACAAATGGAATTTGAAGGAAGGGCAAGATGCTAATGCCTTCATGGAAAAAATGGTTACTGACCCAGATATTAAAAAGGTTGCAATAATTTGTGACCGAGTATATGCAGAAAAAGCAGATAAACGAAAAGGAGGAGTAGGCACAGAAACTCAAATTATTTCACCTGAGGTATACTCAAAATCTGACCAGAGCAAATTCGTAGCTATAATAACTGAGAAAGATGAGGAGGGCAAACCTTACGTACCGATATTTTATAAATCTCGTGTCTATATCGACTTGAGCGAAAGTGACCTTTACGCAACCAACTTTGAGCAACTTCTAAGATGGATTTACGATAAACCTTTATATATTAAGCCTGAGCTCGGGAATAAACCCTCCTTTCTTTCCGATGATAATCCAATATCATTAGGTACAACCACAAAATTCCGAAGAGCCTTAGACGCAGTACACAATAATAAAGATTACGCCAAAGGGGCATTGGAAGAATATTTTCTAACATTTATTTTAAATATGGAAAGATTCAGGATCGCAGACAAAGGAGGAGGAGAATTTGATGAACTTGTGGTTGATAACATATCAAAATTCTTGCCTTTTCGAAACGAGGCAATCGAAATTATTCTCGGTATTGCACAATATCGTAATATTCCAGAGACAATTCAACAACTTCATCGTTTTCTTGAAAGAATGATACCATATACTAAAAATCCTGAAAGTATTACTTCTTATAAGGGATGGGATTTTGATAATTATAAGTTCATTGTTCATGAATTTTTTATATATGCAATTTCCTGTCTCCTTAAATATGAGTGTTTTGATTCCGTATCTTACCTTTTGCGACAGAATTACTATATTGAAGGCAATTCAGACTACGGTCGTGATGTAATGGTACCTTTTTCCGTTTTTCAACAAAATATAGATTCCCTAGATTATAGAAATACGAGATTGTCTCTCCAAAGATTGTCTCTCCACGCAGATTTATTAATGGAACAATCGAACATCTCAGATATTACAAAACGCCAACTAATGCAAGGTGATTTCGTTTTGTTTCTGAGAGACTGTTTTGATTCTTTAAGAAATGCTAGTTATCAGAAATGGTGGCCTATTACCCTTCTTTATGCTCATAGGTTTAGCGGACCATTCGAAATATTCGCGAGAGCTCAATCAAGTGAATATTTTAATAAACTTAAATGTCTTTTTGTTATAAAACAAAAGGATGATTTTACTCCATTATTCGAAGCTTTTCAATCAGAAAAATTACGGGTACCTAGATGGCAATTTAGTTCATTTAGTCCAGACACGTTATTAGGGTTTGAAAAAATTGCTACTTCACTATGACAATAAATAATCTTAACTTAAGAATTATCGATAGCATATTTTCTGTATATTTCTTAACTCATGTGCAAAAATCGAGCTTTTTGCAGTAGTCCCGCCTCAAATATTTTTCTAGTAATTCTGTAACCACATTCAAGCTGAAGTAACTGTGTTGCTACTTGATCGCCTTCATTTGCAGCTATTCTAGCCCACGCACTTGCTAGGCATCCATTTGATTGTTTTACCAGATGTTTCCAATCCATACTTAGTTGTTTATATGGAAGAATACCGCGCCGTTCTCCGAACAATGAAGCACAATCTTGATAATCCTTCCAGTAATCAGTAACTTTTGCACGTTCTTTACGAGTTGCGGAATCTGAATCAACTATCCGTATAAATTTTTCAGTAGCAAACGCCCATATATCTGGCTTCAATTCCAGAAACGTAACAAAATCCATGACCGGATCGAATCGTCTCAAGCCATTACGCCTTAACTGTAGCTCAAGCCGAGAGACTGGATTATCGCCCTCCCTGCCATTAGCCTCCCATATCGGTATAATATGGCCTTGGCCCTTTATTGATATTTCATATGGCTTATCATATAAACGGCAGAGAATCATACCGTTTTTCCCGAACTGATAACCTGTGTCCCGTTGACCCATAATAAAATCACCGCCAAAATATAAACTCTTTTGACGCAACCGGGAAACTATTTGTTTTTTACGGTCTATTTCAGGTAATGGCATTGACATGTCCGCACATAAATCAGCCCTCGATACCCTGCAATATTCCAGATATGCGAATCTATTCAGCAGTTCAATTATTTTGTTGTACGCACGTATATCGCCTTCACGCCACAAGAATTCAGACCGAAGTATAACCCTAATTTCCGGTGATGTTTTCCCACCTTTGGCATCCAGCATAATTTGCAATGTTAAGTCTCCGTTCACCAATATGTACTCATAACCCCCGGATGAACCACGAGGCATAACCATAAATTGCTCCCCGAAGAATTCTGCCGATACCCCTTTCCTGCCTTTGTATCCGTCCATTACTGCCTGTGATTTTGCATTTGAAAGTCGTTTAAATTCTTCCGGTTTTGGGTATTCATTAACACCGCAGTTCAACTCTAACGTATCGACACCGGCAGCTACTATTTTCGGGTACAAGGTTTTATCAATTTTGAAGCTCTCACTGGTGTTCAAGGCCCCCGTGATACATGGGAACGGGGGCCGTATTTCCGGGTGGTATTCTTCTTCAATAACTTCTGCACCATAATTCTCTATGGCATATTCCACCAAGTGAGAAGTCCCAGGGATATACTTACTTTTGTTTTCCATTCTCCATCATCCACCTAAAATGGCAATCATCGTGCTATGCATTAGACTTTGGCACTCCGCTTCGCTGCGTGCTACTTGTTCACTCCACCGACCCTCCGTGTCGGCTGCGTTCTCAAGTTCTAATATTTCAGTCATCTTATATACCTATCAAGGCGGCGGCGGTGGCTGGCGCCGACCAGCCGCCCGCTCTTTATTCGCCTTCCTGTCTTTTGTTTTCTTGATCTTTCAACCATTTGTTCAGTGACTCCGTTGGTACTCTTAAGCAACGTCCTAATCGTACTGACGGAATTTCCCTTTGCGCTATTAATTCATAAATTAGGGAACGCCCTATCCCCAATGCTTGAGCTGCTTCCATAGGTTTTAACAATATTTTATCCATCCAGCACCTCCCCTATTGACAGCACCTTGCTAATATGTTACATTATCGTTAAGGAAAAAGTCTATATATGACACTAATAACATCGCTTAAGGATATGAATGATAATTCGCTTATTATATTACATATCGCTTATAGGAGAATAAATGGCTAAAAAACCATTAATAACAGACCGTGAGCGGACTATTATCGCCATGGTTTACAACACTAATCGCGATAGAAAAGCCTTGGTTATTAGGGATTTAGCTAGTAAAGCATGTGGTAGGGAGCTGGGCCTTTCGACTGTTCAGCGCGAACTAGCCAAATTAAGGCAAGATAAATCAAGGGGCAGTACTGACCCACGAGATGACCAATGGAGTCTAGCGAGTCTCAAAGACTACCCTATCAATGGTGTTACTCTTCCATTGTTACTTTACATACAAACAACTTATCATGATAATATTCCGGATATTGTAAAAGAATACGCTAAGAGTCAGGGGCGTAAGATTCCCTTTTTAACTAATCGTCTTGCAATATGGATAAACCGCCTGCACATTTTAGCGGAGAATGACCCCAATTTAAAGAATAAGTTACATCCGTCATCACCAATAACCGATAAACCTAATATCTGGCCGCAATGGGTTGATGACCTAGTTCACATCGCTATATTTTATTCCGACTATGAAATCGGCTGTGAATTATCCGGTATCCCCGTAAATACTGTCTGGTTTGATGCCCCGATTATTGACCGAATCAAGTACAACATTACCATGTACCAAAAGGATTCGTCTTTTATCACTGGACTGTATGACTTGAATGATCAGGAAATAATCGAAAAATTCAAAAATGCAGATATTCGGACTTTGGTTCACAAAGGAGGGAAGAATAATGCGCGGGCATATAACAAAAAGAGGAAAGAATAGCTACACCATCGTTTTGAACCTCGGTAGAGACCCGGAAACAGGCAAGCGTAAACAGCAATGGGTAAGCGTCAAAGGAACCAAGAAAGAGGCCGAGAAAAGGCTTTCAGAGCTTCTCAGCCAGCTTGATAGCGGCATCTACATCAAGCCAGGGAAGGCTACTTTAGCTGATCATCTTGAGCGATGGCTAAAAGACTACGCTTGGCCGAACCTTTCACCTAAAACCGCAGAAGGATATGAATATATTATCCGGCGGCATCTCATACCGGGATTAGGTAAGCTCACATTAAATCATCTTAAACCCGAACATCTACAACACTATTATGCTGATAAGCTGTCTACTGGCAGGATTGATGGTAAAGGCGGCCTAAGTCCCAAAACTGTCAGGCACCATCATGTTACTTTACATGATGCTCTACAAAGCGCTGTCAAATGGGGTTTACTAGTGAGAAATCCAGCCGACGCTGTTGACGCGCCGCGTTTTCAGCGACCTGAAATCAATATAATGAATGCCGATGAAATCAACACATTCCTTGAAGCTGCAAAAGATACTCCTTTTTACGCTATATTCTATTTAGCTTTGTTTACGGGCATGAGAAGAAGCGAGCTATTAGCCTTGAGATGGTCCGATGTGGACCTTATGCTATGTCAGTTATATGTGAGCCGTAGCTTGCACCAGTTGAAAAATGGTGAGATCATTTTCAGGCAACCAAAATCAGATAGAAGCCGGAGAATGATAGCCCTTACACCATCAACCGCCTTGGTTCTCCGCGAACACAAAGAGAACCATAACAGCGAAAAGCTATTACAGGGATTGCCAATCAGTGATGATGATCTTGTTTTTAGCCAGCCGGACAGACGTCCATACCGTCCTGATACTATAACCCATGCCTGGATAAAACTGGCCCGTAAAACAGGTTTGAGAGGAATCCGCTTACATGACGCTAGACATAGCCACGCCTCTTTAATGCTCAAGCAAGGAGTACATCCTAAAATAGTTCAAGAAAGACTAGGCCACTCAAGCATACAGATAACTCTAGATACTTATAGCCATGTTACCCCTGGCCTTCAGGAAGCAGCTGCTAAACGTTTTGATGAAGCGTTTATTAATTACGTCACCACATTACCAGCCTAATAAAGCTATCAAGTTTGAAGAAATTGTGAAACTAGTTGTTTAATCCTATAATAGATAGATTGAGGGAGTAAAAGATGGTTGTGAATGTCGAAAGCACAAAACTTGATATAGGATATATAAAGACTTGTAGTTGTCCTCAAAATCATATAAATTGCATAACTCCCAAAGAATGGATTCAAAGTATGGTTGGAATATGGGAGTTCAAATATGAGAAAAGGGATATTAGAGACAAAAGTGTACACCCTGCTGTTTTTCCAATAGCTCTTCCTGCTAGATTTATTAAATTACTAACACATGAGGGAGAATTAGTATTGGACCCATTTGGTGGTATAGGTTCAACGCTATTAGCTGCTCAAGACCTTAACCGGAATGCCGTCGCCTTTGACCTAAAAGAAGAATACGTAAAAATCGCTAAAGAAAGGCTCATACAAACAAGTTACCTCAATTCTTCGAAACAAATTGCAGTACAGGATGATGCAAGAAATATCCCCAATTACTTCGATGATGAGACTATCTCTTTAGTGGTAACATCACCCCCTTATTCAAAATTCCTTGCCAAACCAAAATTAAATAAAAGTCGAAGGGGAGATTTGAGGAATGACCGACATTACTTAACTGTTCAGCAGTATTCTCAAGACCCTAACGATTTGGGTACAATAGAACCAGTACAGTTTAGCGTTGAAATAGCCAATATTTTCAAAAGGATTTTACCATTGTTAAAACCAAAAGCTCATTGTGTGATTGACATTAACGACCTATGGTGGGAAAACAAGAGAATACCTACACATGTTTATATTATAGAAGAAATGATGAAAGTGGGTTATGACATCAGGAATATATTGATATGGGATAGAAGGAATTTAGTTAACAATGTTGGTATATTTGGTTGGCCAAATAATTATATAAAATTAGGCACAACCTTTGAATATATGCTGGATTTCTGGAAACCAAAATAGCATGAATAAGATTAGATAAGTTTCTCTCTATTTTTAAAGCATAATCTTAATTTATCTGGTGTTACTCTAAACCCCGTTCCGTGGTCGTGCGTACTCAAATCAGGATATTGGCCAATTCTTGTGTCAATACAGACTGTACCATCATTAACAGCAGATTTAAAACCGCTAAAATCAAAACCACTTAGTAACCATACCTCGTTAAACCAAAATTCCTCTCTATTTCCAGCGCCTCTTGTATCTGCTAATACATATAGAACATGGTGCAATTTCTTCTCGAATGCGCTTTTTAGTGTTGATTCATCCCAATAACCCAATTCTTCTCCTGTTGCAGAGATAAGAGATAACTTACTAGATCCAATGATTACTTTAAAACCTGTATGCCCTCTTAGGCTATTATATCCCGTAGCCCAAGCGGTTGTATGCAGGATTTTTCTTCCGGCACTTTGTGCGGTAACATAACCATATCTGTCTAATAACCTAGCGTTAGCTTCATCAGGACTAGGTGCTTTTGTGAAAAGGGTAAGCATACTCTGAGAGCCTTTCCTAGCTGACTTTAATTCTGCAAACGTGGTATTGGATATATCTATATTATTTTCTTTGATTTCTAGAAGGTCTTCCAGTGTTTTCCCGATTCCAGTAGGCCCTGGCCGTTGTGTCCTAATATAGCCTATCTCTTTAATATTTTTTATTTTGTCTACTGCTTCTCCAAGCGTCCTCATAACCTCGCAGTATACACTTTTTAAAACACCGTTTCAAATTTCCGATTTTAAGTTGCTGATTATTACCGTTAGCAATCGGTTAGCAAAAATGAAAAATCCCCCGAAATCGTTTCCCTGATCTGGAGGATTTTAGCTTCAGAAATTGGTAGCGGGGGTTGGATTTGAACCAACGACCTCCGGGTTATGAGCCCGACGAGCTACCACTGCTCTACCCCGCGTCGAAGTGCATTTTTAAGTATATCGGTTGAAAGGGCGCGTGTCAAGCTTGCTGGGCTTGCTGGGCGGCCTGCTCGCGCTTGCGGTGGTCTTCGATATAGCGCCGGGCGAACCTATCGCGCCCGAGAATGAGGTCGGTGGCGAGGATGGCCGGCCTGACCTTGGCGGCATCGGTGACCAGAGCGGTGGCGCCGGCGTTAATCACCATCGAAGCCCAGGCGGCGTTGATGACGGGCCGGTCCGGCATGCCGAAAGAGATATTGCTGGCGCCCATCGTGATGTTTACCCCCAGCTCTTCTCTAATACGCCGGATGGACTCAAGGACGTCCATCCCCGCCTTGGCGTCCGCGCCGATGGGAAACACCAGGACATCGATAACGACGTCCTCGCGGGGGATGCCGGCCTTCTCCGCCCTCTCCACGATTTTATGGGCGATGGCGATGCGGCGCTCGGCGTTCTTGGGGATGCCCTCGTCGTCCTGGACCAGGCCGATGACCGCGCAGCCGTACTCTTTCACGAGGGGCAGCATCCTCTTCAGGGAAGCCTCCTCGCCGCTGACGGAGTTGACCAGCGCCTTGCCCTTATAGACTTTCAGGGCGGCCTCCAGGGCGTCCTTATTGGGGCTATCGAGGCACATGGGGGCATCGACGGTCTCCTGGACGACTTTAACCGCCCGGGGTAAAAGCTCGACGTCTTTAACGCCGGGGGCGTTCACATTGCAGTCGATGATGTCCGCACCCGCGGCCACCTGGAGGAGCGCCTCGTTACGCAGCATCGCGAGGTCGCCCGCTTTTAAAGTCTCGGTGAGCTTTTTCCGGCCGGTGGGATTGATGCGCTCGCCGATAATGACCGTCGGCCGGCTGAACGAAATGATGACTTCCCTGGTCGGTGACGATACTTTGGTATCCATTTTTGTTCTCCTGTTTTATTTATAGA
Source organism: uncultured Chloroflexia bacterium (assembly GCA_963727315.1). Taxonomy (GTDB): domain Bacteria; phylum Chloroflexota; class Dehalococcoidia; order Dehalococcoidales; family RBG-16-60-22; genus JBFYTX01. Next base: position 1,052,968 of record CAVSFE010000002.1, on the reverse strand, counting down.
CTCCGTATTCTATGACAGCCTCCATCATGGCGCGCAGGTTATCGGGGTTGCCCTCGTTCATCCCGGCCGCGCCGGTCAGGATATAGCCGCCGCCCGGGGCGCAGGTCTCGATAAGCCGGCGGCAATACTCCTTGACCTCCCGCGGCGACTTGGTATAAAGCACCGAAGACGGCACGTTGCCGGCGATGCAGGCGGTGCCGCCCAGGACCTTCTTGGCGCGGGCCATGTCAATATCCTCGAAGGACCAGAACACGCCACTCCGGGGCATCTCTTTTATTATATCAAGTCGGGCGCCATAGCGTCCCTCGGCGAAGGGGAACGGCACCACCCCCTCCTCGATCATGCCCATTAACACGCGTCGGTAGGTCGGCCAGTAAAAGGTCTCGAACTGCCTGGGGGACATGAAGCTCTCGTCGCCTTTATGGAGGGGCATGAAGCACAGCGGGCAACCGGTGGCATCGGCGGCCGCCACCGCCCCCCTGATGGTCTGGGGGACGACCCGCTCCATCGCTTCATGCAGCCTTTCCGGCTGGCGGTACATGTCCATGACCATGCCCTGGGTGCCGCGCAGCATATCGACGATGCTATCGAAGGGGGCTCCCCCCATGCCCCCGCCGCGGAGGGTGGGGATGCCGGCGGCCAGGGAGGCCAGGTTCAGCTCGGCGATGACCTGCTGCCACCTGACGACCTCTTGGCCGGCCTCGACCATCTTCTTGAAAGCCGCCTCGACATCCGGGTCGGCCATGGCGGCATAGAACGGCAGAGGCACGCCCATCATGCTGCCCATCGGGGGCAGCTTGCGGAACGGCTCGAAAGCCCCCACCACGCGGGGCAGAAAAACGCGCCACCAGAAATCGGCGGGGTTGCCGAGCAGCAGGGGATACTCGTCCGCCTTCATATACTCCTTCTCCACGAACTGGTAGAGAGAAGCGTCGTCGGGCAGGCCGTGGCCCGGCCACTTGTGCAGGCGGTGGTCGGTGATGTCCATGGCTTTACCCGGGAAGACCAGCGAGGGACCGGTAAAGCTGTCCATATCGAACTCGGCGATGAACTTCAAATAGGCTTTTTTAAGCTTGGTGAAGTCGTACATGACGTCCTTGAGGGTATAGCCGGCGTAGTGAACGGGAAAGACCCCGGAGGGCAGCATGCAGGGAACGCGGTCGGGCTCTTCCAGCTTGATGGCCTTGATAAAGCGGTTCGTCCTCTCCTTATAGAGCCTCTCCGCCTCTTTACTATTGAACTTGACCGCCGGAGAGAGCCAGCGCTTGAAACGCTCCTCGCGCTTTTCCTGCCAGCTCAGCTTTTCCCAGTTAGTTACGCCTTCCATAATTCCCCCTAATAGTTCCCGTACTCTTTGGCGGCGTCCATCATGGCTTTGAGGTTTTCGATTTTGCCGTTATCGATGCTGGCACCGCCGGCCAATATAAAGCCGCCGCCCGGGGCGCAGTCCCCGATGAGCTGGCGGCAGTAGTCCTTGACCTGCTTCGGCGTGCCTTTAATGACTATCGAGGTGGGGACGTTGCCGGCGATACAGCAGACACCGCCCAGGACGCGTTTCGCCTCCTTCATATCCGTCTGGTCGAAGTACCAGACGACGCCGCTCGGCGGGGTATCGGTAATCTGCTTGAGCCGGTTGGTATAGCGCCCCTCGGCGAAGGGCATCGGCACGAGGCCTTCATTAATCATCGCCAGGAAGAGACGGCGCAGGGTGGGCCAGTAAAACTCGGCGAACTGCTTATCCGACATGAAGGCGTCGTCGCCTTTATGCAGGGGCATCATGCAGATAGGGCTGGCGGACATCGGGAAGTTCTTGATATTGGTCTCGATAGTCCATTGTAAATACCGCTCCATGGCCTCATGGAGCTTTTTCGGCTGGCGGAATATGTCCCGGGCGATGCCCTGCGTGCCGCGTAAAGCATCGGCAAAGTGGTCGAAGGGGGCGCCGGCCATGACACCGCCGCCCCACAGCGAGGGATAGCCGCGCTCCTTAATGTACTGGTTGATTTCCAGGCCGGCATCCAGCCACTTTTTCTGGTCGTCCACCAGGCCCATGAGGGTCTCGAAAGTCCGGCGGATGTCCGGGTCGGTGAGGGCCATGAGCCAGAAATTACCCATAATGGCGCTGAAGGGCGGCAGCTTTTTAAAAGACTCGAAGAGCGGGGTGGTGCGGGGCATCATGACCCGCAGGTTATAATCGGTCGGGTCGAGCATATATCTATCATATTCGTCCGCCATCATGTATTCGCCTTCAACGAACTGGTTCATGGCGGCGTCCTCGGGCAGGCCTAAACCGGGCAGCTTGGTCTGCCTGGAACGGATGACCTCCGCTACCCTGCCGCAAGGCACGAACGAAGGACCGCCGAAAGTGTCCATATCCTCGAGGGCGACCATGAACTTTTTCCATATCTCGTGGCCTTTTTTATAGTCGTACATCAGCGTGTGGAAGGAGGCGCCGCCCCAGACGGCCGGGAAGTTGCCGGTGGGGAGCATCACCGGGACGCGGTCGGGCTCCTCCAGCTTGATGGCCTTCATAAAACGGGTCACCCGCTGTTTATAGAGCTTTTCCGCCTCCTTGCTGACGAACTTCACGTCCGGCGGGTTGAGCCAGCGCTTGAAACGCTCCTCGCGTTTTTCCTGCCAGGTCATATCCGACCATGCTTTTTTGGCTGCCATTTTTGCACCTCCCTAATACTGGCCGTATTCCTTGGCCGCGGCCATCATGGCGCGCAGGTTGTCCGGGTTGCCGATATCCATATAAGCGCCGGCGGTCAGTATATAGCCGCCGCCCGGCGCGCAGGTCTCGATGAGTTTACGGCAGCGTTCTTTTACTTCTTCGGGCTGGCCGGTGCACATGACCGACACGGGCACGTTGCCCGCGATGCAGGTATGCCCGAGGACTTTCCTGGCTTTAGCCATGTCCATATGTTCGAAGAACCAGATCACCGAGCTACGGGGCATGTCCCTAATAATTTCCAGGCGGGGCCCGTAATCGCCTTCGGCGAAGGGCATCGGTACGAGCCCCTCGTTAACGAGCCCCATCATCAGCTCTCTTAAAGTGGGCCAGTAAAATTCCGCGAACTGCTTTTTGGACATAAACCCGCCGGTGCCTTTATGCAGGGGTATAAAGACAATCGGGCAGTCTGAAGCATTGGCCGAAGCTATTCCCTCGCTGATGGCTATCGACGTCAATCTGGCCATGGCTTCGCAGAGCTTGTCCGGTCTCTTGAACATGTCCAGCATGATGCCGCGCGTTCCCCTGAAAAAATCTCCGATCATATCAAAGGGCGCCTGGGACATGCCACCCCAGACGTTGGGAAAACCGGCGGCAAGTGCCGCCCGGCCCACCTCTCCGACCGCCGCTGTCCATCTGGCGATTTCCCGGGCGGCGTCGAAGATTTTTTCGTAAGCTTTACGTATATCAGGGTCGGCGAACTGAGCAATATACCCGACGGGTATGGCGACCATGGGGGTCAGGGGCCTCATTTTGCGGAACGCCTCCAGCGCGCCTACGGAGCGGGGCAAAAAGTACCTCTGGCAGTAATCAGCCGGGTCGTTAATGAGAAAATCGTATTCTTCGGCGGGCATGTATTCTCCCTCGACGTACTGGTGCGAGGTCGCGTCGTCGGGCAAGCCGTGTCCCGGCCACTTCTGTATTTTATAATCGATCATGTCCAGCACCCGGGCCGGGAACACGAGGTTGGGCGGGAAAAAGCAGTCCATATCGTCGAAATCGCGCAGGAATTTCATCCAGGCACGCTTCAACTCATCATAATCGTTCATTACTTTTTTCATACTCGTGCCGGCGTAACGAGCCGGGTAATACTGCACCGGCGTGATGACCGGCACGCGGTCCGGCGGCTCCAGCTTGATGGCTTTGATAAAGCGGGTCGTGCGCTCTTTATAGAGGCGCTCCGCCTCCGGGCTATCGAATTTGATATCCGGGTTAAGCCATCGTTTAAAACGCTCCTCGCGTCTTTCCTGCCAGGTCAGCTTTTCCCAGTTTTTATCCATGAGATAGTCTCCCCATAAAAACTCAAAAATCAAATTTGTTTTTGAATTTTCAGATTTGAGATTTGAGCTAATATACGCCGTATTCATCACGGGCTTCGATGATGGCGCGCAGGTTGGCGGGGTCGCACTTGTCAATGCCGGAGCCCAGTGACAGGATATAGCCGCCGCCCCGGCCGCAGACCTCGATAAGCCGGCGGCAGTAGTCTTTAATCATCGGGGGGGTCTGGGTATAGAGCTGCGCCGCGGTGACGTTGCCGGCGATGCAGGCGGCATCGCCCAGGATTTTCTTGGCTTTGAACATGTCCGTCTTTTCCATGTTCCAGATGACCGACGCGCGCGGCATCTCCTTGATGATGTTCAGGCGGGCCTCGTTATAGCTGCCGTCGATGACCATCATCGGGACGCAGCCCTCGTTGATACAGCCCAGGAGGAGCTTTTTAAAGGTGGGCCAGTAGAACTTTTCGAACTGCTTGACGGACATGAAGCTGTCATCGCCCTTGTGCATGGGGACGAACATGATGGGACTGCGGGCCAGGTTGACCATGCCCACGGCCGACTCTATAGAGCGGTCGGCGATAACTTCCAAGGCTTCGAGGAGCTTTTCCGGCTGGCGGTACATGTCCATGACGGAGCCGCGGGTGCCGCGGAGCATATCGGCGACGGCATCGAAAGGCGCCAGGGCCATGCCGCCCATCAGGGGCGGATAGCCCATCTCCAGGGAAAGCATGGCGCATTCCCCGACCACTTTCGATAGTTTAGCCTGCTCCCGGGCGGCGGCAGCGACGGCTTTAAGGAGCTTCCGGAAAGCGGGGTCGAGACACATCATCATGAGGCGCTGGGGAAGCCCCTGGTAAGACGAGAGCGGGGGCATATCCGCCAGGGGGGCGAAGGCGCCCCAGGTGCGGGGGGTGAACTTGCGCAGGCCGAAATCGAACTGGTCCTTGATAAAAAGGTCGTACTCGTCGGCCTGCATGTACTCTTTTTCCACGAAGTTGTGCAGCGTGGCAGTGTCCGGCAGGCCGTGCCCGGGCCACATGTTCACCTTATAATCGAGGATTTCGTAGGCGCGGGCGGAGAAAAAGGCGGGGGCGTCATTGGTATCCTGGTCGTAGTCCTCGAGCCACTTAATCCAGGCGGGCTTGATTTTGGAATAATCGTAGAGGACGTCTTTGAGGGTGTAGCCGGCGTTATAGGCAACCATAGAGCCGCCGGTGATGTGCAAGGGAACGCGGTCGGGTATCTCCATCTTGATGGCTTTTATCATGCGGGTGGCGCGTTCCCGGTATTTCTTCTTCGCCGCCGGGCTGCCGAACTTCACGCCCTCGGCGGACAGCCATTTGCTAAATCTCCGCTCGCGCTTTTCCTGCCAGGTCATTTCTTGCCAGTTTTTAACCCCTGCCATGAAAAATTCTCCTTATGAAAACTCAAAAGTTAAAACTCAAATCTCAAAACCATAGCCCAAAACTCAAAACTAATGAAGAATTCCCGTATCCAGCTATTGCTTTTAAGCTATGGCTTTGACTTTTCAGCTTTGAGCCTTGAGCTAATACTTTCCGTATTCTCGGGCGGCCGCTATCATGGCGCGCATGTTTTCCGGATTGCCCTCATCGACACTGGCCCCGCCGGCGAGGACATAGCCGCCGCCCCGGCCGCAGACCTCGATGAGCTTGCGGCAGTGCTCCTTGACCTGCTGAGGGGTGCCGGTCATCATCAGCGAGGTGGGAACGTTACCCATAATGCAGCACCGGTCGCCGATTTTTTTCTTGGCTTCGAAAATATCCGTCTGGTCGAAATACCAGGCTACGGTCCCTTTAGGAAAGTCGCCGATAATATCGAGTCGCTTATTATAGCTGCCTTCGGCGAAAAGCACCGGCGTGATGCCTTCGTTGACAAACGCCATGACGACCTGCTTCAAGGTAGGCCAGTAGAATGTCTCGTACTGCTTGACGGACATGAAGGTATCGGCCCCTTTATGGAGCGGCATCATGACGATAGGGGCGGCGGCGTTCGCCAACGAGGAGATAGCCCCTTCTATAGCAATGGGGGCGATCCTGGCCATGGCGGCCTGGACTTTATCCGGGCGCTGGAACATGTCCTTCATTATTCCCTGGGTGCCGCGCAGCGTATCGCCAAGGGTATCGAAGGGGGCTTTAGCGAGGGCGCTCATGACGCCGGGGAACCCCATTGCCAGCGCCTCGTCGGTGATCTCGCCGACCGCGGCTACCCACTTAAGGCTTTCGGTGCCGGCTTTCATGATGGCGTTGAAACCGGCCTGCACGTCCGGGTTGCCGAAAGGCACGAAGGTCCCGGTCACGATTTCTTCAAAGGCGGTCCAGGGCGGGAGCCTGGTAAAGGCTTTAAAAGCCCCGAAGACCCGCGGCAGATAGGTGCGCAGCCAGAAATCCGAGGGGTCGCGGATAAGGGCATTGTACTCGCCGGCCTTCATCCACTCGCCTTCCACCGCCTGGTAGGAAAGCGTATTCTGCGAAAGGCCGTGCCCGGGCCACTTGTAGAGTTTATAGTCCACCGCTTCCAGCGAGGGGCCGGGCGGCACGAGGACGGGCGGGACATAGGTATCCGCGTCGAACTCATGAAGCAACTTGCGCCAGGCGCGTTTCATCTCGTCAAAGTCGTACATGACCCTGGCGAGATTCGTGCCGGCGTAGTAAGCCGCATACAGTCCCATCGACGGCAGGATGCAGGGCACCCGGTCCGGCTTCTGCAAAGTAAAGGCTTTAACGAACCTGGTGACTCGCTCTTTATAGAGCTTCTCGGCCTGCGGGCTGGCGAAGGTGACACCTGGCGGAGAAAGCCACCGCTGGAAGCGCTGTTCCCGCTTTTCCTCGGGAGATAACTCCGCCCACTCTTTCCCCATGTTACCTAGCACCGATCCACTGCTTGGCCAGCGTGACCGCCGCCATGGCGTCCTTGCCATAGGCGTCCGCTTTGGCGTATTTCCTTACCTCGTCGTCCATCTGGCCGCCGCCGATCATGATCTTGAGGTTCTTTCTCAGGCCGGCCTTGTCCAGCGCTTCGACGGTCTCTTTCATGGCATCGAAGGCGGGGGTAAGGAATCCGCTCAGACCGAGCACCGGTGCCTTGGTGTCCTGAATGGCTTTAACGAACTTTTCCTTGGGTACGTCGACGCCGAGGTTGGTGACCTCGAAGCCGTTGACGTCCAGCATGAAATCGACGATGTTGAGGCCGATATCGTGAATGTCGCCGGCGACGGTGCCGATAACGACCTTGCCGAGCTTTTTAACTTTGGCGGTGGATTGTGTCAGATGGGGCTTGACCAGGTCGGTGACTTCCTTGAGGAGCTCACCGGAAAAGACGAGCTCGGGGAGGAAGTACTCGCCGCCGGCGAAGCGTTTGCCGACGATTTCCATGCCCTTGCGGCTGTCCTCCAGGATTTTCAGGGGGTCTTCCTTGGCCGCGAGTCTCTTCTTGGTCTGCTTGAGAACCTCATCTTCCTTGAGGTCCGCCAACAGGTTAACAAAATCTCCAGACATACCTTAGTCCTCCTTCTTACTATATAATACTTCTGAAAACGGGGGCTGTTTTACCTTTCGAGACTGTTAGCCCCACCTATCGTTAGGCAGTATATCAATGCTCCCTATAAAAGTCAACTTAACTATTTTATCCGACCGATTTCTTTACAACATCGGACTTTTGGGCTAAAATAGTAACGCTTTAAGCGGGAGTAATTCAGTGGTAGAATGTCTGCTTCCCAAGCAGAAAGTCGCGGGTTCGAATCCCGTCTCCCGCTCCACCACTCGGCCTCCCGGGATTCTTTTCCTCTACCGCCTTATCCCTCTACCCCACCGAGGTTCGAATCCCGTCTCCCGCTCCATTATCCTTCCTGCTCACCCCCTTGCCCCCTCTCAAACAGTTGTATTTTCGCACTCGTTTTATTTCTTGTTTGAGAGGGGGAGGGGAATTTGAGAGGGGCTCAGGCCCCTCTCGGCGGGCTACTCCCTTTAGATAACGCGGCGTCTAAGAGGGGTCACGACCCCTCTTTCTTCTCATCCCCCTCTCCAGCGAGACAAACTACGCCATACTCAATAAAACAGGCTGGAGAGGGGATAAAGGGGTGAGGTAAGTAAATAAAAATACCCATGAAAAACCAATACAACCCCTTTGACAAGCACCCTGATGCAATATAGAATTGTCTCATGAGCCAGCCAGGGCGCACGGGAATAATCGTGGGCATGCCGGCCTACAACGAAGCCAAATATATCGGCAGCGTCGTTTTGCAGGCAAAAAAACACGCCGACGAAGTAATCGTCGTCGACGACGGCAGCGCCGATGCGACCTCCAGCATCGCCGGGCTGGCCGGGGCCACGGTAGTCAGGCACGAGAGCAACCGGGGCTACGGCAGCACCATCCGGACCCTGCTGGACGAGGCCAAAAAGAGGGACGCCGACATCCTGGTAGTCCTGGATGCGGACTCCCAGCATAGTCCCGATGAAATCCCCCGCCTGGTCGAGGGGATCAAGGGCGGGGCGGACATCGTCATCGGCTCGCGGGTAATGCAGGCAAACAAAATCTCCGGCTACCGCCGCCTGGGACAGAGGGTCCTTTCGAGAATGACCAGGGTCGCCTCCCGCCAGCGTCTCACCGATACCGAGTCGGGGTTCAGGGCGTATTCCCGCAAAGCGATAAATTCCCTGGAGCTTAAGGAGACCGGGATGGCGGTATCATCGGAGATAGTCTCCGCCGCGGCCGCGCGCGGTCTGGAAATCATCGAGGTCCCCATTTCCGTTACCTATAGCGGGGACGGTTCGACGCTGAACCCCGTGAAACACGGCCTGGGAGTTTTCAACCGGATACTGGTAATGATTTCCGAGAGGCGCCCCCTGCTGTTTTTCAGTCTGTTCGGCGGGATTTTCCTTGTTATGGGACTGGTCGCGGGAATCATGGTAATCCGTGTTTACTACTTCGGTTCCAATCTCTTTGCTACGGGCCTGGCCATGGTGGCGATACTTTTTGTCACCATCGGTATATTGACCGTGTTTACCGGAATAATACTCAACGTAATCTCAAAGCGGATCAACAACCGAAAGTAATTCCCGAACCTGGTGCCTATCTTTTTACTCCTTAAATGGTAACCTCACCCCTGCCCCTCTCCAGCCTGTTTCATTTTTGCGAGCCTACGTTTTTATTGGCTGGAGAGGGGGGTAAAACGAGAGAGGGGGCTATCGCCCCCTCTCTAAAACTCTTTCTTGGAAAGTCGCCGCTTAAGCCCGGCGGCGATACATAACCATCAGGACAACTGCGCCGATGATAATCACCGCAGCAATGATGCCACCGATAAGCCACCAAGATAAGCCTTCCTCCGCTTCTCCCAACGTCGGCGTCGGTGTGGGCGTTGGCGTCGACGTCGGTGTGGGCGTTGGCGTTGGCGTCGACGTCGGTGTGGGTGTCGGCGTCAGTGTTGGCGTCGGTGTCGGCGTCGGTGTCGGCGTCGGTGTCGGTGTCGGCGTCAATGTCGGGGTCGGTGTGGGCGTCGGCGTCAATGTCGGCGTCGGTGTTGGCGTCGGTGTTAAGGTACCAATAATGGCTAAGGTGGTAAAGTGCGAAACGGAAGCAAGAATCTTGTTATTCGCGGTGTCAACCACGCACGGCAACTCCACCCACTCGCCTGCGGTGGTATCGTAGTAAGCTATGACCAAATCCTCTTCCGCTACGCCTGCCGGCAAAGCAGCCGGGTCGTAGCTCCATGTAAAGGTTATGGGCGGGTCAAAGGTAGCACCATTAGGCCCGAAGGTATAGGCCAGCCCAATGACATTGGCATTTTCGGGTGGTGCCGGTGGGCTTGAATCAATGATTGCCGTCAGGCTGCTCAGCGGGCTGCCGTTTTTATCCAAGGCTTTAGTGCCCGTGGGGATAGTGATGGTCAGTTTGCCGTCCGTAGAAGTGGCCTTTATCTCCGCTTGGGTTATGCCCGCACTATTGATATTGAAGCTCCCTGTCGACCCGAAGATGTTGGTATCTATCGAGGGAGTTCCACCTACGGGTCCCCCACTTTCCGCCACATAGGTAAACCCGCCCGTCAGGGTACCAAACTGGGTATCCGGGTTGGTGACCACCACATTCTTCGCCCCAGCCGTGCCGGCGGGGGTTGTCGCGGTGATCGAGGTAGCGCTCACAAAGACGACGCTCGTCGCTGACACGCCGCCAATAGTCACCGTCGCGCCGCTAACAAAACTCGTCCCGGTGATAGTTACACTGGTTCCACCCGTTGTTGGGCCGGAAGCCGGCGCGATCGCCGTGACCGTTGGCGCAAGGGCCGGGTTATAATAGGTGAACCCGCCCGTCAGAGTGCCAGTTCCGTCCGTGGTGGTGACCACCACATCCTTCGCCCCGGCCGTGCCGGCAGGGGTTGTCGCTGTGATTGATGTAGTGCTCACAACAACAACGCTCGTCGCTGACACGCCGCCAATGGTCACCGTGGCGCCGCTAACAAAATTCGTTCCGGTGATAGTTACACTGGTTCCACCCGCTATTGGGCCGGAAACAGGTAATATCGCCGTGACCGTCGGCACGGATACCACATAGGTGAACCCGCCCGTCAGGGTGCCAGATTGGGTATCCGGGTTGGTGACCACCACATCCTTCGCCCCAGCCGTGCCGGCAGGAGTTATCGCTGTGATTGAGGTAGCGCTCACAAAGACGACGCTCGTCGCTGACACGCCGCCAATGGTCACCGTGGCGCCACTAACAAAACCCGTCCCGGTGATAGTTACACTGGTCCCACCCGCTAGTGGGCCGGAAACAGGTAAGATCGCCGTGACCGTCGGCGCAGATAGTGTCGTGGTGACCGTCAGATTTAACTGGGTAACGTCACCGCTGTGCCAGGCCGCAGTCTGGACCGCGAGGTTGCCATTTACGTAGAAGGTTATGGTGGCTCCATCATCGATAGTGCCCTGCACTACCAGCTTGGGGTCAAAAGAGCCTGAGCCACCGTATTGACCCAATACCGTAGTAGTGATGCTGCCACACACCACTCCCCCTACCTTAGCGGTTACGACTGTATTCACCGGGGCCGGAGAACCCGCTATGGTGACTGTCCCATAGAAGGCATGGGGTAACGCCGGTACATCATCGGCATAAACGGGAGTAGCACATATTGCCAGGAGTAGAACCAGCGTCAAAAAGATGATTGCCTTAAGTTTCATATGCACCCCCTTGTTCCTATCATTCACTATTCAAATGGGGGATGGGAAGTAAACCCCACCCCCCATTTCTGGTTTCTTTCAGCCGTCTCTAGCCGGTAGGGTTTTTAGTCAAGGTCCGGCGCTATCGGGCAAATGGTAAAGCCGCCTATTGTAGCTGCGGTCTTCATGAATATCCAGTAGCCCTCGCCTAGAACTAAGCTCCCGGTACTGGCAGTGCTGCTGGTGTTGATCCACGCCACGGCGTTCAAGGATGGGCTTACCAGCTGCCCGTAGTTGGCGGCTACTGAAGCCACAGCTTGAAGATCTGTCTCGGCGCCTGTCAGGTTAGTCTGTCCAATCAGGTTCCAGCCTGCCGCCAGATCCTTGCTCGGGACGTATGTGGTCGCGCCGTCAATCTTGAGCAGCGCGGTCTGAGCGGTGGTCATCTTGATGTAGATAGCATTGCAGGGGGTGAGAACATAGCCTGTGGTTACCTGCTGCCAGCCGCCAGAATAGTAGTAGGCAATGCTCGAACCGGTAGGAACCAGCTCATCAACAGAATCTGCCGTAGTTATGAGCTTGGCAGGAGTTGACAGGGTGTTCCAACCAACTACCAGTGCCCTCGCGACTGCGGGTGAGTCGGCGTTAGCTGCCACCACAGTGGCCTTGGAAACGTACAGCCAGGGGCTAGTTAAGGTAGTGCCGCTGACTAACAATAATCCCGGACCGCTGGCGCTGCCGTAGTAGTTGTATTTACAGTCGTAGGCAGCTGTTGCAGCTATCGCGGAACCATTGTTGTTGTAGAGGTCGTTGTACTGAACAGTTACCGCGCCGGTGCCGTCTTCCTCAATCTGGAGAGCGGCCCCCGTGCCGGCAGTCCCGGTGATGCTGTTGGTCTTTATCGTGACCGCTGCGTTATGGGTTCCCTCTACCTTTATTCCGTAGCTGTAAGCACCGGTGATGGTGTTGCCGGTTACGGTGATTAGTGTAGTGAAGTCACACAGGTCGATGGGGGACTGCCCGTTGGTGATGATGTTGTTGCTGATGGTGCCGGATGCAGTGTGGGTGCCATCATATCCACCAAACGCGATCCCGTACTGGTTGCAGCCGGTCAGGGTGTTGCCGCTGATGGTAACCCCGCTGATTGCTGCTGTGTAATCTCCTCCATGTGTTGAGAAGATGATACAGCCAGACTTGTAGCCATCGGCGGTATTAGGCCAGGAGGTGACGCAGTAGTAGAAGGTGTTGTTGCTTACTGTAGCCGAAGTTATGGTGGCAGATTGGCCGAAATATACCACACCCTGATACATTGCGTTCTGATTCGGCTCTATGTAGTTGAAGGTGCAGTTCCGCACCGTGACATAGTCATAGCCGTTGTTGTAGATGGCGGTGCGAATCTCGGTGCCAAGCACCAGCCTCTGGAAGGTGAGACCGTCAATGACTACCGGGTGGATTAAGCTGCCAGCCGTGCCCACACTTAAAGCTTGGGTAATAGTTGCGGTGTTCCTGATGATTGGTGAGGTACCAGTGGCCGCTTTCAGTGTGATGGCCTTATTCAGGCTAATGGCGGTACTTATCTCATAGATGCCGCTGCCCAGCTCCACGGTGTCACCCGCCGAAGCGGCAGTGATAGCCGCCTGTATATAGGTGACGCCGAGTAAATCAGCGGTATAAGTAAGAGCGGCAGGGCAATAGCTGTTGATGGTGGTACCGCCGGCATCCTTGAGTACAACCGCCGGGGCGACGTATACCGTCCTAGTGCCCGCGGTCATGGCGGTACCCAGCACTACCGTTGCCGTCAGGACATGGGTTCCGGCTGTGGTGGGCAAGTAGTACACGTTGATAGTACCAGCGGTAAGTGCCTGGCTGGCTCCCCACGGGTTGCTACTGCCAGCGGCAGTATGGACGGTGCCGGTGCCGGTAGTTGCGCTGACCAATACCGTGGTGGTTTCAGCAGTATTTATGTTTCCGTATGCGTCCTGGGCCTGGAGTACCATCACCTGGGAAAAGGCGTTAATGATGGTCGCATCATCGGAAGTAGTGGTGAACGCCAGCTTGGTGGCGGCACCCGCCACTATAGTGGCCACGGTCCCTGATGTTAATTTCTTTCCGTCCGTGCTGGTCCATACGGAGATTGTTTTAACACCAGCCAAGGTGGGATTTAGAATCCCGGCCCCGATCGCGAAGTATACGTAGTTGTTGGTATCGGCTCCAAGAGCCTCACCCGGGGTTACCGTTACCGTCCGCTGGGTGGTATCAACCGTCACGGCGGTGGCGTTCGGGTCGTCCGTTAATAGCCCAGTAGCGTCATCACCCGCAATAACAGCGGAGGTGGCGATGGTGGCAGGCAGGTAGGTCAACAGTGGGAATTGTACCGTTATCGTGCCCGCGGTCGTAACTGCTGTAGCTGACGTGAATGTGAATTTATAAGCGGAGGCAGCACCAGCCACAGAGGAGCTCGGGTACCCACTGTAAGTAGCGATGGAGCTTACAGTAGAACCATCCACAGGAAACGCCGAGGACAGGACAGGCGTGGCGTCCTTGCTCGTCCACAGCTTAATGTTGTAGCTGCCCGCGGTAGCGGCAGTCTTGATGACGGCACTAGCACTTATCACGAAATACCCTGCGGTGCCGGCGGCCATATCCACGGGTGTGGTTATGTTCACCCGTTGATAGGATGTGTTCCAGAGCGTCGCAGCAGACGTGGCTACGAGGCCATCGGCGCCGAAGGTATAGTAAGTTGCGGTCGTCTGTGCACCGCTAAGGTCGAAGGTATACGCTCCCATAGTGAGGTCTATACCATCGGGGAAGGCTACGGTAATCGTGTCTATACCACGTTGCAGCGCCGTAGTAGGCGTGAAGTAGATGGTATATACCGCGGCGTTGCTAATATTGTTGCCTGTACTCGCAAAAGATACCCACACATTGGTTACGGCGGTGGCGGCCGCCGCCGGCGCTGCCATGACCAGGCTGAGGCTCACAACCAGCACCAGCGCAAATAGAATACTGATAATTTTCCTTTTCATTTATTGTTATTTCCTCCTAAAATTTACTCCAAGGGTGACTTTTTTATCTCTTTTGTGATACGTTTTGTTATACGCGCACCTCCTCTCTCAATTTTTCAAATAACTAAATAAAAGGTTATTACTTTTCCTTTTGCGGTCTTGATAATTTTGTGATTCATAGAAGCCAATTGGCTAAATCGTAACACATTGTATGCCATTTGTCAACTTTTTCTGGGTAATATTTTATAAAGAAATGCTTTATCAGCGCTTTCATGTGCCATGTGTAACCATATCCCGATAGTTTAACCAGCCGTTCATTTGATACAAATGTCATTTTGGTCTTTTTAGCGAGTTTGTGTGTTTTTGACCGTTTGATACAGATTTTACGGAAACGATGTCACAAACATATCACAGAGACCAACTGACAACTTACAAAACTATCACAAAGGGAAATGGTCGGGGATAACCTGACGGACGTGAAAGCCGGGCAGAGCGCCGGGGCGCGGACGATTCTCATCGGCAAAATGAAATGCGAGCTCTGCCGGCTTTTCAGCGAGGAAAACTCGCGCCCTGAGGCGGTCTGCGTCGACCTCTTCGAAGCTGTCAAGGTAATCGAAAGTTCGGAAAGATAATTCCGGTATTTAAAAGGATAAATGTAATTGATGGTTCGGAATAATTATTCCGGTAAATAAAGTTGAGAATAATATATACCTGAGGAGGAGCGAGGATGGATATTTATATCGATTCCGCCAGCATCAGCAAGATCGGGCGGTGGCTCGAAATGGGCGTCATCGACGGCGTCACGACCAATCCATCGATTATGTTCGCCGATGGCGTTTACGATGCCGAAGCCGGGGCCAAGAAAATCGCCGCCCTGGTGCACCCCAAGCCTTTGAGCGTCGAGGTGACGACCAACGACCTCGGCAAAATGCTGGAGCAGGCGCACATCTTCGCCGGCTGGGCGTCCAATATCGTGGTCAAGATACCCCAGGAGACCCAGGACGGCCTCCCCTGTTACGGCGTCATCCGCTGGAGAGGGACGGGATAAGGGTCAACGCCACGGCGGCCCTGTCGCTGGGGCAGGCTCATCTGTACCGTGCCCTGGGGAAGGAAAGCCGGAGTCATCAAGCCCCTCCAGAGGATATACGACCAGCCCGGTCTGGCAAGACTATTCGAACACTGGACAAAGCAGTACGAGAACTGGTATTGTCGGGGAGATGACGGGTGCTGGACTCCCGTGTCGGACAGGGACGCGTTAAAGCTAGAAAATCCTCACGGAGACTCGGCCATGGCTCTCCTGGAGCTATCACCCGTCAAATAGGAAACCCGGAGGAGCTTCATGGGATTAAAAGACGAGATACAGGCTTACGAAAAGGCGGAGGTCACACTCGACACGGGCGAGATAGAACTCTGGGACCACATCATCTTCCCCAATGTAATACGGAAAAGGCAGCTCCGGCTGATTTTCAGCGTGCTCGAGCGGGCCAGGCCGCTAAAAATCCTCGACTACGGCTGCGGGGCGGGCTGGCTGAGCAAGATTTTGCTCGCTAAAGGCTATGACGTCACCGGCATTGACGCCAGCGACGTTTTGATAAGCAGCGCCGTGAAGTCGTGCGGGGAAGGTCGTTTTATCGTGGGGGACTGCATGGAACTGCCTTTCGCCGATGAATCCTTTGACTGCGTTATCGGCAGCGCGATACTGCACCATCTGGAGACCGCCCGGGCGCTGGCCGAGTGCCGCCGGGTAACTTCCCGGGGCGGCATCCTGCTGCTCATGGAGCCGAACCGGCTCAATCCCATCGCCGCCCTGGCCAGGAAGGTCATTCACCTCAATACCAAAGACGAAAAGGCTCTTTATCCCGGGAGCCTGAAGAAGGCCCTGGCATCGGCCCGCTGGGACCGCCTGCAGTTCCGCTATCTTTTTCCCTATAGTTTCAGCCTTTCTTACCTGCTAAAGATACTCCGCCTGGGAGACCGGCGGGGGCTTAAGATCGTCTGTCCGGTCGTTGAAGCTACAGAACGAGTATTCGAAAAGACGCCCCTGTTGAACCGGTTGAGCTATCAGATTTTTACGGTGGCCCGCAAGGGTAACGGGATTAAGCGGGAGTCGGGCTAAACTAAGCCGGGCCCAGTCTTTTTTCCCGCAGCTTTCCGGCGTTTCTCGGCGCGGCTATCCAGAAGCTGACGCCGGCCAGACCGATAGCGATGAGGCTGATGATGAAGGCGACGCTATAGCTTCCCAGTTTATCGTAGAGGAAGCCGCCGAGCCACGGCCCGATAGCGCCGCCGAACCCGACCCCCGTCAGCAGCAGGGCCGATATCGCCCCGATATTTTTCCCGTGGAAGATGTCCGCCGCGCCCACGATAATGGTGGGGGAAAATATACCCGTAGCGAAGCCGGAGCAGATGGCGTAAACATAAAGCAGCCACGGCTGAGAGGTGTCATGGACGGACACCAGGGCGTAGAGGCCGCCCATGCCCAGGACCACCGCTATCAGCGCCGTCCGTTCCCGCCCGATGATGTCCGAGATAAAAGCCCCGATCTGTCCCACGATAGACACGATGCCGAACAGACCGAAGACCGTTGCAGCCACCTGGCTGCTGTAGCCGGCGTCCTCGGCGAACTTAATCTGGTGCGCAATGATGAGGTAGTTGCCGATGCCCCAGTAGCAGAAATCGGCGAACACCAGCAGCCACAGCTGGTAGGTCCCGAAGGCTTTCCGCAGGGTCCAGTCCGGTTCGGCGATGTGGGCGTCTTTGGCCGCGCCGGCGGTCTGCGGCTCTCCGGAGCCGTAGGCTTTCATCTTTTTATCTTCCGGCCGGACGTGGTAAAAGATGAGATAGAGCGGCAGCATGACGGCTATCACCAGGCCCCCCATCAGGAAGAACGAGTACTCCCAGGGCCATTGCCGGTTCGCCCAGTCGATGAGCATGACGTAGACGAAGCTCAGGCCGCCCCCTATCTGGCCCAGCCCCACGGCCAGGCCCCGTCTTTTGCCGAACCAGTTGATGATGGCCGTGTTCAGCACCGGCGAGCCGCAGAAGGCGGAGCCGATGGGCGCCAGCACGCCGAAGAGCAGGTAAAAGTGCCAGAGCTCGCGGGCGAAGTAGCAGGCGCCGGTGGCCAGCGCCAGCACGAATATGCCGATGACCACCACCGCCTTCGGCTTCCAGCGGTCGACCAGGTGGCCGGCCAAGGGGGCGGTTAGTCCGTAGACGAAGATGTTCAGGGAGAGCATGATGGCGGTGCTGCCGCGATACCAGTGGAACGTGTCGAGGACATGGGGGAAAAAGGCGGAAAAAGAGGTCCTGATGCCGTAGACCAGCATCATGGCGATAATCATTACGGCGACGATGTACCAGCCGTAAAAAACGCGGGGCTTTTTGAGCATTGAGAATCTTTTAGTTGCGGATAATATAACGATACCACAAGCGGTTGATTAATACGAATACAATCAAAGGGGGCGGCGGCGAACAAATTCGCCGCCGCCCCCCAAGCTTGTGGTGATTGTATTCATTCATTTTTTATGATAATCTGGTGATAAATATTTTGCCAGACAGCTTTTGTATGTTTCATAAAGTCCTCACCATCATCGCGGCGCTCCTGGCAGTCGTCTTGGTTGCCTCCAGTTTCTCCGGCTGCGCCGTCAGCCCGGCCGCCGGCTCCGGCGACCCCAAAGTCAACCCCTTCGATACCACCCGCATCGCCACGGTACGCATCGTCATGAAAGACTCGGACTGGGCGGCTTTAAAGGCCAACGCCTACGCCAAGGACTACTATAAAGCCGATTTCTGGTTTGACGATGAGCTGGTGACGGACGTCGCCGTCAGAACCAAGGGCAACGCCTCGCTCATGGAGACGGTCGCCTGGGACAGCAACCGCTTTCCCTTTGCGATCGACTTTAATCTGTTTAACCGGGCCCGCACCTTCCACGGCATGAAAAAGGTACACTTTAATAACGGCTGGAGCGACCCCACCCTCCTCCGCGACGTTATCTCTTACGAGATATTCGCCAAGATGGGGGTCCCCTCCCCCCGCGCTTCTTTAGTTGACCTCTGTGTCAATAACATGCACCTGGGGGTGTACACCATGGCGGAGGCGGTCGACCAGGCCCTGTTGCAGCGTTACTTTAACGACGCCAGCGGCAACCTGTACAAACCCGAGGTCGCCTCGGCGCGCCTGGACTGGACGGAAAAAAACGCCTACAAAGGCTTCACTATCTTCGGTATGCCCCAGGCCCAGACGCCCGAGGAGAACCCCCTTTTTGGCCTTAACATCGGCGGAGGGCCGTTCCTGGATATCCTCAAGGCACTGGATGCCGTAGATTCGTTCCCGGCCTTCACCTCCGCCAACGAGTCGCAGGCCGTGCTGATGGCCATGCCGCGCAACCTTCTCGAGGGCGCCGGACTCAAGACCAATCAGGATGACCCGGACTACTCCGGGCTGTTCAAGCTCCTCGATGTCCTCAATAACGAGCCCGACGCGACTTTCCCGCAGGAAATCGAAAAGATACTGGACGTGGATAAAGCCCTGAAATTTTTCGCCGTATCGGCCTGCATCGTCCACCTGGACAACTATATCGGCATCGGGCACAACATGTACATGTACGAGGTCGACGGCAAATTTTCCCTCATCCCCTGGGACCTTAACATGACCTTCGGCACGTTTAACGGCGGCATCCGTAAAAACGGCATCATCAACTACTACATCGACGAGCCGACCACCGGCCCGATGAAGAGGTTCCCCCTGGTCAACCGGCTGCTTTCCTATCAGCCTTACCTGGATAAGTATCACCGCTATATGCAGGAACTGCTGGACGGCCCGTTCTCTCTCGACGTCGTCCTGCCGCGCGTCGACCAGCTGGCGGATATGATCCGGCCCTATGTCAAGGCCGATACCGAGGCGTTCTATACCTACGAGGACTGGGAGCGCTGCCTCACCGAGGACCTGAGGCCGCCGGACGCCTTCGAAGGCTGGCAGGCGGGCGGCCCTTCGCCGATGCTGCCTTTCATGCTGAGCTCCAAAGAAACTGACGCCCTGCGCCAGAATTTTAACGCTAGCAGCCTCTACGAGCTGCTGGGCCGCACTTTTACCCAGGCCGACCGCGATAAACTCAAGGAAATCCTGACCAAGACCAACTATGAGTTGCTGATGCAGAATCTATACGGCCCGCTGATGTCGCCGCAGCCGCCGCGCCAGCCCGGCTTCGGCCCCAACTCCCTCGGCCTGAAGACCGTTATCGCCGCCCGGTGGGAGTCCGTGCGGCAGCAGCTCAACGGCGAACGACCGAGCCACGGGCCTAAAGGCAGCGGCAACGGCGCCAGCATGTGGCTGGCGGATATGTTCGTCCCCGCCAAATGATGATTAAGACCGGAGGAACTCAACATTAAGATTGCCGGCATCTTTAAAAAGCTGTCCGTCCCGCCGCCGGCAGTGCCGGGCCAGAGGTTCGAGCGGAAATTTTATATTATTCCCCGTAATATCGGCTTCGCTTACGCTTTGATAAGGCAGGTCTGCCGCCCGGACCAGGAGTTCCCCCGGGACATCGTCCGCAGCCTGTACTTCGATACCGTCGACCTCGACCAGTACGAGCGGTCGGCCTCCGGCGATTTCAGGAAGGACAAGGTGCGCCTCCGCTGGTATGGCGACGGCGCGCCAACGGGAGAGGTGCCGGTCTTTATCGAGCTTAAATCGCGGGAGGGCTTTGCCAGCAGCAAGCAGCGCCGCCGACTCCTTGTGCCCGCATCACAGCTAGAGCCGGCCCGTCTCGCCCAGGGCGTGGTGAGTAAAACGCTGCTTTCGGAGACGCTGGCGGGGTTCGGCCATTTCCCGGAGAAGCCGCTCAAGCCGGTTATTCTGATATCCTACCGGCGCTACCGCTTCAACGAAATACTCACCGGCGAGCGGGTGTCTTTCGACCGCGATATCCGCGCCCTGGTCGTCGACCCCCAGTTAGGGGGGCGCCCCACCCTGTCCGCGGAGATAGCCCTGCCGGGAGGCGTCATCGAGGTCAAAGGCCCCTCCCTGGTGCTGCCTCTCACGCTGCGCCGCATGAAATTCCTGGACGTCGATTGGAGTCGTTTTTCCAAATACGGCGCCTGTCTGGACGCGTATTTTGAAACGCCGGGCAGCGTGGGCCGCTCCTCGCCCCCGGGTAAACTAATTTCGATACTGGAGTAAAGGAGGATATACTATGTGGACCGAAATCTGGGACTATATCAAGGGACTGCAGTCCCCGATGGGACTACCGCAAATCGTCGTCGGTCTGGGATTTTCGCTGCTGGCTTCGATTGTCGTCTATCTTCTCTATCAAATGTTCTACGGGTCGAGGCATATCGGGGCCGGCGTGCACCGCACCTTTATCATCGGCGGGCCGGCCATCACGGCGCTCTTCCTGGGCATCCAGGTCTCCATACCGCTCTCGCTGGGACTGCTGGGGGCGCTGTCCTTCGTGAGGTTCAGGACGCCCGTCAAAGACCCCGCGGAGATAGGTTTCCTCCTTTTGCTCATCGCTTCGTCCATCGGCGCCGCCACCAATAACTTCCTGGCGACTGGTGTCCTTCTCTTAATCGTCATTATCATCCTGGCCATCCACTGGCTGACGCGCAACCGCATTTCCGTGTTCGGGCGGGGCCACCTGATGATCTCCGTCGACCAGCCTTCTTACGCCGGAATAGAATCCAGGATGTCCGCGTTCCTCAAAGAAAAGCTGCGCGGCCTGCGACTGGAAACGATGTCCGTGCTGGAGGGCCGGGTCAGCCTGCACTACCAGTACCGGAAACGCACCGGCTTCGACTGGGCGGCGTTCACCGGCGAGCTCAACTCGCTGGCCGGTCCGGCCAGGGTCGAGCTCTTTATCGGCTAGCTTTGACGACTTTATAACAGGGGGACAACGCGATGACTGCGGCTAAAGACATTCTAAAGAATGTTGAGGAAATTCTCAGGAACAGCCGGACGGTGGCGATGGTCGGGCTTTCCTCCAACCCCGAGCGTCCTAGCAATTTAGTGGGCAGGTATCTTAAGGCACACGGCTATAAAATTATCCCGGTCAATCCCAACGAAAAGACCGTCCTGCGGCTCAAAAGCTACCCCGACCTCTCCTCCATACCGCGAAAAATAGACGTCGTCGATATTTTCAGGCGGTCGGAAGACGTCCTGCCCATCGTGCAGGAGGCGATTAAAATCGGCGCCAGAGCCGTCTGGATGCAGGAAGGCATTAAAAACGCCGAGGCCGCCGCCCTCGCCAGGAAGGCCGGTCTCAAGGTGGTCCAGAACAAGTGCATGCGCAAGCAGCATATTAGACTCTTCGGCGGTAAATAGAAAACCCTGCCCCTTTTTCACCAAGACGAAATCCATCCCCCTGATCCCCCTTCCTTTACCAAAGGAAGGGGGAAGAAAAGAAAGAGGGGCAAAGCCCCTCTTAGACACCTAACACTGGCGTCTCACCACCCCAGGTGTTATCATGAACTAAACGGTTAGATAAACCATGGATATCAACCTGACCTTCATGGGCGCGGCCCGCGGCGTCACCGGCTCCCGGTACTTCATCGAGGCAAACGGCCTCAATCTCCTCGTGGACTGCGGTCTCTACCAGGAAAGGGACTTCCTGCACCGCAACTGGGAGCCCTTCCGCTGCCAACCCTCGGAACTGCACGCCGTCCTGCTTACCCACGCCCACCTCGACCACTCCGGCCTGCTCCCCAGGCTCGTTAGCGAGGGGTTCCACGGCCCCGTGATCTGTACCCCGGCCACCGCCGATATCACCAAGATTATGCTCATCGATTCCGCCCATCTGCAGGAGGAGGACGCCGCCTATAAGAAAAAGAGACACCTCCGGGAAGGCAGGCAGGGCCCCTACCCTGAAATACCCCTTTATACGGTCGCCGAAGCCGAGGCGTCTTTCAAATTTTTCGCCCCGGTCGATTACAATAAACCGGTGACCGTCGGCGACGGCATCGAGGCCACTTTCCACGACGCCGGCCACGTGCTCGGTTCGTCCATGATAAAACTGGTGTTCCGTCAGGGCGGGGAGAAGCGGAGTATCGTTTTTTCCGGTGACATCGGCCGCTGGAACCGCCCCTTCCTGCACGACCCCGACGCCTTCCGCCGGACGGACTACGTCGTGATGGAGTCCACCTACGGCGACCGGGAGCATAAGGGCACCGAGGTCATCGGCGACGACCTGGCGAGGATTGTGAAAGAAGCCTTCGCCGCCGGCGGCAATATCATCGTCCCCAGCTTTGCTCTGCAGCGCGCCCAGGAAATTCTCTATTATTTGAACAACCTGCTGATGGCCGGGCGCATACCGGCCCTCGACGTCTATCTCGATAGCCCCATGGCGATAAGAATTACCGAAGTCTTCAAGCGGTACGCCGAGCAGTTCGACGACGAGATGAGAGACCTGATACGCCGCCATCAGTCCCCTTTCGACTTTCCCGGGCTTAAATTCGTCGAGACCGTGGAAGAGTCGAAAAAGCTGAACGAAATCAAGGGCACCGTCATGATTATCGCCGGCTCCGGCATGGCCACGGGCGGCCGCGTTAAGCACCACCTGGCCAACAATATCTCGCGGCCCGAGTGCACCGTGCTGTTCGTCGGCTACCAGGCGGAAGGCACGCTGGGCCGCCAGATTCTGGACGGCGCCCGCAGCGTCAGGATTCACGGCCAGATGCATCCCGTGCGGGCCAGGATAGAGCATATCCAGGGCTTTTCGGCCCATGCCGATAGGGACGAGCTTCTAAAATGGCTCTCCCGGCTTTCGGCCGAGCCCAGATTGGTCTTCCTCACCCACGGAGAGGCCCGCGCCGCCGAAAGCTTTAAGGATTTCCTCAAGGAAAAGACCGGCTTCAAAGTCACCGTGCCATCATACGGCGAGAAGTTCCACCTGTTATAATACAGGCAGCTAATGGAGGGGACCATGCGCAACGAATATGAAATCAATCAACTGGAAAAAGAAGAGTCCTGGCGGATGTTCCGCATCATCGGGGAGCTGGTGGAGGGCTTCGATACGCTGGCGGACATCGAGCCGGCCGTGACGATATACGGCTCTTCCCTGATGAAAGAGGACAATCCATGGTACGGGCAGACCGAGGAAATCGCCTATGGTCTGGGCAAGTCCGGCTTTAATATCATGACCGGCGGCGGGCCCGGGGTCATGGAGGCCGCCAATAAGGGCGCCCGCCGGGCGGAGGTAAAGTCCGTCGGCCTGAACATCCAGCTGCCGGTGGAGCAGGCCTGCAATATCTACGCCGAAAAAACGATAACGTTCCATCATTTCTTCGTGCGCAAGGTCATGCTGGTGAAATACGCCACCGCTTTCATTATCATGCCCGGCGGCCTGGGCACGATGGACGAGCTGACCGAGGTCCTGACGCTGATCCAGACCCAGAAGATTAGGCCCTTCCCGGTAATACTTTTTTCCAGTGATTTCTGGTGCGGCTTTCTCGACTGGATGAAAGACGCGGTCCTGGCGCGCGGCTTCATCTCGGAAGACGAGTATGATATGCTGCGCGTCTTTGACCGTCCCGATGAAGTTATCGATGCCGTCAATACCTGGTACCACCGCCAGGAGGTCGTCGGCAAGAAAGCGATACAGAAGTAAAGGGGTATTTAAGAGGGACGCCAGCCCCTTTTCAGGCTGCGCTCTTTTTCCAGTTCTCCGCCTTTTCGATGAGCTCCCGGGCCGCGGTGAGGGCGCTCGGCGTATAGCGGGCCCCGGCAATCATCACGGCCAGCTCCTTGAAACGCGCCTCCCCCTCTATAGGTTCGATGGTGCTGACCGTGCGTTCGCCGGTGGCCTGCTTGCTGACGCGGAACTGCGCGTCGGCGAAGGCGGCTATCTGCGGCAGGTGGGTCACGCAGATAACCTGGTGGTGCCGAGACAGGTTCCAGAGCTTTTTACCGATGACTTCCCCGCTCCTCCCCCCGATGCCGATATCGATTTCGTCGAAGATGAGCACCGGGATGGTGTCCGCCTCGGCCAGGGCGCTTTTTAACGCCAGCAGAAACCGCGATATTTCGCCGGTGGAAGCGATTTTGTCCAGAGGTTTCAGGGGCTCACCCGGGTTGGTCGAAGCCATGAAGACGATGTCGTCCACGCCGCTGGCGCTGTAACGATAAAGCTTCCCATCGGGGAAAGGTATTCCTTCCGGTGAAGTTTCCTGGGTTATCGATATGTCAAAGTCTACCCTCCCCATGTTAAGCTCGGCAAGCTCCTTCTTCACCACGGAAGCCAATTTTTTAGCCGCTTTGCCGCGCTCGCGGGAAAGCCGTGACGCCAGGTTGCCCATCTCCTTTTTCAGCTGCTCTTTTTCGACTTCCAGCTTCTCGCGCCGTTCACCGGAATAGGTCAGCCCCTCCAGCTCCGCCTCGGCTTTAGCCAGGTAGCGCAATATCTCGTTAATCGAGCCGCCGTATTTCCTCTTCAGTCCCCGGATAAGCTCCAGCCTGGCCTGGACTTCTTCGAGGCGCGGCGGGTCGAAGTTGAGATTATCGCCGTAAGCGCGGACTTCCCGCGCCAGCTCTTCGAGTCCGTGCACCACCTCTTCCAGGTAGCCGAGCTTGGCTTTCAGCGAGGGGTCGGTCTCGATTATCTGCCGCATCGCCGGGATGGCCTCGTTGACCTTGTCCAGCGCCGAGGACGATTCGAGGGAGTTCTCATCGCCGTAAATCGTCCGGTAGATTTCGTAGGCCGCCGCTTTCAGCTTCTCCGCCGATGTCAGCAATGCCAGTTCCCTTTCCAGCGCCGCTTCTTCCCCGTCCCCGAGCTTCGCCCGCCGGATTTCATCTATCTGGAACTGGAGCAGCTCCGTCTGCCGCGCCAGTTCCTGCTCGCTGCGGGACAGCGCCTGGATTTCGCGCTCTATCTGGTGCAGCTCCGCCGTCCTGGCGCCGAAATCGTGCCTCAGGTCCAGGGCATGGGCGTACGCGTCGAGGAACTCCCGGTGCTGCTCTTTCCTGAGCAGCGAGAGGTGCTGGCTCTGGCCGTGGATATCCACTAAAGCCGCGCCGATGTCCCGCAGCAGCGACCGCGATACCGCCTGCCGGTTTACCCTGGGCGTGGTGCGGCCCTGCCGGCGGAAATCGCAGGTGAGGAGGATGGTATCATCTTCGGCGGCCAGTCCCTTCTCCGCGAGCAGCTCCCGCAGCGGCGCCCGCTTGTCGCTGCTTTCGATGCCGAAAAAGCCTTCGATGCGCGCCTCGTCCGAGCCGTGCCGTATATCTTCTTCGTCGGCCTGGCCGGAGAGCAGCGCCTCCACGGCGTCGATAACCAGCGATTTGCCGGCCCCGGTCTCTCCGGTGATGACGTTCAGCCCGCCGGCCGGCTTCCAGTCTATCCCCTCGATGATGCCGAAGCCTTTTACGGTCAGTTCATCCAGCACTATTAGCCCGCCTTTTATCTTCTTCTACCTGCGCCGTTTCCAGGTTGCTGAATATCCCCGGGAAGGGCAGCTGCAAAGCCGCCTTGAGGTCGCCGGCATTTTTAGGCGCGTAAGCCTGCCAGTGGTTATTGAAGAACGCGAACAGCATTTTTGTCCTGGCCGCGGCGGCTTTTACCCTGGCCGCCAGCCCGGCTATCTCGTCCGGCGAGTAGAGATATCGATAGCGCGTCTCGTTATCGCCCGTCCACCAGTCCCTGGCGTTCCGACCGTGAAAGCGGAAATAGGCGATATCGGCGGTCAACGGAACGTCCGCGGCCACCGACGAAGCGAACTTGGGCTCGTCAATTTGCACCCAGGCGATATTGTTTTCGCGGAGAATCTGCGCCGTGCGCGGGTCGTCGCTCCAGCTGCGATGTCGGAGCTCCACCGCCAGCGGGTACTGCCCGAACGTTCGCCCCAGCGCCCCGATGATTTGCTGTCCATAATTATCGTTTTTAAAGCTGGGCGGGAACTGCGCCAGCAGCGCCCCCAGCTTACCGGCCTTTACCAGCGGCTCCAGGCTGCGGCAAAAAGTGTCCACGTCCTGTTGCGAAATCGCCGCGACCTCCCCCGTGGCTTCTTTAAACATCGCGGGGTGGGTGAACTTCTGCCAGAGCTTTACCGCGAATAAAAATCCCGCCGGCACGCGCTTGGCCCAGTTAGAAACGATGCCGGGGTCGGGCGGCCGGTAGAAAGAGCTGTTGACCTCCACGGTGTTGAAAAACTGGCTGTAGTACTCCAGCTCGTTTATCCTGCCGGCGGGGTAGAAAAAGCCCTTCCAGGTGCCCTCGCCTTTAGGGTAAGACCAGCCCGACGTCCCGATGTAGATGTTCTCCGAGGACATTGCCTCCCCCTGAGGTCATTATACGCAAACGAATCAAAAGTTGAAAGTTGGGCCCGCCCTGGAGGGTTACGCTTGTTATGGATTTATGGAATGCTACATTTTTTACGAATCGTTTACATCGCCACGCCCCAAATTAACAAAATATTTATTTGCCAGATGGTATATTCGGCGTAGGACTAAAATACTGGATGGATATCATTTCGTCGTCCTGAATGGCCCTCCATGGGAAGGCGGTGCTTAAATGAAGATGCCCTATCCCGCAGTCAAAAACGCCCGTAAAAACGGCGGCCAGGCCGTCAGTAACGCCCGCGATGTCACCGAGCGCCAGCTGGCCGAGGAAGCCCTTCAGATAGAAAAATACAAGTTGCAGTACGTTATCGATGCCATGACGGACAGCCTCACCATATTGAACCGCGATTTTGATATTATCTTTCAGAACAAGCGGTCAGAGGCAAGCTCCGGCGACCACATCGGGGAGAAATGCTATCGCGCCTACGAAAACAGGGACAAGGTTTGTGAAGACTGCCCGGCGGAAATGGCGTTCCGGGACGGCCAGTCCCACACCTCGGAGAGAAAGAATCTGCTGCCTTCGGGAGAAGTATCCTTCTGGGAGAATACGGCCAACCCCGTCAAAGATACCGGCGGCAAGGTCGTCATCTGCCTGGAAATCGGCCACGAAGTCACCAAGCGCAAAAACGCCGAAAAGGCGCTGCAGGAAAGCCAGAAATTCGTGTCCGGCCTCCTGGAAAACGCCCCCCACGCCACCGTGGTCATCAATCCGGATACCTCGGTCAGGTACGTCAACCCCGCCTGGGAGCACCTCAACGGCTGGTCCCTGGCCGAGGTCGTCGGTCTGAAGGCCCCCTACCCCTGGTGGCCTAAAGAACTTGGGGAAGACTTCCTCCCGACCTACCTGGATGCCCTCCGCCAGCCCGTCGGCAAAGGCGAGATAAGCGCCCTCAAGAAAAACGGCGAGGCCTACTGGATCGAAATGAATTGGGTCTCCGTGACGCAGGATGGAGAGTTCCAGTATGCCATCGTCAACTCCGTGGATATTACCGAACGTAAGCTAGCCGAGGAGAAGCGCCAGGCCATCCTCCAGACCGCCCTGGACGGCTTCTGCAGCACCGGCCTCGATGGCAAATTCCTCGAGGTCAACGACTCTTATTGCGCCATGACCGGCTATACCCGGGAAGAGCTGCTGAAGATGTCGATATTGGACGTTGACGCCACCTCGAGTCCCGCGCGTTTAGAGGAGCTTGCCAAAACCATCGTCGCTCAGGGCTACCTCCGCCTGGAGACGAAACACAGATGTAAGGACGGCCGGTTGATCGATATCGAAATCAGCTCCAATTTACCCAAAACCGGCGAAGCGCAGGTCTATTCCTTCGTCCGCGATATTACCGAGCGCAAAAAGGCTGAGGCGAAGCTGCAGGCGCAGAAGCAGCTCATCGAGGGCATCCTGGCGAACATGCTCGAGGGGGTGCTCGTCATCGATGCCGCGGACCGCGTCATTCTGGCCAACGAGTCCGCCCACCGGATTTTCCACCATCGTCAAGACGCCATGATAAATAAGCTGCTCAAAGATATCGTGCCCGTGGAACCGCTGCTCAAACTCTGCCACAGCGTCAAGCTAGGTAAAATACAGGATGATACGCTCGAGTTCAGGTTCCGCGCCAATAACGTCGATAAAATTATCACCTGCGGCGCCGTCAGGATGGACGGGGAGCGGACGCTGCTCACCTTTACCGATGTCTCCCGCGAAAGGGAGGAGAAAGAAAAGCTCTACCTCACCGACCGCCTCGCTTCCATCGGGGAGATGGCCGTCGGCCTGGCCCATGAGCTCAACAACCCCCTGACCGGGATACTTTCTCTGTCCCAGATGCTCATCGATAGCGATATCCCGCCGGAGTCTAAAGAGGACCTGGAGTGTATCAACAGCGAAGCCAAACGCGCCGCCAACATCGTGAAAAACGTCCTCTTCTTCACCCGCAATAATAACTACGAAAACGGCCATGCCTCGGCCAATGAGGTCGTGAGGAACGTGCTGCGACTCCGCGAGTACGAGGAGAGGGCTAATAAAATTAAAATTATTACCCGTCTGCGCGAGGACCTCCCGGATGTCCAGATAGACCAGTTCCAGTTGCAGCAGGTCTTCCTGAACATCATCCTGAACGCCGAGGCGGCCATTAAGGAGTCCGGCCGACCGGGCGTGCTGACCGTTACCACGGAAAAGGTTAATCACCATGTCAATATCACGTTCGGCGATAACGGCTGCGGCATCAAGAAAGATGTCCTGCCGAGGATATTCGACCCCTTCTTCACCACCAAGGAAATCGGCAAAGGCACCGGACTGGGCCTGAGCATCTGCTTCGGGATAGTCTCCCAGCACAGCGGTAAAATCAGCGTCAAAACGCAGGTAAATAAAGGCACCACTTTCACCGTGAGAATGCCGGCCGTGTCTTAAATAAAGAGGGTTTGCACCGCTTAATTTGGGTGATATCGAAAGGAAACGAGAATGGTTACTGCACCTCCGCGGGAAAAGATTCTTATCGTTGACGATGAAAAAACGGTGCGGCGGAGCCTGAACAAATGCCTCACCCGCAAGGGTTTCTCCTGCGGTGAAGCCGGCGACGCCAGGGAGGCGCTGGAAAACCTGGAAAAGGACCCGGCCGACCTCGTTATCCTCGATATCATGATGCCGGGCACGTCGGGCACCGAGCTGCTGCCGCAGATAAAGAACTCCTACCCGGATACGGCGGTGGTCATGGCTACGGCCGTCGTCGAGCCCGATACGATTATCAACTGCATGAAAAACGGCGCCCAGGACTATATTACCAAGCCGTTTGATATCAATGAGCTGGTCGCCAATATCCAGATGGTGCTGAAAAAGCGGCAGCTGGAGCTCCGCCTTAAGGAGAAGCGCCAGGTGCTCGAAGGCAAGGTGGAAGAGCAGTCCCGCGAGCTCCAGAAGCTCTTCATCGACGCCATCGAGTCGCTGGTGAGCGCGCTGGAGGCCAAGGACAAATACACGGCCGGTCACTCGCGGCGGGTCACCAAGATCGCCGTGGATTCCGGGCGCATCCTGGGCCTCAGCGGCGAAGAGATGGAAAACCTGCGCTGGGCCGCCCTCCTCCACGATATCGGCAAGATAGGCATCGATTCCAGCGTGCAGAACAAACCGGGCATGCTCACCCCCACGGAGTACGATTACATCCTCACGCATTGCAGCATCGGTCCCGGCATCGTCGAGCCGCTGGTGAACGCTAATATCGTGGAAGTCATCCGGCACCACCATGACAGCTAGGACGGGACCGGCCCCAATCAGAAAGCCCGCGGCGAAGAAATACCCCTCGGCGCCAGGATTCTCGCCGTCGCCGATTCCTTCGACGCCATGACCTCGGACCGTCCCTACCGCCCCGCCATGACCGCCGGCAAGGCCATCGCCGAGGTTAAAAAGTGCGCCGGCACCCAGTTCGACCCCATCGTGGTCAAGGCATTCTTGAAGATACCGCTGATCAACTCATTAAAAATATAGGGGGAAAAAGACATCGCCGCCTGAGTAATAAGTAATATGACGAATTAACTATTTACAGTGGCTGTCTGCCAGAGAATAATACTTAGAGAGAATACGGGCTGCTTGCGGTGGCGGCGCCTGTCCGCGCTAGAACCGTTGCCGTAATCCCGCCCGCGAGATAAAGATGATAAAGAGCCAAAAAGGGATATCACTCATCGAGACGATAGCCGCCCTGGCTATTTTAAGCATCATCAGCGTGGCCTTCCTCAGCGCCCTGGCCACCACTTCCTCTGCGCGCGCCACCAACGAAGAAAGGACCTCCGCCAAGATACTGGCCGAGTCCATCATTGAAAATATTAAAACGGATAACTATACCGCCGGGTACACGGCCATCGTTCCCCGCGAATTTCCCGGTTATACCGCCAACGTCACTACCGTAGCCGAAAGGAACGGCAATATCCAGAAAATAACCGTGACCATCAGCCATCAGAACCATGAGGTGCTGACGTTACAGGACTACAAGGTGGACCGCTCGTCATAATCGTGCTTGATGGTAAAGACCGTAAGGTGGACTAATGATATTGCGTAAAATCAAATGGTTTCATCGGGGCCAGGCCGGTTTTACCTTGATCGAGGTCATAGCCTCCCTGGCCATCAGCGGTATCATCGCCCTGGGGGCTACCATGGCCACCGGACAGGTGATTACCCAGACGGTCAGGAACAACGACTATACCACCGCCAACCGCCAGGTCCTCAACGCCATGAAGTGGATCGGGCGGGACGCCCAGATGGCGCAAACTATAACCGGCTACTCTGGTTTCCCCGCCACCTCCAACCTCACTCTTTCCTGGATTACCTGGGATAACCTGTTGGCTCAGGCCGTCTATTCCGTAGACCATGACACCTTCGAGCTCCGCCGCGTCTATACCCTGGGGGGTAGCCCGCCGCAGATAAACCTGATAGCGCAATATGTCAAGATTGACCCCTCTTCGTCTAACTGCACCTGGGATAACGAGGAGCTTGTCCTGACGCTTACCGGCAGCGTGAACACTGGCACGCGTGTCGTCAATGTCACCAGGGTAAATACCATCGCCTCCCGGCCCAAACTATAAAAACGGATAATACGATGAAAAAACTAAGACATTTTTTCCGGTCCAGGCTTTCCTCCGGCGAGGCCGGGCAGGCCCTCATCCTCGTGCTGATATTCCTGACTCTGGGCAGCCTTACCCTGGTGCCCACCCTCACCCATATCAGCACCGCCCTCAAGACCGGTGAAGTCTACGAACAAAACACCAACGAGCTCTATACCGCCGACGCGGGCATCGAGGACAGCCTCTGGCGTATTAAATACGACTTCATGGGCTCCGGCTATAACCCCTACGACTTTGAGACCGCCTGGCCTTACCAGACCGACGGGCTCAACGGCATGACCGCCAACTTCACTATCTCGAACGTCTGGTTCCCCACCAACGTCAGCATAACCGACCCCTATGACCCCGGTTTTATTGATTTGACCGCGGACGAAGCCAGGCAGATGATAGATTCGAAAAAGCTTGTCGTGGCCGGCAGCGCCCTCCCCGGACAGCCTTACCGCGTCCTGGTAGACTTTAACCCCGACGTCGGCGATAACCTCACGGTCAAGTCTATCGGGGTCTGGCTGCCCCGGGGCTTTAATTATACCGGTAACTGCACCCTGCAAGCCGTTGGCCAGCCGCGTAAACCGGACCAGGTTACGTCCACCGAGGCCCCCGGCGGTTGGACCGTGGTCTGGAGCTATGATGCCCCCTACCCTTACCTCGACGAGTTCCCTAATTTCGACGCCGATGAAATGACCTTCTATTTTACCTTTAGCTATACCCCGCCGGCGGACCACCCCACCATGCTGCCCTCCGCGGTCGCCTGGATAACCACCAAGATGCTCAAGTTCGGGGTCCCCCAGCCCCCTACCCCCGAGAACGTCCCCGTCTCCTGGGACGTGGACACCCACTATTATAAAATGGTCTCCGAGGCTGGCGATACTCAGATTGAAGCCTACTCCTCCAAGAACGACCTCCGCCAGCTGGGAGACGCCATGTCCGGCGACTATGTCGCTATCGGGAACTCACTGCTGTCCGATGACGACGGCGACGATAAACGCGACGACTGGCATACCCCTGGCTCCTTCAATTTGACTTCCATCCCGGCCAATGCCGATGCCGTCTACGCTTTCCTCTATTGGTCGGGGTGGCGCAACGAGGATGCCATACAGGATGTATTCTCCGATGACTGCACCGATTTTAATGAGTGGCACAGGACTGATGACGACCTTTACAGCCAAACTCGCTACCCCGCTAGTGACATCTCCCATAGTGGCACCTGGGACCAGACTACGAATATGTATACCTATGTGGACGAAGCGGTAAGTGATGGCGATACTACCTATTTAAAACACGGGACTACGGCGGGTTCCGCCCTGTTTGGTTTAAATCAGGCTTTCAACGTTCCGGCAGGCAGCACCATACAGGACCTGACGGTAACTCTGGTGGCCAGGGATGACCCCAACGGTGATAACAGGATGCAGCCCACTCTCAAAGTCGGTGGCAACAACTACCTTACCACTTCTACTTCGCAGCAGGTGCCTAACAGCTATGGCACGATCAGCTATGTCTATCAGTATAACCCCAGAAGGACCGGGAGTTCGCCATGGACCGTGGATGATATCAATGGTATCGGCACGTATGCCCTGCAGGGTTTCGGTGTGAATTCTGCCGATGCCAACCCGCAGATAAGATTGACTCAGGTCTATGCCCAGGTCAACTATTACACTCCGAGCCTCTGGACTATTTCCTCCGGAGAGTTCCAGGGGCAGGGTTCCACCTCGACCTCCAATGACATCAGGACCATGACCCTGAAAACCAGCGAGAATTTGAGTTCCTACGGGGCAGGAATTTTCAATATCTCTTGGGACCAGCGCGAGAGCGGCTCCCTTTCGAGTAATGACAAACTATATTTCGCCTTATCCGGCGATGGCGGCAGCACCTGGAGCCCCAATTACGAGGCCTTCAGCGGCAACGACCCCGAAAGCCCCTTCACGTACCGCATTCCCGATGATTACGTGACTAGTCACAACTTCATGATGCGGTTCTACTTCAATTTCAATAGTTCGTCTGAATACGTCTACCTGGATAACATCAGGATTGTTTACCTGCCGGTGGATACGGGAATTACCTTCAAGATAGGCAACGACCAGGTCTACTTCAACGGTTCCGAGCCGGCGGTTGGCCCCCATGACCTGACCGCGGGGCGCTCTTATGCCATGCTCGACACCATGTGGGGCGACCCCTACGGGTTTTCCTATGCCTGTGTGCGGGACGTTTCCGCGCTGGTGAACAAGTACCCCGTCCATGAAGGCGAAGAGCACCATACCGGCAACGCTAACTATACCGTCGATGGTATCACGGCGGAGACCCGCAACCCTAACGGTTCCCTCTCCGATTTTGCCTTTGCCGGTTGGTCCCTTATCATTGTTTACGCCTGCCCGGAGACGGCGGGCCACTATATCTATATCCGCGATAACAACTTCGCTTTCCATCCGGGCACCGGCGGCAACCTGGACTTCGATGCGGACGGCAACCCCGGAGGGACGATTACCGACTTTATTATCCCGAATCCTATCACGGATAAATATGGCCACATCATTGAGACGGTGGCCGCCAAGTTGACTTGTTTCGTCGTTGAAGGCGACGATTTCACCAACGATACGTCTTCCATCGTTGTTACCGGCAAGAACGGGCACTCTAAAAGCCTGACCAATCCCAGCTGCGAACTCAACGATGTCTGGAACGGCAAGTCCTACCCGGGCACCTTCAAGGAGGGCGTGGATGTCGATACCTTCGAGTTGGCATGGACTGACGGTGTCGTCTCTCCCGGGGACGACCAGCTTCAAGTTGACTTATATTCGCTAAACGACGCCTGGAACCTGGTGTACTTCATCATCTCCATACGCAGCGAGACGCACACCAGCGGCACCGGCTATTACACGATACGCGGCGGCTAATCTCCCGACCTATTTAGGGATATTGCGGGGTTTTTATCCATTTCGTACATCTTATCGATGACGAACTCCACCAGTTTATCGCATACCCGCGCGAAAAGCCCGCCTTCTATCGCCTGTTTCGTGGCGATTGGGTCGGAGAAGTCGACCCCGGTCAGGTCGCTGCAACTCACCGCCCCGAACTTCTGGAAAAAGCTCTTCGCCAGCTCTCCGGCCTCCGCGTTGGCGGACTTCTTCGCCGCGGCCACCTTTTCCTTGTCTTTTAGCGGCGTGCGGTGCTTCAGTCCCAGGAAGACCGCGCTCCCCGCCATCGCCCCGCATGTCCCCTGCTGCTGTTGCCCCCCGAAGCCTCCCCACAAGGTCATCCCCGCCCAGAGAAAATCTTCATTTTTTAAGCCGTAAGCCTCCCACATAACTTGCAGGACAGACGGCCCTCAGTGATGGCCCGTGTGCAATAAGTCCAGGGCTTTACGTTTGGCTTCCTCGAGCGGCATCTTTATAGCCATGATTCTCCTCCTTTTACACTGCGCTGGTGCGGAACCGCCATACGGCGATAATCCCGAATATCACGGTAAAGCCCAGCAGCGCCAGCATCTCCGGCGCCGCCGCCCCGAAATCCGCCCCGAAAAGCATGAGCTTGTTGAAACCCTCGGTCGCCCAGGTGTGCGGCGCGATCTTGGCGATGTTTTGCAGCCATTCGGGATAGAGGAAAGACGGCCACCAGCACCCTCCCAGCGGCGCCAGCACCAGGGACGTAATGACCGCCAGCGAGCTGGCGCTGCGCGCCGTCCTGGCGAAGGTCGCCAGCATCACCGCAAACGCCGAGGACATCAGCACCATGAGCAGCGACAGGATGACGACCCCCAGCGGCGACAGCCCCAGGTCGACCTTGAAAGCCAGGATGCCCACCGTCCAGAAGATGACTATCTGCACCAGTCCCTTGATTACCGACCCGGTATAGATGCCCCCGAGGATGGCCGGCCGCTTTACGCAGCTGGCCAGCAGCCGCTCCAGGGTATGGTTCTGCCGCTCGCGCACGATTATCTCCGCCGTCAGGGCGGCGGCAAAAAACACGAACATCACCAGGTAGCCGGGTATAACGAAGTTGGACGGGTTTTCCGCCTTTACCTCCCCCACCTTTTCCGTCACGTATGTTATGAAGGGAGTTTGCCCCTGGGCCAGCATCCCTGCCATCATCTCCTGCACCGCCTTATCGATGCTCGGCTGGTCCGGGGAGAGGGCGCCGCTTTCCACCAGCAGCGCCACGGTGGCTTTGATGATTACCTGGCTCGTCCCTATCTGCGATGATATGGCGCCGGCCAGGCCATCCAGGGCCGTCCGCACGTTGAGGTTGCCGGCGTCGGCGAAGACTTCCAGGCTGGTCGGGGTGCCCTGCATCAATGCCTGGGTAAAGTCCGCCGGGAAGGCGACGTAGCCGGCCAGCTTCCTGTCTTCCACCGCCTGCCGGTCGGCTTCGTAGTCCTTGTCCCAGATGATTACCGGCTGTCCGGGCGGGAGCCGGGTCGCGTTCTCCGTCACCATCGCGCCGATAATCTGGTAGCTCAGGCCCCCGGCCGCCTCGCGGGTGGCCAGGTGCAGTTCCAGCCTGGCGTCCCCTCCCCCCACGTCCTTCAAGATGAAGTTGAACAAGATGATGAAGAGGAAAGGGAAAATGATGAAAAAGAACACCGACCAGCGGTCCCTGGTGAAAATCTTCAGGTCCTTCATCGCGATAAACCAGATTTGCCGGATGCTCTTCATCGTTGCCTATTTGCTCCCGGGCACGGCTTTGAAAATGAGCCGGCTGATAATCAGTCCTACCACCGCCACACCTATAAATATCGCCAGGGGGACGAGGGCGCCGCCCAGCGTGCCCCCCTCGGCGATGATTTTTTTCAGGGCTTCGTTGGCGTAGGTGTTGATGGAAATCCTGCCGAGGCTATAGATAACCGTCCCCGGCTGCACCTGGAAAAAGGTCCCCCCGAGCATGACCATGAACATCGTTAAGACGACGCCTATCCAGCTCGCCCCTTCTTCGGTGCGGGCGACCGACGCGATGACGAGCCCCAGCGCCGAGGCGGCGGCGGTGAAGACGAGGATGATAAACAGCGATTCGAAGAAGGTGACGGGCGTGAACATCTGGAAGACCGCGTAGGCCAGGGCGAGCAGTATCAGCGTCTGGACGAAACCGCGGGCGACGGAGGCGATATATTTGCCGAAAAACAGCTCGCCGGCGGTGAGCCGCGTGGTGAGCAGCCTTTCGAGCGTTCCCTTACGCCGCTCCTCCACGATGACCCGCGCGCTCAGCGTGAGCGCGAAGAGGACGTACATGGTGACGATGCCGGGCAGGTACTGGTTGACGAGGTCGGTGGTGCCTCCCACCACTTCCTCGGTGACGCCCAGCGCCGGCGTTTGCCGCTCTTCATCCAGGTACTGCGTCACCGCGGCGTCGATGCGGTCCTGAGTTACGCCCGTGCCCTGGAGGTTGCCAATTACCTGGCTTTTTATCTCGAAGGGTTTGCTCATCTCCCCGGCGATGCCGCGTATGATGCTGCCGAGTATCTGGCCGGCCAGTCCGCCGTTGCCCCTCTGTAAAAAGACCAGCTCCGCTTTGCCGCCGCCCGCCAGCGTTGCGGAAAATCCGGCGGGTATATCGAGGACGAGCAGCCGGTCGGACGTGTCGAGCTTGGCCCTGGCGTCGGCCAGCGTGAGCATCTCGATGCTGATGCCGTTGACATTATCGAGCTGTTGTATGAGCTGGGCAGCGTAGGTGCCGCCGTCTTCGTCGACCACGCTGGCCGTGGCTTTAAAGAGGGTCTGCCCCCCGAAGGCGCCGTAAATCAGGGCGAAGGTGACGATGGGCAGGAGCAGGCTAAAAGCCAGGTCGCCTTTGTCCTGCAGGTACAGGCGGACTTCGTTGAGGGTGATTAATAGTGCCCTTTTCATGTTTTCGGCTAGTCGCGGAGGCTGCGCCCCGTGAGTTTCAAGAAGACATCTTCGAGCGTGACTTTTTCCGGCGACCCTATCTGCGATTTGAGATTATAGGGCGTGTCCATAGCTATTATCTGCCCGCCGTCCATGATGGCGACGCGCTGGCAGAGGCGGTCGGCTTCTTCCATGTAATGGGTGGTGTAGAGGATGGTCATGCCGCTTTTCTGGAGGCCCTGGATGTTTTCGAAAATGTTGTTCCGCGACTGCGGGTCGATGCCCACCGTCGGCTCGTCGAGGAAGAGCAGTTCCGGGTGACCCATCAGGGCGATGGCGAGGTTGATGCGGCGTTTCATCCCGCCGGAGAACTTGGCTACTTTCCCCTTGGCCCTTTCCTCGAGCCCCATGAGCTTAAGATTGGCCATGGCCTGTTCGCGGGCTTCTTTCCCGCCTATTCCGGCCATTCGCCCGAAGAAGACCATGTTGTCGATGGCGGAGAGGTCTTCGTAGAGGGCGAGTTCCTGGGGGCAGACCCCGATGATGCTGCGGACGGCCTCGGCTTCTCTTTTTACGGAGTGCCCACCGACGGTAATTTCGCCGCTGTCCGCCTCGAGCACCGTGGACAGCATGCGGATGGTGGTCGTTTTGCCGGCGCCGTTGGGCCCGAGCAGCCCGAAGTTTTCCCCTTTATAGATGGCGAAGGAAACGCCGTTGACCGCTTTAAAGTCGCCGAAGCTTTTATGGAGGTCTTTAACGACTAAAAATTCCTCAGCCATGGCCTTGCCCCCGCTTTCATTGACGGAAAAACGAAAAATATCTCGTTTATTTTATACCAAGAGTATCTAGGTTTACAAACCCCAGCCCTCTTGAATACCTTGCGTAAACACCGAAGCCCCCGTTTCCGGGGGCCTCGATTTTATCATCACTTGATTGCTTCTATTTCCACAGCGCCTTGGCCACGTCGTCTAGTCCGAGCTCCAGTAGAGTCTTCTTGCTGGGCTTGCCCGTCCTGGTATCCCAGTCCATCTCTGTATAGTATTCGTCGGTGAGCTCTTCCTTCTTCAGGGTGATACCCGCCCTCGGGCCGGCCTGCTTCGGCGGGATGCCCATCATCCGGTCCGGGAACTTCCAGGGCGTCTTCAGCCCCTCGCGCACGTTGAAGGCCTGCCGCATGGCGTCGATGCGCTCGCCGGTCTTGACCATTTCTTCGCGGGTAATGTCCCACCCGGTGATGACCTGGAGCGCCTCCATGAACTGGTCGAAATTGCCGTAGCCGTCGCCGAGGACGATCATGCAGATGCCGGCGGCGTTGTAGGCCTGGGAGATGTTGGCCCCGAGCTTATGCCACTTTCCTCTCCCCTTGTACGACCTGCGGTCGAAGTCCGGCTCGGGCAGGGCGCCGGGCGGATACGGGCCTTCGCCGCTCATGGTATGCCGGGCGGGGGTTGGCTCTCCGGCGTAACCGATGGCGAAGCCGGGTCCGCCGCGAGAGTCGTGCGCCGGCACTTCCTGGCCGCCGATATGCATGGCGTATTTCTCGGAGCCCTTCCCGATTCTCTCCGCGGCCTTCTTTACCCCGTCCGCGATGATGTCGCCAAAACCCTCGCGCTTGCCCAGTTTCTCCGTCATCGCCACGATAGTCGCCGCGTTGCCCCATTTCATTTCCAGACCGTCAGTATCCTTCTTGGTGATAACGCCGTTTTCGTAGCATTCGATGGTGAACGCCACGGCTGCGCCGGCGGATATCGTATCCAGACCGTAGCGATTGCAGATATCGTTGAGCTTGATGACCGAGTCCAGGTTTTCGTTGAGGAGGTTACTGCCGAACATGGCGAGCGTCTCGTATTCGGGCTTATGGGCTTCGGCGCTGTAGGCGTACTCGCCCTCGTTGGCCTTCATGATGCCGCCGCAGGCCACCGGACAGTGCCAGCAGCCGTAGCCCCGCTGCCTCTTTTTCAAACACCTTCTGACCGTTCAGGTTTTCGTATTTCGTGAAGTCGATGACCGCCGTGCCTCCCCAGTTCTTGCACGGGGCGTCATCCCACTGGCAGGCACCGCTGAAAAGACCGGCCGTGCCGAAGTCCCTCATAAATGTGGCGC
Organism: uncultured Chloroflexia bacterium; assembly: GCA_963727315.1. GTDB lineage: Bacteria > Chloroflexota > Dehalococcoidia > Dehalococcoidales > RBG-16-60-22 > JBFYTX01. The sequence goes on along the minus strand of CAVSFE010000002.1, from coordinate 1,013,949 downwards.
GCGGCCCCATGTTCGCCAGGTGTTTCTTCCTCATCTCGGCGGATTTCTGGGCGTCCGGCAGGGGTATCTTCATATTGCCTCTTACCGCGACGGCTTTAAGCTTCTTCGACCCCATCACAGCGCCCAGGCCCGAGCGGCCGGCCGCCCGTCCTTTATTGTTCATGACACAGGAAATGAGGGCCACTTTTTCCCCCGATTCCCCGATACAGGCAATCTCCGTATCCCTCCCAAGCTCCCCCCGGATAATGTCCTGCGTCTCGAAGGTGTCTTTGCCCCAGAGGTGCGCGGCGTCTTTAATTTCTGCCTTGCCGTTATCGATGAGGAGGTATACCGGCTTCCTGGAAATCCCGGTGAAAAACACCGCGTCGTAGCCGGCGAACTTCAGGTAGGGACCGAAGTTCCCGCCGGAGTTGGCGTCACCCCAGCCGCCCGTCAGCGGCGATTTCCCCACCACGACGTACCGCGAGCCGCCCATGGCGTCCGTGCCCGTCAGCACGCCGGTGACAAAGCCCAGGATAGCCTCGGGCCCGAGCGGGTCGACCCCGGCTTTCTGCCGATTGAACAGGATCCTGGCGCCCAGCCCGTACCCTCCCAGGAAATCCCTCATCGTCTTATCGTCGAGGGGTTCGTCCTTGAGTTGTTTTTTGGACAGGTCCACCCAGAGGACCTTCCCCATATAGCCGTAGGACATAGATACTCCTCCTTGATTTACTTAATATTTAAGTTTTTAATAAATGGGTTCAATAAGAAGCTTACTATGGGATACGAATGATTGTCAAACGCTGTTTTTATGCGTGACATGAGCGTGGAATACCCTAATTGTATTAGAACAAAAATTCCATCATTGACATTCATGAAAAATCTGATTTAACATAGCTTCAAAAGCTTAAGGAGGTCTATATGTCGCCGGTTCTTAAAGGAAAAGTCGCTATTATTACCGGGGCGGGGCGGGGTCTGGGCAAAGCCTTCGCCCTGAGGTTCGCCGATGAAGGGGCCAGGCTCCTCCTGCCCGATATCAGCCTGGAGAGGGCGCAGGAGACCGCCCGGGAAATCAAAGCCGGGGGCGGCGAAGCCGTCGCTATGCTGACCGATATCTCCGATGAAAAGTCCACGAAAAAAATGGCCGACGAGGTCGTGAGGCTTTACGGCGGGGTGGACATCCTCCTGAACAACGCCGCTTTATACTATGGCGTGGAAAACCGCGCCTGGGACGCCTGGACGGTGAAGGACTGGGACCGCATGTTCGAGATTAATGTCCGGGGGACTTACCTCTGCTGCAAAGCCGTCGCGCCCATCATGGTCAGGGCCGGCAAAGGCAAGATAATCAATATCGCCTCGGACGTTTTTAAAGTCCCCGGGGCGTTTCATCTTATGGCTTATGCCTGCTCGAAGTCGGCCGTCTATACCCTGACGCAGTGCCTGGCGCGGGCCCTGGGGCCTTCCGGCATCAACGTTAACAGCATCGGGCCGGGCTATACTGCCACCGAGGCCAGCCTGGGCCAGAGTACCAGCGGAGAGACTTTCCGGGCTTCGATAGAAGCGCAGTGCCTGAAGCGCCGCGAAGAACCTTCCGACCTGCCCGGCGCAGCGGTATTCCTGGCCTCATCTGACTCCGACTTTATGACGGGACAGTACATCGTCGTCAACGGCGGCAGCGTCCTGGTCTAGCTCATAAGCAACTGCGGCTCTATTCCATGGGACGCCGCCAGCGGCGACTGCGGCCGGCCACGGCCAGGGGCGCGACCGCCAGCCAGAGAGTAATGGTAATGAGCATGGACTGCACATAAGTAGCGGAACTTATGCCGAAATCAGGGCGCGATGGCTCCCCAGAGGAGCATCAGGAAAAAGGAGCTCAGGAAAAAACCCGGTATGGCGGCCAGTATTCTGAAATAACCCATGTCAATCCTCCTGGTTTATATTAAATAGCTCTCTAATATACTGTTTTTGTCTCTCCCTATCTATTCGACGAACACCTTGACTGTTTCCCCCCGGGCCCCTTCGACGTCTATTTGCATGTCACCGATGGCTTCGATCAGGCCTTCCAGGTCTTCCGGCTTGATATTGCGCACGTCGAAGTTGATGCCCTTTTCCTTCAAAGCGCTGTTGGCTTTGTCCAGCGCGTCCGGGGGAATGAGCGAAGTCAGCTTCAGACCCGCGCGCACCAGAGACATCGGTATGCGGACGTTAACGCGCTCGGCATGGGCATGGTCCGTGTGGCCCTCCCCCGGCGTTACGGTGACGCGCAGGTACTTGGGCTTGACCCTGGTGTCCGGCTCCACCTTTTCCTTTTCGCTGACACCTTCCTCGCAGGCGTTGAGGAGCCGGTAGGCGTCATCGGAGCTTATTTTACCCTGTGCCAGCATCTCCAGGATTTTTTTCTTGTTTTCAGACATTTTCTTTTCCTCCCTCTTTCCGGACTAAACTACGGTCACCTGTACCAGCCCTCGACGACCCTGCACGTCGACCCGCAAACCGCGCAACGCCCAGGACGACACTATCGCCACCCAGAGGCAGCGGAAGCCCCAGGCTACCCACCGGCCCTGTCCCAGCGCCAGCAGCACCAGGATGCCGATAAGTATCAGCGGCGAAAGAATAATCAGCACCACCAGCGCCAGCGGGAAGAGCAGGAATAGCGGCAGCCACAACCCGAAATCAGATTTTTCGTTCTTGATTTTTACGTGCATCAACATCGGCGGCCTGTTCATTCGGCTAACCTCCTTATTGCCTCGTCGGCAGAAATTTCACCACGCTCCAGCTCTCCCAGGACTTCCTCCTGGGGAGAGATTTTAATGTTTTCGACGAACTCCAGCTGCTGGGCGATTTTATTGATGCGGTTTTTCACCGTGGGATAGCTGATGCCGAACATCTGCTCCATGTCCTTGATGGAGCCGGAGCAACGGATGAAGGCCATCACGAAGACCTGGTCTTCGGCGGAGAGGTTCGCCAGGGGCGGCAGGGAAAAGCTGCCTTCGATGGCGATATCGCTTTCAACGAGGCGGACGCGCTCCACCGTTACCGTCTTGCCCTGGGTCATTTTTGTCAGTTCCATCCACTCTCTTGCCATTGTTCGTCACCCCCTTGATAATATTAACTTTATTAAGACATGATTTAAATTTCTTAATATATTATAATGACGATTATTGATTTTGTCAATACTTTTTTAAAATTTTTTAAAATATTTTGAGATTTTTATTAAATAAATTATAGTTTGTTCCTGACCTCAATCCCTGCCGCCCTCTTAAACGCCCTTTTTTAAGCCTTTTGACGCATATGCGCAATTGCGCTATAATTTCGCCGGAGATTTTAGTCATGCCCGTAATCTGCATCACCAACCAGAAAGGCGGCGTCGGCAAGACCACCACGGCGGCGGCCCTGGCCCAGAGCCTCAGTGAGCATAAAAAGCGCGTGCTCCTCATCGACTGGGACCCGCAGGGCAGCCTCACCGTCAGCTTCGGCTTCAACCCGGACAACATCCAGCTCACGGTCTACGACGTCCTGACCAGCGCCATCAGGAGCAGCGGCCGCTGTTCCCTCCGCGACGTGACCCTCAAGACCGATAACCCCCGCATCGACCTTGTCCCCGCCAACATCGAGCTTTCCCAGGCGCAGCTCGACCTCGTGAACGCGTTCTCCCGCGAGCTCATATTAAGAGACATGCTCCAGCCCGTGCGGCAGGAGTACGACTATATCCTGGTCGACTGCCTTCCCAGCCTGGGGCTGCTCACCATCAACGCCCTCTCCGCCGCCGACAGCGTCCTGATACCTTTACAGTCCGACTACCTGGCGATGAAGGGACTGGCGCTTTTGCTGACCACCATCCTCCGCGTGCAGGAGAAGATTAATCCTTCGCTGGAAATACTCGGGATACTCTTCACCATGACCAATCCCCGCACCCTGCACAGCCGGGAAGTCATCGAAGTCACCCGCCGGGCTTTCGGCGACCGGATCAAAGTGTTTGATACCACCATACCCGTCAGCGTCCGCTTTAAAGAAGCGCCGGCCGCCGGGATGTCCATACTGACCTATGCCCCCAACTCCGAGGGGGCCGAAGCTTACCGCTCATTCACGAAAGAGGTGCTCCATGAAAAGAGTTAAAGTGACCGAAGACCTCGCTTATCCCAACTCCAAAGCCCTGGACCGGTTTACCGGCATCGCCCGGCCGGTTGTGGCTGCCAGGACGCCGGAAGAGAGGCGGCCTATCGCCGCCCCCGCCACAGTGAAATCGGCCATGATAAAGCTGTCCGTCTTCCTCAACCGCGAAGAAGACGCCTATCTGGAATCACTAGCCGCGACGGCGAAGTTCAGCGGCGGCAGGAAACTCTCCAAAACAAAACTCATCGAGTCCATGGTGCGGGCTTTCCGCCGCACCAACCTGGACGTGCGCGGCGTTAAAGACGACCAGGAGCTCCTCAACAGGGTGTCGGCGCAGCTAAACCTAGGAAGAGATTAATCCGCCAACGGAACAGCGTAGATTTCGATTTTACGCTTTCTGGGAGGGGTTGCAGGGGCAGGCGGGTGTATATAATGACAGCCAACATCGCGGAGGGCGAAGGGATGCCCGCATCATTGAAGCCAGTCTATATCGAAAAAATCGATGAACGCGGCCATATTCAAATCTGGATTGTCGATGGGTCTTATATCCGCACCCACATCGATGAAGAGTTCGTTAACTTCGGCCAGCATTACCGGTACCCCTATATACCGGTCAACGAATTATGGATTGACCGTGAGGCCGAGCACGATGAGCGGCAGTTTTTCATCGACCATTTGCTCGTGGAGCACCGGCTCATGGCGGCCGGCCTGCCGTATGAAAAGGCCTTGCCCCGGGCCGACCAGGTGGAAAGAAGAGAGCGCCGCCGCGCCGGAGACATCGGCTCTTTGACCGACCACGGCAGAAAACTACCGGACCTGAGAGAGGTCCACGAACGGCTCTGGAAGAAACTGGCGAACGGCGTGAGTGTCTGGATTATCAACGGGCGCCTGGTGCGTAGCGCCTTTGATATCGACTTCACCGAAGGCGGCCACGACTATGTTTACGAGTTCGTTCCGGAGAAAGAGGTCTGGATCGATGACGCTATCATCGAACTTGAGCGAGGGTATATACTGCTGCATGAGCTCCATGAGCGGAACAGCATGGCCAAGGGCCTGACCTATGACAAGGCTCACGCCGAGTCAAGCCGCCTGGAATATTACTGCCGCCACCATCCCGACGAGCTGCATGATAAGCTCATAGCGGAGGGATGGGCCTAATTATTATTACGTTACCTTTATCCTGCCCTTCGGCTCCGCTACCACCTCGCCGATAATGTCGGCTTCGGCAATACCGGCCGAGTGCAGTTTTTTCAGCAGGCGCGAGGCTTTGGCTCCGGGCACGGCCATCAATAGGCCGCCGGAGGTCTGCGGGTCGAAGAGGATGTCCCGGAGATATTTCGGCACCTTCCCGGCGAAATCCACCATATTTTTGCGGTAGTCCCGGTTGCGCCCCAGCCCGCCCGCGACCATGCCCTGGTCGTAATACTCTTTGGCCTCGGGGAAGAGGGGAACGGCGGAGGCATCGATGATAAACCCGACATCTGTGCCCTCGACCATCTCGGCGGCATGCCCGAGCAGGCCGAACCCGGTAATGTCCTTGCAGGCGTTAACGCCCACATCGAGCATCAGCTCCGAAGCCATCTTATTGAGGGCGGTCATGGACTTCACAATGCGGGCGATAGCTTCCCGGCTGGCCGCGCCGCGCTTGATGGCCGTGCTGACGATGCCCGTGCCCAGGGGCTTGGTCAGGATAAGCCTGTCGCCGGGACGCGCCGTGTTATTGTGGACCACTCTGGCCGGGTGGACCGTGCCGGTCACCGCCAGGCCGTATTTGAGCTCGGGGTCGTCGACGGTATGGCCGCCCAGCAGTATCACCCCCGCCTCGTGCATCATGGCCAGTCCGCCTTCCAGGACTTGATGCAGAACCGAGAAGTCCATCGTATCTTTAGGGAAGCAGACGATGTTGAGCGCCGTCAGCGGCCGGCCGCCCATGGCGTAGACGTCGCTCAGGGCGTTGGCCACGGCGATCCGCCCGAAGTCGTAGGGATCGTCGACAATCGGCGTAAAAAAGTCGACCGTCTGCACGAGAGCCAGGTCGTCGGTGAGCTTGAAGACGCCGGCGTCCTCCGCCCTTTCCACGCCCGCGATGATATCGGGGTGGGCCTGGAAAGGCAGGCCGGCCAGTGCTCTGGCGAGGTCCGCCGGACCTATCTTGCAGGCTCAACCCGCGCCGTGGACGGTCTCGGTGAGACGCAGCTTTCTTTTATCAAGCATATATCTACCTCTTTGGGGATATTGTACTACGATTAGTGAGATTTTATAAACAAATCACTTCCGATGTTAACATGGAGTGAATCGATTTCAGCATATTGGTCGGCTTGCCGACCTTTTGCTTTTCTGTGAGCTCGAAGAATTCAAGGCAGGTCCAGCAGGATAAAATTTCGATGCCCTGCTCTTCCAGCGTCTTGAGATGCGCCAGCGCCCACGAGCCCTCGCCGACCAGCCGCACGCCCGTGTTCCAGAATATCAGGGCCGCCGGCTTTTCCTTGCTCTCGCCGAGAAGTCGCAGGAAATTGGCCATGAGCAGCTGGCCGAGCTCGTCGTTGCCCCTCCCCAGGACGTCGGACTGAATTAAAATAGTCTTGGATTTCATATCGCGCCTCAGCCTTTGTTGATGATAAAAAATAAATAATATAGAATAGTCACGGGAGATTATAACATAAGTTTTTTCTTGGTGCAAGATAAGATATTATTTATATATGAACATCGAGCAGCTTTATACCTTCCAGGAAGTGGTCAGGCTGGGCAGCTTTTCCGAGGTGGCGAAAAAACTCGGCATCAGCCAGCCGGCGGTGTCCTTCCAGATACAAAAACTGGAGCAGGAGCTGGGCATCAGGCTCATCGACCGCAGCCAGAGGGCGATAGCGCTGACCGCGGCCGGCCGGCGGCTCCTCGACTTCGCCGAGACCGTTGAGACGGAACGCGAGCATTTGCAGTACGACCTCGAACAGATGCGCGACGAGGTTGCCGGCGACCTTCGCCTCAGCGCCAGCACCATCCCCGGCGAATACCTGCTCCCCCCGCTCCTGGCGCGGTTTAAGCAGCGGCACCCCGCCGTGAGAATCCAGGTGGACATCTCCGACTCCCTGGCGGTCATCGACCGGATAAGCGCCAACGCCGGCGATATCGGCTTCTGCGGCATCGCGCCGGAAGGGCGGGACCTGGACTTTTTCCGTATCGCCGGCGACGAAATCGTCCTTATCGTCCCGCTTGAGCACCCCTTCGCCAGGAGAGAAGAGATAACGCCGGACGAGCTTGCCGGCGAGCCGTTCATCTTCCGCGAGGCCACCTCGGGCACGCAGCGCAGCCTGCAGGGCCTGCTCGCCAAAGCCGGCCTCGATACCAGGAAATGGACTCCCCACCTCGTGCTGGGGAGCACCCAGGCGGTCATGCTGGCGGTAGCCGCCGGCGCCGGCATCGCCTTCGTCTCCGACGTGGCGGTGAAAAAGGGGCTGGGCGGTATAAAGCAGGTCGACGTGCGCGGCCTGAAATTAAGGCGCGACTTCTATTGCGTCTACCGCCAGGAAAGAATTGTCTCGCGGCTGCACCAGGAGTTCATCAATTTTATCAGGGCCGAGGCTGAAAATGATGTCCGGGCAGACTGAAACAGGGTTATCAGGCATCGAGAGTATCCGTCTGAATGTAAACGGCCGCGGGGCGCATTACCTTAAAGCCGGCAGCGGCCCGCCGGTGGTCCTGGTACACGGGGGCGCCAGCGACTCCCGCGACTGGATTCCCACCATGGCCGCCCTGAAAGACCGCTTCGCTTTTTATGCCCCCGACCTTCCCGGCTTCGGGCAGAGCGAGCGGGACGTAAAAGGCTATTACCTTTCGGACTTCAGCGACTTCTTACTGAGTTTCGTCGAGGCGCTGCGACTGGACAGGCCCGCCATTATTGGGCATTCCTTCGGAGGAAGGGTATGCCTGGACGCGGCGTTGAAAAGGCAGGAACAGGTGAGTCGACTCGTTATCATGGACGCCTCGGGGCTGGGGCGAATGAGCCGGCTGGGCAGCTTCCTGTTCACTTTTTTCTGGGCGCTGCGCTGGGTCCTGCGCCGCCCGCAGCCCTTTCCCAGGTTCCTGTCGAAAGAAGGCGAAGACTATAATAATGTCAGCGACGAAGTCCTGCGGCGGCTGAAGACGCCGACGCTCATCGTCTGGAAGCGCTGCGACCCGTATATGCCGCTGGCCATCGCCCGCCGGGCGGCGCGGCTGATTCCCGGGGCGCGGCTTACCGTGCTGCCGGGCTACGGGCACGCCCCCGCCAGGCAAAACAGTGAGACCTTCAATAGGCTGCTGGCGGATTTTTTAACCCACGACTGAAACGACGTGAGTTTAAGCAGTCAGGACGACGACCTCGGTGGTGAGGGGCAGGTTCGAGCGACTTACCGTGAACTTGGGGCGGGGCTCGACCTGCGCCTGGCCCATCTCCTTGAGGAAATTTTCCACGGGCTCGAGGTCGCGGTTGGACTTCGCCGTCTTGTAGTGCATGGGGATGACCACTTTGGGTTCGAGCTTGCGGATGACCTCGGCGGCCATGGCGGCGTTTATCGTGCTGACGCCGCCCACCGGCAGCAGCAGGATATCCACGTTGCCGATTTCCTCCACCTGGTCGTCGCCCAGCGCGTGGCCGAGGTCGCCCAGGTGCAGCACATTGACGCCATCGATTTCCATGAGATAGATGGTGTTCTTGCCGCGCGACTGCCCCTTGACGGAGTCGTGAAAAGTGCTGATGCCCAGGATTAAAACGCCGCTGATTTCATACTCGCCGGGGCCTTTGACCAGCCGGTGCTCGCCGTTGATGCCCTGGTCGTACGAGTGCGATGGGTGCGGGTGGCTCACGGTCACGATATCCGCGGTCAGCTTGCCGAGGTTATAGCCGAGACCGGGCGGGAAGGGGTCCGTAACGATAATGGCCTGACTGCCCCGGATACGGAAGCAGGACAGCCCCAACCAGGTAATATCCACGTTTATATTCTAATATATTCAGCTTCGGCGGTCAAGGAAAGAGGGGCGGAGCCTCTCTTAAACGCCCTGTCATTTTTAGTTTTGAGTTGATAAATGTGTGAGTTTTATCTCTTGACAAAACACGTATAAAAATGATACATTTAAATATGTTAGCAGTCGGAACACGAGACTGCTAACGGAGACTGAAATGCTAGCCCCTAGAAGCAGTAAAATATTAAACTACATCGTCCGGCAGTACATCGAGCAGGCGGCCGCGGTGCCCTCGCAGGACATCGCCGATAAAGCCGACCTCGGCGTAAGCCCGGCGACCATCCGCAACGAGATGGCTTACCTCGAAAAGGAGGGCTATCTCATCCGGCCGCACACCTCGGCGGGGTGCATCCCCTCGGACAAGGGCTACCGCCACTACGTGGAGTCGATAGAGACCGTGAGGCTCCCCCTCGAGGAGCAGCACCTCATCAGCCACACCTTCCATCAGGCGGAGCGGGAGGTCGAAGCGTGGGTGAGCCTTACCGCCACCCTGCTGGCGCGGCTGGTGCAGAACGTGGCGGTCGTTAGCCTGCCCCGGTCCACCGACTGCAAGCTTAAGCACGTGGAGTTCATCGCCGTGCACGATACCCAGGCGCTGGCGGTCGTCGTCCTCGATGGCGCCAAGGTTAAACAAAAGCTGATTAATTTCGGCCAGGCGGTCTCGCAGCCGGGCCTGACCGTCGCCAGCAACAGGATGAATTCGGACTTTGACGGGCTGACGGCGGCGCAGATTACCGCTAAAAAGCCCGAGCTGCCGTCGCCGCTGGAAAAGCAGGCGACCGACTACCTGGTGGATATCATGCAGGCCGAGGACAGGCAGGAGTACCAGGAGCCCTACCTCGAAGGCTGGCACTTTATACTGAACCAGCCGGAGTTCGCCCAGAGCGACCGGATGCGCTCGCTGATGGAGCTGGTCGAAGGGCGCGGACTATTAAAAGTCATCGTGCCGGTCAGCCTGGGCCGGCAGGGGGTGCAGGTCATCATCGGCAAGGAAAACCAGAACGAGGCCATCCAGAACTGCAGCGTGGTCATCAGCCGGTACGGACTGCCCGAGGAGGCTACCGGCACCATCGCGGTGGTCGGTCCTACCCGGATGCCGTACACCCGCACCATTCCCACGGTCTATTACCTGTCGTCGGTGCTGACGCAGCTGCTGGCCGGACTGTACGGTCGGGAAATCTACGGGGAGCAGGAAAAAGATTAATGGTAACGGAACCGGAAGAAATTAAAAGCGAGGCAGAAGAAGAAAGGGAAAGCCTGGAACAGGCGCTCGAGGCAGAGAAGAAAAAGGCCGGGGAATACCTCGCCGCCTGGCAGCGCGCCCAGGCCGACTTCGTTAACTACAAGCGCCGCAACGAGCAGGAAAGGCAGGATTTCAATAGTTTCGCCAACGCCAACCTCCTCCGCAGCGTATTGCCCGTCCTCGACGACCTGGAGCGGGCGCTCGATGTGGTACCGGAAGCGCACGTGGGGGACGACTGGGTAGAAGGCATCAGGCTCGTCGAGCGTAAATTTAAGACCGTCCTCGAAGGACAGGGCGTCAAGCCCATATTATCACTGGGAATGGCTTTCGACCCCCATTACCACGAAGCCCTCCGCAAGGATAAAGGCGAGGAAGGCACGGTCATCGGGGAATTACAGAAAGGCTATATGTTAAACGACAGACTTCTCCGCCCCGCCAGGGTCGTGGTGGGCAGCGGCGAAAACGCCGATGCGGAGAAGGAAGCCGACACGAAGGAGGAAGAAGAAAATGGCTAAAGCAGTAGGTATCGACCTGGGGACCACTTTCAGCGAGGTGGCGGTGCTGGAGGGAGGCGAACCGGTAGTGATAACCAGCTCCGAGGGGAGCCGTTTATTCCCCTCGGTAGTAGCGATAAATAAAAACGGCGAGCGCCTGGTGGGGCAAATTGCCAAGCGGCAGGCCATCACCAATCCGGAAAACACCATCTACAGCATCAAGCGCTTCATGGGTCGGAAATGGGGCGAGCCGGCCGGCCGCGAGCTGCCCGTCGAGGAAGACGCCAAGCGCAAGACGTATCGAGTCACGCGGGCTTCGAACAACGACGTGCGTGTGCTGATGGGCGGCAAAGAGTACAGTCCGCCGGAAATATCGGCGATGATTTTGCAGAAGCTAAAGACCGACGCCGAGGCCTACCTGGGGGAAAAGATCACCGAGGCGGTCATCACCGTTCCGGCGTACTTCAACGACGCCCAGCGCCAGGCCACCAAGGACGCCGGCGCCATCGCCGGGCTGAACGTATTAAGAATCATCAACGAGCCCACGGCCGCGTCGCTGGCCTACGGGCTCGATAAAAAAGGCGATGAGACCGTCGCCGTGTACGACCTCGGCGGCGGCACCTTCGATATCTCCATCCTCGAACTCGGCGAAGGCACCTTCCAGGTGAAGTCCACCAACGGCGACACGCATCTGGGCGGCGACGATTTCGACCAGAGGATTATGGACTGGCTGATCACCGAGTTCAAGAAAGACCAGGGTATTGATTTAAGCCGGGACAAGACCGCTTTACAGCGGCTCAAGGAAGCCGCGGAAAAGGCGAAAATCGAGCTGTCCTCGGTAGCGCAGACCGAGGTCAACCTCCCGTTTATCACCGCCGACGCCAGCGGCCCCAAGCACTTAAATATCACCCTCACCAAAGCCAAGCTGGAGCAGCTGGTCATGGACCTCGTAGACAAGACGATGGGCCCGTGCCGGCAGGCGCTGACCGATAGCGGTAAGACCGCCGCCCAGATCGACGAGGTGATACTGGTGGGCGGGCAGACCCGCATGCCGCTGGTGCAGGACAAGGTGAAGCAGTTCTTCGGCAAGGAGCCGAACAAGAGCGTCAACCCGGACGAGGTGGTCGCCGTCGGCGCGGCCATCCAGGCCGGCGTGCTCAAGGGGGAGGTCAAGGACGTCCTGCTCCTCGACGTCACGCCGCTGACGCTGGGCATCGAGACGCTGGGTGGAGTGGCTACCCCGCTCATCCCGCGCAACACCACCATCCCCACCGCCAAGAGCCAGATATTCAGCACGGCGGCGGACAACCAGCCCGGCGTGGAAATCCACGTCCTCCAGGGCGAGCGCCCCATGGCCGCCGATAACCGCACCTTAGGGCGGTTCATGCTCGACGGCATCCTGCCGGCTCCCCGGGGCGTCCCGCAAATCGAGGTCACGTTCGACATCGACGCCAACGGCATCCTCAACGTGCGGGCGCAGGACAAAGGCACCGGCAAAGAGCAGAAAATAACCATCACCGCTTCCAGCGGCCTTTCCAAGGACGAGGTGAACAAGATGCAGCGCGAGGCGGAGATGCACGCCGCCGAGGACACGAAGCGGCGCGAGGATATCGAGACCAGGAACATGGCCGATACGATGGCTTACACCGCGGAAAAGACTTTAAGGGAAAACAAGGACAAGATTCCCGCCGACCTCAATAGCGAGGTCGAGGCTAAAGTGGCCGCGGTGAAGAGCGCCCTGCAGGGCACGGACACGGACAGCCATCAAGCGCGCCACGCAGGAGCTCAACGAGACCATGCAGAAGATAGGCCAGGCGATTTATCGCCAGCAGCCGCCGCCTCCTCCGGGCGGACAGCAGCAACCGCCTCCGCCGCCGCCTCCGGGAGGCCAGGGCGGTAAGGGCGGTGACGAGGGGACGGTGGAGGGAGAATTCCGGGAGGTGTAATCGTGCCGAAAGTTATTCCTAAAAAAGTCAGGGGCGATAAACTGGTGGGCAACCTCGAAAGAGACCTCGGCCTGCCGCCGGGCACGGTAAGGAATAAAGACGGCCGGGACACGAGGTCGGACAAAAAGGTGGACACCATCAGGAAAGAGTCGGCAAAGAAATAACCTATAAATCGTATTAGAGATTTTTATAGAGGGGGCGAAGATGCCCCCTCTTTTTTAGATCGAACGGGGCGTTTAAGAGGGGTTTCACCCCTCTTTCTTTACTCCCCCTCTCTTTAAAACCTCAACTCCAGCCGCGGCTTCAGCAAATGCTCCGAGAGGTTGGTCTCGCGCATGTATTTTACCAGCAGCTTGTGCAGCTCACGCGCCTTGTCGGGGTGCTCCTTGATAACGTTTTTCTCCTGCCGGGGGTCGGACTTCAGGTTATAAAGCTCGGACATGCCCGGCTCGGTATTATAGAGCAGCGTCCACTCTTTAGTAGTTACCGTGGCGGTGGAGTCCTTCTCGGTCAGCCTCGGATAGTCATCAATCGATCTCAGCGTCTCACCGGCATTGATGAACGGGTGGGCGCTCACCACGTACTCGCGACCGGCCAGAGAAGTGTTCTTTATCATCGGTAGAAGTGACTTTCCGTCAACGAGCGACGGGATTGCCTGCCCCATTGCGTCCATGACGGTAGGCATGAGGTCGATTGCCGAGGTAAGATTTTTATATACCGTCGGTGCAACTCCAGGCATGTAAATAAGCAGCGGCGTATTCGTCACTTCCTCATAGAACGGTGAACGCGACCATATCCCCGTTACCGGCCGGCCGGTCTTTTTATCCTTGGCGAAGACCATCTTCCCCACGAGGCCGCCATGCTCGCCGAAGTAGTAACCGTGGTCGCTGGTGAACATTACCATCGTATTTTTTAGCAGTCCCAGGTTCTCCAGGTGCCTCATGAAATAGCCGAACCAGGTATCCACCATGGTGACCTCGCCGCAATAGGCGGCATGGGCTTTCTTGACCTTTTCCAGCGTCATGCCGGGCACATCCTGCCAGTACCCGTAGATGGGCCTTGCCTGCTCGCCGTCATGGTCGGGCCAGTAAAGCTGGCTGTAATACAGCGGCGGGTCCCAGGGCTCGTGGGGGTCCCAGGTATCCACATAGAGAAAGAAGTCCTCTTTATAGTGATGTTCCAGCCACTTCATCGCCGCAGCAAAGGTGCGGGGGGCAAAGTAATCCGCTTCATAACGCCAGTCGTGCCTGACCTCGCCTCCGTAAATGTCGTGGGCGACCTCGCCCTCTCCGGTCTTGCGGTCGCCGCGCCACTCAATGTGCATCTGGCCGGTGATTTCGGTAAAAGTGCGGAAGCCGCGGTCGTAGTTCATGCCCCGGCGGATATAAAAAGGTGTATCCACTATCGCGGCGGTATTGATTCCCTTCGCCGAAAGTAGCTCTGGGAGCGTTACTTCATCCTTGAATAACGGCTCCCACTGCATGTATGACATCGTCCAGCGGCCGGTCAGGTAGTCCGCGCGCGTAGGCATGGTCGGGAAGGCGGCGATGTAGTGCCGGTCGAAGCGCACCGACCTGGCGGCGAAGGCATCGATGGAAGGAGTAATAATTTCCTTGTTTCCGTAGGCTCCCACGTGGTCGCGCCGTAAGGTATCGGATATGACCCAGATAACGTTCATTTTTCTCTCCTGTATATCTTTTTCCGCGTTACCTAAATATACAACATTAATTTCACAATAAAAAGCTACCCGTCATCGGAAAGGTGGAAAAATCGGGGCGGGGGGGGTAAGATGGAGGACACCATTGCGCAACTGCGCATTTCCTCATATCCGTATTTCCTCCGCCCATTTGCGCCCCGTCCTCATTAACACCTATAATTCTAGCGTGCTCGATAACGAGATAATGCACCGGGTAAATCGTCCCGCCCGCTATACCGGCGGCGAGTGGAACAGCATCGTTAAAGACTGGGAAAAGACGCCGCTTAAAATCGCGCTGGCTTACCCGGACACCTACGAAATCGGCATGTCCAACCTGGCTATCCCCATCCTTTACGAGATCATCAACCGCCGACCGGACGCCCTCGCCGAGAGGGTCTATGCCCCCTGGACGGACATGGAAGCGGAACTGCGTCAGGCTCATATCCCGCTCTTCAGCCTCGAAAGCCAGCGCCCCCTCCAGGACTTCGACATCGTCGGGTTTTCGCTAGGGTACGAGCTCGGCTACACCAACGTGCTCAACATGCTCGACCTGGCCGGTATACCCGTCCTCGCCGTTGAAAGAGATGATTCGCACCCGCTGATAATCGCCGGGGGGACGTGCACGCTCAACCCCGAACCCATGTCCGACTTCATCGATGCATTTGTAATCGGCGACGGCGAGGATGTTATTCTCGAGTTCCTGGACGTCTACCGGGGGGAAAAGGGGCGGGGCAAAAAAGCCCTGCTGAGAAAGCTCGCGGCGCTCCCCGGCGTCTATGTACCCAGCCTTTACGACGTAAAATATAACGCCGACGGCCTGATTAAAAGCATTAGGTCGATTGAGTCCGGAGCGCCGTCCCGGATTAAACGGCGTATCCTGAGCAAGCTGCCGCCCCCGCCGACGCGGCCGGTCGTGCCCTATATCGAGGTCGTCCACGACCGGGGCGCCGTCGAGGTGCAGCGCGGGTGCAGTCGCGGTTGCCGCTTCTGCCAGGCCGGCATGGTCTATCGCCCCGTGCGCGAACGCCCCCATGAGGAAGTCGTCAAGGCGGTAGGCGAGCTCATCGGCAACTGCGGCTACGACGAGGTCTCGCTGTTGTCTTTGAACACCAGCGACTACGCCGGTATCGGGGAGCTGATCGCCAGGCTGACCCAAAGCTACCCCAACCTGACGGTATCGCTCCCCAGCCTGAGGCTGGACAGGACCTCGATAAATCTCGTGGACGCTTTGCCGGCGCGGAACCGCACCGGACTTACCTTCGCCCCCGAAGCCGGCAGCGAGAGGCTGCGCTGCGCCATTAATAAAGTCCTCACGGAAGAAAGCCTGCTGGAGACCGCCGCCACCGCCTTCGAGCGCGGCTGGACCAACCTCAAGCTCTATTTCATGGTCGGCCTGCCCACGGAGACACCCGAAGATGTCGCGGGCATCGTGAGCCTCGTGGACAAAGTCCGCGCCGAAGGCAAGAAAGCCAGCGGCAGGAAGCCGATGATAAGGGTGAGCGCCGGCACCTTCGTGCCCAAGCCGCACACGCCCTTCCAGTGGAGTGCAACAGGAAAACGAGGCGTCGTTGAGGGCCAGGCACGAGATATTGCAGCGCGGACTCAATCGTAAAGGCACGCGCTTATCGTGGCAGGACCCGTCGACGAGCCTGCTGGAGGCGGCGTTTTCCAGGGGAGACCGGCGGATGGGAAAAGTCATTTATCACGCCTGGAAGCTGGGTTGCCGGTTCGACGCCTGGAGCGAGCAGTTCAATTTTGAAAACTGGATGAAAGCATTTAACGAGGCGGGACTCTCCCCCGATTTTTACGCCCGCCGCGAGCGCCCCTTGGACGAAATATTACCCTGGTCGCACATAGATACCGGCATCAGCGACGACTTTTTAAAGCGCGAGCTCCGTCATGCCCTGGAAGGACTGGCCACGCCCGACTGCCGTACTGACGCCTGCAACGCGTGCGGGCTGGAGGAGATTTGCGGGAAGAACTCAAAACTATAGCGTAAAGCTAAAAATACCATTCAGCGTTGCGTTTTGAGCTATGGTTTTGACTTTTTAGCTTTGACCTTTAAGCTTTCTAAAATTACTGGTCCGCTTTACTCTCGTCGAACGTAGTTATCGCCACCAGGCGGTCGCCCGGCTCAAGCGTCATCACGCGGACGCCCTGCGTGCTGCGGCCCTGCGTGCTGATGCCGTGTTTCGGGTCTTCTTCCTTAATCGGCGTGCGGGTCATCATGCCCTCCGCCGTTATCAGCATGACCTGCTGTTTCTCCGTGACCACCCTGGCCGCCGTCACGTCGCCGGTCTTTTCCACTATCTTGAACGTCCTGACGCCGCTGCCGGCGCGGTGCTGCCTCGGGTACTTGTCCAGCGGCGTGACCTTGCCGTAGCCGCCCTCGGAGACGACCAGCAGATAGCCCTCGGCGTCGACCCTGTCCATGCTGATGATGCTATCTCCTTCGGCGACCTTCATGCCGCGGACGCCGCCGCTGGTGCGGGAAGCCGCCCCGCAAGCCCTCGACGTCGAAACATATCGACTGCCCGTGACGGGTCACCATGATGACGTCGTCCTTGTCCGTGGCCAGGCACACCGACACCAGTTCGTCCTTTTCGGCAAGGTCCATGGCGATGAGGCCGCTGCTGCTGCACCGCCGCGAAGTTGTCCACCGCCGTCTTCTTCACCTCTCCCAGGCGCGTGGCCATCACCATATAAGTCCCGGGCATCAAGCCGGTGGTGGCGACCATCGCGGTGACCCTCTCGCCCTCGGCGATAGACAGGAGATTGATTATCGCCAGGCCTTTGGAGGTGCGCGTGCTGCCGGAGGGTATCTCGTGGCATTTCAAATAGTAGACCTTGCCCTTGTCGGTGAAGAAAAAGAGGTCGTCGTGGGTATCCGCCACGGTCAAAATCATGACGGCGTCCTCTTCGCGGGTCACCTGCCCGATGATGCCCTTGCCGCCGCGGTGCTGCACCACGTAGTTCCGCGAGGAAATTCTCTTGATGAAGCCGCGACTGCTCAGGGTCACCACCACACGCTCGTGGGGGATGAGGTCTTCTTCGGTGAAATCGAGCTTGCCCTGCTCCTGGATGGCGGTGCGGCGCTTGTCCCCGTACTTCGACTTCAGCGCGGCTGTTTCTTCTTTAATCACGGCCATGATTCTCTTGGGATTGGCCAGCAGGTCTTCCAGGTAGGAGATGGTCTTGATGACCTCGGCGTATTCTTCCTGGATTTTCTGCCGCTCGAGGCCGGCCAGGCGGCGCAGCTGCATGTCGAGGATGGCCTGGGCCTGTAGCTGGCTCAGGCCGAAGCGGGACATCAGGTTTTTACGCGCGGCCTCGGCGGTCTCCGACTCGCGGATGGTCTTGATAACGGCGTCGATGTGGTCGAGGGCGATGCGGAGCCCTTCGAGGATGTGCGCCCTGGCTTTGGCCTGTTTTAAATCATATTTGGAACGGCGGGTAATCACCTCGCGGCGGAAATCGACGTAGTATTGCAGCGCCTCCCGGAGGCTGATGACGCGGGGCTGGCCGTCCACCAGCGCCAGCATGTTGACGAAGAACGACGACTGCATGGCGGTGTGCTTGTAGAGATTGTTGAGGACTTTCTCCGGCTGGGACTCCCGCTTGAGCTCGATGACGACGCGCATCCCCTGGCGGTCGGACTCGTCGCGGAGGTCACTGATGCCTTCGATTTTCTTATCGCGGACGAGGTCGGCGATGGTCTCGACGAGGGAGGCCTTGTTGGTCTGGTAAGGGAGCTCGCTCACGATTATCTGGCGGCGGCCGCCCGCGCTGACGCTGGTGATATGGGCTTTGGCCCGCACCACCACCTTGCCGTGCCCGGTGGCGTAGGCGTTGCGGATGCCCTCCAGCCCCATGATAATGCCCGCGGTGGGAAAATCGGGGCCTTTTATATATTTTCCCAGGTCTTCGATGGTGGCCTGGGGGTTGTCGATGAGATAATTGATGCCGTCGCAGACCTCGGTCAGGTTATGCGGCGGGATATTGGTGGCCATGCCCACGGCGATGCCGGCGCTGCCGTTCACCAGCAGGTTGGGCAGCCGCGCGGGCAGCACGGTGGGCTCCTGGAGACTGTCGTCGAAGTTCGGCATGAAGTTGACGGTCTCTTTGTCAATGTCGACCAGCATTTCCTCGGCGATTCGCGCCAGGCGCGCCTCGGTGTAGCGCATGGCGGCGGGCGGGTCGTTGTCGACGCTGCCGAAGTTGCCCTGCCCGTCGACCAGCGGATAGCGCATCGAGAAGTCCTGCGCCAGTCGCACCAAGGCGTCGTAAACGGATGAATCCCCGTGGGGATGATATTTCCCCAGCACATCCCCGACGATACGCGCGCACTTGCGGGTGGGTCCGTTAGGACGCAGCCCCATGTCGTTCATGGAATATAATATGCGCCGGTGCACCGGCTTGAGCCCGTCGCGCACGTCCGGCAGCGCCCGCGAGACGATGACGCTCATGGCGTAATCGAGGTAAGACGTCTTCATCTGGTCTTCGATATTAACTGGAACTGGCTTTGCCTCTGATACCATAGCCTGCCCTACCTCCTATTCGTTGTCCGCGCCCGTGTCGTCCTCGGGTTCTGCCGATTCCTCGGGAAGCACTTCTATTTCATCGCCGCCGATGATGGTATATCCGGGCTCGTCTTCTTCCTCTTCCTCGGGTTCGTGCTTGATGAGCTTATCGCCGACATAGGGGCGGAACTCTTCCATGCCCCGCGGCGGGAAAGACAGCTTGCCGGCCTGGCTGGGGTGCTGATAGGTCTCCCTGACCATGACGGTCATTCTGTCGGCGGTCGATTTGACCACCACCGCCGAATATTTATTGCCACCGAGTATCAGCCTTATAAGCCTCAGGGCGTTCTTCGGCTCGACCTTGCCCAGGTATTCGCCCCGCCCGCTTTCCACCACCAGGGAAGAGCCGTTGATTTTTATCACCGCCTTGTCCCCGGCGACAGTAAGGGCGCGCTCCTCTTTCGGGGCCAGTTCAACGAGGGCGACGACCCCGGCCTTGCCGATTTCCTCGATGAACTGCTGGGGCTCGACCTTGTCCGTCTCGACTGCCGTCTTGGTAGACGCCTTGAGGTCGTTGAGGCGGCGCAGGTTGCGGTTGGCGATGGCGTTATAGGGGTCGAGCTTTACCGACCGTCGGTAAGCTTCCTTGGCCAGCGCGTAGTCGCCCAACTCCATGTAAGCCCGGCCCAGGCGGTTGAGGGTATCGACGTCTTCCGGAAAGCTCTCGATAATTTCCTTATTGACGCCCACGGCCTCCTGCCAGCGCGCCTTCATTGCCAGGTCGATGGCGTCCTTGCTGCGCTGCTGCTTGAATCTCAATAACTTCTCATCGTCGCGTGTCATCAATGTCCCCGAAATATAAAAAAGTTTAAATATTATTCTACACCAGTGAGAGAAGTCAGACAAGGGGTATCGGACAAAATACCCCGTTTGACAAATAGCCCCGGCAGTAGATACAATCTAATAGAGGCTTGTATAAATTTTAAAGGAGATTGTCCTAAAATGCAAGATAGTACCAGGGTTGAACAGGAAAAGGTCAAGGTCGTCCTGGACAAAGTGCGCCCGTACCTGGTCAGGGACGGCGGCAACGTTGAACTGATAGACGTTACCGGTGGCACCGTGAAGGTCAAACTGGTGGGCGCCTGCGCCGGCTGCCCCATGTCCAAGATGACCCTGAAAAACGGTATCGAACGCATCCTGAAGCAGGAAATCCCGGAAGTCAAAGAAGTTATCGCGGTCTAGTCGTGTCCCTTCTCCCCATCCCCCTTTATCCCCCTTCCCTGAGGGAAGGGGGATTTTTTTCGAAGGGGCTGGCGGACCCTTCGAGCTTCCCCATAACTAGGTTTCTTTATCCAGTTCGAACGCTTTGTGTAGCGCCCTCACGGCGTCTTTCACCCGGGCTTCGTCGATGATGCAGGTTATTCTGATTTCGGAAGTCGTTATCAACTGGATATTGATATTTTCCTTGCTCAAAGTATCGAACATGCGGGCGGCGTAGCCCGGGGCGTTCTGCATGCCGGTGCCGATGATGCTCACCTTGCCGAGTTTGGCGTCGCTGACGCACTGTCTGGCGCCGATATCGCGCGCGATGGGCTCGACGACGGCCATCGCGCCATTCAACTGGCTCCGGGCGACGGTGAAGGTGAGGTCGGTGATGTTTTTCACGCTGGCGTTCTGGACGATGGTATCGACGCTGATGCCGGCCTCCGCCAGGGGCACGAAGATGCCGGCGGCGATGCCGGGGTGGTCAGGCACGCCGACCACGGTAATTTTGGCCACGTCTAGGTCATGGGCGATGCCTCTGACTTTATTGAGTATTTCCATAGACACCTCTTTTTGTATCAACGTGCCGGGGTTGTCATTAAAGCTGGACGCGACCAGAATGGGGACGTTATAGACCTCGCCGAGCTCGACGGCGCGGGGGTGGATGGCTTTAAAGCCGTAGCTCACCATTTCGAGCATTTCCTCGTAGCTGATGTCTTTCAGCTTGCGGGCCTCGGGGAGAAGGCGGGGGTCGGTGGTATAGATGCCGTCGACGTCGGTATAGCGTTCGCACCTTTCGGCTTTGAGGGCGGCGGCCAGCGCCACGGCGGTGGTATCTGAACCTCCCCGGCCTAAAGTCGTGATGTCCAGGTCCTCGGTGATGCCCTGGAAGCCGGCGACGATGACGATATTGCCCTTTTCCAGCTCTTTAATAATGCGGGCGGGGTCGATGCTGGTAATCCTGGCGCGACTGTACGAGTTGTCGGTGCGGATGCCGGCCTGGAAACCGCTCAGGCTGATGGCCTGGTGCCCGAGGTTGTGTAAAGCCATCGCGAGCAGGGTGCTGGCGACGACCTCTCCCGTTGATAGCAGGACGTCGAGCTCGCGCTTGTCGGGAAAATCGTTGATTTTATAGGCCATTTTGATCAATTCGTCGGTGCTATCGCCCATAGCGGAAACTACCACGACGACCTGGTTGCCCGTGTCATGCGTGCCGATGATGCGGCGGGCGACGTTTTTTATTCTTTCGGCGCCCGCCACCGACGTGCCGCCGTATTTCTGGACGATTAAAGACACTGGCTTATTTCCTCACTTACTCAATTGCGCTAATACGTAATGTCTTTAACACCACCCTCAAACGGGGCGTTTAAGAGGGGCGCCAGCCCCTCTTTCATTTTTCCCCCTTCCCTTCCATAAATTCCTAAGGGAAGGGGGTCAGGAGGATAGGTTTCAAAACCCGCCCAACAGCCTGCCCATTATTCTATACCCTTCCCCGATGAAAACGCCAGTGCTTTTAGCCTCGGCCTCGGTAAATCTTTTGGCGCCGTTGGCTTTAACGCCTTTCCCCCATATGAGGAACGGGACCGGGTCGGGGGTGTGAGTACGCACGGTGACGGGTGTCGGGTGGTCCGGCATGACAAGCACGCGGAGGTCGCCGTTATAGCGTCCCAGCCTGCCGACTACCTCTTGATCGATATTTTCGATGGCTTTGACTTTTTCCTCGCTCGAGCCGCTGTGGCCGGCTTCATCGGGCGCCTCGATGTGTATGACTACCAGTTCGGTCTTTTTCAAAGCTTCCAGGGCGCCGCTGACCTGCGCCGCGTTGTCGCTATCGGGGCCGTCGGTGACGCCTTTTATGTCAAGTATTTTCATCCCGGTCATTTTCGCCAGCCCGCGCAGCAGGTCGACTCCGGAGGTCAGGGCGGCGCTGCGTCCATAGGCTTTTTTAAAGCTCGGCACGGGCGGCAGTTGCCCGCTGCCCCAGAAAAGCCAGATGCCTGTGGCGGGGAGCTGGCCGCGGCCCCGGCGGGTGTTGTTCACCGGATGGTCTTTCAGGACCGACTCCCCGCTCCGCATGAGGTGGCGCAGAAACTTGCCGCCTTCCCCCTGCGGTAGATATTCTTCGACCGGCTTGCCCGGGATGTCGTGGGGCGGGGTGCATAGGGCCCTTAAAGTCTCTTCGTGTCCACGGAGTTTCAATATATGACGGTAGCCCACGCCGGGATAAAACTTTACGTCTTTTCCGCCTAATTTTTCATTAAGGGTTTTAATAATTTCACCGGCTTCTGCGCTGGTGACGTGCCCGGCGGAGTAATCGCCCATCTTGCCGTCTTCTATGTTCACCAGATTACAGCGAAAGACCACCTCTCCCGGCCCGATGTCTATTCCCAGACTACGCGCTTCGATGGAGGCGCGGCCTTTATAGTAAATAGTCGGGTCGTATCCCAGCACCGACATGCAGGCGCAGGCGCTGCTCGGCTCCATGCCCTCGGGAACGGTGCGCGCCAGGCCGCTGTAGCCCTCCGCCGCCATTTTATCAAGGTGGGGCGTCGCCGCCATCTCCAGGCAGGTCCGGCCGCCTTTTTCCGGGACGGGGAGACCCGCGGCGCCGTCGATAATAAGCACGATATATTTCATAGCGTTTATCTAATACGCAATTGCGCAACTGCTCATTTGCGCGAAAATCCAATAATAATAAGAAGTCCTCGGTGCTAATTTTAGGGACACCAAGGCGCCGTGTCAACGCAGCCTGGGATTGCCGGGTGAGGCAGGTCAGTGTATAATAGGCGTTGGCGGGGCGTAGCGCAGTCTGGTAGCGCGCTTGGTTCGGGACCAAGAGGTCAGCAGTTCAAACCTGCTCGCCCCGACCATTCTATAAATCCATGAACCAGATAAGCTGGACTTCTTCCGCCAGCATCGGGTTGCCGTGGTAAGCAAAGCGGTTGATAGCACCTAGTTTACAGCCTTGTTTCAGGTAAAACCGGCAGGCGTTTATGTTTATATTCTGTGTTTCGACACAGAGTTGCCGGTACCCTTTTTCCCTGGCCCATCCGACGGCTTTTTGAAATAATTTCGTACCAATCCCCCGGCGCCTGTATTCAGGGTGAACCCGGATATCCCAGACATCGGCGAGGTCGTCTCTACCGTTCAACATCCTCAGTTCCGGGGTCTTACAGGCTATGGTAATCCCGCCGACAGGTACGCCGCTTTCGTGAATAAAGAAAATCACCCAGTTCCTGGTATTGAAATTCAGCCAGGTAAGAGGTTCTTCCGTTTCACCGTAATACTTCGTATAAGGGCGGGCGACTTTTTTCTCGCGAAGGACCACCCCTCCAAAGCCACCACTAATTATCTCAACATCAAGCCGCGACCGCACTTCGAACCATGCGGGTATCCGACAATATTCCGCCAGTGTATCTTTATTGACGTCGTGTGTTTTAAGGCCCATTTCCGCCACTATGTTGCCCCCTTTTTGCTTCCTCCCAGAGGTCGTCCTTTTCTTTAAAAGAAAGCGACGAAAAATCAATGCCTCGCTCGCGGCAGAGCTCTTCCATGCGCGTGAAGCGTCGATAGAATTTTCGGTTGGCTTGTCGCAGGGCCGCTTCGGCGTCGATGCCCTCCCACCGCGCCGCGTTGACCAGCGTGAAGAAAAGGTCGCCATACTCGCGCTCTTTTTCTTCGCGGTCACGCGAGTCCTTGATTTCTTTGATTTCTTCCGCCAGCTTATCGATGACCCCTTCTATGTTTGCCCACTCGAAACCGACGCGCACCGCCCGCCGCGATATTTCGTAGGCGTAGGCGAGCGCCGGCATGTCCTTCGGGACGCTTTCCAGCATGGAAGCGCCCTGTTGCCGCTCCCCTTTTTTCAAAGCCTCCCAGTTATGCATCACTTCGTCGGCGTCCTTGACCTTCACCGTGCCGAAGATGTGGGGATGCCGCCGGATTATCTTGGCGGTGATGCCCTTGATGACGTCGCCTATCTCAAACTCCCCGTCGTCTTTGGCTATCTGGGCATGGAGGACAATCTGTAAAAGGAGGTCGCCCAGCTCCTCGCAGAGCTTGGCCGGGTCGCCTTTGTCCAGCGCCTCCAGCGCCTCGTAACACTCCGAAAGCAGGTTCGACCGCAGCGTCCGGTGGGTCTGCTCCTTGTCCCAGGGGCAGCCGTCCGGGGCGCGCAGCCGGGCGATAATTTCCACCAGGGTATCGAATTTACTCAAATCCTTCGGCGAAGACAAACAAACCTCCTCAATCCCGAATCGACCCTCACCACTTATCTTTTGACGTATATTACAAGAATTTAAATCAGGCAACTTTGTGGGCGCTTACCTCATAACCATCACGTGTTGGGGTGCCTTTTAATAATGGCCTAAGCTGCGCTACTACCTTCTGGTGTTCAGTGTTTTGCGGCCAGGCATTAGCCTGTGCCTCGGTATCCCAGATATTTAAAACCATGAGGTCGCCGGCGGGCTTGGTCATAAGATAAACCGCTTTGAACCCGGTCTGACGCGATACCAGGGGCAACGCCTGTTCTCTAAAGATACGAATGACCTGGCTAAGACTTTCAGGAGATGTTTGATACTTTGATGCCAAACAATACATAATAACCTCCTTTTTTACATAATCTTAGCATATTTATAGCATTAATTTAATGGCAGCACCGACCCGATAAATCCCCGCTGCCCCCTTATAAATTCGTCCGCGTTCATCACGCGCCTGCCCGCCATCTGCAGTTTGAGCACCCCCAGGACGCCTTTTCCTGTGCCGATGCCCAGCGTTACGTCCGGACCGGGCAGGGCAATTACCTGACCTATCCCGGCTTTGCTGTCCCCGCCCGGCGTTACCGCCTCGATAATCTTTAGCATTTTACCCCGCCACTTGGTGTAACACCCCGGCCAGGGGTAAAAGGCGCGCACCCGCCGCCAGATGGCCTCGGCCGGCAGGCGCCAGTCTATCTCGCCATCTTCTTTTTTTACCTGTGCGAAATAGCTTGCCCCGGCTTCGTCCTGGGGCCGCGGTGTAATTTCCCCTCGCCGCCATGCCGTCAGGGCTTCCTGGAGGAGATGCGCCCCCATTACGGACAGCTTTTCGGTCAGCGAGCCGGTGTTATCGGTGGGGAATACGGGGACGGCCGCCGCCGCCAGGACCGGCCCGGTGTCCAGCTTTTTCCTGACCAGCTGGATGCTGACCCCGGTAAATGCGTCGCCGGCCAGTATCGCCGCCGCCACCGGCGAGGCGCCGCGGTGCCGCGGCAACAGCGAAAAGTGGACGTTAAAGCACTGGCAGGGCGGTATGTCCAGCACCGATTGGGGCAATATCTGCCCGAAGGCGCAGATAACGATGACATCAGGTTCAAATTCCCGTAGCTCTTCCAGCGTCCCCGGCGACCCGAACCCGGCCGCCTGCACCACGGGCAGCCCCATCCTCAGGGCGGCTTCTTTGACCGGCGGTAAAACCAGGGCGCGACCCCGCCCGGCCGGCCGGTCCGGCTGGGTGTACACCGCCACGACATTATAATGATTGAGGACCAGCGCCTCCAGGGACGGCACGGAGAACTGGGGCGAGCCCATGAAAACGATGCGCAATTTCGGCCTCCGGACGCAGAAATTCTATCATTTATTAAATTTTTCAACAACTTATTTTGCCACAGGCTGACAACCCCTGAAAACGGTTAAAAAAGACAGTTTTTATGAGATGTCATTGGTTTGCAGGGGCGAAATCTCAGTTTATCAAGGGCAAAAACGGTGAAAAAACGGCTGGTTTTCGACTAGACAAAATTTGCTCCCCGGTTGTATCCTTGGGGAGGTGTTAATAATTTAAACGATTATTGACACTTTCTTTCGCAGAACCTGCCGGAACCGGCAGGAAATCCAGATTTAAGAACAAGGATTGCTTGCGACTTAACGAGGAGAGGGGGATTTTTTTGCCCGGACGGGAAATTTCCGGTCATTTAAATAGTTTTTTATGGACCCGACGCGCACCCGCACACCACATGAAATATGGGAAACCGCCCTGGGAGAGCTGCAAGTCCAGGTCAGCCAGGCCTAACTACCGCACCTGGCTGAGCAAAACGGCCGGCTTGAGCTACCAGGATAAAAAGTTCGTCATCGGCGTGCCCAACACCTTCGCGGCGGAATACCTGGAGAAGAACCAGCGCTCCCTGATAGAAAAGGCCCTCACCGGGCTGACCGCCCCCGATGTCGAGGTCGTCTTTCAGGTCAACGGCAAGTCCTTCCCTCAGAGTCCCCGGGCTGTGCCGCCGGCGCCCCCAACCGAGCCGCCCTATACCCGACTGAATCCGGACTATGTCTTCGACCTCTTCATCGAAGGCAGCGGCAATCGACTCGCCCGCGCCGCCGCGCTTTCCGTCGCCCAGAACCCGGGCCGCAGCTATAATCCCCTGTTCATCTACGCCGGGGCGGGGCTGGGCAAGACCCACCTGCTGCACGCCATCGGGCAGGCCGCCGCCGCCAACCACATTAACGTCATCTGCGCCAGCGCCGAGCAGTTCACCAACGAGTTCCTCAGCGCCCTGCGCGAGAGGAATACCGAGGAGTTCCGCAACAAGTACCGCAGCATCGGCATGCTCCTTATCGACGATATCCAGTTCATCAGCGGCAAGGAGCAGACGGAAGAGAGTTTCTTCCACACTTTCAACGAGCTGCACAACACCAACCGGCAAATCGTTATCACCAGCGACTGCCCCCCGAAGTCGATGCCCCTGCTGGAGGAGCGTCTCCGCTCCCGCTTCGAATGGGGCCTGATTGTCGATATCCAGCCGCCGGACTACGAGACCCGCCTGGCTATCCTCCAGTCCAAGGCCAAGCAAAAGGGCGTGCCGGTCGGCCAGGATGTCCTCGAGCTGATCGCCCGCGACTCCCAGACCAATATCAGGGTGCTGGAAGGCTCTCTCAACCGCGTCCTCGCCTATGCCAAACTGCTGCGGGTGGCCCCGACCGTCGAGATCGCCCGCAAAGCCCTGGAGGACGTGTCCAGCTAAAGAGTACCTCACCGGCGATATTACCCCGGCCTTGATCATCCAGGCCGTGGCCGATAGCTTCCAGCTGCCCCGGGAGGAGCTGGCGGGTAAAAAGAGGGACAAGGACACCACCCTGGCGCGCCGTCTGGCGATGTACCTTATCCGGCAGGAGACCAACTCCTCGCTGGCGCAAATCGGCCAGGAGCTGGGCAACCGCGACGCCGCCTCGGTGACGGCCGCCTGCAAGCAGATCGCCAGCAACATCGAAGAGAGCCCCTACCTGAAACGCAAAATCCGCGACATCCAGAGCCACCTCCGCCCCAGGACCGCCGCTAAGAGCTCTACCTGAAATCCTCCGCTGGAAACCACTCTCCTTTTCTCCCGCCATGATATTTTGGTCTTTTTTTGTGGTCTTTTTGGGTTATTTTTTGATTTTTTGTACTCTCAGCATTTGAGAAAATCAATAGCAAAAACAATATTATCTTTAATGTGTTATTATTCGTGTTCTTATTAAAAAACATAACATATACTTAGTGTTGTATAATCATTATAAAAATAAATGTTCATAAAATATGTTTGACAGAGCGCAGATAAAAGTGAAGGCCGGTGACGGCGGTGATGGTGTTGTCGCTTTCCACCGGGAGAAGTTCATACCGTACGGCGGGCCGGACGGCGGTGACGGCGGCGTCGGCGGCGATGTTATCATCAGGGCCAGCGATAGCGAGGACAGCCTGAGGAGATACCGGCAGAACAGGCTGCACCGGGCGGAGAACGGCCGCCCCGGCAGCGGCAATAACAAGCACGGGAAAGATGGCGAAAGCCTGGTGCTGGCCGTACCGCCCGGTACGATGATATCGGCCCTCGATGGCGATGAAAAAGTCCTTGTCGCCGACCTTGATAAGCCGGGCGACGAGGTTATCGTGGCGAAAGGCGGGAAAGGGGGGTGGGGCAACGCCCGCTACATGTCTTCGACCAACCAGGCCCCGAAAATAGCCCAGGCGGGTGAGCCCGGCGAAGCCAGGACCATCGTGCTGGACATGAGGCTTATCGCCGACGTCGGCATCATCGGCTATCCCAACGCGGGGAAATCGACGCTGCTGGCGGCGGCCTCCGCCGCCAGGCCGAAAGTCGCCGCTTACCCTTTTACCACCCTCGAGCCGGTGCTGGGCGTCGTGGAAATCGGCCTGGAGAGCTTCATCATGGCCGAAATACCGGGCTTGATCGAAGGGGCGCATCTCGGCCGCGGCCTGGGCCACGACTTCCTGCGGCACGCCCTGCGCACGAAAATCCTGATACACCTGCTCGATGGCACCTCGAAGTCGCCGGTCGACGATATGCTTAAGGTCAACGAGGAGCTCGCCATGTTCGACCCGACTTTAGCGCGTAAACGGCAGATCGTCGTCATCAATAAAAACGACCTCCCCGAGGTGCAGGAGCGGCTGGCCGGGCTGAAAAGCGAGCTTGCCGCTGCGGGCGTTAAGGCCTATGATGTATCCGCCGCCACCGGCCGGGGCGTGGCGGGGCTGATGAAAGAAACGCTGAAAGTATTAAAAGAAGAAACCGCCGGAGAGAAGGTCGTTCCGGCGGCGCTGCCGGCCAAGGTCTTCCGGCCCCAGCCGAGGAAAGAGCGGGTGAGAATCAGCAAGGTGGGTAATGAGTTCGTCGTGGAGGCGCCGGGCCTGGAGCGCATCAGGGGAGGGCCCGGGGTGGGTCCCGGTGAGTTGCGCTGGCAGTTGAGCTACCAGTTCAAGCGGCTGGGCGTCGATAAAGCCCTGGAGAAGGCGGGTGTCAAAGCGGGCGATAAAGTTCGCTGCGGTGAGCTGACCTGGGAGTGGTCGCCGGCGGGGAGAGAAAAGTGAAGATAGGCGTGCTCGGGGGGACTTTCGACCCCGTTCATCTGGGGCATGTCAGGATGGCCGGGGAGGCGAGGCAAGCGCTGGGCCTGGCGGAGGTGATTTTCGTGCCGGCGGGCCAGCCGATGTTGAAGTCTGTCGACCGCATTATCACGCCGGCCGGACAACGTGTCGAGATGCTGCGTCTGGCGCTAATCGGCAAGCCGTATTTCAAGATTTCCTGTATGGAGATAGAGCGACCGGGCCCGTCTTACACCGTCGATACGCTCGACGCCATCACGAAGCGTTACGGCGGCCAGGCCGGGCTATATTTTATCCTGGGTTGGGACAGTCTGGCGCAGCTGACGGACTGGCGGGAGCCGGGGCGCATCGTCGCGATGTGTCATCTGGTGGCGGTGCCGCGCCCGGGCTATCCCCGCCCCGACCTGAGTATTCTGGAAAAGAAGATACCGGGCATTTCGCCAAAAGTGACGTTTCTCGATAAGCCGAATCTGGACATCAGCGCCACGATGATCAGGGAAAAGGTCGCCCGGGGCGAGGCTATCGACCGCCTTGTCCCCGGTCTGGTGGCGGAATACATTAAAAAATACCGACTCTATCTAAAGCAGGAGTGATATGTTGAAAGCTATCGGCATCGTCGGCAGTCCCCGGAAGGGCGGCAACACGGAAATATTGACGGCGCATTGTCTTAAGGCGATGGCCGAGGAAGGACTGAAGACGCAGCTGGTCCGTCTGGCGGGACGCGATATCACGGGGCTGCAACGCCTGCGGCTACTGCTTTAAGCACCCGGGGGAATGCTCGATAAAGGACGATTTGCAGCCGATACACAAAAAGATGCTGGCCGCTGATGTTATTATTGTCGGCTCTCCGGTGTATTACGGGTCGGCCACGTCGTTGGTGAAGGGGCTGCTGGAGCGGGCGGGGTATATGTCCCGCGGTAAGTACGCCGGCAAGGTTGGGGGGCCTCTCGTGGTGGCGCGGCGCGCCGGTCAGAACTTCACCTTCGCCGAGCTCCTTTTCTGGTTCCATATCCACCAGATCGTCAACCCCGGCTCGATTTACTGGAACGTGGCTTTCGGACGTGAGAAGGGCGAGGTGGCCAGGGACGAGGAGGGGCTGCGAATTGCCTGGCACTTCGGGAAGAACTGCGCCAGCGTGGCGAAAAAGCTGAGAGAATAGTAGATGATTGATAAACAGGGCGGGACGCCAGGATTTTTATTTTAACGCTTCTGGCGGGATTTCCTGTAAGAGCCGGGGCAGTCACTTTTTACCTTATTTCACTGGCATGGGGGCGTCGAAGGGGGATGACCCCATTTTTTATTTCTGCTCTAAAAAGGGCGGAGAAGAGGGGTGAAACCCCTCTTCTCATTCCTCCCCCTCTAAAATAAAAAATATTTCGGGTGTGAAAATATGAATGTTTGAGAGGGGGAAAAAGGGAGTGAGAATAAAAAACGGATTGGTCATTAAAATGGATTTGGTCTATAATAAATACACTTTAAAGCTTTAAAACGGAGGCAATGTGCCGGGCTCGGTAATCACGGAAGAACTGAACAGCCTGCTTAATATCGATTTCGCTCCAGAGGTATACGAAATCGAGCGGGGGATGCTGAGAAAATTTGCCGAGGCCATCGACGACCCCAATCCAAGGTGGCTCGAGGAGACGCCGCCCACTTTCCCCGCCGCCCTCGTGCCTAAAGCGCTGCTGCATAGGCTTTTTAACGCCGATATCCCTTTGAAGCGCCTCTTAAATGGGTCGAGCGAGCTGGAATATTTGAAGCCGATAAAAGCCGGGGATGTCATTTCCGTGACGGCCAGGCTTACCAGGCTCAGGCAGATGCCGGGCGCCGCCGGGCCGACGCTTTTCATGTTCACCGAGGCGACCTGTACCAACCAGCGCGGCGAGGTCGTGGTTAAAGGCAAGAATACGTATATCAAATATTAGCGGGTCAATATGGTTGAAAAGCTCTATTACGAAGATATCCAGGAAGGCGGCGAATTGCCGGGGCTGGTCAAGCTCCCGACGACGATGCAGCTGGTGAAATACGCCGGCGCCTCCGGGGACTATTACCAGATTCACTACGATAAAGATTTCGCCGTGGCTAGCGGCCTGCCGGGGGTGATAGTACACGGCTGGCTGACACTGGCTTTCCTGGGGCAGATGATAACCGACTGGCTCGGGGAAAAAGGGACGCTGGTAAAGCTGAACGGGAGCTACCGCGGCATGAACAAGGTCAACGAGGATATCATCTGTAACGGCAGAGTCACTAAAAAATATATCGAAGACGGCAGACACCTAGTCAGGGTGGAAATCTGGGCGGAAAACCCCCAAGGGGAAAAGACCGTTACCGGATTTGCCGTAGTAGAGCTGCCGAATTAGGGAATCGCGTAATTGCGCATTTGCGCATTTGCTGATTTACTCTACTCAAGTGCATCAGCCAAAAGCTCGCTTAGGTCCTTGGCCCTGACCGTTTCCTCGGATTGTTTCTCCTTAAGGCCGTCTTCCAGCATCGTCAGGCAGTAAGGACAGGCCGTCGCTACGCACTCTATTCCCGCCCCGATGATTTCCTCCACCCGCCGCGCATTTACGCGCTTGTCCGGCGCCTCCTCCATCCACATGTGGCCGCCGCCGCCCCCGCAGCAGAAGCTGGCGGTCTTCCGGCGCGGCAGCTCGACGTTCTTTCTGTTGACGGCGGCCAGGATGGCGCGTGGCTCGTCGTAGATGTCGTTATAGCGTCCCAGGTAGCAGGAGTCGTGGTAGGCGGCTTTAAGCGAGGCGGGATTTTTGATGTTCAGGCGGCCTTCTTTAAGCAGCCCGGCCAGGAACTGGCTGTGGTGCATGACCTCGTAGTCGCCGCCGAACTGTTGATACTCGTATTTGAGGCTGTTAAAGCAGTGGGGGCAGGTGGCCAGAATCTTTTTGACGTTATGCCCGTTAAGAACTTCGATGTTCTGCCGGCAGATGGTCTGGAAAAGGTACTCGTCGCCCAGGCGCCGGGCGGGGTCGCCGCAGCAGACCTCCTCGTCGCCGAGGATGGCGAACCTGACGCCGGCGGCCTGTAAAACTTTAGCCGTCGCTTTCGCCACCTTCATGTTGCGGTCGTCGAGGGCGGCCGAGCAGCCAACCCAGTAAAGAATATCTATATCCTTGGCGTCGGCGATGGTCTCTATGTTGAGTCCTTCGGTCCAGGTCGTGCGGGTGGCGGTGGTGCCGCGGTAGGGATGCCCGCGTGAACTCAGGCTTTTCAGCGCCTCGCGGACGGCTTCCGGGAACTGGCTCTTTTCCATGGCCAGGCTGCGCCGCATCTCGATGAGTTTATCGATGTGTTCGATATAGATGGGGCAGACCTGGTCGCAGGCGCGGCAGGTCGTGCAGTCCCAGATGACCTCCTCGGTAACGGCCCCGCCGACCATTTCCTCCCGCTTCTCCGGCGGCTTTAGCGATGATGATGCCGGGATAAACATTGTAGAGGTGGTTTTTCAGGTCCTGGATGACCTTTTTGGGGTTGAGGTCTTTGCCGCTGAAGTAGGCCGGGCAGGCGTCCTGGCAGCGGCCGCAGCGGGTGCAGGCGTCGAGGTCGAGGAGCTGCTTCCAGGAGAAGTCCTCGATTTGGCTCGCGCCGAACCGCTCCGTTTTTTCCAGGTCGATGGGGGCTAGAGCGCCGCGAGGCCCCAGGTTCCTGAAGAAAACGTTGAGGGGGTCCCAGACGATGTGTAAAAGCTTGGTGTTGTAGAGCGAGACATAAGCGATGGCGCCGAGGGAGAGAAAGGCGTGGGACCACCATAGTCCGACGTGCCACCCGAGGAGCGTGTCCTGACTGGCGCCGGCAAAAGCCCTGGCGAAGACGTAGCCCCCCGGCGACCACGGCGCCCAGGCGTCGATGTTAAGTTCGGTGGCGGCGATACGCAGTCCTTCGACGACGAAGCCGGTAAAAAACACGAGGAAGACCAGTAATATGGTGACGAGGTCGTCCCACCGGTTGTCGAGCCGTTCCGGCCGCATGACGTAACGTCGCAGCGCGACCATGATGATGCCGACGATCGCCAGTATGCCGAAGCTGTCGGTTGCCAAGGAGTAGCCGAGGTAAAAGTTTCCCTGGTTGAAGTTGAAGAAATAATGGCTGATAAAATCGATAAAAGCGCCGAGAAGCAGGACCATGAAGCCGGAAAAGATGAGGAAGTGCGCCAGGCCGGCGTAGAGCTCCCGGAAACGCCAGTCTTTTTTGTCCGCCCCCAGAAACTTGCGGTGGAAAACGATATCGCTGAAAGCCGTCCGGCAGAAAGCGACTGTTCTTTGCCGCAGGTGACCGGACCTGTCGGCCGGTTTGCCGACGCGCCACCGGCGGGGAATCCTGACCAGCGCCCAGATGAATATCGCCACGGCGATGGCGGCGAAGGCATACATTATCCAGGGGTATTGGATGTTCCAGAAAATCTCGCGGGTGGGCTCGGTCATGATAAAATGAATCCCTTTTCAATAACTGCATCATTATAACATAATCATCGCGACGGAGGCTTTGACATCCATTGGCTCAGGGGCTATCATTTAATCCCATAGATGGAGAAAAACAAGCGCGCCTGCTCACCTGAGCAAATGCGCAATTGCGCAATAATACATGGTGAGCTTGTCGAACCATGAAACGTTTCGAGCTCGTCGAGCACACGGCGGACATGGGGCTGAAGGCCTACGGCAGGACCCTGGCCGAGGCGTTCGCCAACGCTGCCTATGGCATGTTCTCCGTCATCGCCGACCTTGGCGGAGTGAGGGAAACGGAATCGCGGCGCGTTGAGCTCAACGAGGATGACGCGGAAAGCCTCCTCTTCGAGTGGCTCAACAGCCTCCTCTATTACTTCGACGTTGAGGGGCTTATTTTCAAGCGGTTTGATATGGTGGAGTTTGGAGAAAAGCATCTGGCGGCGGACTGCTGGGGAGAAAAATACGATGCCTCCCGCCACCGCCTTAAGTTGGGAGTGAAGTCCGCCACCTATCATCTCCTCGAAGTTAATCAAGAAAAGAACCGGGTGCAGGTGATTTTTGATGTATAATTCCTGGGGCGCTGGCCCCTCTACCGTGTCCTTATCCTCTCCTGCCAGGAGAACGGGATAAAGGGGTGAGGACAAATTCCTGTATACATTCTCTTCGGCGCGCTGTATAATAAAGCGCTGTGTTGTGATTTGACCACCCGACTTCACAGTTATTTAACATAACTCTAAAAACGAATACTCGACTTTTGAAGCTGATTTGACATAAAACGAAAAACGAATAACTGAAGCTATTTGAACGTAAAAAACAAAAAAATATTTAAAAAACGAATAACGAATAAAGTATGAGGTCTCGCCATGCCGAAGTGGAGTGGCAAGCTCGAAAAAGTCGACGATTACCGCTGGCGCATCCCCAGAAGCTATAAGCCGGGCATGCGCGTGGACGGCCTTATCTACGCCGATGAGCCGATGCTCCGCCAGATTACCGACGACCAGGCGCCGGAGCAGGTGGCCAACGCCGCTTTCCTGCCGGGCATTGTCGGCTATTCGCTGGCGATGCCGGACATCCACTGGGGCTACGGTTTCGCCATCGGCGGCGTGGCGGCGATGCGCCTCAGCGACGGCGTAGTCTCGCCGGGAGGCGTCGGTTTCGATATCAACTGCGGCGTGCGCATCATGCGCACCAATCTTATCAGGGAGGAAGTCTCCCCGAAAATCAAGGAGCTGGTGGACGCCCTTTATTACGCCGTGCCTTCGGGACTTGGCTCGACCGGCAGGATAAAGCTGCGCTCCGGTGAAATCGACGAGGTCTTATTAAAGGGGTCGAGGTGGGCGGTGAACAAAGGCTACGGGCGTAAAGAGGACCTCGAGACCACCGAGGAGGGCGGGGAGATACCCGGCGCCGACCCTTCTGAAGTCAGCGGCCGGGCCAAAGAGCGCGGCATACCGCAGCTCGGCACGCTCGGCTCGGGCAACCATTTCCTCGAGGTGGCCGTCGTCGACGAGATATATGAGCCGGAGGCTGCCCGCGTCATGGGCGTCGACCGCATTGGCCAGGTGGTGCTCTATGTGCACTGCGGCTCGCGCGGTCTGGGCCACCAGGTCGCCGACGACTATATTAAAGTGATGCTCCAGGCCATGCCGAAGTACGGCATCGAGGTGCCGGACCGCCAGCTCGCCGGCGCCCCGGTCAAGTCGCCGGAGGGGCAGGCATATCTAGCCGCGATGCGTGGCGCCGCCAACTACGCCTGGGCCAACCGCCAGTGCATTACCCACTGGGTGCGCGAGGCCTTCTGCCGGGTGATAGGCATGGGCGAAGGGGCGGCGGGACTCGAGCTTATCTACGACGTTACCCACAACATCGCCAAGATTGAAGAGCACGACGTCGACGGGAAAAGGCAGCCGCTCTGCGTGCACCGCAAGGGGGCCACGCGCGCTTTCCCGGCCGGCCATCCCGATATACCCAAGAAATATTCGAAAATCGGTCAGCCGATACTCATCCCGGGGGACATGGGGCGCTACTCGTATATCCTGGTGGGGACGGAGCAGGCCATGAAAGAGACCTGGGGCTCCACCTGCCACGGCGCCGGTCGCCTGCAGAGCCGGGCGGCGGCGAAAAAGCAGATGACTGGTCGCGAAGTATTAAATATGCTGGAAGCAAAAGGGATTGCCGTGAGGGCGGGCAGCCTGTCCGGCCTCGCCGAGGAAGCCCCGGAGGCTTATAAGGACGTGGGCGACGTGGTTCGGGTGGCGCACGGTGCCGGCATCTCTAAAAAAGTGGCGCGCACCCGGCCGATTGCGGTCGTCAAGGGATGAGTGCGCCTCATTTATTCTTGATGATTCTGTCCGGCTCCTTGACGTATTTTGACGCCAGCGTGCAGTGCACGAACAGGACGGGCTTGTCCACTCTCTTAAACTCCAGCGGGCAGTGAATCATCCCGGCGGGGATGTAAACGGTGGTTGGGGTGGTGATTTTATGTATCTCCCGCTCCTTCCCCAAGTCCAATCTCGATTTCCGCCCCCAGTTCCCCCATATTATTCGGGGTCGAACGACATAAAGTATAGATACATGTCGAAGTCGTGGGAATGAGGAAACTCCTCCATTAAAGTCGGCGTCCGTGATGCGCAGGAACATGATAGTGAAATTGGATTTGTATTCCTTTTCGCCCGTATAAACGAACTCCGGGCCGTACCCGCCGATAGCCACCGGTTTCTTAATGACATATTTCCCGTATCTTCGTCGCCATCGCCGGATTCCTCCTGATTGGGATTTCATGATGTGATATTATAGTCGATAGAGAAAATCATGTACAGGCTTATCGATACCCACGCCCACCT
Organism: uncultured Chloroflexia bacterium; assembly: GCA_963727315.1. Lineage (GTDB taxonomy): Bacteria > Chloroflexota > Dehalococcoidia > Dehalococcoidales > RBG-16-60-22 > JBFYTX01. The sequence continues at coordinate 977,550 of CAVSFE010000002.1, read as the reverse complement.
GGACGAAATGGCGGGCCTGGATCTGGTTCTGAGCGAGGCGAAAAAGGCCGGGCTGGTGGCGATAATCGCCGTCGGCTCGGATATCGCGTCCAACCAAAAGACTCTGGAAATAGCCGCGAATCATCCGGGCTTTGTTTACGCCGCACTGGGCTACCACCCGGAGAACATCAAGGCCCCGGAGATTGATTCTAATCTGGAGTTTATCCGGGCGCATATCAGCGAAGCGGTGGCGGTCGGGGAGGTGGGGCTCGACTACAGTAAGTGGGTGAGGGCCGCCGCCGATAAAGACCTGCAGATTAAAGTGTTTAGAGAAGTATTGCAGATAGCCAGAGCCCATGATAAGCCGGCTTTGGTCCATTCCCGCTACGCCTGGCGGGATGCCCTGGATGCGGTCGTAGAGTCCGGGATTCAAAAAGCGGTCTTCCACTGGTACACGGGGACTTCCAGCGTGCTGCGGGATATTGTCGCTCGAGGTTACTTTATTTCTGTAACGCCCGCCGTGGCGTACCATGAGGAACACCGCCGGGCGGTGAAAGAAGCGCCGCTGGAAAGGCTGCTGCTGGAAACGGACGCGCCGGTGGTCTATGCCCGGGGCAGGGACGGCGAGTTTAAATCAAGTCCGGCGGATGTGGTACGGTCTTTAGAAGGGGCGGCGGCGATAAGAAACTTGACTGAAGAAGAAATAGCCAGAGTGACGACCGAGAACGCGAAGAGGTTATTCGGACTGGAAAACGGCGTCCAAGGCAACGACGAGTTCTGGAAATGGTGGAAAAGGCATTACGGAAAATAAATTCCGCATTATTCTTTCTTAGGACTTTCGCGGTCGTCCCAATTGTGTCTTTCCCAATCATGCCGGTGATGGTGCCAGCCGAACCACCACCATCGGGGGCCAAGGAACCTGCCCAGGAAAAACGAGAGTCCTAAGATGACCAAAATAGTTGGCCAGGTATAGTCCCAGATAGAGCCGGTGACTACTCCCGTCTTGACTAATATGGCAATAATGCCAACTGCTATCAGAATGAGTCCGAAAAACATTTTTCCCCTCCTCTTAGCCCCAGTTATACCGGATTTATTTCCCCAGTATATCGGCGACGTCGTTAATGTTTATCTCCAGCATCCGCACGTCCGCCAGAATGCGGTCGGCGTTTTTGACCACCGTGGGGAAATCGCCGCAGATTTCCTTCAGCGCTTCGGCGTTCTTCCGCAGCGCTTTAATCTTCGTCACCATTTCTTTTATATTGTATTGACTATTCATATTTTCCTCCTAATGCGGCCTGAGGTCCTGGAACCGCCGGCTTTTGGTCTGGGACCGGGGCAGGCTTTCATATTCGTGAACCTCTATATTGTAGCCGAGGTTGGTCGTCAGTCGGAGCTGGTCGGTGAGCTTCGCCTTGATGGCGGCCTCGTCCTTTTTATACTCGGGGAGGATTTCCACTTTCAGCGTGATATCGTCGATGTCCCCCTTCTTGATAACGACCACCTGGTACTCATTGCCCAGCTGGGGGATATCCCGCACCACCTCCTCGATGGCCATCGGCGAAAGGAGGACGCCCTTGACCTTGGTAATATCGTCCGCTCGACCCTGAATCCCCCCTTCGAGCAATCGGAACGTTCGACCGCAGTCGCACTGTCGCGTGTTCCACTGTATCAGGTCTTTGACATCGAAACGGATGCAGGGCTGCGCCATGCGTCCGAAGGTGGTCACCACCATTTTGCCCCGCCGCCCCGGCTCTTCGATGGTCTCCCCGGTATTAACGTCCTCGATCTCCACCAGATAGAACCCCTCGTTGACGTGCAGTCCGGCCTGGTGGGTGCACTGCCAGCCCCAGTGGCCGATTTCCGTGCTGCCCACCTGGTCGTAGACCTTGGCCCCCCAGGCGTCCTCCATCCTTTTGCGCGTGGCCGGGACGCTGCCGCCCGGCTCCCCGGCGACGGTGATTTTGCGGATAAACAGGTCTTTCGGCGGGTCGATGCCCATGCCGCGGGCGGTCTCCGCCATGCCCAGGATATAGGTCGGGGTGGCACCCATCGCCGTGGCCCTGAGCTCCTGTATCTTGAGAATGCGCGCCTCGGTATTGAGGACGCCGCCGGGGATGACCTCACAGCCGATTTTCTCGCCGGCGTAGTGATAGGCCCAGAAAGCGATGAAGATGTTATAACCGAAGGGCAGGAATATGCGGTCGCCAGGACGGTAGCCCTGTGCCCACATCGCGTAGCAATAGGCCTCGGTGCCGAGCTCCCAGTCCTGCCAGGTGTCCGCCTGGTAGACTGGCTGGCCGGTGGTGCCGCTCGTCTGGCGGTAGTCTGTTACCTGCTCCAGGGGGACGCATAAAATATCACCGTAAGGGAAGTTGTCCTTGCCCGGACCCTGGACGCTGCGCATCATGGACTTCTGTATCTTGGGCACTTTCCTGATGTCTTCAAATTTCTTGATGTCCCCGGGCTCAATGCCGGCGTCGCTGTAAAGCTTGTGATAGAATTTGGAGCGTTCGTAAGCCCAGGAAAAAATCTCCCGGAACTTCTTGAGCTGGAGCTTCTGCAGCTTTTCGCGGGGCATTGTTTCCAATACTGGGTTCCAGTATTCGCCGTTTTTCATATGAGATACCTCTTACAGACAGCATTTTTTATACCGCATAATAATATACCCAAAATATGCTATAATTGGCAAATGGCAGCGTGGATATTTATTCTATATGGAACAAATACAGAACGTTATATACGGGCAATTATAACGCTTTCTAACACAAAAAGGTGTTGACAAGCGACTTAAATAGTTATAATATAGTTCTAGATGGAACATATCGGGCAGGTATGGCTAAAGAAATATGACTACTGAAGCAAGCAAGAGGACGGATAAGACCCCGCTGGGCGCGCTGCTGTCCATCTTAATGTCTTACGAGGTATTGGCGCGATACCTGGAAGTGGAGCTTAAGCGTTATGAGGCCAGCCTGATACGCTTCAATATCATGAGCGTTCTTTTCATAAACGGTGGCGAGATGACGCCGTCGGAAATAGCCGAAAGCGTTTTCCGGGAAAAGAACTCGATAACGGCGGTCATTAATACCCTGGAAAGGCAGGGCGTCGTCCGCCGTGAGCCCTCCGCCGACGATCGCCGGTCGGTAAAGGTCGTCATCACCGATAAAGGCTGGAAGGAAGCCAATCGATTAAGTCCCATCGCCCAGGAGCTGAGCCGCGAGGCGCTTTCCTGCATGGACAAGAAGCAGGTTGAAGACCTGGTGGCTTGCATGAGGACGCTCCGGGAGAGCCTTTTGCCAAAGATAGCCAGGACAACTGGAAACGGAAAGTCGCGGATAGCGATTAAAAAGTAAAGGTTCACAGCGGACCGGAATCGATGGCGCTGAATACGAATAAAGAGGGGATTATGCGACAGTGAAAGAGATCAGGATTCACGGGAGAGGCGGGCAGGGGGCGGTGCTGGCCGCCAGGATGCTTGCCAGCGCTTTCGTGGCCGAAGGCAAATACGTGGCCAGCTTTCCCATGTACGGCTTCGAAAGGCGCGGCGCACCGGTGGTGGCTTTCACCCGTATTGATGACAAGCCGATAAGGGAAAAGACCCAGATTTATAATCCCGACTGCCTGATAGTCATCGACCCCGGCCTTTTGACACTACCGACGCTTTTCACCGGCATCAGGCCGGAAGCGGCGTTCATTCTCAACAGCCCTAAAAAGCTACCCGCCAGGCTTAACGAAAACATCAAGATAGGCGGGGTCGTCAACGCCACCGGCATCGCGGTGCAGGAGATAGGACGGGACATCCCCAATACCTGCCTGCTCGGGGCTTTTGCGGCCGCCACCAGCTGGCTCAAGCTTGAATCGATACTTGCCTGCCTGCCGGACTATCTAAGCGGCGATATTCTCCAGAGAAATTTAAAAAGCGCCGAAAGGGGCTACCGGGAAGTGGAGGTCACTAAATGGTAATCAAACATAAAATGATATTTAAGACCGAGAGTCCGTGGTCGGATGCTAACGAGAAAATGCTGGTGCTGGATACCGGCAGCTGGCGCACGGAGCGGCCGGTGCTGGACGTCACGAAATGCAACTACTGCGGCCTCTGTGCCCTGTATTGCCCGCCGCAATGTATGAAAGACATGGGCGACCACTATGAAGCCAATCTGGCTTTCTGTAAAGGCTGCGGCATCTGCGCCAAGGAATGCCCCAAACAGGCATATTCCATGGTCCCGGAAGGAGAGTTCTCTAAATGAAAGCTAAAAAAGGAAAAGTAAGCGTAATGACTGGTAACGTCGTGGCGGCTAACGCCGCCCGGCTGTGCCGTCCCGAGGTCATCGCCGCCTATCCCATTACCCCCCAGAGCGAGGTGGCGGAGTCGCTGTCGTCTTTTGTCGCCGATGGCACTCTGGATTCGGAAATCGTTGAAGTCGAAGGTGAAAATTCCGCGATGAACGTAGTCCTGGCGGCCAGCGTGGCCGGGGCGCGTACCTTCACCGCAACGTCATCTTACGGGCTGGTCTATATGTACGACGCGATGATGCAGGCTTCCGGCTACCGGGTGCCGATTGTCATGGTCAATGTTAACCGCGAGACCCCGGGCATTCATGCCGTGTCTTCCGGCCAGCAGGATATGATTTCCACGCGGGACTCCGGCTGGGTGCAGATAATCGTGGAAAACAACCAGGAAATCGTCGACCAGATAATCATGTCCTACCGCCTGGCCGAGGACTTCGATATCCAGCTGCCAGTGATGGTAAATTACGACGGATATTATCTTTCCTACCTGGCGGAGGCGGTCGAAATGCCGGACCAGGCAGATGTAGACGCCTTCCTGGCAACTTTGAAGAAGCAGCCGCAGCGTCCCCGCCTTATCCCCGGTAAGTCCACCGGCTGCGGCACGCACGGTATAGAAATGGGCTACATAGAAGCCCGCTATAAGCACTGGCTGGCCCTCGATAGAGTCAAGCAGAAGGTCGACGACATCGATAAAGAGTTCGGCGAGTACTTCGGGCGGAGCTACGGCGGCCAGATAGAGGAGTACCGTACCGCTGATGCCGATATCATCGTGCTGGCGTCCGGCAGCGCCGCCGGCACCGCCAAAACGGTCGTCGACGCCAAGAGAGAGCAGGGAATAAAGGTCGGCTTGGTCAAGCAAAGGCTCTTCCGCCCCTTCCCCGAGGAGCGCCTGATTAAAGCGCTGAAGGGGAAAAAGGCGGTGGGGGTCATCGACCGCTCCCTGTGCTTCGGATGGAAATACGGGCCCATGTGCATGGAGCTCAAAGCCATCGCCCCGGCCATAGGGTCGGTCCCCATCCTGAGCTATATCGACGGCCTGGCGAACCTGGATATCACCATTCCGCACATCGGCAGGGTGGTGGATGAAGTGAATGACGCCGCCAAGGGCAAGGCTTACCAGGACGTGACCTGGATTCCGATGGAGTAATGAGGTAAAAGATATGGTAGAAACGTCGAAGAAAAGAAACCGGGTTTTTGATTATTTCACGACGGAAGACCAGTTCTCCGGGGGCGTGGCCTGGTGCGCCGGCTGCCCCCTGGAGCTTATCGCCCGGACGGTGCCGAAGGTGCTCGGCAAGAACATGGTGTTCGTCGGCACGCCGTCCTGCTCGGCCCCGGTTCTGCACGGACAGAACCTCGGCGCCTGGCACAAGCTTTCTTATCTCGCCTGTGTCATGACGGGGGTCGCTTCCAGCGGCACCGGGCTTTCGCGCTATTTCCGCCGCACGGGGCAGGACGCCACCGTGGTCTGCTTTACCGGCGACGGCTGCGCCACGGACATCGGCTTTCAGACCCTCAGCGGCGCGGCGGAGAGGAACGAGCACATTATTTACCTGGCCTATGATAATGAAGGCTATATGAACACCGGCAACCAGCGGAGCAGCTCCACGCAGAAGGGGGCCGCCACCACCACCACGCCGGTGGGCAAGATAGGAAAGGGAAAACCGACCGCCCAGAAAAACATGACGATGTTGATGCTGATGCACAAGCCGAAATACATGGCGACGGCCTCTCCGAGCCACATGGAGGACTTTGTGAAAAAGCTCCAGAAAGCCCAGGAGAAATCGAAAGAGGGGTTTGTGTATCTCCATGTGTTCTCGCCGTGCCCGGTGGGATGGCGCATCGATTCTAATTCGGTCATCGAGGTGTGCCGCACCGCCGTCAGGACCAACTATTTCCCGCTCTGGGAGGCGGAGGACGGCCAGCCCAGGTTCACGGTTGAAACCGCCAGTCCGAAACCGGTCACGGATTTTACTAAACTCATGCGCAAATTTTCACATCTGAAAGAAGACGGCATTGCCGAGCTCCAGAAACAGGTCGATGAGCGCTATGCTCTTCTAAAAATGCTGGTCGATGCCGGGAAAAAATAACCAAGGAGGTGGATTGAAAGAATGGTTACGAAAACAAGAGAAACACCAAAAAAACCTGAAAATACCAAGCCGGTTAAAGGCATGTCGGTAAAAGGAAACCCGGAAATCTGGGACGATACCTGGGTAAAATCGACGTGCGGTGGGTGCTACGGCACCTGCACCATCCGGGCGCACCGGGTTAACGGCGTCATTATCAAGATCGAGGGCGAGCCGGATAACGATTTCGGGTCGCGCGGCGGGCTCTGCGCCAAGGGCGAGGCCATGATACAGGCGCTTTACGACCCCAACCGCTTTAACTACCCCATGCGCCGGACCAATCCCAAGAAGGGGCTCTTTGAAAACCCCGGCTGGAAGCGGATTTCCTGGGACGAGGCCCTCGACGAGATAGCGACGCGACTCAAGAAAATTCGCGCCGAGAACCCCAACAAGCTCTTGCACGGCGGCACGCCTTCGGCCGGCTCGGGGCCGGACCTGCCCCTGGGCTTCGGGGTCTTCGGGGCGGTGTTCGGCACCAAGAACTGGTACGTCGGCGGCGCCGGTCTCCACTGCGGCTCAGGTTCGCACATGGGCGCCGGTTTATACCACGCCTCGTGGTCAATCGTGCCGGACTGGAAGTACTGCAACTATGTCATCCAGATGGGCTCAAATAAAGGCACCGGCTCCGGCCACTCGATGGGCTTTAACATGAGGCTCTCGGCGGACGCCCGGTCGAGGGGTCTGAAGAACGTTGTATTCGACCCCATCTGTAACTTCGGCGGCGGTAAAGCCACCGAGTGGGTGCCCATCCTGCCGGGCACGGACGCCATCGTCGCTTTGACGATGGTCAACATAATTTTGAATGAACTCGATGTCTATGATAGGGAGTTTATCAAGAAAAAGACCAACGGGCCTTACCTCATCGGGTCGGATATGCGCTATGTCCGCGATAAAGAGACCAACAAGCCTCTTATCTGGGACCCGGTGGACAACAAAGCCAAGGTCTTTAACGACCCCACCGTCAAGGACTTCGCCATACTGGGAGAATTTACGGTCTACGGGAAAAAAGTCCATCCGTCCTTCCAGCTCGTCAAAGACCACGTGAAGCAATATACGCCTGAATTCGCGGAGAAAGAGAGCACCGTCCCGGCGGCGACCGTGCGGCGCATCGCCAAAGAGTGGGCGGACGCCGCCATGGTCGGCGCCACGATAGAGATAGAGGGGGAAAAGCTCCCCCTGCGTCCTGTCGCCGCCATCATGTTCCGCGGCGGCCAGGGGCACACCAACTCCGCGCAGAGCTACTGCGCCATGTGCCTGCTCAACGCCATCGTGGGCGCCATGGACGTCCCCGGCGGGACGCTCGGCTGGCCGGCCTATGTCGGCGGTTACCCGGAGACGGGCCGCTTCAAGGTCATACCCTATCCCTGCCGCGACGGCATGTTAACCGCGGGGACTTTCATGGAGCATAAGCCCTGGCCGGTCGAGGAATCACGGGTGCCGGACACCGTCCTCATGAAAGAGCTGGTGCCGACGGCCTCGTTCTCCCCCCACCCGGTGACGTCCGACTTCCAGAAATACTGGGACAATCTGGGAAGACCTTATGAGATAGAAATGGCGATGATTTTCGGCGCGAACATGGTGCGCAGCACCCAGAACCGGGAAATCGCCGAGGACTTCTTTAAAAGGATACCGTTCATCGTTTCCTTCAACATCCTGCCTAACGAGTTCTGCGAGGGCTTCGCCGATATCGTCCTGCCGGACTGCCATCCGCTGGAAACTTACTGCCTGTTCTCCTCGCACGGGCCTTTCTTCAACTACCCCATCGGCATGGAAGGCTGGGACTTCCCCATCCGCCAGCCGGTGGTGCAGCCCGCCTACGAGCGCAAGAACAAGGTGGAAGCCCTCTGGGAAATCGCCGATAGAATCGGCATGAGGGAAGAGATGAACCGCTACTACAACGTCTACTTCTCCAGCTTCGGCGGCGAGGCCCTCATCAGCGGCGATATCGCTTCCGTCAGAGATGTGAAGCACATCGACCCGAGCAAAGTCACCGAGCTGATAAAGCCCGACGAGAAGATAACCTACCACGAGATGATGGACCGTGCCTTCAAGTTCTACTTCGGCGAAAAGCACGGCCTGGAGTACATCTCCGAGCACGGCACCATCCACTGGGATAAGAAAGTCAAAGAGGCGTACTGGAGGTGGTACGTCGATGTGCGGATACCCATCTACATGGAGCACATCGCCGAGCTCAAAGAGGAAATCATGAAAAACGCCAAGACGACCGGCATTGAGCTTGAGTGGGAGCAGTTCACCCCGCTCATCAGCTACTTTCCGGCGCAGGTCGCCAGGGAAGAGACGGAAGAGTTTGACCTCTACAGCTTCTCCTACCGCGATATTCTGCACAACGGCACCTACACCATGGAGATGCCCTGGCTCGACGAGGTCAGCCAGCTCAATCCGTACACGTACAATATCACCATGAACGCGGATACCGCCAAGAAGAAAGGATTGAAAGACGGCGACCTCATCTGCCTGGAGTCGTCCTACGGGCGCAAGACCACCGGCACGCTGAAAACGATGGAGGGCCAGCACCCCAAAACGATAGCCATATCCGCCTGCTCCGGCGCCTGGGCCAAAGGGGCGCCCATCGCCTACGGCAAGGGCACCAACTTCAATATCCTGCTGGAGTCCGACGCCAAGCACGCCTGCCCGGTATGCTGGAGCCAGGAGACGGCCACCATGGTAAAAGTCTACAAAATCGACCACAGAATCGAGTTCGATAAAGCAGGAGGTCCAACACTATGAGATGGGGAATGGCGATAGAACTGAAAAGGTGCATCGGCTGCAACGCCTGCGTGCTCGCCTGTAAAGCCGAGCATTTCCTCCCGCCCAATATCTTCTGGAACCGGGTGCTCATCGGGGAAAAGGGGAAGTACCCCAACGTAAACAAGCTCATCTACACGGTGCGCTGCAACCAGTGCGCCGACCCTAAGTGCGTTAAGGTCTGCCCCACCGGCGCCACCCAGCAGCGCGAGGACGGCATCGTCTGGATCGACGAGACCAAGTGCGTCGGCTGCCGCTACTGCATGGTCGCCTGCCCCTACCAGATGCGCTCGATGTACGAAGATGGCGAAGCGCGGTATTTCCCGGGGCAGGAGCTCACCGAACATGAAAAGATAGGGAAGATATTGTATCCCCATACACCGGGCGTGGTGATGAAATGCGTCTTCTGCAAGGAGAGGATTGACTCCGGCATGGCGCTGGGTCTGAAACCGGGCGTCGACAGGGACGCCACTCCCGCCTGCGTTATCGTCTGCCCGACCAAGGCGATACACTTCGGCGACCTTGACGACCCCAATAGCGAGATTAACCGGATAATCAAAGAAAAGCATGGCCACCCGTTCCATCCGGAATTCGACACGCAGCCGTCGATCAACTTTATCGACTAACCGTGGAGGTATGGAAAAATGATGATTCAGAGAAAACCTTACGAGTTCATGGTCAAGTACCAGCAGCAGAAAGACTGGATTGACGGGCGGGGCAACTTCATCGCTTTCGCCTTCTTCCTGGGAGGCATCAGCGGGGGACTGTTCCTAGCCTCGGCATATTTTGACAACCTCCTGGGAATGTTCGTGTCCTGGCTGCTCGCCGGCGCCATGGGTGTGTCCTACATGATACACCTCAGCCACCCGACGCGGTTCTGGCGTATGTTCATGAGACCCAAGACGTCCTGGATAGCCAGGGGATTCATCTTCATCATGCTGTTCATCGGCTTCACGACGCTCACGCTCATCGTCGCCAAGTGGGCGCCGGACGCCGGGGGCGTGCTCACCGCGTTAAAGGTAATCGCCGGGATATTCGCCTTCGCGCAGTCGATATACACCGGTTTTGCGGTGAGCTATGTCAGCGCGATAAAGGTCTGGAACTCGGCCATCGTGCCGGTGCTCTTCGTGACCTGCGGCCTGACCGGCGGCCTGGCGATACTCCTGGCCATCCTGATGGGGCAGGACAGCTCGCAGATCGCATCGCTGGAGAACATCATCCGCGTCGTGCTCATCGCCCTGGCGGTGATCATCGGCGTGTACCTCTGGAACACCACGTACAGCAGCACGGCGGCCAAAGAAGCTGTGAAAAGGCTGATAGGCGGCAGCCTGGCGCCGCTTTTCTGGATTGGCGTTTTCCTCTTCGGGATAACCATACCGGTGGCGATATCGATTACCACGTACTTCACCGGGGAGGCTTCGTCCGGGCTCCTGATTACCGCGGTCGTCAGCGAGATAATCGGTGGGCTGGCTTTGCGCTTCGCCATCCTGAAGGCGGGCGTGTACCAACCGCTGCTGCCGGCCGACTAAGCCGAAAGTATAAACACTACGGGAGGGGGGCGAAAGCCCCCCTTTCTTTTTTATACCGATTCGTTTTTACACAATTTTTTTCGGGACAACCGTAGCTAAATTGTTAAATTTCGTAGCTGATATTCGTTTTTTAGTTTATGTTAAATCAGCTTCATTTTAAAGATTATTCGTTTTTCGTTATATGTTAAGTTAGCTTCAATCACAAGTATTCGTTTTTTTATCAGGCCAAGGTAAATAGTCTACCGTAGATAGTATACAAGGTGGTCAGGAGGATAGAAAGGGGATTTTGTCCGGTTCATTTATCAGGCACACCCCCTGACCCCCTCTCAAACAGTCATTATTTCAGGTCTCGTTTTATCTCTTGTTTGAGAGGGGGAAGAAATCTTGAGAGGGGCTAGCGCCCTTCAGGGTGAACCTTCACTTCGTGGTGACCTCAGTGGAACCAGGATGAACCCCTCTCGGCGAGCTACTCCCTTTATATAACGGGGCGTTTAAGAGGGGTCACGACCCCTCTTTCTTTATTCCCCCCTCTCCTTTGAAGGAGAGGGGATCAGGGGGTGAGGTTGGCATAGAGCCACTAATTTCGTATAATGGCGTCGAGAGACAATCATGACCAACGCAATTGAACTGCCCCAGCTGGCCTGGCACGGCGTGAAGAAACTCAGGCTCAACCTCCCCGAGAGCTGGCAGGTGGAAATCTGCAACATGGCGGGACACGACCGCCCGAAACTAAAGCCAGCCGAAATCAAGCGGGCTATCGCCCGGCCCATCGGCATGGCGCCCCTGCGGGAATACGCCCGCGGCAAGAAGGAAGTGGTCGTCATCTTCGACGACATGGCGCGGGTGACCCGGGTGGCGGAGATTGTCCCCCATGTCCTCGCGGAGCTGGCCGCCGCCGGTATAACCGATGAACAAATAAGATTTATCGCCGCCTGCGGCTGCCACGGGGCGATGAACCGGGCCGACTTCGTGAAAAAGCTGGGGGAGGACGTTTTAAGGCGGTTCCCGGTCTATAACCATTCCCCGTTCGACAACTGCATCTACGCCGGCACGACTAAACGCGGCACGAAACTCTATCTCAACGCCGAGTTCATGAAGTGCGACCTGAAAATAGGCATCGGGTCAATCGTGCCGCACATCATGGCGGGGTTCGGCGGCGGGGGGAAGATAGTGCTGCCGGGCGTGGCGTCCTACGAGACGATACTCGCGCTGCACGTCTCGCGGACGGCTTCCGGCGACCTCGAGTATAAAGACTCGATAACCGGCATGGGCGCCATCAGGGACAACCCGCGGCGGCGGGACATCAACGAAGCGGCGGAAATCGCCGGGCTGGACATGAAAATCGACGCCCTCGTCAACGGGTGGGGGGAGACGGCGGGGATATTCGCCGGGAAGCCCGCGCCGGAATACGCCGCCGCGTTGGCAGCCGCCCAAGAGCACTACTTGACGCCGTCGGCCAAAGACGGCGATATCGTGATCTCGAACACCTTCGCCAAAGCCAACGAGGCCGTTTCCGGGCTGCTCGTCGCCTTCCCGTCGGTAAGCAAAAAGGGCGGCGACGTCGTCCTCATCGCCAACGCGCCGGAAGGCCAGATGACGCACTACATGATGGGGCCCTTCGGCAACGAAATCGGCGGGAAGCTGCAGCTCAGGATGAAACCAACGCCAAACGTCAACCGCCTGATTATCTACAGCGAGTACCCCGACCTCGCCAGCCGGAACTACATCGAGGATACCGGGCAGGTAGTTATGATGCACGACTGGACGGACGTCCTGAAGCTGCTCGAAGAGAGTCACGGGCCGGGAACGAAAGTGGCCGTCTACCCCAACGCGGATATCCAGTACTGCGGCGTCTAGGCGCGCCGGAACCTCAACAGGTACGAGCCGAAGTAGCCTTTTTTCAGGCATCCCCAGAAGACGCCGACCTGGTAGGCCAGGTGCTCCAGAAGGTAAAAGAAAAGAAAAACCGGATAAAAAAGTTTTGGCTTTTTCGTTAAATAGTCCACGACAGAAGCGTAGACCAGCGCCAGACCGCCCAGAATCCACAAGGGATACCACAACACACCAAATCCGATTACCACTACCAGGTAGTACCTTATAAGGTGGAAAAAGGCGAAGTAGAAGAACGAGAGATGGCTCCTGAGGGCGGCGCCGGCCAGCTGCCCCAAGGCAAGAACCATTTTATATTTCTTCGTGGTGAGAGAACGGCGCCAGAGGTCGAGGCCGAACAGCAGGGGGACGGCGCACAGGGGATAAGGGTTCAAAAGCAGGATCGCGAGGGCCACCGCCAGGAGAGACAGTCCGCTAAAAACAGGAATCTGCAGCGTTTTTTTCTTGTCGCGGTGGGCGCGGTAAAGGGGGGCCTCCGACATGCCGTACCGGGCGCGGCGCCGCAGGATTTTGTCGAGGCGGTGGCGGTGCTTGTGGGCGACCCTCCCAAAGGGGACGTAAAGGAGCGTCCGGCCGAGGTCTCTCAGGCGCCAGCAGAAATCGACGTCCTCCCCGATACGCATCCCGGACTGAAAGCCCCCGGTTGACATAAAGCTGTCACGCCTGACCAGCATGTTGGCGGTGGGGACGTAGAAAGTGGAACCGGACCTGCCTTCGAGGAGGATGCGACGACCCATGTTAAGCGAAGAGCCGGTCGCTTCGTAGCGGTCCAGGAAGCTTTTTTTATAATAGCCCTCCACGAAGCCGCCCACCGCCCCGACCGACGCGGCCAGGAAGAACGGGACAATTTCCTTCAGCCATTTTTCCCCGGCAACGCAGTCGGCGTCCAGGAAAGCCAGGATATCGCCGCCGGCTTTCTCCGCCCCGACGTTGCGGGCACCGGCGGGGCCCTGCGACTTTTCCAGTCGGATAACCTGAATGTTCTCGGAGCTTAGCACCCGTGACACATCTTTTTTTGAGCCATCATCCACCACGATTATTTCGAGTCGGTCCGGCGGGTAGTCCAGTCCGGCCAGCGACGCCAGGCAATCGGCGAGGTCAACGGTCTGGTCGCGCACCGGTATAACGATGGAGACACCCGGGTAGTCGTCCAGTTCAGCGATTTTTTCCAGCTTCAGATAGCCCCTGGCTGCCAGGGACAATAAAATCTTTAATAAATCAGATTCGTCAAGGCCCGGATTTTCTTTAGCGAACGCGGCAGGCCCGCCGCCGTCGAGGACGTGCTCAAGGAGGCGGAAAAGCGATTGATTGATGCGCAGGAGCCTGACGGGCTGGCGGGAGAGCAGGAAAAAGCCGTCAGGGCCTTCCCGCAGGGAGGTCTCCGCCGCCAGGGAAAAGCCGAACTCTTTCATGAGCCTGCGGCCGGCCTGAGGACTCCCTCCTTTTTCAGCAGCTCGAAAAGTTGACCGGCCAGCTCATCGCCGCTGCCCTGGAGCATCAGGCCGCGTCGTTTAGCGATGCCGCCCGCCAGGAGCTGCAGGATGCGGTCGAACGCCGGCAGCGAGCTATCGAGCGGCGGGACTTTACGAGGGGAGGGGCGGGGAAAAGAGAGGCCGGTAACGTTGGAGGGGTCGGACTCAAGTTCCGCTGCAGAAATGCCCATATCTTCGGGAGACAGCATGCGTTATTGGAGTATACTTGCTTTCGATGAGTTGGTCCAGCGAAGCGTAGGGGAGTTTCTCTTCCCCCTTGACGGTAACGACGGCGGGCAGGGGACAGCTTATTTTTTCCCGCTCCCCGCGGCCGAGGTCTTTGACAAGGGTAATGCTATTGTGTCCTGCATCCAGCTCAAAGCTAACGACCCCGGCAGCGCAGGGCCAGTCGAGCCAGCCCGCCATGAGCGGTCCGACCTGCCCGTGAGCCGTATCCAGGCTGCGCGCCCCCGTCAGAACGAGGTCGGCACCGAGGAGCTTAACCGCGCCGGTCAGGAGCCGGGCTTTAACGGAAGGGGACAATTCGTTAATGCCTTCGTCCCAGATGCGCACCGCTTTGTCCGCCCCCGACGCCAGGCCGCTTCTCAAATAGCTCTCAATTCTCCCGGGGCCTATCGAGATAACAGTAATTTCTAAGTCTTTAATGGCATTTTTTATGCTCAAGGCTAGAGATAAGGCGGCAGCGTCGTTCGGATTAAGCTTGAGCGGCAGCCCTTCGCGGAAGACGACCCGGTTCGTCAGGCCGAAATCGATATTCAGCGCCGGGTCGACGACTTCTTTAAGGCAAACGATAATTTTCATGGTCATCTCTAAGTAAGGCGGTAGCCAACGCCGCAGCCGCCCCGCGGGTAGGTCCAGTCCAGCGCCCCTTTATCGCAAATCACCTGGCAGGTGCCGCACTCCAGGCAGGTCTCGTAAACGACGCTCAAAAGCCTCGTCTCCTCGTTAAAGGTATAGCAGTTGGCCGGGCACGTCTTAACGCAGGCGCGGTGGTCGCAGGTCCTGCAGACTTCCTGGTTAACGACGATATGGGGCCGGTCATCGACCTGGAACTGCGTCAGCTGGGTCAGATTTTCGATGTTCACAGCAAAGCCCTGCCTATCCTGAAGCCGTCGGCGATTAAGTTTTTAAGTCCCACCTCTTTCAGCGCTTCTCTGCGGACGAGGGGCCACAGCTTCGAACGGGGCGCGCCGCCGGCGCGGTAAATCTTTTCCATAATGCCCACCAGGACCTGCGGATACTTTTGATACAGCCGCTCCAGGCGCATCATGCCGGCGGCATTTTTAAACGTCTTCATATCTTTAATGACAAAGCTGTCGGCCAGCTTCTTCCGGTAAAGAGAGAGCGTCCGGGCCGAGAAGTCGTTGGCCTCAAGGGCCTCGATAGCCGTTGCGCCGGCCAGCGCGCCGGAGGTCATCGCCAGATTGATTCCCTCCAGGTTGATGCCGTTGGTATAGCACAGACCGGCGGCGTCACCGGCCAGCATGAGGCCGTCGGTGCAGAGCGGCGGCAGGGCTTTAAAGCCCCCCTCGGGAATCAGGTGGGCGGAGTATTCCAGCGGCGTGCCGCCCTTGACCAGCTTGCTCACGGAGGGGTGCTGGAGAAATTCGCTCAGCGTATCGTAAGGCGTCCTGCCCGAAGCTTTGAGAGAGTCGAGGTGGACCACCAGGCCGATGGAAATACTCTCGCGGTTGGTATAAATAAAACCACCGCCCCGCATATCCCCGGCCGCGCCCAGAAAGCTGATATCCGCCGCCTGGTCGCGCACGAGGTCGAAGCGCTCGTTAATCACGGCTTCGGGCAGGCCCAGCAGCAGCTTGATACCCAGTCCCATATTCCCGGGTTTAAAGTCATGCCGGAGACCGGCCTTCTTCGCGATGAACGACAGGACGCCGTCGGCGGCGATGACGATTTTTCCCCGCAGTGCGCCTTCCCGTCCTTTGACGGTAACGCCCGCGATGCGACCGTCTTCTCTAATAATGTCTTCAGCGGTGCAGTCGCATAAAAGCAGGGCCCCGGCCTTGACGGCCTCGTTCGCCAGCCAGCTATCGAAAGCCGGGCGGAAGACGGTGAAGCCGTTATAGGGCGGCTTATCGAAATTCTCATTCTCGAAGGTCAGCGAAACGGCCGACTGCGGCGTGAGGAAAGCGAGCACCTTTTTATAGACATGCCGCTCCACCGGCGCTTTTTCGGGGAAGTCGGGGAGGAGTTCGTTCAAAACGGGGGTGTGATGCAGCAGCCCGCCGAACATGTTCTTGGCGCCGGGGTGTTTGCCCCGCTCCACCATCACGACGCTCCGGCCGGCGCGCGCCAGCTTAAGGGCCGCCAGGCTGCCGGCGGGTCCTGCCCCCACGATAATGACGTCAAAGGATTTCGCCATTTTCTTTCGCTCGCTTGATTCTGGCGATAAGTCTGGGCAGCACGTCACGGAGGTCGGCGACGGCGCCCGCGTCGGCGTTCTGAAAGATGGGCGCGCGGGGGTCGCGGTTGACGGCGACGATTTTGCCCGAGTCCTGTATGCCGCCGACGTGGTGGCTCGCGCCGGAGATGCCCAGGGCTAAATAGAAATCCGGGCCGACGACCTTGCCGGTCTGGCCGATCAGGCGCTCGCGGGGGATTTTGCCCCCGTCAATGACCGGGCGGGTGGTGCCGATAGCGCCTTCCAGCAGGGCGGCCAGCTCTTCGACCAGCGGCAGAAGGTCATCGGCAGCCGCCCCCATCCCCGCCGCCACGATAGTCTGAGCATCGGCGACGTCTACTTTTTGGAACTCGGCGGGCAGATACTCCAGGTGCCGGGTCTTTTATTGATTCAGGGAGACAATTTAGGCTCGATAATCAGGGTCTCCACGGCGGTAGCGACGGCGGCGGGCTTCACGTCCAGGACGCCAGGGTCCATGGTGACCAGCATGGTGCGGGCATTATCAGGGATCGACCTCCTGGTAAAGCTGGCCGGCGTAGACAGGACGGTAAAATACAGGTCTTTCGGGGTCTGACAAGGTCGATTCTCACGCAGCCGGTAACGATTCCCGTATTTAAGAGCGCGGCCAGTCGCGGGGCCAGCTCCCGGCCGACCACCGTATCCCCCATGAGAAAGAGCGGCGGCTTCTCTTCCCGAATTTTGTCGAGAACAGCCGCCGTGTAAGCCTCGGCGGAGAAGTATTTAAGCAGCGGGTCTTTAAAGAAATAATACTTGACTAACGCCGTACTGTCCGAGAACTTCAACATTAGTCAACGTATTCATCGCCAAAGGCTATGGCGGTGACGGCGCCGCCGACTTTCTCGGCAATAACTCTCGACTCGGTGAGAAGTCCGAGGCCGAGCCTGGTGATTTCTCCGTCGCTCGAGGTTATTTCCGGCAGTACCCAGATGTTTTCAGGCATATTAAATCATCCGCCCGACCTTATCCCCTTCCAGAATCGCCATGTCTATTTTCCGCGGCGCGACGCAGTCGCCGATTCTATAGAGCTCTTTGACCTTACCTTTCAAAGCCTGATAAAGGGCATCATCCACGCGGCTCCCCATGGCGTAGACCACCGAATCGTATCCCTCGAAGGTGTGCCACTCGTTATTGTAGTAGTTGAGTCCCTTGACCGCCGTGCCCTGTATTTCCGTGACGGCGAAGTCCGGCGTGAAGGTAACGCCTTTCTGCGCCAGGCGCTGGTGGGCCAGGTAAGAGTCCTGCGAGGGACCCAGCTCCGAGCCGATGGTCGGGGAGTTGGTGACGATATGGACTTTACAGCCGCGGTCGGCGAGGAACTCGGCGGTGGCGGTGGCCTGGTGGTGGCCGTCGTTATCGATAAAGAGGACTTTTTTACCGACTTTCGCCGCGCCGGTAAGGACCTGCCAGACGTTAAAGACGGCGGGGCCGCTGCCGCCGGGAAGAGTGCAGGATTTGGGCAAAGCGCCGGTGGCGATAATGACAGCGTCCGGATTTTGTTCAAGAATGAATTCCAGGGTGACTTCTTTATTCAGGACGATTTTCACCGGCAACAGCTTGAGCTGATTTTCAAAGTTGCGGATGACATTTTTAAGCTCTTCCCGTCCCGCCCCCAGAGCGGCGATATTGACCTGCCCGCCCAGTTTGTCCTGCTTTTCGTAGAGCGTCACACTATGGCCGCGGCGGGCGGCCAGCTCGGCGGCGCGCAGGCCGGCCGGACCGCCGCCGACGATGATGACCTTTTTCTTAACCGGGGCGGGTTTTAAAGTCCGGCGCCCCGTTCTTTTTCAAAGCCGATATCGGGGTTCTGGATACAGCCGACGCTCAGGTTAAGGCCTACCCGGCCATAGCAGCCCTGGTTATCGGCGACGCAGTAGCGGATTTCCTCCAGCCTGCCCTCCTTAGCTTTGTTGGCAATTTCCGGGTCGCAGATCTGGGCGCGCACCATGCCGACCATGTCCGCCTGTCCGTCCGCCAGGACCCTCTCCGCCATGACGGGGTCGTTAATGCGGCCGGTGCAGAAAACGGGCAGCCTGACGACGCTCTTGATGCCGGCGGCCAGGGGGATGGTATAGCCGAGGGGTGTGTGCATGCTGGCGCCGACTAGGTAGAGATTGTAAAACGTGGCTAAAGTCAGATCGATGAAATCGATATTGCCGGAGGCTTCAAAGCGGCGGGCGATTTCCTTGACGTCGTCCAGGGTCAGGCCGCCCGGCACCATCTCGTCGGCGCAGAGGCGGATGCCCAGAGTATAGTCGGCACCGACGGTCTTTCTCACCGCGGCGATGACTTCCAGAGGAAAGCGCATCCGGTTTTCCAGGCTGCCGCCGTAGTCGTCGTTGCGGAGGTTGGTGAGGGGCGACAGGAACTGGCGTAAAAGGGAGCTGTGGCCGATCTGCAGCTCGATGCCGTCGAAACCGCCCTCGCGGACATGGATGGCCGCTTTACAAAAAGAGGCTATTATTTCTTTGATATCATCTATTTCCATCTCTTGCGGGACTTCCCGGAACATGAAGTCGGGGACGGGTGAAGGTCCCAGCACGGGCCGGCGCGAATACCTGCCGTCGCCCTGGGCGCCGTTGTGGTTAAGCTGGGCGAAGATTTTGGTCTCGTACTCG
Organism: uncultured Chloroflexia bacterium; assembly: GCA_963727315.1. GTDB lineage: Bacteria > Chloroflexota > Dehalococcoidia > Dehalococcoidales > RBG-16-60-22 > JBFYTX01. The sequence continues at coordinate 958,425 of CAVSFE010000002.1, read as the reverse complement.
TGGACGGCGCGGCAGATGCGGCGGTAGGCGGGGATGACCTCCGGTCTCCAGGCGTCGATAAGCTTTTCGTAGGCGCGGTCGGTGGGGTGGACGGACTGCTCCTCGGTGATGATAAGGCCGGCGCCGCCCTTGGCGCGCTCCGCCAGGTAGTACATCTGGCGTTCGGAGGGGAGATTATTTTCGGCGAGGTTGGTGAGGTGGGCGGAAAAGGAGATGCGGTTGGGTACGGTTACTTTGCCGATGCGGAGGGGCGAGAATAAAAATTTAAACTGGCCGTACATAGCGTTACCTCTCGGAGGCAATTATACCTCAAAAAGGGGACTGCTGGGAAAAGTTTTTACCGGCAGGGCGCTAGGATTACCTCAATTGGGTGGTAATATCCGGCTCTGGTTGCCCGGGCGGTTTACCGGGCGAGACCTTCGTGCGGGTGCCTTCCGGAAGCACCACCTCAACACCCTGGGCGATGACGCTGACCTTGCCTTCCGTGTTGCCGACGGTGGTAACGCCGCTGGAAGTGACGGACACGTAAAACTCCGTGCCGCGCACAGCGGCGACGGCGGAAGTCGTCTCGACTTCATAGCTGGAAGCGGGGTCGAGGAGGTTTTTCACGCGACTGACGGTCTTGCCTAAAGTCTGTGCGATTCTGATATTAGTGGTCGACCCGTCCAGGCTCAACTCACTCAGAGTGATTTCGGTAGCGCTTTCCAGCTCGATGGTGCTGCCTTCGAAAAAAGTAATGGTAGCATGGCCGCCGGCCTCCGTCTTGATTTTATAGTCGGCACCCAGAGTCATGCCCGCCGTCCCGGCGGACCATTCGGTGTCACCGGGTTTCATAACGAGCACTTTACCGGCAATGGACAGAACAGTGAAGGCGTTGCCGGCATCTCCTTCGGGCGAGGAGGGCCCGCCGCAGGCGGACAGGCCGGAAGCGAGCAGTAAAAAAACGAGCGACAGCATTACGGGATAGAGGACGCGGCGGTTATTCATTTCATCTCACTTTTTCAAATTTATCCCGTCCCCAGCTCATCATGCACTCAGGGTCGGGGCTATCAAGGTCGCGGCTGAGGAAGTAGGCGACGGCGGGACAGCCGCCGCGGCACTTCTCAAAGCGCGGGCAGGTACGGCAGGACGAGGGCTCCAGGCGGCGGAAGCGCTGGAAAGAAGGCGCGCTGTCCCAGATGTCTTTAAACGTTTCTTCTCCAAGGTTGCCGCCGCAGAACTCGGCCGCCTGCAAGAAAGCGCAGGGGAAAACGTTACCGAGGGGGTCGATGCAGGCGGTCATTTTAGCGGCGCCGCACATTTCCAGTCCAAGCTGCCGGCGGCCGTCCGGCGAAATCGAAAAGAAAGAGTCGCCGGTGAGAATAGAGGGGTCGCGGGAAAGCCAGTCCGAAAGCTCCCGCAACTGATTTGAATTCAGCTTCAGTTTTTCCCAGCTTTCCCGGGCGCGCCCGGAGGGGCGGAGGCGCGAAACGCGCAGCCGGGCGCCGTAGGAAATCGCCAGCGCTTTCAGCTCGTTTAACTGCGTATAGTTCAGGGACGTGACGACGGTGTTGATGGAGAGGGGAATGTTTTTGCCGGATAGAAGTTCAATTCCGGAAATAATCTTCCGGAATGTCCCTTCGCCGCGTATGGCGTCGTTGACCTCCGGAGTGGCGCCGTCAAGGCTGACCTGGACGTTGACGAGGGGACGGCCGGTAAAACAGGGCACCGCCTCGTCCGTAAGGGCGGTGCCGTTGGTGCTGACGCAGGTGACAATGCCTTTTTCGTGGATATAGCGCAGCAGGGGCAGGAAATAGTCCTTCAACAGGGGCTCGCCGCCACCGAAGTTAATTTCAAAGACTTTCAGCGCCGCCAACTGGTCGACGATGTCTTTACATTCTTCGAAAGAAAGCTCCCCGATAGAATCGGGGCTGCTGGCGGAAAGGCAGTGGATGCATTTAAGGTTGCATTCGTGCGTGATTTCCCAGGTGACGTTGACCGGCGCGGACAGGGGCCAATCAGCGTATTTCATGGACAATCACCCGGTTCCTGGAGAGGTGGTCCGTCAGTGAGGAGAGAGAGCGCCCGATGATTTCCGGTGGCGCGCCGGTGCGGCCGGAAATTTCATCGATCATGCCGGTGAAAGTCCAGGTGCCGTCGAAATGGGCGGGGCAAAGCCAGTCGCCGCTTTTCACGAAGCAGACCTGGTGCGGCCCCGGCCGATAGAAAAGCAGTCCCCAGCTTTCCTTCCGCACCTGAACGTTATCGGCCAGGCGGAACGGCATAGACTAATATACCCCGCAGACGCCGTCGATGCTGAGCTCCTCGACGACGATTTCCTCGAGAATCTGGGGCTGTTCGGGTTTTTCGGTCTCGTCTTTAGTGATTGCTTCGTCCATTTTGCAGACCTCTCCGGTAATAATAGAAAACGTGTTAATAGGGGTTGTGCATGACCCGCTTCAATAGCGCCAGGATTTCGTCGTGGTTGAACTCCCTGGGATTGCCCTGACTGCAAAAGTCGTTATGATAGACGTTGATAATATGCTCCAGGTCTTTCTCCTGGACCCCGAACTGCTCGGCGATACAGCCGGGTTGAATCTCCAGGTCTTTCAGCAGCTGCTCTATCTCGTCGAACCAGCAGTCGGCCGCCTCCCAGTCCGTCATGCCGGTAGTGTCGACGCCCATGGCGCGGGTCAGGGCGGCCAGCTTTTCGATAATGGCCGGTTGGTTGTACCTTTCGCCGGCCAGCATCAGGACGGCGTTAATCCGGCCATGGTGGCAATCGGTGAGGGCGCTGACCTGGTGGCCCAGGCCGTGGACGATGCCGGCGCCAGCGCCGAAGCCGATAGCGATACCGCCCATCGTGGCCGCCCAACACATGCGCTCGCAGGCGACGTTGTTCATGCGATTATAGACGAACTCGCGGAGGTTCTTGGCGACCAGCTCGACGCATTGCAGGAGCATGCCGGTAGCATAGGGCCCCTGCACCTTGGTGACGAAAGCCTCGACGCCGTGGGCCATGGCATCGAAGCCCGTCCAGGCGGCAACGTGCCTCGGCTGCAGCCGGGCGAGGAGCGGGTCGATGATGGCGATGGTGGACTGGATGTTGGGGGCGCTCACGAGCACCTTCATCCGGGCCCTGGTATTGGAAAGGGCGGCGAAGGAAGAGACCTCGGCCCCCGTGCCGGAAGTGGTCGGCATGGAGACCTGGGGGACAGTGCAGGGTTTCATCTTCTTGAGCGTGTCCGCCCAGGGGGGGTCGAGGAAGACGGTAAAGTTGGACACGTCCTTGCCGCCGTTGGCCGCCACCACGCGGACGCCCTTGCCGGTATCGATGGAGCTGCCGCCGCCCAGCGCCACCACGCCGTCGCAGCCCGCATCCTTAAAGACCTGATACGCCTCCATAATCTGGAATATCTTGGGATTGGTGGTGATTTTATCGTAGATTTCCGTGGACACGCCGGCATAGTTGATGACGCCCTTGATTTCCTCGACGAGGCCCGTCCCCTTGAGGCCGGAGGTAACGATGAGGGCTTTTTTCATGCCGGCGGCCTTGCATTCGTTGCCGGCCGTCTGGTAAGCGCCCCAGCCCAGGGCTATTTTAGGGATGGGATTGGTGTAAATAATGGGGAACTCAAAAATTTCCTTGTTGATCATGATGGTTCCTCCTTACGCGGTTCTCCGAGTATTGTAAGTCAAGGAGAAGCAGATTATCAAGGCACGGTGAGCAGGACTTTGATATTGGCTTCTTTGTCCGTGAGGAGCGCCTCGAAGCCCAAGGCTACGGAGTCTTTAATAGACACGCGAGAAGTTATCAGGGGAGTCGGTTCGATGATCTTCCCGGCGAGGAGGTCGACAGCCCGGCGGCCTTCGTCGATATAGATCGAGCTGCCGACCATTGTCCGTTCGGTGAAGGTCAGCGAGGAGAAGTCCACCACGCCGGGCTTATCGAAGACGCCGACGAGGACGGCCGTCCCGCCCCGCCGCGTTAAGTCCACAGTCAGTTGCGGAGTTTCCGGATTGCCGACGCATTCGAAAGCGACATCGGCGCCGGGTCCATTCATGAGATCCTGCAGGCGTTTGGCGGGGTCTGAGCCGTCGAGATAGATAACGTCGGTCGCCCCGAGGCGGCGGGCGAGCTCGCCGCGGCCCCGGTGCTTGGAGATGAGATAGATTGCCCCGGCGCCCGCCGCTTTAGCCGCCATGAGGACGCACAGCCCGATAGCGCCGTCGCCCAGAATAGCTACCGTATCGCCGGGTTTCACATGGCCCTGGCGGACGGCATGCAAACCGACGGCCAGCGGCTCGACCAGCACACCGGCTTCGTCGGAAACGCCGTCCGGCAGTTTATAGCAGGCGTAAGCCGGGATGACGAAATATTCTGCCAGGCAACCGTCCGTGAGGAGGCCGGTAAAGCCCTGGTTCACGCAGATGTTGTAGAGTCCCCTTTTACAGCAGTAGCACTCGCCGCAGTACCAGTAGCCCACGCCGCTGACCCTGTCCCCGACCTTAAAGCCCTTGGCCCCTTTTCCCAGCGCCGCCACGTTTCCCACGAACTCATGCCCCATCGTCAGGGGGACTTTAGCCGCAGGAATCATGACGGGGCCCTTAGCATATTCCTTGAGGTCGGTGCCGCAGATGCCCGCCAGGGAGACTTTAATTTTAAGCTGGCCGGGACCGGGCGAAGGCTCCGGGACATCAACGTAACGCAGGTCTAAACGGGCGTACCAGCGCAGGGCTTTCACGATGGTAATTATTCAAGAGGCAGTGGAGATTGTCAAGCTGAAGGAGCGACTTGACAGTTTAAGAAAATAGTAATATAGTAATATTGAAAAGTAGTAAATGAGGCTGAAATTGAAGATTGCCCGCACGGCAAGATTTAAAAAAGCCTGGAGAGAACTCAGCGAGGCGGAGCGAAAGCTGGCACGTAAAGCGTTGATTAACCTGATTAAAAATGTGCGCTACCCCGCTCTAAGAGTGAAAAAGATGCAAGGCATTAACAGGATCTGGGAGGCAAGAATAAGTCGTTCGCTAAGAATGACTTTTCAAATTCAAGGTGAAGTTATATTGTTGCGAAATATCGGGCGTCATGATGAGACGCTGGGCAAGCCTTAGGAGGCGAATGCAATGACGACGTATAGCAAAGTTACCAGACATGGGCAGATTACACTCCCCGCTTCGGTACGCAGGGAACTCGGTATTGAACAAGGGGATTTGATAGAAATTTCCGTAGAAGACGAAAAAGCCGTATTGATGCCGAAAAAACTAATCGATAAGAGTCAGGCTTATTTCTGGAACGAAAATTGGCAAGCCGGTGAAAAAGAGGCTGACGAAGACATCAGGGCCGGGCGGGTGAGAACGTTTAGTTCCGTTGAAGAATTGCTTAAAGACTTAGACAAAAAATAAAAGTCCTGGACTAAAATTTAAAACTCGTCCAGCAGTTTTTCTATCTTAAGCGGGTCGATGGGTTGTTTCACCAACGGCGTGTCTTTTAGCTGGGGCAAAGTCTCCTCGTAGACCGGCCTTTCCTGCTTATAGATGATGCCGATGGGGATTCTATCGCCCCACTCCTGCGCCTTGGAAAGGGCGGCGGCTTTATCGGCGGGGTTATAGCTATCGTCCAGTTTATAGACGCGCTGTTTATACCAGGCGAAGGTATTGACGTGATTAAAAGAGACGCAAGGCTGCAGGATATCTATCAAAGCAAAGCCGTGGTGCTGGACCCCCGCCTTGATGAGCCCGGCCAGGTAGTCGATGTCCCCGGCGAAGCCGCGCGCCAGGAAGCTGATGTCCGAGGCCAGGGCCAGCATGAGGGGATTGAGCGGCTGGCCGGCGCCGTTGGGCGTGGTCTTGGTGACGAAACCGAGGTCGCTGGTGGGCGACGCCTGCCCCTTGGTCAGCCCGTAGACCTGGTTGTTGTGGACGAGGTAGGTCAGGTTGATATTGCGGCGGGCGGTAGCCAGCAGGTGCTGGACTCCCTCGCCGTAAGCCCCGCCGTCGCCATCGATGCCGATGACGACGAGGTCGCGGTTGGCGATTTTCGCGCCGGTGGCGGCGGGAAGGGTGCGACCGTGCAGTCCGTTGAAGACGTTGCCTTTAGTATAATGCGGCAGCTTGGGGGCCTGTCCGATGCCCGATACGAACAGCACCTGCCATGGCTCCAGGTTCAACTCCGACAGGGCTTTTTTCACCGCCCGCAAGATGCCGAAGTTACCGCAGCCGGGACACCAGGCGATGGGCACTTTAGATTCATAGTCCTGAAGCGTTACCATTTCCCGACCTCCGCGCGCAGGCGGTCGACGATCTCTCGGGGGGAAAAGGGGCGGCCGTCGTATTTTAAAATGGAGGCATCGACTTTTTGGCCCGTCTCGCGCCGGATAAGGGCGGCCAGTTGCGAAGTGGCGTTCCCCTCGACGACGATGTTTTTCCTGGACTGTTTCAGAATTGAAATCACCGCCTCCGACGGGAAGGGCCAGAGCTGGCTGAAATGCAGGGTATTGACCGCCCGGCCGTCTTCCCGAAGAATAGCGGCGGCCTCGCGGATAGCGCCGCGGGTGCTGCCCCAGCCGATTAAAGTAGTCCCGGCACCGTCTATCCGGTGAAATTCCGGCAAGGTTATTTCCCGAGAAAGACCATCCCGCTTGCGGAGCCGTTTTTCCACCTGCTGTTGGCGGGTGGCGGCGTCCTCAATCATATGCCCGGCCTCGTCATGCTCATCGGAGTCCGTGACCACCAGAGCCTTGCCCTGCCCCGGCAGGGCGCGGGGCGACACGCCGGACTCCGTCACCAGATGTCTCTTATAGTCGGAGGCGTCACTGGAAATCAGGGCACCGCGCTCGACTTTCACCTGAGATAAATCGAACCTGTCCACGGTGTAATAAGACGTCGCGAGATGGTGGTCGGTCAGGATAAGCACCGGGGTCTGGTACTTCTCCGCCAGGTTAAAGGCGGCAACGGCGGCGTCAAAAGCGCCCGCGGCGTCAGCCGGCGCCAGCACGGCGCGGGCGGCCTCGCCGTGGCCGGCGTGCAGGGCGAAAAATAGCTCGGCCTGCTCGGTGCGCGTGGGCAGGCCGGTGGCCGGGCCGGGGCGCTGTCCCAGGACGACCACGACCGGGGTCTCGGTCATGCCGGCCAGCGCCAGTCCCTCGACCATCAGGGCGAAGCCGCCGCCGGAGGTCGCCACCATAGACCTCACCCCGGCATAGCCCGCCCCCACCGCCATGTTCATGGCGGCGATTTCATCCTCGACGTGCATCATCACCACACCGTACTGCCGTCCCTTGTCCGCGATGTATTCCAGGATGGGACTGGACGGCGTCATGGGGTAGCCGGCGACGAACTTACAGCCGGCGGCCATCGCGCCGAGACATAATGCCTCGTTGCCGCTTAAGACGAGTTTTCGATTTTTTTCCGGGGGCGGGTGAGTTTCCGGAAGGGAAAGTCTCTTACCGTGCTCCCGGGCGAAGTCGTAGCCGGCCCTGGCGGCGGTAATATTGTCCCGGACGGTCTTTTCGCCGTGACGGCCGTATTCCATAGAAAGGACGGCGGACAGTATATCAAAATTATGTCCCACCAGCCCCAGCGCCGCCCCGGCGGCGACGGTATTGACCATGAGCTGGTTCCCGGCTTTTTCCAAAGCCAGTTTCAAAAGCGGGACGTCCAGAAAACTGGCTTTGTCGGAATGAAATTTGGTCTGCCCGGCATCGTAGATAACGACGCCGCCGGCTTTAAGCTCTTTTTCGTGGAGGTCGATGGTCTCCTTATTCAGCGCCACCAGAATATCCAGCTCCGCCGCGAGAGCCAGCACCGCGTCGGTCTTGGCCCTGACGCGGAAAAAGTTATGCCCGCCCCTGATCCGGCTCTCATAGTCCTGGTCGGCGAAAACGTTGAGCCCTCCCCGCGCCAGCGACGCCGCCAGTATCGCGCCGACGGACTGGACGCCCTGCCCCGCCTCCCCGCCCACCAGAATAACGAAATCTGAATCCATTAAGACAATTTTATATTTATGACATTGATTATTCTGTAAGTTTTGTCACTTTTTGGACTATATTTACCTCACCCCTTGCCCCCTCTCCTTAAAAAGGAGAGGGGGAAAAGAAAGAGGGGTCGTGACCCCTCTTAGACGCCCTGAACTGATTAATAGCATCATCATAGTCAAGCTGTTATAATGTTCTTGGCTGAATTAAATTCAAAATAGAAAGCGACGACAAGATATGGATGAAAAAGTCGTGCAGAAGATAAAAGACGCCGCGGCGAAAGTGAAGGAAAACGTCGAGCGGGTCATCGTCGGCAAGGGCGAGGTGGTGGAGCTGGCCATCGTCGCCCTGCTCTGCGAAGGGCATATCCTCTTCGAGGACGTGCCCGGCCTGGGCAAGACCGTCCTGGCGAAGTCCCTGGCGCGCTCGCTGGGGTGCAGCTTCCGGCGCATCCAGTGCACGCCCGATTTGCTGCCATCGGACATCACCGGCACCTATATTTTCAACCAGAAGACAGCGGACTTCGAGTTCCGCCCCGGCCCGATTATTTCCCAGGTGGTCCTGGCGGACGAAATCAACCGCGCCACCCCGAGGACGCAGTCGGCCCTGCTGGAAGCCATGCAGGAGCGGCAGGTCACCACAGAGGGCGAGACCAGAGCATTGCCGCGGCCATTCCTGGTCATGGCGACGCAGAACCCCATCGAGCTCGAAGGCACCTTCCCGCTGCCCGAAGCCCAGGTCGACCGCTTCCTGATGAAGATACAGATAGGCTATCCCAGCGAGGCGGACGACCGCCTGATACTCTCCCGTTTCCGCGGCGCCGACCCGCTGGAAGAGCTGAAACCGGTGGTCTCGTCCGGCGACCTCATTAAAATGCAGAAAGAATGCCACGAGGTGCACGTCGCCGCCGACACCGAGGACTACATCATCCGCCTGGTCCACGCCACCCGCAACAACGACGCCGTGGAGCTGGGGGCCAGCCCGAGAGCCATGCTGGCGCTCTACAATGCGTCACAGGCCCTCGCCGCCATCCGGGGAAGGGCTTATGTTACCCCGGACGATATCAAGTACCTGGTGACGCCCGTGCTCATCCACCGCATTATCCCGAAGTCGGAGAGTCGACTGCGCGGCCAGAAAGCCGAGCAGACCCTCAAAGAGATAGTGGACTCCGTGTCCGTGCCGGTAGAAGAAGTCCCCGGGGAAGGGTAAGCGATGCGGGGCGACTACTGGCTGCTCCTCGCGGTCCTCATCCTGATTATCAGCCTGGCGCTGCACCAGGTGGCCCTGGCCCTGATCTGCCTCCTGTTTTTGTTGACCGGCGGCGTATCCCGGCTGTGGAACCGGTTTTGCCTCCACCGCGTCGAGTTCCAGCGCCGCCTGAGCCATAACCAGGTCTTTTTCGGCGAAGAAATCGTCCTGGAGATAGAGGTCGCCAACCGCAAGCCCCTGCCGCTGCCCTGGCTCCGGATCGAAGACGAACTGCCGGAAAAAGTGGGCCTCCTCAAGGGCAAAGCGGAATCGATAACCGAGGACCGCATGGTCCTTACCAATATTTTCCCCATCAACATGTACCACCGGGTGAAGCGCCGTTTCCCGATGCGCTGCTCGCAGCGCGGTGCTTTCACCTTCGGGCCGGCGCAGGGTCCGCTCCGGCGACCTTTTCGGCTTCTTCCGCCGGGAAAAGCAGTTCGACAAACTGGACTATCTCCTGGTGTATCCCCGCCTGGTGCCCCTGGAAAGACTGGGCATCCCCTCCCGACAGCTTTTCGGCGATATCCGGCTGAAGAGGCACCTTTTCCAGGACCCGGTGCTCACGGCCGGGGTGCGGGACTACGTTCCCGGGGACAGCCTGAAACGCATCCACTGGAAGACCACCGCCCGGCTCGGCCGGCTCCAGACCAAGGTGTACGAGCCGACCACCACCGTGGACATCAGCCTCTTCCTCGACGTGCGCACCCTGAGAGCGCCGTTCTGGGGGAGCATCTATCAGCTCCAGGAGCTGGGGATTATCGCCGCCGCGTCGATTTCCCAGCATGCCCTTAAAGCGGGCTTCAGGATAGGCCTGCACGTCAACCAGGTAACGCGTTTTTCGCGGGGACTGCTGAAGGTGCCGCACAGCGGGCACCCCGACCAGCTCAAGCATATTCTCGAGGCGCTGGCGCAGATACACCAGTCGGAGACGATACCCGTGGCGCGGTATATCCGCCAGGAAGCCCCGAACCTGCCCTTCGGCAGCACGCTGCTGGTCATTGCGGCGGAGCCCTCCGAAGAGCTGCTGGCGGTGTTGCTGGACCTGAAGCGGGTGGGGCGCAGCGTCGCCCTGGTCAAGGTGGGCGGTCAATCTAAAGAGGGGACGGAACCGGGCGCGGGAAACCTCAAGGTCTATTACATCAGCGATGACGTCGCCTGGGACGTGGTAAAAGAAATAGGGCTCAAAGAGAAGTAAAATGGCAACAACGGTAGAAACGCCTAAAATGAAGGGCGCCTTCGACTGGCTGGCGACGGTCCTCTACCCGCTGGCGGTCGTCCTGATGGAGTCCTTCTGGGTCTATCCCTGGCTCATCTGGCTGGGCAGCTGGCCGGCGTTTGCGGAGTCGCGGCCGGCGCTGCGCCTGGCCTCGGTGATTATCACGCTGGCGGCATCGCTGCTGGTGACCCGGCTGGCCTTCAGGCAAAAATGGGGCCTCTGGCGCATCCGCGCCGTCATCATCGGCAGCGGCATCGTGGTTATTCTGGTGGTGCTGGGGGTGGACTACCAGGCCGGCTACGGGTTCCTCAGCGGGCAGTGGTTCGGGCACGTCTGGCAGACGCTAGGCACTACTTTTAGTAATGCCCACACGATAGTCCTGGCCATCCCGGTGCTACTGTACCTCTGGTGGCGGGGAATTGTCCTGGGACAGACGACGTCCTATTTCCGCGATATCTACCGCACTTTCATACTGGGCATGTTTGCCCTGATTATACTGATTATCATGTGGCAAATCAGCGCGGCCTCGGGACGTTTCATGAAGCCCGGCGCCGATATCGGCTGGTACGTCATGGCGTTTTTCTTCTTCGGCCTGATAGCGATAGCCGTCTGCCACCTCTACGTGATGCGCAGCGCCATGCCCCGCGAAGAAGCGAAGCTGACATCGGTGTGGCGCTGGCTGCCGATAATGCTCGGTGTCATCGGCGGGGTGGTGCTCGTCGGGGTGGGGGTCGCCAGCCTCTTCTCGCCGGAGCTTTTGGCGAGCATCGGACACGGCCTGGGCTCCGCCGGCGAGTTCCTCGGGAAGATAATAAGCTATATCCTGTGGCCGTTAATATACGTTTTCGCATGGCTGGTAAAGATATTTGTCTACCTGCTCAACCTGCTGCGCGGCAGCCAGGCACCGGCGGAAAATATCACCGGCAATATGACGACGCCCCAATTCCCGGAAATAATACCCAAAGAGCTGCCGCCGTGGGCGACGGAGGCGATAAAGTGGTTCGTGATAGCTTTAATCGTCGGCCTGGTATTATTTATACTGGCAAAGGCCGTCTCCCGCATGCGCGCGCGGCGCGCCCGCGACGAGATCGAGGAAATCCACGAGTCGCTCTTTAGCTGGAAGGGGTTGAGGGACGACTTGAAGGAGCTCCTGGGCATGGTCGGCAACCGGTTCAGGAGAAAACCGGCGGCGCCAGGTTACCGCTTCGACGAGGAGGCCGCGGGCAGGATGGACATCCGGGAGATATACCGTCACCTGCTGTGGGAGGGGGCGCGTTCCGGCCTGCCGCGCCGCCGCCACGAGACCGCCGCCGAGTACTCGGGCCGGGTGGAGCAGTCGGTGCCGGAAAGCGAAGGGCCGCTGAGAAATATCACCGGCGAATACGAGAACGTACGCTATGGCGAAATAAGTGTCCCGGAAGAGCGGGTGGACAGCGCCAACAGCCTGTGGCAAAAGCTGAAAGGTTTGCTGAGAAATCTAAGGGGCATTTAAGAGGGGTCGCGACCCCTCTTGGACGCCCCGTTACGCCTCGTCCGCGGTGAAAGCCATGACGTCGTCGATGGTGGCGGCGTTACAAAAAAGCATGACGAGGCGGTCGATGCCCAGGGCGACACCGCCGCATTCGGGGAGGCGGGGCAGGGCTTTAAGGAATTTATCCGGCAGGGGCATTTGTGGCTGCCGTTCTCTCTTTATCCGCTCGATGGCTTCCCGGAAACGATTCTCCTGCTCCTTGGCATCGGTAAGCTCGCTGTAGGCGTTGGCCAGCTCCAGACCGCCGATAAAGACCTCGGCGCGCTCGGCAAGGAGCGGATTACCCGGCTTGAGGCGCGCCAGCGAGGCCATCGGCGCGGGGTAGTCCAGAAGCACGGTAGGACGGCGGGGGGAAAAGGCGGGGAGGACTTTCATCACAAAATCCGTATCGAACTTTGCGGAATCATTTATCGCCAGGGGGTCCCAGCCGGCAGCTTTAATAAAGGCGTCCCTGACCGTTAATCTGGGCCAGGGTTTCTTGATATCGATGACCTGCCCCTGGTACTCTATTTGATTGTTTTTAAAGTCGAGCCGGCGGGCAACGGTCGTCACCAGCTCTTCGATATCGGAGATAATTTGAGAATAACCGGCTCCGGCGCGGTACCATTCCAGCATGATGAACTCCGGATTGTGCCGGCGGCCGCGCTCGCCTTTGCGGAACGAGTGGCTGAACTGGAATATCCTTTCGTAGCCGGCGGCGAGCAGGCGCTTCATGTGGAGCTCGGGCGATGCGGCGAGGAACCAGTCCTCGCTCTTGAAGGGGGTAATAAACTCTTCCGGGGCGATGGCCGGGGCGCGAATGGGAGTGTCTACTTCCAGGAAATCGCGGTCTTTGAAAAAGTCGCGGATATAATCGCAAATCAGGGCCCGCCGCCGCAGGTTGGTTTTCAGGCGGGCAAGTCGCTGAGGTTCGTCCTCAACCATGCGTCACTTTCCGGTCGAGACCCGTTCGACGTAGTTGCCGGAGCGGGTGTCTATTTTGATGACATCGCCCACTTTAATGAAAGACGGGGTGTCAACGCGGTAGCCGGTCTCCACGACGGACGACTTCATCTGGGGGGTAATGGTGGCGGTCTTGGTGGACACCTCGGTATCGATGACCTTGAGGTCGATGGTTATCGGCAGGTTGACGTCGATGGGCTCGTCGCCGTACATCAGCATGACGACTTCCATGCCTTCTTTCAGGAAATTCTTTTTAATGCCGAGCAGCTTTTCCGGGACGGGGTGCTGGTCATAGGTCTTAACGTCCATGAAAATATAGTTATCGCCTTCCCGGTAAAGATACTGCTCGTTCTGGGTATCGAGCCTGGCTTCGTCGACGTTTTCCCCGGAGCGGTAAGTGCGGTCGATGACGCCGCCGTCGCGCATATTTTCCATTCTGAGGCGGTAGATGGAGCGCCCCTTGCCGGGCTTGGTAAAATCGACGTCTACAATGTTATAGAGAACGCCGTCGATAATCAGCTTGGTGTTCTTTTTTACGTCCTCGATTTCCATCTACGCTTAAGCTCTCCTCTAGTCCTGAAGAATTTTCCCGGTACTTGTTTAATATTATAACATTTATTTTCATTTAGAGAACAGATGAGCGTTAATAACTCTAGGCTTCCGAGGAAAGCATGTCGCCGAGGATGAAAACGATTACCAGCAGTCCGATGGCCGCCGCCAGGAAGACAATGAGAGCCCGTTCTTTCAGGAAAATAATGCTGACGATGCCGGTGAAGAAGGCGGCGATACCTGAAACTATCGCGAGCAGGCCCGGTATCGGCGAGAAACAAATTGCTGAAAAACGTTGGACCACCCTGTTGACCGGTAGCGCCCAGCACTGAAACAAGTGCAAAAAATACGATAAAGCTGATGGCGAGCCCGACGGACCATTTCCCCAGGGTAGTGCCGGGTAAAATAAATTTTTTCATATTTCCCTACTTTTTAAGATATTCCAGGTAAAACAGCAGTCCGGCGATGCTCTTGGAGTCCTGGATTTTCCCCGAGGCAACCATTTCCGGGATTTGCCCCAGAGGAACCCACATCACTTCGATGCCGGCGGTGTCCTCGGCGGAGAGGGGGTCGGGGACGAGGTCGGTCGCCAGATAAAGATAGAGATACTCGGTGGTGTAGCCCGGGGAAGAATAGAAGCCGCCCAGTTTCTTGAGTTTCTGCGGGCGGAAGCCCGTCTCCTCGCGCATCTCCCGCACCACCGCCGTCTCCGGCTCCTCCCCGGCATCGATGCCGCCGGCGGGAATCTCCAGGAGCTCTTTACCAATCGCCTGGCGGAACTGTTTTTCCAGGAGGATGTTGCTATCCGCGTCCACGGCAATCACCGCCACGCAGTCGGAGCGCTCCACGATTTCCCGCGTGCTGCGGCGGCCGTCGGCGGTCAGGACGGTATCGACGCGCATCTTTAAAGCGCGCCCCTTGAAGACCACCTGGCTCGACAGCGTTTTTTCGGTCAAGCTCATGACGCTCTCCCCGGCGCGGTAGACCAGCGCGATTTCATCGCAGTTGGGGAACTTGGGACAGCGGAAACAGTCGGTCCAGACCTTGCGCGGCAGCTCCATCTTCTCGATGTCGACGAAGCCCTGCCGCCTGAAAAACTCCGGCTTGTAGGTAAAGCAAAAAACGGTCGCGATGCCCAGCGCCTCCGCCTCCTTAAGGCAGGCTTTCACCAGGCTGGCGCCCAGGCCCGTCTTCTTTTTGTCCTCCGCCACCGCCACCGACCTTATCTCCGCCATGTCTTCCCAGTCCACATGCAGCGCCGCGCAGGCCACCACCCGGTCGCCCTCGCGGATGACCAGGAAATCGCGGATGCCTTCGTAAAGCTCGCTCAGCGGGCGCGCCAGCATCTCGCCCTTATTCGCGTAGTCGTTAATCAATTTATGCATCTGGGGGACATCGGGGATTTTGGCCTTTTCTACCTTAATCACTGTTTTCCTCTCAATTTTTCTTCCAGCAGGCTGTAAAACGATTCCCGGGGCCGGAGCCTTAAAAACCGGGCGACGCGGCGACTGCGCCTCACGGTGACCGTATCGCCGCTGGACAACGGCAGATTGATATGGCCGTCGACGCTCAGCACCGCCGGTTGGTAGGTGTCCAGGCGCAGCGTGACCACGGCTTTTTCCGGCAGCACGAGGGGATAAGGCAGGCTCAGGTGGGGCGCCACCGGCACCAGCAGCAAATCGCGCGACGGCGGATAGATAATAGGGCCGCGGGCGGCCAGCGCGTAGCCGGTGCTGCCGGTAGCCGTCGCGATAATCAGTCCGTCGGTCTTATAAGTCGCCAGCGGCTGGCCGTCGATGCTGGCCTCGACGCGGATCAGACGGACGACCTCGCCCCTGCGCCACGACGATATCATTGAGGGCGTGAAATACCTGTTTCTTACCTTCGGTCATGATTTCAGCCTGGAGCATCGCCCGCTCGTCAATCCAGCCCTTGCCCGCGAGCAGCAGAGGCAGCTTTTCCAGGGCCTCGTCGGCGTCGAACTCGGTCAGGAAGCCGAGCTTGCCCAGGTTGATGCCGGTGATAGGCGTCCGGCCGGGGATGACGGCCTGGACGGCGCGCAAGATGGTGCCGTCGCCGCCCACGGTCAGCAGGAGGTCGGTACCGGCCAAGCAGCTCGCAGGCTTTTTCTTTTTCCCAGGCCGAGCACTCCCACACGGAGATGCCCTGCGACCTGAGGAATTTTAACAGTTCGCCGGCCTTTTTACGCGTCGCGGCCACTTTAGGATGATAAAGGACGCCTATTTTTTTCATATTTAACTCAAGAAACAAGAAAAGTGTAGCAATTCGGCGTTCGCAGTGTCAAGCAATAGCTATTTCGCCTGCGGCAGGTTGCAGACAAGGCCGGTCGGGCAGGAATCGCATTCGAGCTGGAGCGTCGTGTGCGTGATATTGAAGTCCGCCGCCAGCAATTCGTTCACCTTCGTCACGATATCGCAACTCTGGCTCACCGTCTGGTCGGCGATGCTCAGGTGGGCGCTCAGGGCATAAATCCCGGAGGTAATCGTCCAGATATGGACGTCGTGCATGTCGACCACGCCTGCGACTTTTTTCACGGCGGCGCTGACGTCTTCAATCCGCACGTGCGGCGGGACGGACTCCAGCAGGATATCCGATGCCTCCCGGACGATACGCACCGCCCCCCAGAGGATGACCACGCCGATAACCACCGCGACAATGGGGTCGGCGATATACCAGCCGGTGAAATAAATAATGGCGCCGGCGATAATCACCCCCACCGAGGAGAGCGTGTCCCCGGCGACGTGCCAGAAAGCGGCCCTGATATTGATGCTCTGGCGGCTGCCGCTCCTCAGCAGGCCTATCCCGATGAGGTTAGCCGCCAGGCCGATGCCGGCGATAATCATCATCAGCGGGGTCTTGACGGTGGGCAAATTCGAGAACCGCTGGGCGGCTTCGTAGAAGATAAGAGCAGAGACCAGGACCAGGACGGCGCCGTTGGCGAGGGCGGCCATGATTTCGGCGCGGTGATAGCCGAAGGTCCGGGTGGGCGTGGCCGGCCGCCGGGCCAGGTTCATGGCGAACAGGCTCAAGCCCAGCGCCAGGGCGTCGGTGAGCATATGGCCGGCGTCGCTCAGGAGGGCAAGGCTGTTGCTGAGAACGCCGCCGATAATTTCGGCGACCATGATGACCAGCACCAGGCCGAGGGTTATTTTCAGGGGCCGGCCGGCGGCGCGATTATCGTGTTCGTGGTTAGGCATCAAAGACGCTCTATTATTATGTTACCCTGAAGAATGGTTACATTCAAGAGGCATTTTTTTACCTAACAAAAAAGAGGGATTTCACCCCTCTTAGACGCCCCGTCACGCTCAGGTTATTTCTTATACTGGGCTTTTCCCTCCGCGTACAAGTCCCCACCGTAAATATCATTGATAACCGTAGCGGGAAAGTCTTTAACCTCGATTTTCAAGATTGCCTCGGGGCCGAGCTCGGGATAGGCGACGACTTCCGATTTGGTAATGGTTTTGGAGATTAAAGCGCCGGCGCCGCCCACCGCCGCCAGGTAGACAGCTTTGTACTTTTTCATGGCGTCCCTGACCTTCTTGGAACGCGCGCCTTTACCGATCATGCCCTTGAGTCCGGCGGCGAGGAGGCGGGGGGTATAAGCGTCCATGCGGGAGCTGGTGGTAGGTCCGGCCGAGCCGATGACTCTACCGGGGGGAGCGGGGGAGGGGCCCATATAATAAATGGTCTGCCCCTTGATGTCGAAAGGCAAAGGCTCTCCCCGGTCTAAAGCCTCGACCATTATTTTATGGGCGGTGTCCCTGGCGACGTATAACACGCCGGAAAGGAGGAGGTCGTCGCCGGCTTTAAGGCTGGCGATGGCTTTTTCTGTTAAGGGGAGAGATATTTTTTTAATCAAATTTCACCCTCACCCTGCCCTCTCCCTCAAGGGAGAGGGTTTATTTGAAAGAGGGGCTCCGCCTCTCTTAGACGCCCCTATAATACAACTTCTCTGTGCCGGGCGGAGTGGCATTGTATATTTACCGCCACGGGCAGGGCGCCGATATGGGCGGGAAAGCTCTCCACGTGGACGGCCAGAGCCGTGACCCGCCCGCCATAGCCCATCGGGCCGATGCCCAGGTCATTGACCTTTTTCAATATCTCTTTCTCGAGGTCGGCGTTTTCAGCGTCGGCGACTAGGCTCGTCGACCTTCCGCAGCAGGGCGTGTTTGGCCATGAGCATCGCCTTGTCCGCCGTGCCGCCGATGCCCACGCCCACGATAACCGGGGGACAGGGATTGCTCCAGGCATCTTCAACCGCCTTAACGACAAAGTCGACCACGCCCTTTTTCCCCGCCGCGGGCAGCAGCATGCCCAGTCGGGTCATGTTTTCCGCCCCGCCACCCTTGGGAATGATGGCAATTTTGAGCTTATCGCCGGGGACGATATCGGCGTGAATGACCGCCGGGGTATTGTCGCCGGTGTTCTTACGCTCGGAAAAGGGGCGGTCGACCATCGATTTGCGCAGGTAGCCTTCGGTATAGGCGCGCCGGACGCCATCGTTGACCGCGGTATAAAGGTCGCCCTTGACCACCAGGACGTCCTGCCCGATTTCCAGGAAGACGACGGCGGTGCCGCAGTCCTGGCAGAGCGGGATTTTGTCCGCCGCCGCGATACGCGCGTTCTCCAGGATGGCGTCGAGGGCGCTCCGGCCGGCGGGCGACACCTCTTCCCGGCGCGCTTTTTGCAGGGCGGCCAGCACGTCGTCGCCGAGCCCGTAGTTGGCCTGTTTAAAGAGGTCCGCCACGGCTTCAACAATGTCCCCCGCCATAATTAATCGCATTACGTTTTTTCGCCTTCCGCCAGCATTTTCCTGAGCTCTAAAATCATCTCCGGGACGTCGATTTTTACCGGGCAGCGCTGGCGGCAGCGCCCGCAGGTCAGGCAGGTGTAGGCGATGGAAGCCGCCTTCTCTAAATCCCCACTGACGATGGCCGCCCAGACCGCGCCGATGCCGGCGAAATATTTATCCCCGAAGTGCCCCGCCGTCACCGCGAAGACCGGACACTCGTAGAGGCAGCCGCCGCAGCGCAGGCAGTAGAGCGCCTGCATCAGCTTGGGATACTTGGCCAGCCGCGTCCGGCCGCCGTCCAGGAAAACGACGTGGAACTCTTTGGGGCCGTGAGCGCCGTAGGTGGTCACCTTCTCGATATCGCCGGTCTTGCTGGGGCCGGACACCAGGCTGACATACGACGGAACGGTATAGTTGGCGTAGCGCCAGGTCACCTCGGCGACTTTAAAGGCATCCGAAAGGGAGGGCACCAGTTTTTCCATCCCGACCAGCGCGATATGCACCGGCGGCGCGCCGGTGGCCAGCCGGATGTTTCCCTCGTTCTCGATGATGAACAGCGTGCCGGTCTCGGCGGCGACGACGTTGGCGCCGCTGATGCCGATGTCCGCCCGGAAAAACTTGTCTCTCAAATATTCGCGGGCGGCGGCGACCATGTCCGCGATGGCCGCGTCGGGGGCGATTTCCCGCCCCAACACCTTGGAGAAAAGCCGGGCGACGTCCTCGCGGGGGACGTGAATGGCCGGCGACGTGATGTGCATCGGCCGGTCGCCGAGCTTCTGGATGATGAACTCGCCGAGGTCGGTCTCGTAGACCTCGTTGCCTTTAGCTTCGAGGTGTTCCCGCAGGCCGATTTCCTCGCCGGTCATCGACTTTCCTTTAACGATGAGCTTTTTCGTACCGACCAGACCCGAAATAATTTCCAGCGCTTCGTCCGCCGTCCTGGCGATATAGCCCTTGCCGTGGTTCTCCTCGATGGCGGCGATGGCCTGGCGGGTGAGTTTTTCCATCTCGGGAATGGCTTTTTCCTTGATTTTCAGGACCTCTTCGGCCAGGGCCACCGTGTGGGGGAATTTTTCCAGGGCGTTGTTCACGTTGGCGCGAAAGCTCTTCACGGCCCGCGTCAAAGCCAGTCGGAGGCGTTCGTCGTGCGCGGCGTCCATAATCTCTTTTTTATAGCTCTTAAAATCAGACTCTTTTTTCATGGTTCCAGAGCCATCGCGATGACCTCGGCCAAGTCAAGCACCTCGACCCCCTCGACTTTCAGCTGGCGTAGTCCGTCTTTAAGCTGCATCACGCAGCCCGGGCAGTGGGTAATGATAATATCCGGTTTTGTTTCCAAAAGCTCCTTGACACGGTTAACGGCCAGCATCTGGCTCAGCTCGGGGAAAACGGTCTCGAAACCGCCCCCGCCGCCGCAGCAGGTCGCCCACTCCCCTTTTGTCCAGGCGGTCTCCACCAGCTCGATGCCCTCGATGGCGTTCAGGATGCGGCGCGGCTCATCAATCAGTTGTAAATAACGAACCAGCTGGCAGGGGTCGTGATAAGTAGCCCTGACTTTGCGGGGGAAACGGAGCTTTAATGACGGGAGTTTTGCCGCGACTATTTCCAGGAAATGCCTGACCTCGAGGTCGTAACCCTCAACGTAAAGGGGGAAGAGCTTTTGCAGCGCATGCGTGCAATAGGGGACGATGCCGATTACCTGTTTTACTCCGGCAGACTTTAACGTTTTATATGCCCGGCGGGCATTTTCGGCGAACTTAGTCTGCAGGCCGGCCTGATAAAGGGGCGCGCCGCAGCAGGGCTCGCCGGCCGCCAGATAGCCCGGCTGAATTCCCAATTTGCGCAGCACTTTGACCGCTGCCTCCAGAGGTCTGGCTTCGGTCTCGCCGCCGCGGGAGAGGATGCTGCTGTATATCGCCGGCAGGTTGAGTCCCAGCTTTTTCTGGAAGCGTGCGAAACGCATCGGCAGTTCCGCGCCGATAACGCTTTTGTCGATATTTCTTATGAGAGACATCAACGTTTCCAGCTGCCCGGAAAACTGGTAGCCGCACCCGGCGAAAAAGATAGTCTCCGCCTGGCCGGGCAAATCAAGTCCCCGAGCCCACCGGGCGCCCTGCTCTTTACTGACGCCCAGTATGTTCTGCCGGGAGAGGATGTTATCGGCGAGGTACGTGAGACCGGGGGGAACTAATGCGCTATCCATAGCTGTTTCCAATGACAATGATACATCCCCGAAGGGGGGCTGGCAAGTTAGACGAGATTGACTTCCTATCGACATAAATCTTGACGGACAGTTAATAAAGTATTAAAATACCTCCGCTAAGTTAGACTAAAAATTTCACGCTGTTAAAAAGGAGGCATTCACATGGCAAGAATCGAGGAAAGCATCAAAATCATGCGTCCGCCGGAAAAAGTGTTCGCTTTCACCACTGACGCCAAAAGCTGGCCCAGGTGGCAAACGATTATCCCGGCCTCGGAGCAGACATCCCCGGGACCCGTCGGCGTACACGCCACGTTCAAAGGGAAATCTCGTATGATGGGCCTCACCCTGAACTGGACGTCGATAGCTAAAGAATATGAGCCCAATAAACACTTTGGCAAGGATATTACTTCAGCGGCCATGTTCGTAGAGCAACACAATACTTATAAACCCGTCGAGGGCGGGACTGAATTTACCATGCTGTATGTCGTTAAAGTACGCGGGTTTTTCAAGCTGTTTTCAATGATGCTTATAAGTACGTTGCGCAAGGAATTGAAGAAGAGCCTCGGAAACCTCAAAAGCGTTCTCGAGGCCCAGACTTAGCGCTTATTTAATACCGAATAGGACTATTTTAAGACTCTTCCCAACGGCAGCACCGGGCGGCCGAACTTGCCGTTAATGATGACCGCCGCCGCACCGTAGGTGGATGCTCCGCCGCAGAAAAGACCTTCGACGCCGGCTACCTTCGGGGACAGGCTGCCGAAGAAAACGGCCGCCAGCAGCCCGAAGAGCACCACCAGCGTAGCGAAAACGAAAAAGTGCATGAAGGTCATCTTCAAAGTGCCAATCATCATGCAGAAGGTGAAGATGCCCCACATGATCATCGTCCAGGCCAGCCCGGAGCTATCTTCCGGGACAAGCCCTCCCCACTGAAAAACGAACGCCAGGGCCAGACCGATCCAGAAGGCGCCGTAGGACACGAAAGCGGTCAGCCCGAAGGTATCTCCCCGCTTGCCGTCGATGACCCCGGCGATTATCTGGGCCACGCCGCCCCAGATGAGGCCGTAGACCAGGGGCATGGTGCTGGTTATCAGGCCGAGGTTGTGTATCTGGAGCAGGATGGTGTTGAGTCCGAACCCGAAAAGTCCCAGCGCCCCCGGGTTCGCCCACTGTGGTTCTGTTTTGGATGATTCTTGCGCCACAACGTCCTCCGTAATCAAATTTTAACGTGGATATTAACGAGGGGCGGAGCGGCTTCGCCGCTCCGCCCGATAATTTCTGACTATTGCTTCCTGCCCGCCAGCAGGGTCGGCACCACGGACGGGTCCGACAGGGTTGAGGTATCCCCCAGGTTCTCCGTGTTGCCGGCGGCGATCTTGACCAGGATGCGACGCATGATTTTGCCGCTGCGGGTCTTGGGGAGGCCGTCGGCGAACTGGATGACGTCCGGCGTGGCGATGGGGCCGATCTGCTGCCGGACATGGTTTTTCAGTTCTTTCTCCAGGTCGGGGCTGGTCGGGATGCCGGTTTTCACGGTAACGTAGGCATAGATGCCCTGCCCTTTCAGCGAGTGGGGCATGCCGACGACCGCCGCCTCGGCGACCTTGGGATGGGAGACCAGGCTGCTTTCCACCTCGGCGGTGCCGATGCGGTGGCCGGAGACGTTGATGACATCGTCGATGCGGCCCATGAGCCAGTAATAGCCGTCCGGGTCCTTGCGGGCGCCGTCGCCGGTATTATAGTAGCCGGGGAACTTGCTGAAGTAGGTCTGCTTGAACCGCTCGGGGTCGTTGAAGATGGTGCGCATCATGCCCGGCCAGGGCTTCTTGATGCAGAGCCAGCCGCCCTCGTTGATGCCGGCCTCGGTGCCGTTTTCCCGCAGGATAATCGGCTCGACGCCCGGGAACGGTAGGGTGGCCGAGCCGGGCTTGGTGGGAATGGCGCCGGGTAAAGGCGTTATCAGAATGCCGCCGGTCTCCGTCTGCCACCAGGTGTCCACGATGGGGCATTTCTCCTTGCCGATGACACGGTGGTACCACATCCAGGCCTCGGGGTTGATGGGCTCGCCGACGCTGCCCAGCAGCCTCAGACTGGAAAGGTCGTGCTTGTTGGGCCAATCCTCCCCTTCCCGCATCAGGGCCCTGATGGCGGTGGGGGCGGTATAGAACACGTTGACGCCGAACTTCTCGACAATCTGCCAGAAGCGGTCGGGGTGGGGGTAGGTGGGGACGCTCTCGAACATCAGGCTGGCCGCGCCGATGGACAGCGGCCCGTAGACGATATAGCTGTGACCGGTGACCCAGCCGACGTCGGCGGTGCACCAGTAGGTGTCTTCCTCTTTGATATCGAAAATCCATTTCATCGTCTGGTAGCAGTGCAGGAGATAGCCTCCCTGGGTATGGACGACGCCCTTGGGCTTGCCGGTGCTGCCGCTGGTGTAGAGAATAAAGAGGGGGGCATCGGCTTCCATCTGCTCGGGCTCGCAATCGGCGGTGATGTCCGGGGCGTTCATCTCATCCTGCCACCAGTGGTCGCGGCCTTCCATCATGGGGGTATCGATGCCCAGCCGCTTGACCACGACGACGTCCGCCACCTCGGGGCAAAGGGCCACGGCAGCGTCGGCGCTTTCCTTGCTCTTGATCTGGCGGCCGCTGCGGTAATAGCCGTCCGAGGTGATGAGGAGCTTGGACTTGCAATCGAGGATGCGGTCGCGCAGGGCCTCGGCGCTGAACCCGCCGAAGACCACGCTGTGCACCGCCCCAATGCGCACGCAGGCGAGCATGGCGATGGCCAGCTCGGGGATCATGGGCAGGTAGATGGATACCGTGTCGCCCTTCTTGACGCCCAGCTTCTTCAGCACGTTGGCGAACTTGCATACCTCGTGGTGGAGCTGCTGGTAGGTATAGACCCTGGTGTCTTCGTCCGGCTCGCCCTGCCAGATGATGGCGGCCTTGTTCTTATGCCAGGTATTGAGGTGGCGGTCGAGGCAGTTATAGCTGACGTTGATCTTGCCGCCGAGAAAGTAGCGGACCTCCGGTCTGTCCTTGAAATCGTATTGCAGGAACTTGTCCCACTTCTTGTACCAGTCGAGCTGGTCCGCCATCTTGCCCCAGAAGCCTTCGGGGTCTTTGATGGACCAGTCATAGAGGGCTTTATACTCTTCCAGGCTCCTCAGCGCCGCCGACCGGGAGAACTCTTTGACGGGAGGGAAGACGCGGTTTTCCGCCATCATCGAGGCAATTTCCTTGCCGGAAATCTGGCCGAGTATTTCTTCTTCCGTCCGGGGAGTTTCCTCCGCGGCCGCGACGGCGGACGGTTTCTTTTCTCCGTAAATGGCGTGGTGGATGAGCTTTTCCAGTTCGGCGGGGTCGAAGGGCTTCACTAAAAAGCCGACGGCTCCCAGCCGGATGCCGCGCGTCATGACGTCCACCGACGGATAGCCGCTGATAAAAATGTACTTGAGGTCGGGGTGTTCCTTCCTGGACTCTTCCAGGACGGCCAGGCCGTCCTTGCCCGGCATGCGGACGTCCAGGACGACCACCCCCAGGTCCTTGCCGTTCCTGAGCGCCTTTAGTGTCTCTTCGCCGGTGGCCGCGGTGACGACCGAATAACCGTGCTCGGTCAGCCAGTCCGTCAGCGACTCCCTGACGATAGGCTCGTCATCGGCGATGAGTATTTTCTTTTTTTCTGCCATTAATGACTTCTCCTTTTAAATCTATTTGTTTTTTACTATTTATAATCCGCAGGTAATTTCTCTGAGATACGCGCCGACTAGCGCTCTTTAATCAGCCAGCGCAGCAGCCAGGTGGCGTGGCGCCGGTCCAGATGGCTTACCCAGCTTTCTATCTTCTCCATGTCGCCGTTGACCAGGGCCGTCATCTCCTCAATGGACAGCGTGTAGTAGCCTTTAATCTCGTCATCCGCTTCGGCGGCCGGCCCCTCCGGTGACGGGACATCGGCGGTGACCCTGGACAGGGCGGCCAGGATAGCCTGTCTCTTTTCCAGACTCCCGGCATGGTTCAGTCCTTTGCTATTTTTCGTCCTTCCCAAAGCAGCTCCGCCAGCCTTCCTTTTCAATAAACTCTCTAATTTAATGCTATCAGATATGCCCGCGCCCCAGAATTGTTTGTATTGCCTATTTGGCGTATCGTGAAGTCGTATTTTGCCATGCCCTAAAGTACTAGCACCCGAGGTTTAAACCCCGGAGATTGAGATTTTCCCTCGAACGTCTTAAAATACTAAGGGACGTATATTAAAGCCAGAGGAGCCTGATGAAGACGAGGATTTTAATCGCCGACGACCATGCCATGCTGAGGGAAGGCATGCGTAATCTCCTCTCGCAGGAGAAGGACTTCGAGATAGTGGGGGAGGCGGCCAACGGCGAAGAGGCGGTGCGGCTGGCGAAGGAACTCAAGCCGGACATCGTCATCATGGATATCGTGATGCCCAAGCTGAACGGCCTCGAGGCGACGAAGCAGGTCAGGCAGGTGAGCCCGGCGACGGCCCTGCTGATACTGACCGCTTACAGCGATATCCGGTATATCATCGGACTGCTGGAGGCGGGCGCCGCGGGCTATCTTTTAAAGAACGCCCCCGGCAAAGACGTGGTGAAAGCCATCCGGGCGGTGCGCTCGGGCGAGTCCGTACTCGACCCCGAGGTGACCCGCAAGCTCGTGCAGCGCCTGGCCAGTCTTTCCAGGAGCCCGGAAGAGCACGAGACCGGCGGTCAGCTTACCGCCAGGGAGTTGGAAATCTTGAAGTGGGCCGCCCGCGGACTGAGCAATAAAGAGATGTCCGAGAAACTCTTTATCAGCCTGCGCACCGTCAAAGCCCACATGACCAATATCTTCAACAAGCTCGGCTGCAGCAGCCGCACCGACGCCATCATTAAAGGACTGAAGCAGGGCTACATCGACCTCGACGATATGCAGTAGGGCTAGCCGGTCGGCCGGTCCGGGCTTTCTTCCCGATAGGCCGGCAGGAACACCGTAAAGGTGCTGCCCTTGCCCACCTCGCTCCGGGCTTCTATCCGGCCGCCGTGCCTCTCGATGATGCCGTAAGATACCGCCAGGCCCAGCCCCACCCCTCTCGTGTCCTCCTTGGTGGTGAAAAAGGGGGTGAAGAGCCTCTCCATGTTCTCCGGCGGTATGCCGCGGCCGGTATCGCTGACGCTCATCTTCACCCAGCCGTCTTCCGTCCCGGTGCTTATCGTCAGGCGGCCGCCGTCGTTCATCGCCTGGACGGCGTTGACCACCAGGTTGATGAAGACCTGCACCAGCTGATTGAAGTCGGCGACGACCAGCGGCAGCTCCGGGGGTTCCTCCCTGACCACATCGACCAGCTTGATGCTGGGCTCGTGCTCGACGAGGGACAGGGCTTTATCGATGGCGCGGCTGACCGTCACCGGGCGCAAAAGCGGCTCGGACTGGCGGGCGAAATCAAGGAGGCCGCGGATTATCCCGGTGCAGTAATCGATGGCCGACTCTATTTTCGTCAGGTTGCTCTGCAGCTGCTCTTTATTGATGGTGTTTTTCGCCAGTTTTTCCTTCATCAGCCGGGTATAAATCAGGACACCGGACAGCGGGTTGTTCAGCTCGTGGGCTAGACCGGCTGACAGCTGGCCGATGGAGCTGAGCTTGGCCGCCTGGATGAGCTGCTGCTGGGTCTGTTGCAGTCGTTCGATGGTGTCGTTCAACTCGTTGTTAAGCGACAGGATTTCCCGGTTCGATTCCATCTGGCGTTCCAGGTAGTTGAGCAGGGTCGCCCCCAGACCGCTGACCAGGAAGACGAACACGGCGAAAAGGAGCGTCCTCATCAGCGAGATGGCATTGTAGTCCAGAAGGGCATGAGGCAGCAGTATTCCCAGGAAGACCAGCCCGCTGACGATTACTCCGCGCATGCGGTAGACAAAAGCGGCGTAGATGAACGGATAAAAGAAAATAACGACATAAACATCATGATAGGTGGTCATGACGGCGTAATAGATATAGGTGAAGACGGCGAAAAGTCCGAGGATTATCCAGATATGGGGGCTGCGCAGGCCCCGCCTGGCCCCGGGCTGCAGCAGCCAGTGCGCCACACCCGAACCCGGCTCTCCCCGGTCCGACCGGCGCTCTTTATCCGGAACGTTATTCATGACCGAGCGTCGCCTCTCATGTTTTGTATTTATTAATTATACTCCTTTTCAGATATATGTCTCATCAACGGGCGGCAAGGGTAAATACTCGGCGTAAACCCCTTTTTTCAGGCAGTATTATCACCTGTACCTGATACCTGCGATTAGGTATCGCGGCGGATTTAAGATTCACGCGGCGGAAATAGAATGAGATTAGAAGCCGAGGTATTACGAGAAAGGTACAATATTCATGCCCCTGGAACTCATGATCGCCCTGATACTGGTGCTGCCCGTCATTATCCTGTTTGCCGCGTTCGTCTGGTACCTGAATATCGGGCGCGCCTTCGCCACCGTGAGGGAAAACCGCCCGGGCCGGCAGGACGCCGACACGGAAAAAAGGCTGTAAACCAGCCGGTTTTAGCTATATTACGCAGCCCCCCCGGGAACGAGCCTCAGGTCAGCCGTTAATATTTTTATCGATAGCTATTTTTTCCTGGACTGCCTGGCCGTCAGCCAGACCCTGATATGCTCCTCCAGCCTGCCGGTAAGCGTTTCTATCTTTTTCACGTCCCCGCTGGCGATGGCCGCCCTCTCCTCGTCCTTTAGATTGTATTCCTTAAGGGCCGCCGCGGGGTCGCGGGCGAGCTGCGCCGTGAAGGCGCTGTCCTGGTAGGCGCGGTATAAAGCCGAAATCATCGCGGCGATATTGTTCTCCGGCGGGCATGGGCTGATTCTTACCGGACAGGTCTTGTAGGCCGGCGTCCCGGTCACGGGGTCGAGCGTCTTCGGGTCGGCGCTGATGAGCTCGTTGGTGGGGGTCTCGGCGAAATGGAAGGCCATGTGCACCACGCCTACCGGCACGGCCTCCGTTACTTTGGCCCTGACCCTGACCTCCCCCTGTCTTGAGTTTACCTGGACGATATCCCCCGGATTAATGCCCAGCGACGCCGCGTCCGACGGACTTATCTGCAGCTCCTCCTCGCTCATGAGTTTGTTCAGCGCGTCCACTTTGCGGGTCATGGTGGCGTGATAGTGATAGAGGCGGCGGCCGGTCATCAACATCAACGGGTACGCGGCGTCGGTCATTTCCACCGGCGGCCGGTATTTCAGCGCCACGAAATTGCCTTTGCCGCTGGGGCGGGCAAAGATGGCCTCGTGCATGATGCAGGTGCCGGGGTGGTCATCGCTGGGACAGGGCCACTGGAGGCTGCCTTCATCCAAACGTCTATAATTAATACCGGCGTAGCTGGGGGTGAGGCGGGCGATTTCCTCCATAATGGCGGCGGAGTCTTTGTAGTCGAAGCCTTTTCCGCCCATCCTCCGGGCGATTTCCGATATTATCCAGCAGTCGTCGCGGCTATCGCCGACAGGCTCGATGGCTTTTCGGATGCGCTGCACGCGGCGCTCGGTGTTGGTGAAGGTGCCGTCCTTCTCGGCGTAGCTGCAGGCGGGAAGGATAACGTGGGCGTATGGCGCCGTCTCGTTGAAGAAGATGTCCTGGAAAACGAAGAAATCCAGCTTGCTCAGCGCCTCCCGAACGTGGTGGCCATCGGGGTCGGTCAGCACGGGGTTCTCGCCCATGATGTACATGGCTTTTATCTCGCCCTCGATGGCGGCGGGGAACATCGTGGTGAGCTTCATGCCCGGCTCGCGGCTCAGCTTCACGCCCCAGGCGGTTTCAAACTTTTTCACGACCTCTTCGCTGGAGACCGGCTGGTAGCCGGTAAAGACGTTGGGCAGCGCGCCCATGTCGCAGGCGCCCTGCACATTGTTCTGGCCCCGCAGCGGGTTGACGCCGGAGCCCGGTTTGCCGACGTTGCCGGTGAGCAAAGCCAGGTTGCCGTTGGCGATGACGTTGTCCGTGCCGTGGCTGTGCTCGCAGATGCCCATCGCGTAGAGAATGGTCGCCGGGGAGTTGGTGGCGTACATCCGGGCGGCTTTAACGAGGAGGTCGGGCTCAACCCCTGTGATCCGCGCCACCCAGTCGAGCGGATAGTTTTTAAGCTCTTCACGGAATGCTTCGAAGTTTTCGCAGCGCTGCTCGATAAAGGCCTTGTCATGCAGACCTTCATCGAGAATAACGCGGCACATGCCCATGAGCAGGGCGACGTCCGTGCCGACCTTATGGCGTATCCACAGGGTGGCGTCCCGCACGAAATCCACCTCCATGGGGTTGGCGACGATGAGCCTGGCGCCGCCGCGGACGACCTGCCGCACTTTCATGGCCAGCACGGGATGCGCTTCCGGCGCGTTGGTGCCGATGGCTAAAATGCATTTTGAATTGCTGAAATCGTCGATGTTGTTGGTCATCGCCCCGCTGCCGAAGGTGGTGGCCAGACCGGCCACGGTGGGGGCATGTCAGAGGCGGGCACAGTGGTCGACGTTATTGGTGCCCAGCACCGCCCTCCCGAACTTCTGCATGATGTAGCTGGCTTCGTTGGTACTGCGCGCCGAGGAAACGACGCCGATCTCTTCCGGTTGGTAGGTCTTTAACTTCGCGGCGACCAGGTCGAGGGCTTCATCCCAGGTCGCCTCTTCGAACTTGCCGTTCTTCTTGATGAGGGGTTTTTTAATTCGGTCCTTATGATGGACGAAGTCCGCCACGCCGAAGCGTCCCTTGACGCAGAGGTGGCCTTCGTTGGCCGGGCCTTCTTTATCGCCCCGGACGCTGATAATCTCGCCGCTGCGGATGCCCAGATATACCTGGCAGCCGACGGCGCAGTAGGGGCAGATGGTCTTGACTTCGCGGGTCACCATGCGGCTGTTCCGGAAGACCAGCGCGCCGGTAGGGCAGCGCGAGACACATTCGCCGCAGGTCTCGCAGCGCGACAGCAGGATGGGCAGGTCCCCCAGGCCGCCGACGGTCGACAGGTCGCCCCGGTTGAGCATTTCTATCGCGTCGATGCCGGTTACCTCGTGGCAGGCGCGCCAGCACCGCCCGCAGAGGATGCACTTGTTCATATCCCGGATATAAGCGGGGTTGCTGTCATCAACCGGGACGACCCTGGTCCTCTTGCGTAGATGGTCGAATTGTTCTTCATTAATACCGAGATAGAGCGCCACTTTCTGGAG
The DNA here is from genome assembly GCA_963727315.1 of uncultured Chloroflexia bacterium. Classification (GTDB taxonomy): domain Bacteria; phylum Chloroflexota; class Dehalococcoidia; order Dehalococcoidales; family RBG-16-60-22; genus JBFYTX01. Next base: position 928,781 of record CAVSFE010000002.1, on the reverse strand, counting down.
CTCGCAGTTCTCGTTTTTAGGGCAGCTGACGCAGCGGTCGGTAACAGAGACGTTACGCAGGCAGATATCGTAAGGGCTGCAGTGCTGGCGGCGGTGGCAGGTCAGGCAGTCACTGGGATGGTTGGCCATGATAAGCTCCATGACGGTACGTCGCGCCTTGTTGACGGCGGGCGTCTCCGTGTGGACGACCATGCCGCTGGTCGCCTCGGTGCAACAGGACACGGGCAGACCGCGCATTTTTTCGATTTCGACGATGCAGAGACGACAGCCGCCGTAAGGCTTGAGGTCGGGGTCGTAGCAGAGGGTGGGGATATAGATGCCGGCTTTATTCGCGGCCTCCAGGACGGTCGTCCCTTCCGGCACCTCGACCTTTACGCCATCTATCGTCAAAGAGACAGTCTTGAGTTTTTTCTCGCCAACCGCACTTGAACCAATTGTCATAGCCTGCCTCCAGAATAGCCCTACAATATTCGTCTTAAATTTTTATTTAGTTATTGATTGCCACTTGCCACAGGTACAGGTTCGGCGGGCGCGGTAAAGGGCTCCACGGAGACCTTCTTCACCGCCTTGAATTTCTCCGGGCAGACCTCTAAACACGTGCCGCACTTAATGCACTTCTCCTGGTCGATAACATGCACCAGGCGCTTGCCGCCACGGATAGCCTCGACGGGACAGTTGCGGGGCAGATGCCGCAGCCGGCGCACCTGTCTTTATCGATGTAATAGGTCAGCAGCGCTTTGCAGGCCCGCGCCGGGCAGCGTTTTTCGTTGATGTGGGCTTCGTACTCGTCGCGGAAATAGCGGATGGTCGTCAGCACCGGGTTGGGGGCGGTGCCGCCCAAAGCGCACAGCGAGCCGTCTTTGACCGACGCCCCCAGCTCCAGTAATAAATCGATATCGCCCTTCCTGCCTTTACCCTGGGTAATATCATTTAAAATATCCAGCATTTGTTTGGTGCCCCAGCGGCAGGGTATGCACTTGCCGCACGACTCCGCCTGGGTGAACGAGAGGAAATAGCGGGCGACGTCCACCATGCAGGTGTCCTCGTCCATGACGACCATGCCCCCCGACCCCATCATCGAGCCGGCGGCCGTCAGCGACTCGTAGTCGACGGGCTGGTCGAGGTAGGCTTCCGGCAGGCAGCCGCCGGAGGGCCCGCCCGTCTGGACGGCTTTGAACTTCTTGCCACCAGCTATCCCCCCGCCGATTTCGTAGATGATTTTGCGCAGTTTGATGCCCATGGGCACTTCGATGAGGCCGCTGTTGGCGATTTTCCCGGTGAGGGCGAAGACGCAGGTGCCCTTGCTTTTCTCGGTGCCGGTGCCGGCGTACCATTCGGCCCCCCGGGCGATGATGACCGGCACCGTGGCCAGCGTTTTGACGTTGTTGATGGTGGTCGGTTTACCCCATAAGCCCGAGGTTGCCGGGAAAGGGGGACGGGGGCGGGGCATGCCCCGCTTGCCCTCTATCGAAGCCATCAGCGCCGTCTCTTCCCCGCAGACGAACGCCCCGGCCCCTTCTTTAACGTGGACGTGGAAGCTGAAGCTTGAGCCGAGGATGTTATCGCCGAGGAAGCCTTTTTCCTCGCACTGTTTTAGCGCCAGGCGGACGCGCTTGACGGCCAGCGGGTACTCCGCCCGGATATAGATATAGCCCTCGGTGGCGCCGATGGCATAGGCGGCGATAGTCATCCCTTCGATGACGGTATTCGGGTCGCCCTCCATGGTGCTGCGGTCCATGAAAGCCCCGGGGTCGCCTTCATCGGCGTTGCAGATCATGTATTTCTGGTCGGCTTTGGAGTTGTGGCAGAACTCCCATTTCTGGCCCGTGGAGAAGCCGGCGCCGCCACGGCCCCGCAATCCCGATTTTTTAATCGTGTCGATGACCTGCTCGGGCGTCATCTCTTTGAGGACTTTTTCCAGAGATTTAAAGCCGCCGGTGGCGATATAGTCCTCGATTCTTTCCGGGTTGATATGGCCGCAGTTGCGCAGGATGATGCGCTGCTGCATGTTGTAAAACTTGATGTCGCTGTGATAGCGCACGGCCTGGCCGCTGACCGGGTCTTTGTAGAAGAGGCGCTCGACGGGCTTGCCGTCGCGGAGGTGAGAGGCCACGATTTCCGGTACGTCGTCGAGGGTGACATGGGTGTAGAAAACACCTTCCGGTTCGACCACCGCCAGCGGGCCCTGCTCGCAGAAGCCGTGGCAGCCGGTGAAATCGACATTGACATCTTTCAGTCCCATCTCCGCGATGTGCTTTTTCAGGGCTTCGGTGATTTCCAGCGATTTCCCCGAGACGCAGCCGGTCCCCTGGCAGATGGATATCGTGCGCTGGCCTTCGTTAGCTGGCTTTTTTTCTGTCACCTAAGACCTCCGCGACCTTCTTGATTGTCATCTTGCCGTAAGTCTCGCCGTCGATGGTCATCGTGGGCGCTAAAGCGCAGGCGCCGATACAGGCGACCGTCTCCAGGGTGTACGCCATGTCGGGGGTAGTCTCGCCGGCCTTGACGCCCAGCTGTTTTTCCATTTCTTCGAGGATGCGGGGAGAGCCTTTGATATAACAGGCCGTGCCGCGGCAGACTCGGATAATATTCCGCCCCCCCGGCACGAACTTGAACTGGGCGTAAAAAGTGGCCACGCCGTAGACAACGCCCTCGGGGACTTTGAGAAAATGCGCGATGCGTCTCATGGCGTCGTCAGAAAGGTAGCCGAAGTCCTGCTGCACCCGCTGCAATATGGGGATGAGCTCGGACTTTTCCCCGGCGAACGATGCCAGGAGCTTTTCGAGTTTAGCCGCCGGGCTGGCTTCCTCAGTGGCCGTCCCGGAGATTTTTTTCGATTCCGCCATGCTCGTTGCCGTCCTCTCTTTATGCGCTTTATATCTGGAGTTTATCAAAGAAATTGGTGCGCCGCACGGCTCTATTTAAAGGATACCTGTTTTGGCGTTGGTACTCAAGGGTATTTATGCCTAATGCATACAATACTATTTATCGGGTCGAAGATGCAAGCCGAAAGAGGTTGTTATAAAAATGAAACAAAGTATTTAGCGGCAGGTATTGACAAACCGGATATTACGTGTTATTATCAAAATACGGTAAACGGTTGCCGTAATCCGTATATTGAGGAAACAACAGATATATAGTTGAGTTTGCCGGGGAATTCGGCTATGATGCGGATAAGATACTCGGAGACAAATTTATCAACCTGTACCCGCGCCATCTCCGGCCGTACGGTCGGCTTTACGCCTACTAGCGCGGCGGTGAAAAGCTATGATACGCGTGCTGATAATTGCCAGAGATACTGGGACGAGGGAAGGACTTCGTAGGACCCTGGCGCAGCACGACCTGTCCTGCTCGTTTTCTTCTGATGATAGCGATATCAGGGAAGCTATCGCCGGCGGGAGGCCTGATATCGTCCTGTTCGAGATAGACGGACGGCCGCCCGCCATACCGGAAATCATCGGCGGAATAGAGAAAAGCGAAAACCTGCCGGTAATCGCCCTGGTCCCCGAAAAAATGCTCGCGGAAGTCGGTCTAACCGCCGATGTGGACGATTTTGTCGTCGGCCCTTACGACTTTAATGAACTCATCATAAGAATAAATCGGGCCCTCCGCGGGACCTCAAAAAACGAAAGCAGCGAACAGATAAAGTGCGACGGGCTGACCATCGACCTGGCCACCTGCGAGGTGACCGTCGAAGGGAGGCTCGTCGAGCTTACTTTCAAGGAATACGAGCTGCTCAAGCTGCTGGCGGGCAATAAGGGTCGCGTCTTTACCCGTGAAGCCCTGCTCAACAAGATCTGGGGCTACGACTACTTCGGCGGCGACCGCACCGTGGACGTGCACGTGCGGCGGCTGCGCTCCAAAATCGAGGACGCTAACCATACTTATATCGAGACGGTGCGCAATATCGGCTACAAGTTTGTTAAAGATTCCCGCCCGGCCCCTCCTCCGGAAACATAAATGTGAATATATTCATGTTTATGTTAATTCGCGTAACACGTCCGTAACATTCCCCGGTTAAAGTATAGACATACCATTATTCCGGAGGCTGGTCATGTCTATCAATCCGGCGGATACCGTCTGGATTCTCATCTCTTCAGCGCTGGTCATGCTGATGACACCCGGGGTAGCCCTTTTCTACGGCGGCATGGTGCGGCGGAAAAATATACTGTCCACCCTGATGATGAGCTTTGCCTGCCTGGGACTGGTCGGCCTGCTCTGGGTGCTCTACGGCTATAGCCTTAGCTTCGGCAGCGACCACGCCGGCATCATCGGGGGATTTAATTTCCTCGGCCTGATGAATGTCGGGCAAGACCCCTCGCCAATCTATGCCACGACAGTGCCCCACCTGGCTTTCATGATATTTGAGGCTATGTTCGCCATTATCACGGTGGCTTTGTTCACCGGTGCCATCGTCGAACGTGTGAAATTCAGCGCCCTGCTCGTCTTTTCAGCGCTGTGGCTTACCCTGGTTTACAGTCCCGTAGCCCACTGGGTGTGGGGCAGCGGCGGCTGGCTGGCCAGATTCGGCGTCCTTGATTTCGCCGGCGGGTCCGTCGTCCATATCAACGCCGGGGTATCGGCGCTGGCCCTGGCGCTGCTGCTGGGCAAGCGGCGCGGCTTTCCCCAGGACGCTATGGAGCCCAACAACATACCACTGGTCGTGCTCGGCGCGGGGCTGCTCTGGTTCGGCTGGTTCGGCTTCAATGCCGGCAGCGCCCTGACGGCCGGCGGCCTGGCCTCCAGCGCCTTTGTCACCACCAACACCGCCGCGGCCGCCGCGGCCTTTACCTGGATGATGATTAACTGGATTTACCGCCGCCCGACCATTCTCGGTATGGTGACCGGGGCCGTGGCCGGTCTGGCCACGATAACCCCGGCGGCCGGTTACGTGACACCCCTGGCCGCCATCCCGATAGGCATCGTAGCGGCGGTTGGCTGCTACTATGTTATGCTGTTTTTCAAGTCGAAACTGGGATTCGACGACTCCCTCGACGTGTTCGCCGTTCACGGCGTGGGAGGCATCCTGGGGATGCTGTCCGTCGGCATTTTCGCCAGTCTGGCAGTAAACTCAGCCGGGGCTGACGGCCTTATCGCCGGGAACGGAGCCCAACTTTTAAAGCAATTTATCGGCATTGCAGCCGTAGGGGCCTATTCCTTCAGCGTCACCTGGGTGCTGGGAAAACTGGTAGCCAGAACGATGGGGCTGAGGGTTGGCCAGTCCGAAGAAATGGTCGGTTTAGACCTTTCGCAGCACGGCGAAAGGGCTTACGGGGGTCTGCTGCGTTAAAAAGAGGCTGTCACCGTCGCCGCGTTTATTAGTGATGCGGTAAACGTTTACCGCGTAACCCAAATTTAACATGACTGTAATAGGCCAGAAACAATAGCCGGCTATACTGGAAATATCAGGATAGTCGGGAGGAATTTATGGTCAATACTGGTGACACTGCCTGGCTCTTAATGTCTTCAGCGCTGGTCATGCTGATGACGCCCGGCCTGGCCCTTTTTTACGGCGGCATGGTGCGGCGGAAAAACCTCCTTTCCACCATGATGATGAGCTTCGCCTGCCTGGGACTGGTCGGTCTGCTCTGGGTGCTCTATGGCTATAGCCTGAGCTTCGGCAGCGACCACGCCGGTATCATCGGGGGATTTAATTTCCTGGGTTTGAAGAACGTGGGGCCGGAACCATCGGCGGTATATGCCACGACCGTGCCCCACCTGGCTTTCATGATATTCGAGGCGATGTTCGCCATTATCACGGTGGCTCTGTTCACCGGCGCCATCGTCGAACGTGTCAAATTCAGCGCCCTGCTCGTCTTTTCAGCGCTGTGGCTTACCCTGGTTTACGTCCCGTAGCCCACTGGGTGTGGGGCAGCGGCGGCTGGCTGGCCAGAGCTCGGCGTCCTCGATTTCGCCGGCGGGACGGTCGTCCATATCAACGCCGGCGTCTCGGCGCTGGCCCTGGCGCTGCTGCTGGGCAAGCGGCGCGGCTTTCCCCAGGACGCTATGGAGCCCAACAACATACCGCTGGTCGTGCTCGGCGCGGGGCTGCTCTGGTTCGGCTGGTTCGGCTTCAATGCCGGCAGCGCCCTGACCTCCGGCGGCCTGGCCTCCAGCGCCTTTGTCGCCACCAACACCGCCGCGGCCGCCGCTGCCTTTACCTGGATGGTCATCAGCTGGATTCACCGCCGTCCCACGATTCTCGGCACGGTCACCGGGGCGGTCGTCGGCCTGGTGGCCATAACGCCCGCCGCCGGCTTCGTGCCGCCCATGGCGGGTATACCCATCGGCATCGTGGCTGCGACCATCAGCTACTACGGCATGGTCCTGCTGAAAATAAAGCTCGGCTTCGACGACTCGCTGGACGTTTTCGCCTGCCACGGACTGGGCGGCATCTGGGGCGCCCTGGCTACGGGCATCTTCGCCACCCTGGCCACGAATGCAGCCGGCGCTAACGGTGCCATCGCCGGCGGCGGAACGCAGGTGCTGAAACAACTGGTCGGCGTGCTGTCGGTCGGCGCTTTTTCCTTCGGCGTCACCTGGGTGCTGGGCAAGCTGGTCGACCTGACCATCGGGCTGCGCGTCGGACAGACTGAAGAGACGGTGGGCCTCGACCTCTCGCAGCACGGCGAAAGGGCTTACGGAGGTCTGCTCCGGTGAAGAAAATAGAAGCGATTATCCGCGAAGAGAAGCTGAATGCCGTCAAGAAGGCGCTCGAGGAAAAGAGCTACTTCGGCATGACCGTCAGCGAGGTCAGCGGCCGCGGCAAGCAGAAGGGAATCCCTTTGCAGTGGCGGGTGGGGGAATACCGGGTGGATCTGCTTCCCAAGCTCAAGATTGAGCTGGTCGTGCTCGACGAGGACGTCGACGCGGCGATAGAGGCCATCGTGCGCAACGCCAGGACGGGTGAAACGGGCGACGGCAAGATTTTCGTCCTGCCGGTGGAAAGCGTGGTGCGCGTCCGCACCGGCGACCGGGACGAAAACGCTATTTAAATAAGGGCGTCTAAGAGGGGTCGGCGATATGTGAAAAAAAATAATGACAAAAAACTTTAGAACAGCTAAAATAACATCATGATAGGAGGCGAAAATGGCAACGAAAAGTAAAGCGGAGGCCAAGGAATACATCCTGAAGAAAGCCAAGGAACAGGATGTCAAGTTCATCAAAATGTGGTTTGCCGATATCCTGGGTATGCTCAAGAGCTTCGACATCACCGTGGAAGAGCTGGAAGGCGCGCTGGAGGAAGGCATGGGCTTTGACGGGTCGTCCATCGAAGGTTTTGCCCGTATCGACGAGAGCGATATGGTGGCTTTGCCCGACCCCGATACCTGGCAGCTTTTACCGTGGCGGCCCGCGCGAGCACCACGCCGAAGCCCGCATGTTCTGCGATGTCCTGATGCCGGGGGGCCAGCCCTTCGAGGGCGACCCCAGGTTCGTCCTGAAAAGGAACCTGAAAAAAGCCGCCGACCTGGGCTATACCTACTACGTGGGGCCGGAGCTGGAATATTTTTATTTCAAGAGCTCCGCCGCCCCGGAGTCCCTCGACAAGGCCGGCTACTTTGACTTAACCCCGCGTGACGCCGCTATCGATATGCGGAGGGAGACGGTCCTCCAGCTCGAGGAGATGGGCATCGGCGTGGAGTATTCCCACCATGAGGTCGCTGACAGCCAGCACGAAATCGATATGAGGTATACCGACGCCCTGACCATGGCGGACAGCGTCATGACCTACCGGCTGGTAGTCAAGGAAGTAGCCTTCAGGCATGATACCTACGCCACTTTCATGCCCAAGCCGGTCTTCGGCATCAACGGCAGCGGCATGCACGTGCACCAGTCGCTTTTCCGCGGCGAACGCAACGCCTTTTTCGAACCTAAAGACCCCTATCACCTTTCTAAAGAAGCCAGGAGCTTCATCGCGGGCCTGCTCAAGTATGCGCCGGAAATAACCGCCGTGTGCAGCCAGTGGGTCAACTCATACAAGCGCCTGGTGCCGGGCTATGAAGCTCCGGTTTACCTTTCGTGGGCGCGGCGCAACCGCTCGGACCTCATCCGCGTGCCCGAGTACCGGCCGGGAAGGGAAAAAGCCACCCGCATTGAATTCCGGTCGCCGGACCCGGCCTGTAATCCTTACCTCTGTTTTAGCGTCATGCTGGCCGCCGGACTGGATGGCATTGAAAAGGGTATGAAGCCCCCGGACCCGATAGAAGAAAACGTCTACGAAATGACCGCCGAGGAGAGGGAAAAACGCGGCATCGGCACGCTGCCCGCCAGCCTGCTGGAAGCTATCCAGCTCACCGAGAAAAGCGAGCTGGTGAAAAAAGCCCTCGGCGACCATGTCTTTAATTCGTTTATCGAGAACAAGAAAAAGGAGTGGGACGAGTACCGCATTCACGTCAGCGAGTACGAAATAAAGAAATATCTGCCGATATTGTAGATGTAGTATAATATATAAATTCATTTCAAGGAGCGGAAAAACAGCGGATGAACCAGCCCGTCGGCGCAGACGCCGAAAACAAGCTCATCGCCATCCTTAAAGTGCTTAGCGAGTCTTCCGAGCCGCTCGGCTCGATTCAGATTGCCCGGCGCCTGGCGCAGGACGGCGTTTTCCTGAGCGAGCGGGGGGTAAGGTATCACCTGAAAATCGCCGACGAGCGCGGCTTTACCGAGCCGGGCGGTCGCGATGGCCGTACGCTTACCCCCGCCGGACGGCAGGAGGTCAGGGAAGCGCTGGTGCCGCAGCAGCTGGGGGTGGTGCGTGATAAGCTGGAGCTGCTGGCTTACCTGACCACCTTCGACCCCGTGAAAAAGCGCCGGCCAACTGGCGATCAACACCTCGATTATCGATAAAAGCAAGTATAAAAAAGCCCTGGCCGCCATGAAGGACGCCTTCAGGGCCGGTTTCCGCGTCAGCAATCTGGTGGCGGTGGCGGCCGAGGGGGAAAATCTCGGCACGGTCGTGGTGCCGGAAGGGAAAATGGGGTTCGGGACGGTCTGCAGCGCTTCCATCAACGGGGTGCTGTTGAAGGCCGGCGTGCCCACGGAGTTCCGGTTCGGCGGCGTGCTGGAAATCAAAAATAAGCAACCGAAGCGTTTCGTCGCCCTGACCGAATACGCCGGGACGTCCACCGACCCCTCGGAGCAGTTCATCCAGGCGAAGATGACCAGCGTCGGGCAGGCGGCGCGGACGGGCAGCGGTAAAATACTGGGGGCTTTCCGTACCATACCGGCGCCGGCCAGAGAAGTCGTCGAGGAAATCAGGGCCAAACTAAAGGCCGCCGGCATCGGCGGGATTTACGCCCTGGGCAATACCAGCGAGCCGCTCTGCCAGGTGCCGGTGGCGTTAAACAGGATAGGGCTGATACAGCTCGGGGGACTGAACCCGGTGGCCGCCGCCGTCGAGGCCGGGATCGAAGTCGAAAACATCGCCGAGAGCGGCATGGTCGACTTCGGGCAGCTTAAAAGCTTCTGGGACCTTTAGACGTATTTTTTTACGTCCTCACCATTAGTTTCTGTTACTGATTTTCTTTCTCAGAACATAGCGCAGGACTATGTGAGCAACAAGCAAGACCAGAAAGGGATATAACAGGTTATCGTGAATCCTGAAAGACAGGTTCTTGGATAATCCGCCGAACGTGATTTTCTCAATAATCCGGTACTGCGTTATGCCCAGTCCGGTGACGATATAAAGCGCCAGCAGTGCCAGCAAAAGCCAGGGCACAACCTTTTTAACTATCTCCAGCGCGCGCATCTTTTTTAACGCTTAACGGGTCTTCTTGACGTAGACCTTGATTTCACCGCCGCTTTCCTCGATGCCCAGACACTCGTTGCCTGTGGCCCGGCACCAGGCCGGCATGTCCTGCTTGATGCCTTTATCGTCGGCCAGAACCTCCAGGACCTGGCCCACTTTGAGCTCTTTGATTTTCTGGGCGGTCTTGACGATCGGCATCGGGCAATATAATCCAACGCAGTCCAGCGTGGCATCCGCTTTCATTTTTTACCTCCCGACTAAATAAACAGGGTTACTTTGGATTGGCGGGCCTCGCCCAGAAAATAAGCGGCCCCGGCGATACTTTCCACCCCGCTACGGAAAGAGCCCTCGGTCAGGCCGAACATGCCGCACGTAGTGGAGCACGGAATCAGTTTAACGCCCATTTCCTTCGCCATGGTGATAAACTCATCGATGGACGGGTAGTTGCTTTCTTTCATGACAAGTTTCATCATCCAGGTACCCAGGCCAAACATATTGAACCTGGAGAGTTTTAAGCGTTTGGAGCCGCCCTTGTTTAAAAAACTGAACATTTTCTGCTTAAACCCCTTGCCTTTCGTGCCGCCCTCGTTTTTCTTCAGAATATTCAGTCCCCAGAAGGTAAAGAACATGGTGACATCCATCCCCATGCTGGCGCCGGTGGTGGCGATAATGAAGGCCGCCAGGGCTTTGTCGAGCTCGCCGCTGAATACGACGATGGTCAGTTTTTCTTTTTCTACTTCCGCCATGGTTAAGCTCCTTTAAGCTCGACGTGTTTCAAATCGGCGCCGCAGTCCGGGCACTTTTCACAGTTGCGCGGCACGGTCGCCCCGCATCCGGGGCAGTACAGGACTTTCAGGCCGCAGGCTTCGCAGTAGGGGAAGGCCGCTTCGGCGATGTCCGCGTCGCAGAAGGGACAGCTATGGACCTTTTTCTCGTATTTTTTAATTTTTCTTGCCATTACACGCCTCCCGTTTTCTGTTTGCTCCGGTAATTTTCGATGGCTCGGTGCAGGGCCTGGGCGCCCAGGTTCGAGCAGTGGAACTTGTTCTTGGGCAGCCCCTCCAGCTTATCCGCCACCGACTGCGGGGTAATCTTCATCGCGTCGTCGAGGGTCATGCCTTTGGCTATCTCGCTGACCATGCTGGAAACGGCGATGGCCGCCCCGCAGCCGAAGGTCTTGAATTTGACGTCTTCGAGGCGGTCGTCCTTGACCTTGATATAGAAGGTCATCATGTCCCCGCAGACGGGGTTGCCCTCCTCCCCGACGCCGTCGGGATTTTCGATTTCCCCCACGTTGCGGGGGTTCATAAAGTGGTCCATTACGGTTTGATTATATACAGGCATTTAGGCGCCTCCTTTGCCGGATTTTACGAATTTGTCGTAGAGCGGGGACATCTGCCGCAGCCTGGTGACGATGGGCGGCATGGTCTCCAGGACGTAATCGATATCTCCCGGGACGGTATCCAGTCCCAGGGTAAACAGTATCGAGCCCTGGGCGATTTCGTGAGAAAGCCCCAGCGCGATGAGGACGTGGGAAGCCTTGAGCGCCCGCGACGTGCAGGCGGAGCCGCTGGAGACCGCGATTCCCTTGCTGTTGAGCAGCATGAGCATGGACTCGCCCTCGATGAACTCCACGCAGAAGCTGGCGTGCCCGGGCAGTCTGTTTTGCGGGTGGCCGGTGACGACCACGTGCTCAACTTTTTCAGGGAGTTCTTTAATGCAGGCGGTCGCGCAAAGGAGACAGCTGCTTTATCCGCGACGCCATATTCGATGCCGCGATTTCCACCGCTTTGCCCAGCCCGACTATCCCCGGGACGTTTTCGGTGCCGCCCCTTCTTCCCCCCTCCTGGATGCCCCCGTCGAAGAAGAGGCATCAGCCGCACGCCCCGCCGCACCCATAAAGCGCCGACTCCTTTAGGACCGTAGAACTGGTTGCCGGCCAGGCTCAGCGCGTCCACTCCCAATTCATTCACATTGACCGGTATGGTGCCCGCCGTCGCCACGGCGTCGGTATGGAAAGGGATTTTAAGCTCCTGGGTGATTTTGGCTATTTCTTTGATCGGTTCGATGGTGCCTATTTCTCCGTTGGCGTGCATGATGGAGACCAGCACGGTGTCTTTCCTGATGCTGCGGCGTACCGCTTCCGGGTCGACGACGCCATATTTATCCACCGGCACCTCGGTGACTTCAAAGCCCCATTTTTCCAGCGTGCGCGCCGCGTGTAGAACGGAGAAATGCTCGATTGCGGAAACGACGACGTGTTTGCCTTTGGACTGCGCTGCCAGCGCGATGCCCTTGACCGCCAGGTTGTTGCTTTCCGTGCCGCAGCCGGTGAAAATTATCTCTTCAGGGTCCGCGCCGATAAGCCCCGCCACCTTTTCCCTCGCTTCGTCCACCGCCATCCGCGCCGCGTCCCCCCAGTCGTGCAGCGATGACGGGTTGCCGAATACCTCCCCGAGGTATGGTAGCATCGCTTCCCTGACCTCAGGGAGAATGGGCGTGGTCGATGCGTTGTCCAGATAGACCTTCCTCATCTTCACCTCCTCAATGAATGTTCATTATCAGGATAGCCTTGAATGATATCGGGCGGAAAGGACTTTTATCTCATTAGGGGATTTACACTGGTTCTTTTCGCGCTTGCTCAGCGGATACCTCACCCCTGCCCCTCTCCAGCCTGTTTCATCGGTTTAGAAAGAAATTTTTTGGCTGGAGAGGGGAGCTAAGAAGAGAGGGGGCGGAGCCCCCTCTCAAATTCTCTCCCCCTCTCAAACATAGTTAGAATTGAGCATATATACTAAACCTGTTTGAGAGGGGGAAAAGGGGGTGAGTTTAGAAAATCAATAAGCAGTCAACAATACCTATTAAGCTGCTTTGTATTTCTCCAGCGCCCCGTAGAAAGCCCTCCAGAACGGGTCGACGATCGGGTGCTCGAGCTTTTTTTCTTTGCCCTTTTCCACCAGGACCATGCCCTTTTCCGCCGGTGTCAGTTCGCCGACGATAGACGACTTTATCCCTTTTCGCGCTAGCGCCTTAACGATATCCCTCGCTTTATTTTCTGCGCAGGCGATAATCAAAGTCCCTTCGCTTATCGAAGCATAGGGGTCGATGCCGAAAAACCGGCAGACCTCCGCTACGCCTTCCTCGACAATGATTTTGTCTTTTTCTATCCTGGCGCCCAGGCCGGCCGCCTGCGCTATCTCGTAAAGACCTCCCCATACCCCGCACTCGGTGGCGTCGTGCATGGCGGTGACGCCCTTTTCACGCACGCCGATGCTTACCGCCGTCAGGGCGTCCTCCACGACGGACATCTTGTAAAAAACGCCCTGCGCCTTTTTATTGAATTCCGCCCCGAACTCTTTTTCGATGATTTTCGGGAACATGGCGCTGAAAATGCCGGTGGCCTCGATGGCCGGGCCTTTGGTGATGATTATCTTGTCGCCGGCATGGCAGAACCTGGGCGTGACGTATTCGTCAAGCTCCCCCACGCCCACCAGCGTCGCCCCGCCGACCATCGGATAGTGGCAGTTTTCGTAGCGGGCGGTGTGGCCGGTGATGACGGCGATGCCCATTTTCTCGCACTCGCGGTGGACGACTTCCCAGACTATTTCCAGCTGTTTTTTGGTCATCGCCATCGGCAGGTTGAGGTCGATGGACAGGAACTTCGGCTCTGAGCCCGCTGGTGACGGAGTCCGAGGCGATGATGTGGATGGCGAACCAGGCGGCCTTTTCCCAGCCGTACTCCGGCACGATGAAAACGGGGTCGGTGGTGAACGAGACCGCCTTCCCGCCGATTTCCGCGATGCCCACGTCCACCCCGTGCTGCGGCCCGACGATTATCTTATTGCTCCTGGCCCCCAGCCTGGGGTAAATCAGCTCGTTAAAAATTTCCGGCGATATTTTGCCGATTTCCGGCATTTCGTTCATTTTGTCCCTCCTCAAAGTTAATAAAAAAACCAGAGGCGGAAAAGGAACGGCCTCCGGTCTCATTTTCACTTCCCTACGCTCGCATTACCGAGTTCAGGTTCAAAGGGTCTTACCCCCGATTTAATCGGGGGACTCTCAGCCTTTCCAGCTCCCCTAGTGCATTATTCAGTTGTGGTTATATTCTATAATAGCCCGGGGTGATTTTTCAATGCCTTTTACTTCTTCGTCAGGGGCGATATGGCCCTCAGTTTTTTCACAATGGGGGGTAAAATATCCAGCACCTTTTCCATATCGGCGCCGGTCGTCCATTTACCCAGGGTAAACCGCAGCGAGCCGCGCGCCTGCTCGTGAGAACAGCCGGCAGCGAGAAGCACGTGGGACGGCTCCCGGCTTCCCGAGCTGCACGCCGAGCCTGTGGAGGCGCAGATACCTTTCATGTCCAGGTTCAGCAGCATGGCCTCGCCTTCAACGTAAGCGACACTGATATTGATGTTATTGGGGAGTCTATTCACGGGATGGCCATTCAAACGGATATCCTCGATGCGCTGCTGCAATGCCGCGATGAGTCCGTAGCGGAGCGCGGTCAACCGCGCGGCTTCTTCATCCATCTCCTTTAAAGCTATCTCCGCCGCCCGGCCGAAACCGACTATCCCGGGGACATTCTCCGTGCCGGCCCGCCGGTCTCTTTCCTGCCCGCCGCCATGCATAAAAGGAGCTATACGCGTACCTTTTCTGATATAGAGGACCCCGACGCCTTTGGGTCCGTACAGTTTATGGGACGACATGGAAAGCAGGTCCACCCCGAACGCATTCACATCTACCGGGATGTGCCCGACGGTCTGTACGGCGTCGGTATGAAAAAGGATGTCGGCTTCACGGGCTATTTTTCCTATCTCCGCCAGCGGCTGTATGGTGCCGACCTCGTTATTGGCGTGCATCACGGAAATCAGGATGGTCTTGGCTGTAATCGCTTTTCTGATATCATCAGGGGCGACCATGCCGTATTCGTCTACCGGGAGATTGGTGACCTTAAAGCCTCTTTTTTTAAGGAACTTGCCGGTCTCCAGGATCGCGTGATGCTCGATGGCGGTGGTGATGATATGGTTGCCCTTTTTCTCGTTAGCAAAGGCTACACCCGCGAGGGCAAAATTGTCGGCTTCGGTGCCGCCGCTGGTAAATGTGATTTCCTCCTCACGGGAGCCGATAAGCCGCGCCACGCTCGCCCTCGCCTTTTCCATCGCCCCCTTCGCCTCCTGGCCGCAGGCGTAGACACTGGAGGGGTTCCCGAAGCCTTGACTAAAATAGGGCAACATCGCCTTCAGCACATCGGGATGCACCGGCGTCGTGGCGGCATAATCGAGGTATATCCTTTTCATCGGTCCACCTTCCCGATATTCCCCTCCCCCTCTCCGTGAACGGAGAGGGGGTCAGGGGTGAGGTATTATGGTTCTATCGCCCGTTCTTCAAGACTCTTTATCGTTATTCCGGCCTCCACTCCCGGCAGAGGTGTCACCGGCTCCGTCAGGGTAAACTCGCCCTTTTGTATCCAATTTTTAAGGAGGTTGGCAATATCCACCGCCTTAGAATAGCTGGACAGCGACGAAGTGGGCACCTGCTTGCCCTTGACTTCTATCTTGCCGGTCTTGAGCTGGGCGTAGCTCACCTCGCCCAGCGTATCCGGCTTCCGCTGGGGATAAACCTCGGAGTAGTCGACCACCGGGGCGAATATCTCGGCGTCCGTCACCGTCGCGTATTTGAGAATTTCCTCGGATAATATCGGTATCGGCACCCCGATGCCCACGACCATGCTGGCGCCGTAGCCCTGCATGCTGATGCCGCGGAGATATTCCGGTTTCATCTGCTTGAGGTCGCCGATGACCGCCAGCGTGCCGGCGGGCTTTCTAGGCACCCCGTTCTCCCCTCTTGGTACGCCCGGATTGTGCTGCGTGCCCTGCCAGGCGACGTAGCCCACCCCCCCGCCCAGGAATATCCTCGTCCCGATGCCGATGGTCTTATAAAGGGGGTCGTTGAGCAGCGGCGAAAGCTGCCCGGCCGAGCAGTAGTTGGCGTTGGCCAGAGATGGCTTCAGGACGCCCATGTAGGTATATATCGTTTTGCTGGACAGGTTCACCGCGACGTTGTAGTTCTGGTAGGCGTTGCGCGGATTGAAAAGGACGGCCTCGTTGACATCCTTGAGGTTTATCAGCGTTTCCAGCTTCTTCCTGGGATAGCAGTCCGTGCCGTAGGCGGTCGCCACCAGCCGGACGTCTTTGCCGGCGACCAGCTCCTCGATAACGTGCCCGCCGCCGTAATTGAAATCGCCGGGGTGGACGCGGTTCCGGGGGTCGTCGTCGGGGAGGGCCGTGCACCCGATATAGATGTCCACGGCGGCGAAACCGGTATAGACCGGCACGTCGTTGAGGGATGCCCGCCCGCCGCCGATTTTGATGCGCGGCCTGGTGTGACCCACGTTGATATAGGCGCCGGACGAGCACATCGGCCCGAAGGTGCCGGTGGTGACCACGTCAATCTCCCGGGACGCCCTCGGTATGCCCTTCTCCTTGACGATATCGATGATTTCCTCGGCGGTGACGACCACCGCCTGGCCTTTTCTGATTTTTTCGTTGATTTCAGCGATTGTTTTCATTTCGTGCGTTACCCTTTCTTTTTATTTCGTTATAGCCGGTTGCGCCCTTGCGGGCAACGCATGGTCCATAGGATATTCATCTCACCACCTCGACTAAATACTGTATTTCCCGTTGGCGGGCTCCTGGAAAAGCCAGGTCGATAGATAGCGTTCGCCCGTGTCCGGCAGGATGACGACGATAAGTTTGCCCTTGTTTTCCGTTCGCCGGGCGACCTGTATCGCCGCCCACGCCGCCGCCCCCGACGATATCCCCGCCAGAATCCCCTCTTCCCGGGCCAATCGCCGGGCGGTAATACCCGCGTTCTCGTTGCTCACGGTAACGATTTCGTCGATGATTTCCCTCTTTAAAATGCGTGGGACGAAACCCGCCCCGATGCCCTGGATTTTGTGCGACCCCGCTTTTCCCCCCGAAAGCACCGGGGAATCGGCCGGCTCCACGGCGATAGCTTTGAAGTCCGGCTTCCTGGCTTTAATAACCTCCGCCATGCCGGTGATGGTGCCGCCCGTGCCTACTCCGGCGACTAGTATGTCTATCCTGCCCGCCGTGTCCCTCCAGATTTCCTCGGCGGTGGTGACGCGGTGTATCTCCGCATTGGCCGGATTTTCGAACTGCTGAGGCATGTAGTAGTTGGGGTTGTCCGCCGCCAGCTGCTCGGCCTTTTTGATAGCGCCCGCCATGCCCTCCGCCCCGGGCGTCAGCACCAGCTCCGCCCCGAAAACGGAGAGGAGCTGCCGCCTCTCTATCGACATCGTCTCGGGCATGGTGAGGACGAGCTGATAGCCGCGGGCGGCGCAGACAAAAGCCAGGGCGATGCCGGTGTTGCCGCTGGTGGGCTCGACGATGACCGTGCCCTTTTTAATCAATCCTTTCGCTTCGCCGTCGAGGACCATCGCCACGCCTATCCTGTCCTTGACGCTGCTGGCCGGGATTAAAATATTCCAGCTTGGCGACCACCTCCGCGCCGGCGCCCTCGGTAATTCGGTTCAGCCTTACCAGCGGCGTGTTCCCGATGAGCTCCAGGACGCTCCCGGCGATGCCCCGCGTCAGTTTGGGAATTTTTAGGGTCTGATAGGTCGCTTTCTCAATTTTTGTCATCGGCTAGTCACCTCCGACTCTATATGTAATACATCGAGGACTCGGGCGGACCTTTCTGCCTCTGCCGCTCCGCCAGGTCCTGCAGCGTCGTCGATTCCAGCACTTCGTCCATCGCGTCTTTGAGTCGACTCCACACGTCGCGGGCGGCGCAGGCATTGGAGCGGCGGCATGTTTTAGGATTATCGACACACTCCACCGGAGCCAGCGACCCTTCGAGAAGCCGGACGATTTCACCCAGCTTTATATCTTCGGGGTCCCTGGCGAGGGAAATTCCTCCCCTCGGGCCTTTGGTGCTGCGAATAATGCCGCCGGTGATTAAAGGGGCCGCCAGGTGTTCCAGGTACGGCAGCGAAATTTGCTGCTGCCGCGCGATGTCCTTTAAAAATACCGGCCCTTCGCCTTTACGCATCGCCAGCTCTATAAGCGCCCTGGTGCCGTAGCGCGTCCTGGTGGAAAGTTTCACCGTCCTGCCTTAAATAGTATTGTTGACTATAATTGTCAACTTAGTAAACAATAACATATTTAAAGATGCCATGTCAATACCTAGTTCGGGAGAAATTGCTTAACAAGAAAATACTCCCCCTTTCCTTTTCCACCCCTGCATTTAGTTAAAAAAGACTTGAGAATGTTATTATGATGTAAAGGAGGTGGCTGACTATGGAAAACCAGGTAAATTACTATGACGAGACGGCGAAGTACCGGGATAAGTTTGACCTGGGGCTGCCGGAGGCGATGACGGCTTATTCTGCTTTCAGGAATGAAGTATATCGGGATGGAGCGCTCAATCTCAAGACTAAGCGGCTTATCGCCCTGGCCGCCGGACTCATGGCAGGGTGCACCAGATGCGTTATCGGGCAGACTAAAGACGCCGTCAAAGCCGGGGCCACCAAAGCCGAAATTCTGGAAACGGTGGCGGTGGCCATTGTCATGGGAGGTACCGCCGTCAGCGCCGAGTCATGGCGCGTGGTCAAGGCGTTGGAAGAACTGGGCAAGTGGTAGCTTCAGCCGTTTAGCCTGCTAGCCCTTGGCTACTTGAAGTCGGCACCAGGCATATAAAGAATCATATACCTCGAACTGGCGGGCCAGGTTCTCTTCGTCGTCGGGATAGCGCAGGCTGTAACCAACGGCAATCGCTTCCAGCCCGCGGGCAATCGGGTCTTTGTCGATATCCGGGGCAACGTCCGCGGAGTGCACTATCTTGGCCATGCGCAGCAGCGCCGGGTCCTTCAACTCGTACTTGAGAATTATCGACTCGAACGAGCAGCGGCTTTCATGATGGTCCAGCTCTGCCTGACCCATCGCGTCGAAAGGAATAGCCCCGGTGTTTTCAGCGATGGCTTTCACCTGGTTTGGCGGAACGAAAAGAAATTCCGCCTCGTTATCGACAAAACGGCTGATGAGCCAGGGACAGGCAACTCTGTCAACGTGAACGTGTGAACGGGTAATCCATTTCATACGGTAGCCTCCTTTTCCGGTGAGCTTGTTAAACATTATACAACGTTGTTGTCCTCGGTTAACATTTTGAATATTACGGCACTGGATAAAGTAGAATTACTTTTTAGTGAAAATCAAAATATCGCCTTTTATCCTGCTGTGCATCATGGGCGGACTGGCCATCTTTAGCTCGACGATGGCCAAGAATCCGGCGTTGCCGTTGTTCATCCGCTCGATGGGGGTGCCCGTGTCCACCCTGGGCTTTATCGCGGCGGCGTCAACGGTCGTAGGCATTGTGGTCAGCCTGCCCGCGGGCATTCTCTCCGACCTCATCGGGCGCCGCCGCGTGATACTGATGGCCGCGATCGTGTTTGCCACCGCCCCCTTCCTGTATCTGATAATTACCGAGCCCTGGCAGCTGGTCCTGGTGCGCATCTATCACGGCTTAGCTACTGCCATTCTGGGCCCGGTCGCGATGGCGGTTGTCGCCGATACTTTTGAAAAAGGGCGCGGCGAGCGCATGGCCTGGTATTCATCGGCGACCATGATCGGGCGCTTTATCGCCCCGTTTGTCGGCGGCATCCTCATCTTCGGCGATAATTTCCATTGGGTTTATTTGGCGGACGGCGTCGCCGGGGTAATGGCTTTCCTGGCGGCCATTCGGTTGCCGCTGGCGGCCAATACCGCCGGCTCGGCCTGGCAGGCTTTCCAAAGCCAGCGCGGCAAGTACGGACAGGAAATCGCCTTTGTTTTTCGTCACCCTGGCATTCTCGCCACGAGCGGCATCGAGGCCGTGCAGTACTTTGCCTTCGGCTGCCTGGAAACATTCCTGCCGGTTTATCTGAATGAAAAACTCGGCTATAAAGCCTGGGAGATAGGCCTGTTATTTACCCTTCAAATATTGGCGGCTACGTTTACCAAACCCATCATGGGGCGCCTATCAGACCGCTACGGGCGTTTACCGTTAATTACCGCCGGGCTGGCGCTGGGCGGTATCGCCACTGCCGTCCTGATCCTGTATTCCAACTATTTTGTCATCGCGGTGCTGATAGCCGTATTCGGACTCGGGCTGGCCACGGTCACCGCTTCCACCTCTGCCCTCGTGGCCGACCTGTCGCGCTCGCAGGGGCGGGGAGGCGCCCTGGGAATACTCTCCAGCATTATGGATGTTGGGCAATCGACCGGCCCGATGGTGGCCGGAGCGCTGATTACCGCTACTTCATATCGAATGACTTTCGGAATCGTGGGGGCAGGAATGGTCGCCGTCAGCTTGATTTACTGGCTCGGTATGCGGCGGATTGTCGTTCGCGCCCCGACGAGCCGATAAGGAAACAATTCTAGTGTCCCTTTCCTCCACAAACCATTGAATTCTCCCGTGAAAAGCCTCAAAATACATACGACTAAAACGTTGCGAGGGTATATCTATGAATAAAACCATCGGCATTCTCACGGGCGGCGGCGACGTTCCCGGACTCAATCCCTGCATCAAGGCGGTCGTCACCAGCGCGCTGGAAGAGGGCTACCGGGTCAAGGGCATCAGCCGCGGCTGGGCGGGCCTGCTCTATTACAACCTGGATGAGCCTTCTACTTACGATTATTATGTGCGCGACCTGGCGGCTAAAGATGTCCGCACCGTGGACCGCACCGGCGGGACTTTCCTCCATACTTCCCGCACCAACCCTGAAAGAATACCGGCCGATAAGGTGCCGGACTGCCTGAAAAACTCTAAATGGGGCCGGAAGGTCGGTGGCAAGGGGACGATGGACTATACCGACTACGTGAAGCACATTATCGAACACCTCGGCATTGATGTGGTCGTCCCCATCGGCGGCGATGATACTTTGAGCTTCGGCGTCCGCCTGCACAAGGAGGGCGTGCCGATACTGGCTATCCCCAAAACGATGGACAACGACGTCTTCGGTACGGACTACTGTATCGGCTTTTCCACCGCCGTGACCCGCAGCGTCGAGTTCATCACCAACATCCGCACCACCGCCGGCTCCCATGAGCGCATTGCCGTGGTCGAGCTTTTCGGCCGGCAGTCCGGTGAGACCTCTCTCATCAGCGCCTATCTGGCCTTCGTCGACCGCGCCGTCATCTCCGAGGTCACCGCCAACCTGGAAAAGCTGACCGCTTTCCTCATGGAGGATAAAAGGACCAACCCTTCTCACTATGCCATCATGACCATCTCCGAGGGGGCCAAGTTCGAGGGCGGTGAAGTCGTCGAGAGGGGCGAGGCCGATATGTTCGGGCACCGCAAGCTGGGCGGCATCGGCTTGATTCTCGCCGAGGAACTCAAGCGTCTCACCGGCGAGGACGTCCTCTATCAGCAGCTGGCCTATTTAATGCGTTCCGGCGCCCCGGATTCGCTCGACCGCATGGTGGCGACCTGCTACGGCCACCTGGCGGTGCAGCTCATCAAGCACGGCAAGACGGGCCGGATGGTGGCTTTGAACGAGGGACGCTATACCTCCGTCCCCGTCGATACGATGACATCCGGCAAAAAGCGCGTCGACGTCGATAAGTTCTATGACATCGAAAACTACCGTCCGAAGATCAGGGAATACATCGGTATGCCGATGTTTTTAAGATAGAAGGAGGGAAATGCCCAAAACCAAATACGATAAATATATTACTTCCGATGTACTCCATAAAGACCCTAAAAACCCGAATGCGAGCGTGATGAGCACACGCCATCTGGAAGGGAAATGGGGCGGCGGTCACCTGTCTATCGATACCATTTACGTCAGGCACGCCCACGTCATGATTTCCCAGCCCCACGTCCACGAGTTCCCGCAGTACCTGAGTTTCTTTTCCTCCAATCCCGGCGACGCCACCGACTTCGACGCGGAGATAGAGATGTGCCTCGGGGAGGAGCAGGAAAGGCATATCATAAAATTGCCTTCTTCCGTGTATGTCCCGGCCGGCCTGCCGCATGGCCCCATCAAATTCGCCAAGATAAATAAGCCGCTCCTGTTTATCGATATCGCGGTGACGGGCAAGTATTCGCGGGTGGGGAATACTCCGGACTAGAGAACAGGACAGGAAAAAGGGGAGAGGGGGGGTTTGGTCCCCCCTCTCTTTTTATAGCTATTTGCTCTTACCGTCTCCTTGCGGTATGCCCGCCAGGTCGCCGATAACGTTGACCAGACTCTGGCCGGTGGGCAGGACGATCTTGGCATTGGATACCAGGGATTTTTCTACGGCTTCCAGTCGGCGCAGTAGCTGCGCGTTGCCGATAAAGTACTTATCGGCCGCCTCGTTGACCAGCTTGATTGCCTGCGCCTCACCCTCAGCTTGAAGAATCTGCGCCTGCCTTTGTCCTTCGGCCATTTTGATCGCCGCTCTTCTCTCGCCGTCCGCCTTGGTCTCGGTGGCGGTGGCGAAGTCCTGCGCGGCGATTTTCTGGTTATTGGCGACGACGACGCTGTTCATCACTTCCTGCACGGCGGCCGGCGGCTCGATTTCTTTAAGCTCCGTCCGGACGATTTCGATACCCCAGTTCGCCGTCTCTTTAGCTAATTGCTCGTACAACGCCATGTTTATCTTGTTACGTTCGCTGTTGGCTTCCTTGAGCGTCATCGTACCGATGATGTTACGCAGGGTGGTCTTGGCCAGGGCGACGATCTGCTCGCGGTAGTTATAGACGCCGTAGACCGACCTCTTAACGTTCTCTTCCTCCGGTTTTACCTTGAAATACACGTTGGAATCTACAGAGGCGTTAAGGCTATCGGCAGTGATAATTTCCCGTTTCTCCGAGCTGACCATCATTTCCGTGATATTTATCCTGACGAGTCGCTCGATGCCGAAGGGGATGAGAAAAACCAGGCCCGGCTGGGCGAACCGGTTGTACCTGCCGAACCTCTCCACCAGACCGCGGTCGGTGGGCCTGACCGTGCGCAGGGACATGAAGAACAGGATAACGATGATACCCAGGACAATCCATAGTGCCAGCATTTTTGGTTCCTCCTTATACTTATTTTTATATATTATAATATATATAGTACGTTTTGTCAATACTGAACGCAGTAAATATTATGAGAGAAGTTTATCGGTTTTGTCAAACATTTTGACATACATAATACACGGTTATATACTATACCGTCATTAATCGGAGGTGCTCAATGCGGAAATATCAATATGGGCCGAAAAACCCGGATATCACCTATGTGCCTCACAAATATAAAGAACACATGTTTGACACCGGCGAGGTTTTGCTTAACTATGCTGCCGCGGGTTCACCGGATAAACCGGCCATCCTCCTTATCCCCGCCCAGACGGAATCATGGTGGGGCTACGAGGCGGCCATGGGACCGCTTTCCGGGAGCTTTCAGGTTTTTGCCGTCGACCTGCGAGGACAGGGGTGGTCGAGCCGTACCCCCGGACGCTATACTTTCGACAACATGGGCAACGACCTCGTCAGGTTTATCACCTTTGTGGTCGCCCGGCCGGTCGTGGTGAGCGGTTTGTCATCGGGAGGGGTGCTGTCGGCCTGGCTGTCGGCTTATGCCCCGCCCGGCATGGTCCGTGGTGCCGTTTTTGAAGACCCTCCTTTATTTGCCTGTGAACTGACTCCAGCACTGGGACCGTCTATCCGGGAGACATTCGCCGAGGTATACTTTGGACTGCTCAGTAAATACCTTGGTGACCAGTGGAGTATCGGCGACTGGGAGGGGTTGGCTGATTTGATACGCGGAATGACCCCGCCCGACGTTTTTCAGGCTAGGTATGGCACGGCAGCCGAGCCGCCTCAGAACCTTAAGGAGTATGACCCCGAATGGGGTAAAGCTACCGTGAACGGGACCATTAGTGCATCGTGCGACCATGCTCAAATGCTTTCACACGTTAAGTGCCCCGTGCTTTTTACCCATCACTCACGGCAAATAGATGAAAAATCCGGTAAATTGGTGGGGTCATGCACGGAACAGCAGGTTGACCTGGTAGAGAAGCTGGTCAGGAGTGCAGGTCAAGCTTTCACTCGCCTCTCTTTTCCGGAAATGGGGCACCTTATGCACAGCATCGCCCCTGAACTATATGTCCGTACCTTTTTGGATTGGTCAAAGACCTTGCCGACCGAGGCGGAGACGAGCAAGGATGGCGTCTTCGCCAAGAAATAGACACAGGCTGGTAAAATAACAAGGGAGAATTCGACGAAAAAACAACCGGACTGGAAAAAAGCTTTAAAGGCCGACCCGACCGACTGGCTGCTGGAGCCGGCAGACCCCGGGGTGAGATATCTGGCCTTGCGGGATATCGTGGAAGCCGATGAAAAAGAAATCAAAGCCGCTCGGCGTATCGCCCACCGCGAGGGACCTATCTCAATCATCTTGAATAACATGGACCCGGAGGGCTACTGGGTGATACCGGGCCCCGGCTACCGTCCCAAATGCCGCAGCGCGGTGTGGTCCATTATCTCGCTGGCCGAGTTGGGCGGGTCTATCGGGGAGGACAAACGCATCGGCACCGCCTGCTCCTACCTGCTGGACCATGCCCTGGCCAGGGGAGGCCAGTTTTTCGCTAACTTTCATCCTAGCGGTACGGCTAATTGCCTGCAGGGCAATATGTTGACCTCGCTGATGGATTTGGGCTGCTGGGACAAGCGGCTGGACACCGCTTACGAGTGGATGGCTCGTACCATAACCGGCGAGGGTTTGCCCAGGGCGCTAAACATCGATGGTTTTGGCCCCGCCGAGGGCGTTCTGGGTCCTTTCCGTTACCTGGCCCGTCTTAACGGTCCCGTTTTCGCCTGCCGCACTAATAAATACCTGCCCTGCGGATGGGCGGCGATAAAAGTGATGATGGCTTTTTCCCGCCTGCCGGTGGAGCGCAGGACAGATATGATTAACCGGGCTATCCAGACCGGGGTGGAGTTTTTCTTGACCGGCGACCCCTCCAAAGCCGAATTCCCCGGCCATAGAACCGGCGTGCCGAACCCCAGGTGGTGGCAGTTCAGATTCCCCAGTTTTTGGGGGGCGGATATCCTCCAGATTGCGGAGGCCTTTACCGCTTTGGGCTGCGGCGACGACCCCCGTTTAGCTAATACGTTTCACCTGATACGGGGAAAGCAGGACGAGAACGGCCGGTGGCCGATGGAGTTTGTCGATACGACTCACAAAATGTGGGTGAAATACGGCCCCGCAGGAAAACCCAACAAGTGGGTAACTTTGAGGGCGATGCGGGTGTTAAAGCGGGTCGCGCAACAGGCAAACAAATAAGGAAAAAAGGAGTAAGCATCTATGTTATACGGCACGGGGAAATATACCTATGAACTGGTTGATTGGCGGGCCAAGTACCCTGATGGGTGGTCGCCCATTGAGGTCAACGCACTGGCTATCGATTCCCGCGACCGGCTCTACGCGTTCAACACGGGTGAATATCCGGTAACGGTCTTTGACCGCGCCGGCAACCTGCTGAAAACCTGGGGGCAGGAATACATCGAGCACAGTCACGGCGGCTTCATTGGTCCCGACGATTCCGTTTATTACGCTGACGACGGCAACCATACCGTGAGCAAATTTACCCCCGGAGGAAAGCTGCTCCTGACTCTGGGTAAAAAGGGCCAGCCTGCCGATACCGGTTTTACCTGGGTATCCGAAACGGGGAAAAGGCTGAACCTTTTTGAGGCCATCGCGACCGTAAAACGGAGCGGTCCGCCTTTCAATAGCCCGACCGGTGTTGCCCTCTCCGCATCGGGTGAAATTTATGTGTCCGACGGTTACGGTAATGCGCGGGTGCACAAGTTCTCGCGTGAAGGAAAACTTCTTTTTTCCTGGGGCGAGCCGGGTAAAGGCCCCGGCCAGTTCGTTGTGCCCCATGCCGTGGCGGTTGATAAACAGGGGCGGGTACTGGTGGCTGACCGGCATAATAACCGGATCCAGATTTTTGACGCCAGGGGGAAATATCTTGCCGAGTGGGGTGACCTCCTCCTTCCGACCAGCATCTTCATTGATAAAGAAGATACGGTTTATGTCGCCGAGCTGCACCCGAGGGTAAGTATCTTTGACCGTGATGGAAAGCTGCTGGCGCGCTGGGGCAATGAGGGGCGGGACAAAGACGACCCGCTTTTCGTCAACCTTCATGGCATCGCGGTGGACTCGCGGGGCGATATCTATGTCGCCGAAGTCATGGGAATTCACAAGGGGACGCCCTTCCTGGCTTCGCGAACAACCAGAATGATACAGAAGTTTTCCAGGAAGACTTAAATACCGCGCACTCCCCGGAATCCGGTTTGTCGTCTAGCAGGGTGAGGTTAGACTTTTATGCGCTGGCTTTACCGGTTGTGCTCGCGGTCGTATATCTCCAGCAGGTTCGGGAAGGCTTTCTCCAGGTAGCTGTACCGACTTTGCATCTCTTTCAGCCAGGCTTTTCTTTTCGCCGGAAGAGCTTTCATCATCTCGAGGCCCCGTTCGGCGAGCGACCGGAACGTCTTGATTTCCTGCTCGAGCCCGTGCCGGATGATTTTCTTTATCGCGTCTTCGGGCAGGCGGAAATTGTCGTGGCGCGAGCCGGGGATGATGTGCCGCTCGATGAGGCCCATCTGGGTGAGCAGCCTGACGGAGGTGCTGATCGAGCCCTTGCTGGCGTGCAGTACCTCGGCCAGCTCTGAAGGCGACTGGTAGGGAGGGTCGGAGATAAGGAGCCAGCCGAAAAGCCGGCCGGCCATCCGCGGCAGGCCGGTCTGCTCGAACACCACGCCGACCTCCTCGATAAAACTGCGTTCGGAATGGGAAATGTTCATTGTTCTTTCACCCTCAATTTAGATTACGGTATATTATAATACATACAATATGTTCTGTCAATACTGAACAATACTATTGAAAAAAAGAGAGGGGGCGAAGCCCCCTCTCAAATTGTTACTCTCAGTATATTAATATCTCACGTACGTGGGTACAACGTTCTTATACTTTTTCACGAGCTGCGCCCAGTTTTTCGGCAGCTCCATCTTTTTCGTTATCGGGGAAGGCCCGCCCTGCAGGAATCCTACCCACGACCCGAACCCGCCGAAGACGAAAATCTGGACGGGGTCGGGGTCGCGGGGGGTGGGGTAGAATATCTTGGGCCCCGAGCCTGGACTAGTGACGTTGCCGCGGTCGAAGGGTTTGCTGTCGTCCAGGCCGAGCCTCTTGTAATAGCCTTCCGGCACTACCGCGTTTTTCACAATAAATTCCTTAACGGTTTGCTTGTTCCAGCCACCGTCAGCTAAAGATTTAGCGTTATTTGGCGTCAGTAATACCGCAAAAGAGCCCATCCTGGCAGGCACGACACTGCCAACGATAGTAGCCAGTATGCCCTTGTCGTCGGTACCGAAGGGTATCATCTGCTGGAACGACTGCGGGAACATCAGGCTGACGGCGCTGTCCTCCTTCTTGAAGCCGCGGCTCACGTGGAAAGGCTCCCAGGGACTGTTTGCCTCGTTTTCCGCGGCCACCCAGCTGTATTTGCCGGGGTTGCCGAGCACGCCCATGTCCTCTATCTGCTTGCGGACGCCGCGGATGTTCTTGGTAATCAGGCCCATGGCGCGCCCGAAAGTTGCGTTGGCGATGTCCCCGGGACTCGTCGCCCCGTAGGTCGAGCGGAAGTTGGCGTCTTTGGCCGCCGGTCCGTTGACGAGCCAGAACGGCGCGAAAGAGCCGGTGCTGGCGGCCATCATGCCGCTGCTCGGGTTGGCCGCCAGGGCATGCACGCCGGCTATCAGGAACGGCATATGGGTGGGCAGGCACCCGGCCATGACGGCGTTGACGGCGATTCTCTCCACGGTGGCTTTGCCCAGGCGCGGCTCCAGTTTTTCAATTAACGTATCGGCGGGGAGGTCGGTGCCGGTGAGCATTTCCGCCGTCGCCTCCTCCGTCGGAGGCATTACCGGCAGTCCGTCCGTCCACCCGCGCTGGTAGAAAAAGCGGTTGACCTCCGGCAGCGTGCCCTTGAAGACGAGGCGCGACGGGTTCTCCGGCTCGCGGCGCTTCGGCGCTTTTTCTTCGGCGGAGAGCGGTTTCGTCAGGACGGCGATAACGTTATCGAAGACCGTCTTAATGGAGGCATCGATGGTTGCCGCGACGGTAGACTCGGAGACGATGGTCTCCGGGACGATTCTGATGACGGGCATGCCTCGGCTGGAAGCCGCCGATGCCGCGTCGTTGGCGAAGTGCTCGAAGACGTAGGTGGCGGTGGGCTTGCCCTTCCCCTCGATATAAATGGCGTCGTACACAAGGTACTTGGTGCACGCCCCTCAGTCGCCCACCGCGGCGATGACCGCGTCCACCCCCTTGAGCCAGTCGTTGAATTCCCCTTCCCTGTCCTTCTCCAGCGAGGACACGGAGAACGACCGTGCGTAAAAGCGGCTGACGGCGGCGGTGGGGAAACGCTGCTTTAAAAGTCTTTCGGTGACATCCAGGATAAGGGGGGCGGCGCGCTTGCTGTTGCATAGCATCCCGATTTTCTTGCCCTCCAGTTTATCCAGCCGCGGCGCCAGGCCGTGCCGCGGGACGGGGTCGGCCTCCGCCCAGGGACTCAGCACCTCATAAACATCGCTCATAAATGTTGTTTCCTCGTATTCAGTATAAACGTCTTTTGCCTGGTGCAGCGTCACATCTGGCCGACGAACGACTGCATCATGATGATTCCGTTATGGACGTGGAATGTGTCCCCGCCGAAGGGGACCGCCGGCAATGCCGACCACAGGATATAGGCATAATCCCCGTGTATCTCTTGTTTCGTGGTCTTCATGTTAGCCATCGCTTCAGGCGTTAGCATTCCCAGTGCCGCCGTAAAGCTTTCTCGTATGCCTTTGATTCCTTTCGCGGTGCCCATCGGTGTACACATCACCGAGTCCTCGCAGTAGTCTTTTAAGATTTCATCGAGGTCGCGGGACATGAGCGCCTGCACGTGGTGCTGGAGTACCGATTCGGTTGTCGCTTTTTTAGCCATGTGAGAAACCTCCTCTTGATTCTTGATACCGACGCTTATTCTAGGTATATAATTAATAACTTGTCAACAATAAAAGTCTAGAATTGTCTGGAAATTCGATTTGCCGTAAAATTGACATGAAAAAAAAATCATGCTAAACTCTTCGCAAGTCATTGTTTTACGAGATTGGCGTTGATTTTTGATTTACCCCATCATTAAGGGAGATATGGCATGACTACCTATATCATTCGCCGCCTCATTATCGGTGTCATCGTTCTCTTACTGGTTACGATATTGGTCTTCTTGCTCATTCACCTCCTGCCCGGCGACCCGTTGATGATTTACCTGGGCAATTTTAACCCCGCGGGGCAGTCGTCTATGACGATAGAACAACTTGACGTTTTACGCCATCAATATGGATTGGACAGGTCTTTGCCTGTCCAGTACTGGGACTGGTTGACCCATATTTTACGGGGCGACCTCGGCGATTCTATCAGCGTGAGACAGCCTATCTCCGGGCTTATTGCCCATGCCATGCCGATCACAGCCTACATCGGCGTTATTATCTTCGTTATCGGCACTGTCGGGGGTATTTTCGTCGGTATTATTTGCGCTCTCAGGCGCGGCTCGTGGATGGACAATATCCTTACCACCCTGGCAAACATAGGGATGACCATCCCCACTTTCTGGCTGGGAATTCTGTTCATTTATTTTTTTGCTGTCAAGTTGCACTGGTTGCCGACATTCGGATGGGTCGCCCCGTGGGAGGATTTCGCGGATAGTTGCCGGCACCTCATCATGCCGATTTTGGCGGTAGCAGTGGGGAGTGTTGCCGGTTTGGCCCGTCTGGTGCGGTCCACCATGCTTGAGGTGATGAGGACGGACTACGTCCGTACTGCCTGGGCCAAAGGATTGCGCGAGAGGGTTATTTTGGTCAGGCATCAAATCAAGAACGCGATGATTCCGGTGGTGACTGTCCTCGGCGGCGCTATCGCCGGAATTCTCGGCGGCCAGGTATTTATCGAGACCGTGTTTGCTATTCCAGGCATGGGCAGACTGATGATGAGCGGCATTTTCGATTATGACTATCAGGTCGTTCAGGCCGGCGTTCTTATCTTCGGCGGTATTATTATTGTTTCAAACTTAATCGTTGATATTTCCTGGGGCTGGCTGGATCCCAGGATTAGATTGGCCTGAGGAGGGTAGCATGGCAGAGAAACCTCAACCTGCCGGTCAAGCCATTGATGCCGCTGGAATAACGGCGGTGCCCCCGCACCGCAGCGAATGGCATCGTATTTCCAGAGTTTATTTCTCGCGTAAACTTTATACGATAGGTTTTGTTATCGTAGTAATAATATTTTTCGTCGCCATCTTTGCACCCCTGTTAGCTCCCTACGACCCCATCAACACCGATTTACGCGATGTCCTTAAACAGCCTTCGGCACAGCACTGGCTCGGCACCGACCAGCTCGGCAGGGATATACTCAGCCGTATCATCTACGGTACCCGGACCTCTCTGGAAATAGGTTTCTCGGCGGTCTTTGCCGCCGCCTTCGTCGGCATGCTCATGGGACTGACGGCGGCTCATTTCGGCGGCTGGGTATTCGCCGTTATCATGAGAATCACCGATGCCCTCATGGCGCTGCCCGGCATCATCCTGGCCCTGCTCATCGCCGGCCTGGTGGGCGGCGGCATCCCGGTAGTCATCATCGCCCTCGGCTTCGGCGGCATCGCCCCCATGTGTCGTGTGATGTGCGGCCTCGCCCTCAGCGTGAAGCAAAATGACTACGTCATGGCGGGGCGCGCCATCGGCATGAGCAACTGGCGTATCATGCTGACACAGATTTTCCCTAATGCCTTCCCTCCCCTCATGGTATTCATCACCATGGGTGTCGGCGGTGTCGTCCTCGGTGAAGCCGGCCTGAGCTTCCTTGGTATCGGCGTTCAGGCCCCCACGCCCGCCTGGGGCAGCATGGTCAACGACGGCTACCCCTACCTGTTAGACAATGCCCTGCTTTCACTGGCGCCAGGCGTAGCCATTATGTTGCTTGTATTCGGCTTCAATATGATGGGAGATGGCATCCGGGACGCCGTCGACCCCAGGTTAAGGGGCGTATTATAAAGAAGTTATCCCGTTAAACCCTATTAAAACAGAGGACGGTAGCATGGCAGACATACTCGAAGTTGAAGGCCTCAAGACCTACTTTAAGACGGACTACGGCCTGGTCAAAGCCGTCGACGGCGTTTCCTTCCACGTCAACCAGGGCGAAATTATCGGTCTGGTAGGCGAGAGCGGCTGCGGTAAGTCGGTCAGCATCCTTTCCGTCATGCAGTTGATTCCCACCCCTCCAGGGCGGATCGTTGATGGCAAGGTGATGTTCGATGGTCAGAACATCCTGGAGTACGAGGCTAACGGCGCGAAGATGAGGTCCATCCGCGGCGCTAAAATTACCATGATTTTCCAGGAGCCGATGACCTCCCTGAATCCGGTGCTGACCGTCTGCCGCCAGCTCACCGAGATAATGGAACTGCACCTCGATATGGACAAGCACTCGGCCCGTGAAAGGGCTATCGAACTCCTCAAAATGGTTGGCGTCCCCGACGCCGAAAGACGGATCGATGATTATCCCCACCAGTTCAGCGGCGGTATGCGCCAGAGGGTGATGATCGCCATGGCCATCGCCTGCAACCCCATGATTATCTTCGCCGACGAGCCGACCACCGCCGTGGACGTGACGACTCAGGCGCAGCTCCTGGAGTTGATGATGGGCCTGGTAAAGCGTATCAATACCGCCCTGGTCATCGTGACGCACAACCTGGGTGTAGTGGCGCGCTATGCCCAGCGAATCTACGTGATGTACGCCGGGCGCATCGTCGAGTCCGGTCCGTCGGAAGAAATTTTCGCCAACCCGCGTCACCCCTATACCACGGGACTTTTACACAGCGTCCCCAGGCTCGGGGAGAAACACGGCACCAAGAAACTCATACCGATTTACGGAATGCCGCCCAACCTCATTAATATGCCGCCGACCTGCGCCTTCCTGCCCCGGTGCAACTATAAGACCGAAAGGTGCCGGCAGGAACCCTGGCCATCCCTGCGGCAGGTAGGTAACGAGCATTACATCGCCTGTTATACCGACATACGGGGGAAATAATGAACACATCACTGAACGACACGATGGTAGAAGTCAAGAACCTCAAGATGTATTTCCCCATTACCCGGGGCCTGCTGAGGCACAAAGTGGGCGAAGTCAAAGCTATTGACGATATCAGCTTCACGATAAAGAAAAACGAGACCCTCGGGCTGGTGGGGGAAAGCGGCTGCGGTAAAACGACCACCGGCCGCTGCGTTTTGCGACTTTACCAGCCTACATCCGGCACCATTTCTTTCGATGGTACCGATATTTCCACCATGCCGGAGCGTAAGATAAAACCTTTCCGCAAAAACATGGGTGTCATCTTCCAGGACCCTTTCGGCTCGCTGAATCCGCGGCAATCTGCTGGCAGTATCGTCGGCGACCCGCTCAAAGTCCACAACATGGCTGTCGGTAAAGAACTCCGGGAAAGGGTCGTCGAGCTTTTCCGCGTCGTCGGCCTCGACCCCAGTATGCTGGACCGCGTCCCCCACGAGTTCAGCGGCGGGCAGCGCCAGCGTATCGGCATCGCCCGCGCCCTCTCCTGCCGCCCCTCCCTCATTATCTGCGACGAGCCCATCTCCGCCCTCGATGTCTCCATCCAGGCACAGATTATCAACCTGCTCGAGGAGTTACAGGAGACGATGGGCCTGACCTATCTCTTTATCGCCCACGACCTCGCCGTGGTCCAGCATATCAGCGACCGCGTCGCCGTGATGTACCTGGGGCGTATTGTCGAGCTTACCAATTCCGGCGAAATTTTTGATAACCCCCTCCACCCCTATACCCGCGCCCTCCTTTCCGCCATACCCATCCCCGACCCCCGCGTGGAAAGGACGCGCACGCGCATCGTTTTAAAGGGCGAGGTGCCCAGCCCGGTCAATCCCCCTCCCGGATGCCATTTCCACCCGCGCTGCAATATGGCTCTCGACGAGTGCAGCCGGGAAAGGCCGGAGCTGCGTGACATAGGCAACGGGCATTACGTCGCCTGCATCAGGGTTTAGCTAAAAATCAGCCAGATTATCGCTCATCTGCTGACTTATTTCTTAAAGCCAAAATAATACGGGTCGCGATATCAATCGCGACCCGTATTTCTTTCCCTGCCGCTCGCTCTGGGCGGCCCTTTACACCTTATTCCGTGAAATAGGCGTAGGTGTACGTGAACCATTCCTTGTATTGACCGTTGGTGTATCCCTTGAGGAAAGGAGAGATGGAAGTGTAGGAGCCGTTCCAGTACAGGAATTGCCACTCACATATATCGGTCAAGTCTTTGGATATCTGCCGGTAGTCAGCCGCTCTGGCGTCCAGGTCGGGTTCCCCAGCCGCCGCGTTGATTTCCGCCACCATATCGGCAGGTTTGGCGAGGCTTACCCAGCCTCCCTGGGTGATATACATGCCGGCGGTGAACCCCGGGTCTATCGTCCTGCCCGGGAAGGTAAACGATAGCAAGAACCCGTCCCAGCCGCTGTTGAATATCATGTCGGCTGTCGTTAGGTAGCTCAACTTTTTTAGGTTCAGGGTTATGCCGACCTTGGCGAACATATCCTTCAGCGCGGGCGGGATCTCCGGAACAGCGTATTCGTTATAGGTGAGAGTGAGGGTGAGACCTACGCCCGGCCCGTACCCGGCTAGCGCCAGCAGGTCCTTGGCTGCCTGCACGTTATAAGGATAGCCGACCACGTCTGTGTTCTTGTATGGCTCAAAGGGGAATAGCTGCTGGGAAGGGTTCCCGTAGCCGTAAGTAATCCCTGTGATGAGGGCAGACTGGTCGATGGCGTATTGTACCGCCTGCCGGACCCTGACGTCGGCCAGCGGGGAATTCGGGTCGGCACTGGAAGGTATCAGGGCGAAGTTCGTGACCGCATCCTCAGACTTGATAATGTCGAAGCCTTCGTCCTGAAGACGGGCGACGTCCTTCAGCTGCGCGGCGAGGATGTGTATCTCGCCGGCTTTGTAGGCCAGCAGCTGGGTGGTGGGGGAGGGAATGATGTTGAAATCCATGCCGTCGAGGTAAGGCGCGCCTCTCCAGTAGTCGGGGTTCTTGTCATAGACTACTTTCTGGTTAAGTATGTACTCCTTCATGATGAAAGGCCCGGTGCCGACAACGTGGGTTTTCAGCCAGTCTTTGTCATGCGTCGCCGCGGCTGTCGGTGAGTACATCAGCAGGCCCCACCAGTATCCCAGGCCCTTGGCCGAGTCCCAGTCCCACTTGCCGTCAATGAAGTCTAATCTTACGGTGTAGGGATCGATTACTACCGGTTCTTTAAACTTCTTCCCGATGGTGTATTGGGGGTTGTTTAGCGCCGAGTGGACAGCGTATACTACCGCGTCGGCGTTGAAGTCGGTGCCGTCATGGAACTTTACCCCGTGGCGCAGGTATAACGTGATGGACGAAAAATCAGCGGCTATCGTGAACCTTTCCGCCAGCCAGGGTTGGAAGTTCTGGTTGCCGTCCAACCGTAAAAGAGGTTCGACGCACGGGAAGGCATAGCCGGCGTCACTGGGGCCGGCGCCACTGGTGATTTCGGAGAGGTTGAGGACGGCGCCGGCGACTGCCTGCTCGAGGCGCCCGCCATTTATACCGCCCGCCGGTTTGGCCAGGTCGCCCAGACCGCCGGTTGTCGTGGTAGGTGGTGCTGTTGTTGTAGGCGGGGCGGTTGTTGGCGGTGTGGTCGTAGGCGGTTTGGTGGTAGTAGGAGGTGCGGTGGTCGGAGGTGTGGTCGTGGTCGGCGTAGCTGCCGGCTTGCCGCAGCTGGCCAGCAACAAGCTTGTCAGTATAATTACTGAGAAGACAATCAATAAAAATTTTTTCATTATATTTTTTATCTTTCCTCCTTTTAATAATAGGGAAATCCGTATTTATCTCGATATTCCGCTATTATCACCTCCTTCCCGCTGAACAACCATTAAAAACATCCCGGTGGTAAGGACACCGGCCACCCGGATGTTGTGTTAAAGCTATCCTGCAGGGTTTGAGTTGTCCAGTTCCTTTCAGGCTATTTTATTAACTGCAAAATATTACACCCGTGCTTTATTTGTTGTCAAGTTAATTTATTATAAACGTGCGTAAATTTTTCATCGTCTTTTGACTTTATCCGCCGGTCATCGGCACCAGCAGCGCGATACGGTCGCCTTTCTTCAGCTTGAAGTCCGTGCCGGCGAAATAGAAACTCCCGTTGATGTTGAACTTGTATCCCTCCGCCAGCCGGTCTTCCCCCGGGACGATGGCCCGTCCCTCCAGCGCCGGTATCTTTTTCCTGAGGGCGGCCACTACGTCAGCCATGCCGGCGCCTTCTTTCAGCTCTACCTCGACCTCCCGCTTTTCGGTAATTTCGCGCGGGAGGCCGTACATCGGTATAAGCCACTTATGCATAAGCACATCTTTGATTTTCCCGCATTTTACCATTGTGGGGGAGTCAGGTCAACGCCCGTAATTAAAAAAAGAAGAGGGGCTGAACCCCTCTTAAACACCCTTGTTTTGTCAACCTAAAAACTAATTACTGATAAATCTTAGCTCGCCAGCTCCGGCGTGCTGAGCGTCTGGAACATTTTATGGTAGATTCCCTGCCTGGCCAGAAGCTCCTTGTGGGAACCCTCTTCCACGATCCTGCCCTGCTCCAGCACGATAATGCGGTCGGCGCCGGTCACCGTGGAAAGCCGGTGGGCGATGGTGAGGCAGGTGCGCCCCTCGGTGAGCTTGCGCAGCGCCCGTTGCATGATGCGTTCCGTGTGCGTGTCCACGTTGGACGTCGCCTCGTCGAGGATAAGAATCCGCGGGTCGGCGATGACCGCCCGCGCCAGGCAAACAAGCTGGCGCTGGCCGGCGCTGAGACTCGCGCCGCGCTGCCCGACCGGCGCATCGTAGCCCTTCTCCAGCCGGCTGATGAAGCCGTGAGCCCCGACCGTCTTGGCCACCTCGACCACCTCTTCGTGGGTGGCGTTCATCTTCCCGTACTTGATATTTTCCTCGATGGTGCCGGTAAAGAGAATCGGGTCCTGCGGCACGATGGCGATCTGGCGCCGCAGCGATTCCTGCGTTACGGAACGTATATCGCGGCCGTCCACGGCCACCGTCCCCTTTTCCACCTCGTAAAAGCGGTCGGTGAGGCTGACGAGGCTGCTCTTGCCCGACCCCGTTTGCCCCACGATGGCCACCGTCTCGCCCGGCTTCACGGTCAGGTTAATGTCGTGGAGCACGTCTTTGTCGGGCTCGTAGCCGAAGCTGACACCCTGAAACGTGATTTCGCCCTTTATCGGGGGCAGGTCGACGGCGTCGGGCCGGTCCTGGATGTCGGGCTGGATGTCGAGTAGCTCGAAGACGCGCGCCCCGGAAGCCATCGCCCGCTGCAGCTCGGTGTACTGCATGGAGAGCTCGAGAATGGGGTCGAAGAAGCGCTGGACGTACATCAGGAAACCCATCAGGAACCCGATTTCCATGGCCCCGTCCAGCACCTGGAACCCGCCCACGATGAGCACGATGGCGAAGGATATACCGGTGAGGATGTTTATCAGGGGCATCATCACCGCCTCGAATTTGACGGCGGTCACGTTGGCGTCCAGGTGCGCCTTGTTGACCTGGTCGAACTGCCCCATGTTCTCGTTCTCGCGGGAGAGGCTCTGGACGACTCTCACCCCGGCGATGTCCTCCTGGAGCTGGGAGTTGACGGTGGCGATGGCCGTCCGCACGCGGATAAAGGCTTTTCGGGCGTATTTCTGCCATATCCACACCCCCGCTACCATCACCGGCATTATCGTCAGCATAATCAGGCCGAGGCGCCAGTTCATGGTTATCATGATGGCGGAGATGCCCACCAGCGTCAGCAGGCTGGCGAAAAGGGACAGTATGCCCTGGGTGACCAGCTCCTGTAGCTGCTGCACGTCGTTCTGCACGCGGGACATGAGCTTGCCCACCTTGTGGGTGTCGTAAAAAGACAGCGACTGCCGGTGCAGGTGGTCGAACAGTTCGGTGCGCATCCGGTAGATGACGTCCTGGCCGGCGTAGGACAGATAGAGGTTTTGCCAGTACCCGCCGAACCACATCACGACCGATATGACCGCGAAGACGATGACGACGATGTTGAGTCCCCCGAGGTTCCCCGCGACGATGTCGTTGGTGGCGATAGCCACCAGGTAGGGCGTCGCCAGGGTCGTCAGGGCGCTTACGAGCATGCCCAGCGCCCCTATCCCTATCCACTTTTTCACGGGCAGCAGGTATCTCGGCAGCTTGGCGATTACCCGGCTGTCATAAATCTTGCCGAGCACTTCGTCGGAATCGAAGCCTCTCCCCGGAGCGCCGGGTGGTCCGCGAAAACCTCCCCCTGGAGGACCGCCGCCAAACATGATTTCTCCTTAGTCCACCAGGCTCTCTTCCGAGCCCAGGGGCACCAAAAGCTGTGATTCGTATACCTCTTTATAAAGCCCGTCCCGGGCGATGAGTTCCTCGTGCGTGCCCTTTTCCACCAGCTCGCCGTCCTGCAGCATGAGGATGAGGTCGGCGTTCTGGATAATGGGCACGCGGTGGGTGATAATGAAGGTCGTCCGCCCTTTGATAAGCCTGTCCAGCGCCTGGCGGATGAGTTTCTCCGTCTCGGCGTCCACGCTGGCGGTGGAGTCGTCCAGGATAAGGATGCTCGGGTTCACCAGCAGCGTGCGGGCGATGGAAAGCCGCTGTTTTTCGCCGCCGGACAGGGTATCGCCCCGCTCGCCCACCCAGGTGTTATAGCCCTCGGGGAGCGATTTTATGAAATCGTGGAGGTAGGCGGCCTTGGAGACCTCGATTATTTTGTCCATGCTGGCGTCCTTGGCGCCGTAGGCGATGTTCTCTTTAATCGTCGCCGAAAACAGGAACACGTCCTGCTGGGCGGTAACGACGTTCTTGCGCAGCGAGGCGAACGTGACGTCGCGGATGTCCGTGCCGTCGATGAGGATTCGGCCCCCGGTGACGTCGTAGAACCTCCCCAGCAGGTTGGCGATGGTGCTTTTACCGCTGCCCGAACGCCCCAGGAGCGCCACCAACTGTCCCGGCTTTACCTCGAAGCTGACGTCTTTCAGGGCGGCGCCGAGGTTATTGTAGCTGAAGCTCACGTTCTCGAATGTTACCTGGCCCTTGACCTTGCCCAGCTCGATGGCGTTGGGTTTTTCTTTAACGTCCGATTCCGTATCGAGGATTTCCAGGATACGCTGCCCGGCGGAGGCGGTGCGGGAAAAGAGGTTGACCATCATCCCGAGGCGGCGTATCGGCATCATCAGGAGGCCCACCAGTAAAATAAACTGGGTCACCTCGCCGACGGTCATGGAGCCGGCTACCACCTGGTGCCCGCCGTACCAAAGAATGAGGATGGTCGGCAGGCTGACCAGCAGTATCATCGTGGGCATGTTGATGGACATGAGGCGGGCGGCTGCCATCGAGTCGTCGTAAAGACTCCGCGCCTGCACGGCGAACTTCCGGCTTTCCTCTTCCTGGCGGGAGAACGCCTTGACCACGGCGACGCCGGAAAGGCTCTCTTCCAGGGTATTGCCCATGAAGCCCATCATGGCCTGGACCTTAAGCCAGATAGGGCGGATGCGGCTCCCGAAGGTCGCCGCGAGCCAGGCCACCGGTAGCACGAAAGCCAGCGTCATCAGTCCGAGCTTCCAATTCGCCGCCAGCAGCACGTAGCCAACCCCGATGGCCATGAAGACGATTTGCGCCATGCCGAGCAGGCCCAGGGCGAAGAACATGCGCGTGACCTCCACGTCTACCGTAGCGCGGGACATGAGCTGGCCGGTCTGGTTGCGGTCGTGGAAGGAATAGCTCAAACGCTGCAGCCGCTCGTAGAGGGCGTTCCTGATGTTGTAGGTGACCTTCTGGGCGACCACCTCCGCGAAGTATCTCTGGCCGTAGCCGGCGAATCCCCTCATGGCGCTGGAGACGACGATGACCACTGCCGCGATGATGATGGCGCTGTGCTGGCCCATGCTTATCACGGTATCGATGCCGTTACCGAGCATGATGGGCACGATGATGCCGAATCCCGTGCCGATGATAATACACAGGAAGGCAAGGAGGAGCATGAACCAGTATCTTTGCACGAAGCTGGTTATTCGTAAAACGGTTCTCATATAATCAGCGTGGTTTTATCTCGATTAATGACGATATATCGTAATATATTATACCATCGTTTTCATATTTCGTAAAGGGATTTTTAGCTATATTTTGTTTAATTCTTAATGATTAATTTTCTTTAATTCCCTGATGACCATTTCGGCACAGACCGGTATGGCCGCCGCCACGGCCGGCGTGCATTCCTCGCTGAAACGTTCGGTGTCCGCTACCTCGATGGCGAAGATGTCTATCTTTGCACGGCATCGCCAGGCCGAGTCTTTTCCCCAGTTCCAGCGCCGTGGCCAGGTTGACGTCGTGCGGGGAAGCGGTGTGCCGGGTGGTCGCCAGGGCTTCGGGATTAAGCCGGTAGATCTGTCCCGCCCGACCGCCCTCGGTCTTAATGGCGTCGATAATTATAACTCTATCGTGACCGGGGAGCAGGTCGAGCAGGTTAAGGCCGCCCAGGCTGGCTTCGATAACGGTCGCTTCTTTGGGGTCGAACTTGCCTTCGAGCTCCCGGGCGACCGCCGGACCGACGCCGTCATCGCTCAGGATGGGATTGCCGAGGCCCAAAATGAGGGTCTTGGTGCGTTTTTTGCCCACGGATATATTCTACATTTATTTTTATTGTGAAATCCAGACCTCACCCCTTTCAAGGAGAGGGGGAAGAAAAAGAAAGAGCCCCGATTGCATCGGGGCTCTTAAACGCCCGTATATAATAGTTTGGGTTTAGCTGTTAGCGCTGCCGCCGTTGCCGCTGAACGGCCCCAGTCGCCTTACCTGCTCCGTCATCTCGTTAACGACCTTCGCGAAGCGGTCCCCCTCCGAGGCGGAGATCCAGTCCAGACGCACCCTTTCGTCTTCGATGCCGAACTGCGCCAGCATTTTCTTGAGCAGGGGTATCCGGCGGGCGGTCTTCATATTACCTTCCAGGTAATGGCATTCGCCGGGATGTCAGCCGCAGACGAGGACGCCGTCGGCCCCCTTCTGAAAGGCTTTTAAAATAAAGGTGGGGTCGACCCGCCCGCTGCACATGACCCGCACCACGCGCACGTTGGGGGCGTATTTCTTCCGCGAGGTGCCGGCCAAGTCGGCGCCGGCGTAGGAGCACCAGTTGCACAGGATGCCCACGATCTTCGGCTCAAAGCTCATGCTAATACCCCCTCGATTTCCGCGATAATTTCCTCGGTGGTGAAGTGCCGGCCGGTGATGGCGCCGCTGGGGCAGGCGGCCACGCAGGTGCCGCAGCCTTTGCAGAGCGCCTCGTTGATGCGCGCTACTTTCTTCTCCTCGTCGAAGGTGATGGCTTTGTAAGAGCAGAGGTCGATGCATATCTTGCAGCCGGCGCAGTGCTCTTCATCCACGACGGCCGTGGCGGACTCTATTTCCACGATGCCCTTGCTTATCATGGAGAGGACTCTGGCCGCGGCGGCGGATGCCTGGGCGACCGTGTCCGGGATGTCTTTGGGGCTCTGGCAGCAGCCGGCCACGAAAACGCCGTCCGTGGTCGTGGCGACGGGGTCCAGTTTCGGGTGCTTTTCCAGGAAGAACCCGTCCGCCTTCCGACTCAGCGAGAACACTCGGGCTACTTCTCCGGCGTCGGCGCGGGGCTCCAGGGCGCAGCTTAAAACGACCATGTCCACGGGGAGGCGCCGCTTGCGCCGCACCAGCGTATCCTCGACGATGACCACCAGCTTGCCCTTTTCCTCGGGCTTTTCCGCGATGTTGGTGATTTCTCCCGCCTTGCCCCGGATAAAGTTGACCCCCTCTTCCTGTAATCTTTGGTAGAACTCTTCGTAGCCGGAGCCGGCGCAGCGCATATCTATGTATAGCTGGTAGACCGTTGCCTCCGGCACCTTCTCCCGCAGGAGATGGGAAAACTTGAGGGAATACATGCAGCAGACCCGCGAGCAGTATTTGTGGTAGTTGGTGTCGCGGCTGCCGATGCAGTGCAGGATGGCGACGCTCTTCGGGAGCGTGCCGTCTTTAAGGACTATCTTGCCGTCGGTGGGCCCGGAGGCGTTGCTCATCCTCTCGAACTGGATGCCGGTGATGACGTTATCGTACTGCCCGTAGCCGAGCTGCACCATCACGGCGGGGTCGAAAGAGTCGAACCCCGTGGTGACGATGATATTCCCGCAGTCCACCTCGACTATTCGCTCTTTCTGCTCGAAGTCGATCGCACCCGCCTCGCAGAACTTTTTACAGGCGCCGCACTTGCCCTTGAGCAGGAAGGTGCAGCGCGCCGCGTCGATGACCGGCACGTTGGGCACCGCCTGCGGGAACGGCGTGTAAATCACCTTTCTCTTGCCCAGGCCGCAGTCGAACTCGTTATCGGCTTTCATGGGGCACTTTTCCTGGCAGGTGCCGCAGCCGGTGCACTTGGTAATGTCCACGTAGCGCGGTTTCTGCCTGATTTTGACCTTGAAGTTGCCGACGTAGCCGGAGACTTCCGCCACTTCGCTGTACGTCATCAGCTCGATGTCTTTGTGTGACCTCACCGAGGCCATCTTTGGGGTGAGTATTCAGGCGCTACAGTCGAGGGTGGGAAAGGTCTTGTCCAGCCGCGCCATGTTGCCGCCGATGGACGGCTCCCGCTCCACCAGGTAGACCTTATGGCCCGAATCGGCTATCTCTAAAGCCGCCTGTATCCCCGCAATCCCCGCCCCCACGACCACCGTGTACGGGTTGACGTCGACTTTCTTGGTTTCCAGCGGCTCGTGGCGGAAGACGCGTCTCACCGCCGCGTTGACCAGGGCCTTGGCTTTTTCCGTGGCCATGTCTTTATCGGTGTGCACCCAGGCGCACTGCTCGCGGATGTTGGCCATTTCGAAGAGGTAGGGGTTCAGTCCGGCCGCGGCCACACACCGGCGGAACGTCGGCTCGTGCAGTCGCGGCGAGCAGGAAGCCACCACGACGCGGTTGATTCCCTTCTCCCGGATGTCGTTCTTGATGAGGTCCTGGCCGGGGTCCGAGCACATGAACTTATAGTCGCGCACTATCGCCACCGCCGGCAGGCCTTTGGCGTAATCGACGATTTTGGGTACGTCGAGGGCGCTGGCGATATTGGCCCCGCAGTGGCAGATATAGACTCCGATTTTCGGCTCCATCTTCCGCTCCTTATTTGTATTTGACCAGCACCTTCTCCGACGATACGATGTTCTTTTTCAGCCCCAGCTCCTTATCCCCCAGCCCGAAGGCTATTCCCATTAGTTGCGTGAAGAACAGGACGGGGAGATTATAGTGGGTCTTGAACTTCTGGTTGACCCGGCTCTGGTAGGCGTCCAAGTTCGTCTGGCAGAGCGGGCAGACCGTGACCAGGCATTCCGCGCCGTTGCTTGAGGCGGATTCGAGAAGCTTGCGCGTCAGGTCGAGGGCGATGGCTTCTTCGGAAATAATCAGCGAGCCCCCGCAGCAGCGCGTCTTCAGCGGGAAAGGCGTCGGCTCTCCGCCCAGGCTGGCTATCAGTTTATCTAAAGACTGTGGGTTTTCCGTGTGGTCGAAGCCGAAGTCGGGGCGGACCACCTGGCAGCCGTAGTAGGGCGCTACCTTCAGCCCGGCCAGCGGTTTTTTAACTCGCGCCTTGATGGCGTCGTAGCCGATGTCCGTGGTCAAAATATCGAGGATGTGCCGGACCTTTTGGGTGTTATTGTATTTAAGGTCGCCGGCCGCCAGGGCCTGATCGACTTTTCCCTTTAGATGGGGATAGTCCCTGAGGTACGTGTTGGTCCGATTAAAAATGACGTAGCAGGCGCTGCACGGCGTCACCATGTCGAGGCCGATTTTCTCGGCGAGGGCGAGGTCGCGCGCCGCCAGGCAAAAGGCGCCAAGCTCATCCACCGAGCCGGACGGCGTCGAGCCGCAGCAGTTCCAGTCGGGCATCTCTTTAAGCTCTATATCCAGGACCTTGCTGATGGCCTGGATGGACCAGTCGTAGGCTCTGGCGCCGCCCTCCGAGGAGCATGAGCAGCCCGGGAAATACGTATAATATTTCACTCGGCACCTCCCAGGGATTCGGCTTTTTCCAGGATGGCCCGGAGCTGGTTTTTCCCTTTCACGGTTAGCTTTCTCGATTTAAAAGATAGTCGACCCCGCTTGAGCAGGTCGAAAGCGACGGGTATCATCCGCCAGGCGCGCAGCGGGTTAGTCACCAGGTAAAAGCGTGTCATGAACCATAGTTCCGGCAGGTTGCCCAGACTGCAGTAGTGGTTGAAAAGGCGGTACATGGTGGGGGTGAGCGTTTTGGTGTGCACCAGCCCTTCCTTAATCGATAGCGACTCGAAGGCGTGCATGAGGCCGGTCTGTTTGATGCCCCGCGGACAGCGCACCGTGCACATGTAGCAGGAGAGGCAGTACCACATGGCATTGGAGGACAGGACCTCCTTTTTCAGGCCGGCGCGCGCCATGGCGATGAGCTCCGAGGGCGTGTGCTCCATCTTATCGGCGTTGGGACAGGAGGCGGTGCAGGTGCCGCACTGTATGCATATCTTGATACCCTCACCGCCCGGGATGGCGCAAATCTCATCGATGAATGTTTCGGTTCTGGTTTCGGTGGCCATATGACCTCCCCCGTCCTGATTATACCCTATCCACGATTTTTATACTCGACTCCCAAAGGAATATTAGCATCGGGGGATTGAGCGTAACGTCCGCTTTGTTGCTTATTTGCCAGCGCGGGTACTAAGCATAAATGCTTATATAAATAGCAATAATTAGGTATTTATGCTTATTTAACTCTGGATTATTTCAGGGTTGCCGTCGGTACCTTTTAACCGGCACGGGCAGGGTCGACAGGGCCGCCGCGCCCCCCTTCCGTTCTATCGTTATCCACTTGAACCAGTTCTGGTCGTCCCGGTCGGGGAAGTCCTCGCGGAAGTGCCCGGCGCGGCTTTCCTCGCGCATCAGGGCCGCCCGGAACGTGAGCTCCGCCGCCATCGCCATGCTTTCCGCCGCGTGATAGCGCGCCAGGTCATGGAAATCCCCGGCGCCCACTCTGCCCAGTTTTTCCCCGGCTTCTTTAATTATCCCCAGCGCCTCTTTCATCCGGCCGGCTTCGCGCTGTCGATTGTATTTCATGGGGACGACGGCGTCATGGACGCGGTAGGTCACCTCCGCGGCGTCAATATCGCCTTTACGGCTCATCGGCGCGAGCGCCCTGTCGATGATGCGTTTGGCTTCACGGTATTCGATATTGTACCGTGTTGCCATTTCCGCGTACCTGCCGGCGTTTTCCCCCGCCCGGAATCCCGTCACCGCCGCCGACGCCACGCCGAGGCCTCCCTGACCGCCCCCGCCCCCCGCCCAGCTATTGCTGCTGGAAGCGCCGGCCGCCCAGAGCCCTTCGAGGGTCGTGCGGCATGCGGTATCTATCTTCAGTCCGCCGCCGCTGTAGAGGTAGCGCGGCAGCATCTCGATTCTCTCTCTGGCGGTGTC
Source organism: uncultured Chloroflexia bacterium (assembly GCA_963727315.1). Taxonomy (GTDB): domain Bacteria; phylum Chloroflexota; class Dehalococcoidia; order Dehalococcoidales; family RBG-16-60-22; genus JBFYTX01. The sequence goes on along the minus strand of CAVSFE010000002.1, from coordinate 884,378 downwards.
GATGCCCGCCTTCTCGCGGAGCAATTTTAAATTGTCGTTGGCCATGAGGTGGGTCAGTTCCGTGGCCTGGTCTTCCGCCAGCCCGGCGATTTCTTCCTCGGTGAGTCCTTTAAGGTTGAGATAGATGGGCCCGAGCCCGCTTTTGACCTCTTTCTGCATGGCGTCGATGACCCGCGGGTCGAAGGTGTAGACCGAGTGTTTGCCGGTCATCAGTTCGGGATAGTATTTGCCCATGATTTTTTCGCCGCGGGCGTTCTCCAGGTAGAGATAGAAGTGGATGCCGAAGAGCTCTTTGCCGAGGACCTTGGCGCCCCAGACGTAGCCGCTGCCGAACTCGGCGTTGACGAGCTGCGCCCCCGCCCGGTAGCCGATGGCCGCCCCGTCCCCGAGGCAAGATGCGTAGGTCTTTTCGTGGAGGTAGCCGCAGCCGCCCATGGCGACCACGACCGCCTTGGCGTTGAAGATATAGGTCCTGCCGTCGACCAGTCCCAGCCCTGCCGCCCCGACCACCCGGTCGCCGTTCTTTAAGAGGTCGACGACGTAAATCTTGTCCATCATTTTAATGCTGCGGGCTTTGGCCGTCTTTTTCAGGGCGACCAGCGATTTGGGGGCGTCGAAAAGGGTCACGTAGATGCCCGGCCCCCAGTTGAGGATATCTATCTGCCCGTTCTTTTTCAGGAAGGTGACGCCCATGCCCGCCAGCGCGGCGACCGCTTGATGCATGTCCCCCCCGAAGGCATAAGTCCAGTCCTGGTTGTTAAAGTAGTGGCTCTGGACGGTCACCCTTTTGGCCCACTCGTCGACTTTTTCCGGGTGGACGTAAGCGTGGATGCCGCCGCCTATCGGCACCTGCCCGCACCAGCCGATGCCGCACTTGTCCACCACGAGCACGTCCACTTTGCTTTCTTTGGCTTTGAGGGCGGCGCACATGCCGGCGCCGCCGGCGCCGAGCACCAGCACGTCCGTGGTTATCACCGTCCCGAGTTCGTTAATGTCTTTCATCGTATTCTCCTAGTACGGCGAGACCAGTTCGCCCCGGCCCCGCTCCGGTGAAACATCGATGGCGTTGACGGGGCAGAAGGATTCGCACCCCCAGCAGGCCACGCAGTCTTTGGGATAAGCGACCCTGGCCTTGCCGGTGTCTTTATCGATGCGCAGGACGTCCATGGGGCAGCACGCGACGCAGATGCCGCAGCCGGTGCACTTTTCCCGGTCGAGCTTTTTTACGGTCATGGCAGTGCTCCTTGAATATTGTCTGTGGATAATGTAGCAGAAATCGGGAGGAAATTAAAATTGGAAGGGCTAAGAGTGGTAGGCCGTGCAGGATTCGAACCTGCGACCAATGGATTAAAAGTCCACTGCTCTACCAGACTGAGCTAACGGCCCGCGTTAAAGCGATTCCAGCTTTTAATTCTAGCAAATAGGTCTCCTGATACGCAACTGTTAGTCTTCCTCTGTAAAAGTGCCCGACTTTAAGCTATAATTACAGTCACGGTGAATTCCTCTTTTTCATCAGACGAACAATACATGCGGCAGGCCCTGCGTCTTGCCCGCCGGGGGCTGGGGAAGGTCAGCCCGAACCCCATGGTAGGCGCTGTAATCGTTAAGGGAGGTCGCGTTGTCGCCCGGGGGTATCACCGACTCTTTGGCGGCGACCATGCCGAGGTGGACGCCTTGAAAAGCGCCGGCGAGGACGTTAGCGGCTCGACCCTTTATGTGACTTTGGAGCCCTGCCGCCACTGGGGCAAGACGCCCCCCTGCACGGACTCTATCATCAGGAGCAAAATCGCCAGGGTGGTCGTCGGTATGCTGGATCCCTTCCCGGAGATGCAGGGCAGGAGCATCGAGCTTTTGAAGCAAAAGAGAATCGAGTGCGTTGTGGGCGTTCTGGAGAGCGAGTGCCGCGCCCTGAACGAGGTCTATCTTAAGTGGGTCACCGCCGGCCTGCCTTACGTTACCGTCAAGTGGGCGCAGACTCTGGACGGGAAAATCGCCGCGGCTGCGGGCGACTCTAAATGGATAAGCTCGCCGGCGTCTTTGAAGCTGGCGCATAAGCTCCGCGCCACCCACGACGCCATCCTGGTGGGCGTTAACACGGTGATAAAAGATAACCCCGAGCTCACCACCCGGCTCGTCAAAGGCAGGAATCCCGTCCGCGTTATCCTGGACTCCCATTTGAGAATCCCCCTCGACTCCAAAGTGCTGGCGAATCAGGAAGCTGCTAAGACTTTAATTGCCGCCACCCACGCCGCCCCGCCCGGAAAGCTGGCCGCTTTAAAAAAGATGGGCATTGAGGTGTTGACTCTTCCTCCCGACCCCGCCGCCCGCGTCGACCTCAAAGCTTTATTGAAAACGCTGGCGCAGCGGCAAATTTCCTCTGTTTTGGTAGAGGGCGGCGCCGCGACGCTTACTTCTTTCCTGCGCCTTGGCTTGACGGATAAAATTATTTGTATCATCGCCCCTAAGCTCCTGGGCTCCGGTACCGATGTAATCGGTAAGCTTAATATCACGGACGTTGGCCAGGCTTTAAAGCTGACCTTTACGAGGGTCTATAGAAGCGGGGAGGATATCGTGGTAGAGGGGAGGAGGAGTTAAAAATGCCAATAATTCAACCTATTGACCTTGACAAAAAAACAGTGTTCGTACTTGGGGCTGGAGCAAGTAAACCTTATGGTTTTCCTCTTGGTACAGAACTTAAAGGTACAATGATTGCAAACCTATCTAATGCCGTTTTCCGGGTTATATTAAGGAAATATAATTTCGATGAATCTCTTATCAATGATTTTGTTGAGGCATTACCACGTACTTATCATTCAACAATTGACATTTTTCTTGAAAAGAAGAGGAAGTTTAGGGAGATAGGAGCATATGTAATTGCGTATTCATTACTTCCATTGGAAAACGCAAATCTATTATTCCCTCAAAACGATTGGTACGCTCATATCTTCAATGTACTTAACTTCGAAAATGTTAAACCGGACTTATATAACATAACATTTGTCAGTCTTAATTATGATCGATCTTTAGAACACTTTTTATATAAGAATATTCAGTATAACTGTCCTGATGATTCAATAAAACATGCAGAAATGAAATTATCTAACCTTAAAATTATTCATGCTCATGGAAGCCTCGGTCTTTATCCACAAACACCTTACGGAGCGAATACCCAAACTGAATTAGTACTTCGGCAGGCTGCTCTAGGAATACGAATAATATCGGACAAAATGGACGACTCTGATGATTTTCGTAACGCACAAAAAGCTATCAATGATGCTTATAATCTTGTGTTTATAGGATTTGGGTTTGATCCATCAACATTAGAACGATTAACTAAAGATGCTAACTTATCGGAAAAAAAGATATTCGGAACTACATTCGGTTTAGATAAGAACAGGATGAATTTCATACTTAGCTTTTTCCAAGAAAATGCTAAAATAAACAATTTGATTGTTACTGACACAGGAACTATCGCCCGAGATTTTGTAACATCTTTTTTACCTATTATACCAGGAACAAATTAGCTATTTGTCCCTCACCCTCCCATCATCTCTAACATTCCCCCCTCCCCCGCCAAATTCCCCTTGCCCTCTCTGCCTTGGGCCGTTGTATACTATCTCTGGAGTCAGTAAGGCGAAGCATGGTTGAGCCCCGGAGGAGCACTCGACACCCTTTCAACCTTGCGGACTCCGCGGCGACCCATGCTTCGCCGGCCGCCTGCTTAACATAAATCGAAAAACGAATGCCCGGTTTTGAAGCTGATTTGACATAAAACGAAAAACGAATATTTACGAACAAATCGTGCGTGGACCTTAACAAAAAAATTTTAAAAAACGAATAACGAATAATTTTTTATCCGAAGTACTCCAGCACTTCCGCTATCACGAACATGCTCCCCGCCGCGCACACGAGGTCCTGGTAGCCCGCCCCGTCCAGCGCCAGCCTCACCGCCTCCTTGACGCTATCCACCACCCGAGGCGTTACCCCGTGCTTCTGGAACTCCGCCCGCAGCGCCTCCGGCTGGGTTGCCTTGGGGTGCCGGGACGCCACGACGATGATGTCTCCCGTTATCTTGGCCGCTTCCCGCGCCATCCCGACCAGGTCCTTGTCGTTCCCGAACCCGAGTATCAGCGTCAGCTTCTCGCACCTGAAATACCGCTCTAAAGCCTCCCCGAGCCTGAGCATCGAGTAGGCGTTATGCGCCCCGTCGACGACGACCCACGGCTCTTTGCCGAGCACCTGTAGCCGGCCCGGCCAGTCGACCGACCTCATCCCCGCGACGATGTCTTCTGGCTTTATCCTGGCGCCCCTTTCGACCAGCAGCTCAGCAACCGCGACCGCGTTCGATGCGTTCTCGAGCTGGTGCTCGCCCAGCAGCGGTAGGCGTAAATCGTACTCCCCTTTCCGACCCTTCACGCGGAAGTCCTGCCCTTCGGCATCGAACTCGCCTGCTTCCCACGTGACGTCCTCCCCGACCTTTACCAGCTTTACCCTTCTCTCCCGGCAGACCCTCTCGATGACCTCCATCGCCTCGGGGAATTGCGGCGCGCTGACGACCTCCGCTCCGCTCTTGATGATGCCCGCCTTCTCCCCGGCGATTTTCGCCAGCGTGTCCCCGAGCACGTCCATGTGGTCGAAGCTGATAGACGTGATGACGCAGACCTGTGGCTTAACGACGTTCGTCGCGTCGAGCCTCCCCCCCAGCCCCACCTCGAGCACCTGCCAGTCCGCCTTTACCTGCCGGAAATGCAGGAACGCCATCGCCGTGAATATCTCGAACGTCGTCAATTGCCCCAGGTCGCCAATCCGGTTCTCCGCCTCGACGTGCGGCTTGATGAACTCGGTCAGCTTTGCCCATTCCCCCTCGTCGATGGGCTCGCCGTTGACCCTTATCCGCTCGGTATACGATAGCAGGTGCGGCGACGTGTAAAGGCCGACCTTATAGCCGGCGGCGTGCAGGATGGATGCTATCATGGCGGAGGTGCTGCCTTTCCCCTTCGTCCCCGCCACGTGCACCGACCTCGCCTACTTTTGCGGGTCGCCCAGCCTTGCCAGCAGCCTCTCGATGCGTTTCAGGTCCCAGACTATCCCCGCCCGGGAAATTCGCTCGTAGTCGGCGAACTTTAAAAGATATTCCAGGGCTTGCTGGTAATTCATATAGTATCATCATAGCCTACTGAGATTGTGAGGTAAAGGGAAGTCCCGTTCGCTATTTAAAGGGAGTAGCCCGCCGAGAGGGGCGTTAGCCCCTCTCAATATTACTCCCCTCTCCAGCCAAGTGAACAACAGTCTGTCGAATGCTGCAGACTGGAGAGGGGTAGGGGTGAGGTAATTAGGTAAAAGTAACAAAAATGTAAATAATTAAAAAATTATTAACGTCCACACGTGAAAACCTATTGACAAACACAATATATTGTGGTAATTTATAAGCCTTGGCACTACAGGATGTGGAGAAGGCCCTTGAACTGCCCCTATTGCGGCTATATCGATTCTAAAGTAATAGATTCGCGTGATGTTAACGACGGCATCCGACGCCGGCGCCAGTGCCTGCGCTGCGAATCGCGTTTTACCACCTACGAGCGCTTCGAGCGCGCCAGCCTCTTCGTCATTAAAAAGGACGGTCGGCGCGAGGAGTTCGACCGCGAAAAGCTGCTGACGGGCATTCGCAAGGCCTGCGATAAAAGGCCCTTGGCCAGCGGTGTTGTGGCCAAGCTCGTCGACGACATCGAGGCTGAGCTTTACCAGACCGGCCGTTCCGAGGTTTCCAGCGCCCAAATCGGCGATATCGTCATGGCGCGACTCAAAAGCCTCGACCAGATTGCCTATATCCGCTTCGCCAGCGTCTACCGTGAGTTCGCCGATATCTCCACGCTCAAAGAGGAAGTCGATAGCCTGGCCGGCCATTCCCCCAAGCCTCCCGCCGACCAGCTTCCCCTCCTCCCGATGGAAGAGCTGCCGGTGCAGACAAAGACCCCGCGGAGGTCGCGGCGATGAACGCTGGCAATCATGCCGGGAGAAGATCGGCTCCTATTAATCGCAGTCTTATAGCTAAAATCGTTTTCGATAACGCCGCCGCCATGGGCATCCGCGACCGCAAGCTCGTCGAGAAGCTGACCGGCCAGGTCATCGAACGACTCGAAAAAGCCCAGGCGTCCTTCGTGCCGACCCTGCCTGGTATGGAAGAGCTGGTGGACAAGCGCGCCCGCCAGGCCTTACGCGGCCGGATGCCCACCGAGGCGGAAATTGAAGCTATGGTCATGGAAGTCTTAAATGCCGAAAAGCCGGCACCGCCAGAGGAGGTCAAAGCCGAAATGGATATCGAGACCGAAGTAAAAAGCACGAAAGAAACAATATCATCTAACGGCCTGACCGATACGGCTTTGCAGGTGCTGGCCAAGCGCTATCTGTTAAAGGACAGGCAGGGCAACGTCGTCGAGACGCCGGATGAAATGTTCCGCCGGGTCGCCCGGGCGGTTGCGGCGGCGGAGCTTATCTATAATCCCAAAGCCAATGTCAAGTCTACCGCCGAGGATTTCTACCGCCTGATGTCCCGGCTGGAGTTCCTGCCCAACTCTCCCACCTTGATGAACGCCGGCAGAGACCTGGGACAGCTTTCCGCCTGCTTCGTCCTCCCCGTCGAGGACTCCATGGAGTCGATTTTCGACGCTGTTAAGTACACCGCCCTTATCCATAAGAGCGGCGGCGGCACCGGCTTCTCTTTCTCCCGCCTCCGCCCGGAAAATGACATGGTCGGCTCTACCGGCGGCGTGGCCAGCGGCCCGGTCTCCTTTATGCGCGCCTTCGATACCGTCACCGATGTCACCAAGCAGGGGGGGTCGCGGCGGGGCGCCAACATGGGCATTTTGAACGTCGACCATCCCGATATCATGAAATTCATCACCGCCAAAGAAGATATGAAAGCCCTCACCAACTTTAATATCTCGGTGGCTTTAACATCGGAATTTATGGAAGCGGTCAAGTCCGGCGCCGACTACGACCTGATTAACCCGCGCACCCAGGAGAGCGCCGGCAGGCTCAACGCCAGGGAGGTCTTCGATAAGATCGTCGATATGGCGTGGCGAACCGGCGACCCCGGCATCGTCTTTATCGACCGGATCAATGAGGCCAACCCTACCCCCCAACTGGGCAAAATCGAGAGCACCAATCCCTGCGGCGAGCAGCCCCTGTTACCTTACGAATCGTGCAACCTGGCTTCGATAAACCTCTCGAAAATGACGAAGAAAAAGGGCGCCGGCTACGAAATGGATTACCCCAGGCTGGCGCAGACGGTCAGGACGGCCGTCCGCTTCCTCGATAACGTTATCGACGTCAATAAGTTCCCGCTGAAACAAATCGAGGAAATGACCAAAAAGACGAGGAAAATCGGCCTGGGCATCATGGGCTTTGCCGATATGCTGGTGATGCTCGGCGTGCCGTATAATTCCCCGGAGGCGCTGGACGTCGCCGGAGAGTTGATGCGTTTCATCAACGAGGAGGCTCTTAAAGCTTCGGTAGAGCTGGCGAAAGAGCGCGGCGTCTTCCCCGCTATTAAAGGCAGCGTTTATGACGTCCCGGGCGGTCCCCGCGTCCGCAACGCCACCCGCACCACCATCGCCCCCACCGGCACGCTGAGCATGATTGCCGGCTGCTCCAGCGGCATCGAGCCCCTCTTTGCCCTCAGCTATACCAAGACCGTCCTCGATGGTACGCCCTTCGTCGAGGTCAATCCCTATTTCGAAGAGGCCGCTAAAAAGGGCGGGTTCTACTCGGAAGAGTTGATGAAAAAGCTGGCCGAAGGCGCGCACCTGGGCGAAATCAAAGGCGTGCCGGAAAAAGTGAGGACAGTCTTTGTCACCGCCCATGAAATCACCCCGGAGTGGCATGTCAAGATGCAGGCGGCCTTCCAGACGTCCACCGATAACGCGGTCTCCAAGACCATCAACTTCCCCCACGAGGCCACCCGCGAGGATGTCGCCCGGGCTTATATGCTCGCCTATGAGGAGGGTCTGAAGGGTATTACCATTTACCGCGACCGCTCGCGCGATAGCCAGGTGCTGACGACCGGCAAGAAGGAAAAGACGGAAGAAGAGCTTGCCACGCGGGTGCCGCGCAAGAGGCCGTCCGAGACCAAGGGGACGATTACCAAAGTTAATACCGGTTGTGGCGGTCTCTATATTACGGTCGCTTACGACGACAAGGGAATCTTCGAAGTATTTTCTACGCTCGGCAAGTCCGGCGCCTGCGCGTCCGCCCAGCTGGAAGCCATCTGCCGCCTGATTTCCACCGCGTTGCGTTCCGGCGTGGATGTCGCCCAGATTGTCAAGCAGTTGCGCGGCATCCGCTGCCCGTCCATCGCCTGGGAAGGCGGCAAATCGATATTGTCCTGCGCGGATGCCATCGCCAGCGTGCTGGAAAAGCACATCAACGGCGGGGAGAAGACCAAGCTGGAGGACTACGGCCTGGCCAAGAACATGGCCGGCCAGTGCCCCGAGTGTTCCAATATGCTGGTCTACTCCGAGGGCTGCTACCACTGCCCGGCTTGCGGCTATACCAAGTGCTAGGTAAAAATCTTGGGAGCCTTGGAGAGGGGCGTTAGCCCCCCTCTCTTTTTATCCTTGACAGGCTCTTGAAATAAGATTATGCTCCGCTTTAGAAACATAAAAGGTTAGGGGTACAGGAGGCTGGAGATGGTGGACAGAGAAGAAGAACGGAAATATGTTAGAGACAGCACGCCGTCGGTAAAGCCTGAAACATGCCCCAAATGCGGCAGTAAAAAAATTACCTCCTGTCCTGGCGGCTCCAAGCTCAAGTCAGTGACTGGCATCTGGTGGGTTTGTGACGACTGCAAGCATGAATGGTAAACCAGCTAGGTGGGAATCTTACAACCTCATTACTTTAAGCGGTTTAACTCCTAGAAGGGACGTAGGGCTTAACTTTAAAATCCCCTTTGAACATCCCTCCCGCAAAATGCTATTATTATCCCGTTATGCCCACCCTTAATGAAGAACTATCTACCTTCTTAAATTCTCACGGCGCCAGCCTGGTCGGTATTGCCGACCTTAAAGAAATAGATTCGAAAGCCAGGGATAATTTTCTTTTCGGCATATCTATTGCTATCGCCTTGAATCCCAAAATAATGTCGGAGATAAAAGAAGGCCCCACGGCGGAATACTATGGAGAATATAAAAGACTAAACAAAGCTGCTGGATGACCTCGGGCAAAAAACTGTTCAATTCCTTATTGAAAAAGGTTACCAAGCTAAAGCCCGCCCCCCAACCTTTGCCGAGGACAAGGCCAACCTGACCTCTAAACTCCCCCATAAGACTGTAGCCACCCGGGCCGGTCTCGGCTGGATCGGCAAATGCGCCCTGCTGGTCACGAAAAAGTACGGCTCGGCCATCAGACTGACTACTGTGCTTACCGATGCCCCCCTTACCGCCGGCAAGCCCGTTAACGACTCCCTTTGCCTGCACTGCACCCACTGTATCGATGCCTGTCCTGCCCATGCCCACACCGGAGCTGTCTGGCAGGCGGGCATGCCCCGCGAAGCCCTGTACGACGCTTTCAAATGCCGCGATACCGCCCGCGGTCTCTCCATGAAATCGTTCGGGGAGCCGGTGTCGCTTTGCGGTCTGTGCATCGTCGCCTGCCCGTGGACGAAAAAGTATTTGGAAAGAGCCGGATAGACTCCCTTTTTGACGCCCCCACCCCCCGATGCTATTATCATCTTGAGGCTTTTTATGCAGCGATTACGCGTCAGGTTCAGCCGGGGGGAGGAGCTTAAATATATCTCCCACCTCGATTTAATGCGCCTGTGGCAAAGGGCGCTCAACCGCGCTGGCATCGCCCTGGCCTATTCGGAGGGCTTTAATCCCCACCCCCGTATGTCGCTGGCGGCCCCTTTAGCCCTGGGCGTCACCAGCGAAGCCGAGCTCATGGACATCGTCCTGGCGAAATTCATGTCTCCCCACGCCTTTACCGCCGCCCTTGGCCGACAGCTGCCCCGCGGCATCGCCATTCAACAGATATACAATACGCCCCTGACCATGCCTTCACTGCAGTCGCAGTTGCGCCACGCCGAGTATACGGTCGGACTGGCCACCGAAAAAGGACAGACAGAAATAGAGGCCGCCATGGCCGACCTGCTGAAAAAGGAGACTCTGCCCTGGCAGCACCAGCGCGATACCGGACCTCACAAATACGACCTGCGTACCCTCATCGATGACCTCTGGCTGATAGACTGGCATAAGGGCGGGTGTAACATCGGGATGAGGCTCCGCTGTGATGGCTCCGGCTCGGGGAGGCCGGAGCAGGTAGCCGCCGCCCTCGGCTTCGCGCGGTACCCGGAGTCGATACATCGCACCAGGCTGGTTCTCCAGACCAACTAAAAAACGCGAAGTAACAGATGTCGACTTCTACTGAAGCCCTGAGAGTGCTCGAATATATTCGCGCCGGGAAACTGGTCTCCCCGGGCGAAAAACTGCTGGTGGCCGTTTCCGGCGGACCCGATTCGGTCTGCCTGCTCTATATTCTTTTGGAACTGCGGGAAGAGCTTGATATTAATTTGCATGTCGCCCACCTCAATCATGAACTGCGCGGCGAGGAGTCCGCTGCCGATGCCGCCTATGTCGCCGGACTGGCGCGACGCCTGGGCCTGCCCGCCACGATAGAATCCAGGGACGTGAAGGCCTGCCGGAAGGAGAAGCGACTTTCGCTGGAAGAAGCGGCGCGAGAGGTCCGCTACTCGTTTCTGGCGCAGGTCGCCGGAGCTGTCGGGGCAGCCCGGGTGGCGGTGGGGCATACCGCCGATGACCATATCGAGACCGTCCTCATGCACCTGCTCCGGGGCGGCGGACCCCGTGGCTTGAGGGGGCTGCTGCCCGTCAGCCGGTGGCAGTCCCCCGCGGGCAACCTGACCATCGTCAGACCTCTGCTGGAGCTCAGTCGTGAGGAAACCGCCGCTTACTGCCGCCGACGTCATCTCAGGCCGCGCACGGATACATCTAATTTCTCGCCGGACCTGTTCCGGAACAGGATACGCCGCTATCTGCTGCCCGACCTGCGCCAGTACAATCCCCGGGTGGCCGAAGCCCTGCGGCGCACCGCCAGCATCGCCGCCGACGACCTCGACTACATCGATAGAGAGGTCGGCCGGTGCTGGGATAAGATTGTCATCGAACAAGAGGACGCGGTAATCATCGATAAAAAGGGGCTTTTAGAACTGCCGGCTGCCCTGAAACGGTACCTCCTGCGCCGCTCGATAGAGTCGATGCTGGGCAGCCTGAAAGACATCGAGGCGGGCCATATCGAGGACGTCCTCGCTGCCCTGCGCAAGCCGGCCGGCCGGACCATCGGCCTGCCTTTCGGTCTTAGCTTTATCATCGATTACGATAGATATGTACTGACTAAAAATCCGGCATCTCTCTGCCCGCTTCCCGCCTCTCGATAGACGAAATAGCCCTGAATATCCCCGGCAGGACCCGCCTCCCCGGCTGGAATATCGAGGCCGCGGTGCTGTCCCCGTCCGAAGTGGAGATGGGGGGAGCGAAAGGCGACGACTTCACCGCTTACTTCGACTTTGCCCGGGCGGGGAGCCGGTTGACCGTGCGCGCCCGGCGTCCCGGCGACCGCTTCCAGCCGCTGGGCATGGCACGGCCCAAGAAGCTGAACCGGTTCATGATTGACGCCCGCGTACCTCAATCATGGCGGCGGCGCGTCCCCATCGTGGCCTCGCCGGAGCAGGTCGTCTGGGTGGTCGGCTGCCGCATCGGCGAGCGGTTAAAAGTCACCGCTAAGACGTCTAAAGTGCTCCGTCTTAAATTCAATCGCGTTTAAACGCCAGTTTCTACGGGGGCGGGCGGCTCGACCGGCAGCATCGGCTCTTCCGTCTTTCCTTTACGCCACCTCAGCACGAGGGCAAATAATGTTATCAACACCGCCGCCGCGGCGATATATATCTCTACCTGGGTTACCGAGAGATATCCTTTCTGGTAGAGTATCGCCCCGTAGTTCAACACGCTATGCAGACCGGCGGCGATAAGATAGAACTGCCAGCCCAGTCCCTTGGCCAATCCCCACCCCGCCAGGGCGGAAAGCGCGATTTGACCGCCGACGCTGAAGAACCTCTCCCAGTATGGGGCTATACCCAGGAACCCGTTGCTGACAATCGCGTGCCACGTCCAGCCGCTGCCGAGCACATTGGCGTTTATCCAGAAAGCCTCGAATATGCCGTAGCCGCACCCGGCTATCGCCCCGATGGCCAGCCCCAGCTTGGGGTCGAGGTTCTGGCGCCCCCGCCACCAGACCACGATGGGCACCATTTTGGCGCCCTCCTGGACCAGCGCGCCGATGAGTATCGTCGGTATACCCGCCAGGAGCAGCCAGTCGTTAAGAGTTATGTTGCTCCAGAAATGCGTCAGGGCCTGGCTGGCATAGTATTGCACAGGGATCTGGACAAAAGCCATGGCCACCACGGTGAACAGGGCGCTGAAGACCGCTATCGGCAGGAACCATACCCCGGTAGAACGGGGCTGCCGGTAGAATATAAGCCAGAAGGCCCCGAAAAACAGTGACAGGGCTATGGCGATGAGAATCATGTCCCAACCGACGTTAGAGTAGTTGAACCATGATTCAAGGAAAGACTTGATATCTGCCCAGGTCATAATATTCCCTCCTTTTTAAATTACCCGCTTCAGCCGCGGGTTAGGCGTAATCCCCGGTAGGCGCCCGCGCTTGGCGACCGGCCGGCCGTCCACTTCATGAAGGTCGGCGGTAAAATCGATGGGCTTCGCACTGCTGATATAGCTGCCGACCCCGAGACCGTCCACCGGCGCCCCGTTTTCCCGGAAATAAATAATGCGCTCCGGGTCGATGCCCCCGCTGACGAAGATGCCCACGTGCTTGAACCCGGCCAGGTCGAGGTGGGCGCGAACTTCTTTGACCAGACCCGCGGTCACCCGGCCGCGCTCGGACGGCGTGTCGAGTCGCACGCTCTGTAATTTATCCCTTAACGCTTCGGCTACCCGCAGGCTCTCTTCGACCTCGTCCTTGAAGGTGTCGACCAGCGAGACCCGCGGGACTTCCAGCGGCATGTATTTGTCGAAAAGCATGGTAGCTTTTACCGTGTCTCCCACGATAATAATCAGGGCGTGGGGCATGGTGCCGGATGCTTCTATGCCTGCCAGGCGCGCCCCGGCGATGCTGGAGCACCCCGTGCACCCGCCCACCACGGCCGCGTAGTCCATGACCCCGGCCACGGCCGGATGCACGTGCCTCGCCCCGAAGCTGATGATGGGTATGCCCCCTGCCGCCGCGACACATTCCCGGGCGGCCGTCGCCCAGCCGCTGCCATGCGCTAGTATCCCGATGATCGACGTCTCGTAAACGCCGTAGCTCTGGTAGGGGGCGGTGATGCGCAGCACCACTTCTTTGGCCTCCATACTATCGCCCTCGCCGAGCGCCCAGACCTCGCGTTTGCCCTCGGGCAGGACTTCTGCCAGCAGCGCCTTGACCTCTTCGATGCCGCAGAGCACTCCGGCGCGACTCCCGAATACTTCCATGGTCGCCATCGGGTTCAAATTCTCTTTCCGCAGGATGTCTATCGTCCGCAGGAAATAGATATCGGCGGTGTCGCCGCTGAGAACCTCGGGCGACGGTTTGAACTTCGGTTTCGGCAATTCTTTCGAAACGGAGCTGGTCAATTTCGCGCCGAGGACCTTTTCCATGTGTTCGAGGGCAAAATAATGGGCCTTTTCGTCGAACGATGCCACGCCGTCTACCGGCACCTCGACCGCGTAGTTTCGATTGCGCGCGTCGCCGACCGTATGGCAGACGCAGATATCGGTACAGACCCCGCAGACGATTACCTTATCCGGCTTGAGCTTTTTAAGCCTGGCTTCCAGGTCGGTGCCGTAAAAGGCGCTGTACCTTTTCTTGGGGATAATTTCGCCGGGGAATTTGGCCAGTTCCGGGATTACTTCCACTTCGGCGGTGCCGGCGATACAGTGCGGCGCGAACATTTTAAACTCGGCGTCGTCTTTATCGTGGCTGTCGCAGATAAAAAAGACTTTAGAGCCTAGTTTAATTTCTTTTTCTAGCAGATGCTCAATGTTGGGGATGATGCGGCGGGCGCGGTCGCCGCAGTAGAGGGGGCAGGTATTATCCATGAACCCCCGCACCATGTCGATGACCAGGACGGCGTTAGCCATAGCCTACCCCCTTTTCCCCCTGAGGAGGATTATAAAAGAGGGGCTCCGTCCTTCAGGGTGAACCTTCACTTCGTGGTGACCTCAGTGGAACCAGGATGAACCCCTCTTAGACGCCCTGCTTAATGTCTGAAGTGTCTCTCTCCTGTCATTACCATCGCCACATTATATTTGTCCGCGGCGTCTATCGAGTCCTGGTCGCGTATCGAGCCGCCTGGCTGGATGATGGCCGTGACGCCTAATTTAGCCGCGTGCTCCACTACGTCCCCGAACGGGAACATCGCGTCAGATGCCAGCACGCTCCCTTTGGCTTTGGCCCCCGCCTTTTCCCCCGCTATCTGCGCGCTGACGATGCGGCTGGGCTGTCCCGCCCCCATCCCCGTGATCATCTTGTCTTTAGCCAGCAGGATGGCGTTCGACTTCACGTGCTTGACCGCCCGCCAGGCGAAGAGCAGGTCTTCTTTTTCTTTGGCTGTGGGCGCGCGTTTGGTGACTGTTTTCATATCGACTTTTTTCTCCGGCACGGAGTCCGAGTTCTGTACCAGGAAGCCGCCCTTGACCCGCCGGTAGTCGATGTATCCGCATTCTTCTTTGCCGTAGCCGGGCGGCATTTCCGCCTCTAAAATACGGAGGTCTTTCTTTTTTTCTTTTAATAATTTCAGAGCTTCGGGTTCGTAGCCGGGGGCAATGACGATTTCGTAAAAGACGGGCCGCATGGCTTCGGCCATCGCCAGCGTGACCGGCCGGTTGGCCGCAACGATTCCCCCGTAGGCCGCCACCTCGTCCCCGCTGAAGGCGCGGCGGTAGGCTCCCGCGATGTCTTTATGACTGGCGAGCCCGCAGGGGTTGGTGTGTTTTATCACGGCGACGGTCGGCGCGGCGTAGTCCACCGCCGCCCCCCAGGCGGCGTCGGCGTCGAGGATATTGTTGAAGGAAAGCTCTTTCCCCCCGAGCTGTTTCGCCCAGGTGATGCCGGTGTTTTGTTTTGTCCCCACCGCCAGCTCCGCGTAGAAGGCGGCCTTCTGGTGCGGGTTCTCGCCGTAGCGCAGACCGTAGCGTTTTTTCATGGCGATGGTGAGTTCCTCCGGCAGAATTTCTTCTCCCCTTAAATATTGCGCGATGGCGGTGTCGTAGATGGCGGTGTGCTGGAACGCCTTCTGGGCCAGCCGTTGACGCTCTTCGAGCGGCAGGTCGCCCTTTCCCAGCTTTTCGAGAATCAGGGGGTAATCGGCGGGGTCGACGACGATAATCACGCCGGGGAAGTTCTTGGCGGAGGCGCGTATCATGGCCGGCCCGCCGATATCGATGTTCTCCAGCGCGTCGGTCAGGGTCACGCCCTCTTTAGCGACCGTCTGGACGAACGGATAGAGGTTGACCGCCACGAGGTCTATCTTCTCGATTTTTTTGTCTTTGAGCTCTTTCATGTGGGCGGGGAGGTCGCGGCGGGCCAAAATGCCGCCGTGGACCATCGGGTGCAGGGTCTTCACCCGCCCGTCGAGGATTTCCGGGAAGCCGGTGATATCCGAGACGCTTTTGACCGCCACGCCCGCTTCTTCGATAGCTTTCTTCGTATGGCCGGTGCTGAATATCTCGTAGCCCAGCTTTACCAGTCCTCTAGCGAACTCCGCCGCCCCGGTCTTATCTGAAACGCTGATAATCGCGCGCATAAGCTCCTTTCCTGTCCCCTCTACTCAATAATAATCCTCGCCCCTTTTCCCTGCCTTTTTACCTCCCCGATGACCATCATCTCGGGCAATTTTTTAGTGAGTCTATTTGCATTCTCCGGCGCGCTCACGATTACCATCCCTATACCCATGTTGAATACTTGGTACATCTCCTCGCGCTCGAGTTTTCCCATTTTTCGCATCAGCGGGAAAATCGGGGGCACCGGCCACTTTTTACTGTCGAACCGTATTCGCCAATCCTTCCGGCAGGATGCGCGGCACGTTATCGATGAGCCCCCCGCCCGTGATATGCGCCAGCCCCTTGATGAACGGCAACAGCGGCTTTAGAGGCTTGTAGTAGCAGCGGTGCGGCTCCATCAGGACCTCGCCCACCGGCCTATCCAGCTCCGGGTAGCGTTTCCGTAAAGCCGCCCGGCTCTCCCCGAAAATTTTACGCGCCAAGCTGTAGCCGTTGGTGTGCAGTCCGCTGGAAGGCAGGCCGAGAACGGCGTCTCCGTTTACGATGTCCTTGCCCGCGATTATTTTATCCTTCTCCACCGCCCCGATGACGAACCCCGCCAGGTCGAAGTCCTCGCGGTGATAGATATCGGCCATTTCCGCCGTCTCTCCGCCGATAAGGACGCAATCGACCTCCTTACAGGCTTTGGCCACCCCCCGCACGATCGCCTCCGTCCTCTCGGGGATAAGCTTGCCGATGCCGATGTAGTCGAGGAAGAAGAGCGGACTGGCGCCGCAGGTGAAAATGTCGTTGACGCAGTGGTTGACGATATCGATGCCGACCGTGTTATAGATGCCCATGGCCGCGGCCAGTTTTGTCTTGGTGCCCACGGAGTCCGTGCTGGAGACGAGCACGGGCTGCCGGAAGCCTTTGAGCTCGTACATGCCGTTGAAAAAACCCGCGTCGCTGAGGACTTCGGGGCGGTAGGTCTGGCTCGCGACTTTGCCGATAAGGCGGTTGGAGATGTTCTTGGCGTCGATGTCCACACCGGCTCTGGCATAGGCGTCTTTCATCACGTCACCTCCTGCGCCGGGTAATGTTATGTCTTAGATTACCAAAAAGAGGGGTTGGCTGCAAATAAATCAAAGCTTATTGCATCATTCTTGGTTTTAGAATAAAATTAAAAGGCGCTGGGGCGACGTGGCCAAGAGGTTAAGGCGGGGGTCTGCAAAACCCCTATTCGGCGGTCCGAATCCGCCCGTCGCCTCCAGTTTTTTTACTCTACAAAACAAAAAGCGGGTTACCTGCGTAACCCGCGCTTTCCAGCCTCCGCCCGTTCCCCTTACATTAAAGCCGGCTCCATTTCGTCCTCGTAGACGACTATCTCTTTCTTATGTTGGCCGACGCGTACGTTATAGATATAAAAGACCTGCCCGGTCCGCGGACTTATCCAGTAGTATTTGGACACCTCGCCCACCTGCCCGGCGTATTTATTGATATCGTTTTCCCGCTGGGACAGGCCGCTCTCGCTGACAGGCTTTATAATTACCCGCTGCCCCTTGACGTACCGGGGCTTGATGACATTATTTTTCATCGTCATTTGCGCATAATAATACGAAACGACGTTTTTGTCAATACTTTGTTACTTATTTTATGAAATTTTTTTGCCGGTCTGCCTTTGCGGACGGCTTGAGTTTTTTCCTAGTGCCAGCCCAGGCCCTGGAGCAGTCCCCGCACGTAACTTGCCTGCCCGGCGTGCTGCAGACTATCGCTCAGGATGATGATGAGCATTATCCCCACCGTCGGTGGCGGTTTGAAGGGCACGCCTTCCATGACCTTGTCGAGGTCGGCTTTCTTCAGGGTCTTGAAGTACTTCTGCGACCTTTCCACCACGGCTTTAACATAAGCCAGCACTGTCTCCGCGCCCGGCGACTTGAATTTGGCGAGGTCCTCCGGTTTCATGCCGCCGCCGGTCTCTTTGGGGTCGGCCTTCCGGCCCCATTTCTTATACCAGCCGTCCTTGATCCACAGCTGTTCCTCTCCCATGAACTCGGATATTTGTATGTCCTGGAACCGGGTCGGATGCCAGGCCAGCCAGCCGATGCTGTTGCAGTCCGGCTTGGGCTGCCAGTTGATGTCCTCCTTCGTCAGCCCCTTCAGGGTGTAATCCCACGTCCTCACTATGCCCCCGTAAGCCCCTGCTAGAATTTCATGCGACTCCATAGTTGCCTCCCTTTTTTTAAATCGTAAATTTCATTATCTTGAGTTATTCTTGCTATAATAATAATACATCTCAGGGATTTGCTCAAAGTCCTGAAATCATTGAAAGGTTTTGCGGAAATTAAGAACGCGCGCGTTTTTGCCGCCATCAGGGATATCAACGAGGTGCTGTCCCTCTCCAACGAACCCCAGCGGCTCCTCAATATGGCCCTGGATACGCTGGTCCAGGCCCTCGAAATCGAATGCTGCTGGGTACAGACCATCAACACCGCGGAGCGGTCGCTGCATCTGGCGGCCGAGCGCGGATTCAGTTCGGAAATGAGGCGGGAAATAGCGGCGATGGAGATAGACCGCGGTTTCGGCCGGCAGGTCGTCGGCGCCGGGAACGGCATCGTCATCCCGGAGCTGTCCCGCGACGGGCGCTATGGCCTTTCATCGTTCCGGGTGGCCGGGTACCGGTGGGTGGTGGCCGCCCCCCTGATGACCTACCGCGTCCATGGCCTGCTGGGGGTCGCCTCGCGCCATAAAAAACGGCTCCGCAAAGAAACGGCCGACCTCGTTACGGTGATTGCCGGTCTCATCGGCACGGCCCTGAATAAAGCGGGCCTTTCCCGGGAACTTGCGGTGCCGGAAAAACCTGAGAAATCGCCCGATAAAGAAAGCCATCCAGACCTGATAAATTCCGGCGGAGAAATCCCTTCATCAACCGTTAAATTGACTGACCCTCGTGAATTGCCGTCTGAAAATGCCTCAATACCGGCGGAAGGCGCTTTCCGCAAACATGCCCATAAAATGAAAGCGTTTCGCCGTCTGCACCCATAAACCTACACCCTGATGCAGGCCACCTCGTGCCCGTCGCCGATTGTCCTCAGGGGCGGCACGGCCTGGCTGCACTCCCCGATAGCCATGAAACAGCGCGGGTGGAAGGCGCAGCCGGGCGGCGGGTTCAGCGGGCTGGGCACCTCACCCTTGAGGATGATGCGCTCCCGTGTCTCTTCCACAAACGGGTCGGCGATGGGGATGGCGGAGAGAAGGGCCCTGGTATAGGGATGCAGGGGGTTTTCATAAAGCACCCGCGACTTGCAGATTTCCATGATGTGTCCCAGGTACATTACCGCCACGCGGTCGGAGATATGGCGTACGACGGAAAGGTCGTGGGCGATGAAGAGGTAGCTCAGGTTCTGGTTTTTGTCCTGCAGCTCCTCCAGGAGGTTGATAATCTGCGCCTGGATGGAAACGTCCAGCGCGGAGATGGGCTCGTCGCAAACGATGAGCGAAGGGTCGCAGGCCAGGGCGCGGGCTATCCCGATGCGCTGGCGCTGGCCGCCGGAGAACTCGTGAGGAAAGCGGCTGGCCATCGAGGGGTCGAGCCCGACGATGCGGAAAAGCTCTTCCATTCTGTCCTTGTATTCGCCCCTGGTCATCATCATGCGGTGGATTTTCAGCGGCTCCCCGACGATGCCGCCGGCGCTCTGGCGGGGGTCGAGGGAGGAATAGGGGTCCTGAAAGATGAGGGCGATATTTTTACGGACGGTACGCAGTCTCTTTTCCGGTAGCGTGGTGATGTCATTGCCCTGGAAGACAATTTTGCCGCCGGTGGCGCGGTATAGTCCCAGGACGCAGCGGCCGATGGTGGTCTTGCCGCAGCCGCTCTCGCCGACGAGGCCCAGCGTTTCGTTCCTCATCAACTTAAAGGAGACGCCGTCAACGGCTTTGACGTCGGCCACCTTGCGCCTCATCAGTCCCCGTACAATCGGGAAATACATTTTTAAGTCCGATACGTCTAAAATAACGTTGTCACCATTATGGTTCAATTCTTCTTCTCCTTGGTGTCCGCGTAGCACCGGATAAAGTGATTACCGTTAACGGGGGTGAGCTCCGGCCAGGGGTCTTTATAGCACCTGTCTATTTTCCAGGAGCACCGGGGCAGGAAGGCGCAGGTGGGGGGCATATTGATGAGGTTGGGGGGCAGACCTTCGATAGGGACGAGCTTTCTGCCTTCCTCCTCGTCCAGCCGGGGAATGCATTTAAGCAGCCCCATCGTATAAGGGTGGCGGGGTGTGGCAAAGATATCCTTGGTGGTGCCGGACTCCACGATGCGGCCGGCGTACATGATATAGATGCGCTTGGCGTAGCGGGCGACGACGCCGAGGTTGTGTGTCACGATGACCAGGGAAGCCCGGAAGCGCTGCACCATGTCCTTCATCATTTCCAGGAGTTGCGCCTGGGTGGTCACGTCGAGGGCGGTGGTTGGTTCATCGGCGATAAGGATGCGGGGATTACAGGAGAGCCCCATGGCAATCATCACGCGCTGGCGCATGCCGCCGCTGAAGTTATGAGGGTAATCGTCGATACGCCTCTCCGCGGCGGGGATGCCGACCATGCCCATGAGCTCGATGGCTCTTTCGCGGGCGGCGTCGGCGCTCATTTTCAGGTGCAGTATCAACATCTCCGTGAGCTGCTGCCCGATGGACAGGACCGGGTTCAGCGATGTCATCGGTTCCTGGAAAATCATGGCTATTTTGGCGCCGCGTATGGAGCGCATCTCGGGTCCGTGCTGATGATATTTAAGCAGGTTCCGATCCTCGAAGATGACTTCGCCGCCGGTAATTTCACCCGGGGCGTTGATAAGCTGCATTACGGAAAGCTGGCTGACCGATTTGCCGCAGCCGCTTTCCCCCACCAGCCCGATAATCTCCTGCTCATCGAGATAGTAAGAAACGCCGTCGACGGCTTTGACGACGCCGCTTTCCGTCTTGAACTGCGTCACCAGGTTGTTGACTCTCAAAAGTTCCGTCACTTTAAAATTCCCGTCCTAGAGAATGCCCCTGAGCCTGGGGTCTAAAGCGTCCCGCAACCCATCGCCGACCATGTTATAAGCAAATACCACCAGCATCAGTGCCAGCCCCGGCGCAAACGACAGGATAGGCAGGACCGATAGATAATCGCGCGCGTCGCTGACCATGTTGCCCCAGGCGGCCGTAGGCGGCATAATGCCGATGCCAAGGAAGCTCAAGCCGGCCTCCGCCAGAATGGTGACGCCCAGCATCATGGTGATTTGGACGATAAGCGGGGATACGCAGTTGGGGACAACATGGCGCAGCATCATGCGCAGACTGCTCGCGCCCATGCCCCGGGCGGCGAGGATATAGTCGTTCTGTTTAACGGAAAGGACCTGGCCGCACATCAGGCGGGCATAGCCGGGCATGAGGGCGACGCTCAAGGATATAATCACGTTTCTCATACCTCCGCCCAGCAGAGCCGCGATAACCAGGGCCAGCAATATCATCGGGAAGGACATGAGCGCATCGATTAATCTCATGATAATAATATAGAGCCAGCCGCCGTAAAATCCGGCAATCGTGCCCAGGGTGATGCCGACGACGCTGGCAAAAAAGACGACGATTAAGCCTATTTCCAGCGACGTGCGCGTGCCGAAGATAATACGGCTCAGGGTGTCCCTGCCCAGGGCATCGGTGCCCAGCCAGTGGGCGGCGCTCGGGTTCTGCAGGGGATGATATAAGTCCGGCTCGTTGGGGGGATAGGGGGCAATCAATGGGGCGAAAATGGCGATGAGAACAAACAATATTATCACCACCATGCCGAAAATTACCAGCGGTCTACTCAGAAATACCCGCCGGAAGCGGAGCCATTCGCTTACCCTGGGAGCCATCTCCGCCAGGCCGGTTTCCGCTATAGGGGCGCTGTTTGCCATTTTATTTACCTTTAGTTATACCGAATGCGTGGGTCAAGCCAGCCGTAGGTCAATTCCACGGCGAAGTTAACGAATACTACCGCAGCGGAGATAATCAGGATGACTCCCTGCACGTAAGGATAGTCCTGGTTGAGGACGGAGGTGACGACGAGTCGGCCCATGCCGGGGATATTGAAGACCGTCTCAATCAAAACAGCCCCGCCGACTATCATCGGGACGCCCAAGCCGGCCAGCGTCACGATGGGTATCAGCCCGTTTTTAAGGGCATGTTTCATGATTACCCCGCGCTCTTTCAGGCCTTTCGACCAGGCGGTGCGGATATAGTCCTGCCGCATTACCTCGAGCATGCTGGAACGGGTCTGGCGGGTAATGGAGGCGATGGGGAATAACGCCAGGCAAAAGACCGGCATGATAAGCTGCCGGGTGTTCAGCCAGAAATCGGTAAACGGAGACGTATAACCCATCACCGGGAGCAGGGGCCAGTACATGGCAAAAGCAAATATGAGCAGGTAGCCTAGCCAGAAGGCAGGCACGGTGATACCCAGGTTGGCTACCGTGGTCACCACCGTATCCAGCCAGGTCCCCCGTCTCACGGCGCTGACGATTCCCAGCGGGATTCCTATGACCAGTCCCAGGATAAAAGCCAGGACGCCTAAATGCAAGGTAATGGGTATGCGCCGGAAAACTTCATCGGAGACGGGCACCATCTGAAGGATAGATTTGCCCAGGTTTCCGTGAAATATGTCGTTCACCCAGCTGAAGTACTGGACAACCAGCGGCCTGTCCAGCCCGTATTCGTGCCTGACCTGGGCTATCTGTTCTTCGGTTAAACCCTCCGCGCTGCTGGCGGTAAGTATCATGCGGATAGGGTCGCCGGGGAGCAGGCGCATCGCCAGAAAGACAAGTACGGTGACGATGAAGAGGACGACTATCGACTGGATGAACCGGCGTATGAAAAAGGCTATCATCTGGAGTTTCTTTCCGTGCAGTTCAAATTACCATGTCATATTGTATAAATTTTTAAACTACTTGTATCCCGGGTCACTATAAGGATAACAGAAAACAGGTGAAATTCAAAACATGGTGTTATGGGATACGTCATGAGTTCCCGGTGTATCAAAGCTTGAGACAAATATCAGCTATTAATCGCGCGTAAAGCGTTACGGCTAATCGCCAATTTTTATACCGTGACGGGAGGCCGGAGAATACCGGCCTCCCGCCCGATTTACTTGGTGACTATTTCTTCAACCAGACCCCGGAGTAATCCAGGGCCACTTGCATGCTGCCGTATTGGGTGATCTTGGAGTCCTGCACGGCTTTGGTCTGTACAAAGACGGTGGTTATGTAGGTCGTCGTTATGACCATGCAGGAGTTATAGAAGGCGTCGGCTATTGGCTTCAGAAGTGCCGCGTCTACCGCCGGAGCGGCCAGCGACGCTTTGAACAGATCAGGATAGTTATCCGGTCTTAGCACGGTCGGGAAATAGAATCCGGAGAGGCTGAAGAAGACGTTCAGAGTGGTATTGTAGTTCGAGAACTCTGCCAGCGGGTCGTAGAGCAGCGAGTTTACCGGGGCTTCTGTGGTGGTGATAGTCTGCCAGGCCGCCGGTTCCGGGTACTGCAAATTGACGGTGATGCCGATCTTATCCAGCATGGCTTGAATAGCGGTCACCGGGTCGCGGTTGACTCCCGGGGCCACGATAATCGTGGTGTCGAAGCCGCTGGCCCATTTGGCGTCTGCCTTGGCCATATAGCTCTGGGCCGTAGCCAGGTTAAACGTGCGCTTCACCAGGGCGGAGTCGTAAAACGGAGACGTAGTGGAACCTATCTGGTAGGCGGCCTTGTCAAAGCCATAGCCGAAGCTGCTAGCCAGTGCTTCGCGGTCGATGGCGTATTCGACGGCCAGGCGCACATTGATGTCGGAATAGGGGGAGTCGGCGTGCTTGCTATCGGGTATCAGCATGTTGACTCCGGCGGCGCGGGTGATAATGTTATAGTCCGTGGCCGAAAAGCGTGCCGCCTGCTTGGTGCTGGAGGTCAATATCTCGGCCCCGCCGGACTTCATCAGGTTTTCACGCTGCGTTTCGTCGGTGACGTACAGCAGCTGCATCGAGTCCAGATAGGGCAGCTTTTTCCCGGTGGCGGCATCGGTGCGCCAGTAGTTGGGGTTCCTGACGCCGGTGAAGGACACGTCCTTCTGATAGTCCGACTGCATGAAGGGCCCGGTGCCGACCATGTTGGTCCGCATCCATTCGATGCCGTGGACGTCATATGCCGTTTTCGAGACGATGAAGTAGTTTTCCCAGGCGCGGAGCAGGGTGTTGGTCCAGCTGGTCATGTTGACGCGAAGGGTGTAATCATCGAGGATGTCCCAGGACGCCCAGTAGTTGGTCGTGCCGCCGAACTTCTTGCCGTCCTTGTACATCTGAAGGTTCCAGGCGGCCACCGTGGCGTTCCAGGGCGATCCATCGTGGAAGGTAACTCCGTGCCTCAGGTGGAAGGTTATGCTGGCGTTGGCGGTTGCGGTGGGAGTGGTGACTACATCCCAGGTCTCCGCCAGCTCGCCCGTCATGGAGCCGTCTTGCTTCTCTCTCAGCAGGCGTTCCAGCACCCATTGCTGGGTGTTATAGGTGCCCAGGTTGCCTTCCCATTCGGCTCCGAGCGGAGCGCCGGGGGCGACGATCTCAATCATCCTTAAGGTCCCGCCGAATTTATCGACGGCGGTAGTGGTGGGCGCCGTTGGTGAGGTGGCCGGGGGTGTGGTGGTTGCAGCCGGCCCGCAACCGACGAGGATAGTTACGAGTATTAACAGGAATGCCAGGGGGACGATGAACCTCTTCAAATTTCTACCTCCTTTTTATATATTTTTATTGAAGAAGGTCTTTTACGCGTTTTGATAACGGACTTTTGCTTTCTGGTTGACATATAATAATAAACAATAAATATATTAGAATCGGCATTATTGTTTAGTCTTTTTTAACGAGCTATCAAGTTATATCATTTTATATCGTTATTGTCAAATGTTAAGAAAAAATATCTAAAAATAAGATAATTATAGTGCGGTTACTTGCTGCTGAATATTCTTGGCCCGCCGAGCCAGGTGGTATCGTGCTCATGGGCCAGGCATATCGCGGTGAAACTAT
The DNA here is from genome assembly GCA_963727315.1 of uncultured Chloroflexia bacterium. Classification (GTDB taxonomy): domain Bacteria; phylum Chloroflexota; class Dehalococcoidia; order Dehalococcoidales; family RBG-16-60-22; genus JBFYTX01. The sequence continues at coordinate 859,474 of CAVSFE010000002.1, read as the reverse complement.
AGGGTTTGTCCACCCTCCGCGTGATCAGCGGACAGTGCACCAGTCCCTTGGGGGCGATAACCACCGTGGGCGTATCGAAGACGTGCACCTCCTGCTCTTCTCCGAACCGGAATTCTATCTCCGCCCCGAGGTAATCGGGGTTTTTCGGGTCCAGCCCCACGAAGACCAGGGCTTCATCGTTGGGATGGACATGCGGGTCGTTCTCGTGCCAGTGCCCGGTGCCGGTGTGGAAAGCCCAGGTGAAATTCAGATTGAACCCCGGCGTGTTCTTACCGCTCCAGAAACCGATAAAATCCGCGTTGCCTCCCTTTTGGCGGTGCATGTCTCGCAGTTCCAGGCGGGTAATCATTTCCCCGCATTTATTGACGAGGACAAACGCCTTTTTTCGCTTGGTCAGTTCCGTGGTCTTATCTTCGCCGTTGACGGAAATCGCCAGGAAGCCGTAGGGCTTAGCGACCTTTTTGGCGGTCATCGGCAGGTGAGGCACGCCGGCCGGTATGGCCACCACCGAGGGGGCGGCGATAATGTGGTCTTCCGCCTCTTCGCCCAGGGAAAGCTCGAGCTCAGTGTCCAGTCTGTTGGGGTTATCATAATCGAGCCCCGTGAAAACGAAGACTTCGCCGTAGGGATGGACGTGCCCGTATTCCCCGCCCACTTCCCACGGCCCGACCCGGTTATGATAGCCCCACACGAAGCTGACGTTCAGGCCTTCGAGGTCGGAGCCTTTCGGCCAGGTGATATATTCGGGCTTGCCCTTATCGCCGGGCAGCTTGTGATAGACCAGCTTTTTAATCAGGTGTCCGTATTTCGTTTTCGCCATTTTTCGCGTCCTCCGTTTTGAAGTAAGTGCCGCTAGACGAGCGAGCCACCTTCCGGCGAGACGCCGTTGGGGTCGATGGCCCTTAAAAACTTCCGCCACCACAGATGATAATTGGATAAAGCCGGCCCGATTTCGTCCTGCGGGCCCATCGTGCTGGCGAAGTAGCGTTCCTTGAAAGCGCGCGCCGTCTGCTCTTTCTGCCAGGTCTCCACGGCCTTCTTGGCCTCGGCGTTTTGCGGGTCGAACTTACAGAATATTTCCGTCTTCCCGAGATGCCCCTGCTCGACGCCCCACCCGAAGAACGCCCCGCCGTCGTCGACGATATAGCCCTTTTTGATGAGGGGCTCCTTCGCTTTGCCGGCGCCGATGGCCCATTTTATCGTGAGGTCGCGCTGGCCCATGATGGGAATCGAGTTAAAGGCGCCGCCGGCGCGGAAGGTCTCGCGGATAGAAGCGGAAATCCTGATGCACTGGCACAGCAGGATGCCCTCGACCTCCGGGTCCTCGACCGCTTTCAGGGACTGGCCGTCGGCATCGCGGATAATCTTGTTGAGCACCTTCTTCCTGTAGGCGAAATCTTCCGCGGAGTTGCCCGCGATTATCACGAAGAAGCCGGGCCCCTGCACCTCTTTGCTTATTCGTTTAAAGACTTCCTCCTCTTCCTCGTTGCAGGTGGTGATATTGCAGGCCACCATGGCCGCGTTAAAGCCCATCAGCTCGTAGCATATCTCGGCCTCGCCGAGTTTGAGCTCGGCCTGCCACATCTTCCCCACCGAGGGGAAGCTGAAATAGCGCGCCATCATGTTGGGGGGGATTTCATTTAAAGTATATTTCGGCGAGTTGCCCACCACCGGGAAGCTGGCGGGACCGGGCCAGTGGTAGAGCTTAACGGCCCCCTTGGTGAAGACGCCCGGCGTGACGCCCGGCGGCACGGCGCTGGTCAGGATGCTCCTCAGCGACGGGCCGGGGCCGTCGCCGGAGAACCATTCGTCCGTAGAACCGAGCGCTCCCGTCCTGACGATTTCCCCTTCCGGGGTGACCCATTCTATCGCCAGGTGGTTGCGGTCGTCGCCGCTGGTGGTCTGGTCCATGTGCCCGTGGCCGCGGAGCAGCGCCGCGCAGTTCGTCCCGGCGCCTTTGATGCAGAAGTTGAGGCCCCTCTTCATCAGCTCCGCCTGCAGCTCCGCCGAGATGACATACGGCTCGACCACCGCGTACATGTTTTTCTCGTTGATTTCGACGATGCGGTTCATCCGGCGCAGGTCGAAGAGGATAATGCCCTTGGGGAACATCCCCGTCCAGCCGGTGCAGATGGGCCGGAACTTTAGTTTATGTTTGTTGCAGAGCTTGACGAGCGCCTGGACTTCCAGCGTGTTGCCGGGGAGGACGACCGCGGCAAACTCGGTATTATAGTAGGACGGCACGATGGCCGGGTCGTCGCAGATATTTTCCTCGCCCACCACATCTTCGAACTCTTGATAGACCTGTTTATCTAAAGCCATGGCTCAGCACCACCTTTCTTAGAGTGACTTTTCCACGAGCTCGACGATATCGTAAACCTTCATGGGACTGCCGCTTTCTTTAATGGCTTCTTTAAAGGTCTTTTCGCACCAGGGACAGGCGGTAACGAGCGCCTCTGCCCCTGTAGTTACGGCTTCATCGATTCTCTTTTTAGCCGTCCACCTGGCAAAGTCGGGGTTCGACTCGTTGACGCCGCCGCCGGCGCCGCAGCACCACGAGTACTCTTTAATGCGGGTCATTTCCGTGAGCCTGACGCCGGGGAGGCTCCGCAGTACGTCGCGGGGCGGCTCGTAAATGCCGTTGGTGCCGCGCCGGTACGGCTTGGGCGGGTCGAAGACAAAGCGGTCGCCGGGAATTTTCGTGCCTTTCCAGTGTATCCACGCCTCGCCCAGCCGGCCGAGGCGGCACGGGTCATGGTATGTCACCGAGATATCTACTTTCTTACGCGGCTTGAGCCTGCCTTGCTTTATCAGCCTGTCGATGTACTCCGAGATATGCAGCACCTCCAAATCACCCTTGAGATCGAACTTATCGTAGAGCACCTTGAAGGCCTGGTAGCCGTCGGCGCAGCCGGTGACGAGCGTTTTAGCGCCGGACTTCTTGATCATCGCCACGTTCTTTTTTGCCTGCTTGAGGAAATCGTCCTGATAGCCCATCTGATAGGCCCGACCGCCGCAGCAGGTCTCGGCGTCCCCGGCGATGCCGAAGTCGACTCCACCCTTTTGTAATATCTTTACGGTGGCTTTTGCCAGTTTCCACATGTCCTTGCTGAAGCTCGTCAGGCACCCGACGTGATAGAGAACGTCCACCTTTTCTTTCGTGGCGTCTTTGATATCAAGTCCGGCCGCCCAGTCGCCGCGCTTTCCCTTTACAGACACCATCGCGCCCGTCCGGCGCAGCCCGGCGATGACCTTTTCCAGGGCGGGATTGGTCCTGCCGTCCTGGTTGCACCTTATCCTGAACTCGGTGATGGGCTCGAGGACTTCCATGTCCATGGCGTACTTGCAGGAGGTGTCGCAGGCGCCGCATAGCTGGCAGTTATAAACGATGTGCAGGAGTCGGTCGGTATAGTTCATCCCGTTCTTCAGCGCCGCCGTGCCGATATTCACCCGGCCGCCCCCGGAATAGGCGTGGAAATTATATCTGGATATGCTGGGGCAGGCGTAAGAGAACCCGGCCCCCTTTATCTTTTGCATGGGAATAAACTTGCAGGCCGAACACCGGCAGCACATCGCCATATCGCCCGCGTATTGTTCAAGGCTCATTTTTCCGCTCCTTTCTGACTGCTGATGGCTAAAAACCCGCTTTTCCCGGGTTCATAATACGATTGGGGTCGAAAATCTTCTTTAGCTTGTTCAACATCGCCGCGCTGGCGGCGTCTCTATTGATAATCATGCCGGCGTTCTCGCCGTAAGGTCGGGAGAAAAACGCGCCGTGGGCCATCAGGTTTTTTACGGCGGCTGCGGACAGCTCCCTGACCCTGTTTACCTCGCTGGCGTTATCGGGGTCGTAGAACAGGCTGAACTCACAGTGAACGCCGGTGCCCTGTACGATGGGCTGGACGTAAACACCCATGTCCGATGTTGGATAGCCGGATTTTTCCGCCAGGCCGTTCATCACGGAGATGAGATTTTCCAGCTTATCGTTGATGGTCAGGAAGAAGACGTCCTCGCAGGCGCCTTTATGGCGGAGCTTCCAGTAGGGCTCGGCGCCGGGCTGCTGGACGGCTTTCAGTATTTCGCTGGCGGAAATCCCGCCGGCCGACCTGACGGTTTCCACGCCGAGTCGCTGGGTTAATTTCATGATGTCTTTGGTATAGGCGGCGACCCTCTCCTCGGGGTAAAACTCGTAGCCGGCGACGGCATAGAAAAGCGTCCAGGCGGGGAGGGCGTTTTTGAGGTCCTGGTAGTCTTTAGGCCATTTCTTCGCAAAGATGGCGGCGAGGTCGGTATTATTCAATATTAAGCATTCGTTGGCCATTCTGAGGCGGACGAGCCATGACGCCAGCTCCATGAGTGTGCCCGGGCTGGATGAACCGACCGCGAAAGGCTCTTCAATCGCGGGGAGCAGCTCGCACCGCATCGACGCCCAGGTGACGATGCCGATGGTCCCCTGCGACCCCTGGATAAGCCGGTGCCAGGAAGCGACGCCGGGCCCGTAAGGCGCTTTTTGCACGCCCCCCACCGCCCACTGCTCTTCGACGGTGCCCGGTCCGGCCGCCTGCCCGGTGCGGAACTCTTCGCCGGACCCGAAGATGACCTCGACGCAGGCCAGCGGGTCGGAAATGTCCCACTGGTACTTGGGCATGATGACCGGCTCTCTTTCCAGCAGGCTGCCGATGACGGTCTTCGTTTTTCGCGGCAGGAGCGGCATGTTGAGTCGGATGCCCTCTCTGGCCGCCGCTGGGATAAGATCGCCGAAGGTCACCCCGGGCTCGACCATCGCGACGCGGCGGGCGCGGTCGACGTTGATTATCTTTTTCATTTTACTTAAATCCACGATAATCGCCCCGCCGGTGCCGGGCACGGTATCGCCGCGGAAATGGGGAGGGCCGGAGCTCACGGGGACCAGCGGCGTCATCGTCTCGTTAGCCAGCTTTACCAGCGCCTGGACCTCGGCGGCGTTTTTCGGCTTTACCACGCAGGCCGGCCTCACCGTGTTAACGAAGCTCACGTCCCGGGAGTATTCGTCCAGCGCCGCCGGTTTGTCGCTGACGCCGGCCGCTCCGACAATCTTTATGAGGTTCTCTTTGGCGATCATGATTGCCCCCTTTCGCTTTTGGTTACGTCGAGATTTAACTACGGCCGCCGCCGGACACTGCCGAGACCTCCAGCACCTGACCGGACAGCTTGGCGGAGACATCCGAGACGAGGAAAGCCACGGCGTTGGCGATATCCTCCGGGGTGGTGGTCTTGCCCGCCTTGGCCAGGTTGGCCACGAGCTCGGCCATGCGGGGGTCGCCGCCGCTGACCCGGTGGAAATTGGTGGCCCCCGGGCCCGGGGCGATAACGTTAATATTAATGCCCTGCGCGCCGACCTCCCCAGCGAGCGTCTTGCTGAACATGACCGTCCCGGCCTTGGCGGCGACGTAGACCGCGGCCCCGGCCAGTCCGGTGGGCTGGTGGGCGGCGTGGGTGGAGAAATTAACGATTTTGCCGTAATGGCGCTTGCAGCATCTGCGGCAGGACCGCCTGGGTAACGTTCATGGTGCCGCGGAGATTGGTATTGATATCGATGTCCCACATGTCCTGGGTCATCTCCACGAAGGGCCGGAGGCCGCTGGCGCGACCGGCGCAATTGACGAGGATATCGATGTGGTCGAATTTATCGAGGGCTTTTTTAATCGCGGCGTCGACGGCGGTTTTGTCGGTGATATCTACCTTCAAGGCTAAAGATTTCCTGCCCAGGGCTTTGACGGCGGCGGCAGTCTGCCGGGCGCCTGTGTCATCGATATCGGCGCAGATAACGTCGCAGCCTTCCTCCGCCAGCTTCACGGCGATGCCCTTCCCGAAGCCTATCTGGCTGCCTGTCCCGGTCACCAGCGCTATTTTCCCTTTCAGTTTCAGGTCCATGAATTCCTCCGGAATTTCTAGCGAATTATACCATGCGGGGCCGGCAAACCTCACCCCCTTGGTCCCCTTCAGGGTGAATCCTCTCAGGGTGAACCCCTCTTCGCGAGCGGAGAGGGGGAAATAAAAAAAGAGGGGCGTAAGCCCCTCTTAAACGCCATGCGAATTAATTCGCTCGCTCATGTCAGGGAGTCTCCGCGGAGAGGGGGCGCCAGCCCCCTCTCATTATTCCTCCCCCTCTCCAAACAACTAATAGAACATCTTCACCGGTCTGTGGTTTGGAGAGGGGGCAAGGGGGTGAGGTCAACGCGACAAAATCACATTTCTAATTTCTACAATCTTTCTTATACTATAAACAGGGTTTTAATATTATAGCCATCGGCTAAAAGCCAGTGACTAATTTACATAACTATAAAAACGAATACCGTATTTCGAAGCTAACTTGACATATAACGAAAAACGAATATCCGTAGCTAATTAGCTTAGGATATTAAAAAAAAATTTTAAAAAACGAATAACGAATCCGGGTCCAGCCCGCGTTTCTGGGAAAACAAATGTCATAGTTTCGTAACATTTGTTCTTATAATTTTATAACTTGTTGATAGTCATGGCAGTAATATCTCACTAGGTGGAAGGAGGACATAAGTATGAAAAATAAGCACCATGAGGAACTTGTGGCGGGGGTCGCGGAGCAGATGAAGCCCGTGCTGGAAAATTCGGGGCAGGCGGTATATATCTATCTTGATGACGAACATAAAATCTGCAACAAGAGGTTTGCCGATTTGCTCGGCTATAAGTCACCGGAGGAATGGGCGGGGGCAGAGGCGCCGCTCTCGGACGTCGTTGAAGAGGACCAGCCGGGTGTCATTGACGCTTATATGAACGCCTCGGAGAAAATGGTGGCAGGCTTCATCGACATGAAGATGAAGAATGTCAAGACCGGCAGAATCGTAAAGACCAGGATGATAGTAGCACCCATTGGCCATGCCGGCCATGTTTTCACGGTTCATTTCATCAATAAGATTTGAGCGCAAGCGCTGCCACGGCACTGTTAATAAATCGTGACCCTGATTACGGCCTGTGCTGCGTAACTGTGCCGGTTTGTGTAAAGTCGTAAGTGCAACCAGTCCTGACTGAAGTTCCATCAAGGCCAACGGGGTAATCGCTTAATTTCAGGTCGGCAGGAGTAACCTTCGTCGCCGTCACGGTAGCCAAATCGCTAACACCTGTGTAACTATTATCAAGTTCGCCTGATGTACTATCCGTCAACATAGCCATTACCGCTACCTGCATATTGTGTAATTCGGTGTCATAAGACTCAGTCTTACCTTGGCCAATGAATTTCCCGACATTTGGGACAGCGACAGCTGCCAGTACTCCCAAAATAGCGACAACGACCAGGAGTTCAATTAGAGTGAAACCCGTCTCACCATAGCGAAACTGTTTGATAAACCTGGTCACAGATTCACGTTCCTCCGGCTTTCCAATCTGGAAAGATATTTCTTTTCAATAATAAAATATACAATCTGCAGAGAAAATACAATTGTAAAAAAGTACTTTTAACAATAGTAAAATAGTCATGTATAGGTGGCATGTCACCACTGGACAAGCATGGGGATGTCTGATTTCCTGCATGTACGAATACCCCTCGGGCAAAGAGTACCAGGATATCATTCCTGCTAAAAATACCTGCTTATCGGACGGCCATTGGACATAATATCAGGGTAAACACCCAGTAAATCTGGTGTGAACAACCATTACATGCCCTGTATCAGGTTATATACTGCTGATATGAATTGAATCCTGTACAAACGGGCGAAGCTGACCATTAAAAATAGCGATTTTGTTTCGCCACCTAAACGTTGATGGTCTTATAGCCCTTGCCTTGATTAAGTAGAGGGGGTGGGGATTCGAATATGAAACATAAATATCTTGTTCTTATCACGATAGTGGCAATCTTGATGCTCGTCTCGACCGTAATACCAACCCGCGTCTATGCCCAGACTCTAACCTTGAACCCGGCGTCCGGTGCCCCGGGAACAGGCGTTATCGTAACCGGCGGCGGTTACGCGCTGAATACGGCGGGATGGGTATGGTTTGACAGCAACGGTAACAATGTGCGGGACGCCTCAGAGCCCCAGGCGTCGGTGACGACTACCGGTACTGGCGATATTCCCCCAGGAACGACCCTCGCCGTGCCGAGCGTGACCCCGGGTAATTACTTCATAAGGGCTGATATACCTACCGGCGCTCCGGTTGAAGATTCAATGGGATTTACCGTGCTCGCTGTTCCAAGTATTTCGTTGAGCCCTTCGTCTGGTGCCACCGGCACAGGGATAACCTTGAGCGGCAGCGCTTTCTTGCCCAACACCGCCGGCTGGCTCTGGTTTGATAGCAATGGTGATGGTATCAGAGATACCGGTGAGCCCCAGATGCCCGTCACCACCAGTGCCGCCGGGGCCATACCTTCCGGTGCGACCCTGGCAATACCAGCCGTGGCTCCGGGCATCTATATGGTACGGGCTGATGTACCTGCCGGCGGAGGCGTTGAAGCCTCAGCGAGCTTTACCGTACCACCCGGACCGAGTATAACTTTAAGCCCTACCTCCGGAGCTTCAGGTACAGTCATCGCCATTACGGGCAGCAGCTTTGCTTTAAATTCGTCCGGCTGGCTGTGGTTCGATAGCAACGGTGACAGCATTAGAGATGCTGGTGAGCCGCAAGTAGCGGTGACCACCACCGGCGCCGGGGCAATACCCTCCGGGACGGTACTGACCGCACCAACAGTAGCACCGGCAACATACCAGGTTCGAGCTGATATACCGTCGGGTGGAGCAGTTGAAGCTTCGGCGACTTTCAGTATCCCCACGGCCAGTATATCTTTAAGCCCCACTTCTGGAGTGCCGGGAACGGTAACAACTGTCAGCGGCAGCGGTTTCACACCGAACACCGCTGGATGGCTGTGGTTTGACAGTAATGGCGACAGTGTGAAGGACGCGGGTGAGCCCCAGGTGTCAGTGACCACCACTAGTGCCGGGGCCATTCCTTCCGGAGCCACGCTGACCATACCTAGTGCAGCGCCAGGAACCTACCTGGTGCGGGCCGACATACCTGCCAGCGGAGCTATTGAAGCTTCGGTGACCTTCACGGTACCAACGGCAAGTATATCATTGAGCCCTACTTCAGGAGTGCCAGGAACGGTAATAACCATCAGCGGCAGCGGTTTCACCACGAATACTGCTGGCTGGGTCTGGTTTGATATCAATCGTGATAGTGTAAGAGACCCGGGTGAGCCTCAGGCATCAGTGACTACTACCAGCACTGGTGCCATTACTCCAGGAACGACCTTGACCGTATCGACAGTGGCCGCTGGCGGCTACCGCGTGCTGGCCGACATACCCGCCGACGGAATCATTGAAGATTCGGCAAGTTTCACTGTACCTACCGTAAGTATATCGTTAAGTCCGACCTCGGGAGCGCCAGGAACCGTAATAACCATTACCGGCAGCGGTTTCATGCCTAATGTTGCCGGTTGGGTCTGGTTTGATAGCAATGGCGACGGTGTGCGAGACCCCGGCGAACGCCAAGTCCCGATGACAACCACGGCTGCTGGCGCTATTCCCTCCGGAACTATTCTTGTCGTATTAAGTGTCGTGCCGGGTACCTACCGGGTGTTGGCTGACCTTCCCGAAGGGTCGGCTATTGAGGCTTCCGCAAACTTTGCTATACCGTCTAATAGTATAACCCTGAGCCCCACCTCGGGAGCACCGGGTGCGGTAATAACCATCACCGGCAGCGGTTTCACGCCAAACACCACCGGCTGGCTCTGGTTTGATATCAATGCTGATAGCGTGAGAGATATTGCCGAGCCTCAGGTGTCAGTGACCACCACGGCTGCCGGTGCTATCCCCGATGGAAGCACCCTGACCGTGCCAGCAATTGTGCCGGGCACCTATTCGGTACGGGCCGATATACCCACCGGCGGAAGTGTCGAAGCATCTGCCAGCTTCACCATACCAGCTCTGAACATATCATTGAGCTCTACATCAGGAGTCTCAGGTAGTGTCATAACTGTCACCGGCAGCGGTTTCACGCCGAACACCGCTGGCTGGCTCTGGTTTGATATTAATGCTGACAGCGTGAAAGACGCTGGGGAACCTCAAGTGTCAGTGACTACCACGGCTGCTGGCGCTATCCCCTCCGGGACCATTTTAAGCGTGCCGAATGTTACTCCCGCGGACTACCAGGTGCGGGCTGACATACCCGCTGGTGGAAATGTCGAAGCCTCCGCCAGCTTTACCGTTGTCGTGATTTCTTTGTCCTTGGGCTCTACCTCAGGGGCGCCGGGTATGACGACAAGCGTGTCCGGCGGTGGTTTCACACCAAACGCGGTCGGGTGGGTCTGGTTTGACAGCAATAGTGATAGTGTGAGGGATGCCGGTGAACCTCAGGCATCAGTAACTACCACCAATACCGGCGGCTTCCCCTCCGGAATCATCCTGACTGTTCCTAATGTGGCTCCCGGTGGCTATCAGGTGCGGGCTGATATACCCAATGATGGGATTGTAGAAGCATCGGCTAGTTTCACCGTCGTCGCTATTTCTCTATCCTTGAACTGTACTTCAGGGGCACCGGGTATGGTCATTACCGTGAGCGGAAGCGGTTTCAGGCCAAGTACCTCCGGCTGGCTCTGGTTTGATAGCAACGGTGACAGCGTTAGAGATGCCGGTGAACCTCAGGTGGCCGTGACCACCAGCAGTTCTGGTGCCATCCCCTCCGGGACAGTTTTGACCGTACCTGATGAAGCACCCGCAGGTTATCAGGTACTGGCTGACATACCAGCTGGTGGAAGTGTCGAAGCCTCCACTACCTTTAGCATACTGGCTGTATCTCTAGCCTTAAGCCCAGCCTCAGGAGCACCGGGTACAGTTGTAACGATTACTGGCAACGGTTTTATCCTTAATGGCACCGGTACAGTCTGGTTTGATGTCAATGGCGATGGCGTGAGAAATGCTGGCGAGCCGCAGGTATCCTTGACCACTACATCGTCAGGTTTCATTCCTGCGGGAGTTGTTCTCACGGTACCGGACGTAGATCCCGGCATTTTTCAGTTACGGGCTGATATACCTTTCGGCGGAAACATCGAAGCCTCGGCCAGCTTCACTATTACCCCAGCGCCATCTCCGGGGCTTTCACTCAGTAGCGCCATAGGCGATATCATACTCACCCCGGGAATGTCGGTTGAAATTTTACCGCCCGGTTCGTCCCCATTTATGGGCACCATCTGCATTCAAAGTACCGGGCTCAGGTATGACGTTGATATCTGGACGACAACAATATGGAGCACGGTGGTGGAAGCCGGCGCACGCAATGCTTCTTACGCAGTTTCAGGGTTCGGGCTGAGGTTAAACAACGACACATCGGAAAGCATAACCGTGAGCTACGTTGTTGTCTATCTGAGACAATAATAAAGGTATAAGAGATCTTTTCGTACCGATCCTTATAATTATGCCGTACCGGCACTTTCTGGTGCGCAGGAGCTCGGGAAAAAGGTGGAAGGTGGGTAAGAGAAGCAGGCCGCTATTATTGCTCGTAATGCTGGGCATAGTGATAATATTATGCGTTACACTGGCATGTTCGAGAGGCGCAAATGCCGACAACGATATTTTAATAAACGGCGACTTCGAGATCGGCAACTTGTCCGGATGGACGATTGGCGGTTCGGGCGGTAACGTTGAGGTCCTCCAGGCTGATGATTTTTCACCCGAGATAGCGGTCCCTGAAGGCAGCCGGTTCGCTTTACTGTCCACCGGGCCAGGGGAAATAAACCTGTCTCCAGGGTCTGATTTGGATGGCAATGGGTTCCTGGATAATGATAGCGCCACTCTGGGACAGACCTTTAGTTTATTACCACAACAGGTGCCGGCTACTCTAAGCTTTCGGTGGAGTTTCTTGAGCGCCGACATAGCCGGGTACGATGATTTCTTCATGGTGACACTGGATGGCGCCAATATTCTCATCGGCAGTGTTCCCGGAACCTCCACATTCACGTCTCCCTTCGTTGATGTCCCGCCTCTGGACCAGATTGACTACACCGTGACGAGTTACGGATTAACCAACGGCTCTACCTTCGAAGGAGGAGGCTGTGGATTTCAAGACTTCTCATATCTGATTACTACGGCGGGTAGCCATACCTTGGAGTTTGACATCGCCGACCAGGAAGACCGCTTCTTTGACTCCGGTCTATTGATTGATGCCGTTCGGCTCGTGCTGCCACCTTCACCCGGGTCAGGGTCGGCACCATCACCGATGCCTGCACTCATTCCTACGCCGACGCCAACACCGACGTCAACACCGATATTGACGCCAACACAAACACCCGCCCCCACGCCTGAATCCAATCCTACGCCAATGCTGACACTGGCACGCACTCCCATACCGGTACAAACATCAACACCTGCATTATCTCCTACGGCGACGCCACCAGAATCATCAGGGCACTGGCTTCTGATCGGGGGGATTACCGGTGGGGTTATATCGGCAACATCGCTTGTCTTTTTATTAGCCAGGAATTTCATCTGGTGGCGCGGAGGGATGTAGGGTAGATAGATATCGGTTTTTCCAGTTAGAGATATCTTAAATCCATAATACCTGTCCCCTAAACGTCTGACCATCCGAGTTGGGTCTGGTCACCACTGAACAAACATGGGGATGTCTGTGTTTTTATCGTAACATATATCGAAACATATATAGAGGGGGAGCTCCTCACGGGGCTCCCCCTTTTAAAGAGCTATGGGGCAAAGTATAATTTATCGGGATATTCGCCTAAAAGAAGGGGTCTCCCAGCCCCCCGCCGATCATGGTGAAACAAGGTAGATCACTATTTTTTCCAGTTATTACAATCTTGCCATTCGTTCCAGGCACCCGGGTCATCACAATTAGTATTATTTTTGACGAAGGTCAACTTGCCTTTATAAGTGCCTGACCATACGAGCGGTACATCCGGGGCAACATCATTTGGTTCAAAGTGCACACTTAGATTGACACACAGGGTTCCCCGCAGGTTGGCAAAATCACCGGTGCCTCCGAGGATTTTCACTATTGTTTTGCACGACCCGGTAACCGTTTGCGGCTGGCTGTAATCGCCGAATGACTGGCCGACACGGTAGAGCTCGGCAAAATACTGGCCGGTTTTGCCGTTAAACGTACCGGTAAAAGCCTGTAACCCCAGCACGTGAAATTTTAGTGTGGCGAAGTCGGTCCAATTACGGACGTATTCGTTGGCGGTACCAACCAGGCTTCCCCCCACCAGGTTGATATGAGTCCCCGAAGCCAGCATGACATTGCCAACCATTTCATCTACCCCGACTACCGGAGTATAAAGCTTCATTGTCCCGCTTACGTTGAAGGTCTGGCCGGCATTTACCGCTCCAACCGGCAGAATAATAGACAGTGCCAGAATCAGTACTAGAAATGTAATGTATAGTTTTTTCATTTTTTCTCCTTTATTATTACGTTTTTCTTTGTGACTATTTCGGGACTATTGTCCCTGGGAGACTGGCGTCATCGTGGTGCTGCCGTCAACCCATGCTTCGACTACCTTGCCCTTGTCTAAACGGAAAAGGAACAATGAACTGTTTGTTACGTCCATGGACTTGTCCGGTGTCTCACCCGGTATAATCGAATGGGATTTGTACGACATCGCGAAGTGATTGCCTTCTCCCGTCAGATATTTCATGTCTTGCGTTAGACCGGAGAGCATCGCCCGCGTATCGAGGATAATTTTTTCGTGAGCCGGCCACCCTGTGAGGTCTATCCCCAGGTTTTGCATATGATAAACCACGTTAGGGTCTTCCAGTTTCGCCAGGGCGCTGGTATCACCCTCGCCCCAGGCTTTGTTTTCGGCATCAATAAATTTCTGCGAAAATTCCTGGAGGGACGTGCCGCCGCACGATGCCAGCACCAGGCCGGCAGCCACGAGACATGCCATTAACAGTAACAAAACTTTTTTATTCATGTTCTTTCCTCCTTTTTACATTTATTTCTTATACTGAGGATGAAACTTATTTTCTTTGCGTATACCAATCACCCCCTCTTCCTTTTGCCAGTATTGGTAGTTACAGATATTAACTCCAAGCCTAAGTCGGCCAGCTTTGAAAGTATGCCGCGAAGTTCTGGCTGGTCCCTTACGGAGCCGGTTAAAATGGAATCACCGTCTGAAGAATGTGTAATAGCGAGATCACCAAACCAGTCCGACCAGCCCCTGTCGATTTTCCCCTTGACCCGAATTTCTACTCTTTGCATAGCACCGCTAAGCCGCCTGCTTGATTAACCTGCTAAAGCAATGCTATCAGTCGGCAGGATCGATGGTAATCGGTCTTAGATTGAATTAGGGTTGATTTTCAGGGTGGAATTTGAGTGCTTTAGAACTCTGGTTTTCCAGGAGAGGCTCGATAGAAGCAAAGGATAAGTACTGGTTAAACTAACTTTAGCTCCCTGGCCCGGGATACGGCCTGGCTCCGGTCTCCGGCATTCATCTTCTCCAGGATATTATGAATGTGTGTCTTGACCGTGCTCAGGCTGATGTTCAACCTGTCAGTAATCTGCTTGTTAGAAAACTCTTCAACAAGTAGTCGGAGAATCTCCAGTTCACGTTTACTTAGCAGCGCCGCGGCCCCTCCGGTCTTTTGCCTCTGTCGTTCTTCCGCTTTTATAATGGTAAGCAGCTTGCTGGTATATTCCGGCGTAATGCCTTTAGACAGGGCTTTTTGCAGCAAGGGTTTCAGCAGTCTGCCTTCATCGACGAAGGTGCGGATGTAGCTTTCGGGCTCACCTTTAACTAAAGCATCAGAGATATATTCTAGTGCGGCTGCTTCATTCTCTGCCGCCAGCGCCTGATAGGCACGTATATTAATGGCCAGGCCATCGGCGCCAACCCGAATAAACTTATCATAAAGCCCCCGTAATAAGTTCGCCGCCTCTTCCTTCTTACCCTGCGCAATCAGCAGGCGTGGTGGGACATGTTGATACTCGATAACCAGAGTGTTACCGTAATCAGACAATTTGCTGCACCAATCAGTTACCGCCTTTAGATCATGTTGCCAGACCGCGAACATCGCCCGGCTTGCCACATGACGAGCACGGTAAGGTGGCGAAACGGTAGGATGCTGGCTGGCCCGGTCCATTTTGATCATCAATGCCTCTGCACCGGATATATCATCCTGTGACAAACGGACTCGCGCCAGAAAATAATAGGCTATTAGCGGAGCTTCGGCGATTCCGAGGCGCTCACTCCATTCAATCGACAATCGCGCCTTCTCAGCCGCTCCTTCCAAGTCATTCAGTTCATAGAAGACTTTGGCTAAAAAAACCAGAGAAGCAGCCACTATTGGCATTTGCCCGGCCAGTTCAATGGCATTTTTTAATAGCTTTTCCGCGCGATGTAACTGGCCTCGCCAGTGGGCAATACCACCTAGGCATGCCAAGGCACTGTATACTGCAGTATAATCGCCAGCTTGCCGGCCGATTTCAATGGCTTCGTTGAGCTTGGCCTCAGCTTCGTGGAGAAGCCCGCTATTATAACGAATTGTTCCAATGGTATAAATTATACGGCAGCGCATCACCGTATTATCGGGCGGCAGGATGGATAGTGCTTTTTCTCCCAATTCTACGGCGCGCTGAATATCACCACGCATTCTGGCAAGGTTGCATAAGGAGAAAATGACATCACCCTGTAAGCCGGCGTCATCCTGAATATTGTTTTCCAAATAGGTTAAAGCGGCTTCGGCCGCATCAACCTGGTTAAACACTGTGAGGGCGGAAGCATACTGGCTATATAGCTGGTATTGTTTTCGTAATTCTTCATCTGGAATTTGCTGGAACCAGCCAAGTAGGGTGGTCCACTCTCCAAGTTTCCTGAGCTCCTCGCACCGGGCATATATAAGTCTCATCGCCCTCTCCCAATCGTGCGCGGCCAGATCATGCTCGATAGCCTCATCCGGGAAATGGTTATCCTCAAACCACTGACTCGCCCGCCGGTGAAGCTCGCTCACTTCCTCCTCACCGGATACCGCTACCAGCTGGTGACGCAGGATATCGACGAATAGATGCTCGTAGCGGTACCACTGTCGCGACTCATCCAGCGGAACAATGAAGAGATGGGCACGCTCCAGCCAGAGAAGCGTTTTATCGCTGTCTTTCCGCCCGGTGACGGCATCACATAGGGGAACGGTAAGCCTTTTCAGCACGGAAGTTTTCCTCAGGAAATTGCGGGTCTCCTCGGCCTGCTTTTGCAGCACCTCTTCCATCAGGTAGTCCATGACATAGCGCTGGCTGCCGGTGAAGCTGGCGATAAACCCGGGGATGTCTTTTTGACCGTTTATGGAAAGGGCCGCCATTTTTAATCCAACTGCCCAGCCTTCCGTGCGTTCATTAAGGGCAGCGACATCCTTGGTGGAGAGTTCCGGGGTTTTCATCTCCTTTAGCAAACGTACGGCGTCCTCCAAGGTAAAACGAAGGTCATCAGTGCGGATTTCCAGCATCATCCCTTTACCCCGGAAGCGCGGTAAAGGCAGGGGTGGGTCAGCGCGGGTAGCGATAATAAGGTGCATCTGTGCCGCCATATGCTCAACTAGGTAGGCAATGCCATCGTGTATCTGTTGAGAGGTAATAAAGTGGAAATCATCGAGAACAAGGACGAACTCAAACGGAATTACAGCAAGCTCATTTAGTAACACGGTCAGCAGCGACTCGATAGGCGGTGGCTGGGGAGAGTGTAGCAAATTCAGAGTATTTTCTCCGAAGGTAGATTGCAGTGTTTTCAGGGCACTGACAAAGTAGTCCCAGAATCGGATAGGGTCATTATCTCCTTCGTCAAGTGAAACCCAGGCGGTACGGATGTGGGATATGCTATGACGAGACCATTCACTTAAGAGTGTCGTTTTACCAAAGCCGGCCGGGGCTGAAACAAGTACAAGGTTATGATTCAAGCCTTCCTGCAATCGCTCCATCAGGCGTGAGCGCGGCACCATTTGGGGTCGGGCCGGAGGGATATTGAGCTTGGTCGTCAATAATGAACTTTCCATATTATACTCTGTTTCTGTCACATAAAAACTGCCAATATTAGAGGTAGAGCCATTATAGCACAAAGAGTTAGTGAAATTCCCCATCTGTTTTTATTGGGGAATGCGTCGTTGATGAAACAAAAAGTGGGGGGGCGGGAAAGCTCCCCCCACTGATTTTAGGTTCAATTTAGGCGTCACCACTGAACAAACATGGGCATGACGACGTGCGTGTAGTTGTCCGTGCCCACCGGTCGGAGCAGGCCGGGGCTGGAAGGGCTGGTGGTCTCCAGAGCTACCTGCGATTCGCGGAGCACGCTGAGGACATCGGTGAGGTACTTGCCGTTGAAGGCGATTTTCGCGTCGGCGCCTTCTACCGTGGCGTCAATCTCGCCGACATCGTCGCCGATTTCCTCCGAGCGGGCGGACACAGCCATCTTGCCGGGGCTTGACTCGCCCCCGGGGGTAATCACCAGGCGCACAATGCCGCTGCCGTCGCGAGCAAATATCGAGGCCGTCTTGGTAGCCCGCAGGAAATCCGCCACACTGACGATCATGCGGGTGTTATAGCTCTGGGGTATGAGCTGGGCATAGTTGGGGAAGGTGCCCTGGACGAGCTGCGACACAAGCTCCGTATTCTTAAGTCGGAAAAGAGCCTGGCTTTTATTGGGATTCAAAGTGATGCTGACGGCTTCTTCTTCGTCGGTTATCAGCCGGTTCAGTTCGGACAACGTCCGCGCCGGTATGATGACCTCCGTCTTTGGCTTGATGGCCTCGGCGACAGGCAACTTGAAGACCGCCAGCCGGAAGCCGTCGGCGGCGGCGAGCGTTAATGTCTTACCTTCGAACTGGGTGCTGACACCCGTCAGGACGGGCCGTGACTCCTCAGTGGCAGCAGCAAAAACCACCTGGTTAATCGCCTGGCGGAGGGCTTCGACTTCCACGCTGGTGGTAATGCCCTCGTCGACGCTGGGAATCGGGGGGAACTCCTTGGCATCGACGCCACTGATGCGGGCTTCGAAGCGGGCGCATTTTAGTCCCAGCGTCTTGGTCTGTGGAGATAGGTTGACGGAAATCGTGTCGCTGGGCAGGGAATTGACGAATTCGGTGAGCAGTCGTGCTGGCACCGTGATGGCCCCTTCGTCTTCTATTTTCGCGCCGATCCAGCAGCTGATGGCCATTTCGAGGTTGGTGGCGACGAGTTTCAGGCGGCCTTCGTCGGTAGCCAGGAGGACATTATTGGTTATAGGCAGCGTCGTCTTAGTGGCAACCGCCCTCCCGACGATGCCGAGTCCGCGGTTCAAATTTTCCTGGAGACATGTTAGTTTCATGGTGCACCCCCAAATACTATTGGTGGACTAGTATACAACATAATTCGGTTCTATTCAAGCGTTATGGTGCCGCTTTTGCCGCCGCTTTTCTTAACCAGGCGGATGCTTTCGATTTTCATGCCGCGGTCGACGGCTTTGCACATATCGTAGATAGTCAGGGCGGTCACGGCGGTGGCGGTCAGGGCTTCCATCTCGACGCCGGTCTGGCCCGTGCTGGCGACGGTGGCGGTAATCTCTATCGTGTTATCCGGTTCGTTGATGGTGAAATCGATATCGACGCTGCCGATGAGAATGGGGTGGCAGAGGGGAATAAGGTCGGGCGTTTTTTTAGCGGCCATGATGCCGGCGAGCTTGGCGACAGAGAGGACATCGCCCTTAGCGGTGCCGCCGCTCTTGATGAGCTTGAAGGTGGCGGGCTGCATACGGACGGTGCCTTTAGCCACGGCGACACGCGCGGTTTCCGCCTTGCCGGTGACGTCCACCATCTTGGGGCGGCCGGATTTATCCAGATGAGATAGCTTTTTATGTGCCATTTTTACCCCCCCACCTGGGAGAAAGGGCGGCCTTTTTGCTTTTTGCCTTCGGTAAGGTAGTGCCTCTCGGGTTTGCAGGCGATGGCTTTCTCGATGAGGCGTTTTAGTTCGTCGGGAGAAGCGTCGGAACGCAGGGCTTCGCGGAGGTCGATTTCCTGTTCGCTGAGCAAACATGGTCGGAGCTTGCCATCGGCGGTAAGGCGCAACCGATTGCACTGGTAGCAGAAGTGCTCGGTGACCGGGGTGATGAAACCAACGGTACCTTTGGCGCCGGGGAACCTATAGTATTTAGCGGGGCCGTTGCCCACTGCCATTTTAACCGGCTCCATCTTACCCAGGACATCAAGGCGTTTTTTCATTTCTTTAACGGAAACGAGGTTAATGGACTCATCTTCGGTAACGGGCATGTGCTCGATAAACCGCACGTGCCAGCCGTCGTTGATAGTCTTGCGGGCGAAGTCGATAAGCTCGTCGTCGTTGATGCCGGCCATGACGACCATATTGATTTTCACGGGTTCGAGGCCGACGGCGTGGGCGGCTTCGATGCCCTTTAACGTATCCTCGAGCTCGCCGCAGCGGGTAATCCGCCGGAACTTTTCCGGCTTGAGGGTATCCAGGCTGATATTGACGCGGCGCAGTCCGGCTTTTTTGAGCGCGGCGGCGTGCTGCGCCAGCAAAATGCCGTTAGTCGTCAGCGACAAATCGTCGATGCCCTTAATGCCAGCCAGCATTTTCACCAGGTCGGCCAGTCCGAGCCTCACTAACGGCTCGCCGCCGGTGAGGCGGACTTTATTAATGCCAAGTCCGGCCGCAACTTTAGCCACGGTATAGATTTCTTCGTAAGTGAGGATGTCGCTGTGGGACATGAGGGCGACGCCCTCCTCCGGCATGCAGTAGACGCAGCGCAGGTTGCAGCGGTCCGTCACCGAGATGCGCAGGTAGTTGATGGGGCGCTGAAAAGAATCGGAAAGTCCGGTCATAAGATACCTCTAGCCGTATTATACAGGAATAGAGGGAAAGGGGTAAACTCAAAACTTAAATAAACCGATTCGTTATTCGTTTTTTAAAATTTTTTTTAAATCCCGAAGCTAACCAGCTACAGATATTCGTTTTTCGTTATATGTCAAGTTAGCTATAAAAATTGGGCATTCGTTTTTCGAGTTATGTTAAGCATTTATTCCCGGCGAAGCAAGGGTCGCCTCGGAGTCCGCAAGGTAGAAAGGGTGATTAAGTGCTCCCCCGAGGCTCAACCATGTTTCGCCGCGCGCCGTCCATATAATAATAAGGGATAGAGAGGCGAAAAGTGAAGGGGATTTTGTCGCCATCGCTCAGAATGACAGCTGGCGTGACCGCCAGTTTTTCAGATAATCCCTAGCTTTCTCCGCCGCCCGCGCCCTGTGGCTGATTTTGTTCTTCTCTTCCAGCGTCAACTCCGCCATGGTCTTGCCGAGCTCAGGCATAAAAAAGATGGGGTCGTAGCCGAAGCCGTGATGGCCCTTGGGTTTATCGATAATGGCGCCGCGGCACTCGCCGGAGAAAAGCTGAACTTTGCCATCGGCTTCAGCCACGGCGATAACGCAGCGGAAACGGGCGGCGCG
This sequence comes from uncultured Chloroflexia bacterium, assembly GCA_963727315.1. Taxonomy (GTDB): domain Bacteria; phylum Chloroflexota; class Dehalococcoidia; order Dehalococcoidales; family RBG-16-60-22; genus JBFYTX01. The sequence goes on along the minus strand of CAVSFE010000002.1, from coordinate 839,042 downwards.
GCCTTTGGCGGGGATATCTTTTAGTTTTGAAAGAAGAAAACTGATACGATCGGCATCTGAAGCGCCCTCGCCGGCGTAGCGGGCGGAAAGAGGGCCGGGCGCGCCGCCTAAGGCATCAACCTCAAGACCGGAGTCGTCGGCCAGTGATAGCCGTCCGCTCTGTTTCGCCATGGCGGCGGCTTTCAGCGCGGCGTTTTCCTCGAAGCTGCCCCCCGCTTCCTCGACCCCGCCAGTTATACCGAGTTCGTCCGGGGTGATTATCTCAAAGGGAACACCCCGGAGCAGGCCCCGGTACTCGCGTATCTTGCCCTTATTGTTCGTAGCCAGCAGGAGCTTTGGCTTTGTCTCCATCGAGGTTCTGAAACCTGCCGTTGAGTTTCGCCATTACCTGGGGCATGGTGGTATATTCCATCTCCTCCAGGGGCAAACGATGAGGTTCGAATGGGCCGTGGCGGCGCATCATGTCGGCCATTTCGTTGGCCTGCTGACGCGCCAGGTCGAAGGACTTATCGGCGAACATATCGCGCGGTCCCACCAGAGTGCCGTTGCAGAGCTGGTAGCCCAGGCAGACGACCCGCGGCGGGCCATCGAAACGGGAAGGGGTGCTATCGCATACGGCTACCGGCATCAGCGGGCCCATGTGCGAGCCGCGCATCCATCCCTGTACCAGGATGGGGGCGGCGAAAGGTTCCAGCACCTCGCCGACGGCCGGGAAAATGCCCTGGGAACGCACGATGCAGACGGGGTCGTCCTTGCCCACGTAGCGGCCGGCGCTTTCATAAAGACGCTCGGTGGAAGACACCGCGGCGATTTCCCCGTTATCACGGTGATAGACCGCCTTGATGGCAAACCGCGCCGAGGCGCCGATGAGCACCAGCATGTCGTAGATCTCCTCGGGGGCATTAAATCTGATTTTTTTATGCTCCTTGACGTCATGCACCTCGAAGGTAAAGCCGTTGTGCATATTGGCGGCAATCACCAGGCCGATGGTGTTGAAAGGGTCGGCGAACATCTTATAAAGGGGCATGTTCCAGGCGCCGGCGGAGGTCTTGTCCGCCATAAAGATAAGGACGGGTTCGGAGGTCCTTTCTTCGATCTCCATCTCGGCAAGGCCGGGGCCCATCCCCCTGACATTGCCCGCAAAGGAGTCTTTCAGCATGTCCTGGCCGGCGCCGTATAGTTTCATCTTCCTGGCCAGTTTGGTGCCGGTGACAAAGGTGTCCCAGGCCAGCTTGTGGATATCATAGTTGCCGGTGCCCTTATCGTGGGTCATGATGAGCTGCAGGTCATCGCCGCACTTGGTCGCCTGGCAATCAATCAGCAGTCCGTCCTTTTTCGCCTTATTCAGGCATTCGGCGGCCTTGGCGATAATATCGGGGTGCGATTCGGAGTGCCCGACGTAACCGCCGATGTCCGCCTTAATGACGCTCAATGTGACTTTCATGATTACCTCCGCTGTTTAATACTCGATGCCCTGACGCGCTTTGACGCCTTTATCGAAAGGGTGTTTTATTTTTACCATCTCGGTTACGAGGTCGGCTATTTCAATCAATCTGGCATCGGCGTTGCGGCCGGTCAGGATGAGTTCGACATGAGACGGCCTATTCTTGATGATGTCAATGACGTCGTCCACCGCGATGAGGTGAAAGTCCAGGGCGACGTTTATTTCGTCAAGTACCACGAGGTCGTAGTCGCCGCTATTGACGGCCTCGCGGGCCGCGGCCAGGGCGGCTCGAGCCTGCCTTTTTTCTTCGGGATTAATTTCTGTTTTTTTATCGATAAACTGGCGTAGTCCGAAGCAGGCCAGCCTGACATTGGGCAGTTTGGCGAGGGCGCTGTACTCGCCATAGGCGTAGGTGCCCTTGATGAAGAAAATAATGAAAATATTAAGGCCGTGGCCGGACGCCCGGAGTATCGTGCCCAGCGCCGCCGTGGTCTTTCCTTTGCCGTCGCCGGTGAAGACCTGGACAAGCCCTTTGCCGCTTTTAGCTGTCACTTAAATCATTGCTCCCGGACTGACGACCGGACACCAGATTAACTTTAACAACTCATTGGGTTAAAGGATGTTAGAATCCGGTTAGAAAAGGGTAGGACTTAATTCCTCTAAAATTAGAATTGCCATCGTGTCGAGCAGCTGTCATATAAGTATACCAGAAACCCATGTTATTGACAAATGTCGAAATGCATCTCGACAATATGGACAATTGGCAATCATTATACCTGATGCAACTCCTTAGGTCTGGTCCTGAAGAAGTGGGTAATACCAACGAGAGCGGGCAAGGCGACACCGTAGCCTATCAGCACCGCCGGCACTTTGAGCAGCCAGTCCATGAGAGGCAGCGCGATGAACAGAAAAGCCATCGACGGGGTGACGTTTCTTTTAAGGACCAGGACTAATATGACGGGCAATGCCAGTATGAGCACAGGAATCGTTACCAGCACCAATAGAATGCCGATGGTGGTGCTCACTCCCCGCCCCCCGCGGAACCCGAGAAAGACCGGCCAGTTATGACCGATGACGGCGACGGCGCCGGAGCAAAGGACCAGGACCTGGGGCATATTGGCCGCCTGGGCGATAAGGATAACCACGGCACCCTTGGCGGCATCGATGATAAATACCACAATGCCGGCCGCCGGCCCGAGCTCGCGGTAGACGTTGGCGGCCCCCGCGTTTTCATCGCCCATTTGCCGGATGTCCCTGCCTTTCAGGAACCGCCCGGCGAGATAAGCCGTGGGGAAGGACCCGAGGACGTATCCCGTTATGATGATCAACCAGGCCATGTTTCTGCTCCACTGGTGCCGGGAGAGGGACTCGAACCCACAAGGATTGCTCCGGCGGATTTTAAGTCCGCTGCGTCTGCCATTTCCGCCATCCCGGCGTTACAAGTGTAATTGTAGGGGGTGAAATGCGGAGTGTCAAGACTGTGGGCGGGATATGGGCCGGAAAAAACACACGGCAGGTTAGCGACGGCCTGCCGTGTGTATTGAGTCAAATATTAGAATGTATGTATTCAGCTACTTAGCCGGAGGAGCGGGAGGCGGAGCGGGTGGGGGAGGAGGCGGGGGGGATGCGGATTTAGTGGTAGAGGCTTTCATTTTAGCCCAGAGGTCCACACCGCGATAATCCATGAAGCCATCGACGATGATGAGGATTGAGAATATTAGGGCAATAATTCTCCCGAATCCGATTGAAGACCCGCTATATGCCGCAAAGGCGATAAGAGAGCCAAGCAGCCCCAGAATACCGACGCCGATTATGGCGTACGACCGGTATTTGGCATTGGGGATTTCCAGGAACGATAGCGCGATACCGGCAAGAGAAGCTAGAAATGTGAGAATGCCCCAGCTACGGAATCCATTTGCCGAAGCACTCCCGAATCCGAAGCCGATATTCACGCTCCACCAGGGTAAAAAGATCATAATGAAGAGCAAGACGCTGAGGATTAAAAGGAGCCAGTTGGGTTTGGTGGTAATTTTGATGTTCAAATAGGACCTCCTTCAGTTTTAAATATTTTCAGGGGTTTTTCAGCTTGAGAATTTCCTTATAAATCACCTCCTGGAAATTCGTACCGTGCCAACGTTAGCCACATTGTAGGAGGTTATGTCTAATATGTCAAGGAAAGGTACTGTTTGCATTTGGTGGAAAAAAGATTTATAGGTGAGAGGAGGTGAATTATGGAGACTGAAAACAAGATTATCTGTAAGCACTGCGGGGGAGAAGGGGCGGTCAAATACGGCACGTATAAAGGTGTTCAGCGTTACTACTGCAAAGCCTGTAAAAAGAAATTCAAAGCCGATGATACCACCTTCCACATGAAAACCGATACCAATCAAGTGTCATCGGCAATTAATATGTACTACGAAGGTATGCCGATTAAAGCTATCCGCAGGCACTTGCTCCAAGAGCACCAACACGCACCATCAACTGCCACGATTTACGAGTGGATACAGAAGTACACCCAGTATGCTACCGATAGCGCAAAGGGATATCGCCCGCAGGTCGGTGATGTCTGGATAGCCGATGAGACCGTGCTCAAGATAGATGGTCAGGACTTGTGGCTGTGGGACATCATAGACGATAAGACACGTTTCCTGCTGGCGACAAGGTTATCAAGAAGCCGTACAGCACGTGACGCCCAAAGCCTTATAGACCGAGCCGTTAAAATGGCTGGCAAAAATCCGCAGGCAGTGATTACTGATAAACTAGCTTCATATCTGGACGTGCGTTACGGCAAAGATACTGAGCATCGACAAGGCGGAATCGCAAGGGGTGGTGAAGATAACACCCAGAAGATAGAGCGATTTCACGGCACGCTCAAACAACGCACGAAGGTCATGCGGGGGCTGAAAAACTTTGAGACGGCGTTAGACTTCACCGAAGGCTGGCTGGTGCATTATAACTATCTGAGACCACATGAGAGCCTTCAGGATAAGACACCCGCCGAAGTAGCAGGGGTAGAATACCCCTATCAGAATTGGGCGGACATCATACGCAAGTATAAGCCGAGCACCAAGATTGTCATCGAGCACCAGCCGAGAACAGGAATTAAACTGCAGGAAACGCATATCGGCAGACCGCACAAGCGTATCAGGATTTCTAAACAGACACCGAGACTAACATCGCCCCCGCCAAGATTGACACCGCCGATGCCGAGAATTACTCCCAAAATGCGAAGGATACCATGATGATAGCAGCTCTACTAATCGTGTCACCTATCTTGATGTATCTTGCAGCTTCTTTAATAGCACTCGTGTTTATTCTCATCCCATTTTTAAGACATAGAATCTTTGATTGCTTTGATAAGGGCTTTAATGAGATTTACGAAAAGTTTGAGGATAATTGGTATTCCAGACACTATGGTAAGAGGCAGAGAAATATAACCCAATATATCAAATATACGATTTATTGTTACTACATAATGCTCAAGTGGAATATTAGAGAAATGGTAAGCCCAAATCGGAAAATCACTAACATCAATAGCTGTGATTATAGCAGATACCAAGAAGATTACAAAGGTGCGGGTAACTCTATCCCAAATCTCATCAATAATCCATTTAGTAATAAATCCAATAACCGCTTTAATTTCTGCCTTCATGTAAAAAGCATTATAAAGAGGGTCTCAACCAAATGCAAACAGTACCCAAGGAAAGGCCGGGACGGGTATTTTATAATAGCCTCACCCATTAGCTGGCTGGAGGGGGGAGTGAAAGAAAGAGGGGGCTTCGCCCCCTCTTAAACACCTTGACGAAAACCCTCTAATGCTTCCAGTCGAGGGGCCTTCCCCCCATGAGGTGTATGTGCAGGTGGGGCACCAACTGCCCGGCATCCGGACCGCTGTTAATGGTCAGCCGGTAACCGCTTTTAGCTATTCCCTGTTCCCTGGCGATCTGGTTGGCCGCCCTGAACATCTTCCCCAGGAGAGGTATGTCTTTGTCCGGCAGGTCCGCCAGCGAGGGTATATGCTTTACGGACAGGACGAGTATGTGCACGGGGGTTATAGGGTTGATATCCGGGAAGGCGAACACCTCTTCGTCACGGTAGACAATTTTCGCCGGTATCTCTCCCGCGGCGATTTTACAGAAAACGCAGTCGGCCTTACTTTGGGCACGGTTCATGGCAACGACCTATAGAGTGATATAAGTCTTGGGCGTTCCGGGAGGAGTTGGCGGTCCCTTCATGTCCATGACGAAAGCCTGGCCGTGCTTCATGATGAAGGCGCCGATATAGTCCCATCCATCCTTGTCCACACCCGGTTTGTAAAACTGGCGTTTTTCAAGTATTTGTTTTTTTAATCCAAGGTCCTTCGTCTCCTCGAACCGGCCGCTGACCCTCACCTGGACGTCTTCGGCGAAATAGCATAGCTCGGTCTCGGGGTTCTTGACGAGCTGTTTGTAGACGTCTTTGGGCGACTGCATGGCAAAGACAATGCCGTTTTCGTCCGCCCGGAAAGTCCCCATGGCGCGGACATGCGGTTTCTTGCCCTCGACCGTAGCCACGTAAGCGGTCGAATTTTTCGTGATAAACGCCAGTATGTCTTTCTTGTCCACGATAACGCTCCTTCGTTGTTGAATATTGCAGGGGAATTTTAGCATATATAGTCAGGTACATCAAATATTGTAAAAATGAAGAGGGGCTTCGCCCCTCTTTAACGCCCCTGAATGTGTAAAGACTATGCCTTGAGTTTTTCTATAACGGCGTCGGCAACCTGTGAGGTCCCCACGGCACTCGGGTCGTCGCGGCGGGGCTTCATGTCGTAGGTGACGCTCTTCCCCTCTTTGATGACCGCCGCCACCGCCCTTTCGAGTCGGTCGGCCGCTTTTTCCTCGCCGATATGCCGCAACAACAGCATCCCGGAAAGCATCATGGCCATGGGATTGACCCTGTTCTGGCCCGTGTATTTGGGGGCGCTGCCGTGCGTCGGCTCAAAAAGCGCTATCCCCTCCCCGATGTTCGCCCCGGGGGCCAGTCCCAGACCCCCCACCAGCCCTGCACAGAGGTCGGAGACGATGTCCCCATACAGGTTGGGCGCCACGATGACATCGAATTCCTGAGGCCTTCTTACGAGCTGCATGCACAGGTTGTCGATGAGCGCGTCCTGGAACTCGATGCCCGGGTACTGCTGCGCCACCTCGCGCGCCGCGCTCAGGAAAAGCCCGTCGGAGAACTTCATGATGTTGGCTTTGTGCGCCGCCGTGACTTTCTTTCGCCTGTATTTGCGGGCGTACTCGAAGGCGAACTCGACGATGCGGCGCGAGCCGAACTCGGAAATCATTTTGATGCTCAGGCCGGCGTCCTCACGGATAACATCGCCCTTCTGCCGGTTGATGAACTTAATGAGTCCTTCGGCCTCGGGCGTACCCTTTTCGTATTCGACCCCGGCGTAGAGGTCTTCCGTGTTCTCCCTGACGATGACGATGTCCACGTCTTTATAGAGGGTGGGGGCGCCGGGATAGGTCTTGCAGGGGCGCACGCAGGCATAGAGGTCGAGGGCTTTACGCAGGGCGACATTGACGCTTCTAAAGCCGGTGCCGATGGGCGTAGTCACCGGGCCTTTCAGGGCGACCTTGTTCTTCCTTATCGACTTCAGAACGGAGTCGGGCAGGGGCGTGCCCTGCCTGGCCATGACCTCCGCCCCGGCGTAGGCCAGCTCCCAGTTGAACTTCACACCCGTGGCCTCGAGAGCCCGCCGCGCCGCCTCGGTAATTTCCGGGCCGACGCCGTCACCGGGGATCAAAGTAACGTTATACGCCAATTGTCTGAACCTCGCTATATTTTAATGTCGCCGTGCTTCTGGATATACGGTATCAGCCCGCCCTCGTTGAGAATTTTCAGCATTACCTCAGGTATTTTTCCGAAGGTGAGGACGCTGCCGTTGGTCCGGTCCCGCACCGTACCTGCTAAAAGGTCGATTTCCAGCTCATCGCCGTCGTCTATCTTGTCCGTATTGCAGATTAAAACGGGCAATCCTAAGTTAATAGCGTTGCGGAAGAAAATCCGCGCCACCGATTTCGCCAGTATCGCACTCACGCCCGCCATCTTTATCACCAAGGGGGCGTGCTCCCGGCTCGAGCCCAGCCCGAAGTTGCTCCCACCTACCACGAAGTCGCCCGGCTTTACCTTTTTCACGAAAGCGGGGTCGGCGTCTTCGAGCACGTGCTTGGCGAGCTCGGGCAGGTTGCTGCGCAGGTGCGCGTACCGGCCCGGAATAATATGGTCGGTGGAAACGCCGTCCCCGAACTTATGCGCTTTTCCTTTGAGCATCACAGCACCTCGCGCGGGTCGGTTATTTCTCCTTTAAGCGCCGTGGCCGCCGCGGTGGCCGGGGAGCCCAGGTAGATAAAGCTCTTCGGGTTGCCCATCCGCCCCTCGAAGTTGCGGTTGGCGGTGGACAGGCACGCCTCGCCGTCCCCCAGCGCCCCCTGGTGCAGTCCCAGGCACGGGCCGCATCCGGGCGGCAGGACGATGGCCCCCGACGCCACGAAAGATTTAATAAGACCCGCATCTATCGCCTGCAATAATACCTGCCGCGAAGCCGGGGCGATGATTAATCTTATGCCTTTCGATGGTTTTTTCCCTTTTAGTATCGAGGCCGCCACTTCTAAATCTTCGAGTCGGCCGTTGGTGCACGTGCCGATGACCACCTGCTGTATTTTAATGCCTTTGAGGTCTTTGGCCAGGGCGGTATTGTCGACAGTGTGCGGTTGGGAGACCGTCGGCTCGAGCCTGGAGGCGCTGATTCTTACCGTCTTTTCATAGACGGCGTCGGGGTCGGCGGCGAGGGGTCTAAAGTCTTTTCCCCGCCCCTCCGACTTAAGAAACTCGCGGGTCGTCTCGTCCGATTCGAACAGGCCCACTTTCGCCCCGGCCTCCACCGCCATGTTGGCGATGGTGAACCGGCCGCTCATGCCCATTTTTTTAATAGCGCCGCCGTGGAACTCCAGAGATTTATACGTCGCGCCATCGGCGCCGATTTTGCCGATGAGGTGCAATATCAAGTCCTTGGGATAGACGCCTTCCTGAAAATCGCCGGTGACTGCGATTTTGAACGTTTCCGGCACGCGGAACCAGTTTTTGCCGAGTCCGAACGCCACCGCGACATCGCTGGAGCCCATGCCGGTGGCGAAAGCCCCGAGCCCGCCCGCCGTGACCGTGTGCGAGTCCGCCCCCACGATAACGTCGCCGGGCCGCGCGTAGGCCTCCTGCACAATCTGGTGGCAGACGCCGTTGCCGGCGTCGCTGAGGATGCAGCCGCTCCGCCGCGAGAAGTCGCGCAGCAGGATATGGTCGTTGGAGAGGCTGGCATTGGGGCTGGGGGCAGCGTGGTCGATAAAGATAGCCGTCTTTTTAGCGTTAGCGAGCTTTCCGATGCCGCTCGACTGGAACTGCCGGACGGTGAGCGGACCGGTGGTGTCCTGGACGAAAGCCAGGTCGACTTTAACGATAACGATATCGCCGGCGCTGGCGTCCGTGCCAGACTTTTCGCTCAGGATTTTTTCCGCGAGTGTTTTACCCATGAAGGCCCTACATCGGTATGTTTCCGTGCTTCTTGGCCGGGCGTGACTCTTTCTTATTCTGTAACGCCTCCAGAGCCGCGATGACCCTGGCGCGCGTCTCCGAAGGCTGGATGACCGCGTTGATGTACCCCATTTTCGCCGCCACGTACGGGTTGTAAAGTAATTCGCGGTATTCCTCTATTTTTTCCTGTTCTTTAGCCTTGGGGTCGGCGGCTTTATCGATTTCAGCGCGGTGAATGATGGCCGCCGCCGCTTCCGCCCCCATCACCGCGATCTCCGCCTGCGGCCAGGCCAAGGTAATATCCGCCCCCAATCCCTGGCAGCACATGGCGATGTACGCCCCGCCGTAAGCCTTGCGTGTGATGAGCGTTATCTTGGGCACGGTGGCCTCGGCGTAGCACCAGAGCAATTTCGCGCCGTGCCGTATAATACCGCCCCACTCCTGGTGGCTGCCGGGCAGAAAGCCGGGCACGTCGGCGATGGTGAGGAGGGAGATATTGAAGGCATCGCAGAAGCGGATAAACCGCGTGGCCTTGTCCGAGGCGTTGATATCGAGGCAGCCGGCGAGATAGCTGGGCTGGCTGGCGATGATGCCGACGACCTGCCCGTTCAGGCGGGCGAAGGCGGTGATAATGTTCTGGGCGTACTGCCGGGACGACTCCAAAAAGTCGCCGCCGTCGACGATGGCCTTGATGACGTCCTTCATGTTGTAGGTCTTGTTCGAGTTTTCCGGCAGGACGCTATCCAAAATTTCCGTGGCGCTGTCTATCGCGCCGGCCGGTATAGCGTAAGGGGGTCTCTCTTCGTTGTTGGAGGGCAGGTAACCCAAAAGCTGCTTGATTTCTTCAATGGCCTGCTTATCATCTTCGCAGGCGAACTGCGTCACGCCGCTTTTCGTGCTGTGCGTGATCGCCCCGCCCAGTTCTTCGTTGGTGATTTCCTCGCTGGTAACACTTTTCACCACCGCCGGCCCCGTGATGAACATATAGCTGGTCTTTTTCACCATAAAAACGAAGTCGGTCATGGCCGGCGAGTAGACGGCTCCCCCCGCCGCCGGCCCCATGACGGCGGATATCTGCGGGATGACGCCGGAAGCGGCCGAATTGCGATAGAAAATGTTGGCGTAACCGTCGAGGGCGTTGATGCCTTCCTGTATCCGCGCCCCGCCGCTATCGATGAACCCGACCATCGGCACCTTCATCTTCATAGCGAGGTCCATGACGCGGCAGATTTTCCTGGCGTGCATCTCCCCGAGCGTACCCCCGCGGGCCGTGAAGTCCTGGGCAAAGGCGCACACCGTCCTCCCGTTGACGTTCCCGAACCCGGTGACAACGCCGTCGGCGGGGATAGACAGCTTGTCCAGGCCGAAATTCACCGAGCGATGCTGCACGAAGAGGTCGGTCTCCTGGAACGTACCCTTATCGAAGAGCAAGTCGAGCCTCTCCCGGGCCGTCAGCTTGCCGGACTCGTGCTGCTTCTGGACGCTCTTTTCCCCGCCCCCCGCCTTAAGCTCGGTCTCGAGCTTCGATAGCTTTTCATATTCCTTTTTCAAATTCGCCTCACCTCACCTCAAGGGATTAAACAAATCAATAATATCACAACGTCTATTCACGGGCAATCACTGGTAAGCTAAAAAAAATCCCCGCAGAAACGGGAATCCAGCCTGTACCTGTTTGGCTAATCTTAAAAAGGGCTTACGCCCCTTTTGAGTTATCCTTTTCTCCTATCCCCGATACCGCTCCTGTTTCCAGGGGTCGCCGTGCATATGGTAGCCCGCCCTCTCCCAGAACCCCGGCTCGTCTTTAGCCTTGAACTCGACGCCGGTCACCCACTTGGCGCTCTTCCAGAAATAAAGTCGCGGCACCACGAGCCTGACCGGCCCGCCGTGGTCGGCGGCCAGAGGTTTGCCGTCGTGCTTCAGAGCGAACAGGGCGTCTTCCGCCAGGAAGTCCTCCAGAGGCAAGTTAGTCGTAAATCCCCCCTCACCGCGGACAATCACGTATTTCGCCTCCGGCTTTATACCGGCGATTTCTCCGATAGTGGCCGTGCTCACGCCCTCCCAGGTGTTATTAAAGCGCGACCACGTCGTCACGCAGTGGATATCGGAAAAGACCTCGACCTGCGGCAGCGCCGCGAACTCGTCGAAGGTGAGGGTACGCTCTTTCTCCACCACCCCGGCCATCGTGAAGGTCCACTTCTTAACGTCGATGGACGGCACTTTACCGTAGTGGAGAACAGGCCATTTTTCGGTCAGCTTTTGCCCCGGCGGCAGTCGATTGGGTCGCTGGGTGTCCGGGCTGACGATGCGTTTCATTTCACTCATATCTTAAATATATCATAAATTAGCGGTTAGCGATTAGTTGTTAGCTATTAGCGACAAGAGTTTTCTAACCCCTTTGAAGGTGCTACAATATCTGTTGAAAAACCATGAAGACCACCCTGCCGGCCACCCGCTGCGGTAATACCGTGTTCCGCTGGGGCGAAAAGACCTATGTCATGGGCGTCGTCAATCTCAGCCCGGACTCTTTCTCCGGGGACGGCCTCGGCGACGATATCGAGGCAGCCGTCGCCCAGGCGCGGCGCATGGTAGACGAAGGCGCTGACGTTATTGATGTAGGCGGCGAGTCCACCCGGCCCGGCACCGGGCCTAAATCTATCGATGAAGTCGACGAGGAGCTGCGACTAGTCGTTCCGGTCATCGAGAGGCTGGCCGGGGAAATATCCGTACCCATCAGCATCGATACGTATAAAGCGGCCGTGGCGGAACGCGCTCTGGAAGCCGGCGCCGCGATGATTAACGATATCTGGGGACTCAAGCGCGACCCCGCCCTGGCCCGCCTCACCGCGGACAGGGGCGTGCCCATTATTTTGATGGCCAACCAGCGCGACGCCCCGCCCAAAGCCGGCATCTTGGCCAAGGTCACGGCCGACCTTGAGTCGGGCATTAAGATAGCCGTCGAAGCCGGCGTGCCGCCGGAAAACATCATCGTCGACCCCGGCATCGGCTTCGGAAAGTCGCTGGAGCAGAACCTGGAGCTGATAAATCGACTGGCCGAGCTCAAGGCGCTGGGCAAGCCGATTTTGCTGGGGACTTCCCGCAAATCGATGATTGGACTGGTGCTCGACCTGCCGCCGGAAAAGCGCCTCGAGGGCAACCTGGCGGCGACGGCCATCGGCATTGCCAACGGGGCCGACATGGTCAGGGTGCATGACGTCCGGCAGACGGTACTGGTCTGCCGCATGAGCGATGCGATTATAAGAAGGGGGTCAGTCAATGACGTCTAATACAGTTACGGCATACCTCAGCCTTGGTTCGAACCTGGGCAACCGCCAGGCCAACCTGGACATGGCCCTGAAGTTGCTCTCGGAGAGGATGAGGATGGGCAAGGTGTCCTCGATATACGATACCGAGCCGATGGGCAACACCAACCAGCCGCGTTTCCTGAACCTCGCCTGCGAGGTCTTTACCCACCTGACGCCGGAAGGGCTGCTGGCCTTGTCCAAGGGAATAGAACGCAAGATGGGCCGGTACAGTCGGTCCGGCGAGCCGCGCATCATCGATATCGATATTATTCTCTACGGGGACCAGGTCGTGGACACGCGCGACCTCGTCATACCGCATCCGAAGATGGCGGAGCGGTCTTTCGTGCTGGTGCCCCTCGCCGAGATTGCCCCGGACATTGTCCACCCGGTGCTGAAAAAGACGATTAAGGAGCTGGACCACGCCATCAAAGAGACCCAGGGCGTGATGAAGCTTGATTCTAAATAGGGAATGGCGTTAAAGGGGGTGAGGTCAATGTACGAAATATCCGTCGAAAAGTATTTCGAGGCCGCCCACTTTCTGCGGGGCTACCAGGGAAAGTGCGAGAACGTCCATGGCCACCGCTACAAGGTGGTGGTGAAAATCGAGGCGGGGAAATTAAATGATATAGGCCTGGCTTACGACTTTACGGACTTAAAGCGCCACCTGAAAGATATTTTAGACCGCTACGACCACGCCTGCCTGAACGACATTAAACCCTTCGACAAGATAAACCCTTCGGCGGAGAACATCGCGTCCACTATCTACAAAGAGCTCAGGAAAAAGCTGGCAAAAGCAATTGAAGCGCCTGCACTGAGCGCAGTCGAAGTGTGGGAATCGCCGGAGCAGGGCGTCAGCTTTAGACCGAGTTAAGTCGAGGGCTACCGGCCGGACTGAACCTTCTGCGGTAAAAGATTAGGGATGCCGTCCGTGATGGGGTAGTCCACGCGGCAATGAGCACATCGAAAAGAGCCTTTGATAACCTCCCCTTTTCCCTCCTCCTCCACCTTCAGCTCCAGCTTCCCCTTGCACACCGGGCAGACCAGGATATCTACAAGAGAGCGTTTCATGATTGGATTATAGCATAGATGATAGTATTTCTTGCACGCCTCTTTTGTTTGCGCTAAAATAGTGATTACGTATGGAAACTCCTATGATTAACCATCCCGTCCTCGTGCTCAACCAGAGCTACGAGCCGCTCACGGTCTGCCGCGCCCGCCGCGCCGTCGTCCTCATCTTCCAGGGCAAAGCGGAGATGATCGAGAACGGCCTCGGCTATATCCATACGGTCGGCGCCGCCATCGAGCTCCCCTCCGTCATCCGCCTCGCCCAGCTTGTCCGGCGACCCCGCCGCGACAGGAAAATGACCCGCTACGAAATTTTCAATCGGGACAAATACACCTGCCAGTACTGCGGAGAGAAAAGCCGCCACCTGACGCTCGACCACGTCATACCGCGCTACCGGGGCGGCGAGCACACCTGGGAAAACGTCGTCAGCGCCTGCGCCGACTGCAATCGGAAGAAAGCCGGCAAGACCCCCCGGGAAGCCAACATGAAGCTCATCCGTTTACCCCTCCCCCCCACCGGCAACCCCCTGTTCGTCGTCCCCTATCACTACCTCAGCAAGCGCGATGAGTGGCAGAAATACCTCTATCAATAACCAGTAACTAATAACTCACTTCCGCCAGCGGCAGCTCTACCGTAGCTTCGCTGTCGAGCTCTACCGTCACCGTTTCCTTCAGCGGATTGTTCCCCACCACCGTCGCCTCCCCCATCTTGGTCGATACCCGCTGTCCCACCTTGGGCATCTTTTCTCTCATGGTGCGGTACTGCTCCCCCTCGTAAGACAGGCAGCACATCAGCCGTCCGCACGCCCCGGAGATTTTCATCGGGTTGAGCGGCAGGTCCTGCTCCTTGGCCATCTTTATCGAAACGGGAGTGAACTCGGTCAGGAACGATGAGCAGCACAGCGGCCGCCCGCACCTCCCGAAGCTCCCGAGCAGTTTGGCCTCGTCCCGGCTCCCCACCTGACGCAGCTCCACCCGCACTTTGAACTTGCCCGACAGCCGCCGCACCAGCTCACGGAAGTCTACCCTCTCCTCGGCGCTGAACAGAAAGGTCAGTCGACTGCTATCGAGATTATATTCGGCGGTGAGCAGCTTCATGGGCAGCTGCAGCTCGGCGATCATTTTTCCGCATTCAATTAAAGCCTCTTCGGCCTTGACTTCGAGCTCCTTGTTCTTGGCGATGTCCTCAGGTTCCGCCTTCCGCACCACCGGACTCAGCGTTTCGCCGGTCTCGCCGTTTTTCACCTGTCCCGGCGCGATAACGACGTGCCCCAGCTCCAGTCCCCGCGTCGTCTTCACCACCGCGTAGTCGCCGGCTGCCAGGGCGATGTCCCCCGCGTCGAAGTAATATACTTTACCCGCTCGATTAAAGCGTATCCCCGCGATATTAGCCATTTTTCACGCCACCTCCTTGGGTGGAATATCGAGCATCAGGACATCGAGCGCCAGCCTCACGTTGACGTTCTGCCGCAGCTGTTCCACCGCTCTCCTGATGCTCTCGATGTAATCTTTTATCGGCGTCAATCGATAGCCCCCGGCCATCTCGATAAGCTCGCTCCGGCGGTCGATATTGGTAATCATGTCGACGGCGCCCAGCTTGACCAGCAAGAGGTCGCGCCAGTAATCGAGCCACCGTTCCAGCACCTCGTAGACCGCCCCGCGGTCTTTATTGAAACCGGCGGCCAGCCGGGCGGCGTAGTCGAAGCGCCCTTCGTATTTGTCCTTGATGACCTCGACCAGCCGGTTGACCTCCTCATTGCGCCGCTGCAATGTATTTTCATCCCCGGCGGCCGCCAGCGCCCAGCCCGGGCAGCCGTGGGATAAACCGGCCAGGAGCCTGGCGCGCTCCGGCTCGATTTTCCGGTCTTCCAGCGCCCTGGCCTCTTCATTAACCGGCAGCGGCGCCAGCTCCAGGCGCTGGCAGCGCGATACGACCGTCGGCAGCAGCAGCCGGTCGTTGGTGGTCAGCAAAATAAAGGTCACTTTCGCTTCCGGCTCTTCGAGCGTCTTCAGCAGACAATTGGCGGCATCCGCCGACAGCAGTTCGGCGCCATCGATGATAAAGACTTTATGCCGGCCTTCAAAGGGCGGCAGACTGGCTGAGTGCTGGACCTCTTTTATCTGGTCGATGCCGATGAGCTTGGCCTCGGCCTCGTTTTCGTTCTGCTCCAGCCCGATGACCCGGACATCGGCGTGGGTGCCGGCTTTAATCTTTTTACAGGCGTGGCATTCCAGGCAGGGCTTTTCGTCGGCAACGCAGTTGAGCGCCTGCGCCAGCAGTATTGCCAGGGTCATCTTGCCCACGTGCGGCGGCCCGACCAGCAAATAGGCGTGCGCCAGCGTGCCCGCCTTGAGGCTTTGCTGTAATAACAAGACCGCCCGCGTCTGTCCGATTACCTGCCACATGAAAAATCTCCTCGTCAAACCAGGTCGCGCCGGGTGAGGTCTTCCAGCGTCTCGCGCCGCCGGATGAGCCGGGCCTGCCCGTCTCTGACGAACACAATCGCCGGGCGGAAGGCGGAGTTATAGTTGCTGGACATCGGCACGCAGTAGGCACCGCTCCCCGCCACCGCCAGGATGTCCCCGGCTTTAAGCTCGGGGAGCTTGATTTCTTTAATCAGGACGTCGCCGGCTTCGCAGTACTTGCCGCAAATCGTGACCGTTTCGGTGTCCCCGGCCGTGGGACGGTCGGCGATTAAAGCTTCCTGCACAGAGCCGTACATCGGCTGCCTGATATTGTCGCCCATCCCCCCGTCCACAGAGACATACGTCCGGATGCCGGAGATTTCCTTGATGACGCCGACCGTATATAGTGCCACCCCGGCGGTCGCCACTATCTTTCGCCCCGGCTCGATGATGAGCCGCGGCGTTTCGAGCTTGAGCTCGCGGCACCGACTGTTAAGTCGATTAATAATAGCTTCGGCGAAGTCCGATATCGGCGGCGGCACCGTCCCGACGACATACTGCGCCCCGAACCCCCCGCCGATGCTCAGCAGCTTTGTCTGGAAACCGTATTTTTGCTTTATGGCGGCGGCGTATTCCAGAGCCACGTCCAGCGACTTCAAATAAGGCTCATACTCGAAAAGCCCCGAGCCGATATGGAAGTGCAGTCCGTCTACGTTGAGGCTCCTCGCCGCCAGCGCCGTTTCTACCGCTTCATCCCAGTCGGCTTTAGGCAAACCGAACTTGGAGTCGGCGATGCCGGTCGTGTTGTACTTGTGGGTATGCGGGTCGATGCCGGGGTTCAGTCGGAGCAGGATATTGGCCTTGCTTTTGGCGGCGATGCCAATGAGCATCTTAAGCTCCGGCAGGTTATCCACCACGACGTGCCCGATGCCTTCCTTCACGGCCAGCTCGAGCTCGGCCGCGGACTTGTTGTTGCCGGCGAAGTGGATACGGCTGGCGGGGAAATTAACCGTCCGCGCGAAAGCCAGCTCCCCGCCCGATACCACGTCCAGGTCCAGCCCCTCTTCTTCCACGAGCTTAATCATGGCTTTGGCGATAAACGCCTTGGGCGAATAGCTGACGGTGGTCTTCGGGTAGCGCCGGCCGAACTCCGACTTGAACTCGCGGCAGCGACTGCGCAGCTCCGTTTCGTCGAAGACGTACAGCGGGGTGCCATACTCTTTAGCGAGCTCGACCGTATCGCACCCGCCGATGACCAGGTGGTCTTTTTGATTTACCCCGGCCGTCTGCGGAAATACATCAAACTTCTTCAGGGTGGTCCTGGTAGTCATTTTGCCTCACCTCTCACCTTAATGTTAGCAGTGAGCACGTTTGAAGTCAATGAAATTGGTATCCGTTAATTTCACCCCGATTGGCGGCGGCACACTATTTGATGATGTTAGCCTTTTCGCGGTAAACGTACTTGCCGCCGCGGAGCCAGGAGGCGCCGGCGGCAATAAGACACATCACGATGGAAAATGTCAGCACTATGACCAGACCGTGATGAAAGGACGTGGAGATGAGCTGCGGAAAGAAGGTCCGGGAGGTTATGACGGCCGCCTGGTCGGGCGGCAGCGACTGCAATGCCTGAGCCGGAATAACCGTCTTCAAAGGGTTATTGCCTAAAAAGGCGGCGAAAAGATAGCCCACCGGCGGCGCATGGGACACCTGCTGCGCAATCTGGGCCGGCACATCGTGTTGGATGAAGGCCGTTATACAATACCGCCGGCACCGAGGTATTCAACCCGGCGGTCATTAAAGAAAAGATAACGGCCGTCGAGAGCGGCGCCCCCACGTTGAAAAGCGTGGAACGCATGCCAGAGCCTGCCCCGCGGTGCTGTTCCGGCAAGCTGTTCATGACCGCGGTGGTATTAGGCGCCATAAACATGCCCATGCCGATACCGTCAAGCAGTATTATCAGGGCGAACAGGGGATAGGAAAAGTTCACCGGGGTCAATATCACTACCCACTTATAGTTCTTGCCCACCGGGCGCGCCGTCGTCGAGCTCAAATTAAACATAACTCTTGTATATTTTACCGAGATTTATCAGGCATGACGATATACTGGCAAATAAAGGGCGGTACGTGAATATTTTATCAGCCGATAACACCCGACAAATCAGGGTGGTTTTCTTTATAAAGACCCGCCAATTTCATCCATTTCAGAGCAACTATGTAAAAGTATAGGGTTTCTGATGTCACTTTTCAATGATACCGGCCAATACTCGATTGACACGGCGCTACCAACTCTCTTAGAATATTTTATCCGAGTCTTTTTGAGGGATGAGACTATTGTATAAAAAAATCACGCTGGAT
The DNA here is from genome assembly GCA_963727315.1 of uncultured Chloroflexia bacterium. GTDB lineage: Bacteria > Chloroflexota > Dehalococcoidia > Dehalococcoidales > RBG-16-60-22 > JBFYTX01. The sequence continues at coordinate 820,898 of CAVSFE010000002.1, read as the reverse complement.
AACGGACTGCGCCTGGTCACGGCCGTCATGCCCCGTACCCGCTCGGTATCGATAAGCTTTTTCATCGGGGCGGGCTCCAGGTACGAAGACGATAAGCACGCCGGTATCTCCCACTTTATCGAGCACATGCTATTCAAAGGCACGAAAAAACGGCCCACCGCCGCCGAGGTCTGCACGGTCGTCGAGGGGGTGGGGGGCATCGTCAATGCCGGCACGGATAAAGAGCTGACCATCTTCTGGTGCAAGATAGCGCAAACGCATTTCGAGAGCGCGTTGGACGTGCTCGTGGACGTCCTCCTCAATTCACTCTTCGAACCCGCCGAGATTGAAAAGGAGCGGCAGGTCATCATCGAGGAAATCAACATGTCGCTGGATTCCCCGGCCCAGCGGGTCTCCATGCTCATCGACGAGCTGCTCTGGCCCGGGCATGCGATGGGGCGCGACGTCGCCGGCACCAGGGAGTCGGTGGCGGCCATCTCCCGTAAAATGATGCTCGATTGGCTGGCCCGGCAGTACCGGCCCGATAACGCCGTGCTGGCTATCGCCGGCGACATCAACCATAAAGAGGTCGCCGCGGCGGTCGACAGGGCGGTGGCCGGGTGGCAGAAAAACCAGACTCGCGCCGCCTATCTCCCCTTCCGAGAGAAAATAGGGCGCCGCGTCCTCATCGAAAAACGCGATACCGAGCAGACGCAGCTCTGTTTAGCCCTGCCGGGGCTTTCGATTGTCCATCCGGAGCGGTTCAAGCTGGACCTGCTCAACGTCATCCTGGGCGAGGGCATGAGCAGTCGGCTGTTCACGGTAATCCGCGACAAGCTGGGCCTGGCCTACAGCATCCAGAGCTACGCCGAGCACTTCCTGGATACCGGCGCATTTACGATTGCCGCCGGGGTGGACAGCAAGAACCTGCGGGTAGCTATAAAAGCCGTCCTCGAAGAGCTGGCGCGCCTGAAAGAGATAATACCGGAGGTCGAGCTCTCCAAGGCCAAGGAACTGTTCAAGGGGCGCATTCTTTTACGCATGGAGGACAGCCGCAGCGTGGCCGGCTGGATGGGCGGGCAGGAAATTCTCAACGGGAAAATCCTTACCGTCGACGAGGTTATCGCGATTATCGAGGCCATCACGGCCGGGGAGCTGCAAAAGCTGGCGGAAGATTTGCTGGTGGGTGAAAAACTGCGGCTGGCGGTGGTCGGCCCCATTTCACCGGATGAACCGCTGGAAGAGCTGCTGAAATTATAGGGATTTTTAATTTAACAGGGAGGAGGTATCATGGAAATAAAAGATAAAATTGAAAGTCTTAAATACTTGTCACAGATACATCGTCAGCAATTTGATGAACGTAGAAAATATGAGTGGAAGATTATATTTACCGTTCTCACTTTTTATGTATTGTGCGTATCTGCTGTTTATGTACAAAAAATCACAATAAAATCTTATGAATGGTTAATATGGCTTTTCTTCATTATTTTAGCCGGTGCTGTATCAGAATTCCTGAGATGTCTCCATAAAGCTAATGATAAAAATAAAAAAATTGCACAATCTGCCGAAGATACTATTAGTAAACTAATTGGAAATGAAAAAACAGTGATTGAATCACCAATAAAGAAACCTGAAAAAGATGATTCCTCTTGGACGAAACTATACAACTCAATAAAAACAACTATATGCGATTGGCTATATAATCTAATTAAATGTGACAAAGCACAACGAAAGTCTCTGAAAAAAGAAAACCTAAAAAAAGAAGAAGATGACTACTATTGGAAGAATTTATTACTCTTAACAAAAACAACTATATGGGCTTGGCGTTGGCAAGTTTTTGTTATGTTATGGTTTGCCATAGGTGCTTCTTATTTAATTACTAATTATGACTATCCATTTTTTCACTTAATGGGTAATAAGGGCATTCTTCCCTGATACATTCTTTGTTGCGCCGGACATACTGGCACTTGATTTTCCGGTTTATCTTCAGGTTTATCCCCATCCTGGTTTTCAAAAACTCGACGGCGGCTTGCAGCGCATTCCGGCTGGCCCTTTTGCAGCAGCGCGCGCCTCCATCTAACATTTTGTTGAGGGCGAAAGCCGTCGCTTCGTTAGCCAGCGCCCGCGGCTTTCCCGTGAGCGGCGTCGCCCCGGTCAAGACGCTGACCGCCGTACCAACACCAATAGCTGCGCCGCACACCCCGTGAGACCCGCACCAGCCGCCCGGCACCTTAGAGCCCCGCTCGATGGCTTTTTCTATGGCTCCTTCGGGAACCGGATAGCCGGCGTTCTTTACCGCCGTAACGATGATAGCCGGCACCATGGCGTGGTGCTCCGGCCCGTGCATGGGCACGGCAGGGTGCGCCATGACCTTTTCCAGTATTTCGATGGGGTCAGCGCTGTCGGTTTTATTTAGTATGTCCCTCAAAATGTCCAGCGCCCCGCGACTGTGACAGGCATCGCAGACGTAATGGCCTTCCGGGCAATATATCAGGGCTTTAAACTCATGGCCGCAGAAATCACAGCGCTTGGCCACCTCTTTCGTCCCGTAAATAAGGTGCTGGCCGCAAACACCGCAATTTTCTTTAGATTCCATATTCATTTTTTCAAGCCTCTAATTTAAGTATAGAAGGGTCTTATAGATACGGTCAATGATGCTACCTCACCCCCTTAATCCCCCTCTCCCTTCAAAGGAGAGGGGGAAGACAAAAAGAGGGGGCGAAAGCCCCCTCTTAAACACCCTGAAAATTTTTTTCCTTACATCCCGTAGTCCATACCGCCCATGCCGCCTCCGCCGGGCATAGCCGGTGTCTTTTCCTTCTCAGGGATATCGGCCACCAGCGCTTCGGTAACCAGCACCATCACCGCGATGCTGGCGGCGTTCTCCAGCCCGACCCTGACCACCTTGGTCGGGTCGATGATGCCCTTCGAGACCATGTCGCCGAATGCATCGCCCTCGGCATCGTAGCCGACGCCCTTCTTGGCTTTCCGCACGGTATCGACGACCACCGGCGCCGTCCTGGCCGGCGTTGGTGGCAATCCAGCGCAGCGGCTCGGAAACGGCCTTGCGGACGATGTCCACGCCGGTAGCTTCGTCACCGCTAAGACCAAGCTTGTCCAGCACCGGCAGCGCGTTGAGCAGGCCGACGCCGCCCCCGGGCAGGATGCCTTCCTCCACGGCGGCCTTGGTCGCCGAAAGCGCGTCCTCGACGCGGTGCTTCTTTTCCTTGAGCTCGACCTCGGTCGAGGCGCCCACTTTAATCACCGCCACGCCGCCCACCAGCTTGGCCTGCCTTTCCTGGAGCTTCTCCTTATCGAAGTCCGAGGTGGTCTCCTCAATCTGGGCTTTAATCTGCTTGATTCGGCCCTTAATTTCCTCCTCGGAGCCCTTGCCCTCGACGATGGTGGTGTTGTCCTTGTCGGATGTTACGCGGCGGGCGCGGCCCAGGTCTTCGACGGTCACCGAGTCCAGCTTCCGGCCGACCTCTTCCGAGATGACCTTGCCGCCGGTAAGGATAGCCATGTCTTCCAGCATGGCTTTGCGCCGGTCGCCGAAGCCGGGGGCCTTAACGGCCAGGACGTTGATGGTGCCGCGCAGCTTGTTGACCACCAAAGTGGCCAGCGCTTCGCCGTCGACGTCCTCGGCGACGATGAGCAGGTTCTTGGATACCTGGAGTATTTTTTCCAGCGCCGGCAGTATATCGGCGACGGCGGAGATTTTCTTATCGGTAATGAGGATATACGGGTCTTCGATGACCGCTTCCATGCGCTCGGCGTTGGTGACGAAATAGGCGCTGACGTAGCCGCGGTCGAACTGCATGCCCTCGACGTACTCTATCTCGTACTTGGTGCCCTTGGACTCCTCGACGGTGATAACGCCGTCCTTGCCGACCTTCTCCATCACCTCGGCGAGCAGGTCGCCGATTTCCTTGTCTTTGGCGGTGATGGTGCCCACCTGGGCGATCTGCGCCTTGTCCTTGACCTCGGTCGAGGCCTTTTTCAGCTGCTCGACGACCGCCGCTGTGGCTTTCTGGATGCCCCTCTTCAGGGACTGGGAATCGGCGCCGGCGGCGATGTTTTTAAATCCGCCGGAGATGATGGCGTGCGCCAGGATGGTCGAGGTGGTCGTGCCGTCGCCGCAGGCGTCGTTGGTCTTGCTGGCGGCCTCTTTAACGAGCTGGGCGCCCATGTTTTCGAACGGGTCGGGCAGCTCGATGTCCTTGGCGATGGTGACCCCGTCGTCGATGACGGAGGGCGCCCCCCATTTCTTATCGAGCGCCACGCAGTGCCCCTTGGGCCCCAGGGTCACTTTCACCGCGTCCGCCAAGGCGTCTATTCCCTTCTTCAGGGCGTGTCTGGCTTCTTCACCGAAAATTATCTGTTTGGCCATATTTTTCTCCCTCCTTAGCTTCCCTCTTTATTTGCCCTTCTTGGCTAAAATATCGCTCTCGCGCAGGATAATGAGGTCTTCGTCGTCGACCTTGATTTCCGTGCCGCCGTATTTGGCGTAGATGACACGGTCGCCGACCTTGAGGTCCATGGGTATCCGCTTGCCGTCGTCGGTCAGTTTGCCCGGGCCCACCGCCATGATTTCCCCCTCCTGGGGTTTTTCCTTGGCGGTATCCGGCAGGTATATCCCGGACTTGGTCTTTTCTTCCTTTTCGATGGGTTTTACCAGGACGCGGTCAGCCAGCGGCTGCAATTTAGCTGCCATAAAAACTCCTCCTCTCTTTATTTAACAGCTGAATAGGCTGATGACACTATTTAGCACTCTCCCCTTGAGAGTGCTAACATCATTATCATACCGCAGATAATAAATCATCGCAACTTAAGATAGGGCTTTTTACAGGCATTTACGGCTATTTAAATATTATTATCTCTTGTTTTCGCTTATTATCTTCATTATCTATGGTAGATAAGGCCATATTTCAGGTTATTTATTTTAAGAATCTAATTATCTTCACTTATATTAACTAAACCTCACCCCTGCCCATTGCTTTTCTCTATTGACGCCTCAAACAACATCGTTTAAAATCAGGGCGTGAAAAGTAGGACGGACGCCGCGAAAAAACAATGGGACGGGAAAAGCGTCCAATCCCTGAGACGGCACCTGGGCCTGACCCAGCGAGAGCTATCGGAGAGACTGGGAACGCGCCAGCAGACCATCAGCGAATGGGAGACCGGGATGTACCAGCCGCGAGGGACCTCGGCCACCCTGCTGACTTTTATCGCCGAGCAAGCCAAATTTAAATACCAGGCCGGGCCCCCGAAGACAAAGTCTTGACAATATACACGTTACCGTGTATAATCGTCATAATCATTCGGTTTGAGGTGTTTTGGTGGATAATCGCCGCCGCAGGGACAGCCTGAAGCCGTTCTTCGCCCCGGAGAGCGTCGCCGTCATCGGCGCCTCCCGGAAGCCGGGCAAGGGCGGCTACAACGTCATCGAAAACCTGTTGCGGCTGGGCTATCCGGGAAAAATTTATCCCGTTAATCCAAGGGCGGAAAGCATCCTGGGATTAAAGTCTTACTCCAGCCTGAAAATTATTCCTCTGGCTGTGGAACTGGCGGTCATCGTGCTGCCGCCGCCGCTGGTGCTGGCCGCTTTCCAGGAGTGTATCGAGGCAGGGGTTAAAGCCGTCATCGTCGAGTCGGCCGGCTTCGGCGAGATGGACGAGTCCGGCGCCGTCCTGGAAAAGCGCCTGGCCCGGGTGGCCGAAGCCAGCCGGGGTAAGGGTCATGGGGCCGAATAGCGTCGGCACCATCAATCCCTACGCCCGTTTCGATTCCAGCCTGGGCCGCCTCAATAAGCTATTCCTGCCGCAGGGTGAAATCAAGCGGGGGACGGTGGGGTTCATCGGGCAGACCGGCCTCTTTACCGGCGTCTACCTGCCCCTCGTCAACAGCGAGATAGGCATCAGCAAGATAGCCTGCCTGGGCAATAAATGCGATGTCGATGAAAGCGACATGTTGCAGTATTTCGGCGCCGACGCCCGGACGCGCATCGTCGCGATGTACCTGGAGAGCATCAAAAACGGACGGCGTTTTATGGGGCTGTGCCGGCGCATCGTTAAAGAGAAACCGATCATCATATTAAAATCGGCCGTCACGGGCGGCGGCGCCAGGGCCTCGGCGACGCACACCGGCTCCATCGCCGGGGACGACCGCATTTACGACGCCGCTTTCCGGCAGGCGGGCATTATCCGGGTGGGCAGCTTCGAGCGGCTCTGGGATGTTGTTGAAGGCTTCGTCTACGCGCCGCTGCCGGCGGGGAACCGGGTGGCCATCGTTAATCTGGCCGGCTCCGGCTGCGTGACCGCCGTCGACGCCTGCGTCCGGCACGGGCTGAAAATCGCCGAGCTTTCAGATGCTACCAGGGAAAAAATCAAGACGGTCTACCCGGACTGGTGGCGCGTCCGCAGCCCGGTGGACGTCTGGGTAGCCATCGAGGCCAGCGGCTTCGAGGCAGCCTACCGGACCGCCGCGCGGGCCGTCCTGGAGGACGAAGGTGTCGACGCCGCTATCGTCATCATGGGCGCCATCGACTGGCTGGCGGGGAGAAGCGTGCCTGCCCTGTTCGAAGATATTAAGAAAGAGTTTCCCGGCAAACCCATCCTGGCCGTCTGCCCGCCGGGGGACAGGCGGATATATCTGAAGCTGCGCCAGGGCTTCCAGGATATCGGCATCCCCTGCTATTCCGGCGATGTTGACGCCATCGCCGCGGTGGCGGCATTATACCGCTACCGGCAGTACGCGCGCGGCACCGCATAAATTCAATTCGAGGGTGCCAATGGCGGCAGGTGGTTATCTTGTCTGGGCGGGCTATTCCCTTTTTACACATAGGGCGTTTAAGGGGGGGCTGAAACTCTTCTCAATAAGCGGGGTGTCCAAGAGGGGCGAAGTCCCCTCTTTCTTGACTTCCCCCTCTCCTCTCAGGAGAGGGGTTCACCCTGAGGGGATTCACCCTGAAGGGGACCGAGGGGGTGAGGTGGATAGAAAGGTGAAAGGCAATCTTCCGGAAAGCCGCGTCGTTAAAATCTGGCAGGACTGCATGACGGGACGGAGCGGCCTGCTCACCGAGGATGACCAGCACATCGAAGTAGTCTATCCCGGCCGGCCTAACGACGACCGCGGCGGCGATTTACGTGACGCGGTTATCGCCACCGGGCAGGGCATCCAGAAGGGCGAAGTCGAAGTACACGTCAGGTCCAGCAGCTGGTGGGGACACCGGCACCATCAGGACCCCCTTTACAACCGGGTAATACTGCATGTCGTCTATCGGCACGACGTCGCGGCGGCGGTGATACTGCAAAACGGCCGGCGGGTACCGACGCTGGCGCTGGAGAAATACGTCGCCGGTAAGGCTGGCACCCGGCGGCCAATGCCCTGCCGCAACGCGATTATCCATCGGGGTCCCGACCTTATCAGCAATATTCTGGAGATGGCCGGAGACCATCGATTTGCTGCCAGGATGGCCGAATTCCGGGCGGCGTTGTCACGGATAGGAGCCGGCCAGGTTTTATATCAGGGAATCATGGGGGCGCTGGGCTACGTTAAAAATAAGCTCCCCATGATAGAACTGGCACGGCGCATGCCGCTGTCACGGCTGAGGGCGTTGGCCCCGGCGGAGGTGCCGGATGACGCATGTCTGGCGAGGCACCAGGCCCTCTTACTGGGTACGGCCGGGCTGCTGCCGTCGCAGGACGGGCGGTCCGGAGAAGCAAGCCTGCCTGATGAGTGGGTCGACCGGCTGGAGAGTGCCTGGGCGGCCCTGGGACAGGCGAAAACCATGTGCACAGACGACTGGCACTCTTTCAAGGTCAGGCCGGGCAACCTGCCCCGCCGCCGCCTCGCCGCGATGAGCTATCTACTGCTGCACTACAGAGACGAGGGTCTGCTGGCCGGCCTGATTAATGGGCTGGAAAATGCTTCTCCGGAAACAGGCCGGAGCGGGCTGGCAAAGTCGCTCCTGGTGACGGCGGCGGATTACTGGGGTAAGCATCTGGACTTCGGTCTCCCGGCCAGACGGGCGGTCCCGGCGCTGCTGGGGGAAGACCGCGCTGATATTATCGTCGTTAACGTACTGCTGCCCTTTGCCGCCGCCTGGGGACAGATTGCTTCAGTTCCGGGGCTGGGGGAAAAGGCCCGGGAGATTTACCGCCACTACCCCGCGCTGGCGGAAAATACCCTGGAAAAGCACATGAGGCGCCAGCTGGGGATCAGCCGGTGCCCGGTCAGTTCGGCCCGGCGGCAGCAGGGGCTTCTCCATGTCTATAAGAACCTGTGCTCGCAGGGAAGGTGCGGTGAATGCCCGCTCGGCGGTTGAGAAGTTATAAATACCCGGCGACTTCGGCAAGACTCCGTATCCGGGGGCAGTCGGTGATGTCTCGGTAGTAGTCGCCGCGGTCGACGAGGATGCCTTTCATCCCCGCGCCCCTCGCCCCGACGATATCGACGTTATACTGGTCGCCGACGTAGATAGCCTCGGAGGGTTTAACGCCAGCCCGCTTTAACGCCTCCCGGAATATCTCCGGTCGCGGCTTGCCGGCGCCGGCGTCCAGCGAAGTGACGACTGTTTTCAGCCATGCATACAGGCCCAGCTTCGTCAGGGTACCGGTCATGTCCTGCTCGACGTTGGAAATCAAGCCCAGCGTCAGTCCCCTTGAGGCGAGGTCGGTCAGGGAGGGCGCCACGTCGTCGAAGAGGACTAGGTCCATGCGTGACTGCTGCATCGCGGCGAGCAAATTGGGGATGGCCTTCTGGTCGTATTTGAGGCCGGCCTCGCGGAGGAGTATCGCCTGATACCGGGCGTAAAGAGCGAATTTTTCTTCTTTCGACCGGGCGCTCAAAGGCCGCCGGGCGATTTCGTTATAAATAAACTCGTCGGCGGCGATGATGGGCCGGACCAGCGCCGCCGGGGTGGTCTCGATGCCGAAGTCCTTGAGCACTCTGGCCTCGATTTCTTCCCGGGGCGGCTCGTAGCGCACCAGCGTCTGGTACAGGTCGAAAAAAACGGCTTTAATCATTTCATTATCATTGTAGATAAAGTTAGCGTGTCTGTAAAGGCAAGAGCGCCCGCTTGAACGTGCGCGTGTAAAACGGTAAAGTAATAAGGGGAGAGGTCAGAACAATTATGCTTTCTTCTGACATTATTAGCCAATTGCGCCGCATCGCCGGTAAAGAAAACGTGCTGACTTCACCGGAAGAGATGGTCGCCTACTCTTACGACGCCACCAATATGTGGTCGCACCGGCCGGACGTGGTCGTCCTGCCATCCGGCACCGGGCAGATATCAGCGATACTTAAACTGGCCAATGAGAACAATATTCCGGTCACGCCGCGGGGCGGCGGCACCAACGTCAGCGGCGGCTCGGTGCCGATTAAGGGCGGCATCGTCCTGTGCACCACCCGCATGAACGAGATTATCGATGTGAATAAAACGAATTTGAATGCCACCGTCGAGCCCGGCGTGGTGCTGCAGGACTTCCAGACGGCCCTGGCTAAAGAGGGGTTGTTCTTCCCGCCGGACCCGCAGAGCTTCGCCGGCTGCACCATGGGCGGCGTCGTGGCGGAAAACTCCGGCGGGCCTTCCTGCCTGAAATACGGCGTCACCAAGCAGTACGTCCTCGGTCTGGAAGTCGTGCTGGCGGACGGCACCATCATGAAGCTGGGCGGCCTGACGCCCAAGAACCGCACCGGCTACGAGCTGATGATGCTTTTTACGGGCTCCGAGGGCACGCTGGGCGTCATCACGAAAATCACGCTGCGGCTCCTCCCCGCCCCGAAAGCCGAGCAGACCATCGTGGCAGTTTTCGGCGACGTGGCGGTGGCCGGAGAGACCGTGACCGCCATCATCGCCAGCGGCGTCCTGCCGTCCCGGGTCGAGTTCGTCGATAACTGGACATTCGCCAAGTTCCGCGGGCTTTTACCCGATGATATCCTCGATAGCTCCCAGGTAATCCTCCTCATACAGGTCGACGGGCTGCCGGAGACCGTGGCCGCCGAGACGCGGCAGGTCGTGGAGATATCCCGTCGATATGCCACCGAGGTCAGGGTGGCCAAAGACAAAACCGAGGCCGCGCGCTACTGGCAGGCGCGGCAGTCCCACTTCTCGGACATATCCAGTCGCGCCCATACCATCATCAACGAGGACGTGTCCGTGCCCCGCGATAAAATCGCCGATTTCATCAAATTGAGCCAGGCCAGCGCCCGCCGCTACGACGTCCCCATCAGCTTCGCCGGGCACGTCGGCGACGGCAATTTTCATCCGGTCGTGCTCACGGACAGCCGCGATAAAGAGCATTACGGGCGCGCCCTGAAATGCGTGGACGAAATTATCGAGATAACCCTATCGCTGGGTGGCGTGCTCTCCGGCGAGCACGGCATCGGCCTGGAAAAACAGCGTTTCCTGAAAAAGGCCATGGACCCGGCGGCGATAGAAATCATGAAAAAAATCAAGGATGCGCTCGACCCCCGCCATATCCTCAACCCCGGCAAAATCTGGGAGGAAACGAAAGAGTGAAAGCCGCCCCCGATTTTGCCCAGGTAGAAAAATTCAAAGCCGACCTCGACCGCTGCACCAAGTGCGGCTTCTGCATGTCCGCCTGCCCGGTCTACCGCGAGGAGCGCGTCGAATCTTCGGTGGCGCGCGGGAAAATCATGCTTATCCGCGCGTTGCTGGATGGCTCGCTGACCCTCACCGACGAGATGGCGGAACAGCTTAATAAGTGTACCTTGTGCCTGACCTGTGCGCAGAATTGTCCGGCCGGGGCACAGGTACCCGCGGTGATTACGGCCGCCCGGGCGGACAAGGTAGCGAAGAAGGGCGTGGCCTTCCCCTATAATATTATTTTCCGCTGGCTGCTGCCGCGGCGCCGACTCTTCGGGTGGGTGGTGCGTTTCGCTTCGTGGTTCCAGGGCATCTTCCTGCCGAAGACGGAAGGCACGGTGCGCCACCTTTCCTTTTTCCTCTCCGCTCTCGGCAAGGGACGCCATATCCCCCAGATAGCCCCCAAATTCCTGCGCGAGTCCGTCCCGGAGGTAAACCGGCCGCCCGCCGGGGTTGCCGTTAAATACACCGCCGGCTATTTCACCGGTTGCATGACGGACTTCGTCTTTCCCGAGTTGGGCAAGAAAATAATTAATTTCCTTACTAAAAATGGCGTGGAAGTGCATGTGCCGCGCGCTCAGGGGTGCTGCGGGGCCCCGGTGTTTCTGGGCGCGGGGGATTTCGCCAACGGCCGTCGTTTTGCCGATGCCAACGTCAAGGCTTTTAAAGATTTAGAGTATATTGTCACCGACTGCGCTACCTGCGCCTCGGCGATGAAGGACTACGTCAGGTTTCTGGCCGATAACGAAGAAAGAAAAAAAGCATACCAGGAGTTCGCCGATAAGATAAAAGATATCACCGAGTTCCTGGTGGACGTTTTGAAGTTGCCCCCCGCAGCTTACCGCAGTCGCGGAGGAGTTCCGGGGCAAGACGGTGACCTGGCACGAGCCCTGTCACCTGGGGCGCTACCTGGGCGTCAAGGAGCAGCCGCGCTTTATATTGAAATCACTGCCCGATATTGAGTACGTGGAAATGTCCAACGCCGACGCCTGCTGCGGCATGGCGGGGACTTTCAGCATCTATTTTTACGATTTGTCCCGCAAAATCGCCGCGAAAAAGGTCGAGGCCATCGCGGCGACCGGCGCGGACGTCGTCGTGACCGATTGCCCCGGCTGCGAGATACAGCTCGTCGATAGCCTTGCCTGGCAGAAAAAACCCGTCCAGGTGAGGCACATTATGGAGCTTCTGGAGTAGCTATTGTACGGTAATCGTGCCGTGCATCGTCGTGTGAATCGTGCAGTGATATTCGAAAGTCCCTTTAGTATTGAAAGTAAAGCTGAAAGTAGCTCCATTATTCAACGACCCGCTATCGAACAGCCCCGTATTCGAGGTTACCGTGTGGGTGGTCGCATCGTTGTTTGTCCAGATCACCGTGGTGCCGATAGGTACCGTGAGCGCCGCCGGCGAGAAAGCGAGGTTTTCGATGGTCACCGAGGCAGGTTTAAAATCCGGTCCCGTCGTCGACCCGGGCGGCGGTTGTACTGGGTCCCTGTCCCGGGCGCCGTGGTTGTCGGCTGGGTCGACTTTCCGCAGGAAACAGCCGCCAGCAGTCCAACGATAATCAATAGGCACGACACTATCAAAATGATGTTTCTCTTCATAAATTGCCTCTCGGAAATAATGTGTGGATAACGGTATTATTTTACCCGGCTCTCCGCGGCTCTCCAGTTGATGTTCTTGAAAAACGCCGCGATATAGTCTGCCCGCTTGATGCCGTAATCGGTCATGTAGGCGTGCTCGAAGACGTCCATGATGAGGATGGGCTGACAGCCGGCCAGGTGGCCGACATCGTGCTCGTTAATCCAGTTGTTGCACAGCTGGCAGGAAACGGCGTCGTAGTAAAGCACCGCCCAGCCGATTCCCCGCATCGCGCCGACCGCCCGGAAGTCCTGCTCCCAGGCTTCGTAGCTCCCGAAGGACGCCTCGATCATCTTCCCCAGCACTCCCGTCTTCGCCAGGCGGGTCTTGCCCCCCAGGTTTTCGAAGTAGAGCTCGTGGAGGCGCATGCCGTCGAACTCCCACCCCAACCGCCGTTTCAGCTCGGCATATTCCGGGGTGGCGGTCTTGCCTTCCTTGAGCATCACCGCCAGGGCGTCCGCGACTTTGTTGATGTTGGTCACGTACCCCTGGTAGAGGGTGAAGTGGTTGTTCAGCAGTGTCTCGCTGAAGCCTTCCATGCCGATGAGTTTGCTGTAATCTTTAGCTGCGAAAGCCATAATCGATACTCCTTTATTGATACAAATTTATACAAAGGCTGAAGTCGCTGTATTAAATTCTTTTAAAATATCATCTCACCTTTTCTAGAAAAGCCCTGGCCTGGTAGTCCCACTCCCTTGACTCCAGGTCGACGGTGCTCCCCTTCTTTTCCTCCGTCACGCTAACGCGCACCCCCCCGCCGCCCCCTTCGAAGTTGGCGCAGCAGTTGCCCTCCTCCTCGACCTTCAGGCCGTAGCCCGCCGGCCCGAAGAACTTAACGGCGCGCTTGATGACCTCCTCGGAGCTCAGCTTGGATTTTGTCGATAGCTTCATCATGTTATCTCTCCTTTCAACTCTCAGGACAGCTTGGCGTCTTTATGTTTCTGCGCGATGGTCGCCGCCAGGTTATCGAGCGCCTGGTAGTCGGCCTCTTGCGGAGCGCCCTGGCAGTAGACCGGCGGCAGTATCTCCACTTTCAACTGCGGTATCATGGCGGCGACCTGCTCCACGGCTTTGCCTCCCCACCCGAAAGAGCCGATAACCGAAGCGAACTTCACCTTGGGCCTCAGGGCATTGGCCAGGAGGGCGGCATAAGCGACGGTCGGGTGAGGGCCTCCCAGCACGGTCGGCGTGCCGATGACAATCGTGGCGGCGTCCACCAAGGCGGCGGCCAACTTGCCGATATCGCTCGCGGCGAGGTCGAACTGCTTTACGGTCACGCCCCGCCGCGTTAACGCTTCGACGAGGTAGTCGACCATCCGATGGGTGATGCCGTGCATGGAGATATACGGCACCACGACGATGTTCCCCGGCTCGTCGAAAGCCCAGGAGCGGTACGTTTTAATGATGAAATCCGGTTTATCGTGGACCGGCCCGTGGCTCGGCGCGATGATGTCGAATTTGTAGTCCTTGATCTTGTCCAGATTTTTCTGTATGGGGAGGCGGAAGGGCATCATGATTTCCGCCCAGTACCTCCGGGCGGCTTCGTATTCCTGCCCGGCGTCCCGCACGAACATGTCCGTGGTAGCGATGTGCGAGCCGAAGAAATCGCAGGGGAAAAGCACCCTGTCTTCCTGCAGGTAAGTCAGCATGGTCTCCGGCCAGTGCACCCAGGGGGCGTGGATGAACTCGAGCGTCCGGTTGCCGAGCGAAATCGTCTCTTTATCTTCGACCGTCTTGAACCGGTCGTCGGCGACCCTGAAACGGTCGATGAGCATCCCCTTGCACTTGGGAGTGCAGACGGCGATGGCTTCCGGGTACTTCGCCAGGACCTCGACGATGCTGCCGGAGTGGTCGGGCTCGGCGTGGTTAAAAATGACGTAATCGATTTTTTTAATGTCCAGCTGGTCGAGGTTGTTCAACAGCACTTCCTTCATCGGCGGGTTGACGGTATCGATGAGGGCCGTCTGCTGGCTGCCCTTGATTAAGTAGGCGTTATAGCTGGTCCCATCGGGGAGCGGTATCAGCGAATCGAACAGTCGCCTGTCCCAGTCCACTGCACCGACGCAATAAATATCCTTTTTGAGTTCCCTGGGTTTGAGGTCTCCCGCATGTTTAACCATACCTCCTCCCCGAAATATTAAAAATTCAACTAATATATTCAACCATTTGCTTACCCCGTCCGCAAAGACAAAAGTCACAAAGTCTTTACCTTTACCCCTTGAAAAAGGTAAAATATAAGTGTCAGAACATCCTCACTTAAATGCCGGAAAAGCTTGATTTTGCGGGCGTTAATCTTGGATAAAAAAGTCCTCGACTGGCTGCTGGCGGGACCCGCCTGGCTCAGGTACGCGGTCGGACTTCAACTTTTAGACGCCAAACCGGATATTACACCGGTACTTAGGGACCCTGATATTGAAAAACTCATCGCTAGGCTTAAAAGCAAGGACGCCGGTATCCGCGCCATAAAGTCCGGCAGGGTACATTACACGGAGTCCGGCAAGGCTTACTGGGACCTGTTTTTCCTGGCCGATATGGGCCTGTCGGTAAGCGACCTGGGATTGGAGAACGAGGCGGAGGAAATTTTCAGGTTTCAGTCGCCGGAAGGCTCTTTCACTATCCCCCCTAACGTACGGGACAACTATTTCTGCATGTCGTCGATTCTCCTCGCTTCTCTGGCTAAAATGGGCTTTCGCGACGACCCCCGGACGGAAAAGTTCGCGCGTTTGGTCTTTAGCTCGCGCGGCTTTGACGGCGGCTGGCACTGCTACGATGACCTGGAGATAGAGTCCTGCCCCATGGCCAACCTGAACGCGCTGATGCTGCTGGGGCAGTACGAGACTTACCGGCAGTCCCCGGCGTTTAAAGGCGCTATCGAATTGCTGCTGGAGCACTGGCGGGTGAGGGCCAATCTGCACGGCTTCGGGGTGGGGCGGCGCTTTATGAGCCTGCAGTACCCCGCTGTGAAGTACGGCATCCTAAGAGTCCTTGACTGCCTTTCGTTTTTCCCCGGCGCGGTCGCCTCCCCGGACTTTGAAAGTATGCTGGATTATGTGCATAATAAGGCGGTGGACGGCCGCTACTTCGCCGACTCTTTCGACTCTATCTACGCCGGCTTCGACTTCGCTCAGGATAAAGAGCCGAGCCGGTGGATTACGTTTATTGTCAACCGGATTGATAAAAGGGTGGAAGGTATCAATTAGTCGATGTACCGCATCGAGGTCTCGGTAAAAGAAGGCTTCGCCGACCCGCGTTCCGAGGGCCTGCTTAAAGATATCCTCGACCTCGGTGTCAGGTCGGTCGAGCGGGTTAAGGTCAGCAGCGTTTACCTCCTGGAAGGCACGCTGGACGAGAAAGAGCTGACGGCGGTCTGCCGCGAGCTTTTGACCGACCCCATCGTCGAGCAGTATACGACCGGCGATAGTCCTGCCCCTGCCGGCGCCCGCCTCGTGGAGGTCGCCTATAACCCCGGCGTGATGGACCCGGTCGAAGAGAGCGTCAAGAAAGGCATCCGCGACCTGGGTATCGAGACCATCACTGCCGTCCGCACGGCCAAGAAACACCTTTTCTGGGGCGATTTATCGGATGATACGGTTAAATACATCTCCGATAAACTGCTCGTCAATAGCATCGTCCAGCATATCGTCGCCCGCAGAGAGGCCGTGGCGCTGCGCTCGGCGACCTATAATTTCAAGCTGGAAAGAATCGATATCCATGCCATGGATGATGCCGCCCTGATGGCGCTGAGTCGCGGCCGGTTCTGGCTGAATATTCAGGAAATGCGCATCATCCAGGACTACTTTAGAAAGCTCGGGCGCCGGCCTACCGATGTCGAGCTGGAGACCCTGGCGCAGACGTGGTCGGAGCACTGCATCCATAAAACTTTTAAAGCTAAAATTACCCTCGGCAATAAGGTCATCGATAATTTAATGAAGAGCACGGTGATGAAAGTCACCCGCGAGCTCAACAAGCCCTGGTGTCTTTCGGTCTTCAAGGACAACGCCGGCGTTATCGACTTCGACGGGCGCTACGCGGTCTGCTTCAAGGTGGAGACGCACAATCACCCTTCGGCGGTGGAACCTTACGGCGGCGCCGCGACGGGCATCGGCGGCGTTATCCGCGACCCCCTCGGTACGGGACTCGGCGCCAAGCCTATCATGAACACCGATGTCTTCTGCTTCGGTCCCCCCGATTTCCCCCACGCCGATTTGCCGAAGGGCGTCCTGCACCCGCGCCGCATTTTCAAGGGCGTGCGCGCCGGCGTGGCCGACTACGGCAACCGCATGGGCATCCCCACCTCCAACGGGTCGATATTTTTCGACGAGCGTTACGTGGGCAACCCGCTGGTCTACTGCGGCACGGTGGGTATCATGCCGGCGGCCATCAGCCAGAAGGGCATGCAAAAGCCCGGCGACCTCGTGGTGGTGGTGGGGGGCAGGACGGGCCGCGACGGCATCCACGGCGTCACCTTTGCCTCCGGCGAGCTCGATAAAGAGTCGGAGACGCTCTCCTCGAGTTCCGTCCAGATAGGCAATCCCATCGTAGAGAAGAAAGCCCTCGACGCTATTTTACAGGCGCGCGACCAGGGACTTTACCGCCGCATTACCGACTGCGGCGGCGGGGGGCTCTCATCGGCGGTGGGCGAAATGGCCGAGGAGACCGGCGTACGCGTTGATTTAGAAAAAGTGCCCCTAAAATACTCCGGCCTCTCTTACACTGAGATATGGGTCTCGGAGTCGCAGGAGCGCATGCTGCTGGCCGTCCCGCCGGAGAACATCGACCGCATACTGGCTATTTTTAAGAACGAGGACGTCGAAGCGACCGTCATCGGGGAGTTCACCAACGACCGCCGACTCCGCCTTTTTTACGAGGGCAACCTTGTTGGTGATTTGGATATGGAGTTCCTGCATAACGGACTGCCCCAGCTCGAGCGGGAGGCGCTATGGCAGCCGGCGCGCCACGCCGAGCCCGATTTCGTTCAGCCCGCCGACCTCACGGAAGACCTGAAAAAAATCCTCGGCGCCTGGAACGTCTGCAGCAAGGAGTGGGTCGTCCGCCAGTACGACCACGAGGTGCAGGGCACGAGCGTCCTTAAACCCCTCGTTGGCGCCGCTAACGACGGCCCCGGTGATGCCGCCGTTATCCGCCCGCTTTCGGATTCCCCAAAGGGCATAATTATATCTAACGGCATCAACCCCAAGTATGGCGACATCGATACCTACTGGATGGCCGCCTCGGCCATCGACGAGGCCCTGCGGCAGGTAGTGGCCGTCGGCGGCAGCCTGGACAGGGTCGCCCTGCTCGATAATTCCTGCTGGGGCAACCCGGAAAAACCCGACCGGCTGGGTACGCTGGTCAGGGCGCTGCAGGCCTGCTACGATATCGCCAGCGTTTACGGCACGCCCTTCGTCTCCGGCAAGGACAGCCTTTACAACGAGTATGACACCGAGAAAGGCAGCATCTGCATCCCGCCCACCCTCCTTATCTCCGCCATGGCGGTCATGGACGATGTTAGTAAATGTGTCACCATGGACTGCAAAAGCCCCGGCGACCTGATATATATCGTCGGCGAGACCTGTAACGAGCTGGGCGGCTCGCATTACTTTGCGACGCATGGCTATATCGGCAATAACGTGCCGAAGGTCCAAACGGAGAAGGGCAAAAAACTGATGGACGCGCTTTCCCAGGCGACGCACAAAGGACTGGTGGCGGCCTGCCACGACCTCTCCGAGGGGGGAATAGGGGTGGCGGCGGCGGAGATGGCTTTCGCCGGCGGCCTGGGCATGACGGTCCAACTGAAAAACGTTCCGCTCGGTGAATCCATCGACCGCGATGATTATATACTTTTCTCTGAGTCCAATTCCCGCTTTCTCGTTGAGGTCGCCCCGAAAAACAAAAAGGACTTTGAAAAAGCCCTCTCCGGCGTTGACTTCGCGGAAATCGGGCGGGTCATGAAGGATAAAAAGCTTGAGGTCTACGGTCGCCGGGGCGGCATCGTACTTTCCGCTTCTATCGCCGACCTCAAGGAGGCCTGGCAGAAGCCGCTGAGGTGGTAGTGTTTAAATGTCCAAAGTAAAAGTCATTATCCTCCGCGCCCCGGGCACGAACCGCGATGTCGATACGCAAATCGCCTTCGAGGTGGTCGGTGCCGGGGTCGCCTCCGCCCCGGTCACCGAGCTTTTCCGCAAGGAAAAGAGGCTTTCGGACTATCATATCGCCGTCATCCCCGGCGGCTTTACCTACGGCGACGATATCTCCGCCGGCCGCATCATGGCCAACGAAATCCGGCTGCGACTGGGCGAAGACATCAAGAAATTCGTCGACGACGGCCGCCTCGTCCTGGGCATCTGCAACGGCTTCCAGGTGCTGGTAAAAACAGGCATTCTCCCCGGCATAACGGGACAGAGCGCCCAGCCGGTCACCCTCGCCAATAACGATTCCGGCAAGTTCGAGTGCCGCTGGGTCTATCTCAAAGTGAACCGGAAGAGCCCCTGCGTCTTTACGAAAGGCATGAAGGGCATGTATATCCCCGTCGCCCACG
Organism: uncultured Chloroflexia bacterium; assembly: GCA_963727315.1. Classification (GTDB taxonomy): domain Bacteria; phylum Chloroflexota; class Dehalococcoidia; order Dehalococcoidales; family RBG-16-60-22; genus JBFYTX01. The sequence continues at coordinate 802,134 of CAVSFE010000002.1, read as the reverse complement.
GCGAGGGCAAGCTCGTGGCGGAGCCGGGCATGCTGGAAAAGCTGAACATCGTCGTGCAGTATGTGGACGCCAGGGGCAACGCCCGGGCGGGCTATCCGTGTAATCCCAACGGCTCGGTGAACGATATCGCCGGCATCTGTGACGCCTCCGGGCGCATTTTCGGCCTGATGCCCCACCCCGAGGACTTCATCCGCTGGACACAGCACCCCCGCTGGACGCGCGAAAAAAAGCGGGAAGACCTCTACGGACTGCAGATATTTACCAACGCCGTAAGCTGGGCGAAGGGTATCTAAAAAAGTTGTACTTTACCGGACGATGAGATTGCCACGCCCTGATTAAATCGGGGCAGGCAACGACAGTGAAAAATTATTCGATGCCCTGTTCCTTGAGATAATCGACAGCGTCCTGGATGGTCACGATTTTCTCGGCGGCTTCGTCCGGTATCTCGAGTTTCCGTTCCGGTGTGCTGAAGGTCTCTTCCAGGGACATGATCAATTCCACCAGGTCGAGCGAATCGGCGCCTAAATCTTCAACAAAGCTGGCCGTGGAGACGACGTCTTTGGCTTCGACGCCGAGCTGCTCCACGACGATCGCTTTAATCTTATCGAAAACAGTTGCCACTTTCTTCCCCCTTTTACGAAGCTTACTCGCGGCTGGCCAGCGCGCTTATCGCCCCCAGGACCCCGTTCACGAACTTGGATGATTTTTCGCTGCCGAAGGTCTTCGCCAGCTCCACCGCTTCGCTTACGGCTACTTTTACCGGTACTTTATTATCGAATAAAATTTCGAAGATTGCAAGTCTCAGGATATTGCGGTCGATGAGCGCTATCTGGTTGACCGGCCAGGCCGTGGCGAACTTATGGATACTGCGGTCGATTTCCTCCCGGTGTTTAATGGCGCCGTTGACCAGCTCCCGGACGAATTCGCTGTTTTCCTCGGACAGGTTAGCTTCTCCCAGGAGCCGCTCCGTTACCGCTTCGGGCCGGCGCGCCACGGCGTCCACCTCGTAAAGCGCCTGCAGGGCGATGGTCCTGGCTTTATGTCTTTTTCCCGCCATTATTTTAATGTCCTGAGTATTAATTATAAATAACCTGTTGCGGCACGGTCAAGGAGTGACGATACCTCACTATTGCCTTATAGCTATAAAATCTGGTATGATAAAAAGCTGTTGTCTAAAAACGGAGCACCATGGCCATCATAAAAACGTCCCATTTAACTAAAAAGTTTAAAAAGCTCGTCGCCGTAGAGAACGTCGACCTGGAGATAGAGGAGGGCGAGTGTTTCGGCCTGCTCGGTCCCAACGGCGCGGGCAAGACCACGCTCATCAGGATGATCATCGCCGTTTCCCCGCCCAGCGCCGGCGAAATATGGGTGGACGGCCTGGATATAAAAAAGAATCCCCGAGAAATTAAAGCCAGGCTGGGCGTGGTCCCGCAGGTAGATAATCTCGATGAGGACCTGAACGTCATCCAGAACCTGCGCACTTTCGCCCGCTATTTCGCCATCCCCGGGGAAGAAGCGAAGCGCCGCAGCCTGGAAATCCTGAAATCCATCCAGCTGGAAGACAAGATGAAGAGCAAGATCGACGAGCTTTCCGGCGGCATGAAGCGCCGCCTGCTCATCGGCCGCGGCATGATTAACAATCCCAAGATCTTGATACTGGACGAACCTACCATCGGCCTCGACCCCCAGGCCAAGCACATGGTCTGGCGCAAGCTCAAAGAACTAAAGTCGCAGGGCGTCACGCAACTGCTCTGCACGCAGAACATGGAAGAGGCCGCCTTCCTCTGCCGGCGGGTGGCGGTGATGCACCAGGGTCGGGTCATCGTCATCGACAGCCCGATTGAGCTTGTTTCCCGCTACATCGGCGAGCGCATCTGGGAGATCGAGTTCGAGCCCGCGGACAGGGACGGGCTGGTCGCCGAGCTGAAGCGGCGCAAACTTGAGTTCGAAGAGGCCGCCGACGTGCTATATGTCTTTAACTTCCGCGACGGGCAGGTCGAGGGGCTGCCGGGGAGGACGCGCACGGCCACGCTCGAGGACGTCTTTTTCAAACTTACGGGGAGGTCGCTGCTGGAATGAAGATGTTTTCCTGGCGTTTTTTCCGCGTCTGGCAGCGTAACCGGGACGTGTTCTTCCGCCTCTGGCACTTCGAGATGCCCATTTCCTTCGTCGAGCCGGTCCTGCTCCTGCTGGCTTTCGGCCTCGGGATGGGCGCTTTTATCGGGGCCATTAACGGCGAGCAGTACATCAACTTTATCGCGCCGGGGATGATTGCCTCCTACGCGATGTTCAGCGCTACCAACGAGTGCAGCTATTCGGCGTTTCTCCGCATGGAGCACCAGCACACCTACGATGCCATCATGGCTACGCCGGTGAACGTGGAGGACATCACCGCCGGGGAAATTTTCTGGGGGGCCACTCGCGCCCTCCTTACCGGCGCCATCGTCCTGCTGATAGCCGCCGCGTTCCAGCTGGTCGCGTCGCCGTGGGCGGTCCTTATCCTGCCGGTGATTTTCGTCGAGGGCGTTCTCTTCGGGGCGGTCTCGCTCTTTTACACCTCCGTCGTCCCCTCGATTTATGCCTTCAATTTTTTCTTCACGCTGATCGTCAACCCGCTGTTCCTCCTGAGCGGCGTCTTTTTCCCGCTGGACACTTTCCCCAAAGTGCTTCAGGACGTCAGCTGGTACACACCCCTGCGCCCGCCGGTGGAAATAATACGGGGGCTCTTCACGGGCGTCATGCCCGAACGGCTCGGGCTGGCGCTGGGGATTATGGCAGCCTATATTGTGGTATTCTTTTCGGTAACTCTGGTGACGATGCGGCGCCGACTTACTAAATAGGGCAGGTTTTATGGCAGTCCTTTCGGGCAACGATATACGCCGACTTATCAAGGGCAAGCCGCCGCTCATCGAGGGCTGGCTCGACCTGGACGAGCAGGTGCAGGCCAACGGCTTCGACCTCACCCTGCGCGACTGTGCCGTGATGGAGTCGGGCGGGCAGATAGCGGCCGACAACCGCGATAGAATCGTATCGGGCCTGGCGCCGCTGTATTTCGATGACCGGGGGTATCTTGACCTGGCTCCGGGCGCCTACATGATCACGTATAACGAAATCGTCCACCTGCCGAAGGACATCATGGCTTTAGGGCGCCCACGCTCATCCCTGCTGCGCTGCGGCGTCAGCGTGGGCACGGCCGTCTGGGACGCCGGCTACGAGGGGCGGTCGCAGTCATTGCTGGTAGTGCACAATCCCCATGGTTTCCGCGTTCAGCGCAACGCCCGAATTACCCAGCTTGTCTTTTTAACTCTGACGGGGGAGTCGGAAGGATACAGAGGTATTTACCAGGGGGAGAATATTTAAGGTTTGACCTCACCCCCTTGATCCCCCTCTCCGCTGGCGGAGAGGGGGAAATAAAAAAAGAGGGGCTTCGCCCCTCTTGGACTTCCCGGAGTTTTTGAGATCCGCCTTTAAAAACTTAGTTGGTATGTTTATATCTTTCTGGCCAAAAACACGAGTTCACTGGGGTATTTAGAACCAAATGGTTCTTTATCAAAGTCAGCGTAAACATACTCCGTTTTAAATCCTGTCCTGGCAAGTAGATGCTCGACTTCGAAACGGAAGAAGTAACGTAGCGACTCAGGATAGACTATTCGCTCTTCGTGCCTGTCGGGATAGAGGATATTATAGAATAACTCCTCGTTTATGATTTGCCTGTTGGGGTCTACAGATGAGTAGCGTATGCCCCAGATGACACTTCTTCCATCCGGCATTACGAATGGGGTCTTCTCTGTAAAACCTTCTGCACCTTCTTCGCCTATCGATAGCTCTCTCGAGTTCGGATAGTAGACATCGAAAATCAAGGCGCCATTATTACGGAGATGCCGCCTTATACAATTCAAACAACTGATTTGTTCTTCTACGGACGCCAGATTATTGAATGGCCCAAACGTAATTGTCACTAGTGAAAATTTACTGCCTAGGTCGAAACTGCGTATGTCACCACCAACAAGCTTCACCCTATCTCTCACCTCGGGTGACTCGTTCTCCAGCTTATTTTGGCAAATTTTCAGCATCTCGTCGGATTTGTCCAGACCCGTAATAAAGACGCCCGCTCTGGCGGTTGGGATCAATATTCTACCAGTGCCACAACCCAGCTCAAGTACCGGCCCAGCACACTCTATCGCAAAATCAACGTAGAATTTCACGTCTCCACGCTTGGCGTGGTAGTCATAGAACTCTGAAGACTGTTTATCGTATAACTCTGCCTTAATTTTTTCATGGCGTTTTTCATCTGACATATAGTAGTCCTTCCTGTTATTCTCCGACCCTGCATATAGATTGATTAAAGCTACTCTTTTACCTCCCCAGCCACCATTTCCCTTACCTCCACTGCGTCCATGATAATCCGTTTCTGGTGGCAGTCGCTGCCGCCCCTCTTAAACGCCCCAATTATATCTAGTCGCTAATTACTTCTTCTCCCCTGTGATGAACCACTCCTCCGGCGGGTCTTTGGCGGTATCCACGACCAGGTGAATGATTTTCAGCCCCGGATTTTGCTTTTTAAGGTCGGCCAGGTCGACCGGCTCGAACTTCTTTTTATTATCCAGGTAGGCCTTTTCGGTGAGGGCGTTGGAGACGTAGTTTTCTTTATCGCGCGCCAGTATGCGCCTGATGGACACTTCCTGCGGGCAATCGGTCTGTAGAATGACGAATGTCTTTTTGTGTTTGTTAGCGATGGCGGCCGCCCGCTGCCTCAGCGACTGCGTGACGAAGGTGGCGTCGAGGATGACGCTATCGTTAGTTTTGAGCGCTTCGTCTGCCTGCTCGAACATAACTTCGTAGACCTGCGTCCGCTTTTTCATGTCCCCCGCCACTTTCTCGTCGAAGATGTCTTCGTTTTTCAGCACCTCCAGACGGATGAGGTCGCTGCGCAGGAGCTGGCCGCCCCTGATTTTATAGACTTCCTCGGTAGTCTCCGTTTTCCAGGTCCCCGGGAGCCCGCAGGCGATGAGCAGGAAGCCGGACGGCAGCTTGTTTTTAATGTATTGCGCGAACGGCTCTCTCATTTATGCCTCCTGAGATACTATAACGCCATCTCCAGCTTTATCTCGTCCCTGATGGGTATGCCGTCGTTACCGGTCAGAGGTATCTCTGGCTTTAGCTTGCGTGAGTTTTTCACGGCATTTCGGTATATTGCGACCAGCGTAAAGCCCCTTTTTTGCCAGAACCTTAAAGCCTTCGTATTATCGTTGGTAGTTATCAGCCAGAGTCGTTTGCATCCAGCTTTGGCAGCGACGTTCTTGACGATGTCTATCAGTGCCGACCCCACCCCTTTTCCCTCCTCCAGGCTGTTCATGGTAACGATTTCGCACCTGTCTCCGGTTATTTCATATGTCATCAGTCCGGCCGGTTTTCCTTCGTCTACCGCGATGAACCCCGGCAGCCTATCGGCCCGGTGCATTTTTCCGCGTGTTACTATCACCGGGCCGGCCCACCATTCTTTAAGGACGCCGGCGACCCATTTTTTATCGTCTTGGCTTATCGGTCTGATTTGAGTGTTTTTCATTTTACGTACGTCTCCGCCAGCTTGAAGTAGCTGCGGGCGCCGGCTTTGATTTTTTCCTTTTCGCCGGCGGGGATTTGCGGGTCGTCGTACTGGAAGCAGCCAACCTTGCCCCGCACATAGGCACGGTAGCATTTATAGAAATCAAGCAGCCTCATGAGCTCTTTATCGCCGCTCTTTTCGATATAGGCTTTGATGAATATGTCCGATAAATCGCGCCGGTTATAGTGGTCGAGGTCCATCGCCAGGAAGGCTACGTCGGCGGCGACGTCCGTGTACCTTAGCCGGTCGATGAACTCGATGCAGTCGAAGATGCAGACGCCTTTGTCTGAAAAGCAGACGTGGGCGGTGTGGAGGTCGCCATGGCAGTCCCGCACGCATCCCTCCTGCATGCGCCTGCGGAAAAGAGGTGCGTTGGTCTTAATGAAGCCTTCGGTGTAGACCTTGATGCGCCGGTAGGTCTCCGGCTCGATAATTATATTGAAATATTTATCGGTCTGGGTGAAATTTTCCGAGGTGTTCTTGATGACGGCCTCGATGCCGCCGATAGCCGTAATCTCATCGCTGGTGGCGGCCTTTTTATGGAATTCGGCCACGGTCTTCGCCACCATGCCGACCATCTCCGGCGTGACCTTGTTCTTAGCGAGGAGCGCGTCCATCATGGCGTCCTGCGGCAGGCGGCGCATCTTGACCGCGTATTCTATGGCCGCGCCTTTTCCACCCACAACGTACCGCTTTTTATTATTTTTAGTTATCGGCACCACGCCCAGGTAGGCTTCCGCGCAGAGCCGACGGTTAAGCTCGACTTCCCTCCTGGAGTAATAGAGTCGTTTTTCCAGCGTCGTATAGTCCAGGAAGCCCATGTCTACCGGTTTTTTTATCTTATAGACGTATTCCCCGGCGAGAAATATATAGGATATCTGCGTCTGTATCAGCTCTACTTTTTGGGGAGAGTCGGGGTACGCTTGAGGGTCGAGCAGGGCTTTAATCAGCTCCGGCAACTCGGACATTATTCAAGTCCTAAATTCCAGACAGTAAATCTTTATCTTTTTTACTTTGTTTGGAGTTACGGATTTAGGATTTTGAATTTATTTCTTGCTCGTCTTAGCTTCGGCCTGTCTTTTTTCTTTGGCCTTTTTCGCCGCTTTCAGATGCTTATGCCAGGCGTTTCTCCTCGATTTGTTCATCAGTAATACTATAGCCTAAAACAGAGTTTGCCGCCACCTTCTTTGATTATCGATATCTTTTTCCTCATCTCACTGGAAAGGTCGGTCAGGAGTTTCAACGCGTGCTCGGCGCCATCTTCGGTCAGGGCATTGAGGCCGCAGCAGGGCAAGAGCAGGCTGTGCTTGACTATCTCTTTGATGGATAGCCCGTCGCGGGTGAACGGCGCCATCGCCTCTTCGAGTCGGTCTTTAAGGCTGGCCACCGACTCTTTCATCAGCGGCTCCATGTGGTTGGGGACGATGCCCCACGCCACGCAGCCGCCCCGTGATATGAACCTCTTCACTTCATCGGGGTAAAGGGCCAGCGATGGCGCATATTCGTAGGCATCGAAGTTGAGGATGTCCATTTTCGTCTTGAGGAGTATCGACCAGTCCGTGTTGCCGCAGCAGTGGATGCCCTTGAGCCCGCTGATGCCGTCGAAGACCTCGTTTATCATCTCGACGATTTTCTCCGGCTTGGCGAAGGCGCCGGCGGCGATTGACGAACCGTAGGACGCCATGTAGGGTTCGTCGACGAAGATGATGGTATTTTTCGAGATTTTCTTAAGCTGGTTTTCTTCCCAGGCGGCCTTGAGTTTTAAAAACTTCGGGACGGCGTCGCCGAGGACTTCGTGGTAGAGTATCGACCTTTTATTTTCGTCGGTGATGGTCATCCCCCAGGACAAAGGCCCCGTGACGCACCCCTTGACCGCCTTGGGTTTCAGCCCGTCCTGCTCGAGCAGGGCGTAAAGCCCGGCGACGTGGTCGCGCCCCATGGCGTATTTGGCGAAATCATTGTCCAGGTAGGCCTGGTAAAGCGTTTCCAGCGACTTCGTATAATCGCTGGCGGTATCGATATAGATACGGTTGTTCTCCACGACCGCCCCGGGAAAGCCCTCGCTGTACTGGACGTACATGTTTTCCAGGAACGACTTCGCCGGGAGTTGCGGCCAGGTGGGGATATCTTTCAGGTAACGAACGAGCAGCCGGCAGGCTTTTTGCGGGTCGGTGTGGGGCACGCTGCCGATTATGGTCGGCAGGCAATAAAACTCTGTATTTGACATAATATCACGCCTTCCTGACGTATTTCTCGATGATTATTCCCAGCCTTTGCTTTTCCTGCGGCAATGCCACCGCCAGGTCGGTGACGAGCGCGGGTCCGAGCGCGTCGACGCAGGGGCAGTCGCGTTTCCGGGGTATCCTGCCCGCCGCCAGCTTTATCGTCTTTTTGGCGAGGTCGATGTTGCGGCGCATGGTGGACAAAATCGTCTCGACGCTGACCGCTTCCGTGCTTTCACGCCAGCTATCGTAGTCGGTGATGCAGGCGATGCTGGCGTAGCAGATTTCCGCCTCGCGCGCGAGCTTGGCTTCGGGGAGGATCGTCATGCCGAGGACGTCGGCCCCCCAGGATTTATATAGCCTCGATTCGGCCCGGGTGGAAAAGGCGGGGCCTTCCATGGCGACGAACGTGCCGCCTTTATGGACGGTCGCGCCGGCTTCTCTGGCGGCTTGGTAGACGATGTCGCTTAATACCGGGCAGAACGGGTCGGCGAACGGTATGTGGGCGACGATACCCCCGTCGAAGAAGGTATTTTGGCGCTGCCGGGTGCGGTCGATGACCTGGTCGGGCACGAGCAGGTGGCCCGGCTTGAGCGCTTCTTTGAAGCTGCCGCAGGAGTTGGACGAAATGATGAACTCCACCCCGAGCGCTTTGAGGGCGTAGATATTGGCGCGGGAGGGGACATTGGTGGGGGAAATAGTATGGTTCCGGCCGTGCCGCGGCAGGAAAGCGACGCTTACCCCGCCCAGTTTCCCCACGATTATAATATCGGAGGGCTTGCCGAAGGGCGTCTCCGGCCTGACCTCTTTGATATCCGTCAGCCCCTCGATTTTATATAGCCCCGTCCCCCCGATAACGGCGAGTCTAGCTTGATGTGCGGTCACAAGAAGTCTCCTTTAACAAACGCATTTAAAGTATAAGTGAGAATTATTAGTCACGCAAGCCCTAAAATATCGGGGCGTCTAAGAGGGGTTCATCCTGGTTCCACTGAGGTCACCACGAAGTGAAGGTTCACCCTGAAGGGTCACGACCCCTCTTTCTTTTGACCCCCTCTCCAAACAAATAAAGACACTATTTCATAAATCTAAGGTTTGGAGAGGGGGCGAGGGGGTGAGGTAATTATTATCGCCTATTGTCCCAGGCTCTTGGCCGTCTCCCAGTCGCTGATATTCCGTGTAATAACGTCCTTGTTGATGCGCTTAATGAGGCCGGTCAGCACCTTGCCCGGCCCTATCTCGATGAACGTGTCCACGCCCTGCTTTACCATGTATTCGACGCTTCGTTGCCACTGAACGGGGTTCGTCAACTGGTTGATGAGCTCCTCTTTCACAGCCTCGGCGGTGGTCAGCGGCAGGGCGGTCATATTGGCGATGACGGGGATGGTGGGGTCTTTAAAGCGGGTCGACTTTATAACGTTAGACATACCTTCTATTATCGGCTTCATCAGCGGCGAATGGAACGCCCCTCTTACCTGTAATAGGATGGCGCGGCTGGCCCCGGCAGCTTTGGCAAGCTCCATGGCCCTGGCGATGTTCTCGGAAGCGCCGCTGATAACTATCTGTCCCGGGCAATTGATATTAGCCATGACGGTATCGGACTGGCGGCAGACCTCAGCCAGTTTCGCTTCCTCCAGCCCGATGATGGCCGCCATACCGCCCGGTCGTTTCTGACCGACCTCATGCATCAGCCGGCCTCTCTCGCGGGCGAGGCGTACCGCCGCAGTGAAATCGAAGACTCCGGCCACCGCCAGCGCCGTGTATTCCCCGAGGCTATGGCCGGCGGTATAAACGGGTGGCGCAAGCTTATCGCCATTGATTTCGCGGGCGGCCTCCAGGCAGGCGAAAGCCGCGGTCACCAGGGCAGGCTGGGCGTTGATAGTCTGGCGGAGCTCCTCCTCAGGACCTTCGAAGCAGAGCCGGGACAGGGGAAATCCCAGCGCCCGGTCCGCCTGCTCGAAGATTTCCCTGGCCGACTTCACATTATCGTAGAGGTCGCGGCACATGCCCACCGCCTGCGAGCCCTGGCCGGGAAATACCCACGCCGTTTTAGCCATCGGAGAATTCTCTAAGCGGCCGCCTTTTTCTTCTCTTTCTGCTTGATGACTTCACGGCCATTGTAGGTCCCGCAGACAGGGCAGGCATGGTGGGGCAGCTTGGGACTATGGCATTGCGGGCATAATTCCGTTGCCGTCGGCTTGCGGGCGGTGTGGCTCAAACGCTGCGCAGCCCGTGAATGTGTTTTCCTTCGCTTCGGTAGTGGGCCCATATTTTACTCCTTAGATTAGTCTATTTAAGCTCGGTCAACTTCGCCCAGCGCGGGTCGATGTCCTCCGCCGGGCAATCGCATTTGCCCTCGTTAAGGTTCTGGCCGCACTTCTGGCATAGTCCGGCGCAGTCTTCATCGCAGAGCGCCTTCATCGGCACGGCCATGAGAGAATATTGGCGTATCGCTTCCGTTAAATCGAGGGTATGGCGCTCGTCGATGGTGAAAGCGCTGGTCTCTTCCGGCGCCGGCAGCGGCGCCCCGCTGTGAATATCCACGGTAGGCAGGTACTCCTCCTCGAACTTGATTTTCAGGGGGTGACGGAACCGGCTCAGGCAGCGGTTACAGGTAAGCTCGACCTCGGCGTCCAGTGCGCATTTCACCAGGATACTGCGCTGCGTGCGCATTAACTGGCACTTGCCATGGACATGGTATTCTTTACCGTCGTCGATAATCTCATCGACCGCATCTACCTCGTACTCTCGGGTCGAACCGACGGGCTCCTGGAGCAGCTGGGACACGTTAATCTGCATGCCACACCTCTCCTCCGTACCGGTACAATATATCATTATAGGGGAAACAGGCGGCTCGTGGCAAGCGGGTAAAAAGGGATAAGCTACCTTTTTCACTTTCTCATCGTTATAATAGTGTGGAATGAGAAAGAAAGTAACATATTTGCTGGCGTTAATACTATTAATTTCTGTCCTACCTGCCTGTCAGGCAGCGGGAGACGGTCCGCTGCCGCATTCCATGAAAGGCTACGAGCTATATTCGTGGGAGCTGGACAGCGGCTGGCATTTTACTTTAATTACCGGCACCAATCGGAATAAATCTCTGGAAGAAATCGTCTCAGGCGAAAATAAAGAGTCTGAAGACGGCTGGGTGGACATACATACATTAGGGGTGGAAGGAATCAAAGACGTCCTAAGCCGGGTCCCGGAAGGAGAGTTCGTCTCCTGGAACGGTGGTCAGTTTGTCCTGCCAACGGAACAGGCGGTTGTGAAACTGGTATTACCGCCGGCGGATATCGTTAACGAGATAAAAGACCACGCCGAGCAGCATGGCCTGGATTTCTTTGTGCCGGGTTCTTATTAAGCTATCCCTTCAGCTTCTTAATCAAGAGCGGCACCACCTGGAAAAGGTCGCCGACGATGCCGTAATGCGCCACCTGAAAGATGGGGGCATCCGGGTTATCGTTGATGGCGATAATACAGTCGGAAGTCTGCATACCGGCCAGGTGCTGGATGGCGCCGGAAATGCCGCAGGCGATATAGAGCTTAGGGCAGACCGTCTTGCCCGTCTGTCCAACCTGATGACTATAGGGAATCCACCCCTCGTCCACCGCCGCCCGGGACGAGCCTAAAGCCGCCCCGAGAGTGTCCGCCAGCTCGGCGAGGAGCTTGAAATTCTCGGCTTTGCCCAGCCCTCTCCCACCCGACACGATAATATCGGCGTCTTCTAGCTTGACGGTTTCGGTGACATCCTCGATAAAGCTCAGCAGCTTCGTCTTCGCGGTGACGCCCTCTTTCTTAAAATCCACTTTAATAATCTGCCCTTTGCGGGCGGGGTCGGGGGCGCTCTTCTTAAAGACGCGGGGTCGTACGGTGGACATCTGGGGACGCTTCTCGGGGCAGATGATGGTCGCCATGATGTTCCCGCCGAAAGTAGGGCGGGTCTGGCGCAGAAGTCGTTTCTCGGTATCGATATCCAGTCCGGTGCAGTCGGCGGTAAGTCCGGTATTGAGAACGGCCGCCACGCGGGGAAAGAAAGAGCGGCCGAGGGCCGTGGCGCCGGCCAGGACGACCTCCGGTTTATGCTCGCGGATAAGCCTGACCATCTCGTGGGTAAGGTAGTCCTCCTGGTTATCGGCCAGGTCGGGACTGTCCACCAGATAAACCTTGTCCGCGCCGTAAGCGATAAGGCTATTAACGTCTTTGACATCGTGTCCGAGGCACACTGCGGACAGCTCCGTCTTTAAAGTGTCGGCCAGCTCGCGGCCTTTGGACAAAAGCTCGAAAGCGACGTTTTTCAGGACGCCGCGCCGTTGCTCGGCGAAGACCCACACGCCGCGGGCTTTACCGACGGCTTTAACTGTCTTTTGAGGCGCTTCGATAGTGATGGCATCATAGTCGCAGGCGTCCACGCAGGCGCCGCAGAGGGTGCAGCCCTCTTTAATCACGGCCTTGCCCCGGACGATTTCTATCAGGCCGAAGGGGCAGACCGAGGTGCAGTTACCGCAGCCGGTGCATTCGTCATTGACTTTTATAGGGGTATCCGTCATTTATTTTTTCGCCTCTTGGACGTCTTGTCCTGTTTATCTTCCAGAGTGATCGCCCGCCAGTGGCAGCTGTCGACGCAGAGTCCGCAGGATATACAGCCTTCCCCGACACGGCATTTCATGTCCTCGACGAGGAGCACGCCGACGGGGCACACGTAAACACACGCCTCGCAGCCGGTGCACTTTAAAGTATCGATTTTGACTCCCATGAAACATTGTTCCTAGCACAGGCCGGCCTTACGGAGCCGGTCGACCAGCGCTTCCACCTGCTGCTCGATGTTCCCCGCGAGCATTTCGGCCTGGTGTATTCTCTGCGGGAAAAATACTTTTATAACCTGGGTAGATGAACCGGCCAGGCCGACCATCGATGAATCAACGCCCAGCTCTTTAACGCCCCAGGTGGTAACGACGGCGCTCTTCGATTTCATCATGCCGCGCAGGGAGGGGAGGCGGGGCACATTGATTTCCTTGGCGACGGTGATGACGGCGGGCAAAGACGTCTCGATGACCTCGTGGCCCTCCTCGACCATGCGGGTGACGCGCAGGTATTTATCCTTTATATCTTCGATGCGGCTGACGTAGGCTACGAAGGGAATATTAAGCATCTCCGCCATTTCCGGCCCCACCTGCCCGGTATCCCCGTCAATGGTCTGACGTCCGCAGATGATGAGGTCGTATGGCGTTATTTTTTTTACCGCCTGAGATAAAGTGTAAGCGGTGGCCCAGGTATCGGCGCCGGCGAAAGCGCGGTCGGAGAGCAATACGGCCTCATCGGCGCCCAGGGAGACGGCCTCACGGAGGGCGGCGTCCGCCTGCGGGGGGCCCATGGTAACGACCGTCACTTTGCCGCCGTGCTTCTCCTTGAGCCGGACGCCTTCTTCCAGCGCGTAGGTATCGAAGGGGTTGATGATATTTTCGATGCCCTGCCGGATGAGGGTATTTGTTTGCGGGTCGATTTTAACCTCGGTTGTGCCGGGCACTTGCTTGAGGCAGACGACGACGTTCATGCCGCGCGGCCCTTCCGTTTGCGCAGGTTCACGGCGATGGCGTTCCGCAGAATCTGGTTGGTGCCTTCGTAAATCTGGAGGATCTTGGCGTCCCGCATCATCTTTTCGACGGGATAGTCGCGCATGTAGCCGGAGCCGCCGCAGATCTGTACGGCATCGATGGTGACTTTCATGGCGGCGTCCGAGGCGAAGACCTTGGCCATGGCCGACGACTCGGTGAGATTTTTGGCGCCGCTATCGACATAGCGGGCGGCGGCGTAGACCAGAGCGCGGGCGGCCTCGACCTGGATGGCCATGTCCGCCAGCATGTGCTGGATGACCGGCATGTTGATGAGCTGCTGGTCGAACTGGACGCGCTGCTCGGCGTAATCTACCGCAGCCTCTAAAGCACCCTGGGCCAGACCGACCGCCTGCGCGCCGATGCCGGGCCGCGACTTGTCGAAGAGGCGCATCGCCTGGATAAAGCCGAGGCCGGGCTTGCCCAGCAGGTTTTCTTCCGGCACCAGGCAGTTTTTAAAGACGAGCTCGCGCGTGGCCGAGGCGCGGATGCCCAGCTTCTTTTCCTTCTTGCCGAAGGTAAAGCCGGGCGTGCCTTTTTCCACGATGATGGCGCTGGCGCCGCGCGCGCCTCTGGACTTGTCTGTCAGGGCGATAACGGTATATATTTCCGCTTCGCCGCCGTTGGTGATGAACTGCTTGGTGCCGTTGAGCAGGTAGCCCCCCGCCACCTTTTCCGCCGTGGTCTTGATGTTGCTGGCGTCGCTGCCGGCGGTCGGCTCGGTGATGGCGAAAGCCCCCAGCTTCTTGCCGGCGGCGATATCAGGCAGGTATTTGTGTTTCTGCTCCTCGGTGCCGTACTCCATTAAAGTCATGCAGCCCAGGGCGCTGGCGGCATAGGTGACGGCCACCCCGCTGCATATCCGGCTGAGCTCTTCCGTGACCAGGCAGAGCTCCAGGCAGCCGCCGCCCAGTCCGTCGTACTGCTCCGGGACAAAGACGCGGAACATGTCGGCGGCGGCCAGGTCTTTAACGATGCCCCAGGGGAACTCCTCTTTTTCGTCGAGCTCGGCGCGGACGGGCAAAACCCTTTCCTCGGCGATGCGGCGGGCGAGGTCTCTGATGGTCTTTTGCGACTCGGTTAAAAAGTAGTCCAATCTAATATTCCTCTCTTAACGGTGGGGACAAGGCGGAGGCTAAAGCTAAGATAAATTATAAGGAGTGTGCATGAACCAGTCAAGGAGATCCGTGGTCTTGACGTATGGTCGTTAGGAGACTAGAATGACTGTTAACGTAATTGACTTGTATTTTGCCGGTATTTATAGGAGGTATTCACATGGCAAGAGTTGAAGCGAGTGTAGAAATCAAGCGTCCTGTAGAAAAGGTGTTCGCCTTCACGACTGACGCGAAAAGCTGGCCGGAATGGCAGTCAGTTATACCGAAATCGGAGCAGACGTCTCAGGGCTCCGTAGGTGTCGGGACCACGTTCAAAGGGGTCAGCCACATGATGGGCCTGAGTATGAAATGGACGGCACAGGCTACGGAATACGCGCCGACTAAGAACTTTGGTAAAACTATTACCTCCGCGGGGATGATCATTAAACAACGTAATACCTATGACCCCATAGCTGGAGGTGTAAAGTTTACTATCACCTACGATATTACCGTGCGTGGGGTCTTCAAGCTGTTTTCACCGATGCTGATAAGCACAATGCGAAAAGAACTGCAGAAGAGTCTTGGTAACTTGAAAAGAGTTCTTGAAGCTCAGAGCTAGAATTGTTATCCGGTCATCTCTTTTAACCTTTTCACGACCTCATCGACCGTGTCCTCGGCGGTGGAGGCGCCGGAGGTAACGCCGATGTGCTTTTTCCCCTTGAGCCATGAGGGTTTAATATCAGCGGCGGTCTCTATTAAATGCGTCTCGGTGACCTGAGAGCACAGTTTGGCGATTCGGCTGGTATTGGCGCTGGAACGCCCCCCCACCACCAGCATGAGGTCGGCCCGGTGCGCCAGCTCCAGCGCGTCCGCCTGGCGCTCGCGCAGGTCGTGGCAGATAGTATCGATGACGCGAATCTCGGAGTTTTTCGTCAGGGCTAGGTCGATTATTTTCTTCACGAAATCCCGGAAATGGGCCGGCACCTGGGTGGTCTGCGACAGTATGCCGAGTCGGCGGGGGAGGGGGTCTAAAGCCGCCACGGCCCGCTCGTCGGTGGTGGCGATGCCTTTGTCTTTCGCCCAGCCCAAGATGCCCTTGACCTCGGGGTGGTCGGCATCGCCATAGACGATAACGAAAAAGTCGGACTCGGCCAGATTTTCGGCGGCAGACTGGGCGCGGTGGACGTTGGGGCAGGTGGTGGAAATGACCTCGCTATGGCGGGCGCGGATTTGTTCCTCTAAATCGGGGCTGACGCCGTGCGAGCTGGTGACCACGGTATCACCCTGAATATCGTCAATATTATTCACCACCCTGACGCCGATTTCCGCGAGCTTTTGCAGCACCTGCTGGTTATGCACGACCGCCCCCAGCGTCTCCACGCCGCCGCGCTCGCGGGCGACCTTTTCCAGCAAGGTGACGGCCTGCCTCACCCCGAAGCAAAAGCCCGTCCGGGCGGCCTTCTCAATTACCGGCGGTCTTTTCGGCGGCATAAACTCCTCGGTATTCGGGAGGAAGCAGGGCGGCGACTTTCCGCATGATGCCGTCCATCATCTCCTGGCGCTGCTCGCGGGTCATTCGGCCGTTACTGGGCGGCAGGCTGAAGGGTCGGCCGAAGGTGACGGTGATTTTCGGATGATGCAAGAAACTCCATGTGAGGTGGCGCAGCTTTTCCGAGCCGGCGATGCTCACCGGCAGGACGGGCACGCCCGCGTGCTGGGCGATAAGAGCGGCGCCGGGCAGGGCGGGAATCATCCGGGCGTCAGGGCTGCGGGTGCCTTCCGGGAACATGATGACGGAAATGCCTTTTTTCAGCCAGTGTTCCGCCTGCCGGATGGCTTCCGTGTCCACGCCGCCCCGCCGCACCGGGAAAGCGCCGAAGTTCTTTACCCAGAAACGCGACCAGGGATTATGCCAGAGCTCTTCTTTAGCCATGAAGACGCATTTCCGGGGGAGGCTGGCGGCCACGATGGGGGGGTCGGCGATGTGCAGGTGATTGCTGACGACGAGGAACGGTCCGGGCGACGTAATGTTTTCCCGCCCCTTTACCTCCCAGGTGGCGAAGGGAAACACGAGTGTCCGTATCAGGCCCCGGCCGAAGTAATAGACCCAGTGCATTTGTTAGTTATTATAGCCTGCGGGGGAATTGATGACAACCTTTTTTGTATTAACCTACAGTCCCCGTGTAAAATGGACTGAGGTACGGAGGCAGGATTATGAATTACGATTTCGATACCGTGTGCGACCGCAGCCATACCGATTGCGCCAAGTGGGGCGCGGTCAAGACCATCTTCGGGAGGGAAGACGTGATACCCATGTGGGTGGCGGACATGGACTTCCCGACGGCGCCGCCGATAGTCGAAGCGCTTGAGAAGCGGGCGGAGCACCCGTTCTACGGCTATACCATGCCGGGACCCGGTCTCACCGAAGCGGTGGTCGACCGCCTGAAGCGCAAGTTCGGGTGGAAGATAGAGCCGGAGTGGGTGGTCTTTACCCCCGGCATCATCCCCGCTTTGAATATCGCCGTCCGGGCCCTGACCCACCCTGGCGACGAGATTATTTTGCAGGAGCCGGCCTACTTTCCCTTTTTCGGGGTGGTGACGGGCAGCGGCTGCCAGATAGTCCATAACCGGCTCAAACTAGCGCGCGGACATTATACCATGGACTACGCCGACCTTGAAAGCAGGTTCCATCCGCCGGAGGGCATGCGGCCGGGGCATAGTCGCGTCAAAGCCATCATACTGTGCAACCCGCAGAACCCGATAGGGCGGGTGTGGCGTCGGGAAGAGCTAACGCAGCTGGGAGAAATCGTCATCGGTCACGGGGCGGTCGTCATCTCCGACGAAATCCACTGCGAGCTGCTTTACCAAGGTCACCGGCACACGCCGTTTGCCTCGATATCCGAAGAGTTCGCGCAGAACAGCATCGTCTGCATGGCGCCCAGCAAGACGTTTAATCTGCCGGGACTGGAGGCGTCGTCCATTATCATTCCCAACAAAAAGCTCCGGGACAACTTCACCGACGCCCGCTCCGGCCTGGTGCCCGGATTGAATATCTTTGGGCTGACGGCCATGGAGGCGGCCTACCGCTACGGCGACGAGTGGCTCGAGCAGCTATTAGAGTATCTTCAGGGCAACCTGGAAATCACGATGAAGTGGTTTAAAGAGCGCATCCCTCGTATCAAAGTCATCAAGCCGCAGGGCACATACCTGCTCTGGCTGGACTGCCGAGGGTTGCGGCTGGACGATAAAGAGCTGCAGAGGTTCATGCGGGAGGAGGCGAGGGTGGGCTTTGACGACGGCTATCTTTTCGGGGAGGGGGGCTCGGGGTTCCAGCGGATGAACATCGCCTGCCCCCGCTCGATTTTGCGGGAGGCGCTGGGGAGGATAGAGAAAGCGGTAAAGGCGCTCTGATATAATGTAAATAGAATGGAGCGAATTAAAATCTACGGCACCAAGTGGTGCCCCGACTGCTTCCAGGCGAAGCAGGTGTTCGAAAGACTGAAGGTGCCTTACACCTGGATAGATATCGAGAGCGATGAGCGGGCGATGGCCTATGTTCAAGAGGTAAATGACGGCTACCAGAGAGTGCCCACTATCGTTTTCCCGGACGGGTCAATTCTCGTGGAGCCCGGTAATAAAGAGCTGGAAAAGAAGCTGAAAGAGATTAAGTAACCGGTTTAACCTCAGAGGCTCTTCCCTTGTTTACAGGGCGTTTAAGAGGGGCGTCAGCCCCTCTTCTAGTTACTCCCCCTTCCCTCTATAAATACCCGAGGGAAGGGGGACATAGGGGGATAGGTCCAAATTTATCCCTTTATTCCCAGAGCTTCTCGATATCTTTGTCGGCCGGTTTTCCCGTCTTTTTATCCCCGGGGGTAAAGCGGGCGTAGAACTTGGTGTCGTAGGGGACGGGCTGGAAGGCCACCGGCATCGGCACGGCGTGGCCGAAGATAAGCGCCTGCTGCTTGGGGGCGAGTCGGGACAGGACGGCTTTTAGCTCATTCTTGCCGGAGACGCCCGCCAGCACGGCATCGATGTCCCGGTCGTTATCAAGGAGGCAGGTAATCTTGGTGCCCAGCTGGGACATGACGTCCTCGCTGATGCCGCTGGGACGCTGGTCGATGACGAGCAGCGTGACATTATATTTGCGCATCTCGCGGGCGATGGTGCCGAAGATGGTCTTGTCCGCCACCTCCGGGTTGAGGAACTTATGAGCCTCCTCGATGGTGATGACGAGGGGCCGCGGCTTGAGGGCATCGTCCCCGGCGGCCATGGCTTCCTCCGTCTGCTGCTGGTAGCGGGCATAGATGCGGCGGGAGAGCATGTTCGCCACCAGCAGGTAGGCGCTGATTTCGCGGTAGCGTCCGAACTCCAGAACGACATCCGTGCCCCGCTGGAGGTAATCGAGGATGCGCTTGACGGCGTCCTCCGGGGCGTCTTTACGCACGAAGCCGAGCCGGCCGATGGTCTGGAGTCCCCGCTTGAGACTCTGCAGCGAACTCTCGTGGATGTTGGCCTCTTTAATCCTTTCCGCCATCTCTTCTTCATCGAGCTCGAGGGTCTGACGCAGCCAGCTCTTACCGAAAATTTTGCGCAGCTGGTAGGCCGCCTCGACGGCCAGCTCGGTGAGGTTAAGGGTGGGCCGCAGGATGGCGATATCCTCCGGGGTGATTTCATCATAGCCGATGTTAACGGTAAAATCGGTGCTGACCTTGCGCCGCCGCGAGCTTTCCTCGTCCAGCGTGAATACCGCCACGCGACTGCTGAAAAGCTGCTTCAGGCCCTTCACCGGCGGGCCGCCCTCGCTGGTGCCGGACCAGCCGTACTCGTTGTGCATGTCGAAAATCAGGTTGACGGCCCGACTTTTCTGGAGCATGCCGATGAGCAGGATGCGGGTGAGGAAGGTCTTGCCGGTGCCGCTCTTGCCGAAGATGCCGTTGGAGCGTTTGACGAACTCTTCGAGGTTGAGGCAGAGTTTCGTCTCCATGTCCAGCGGGTTGCCGATGTGGAACCGGTCTTTGTCCTCCTTGCCGAAAACTCTTTCGATGTCCTGTTCCGAAGCTAAATTGACCGTGGAAAAGTGCGCCGGGATGGTCTTGACCGGCTGCGGTCCTTCCAGAATCGAGGCGGCGTCATCGCCGATGGTGAGCATGGGGGTGACGTGTATCGTCCCGAAGGTGCTGGTGCCGGTCAATACCTCGGCGATAAAGGGGTCGGCGACGTCGGGCGGGGAAACGGAGAGTCGGTCGTCGGTAAATTTAAGGCTGACATCCGTAATCATGCCGAAGAAACAGCGCTTATGCCCCTGGATGGTGACATAGCGCCCCACCACCATGTCCTCCACCGAGACGGGAGCGTCCAGGCGGACGTCGACGCCTTTCTCCAGCGAGGCCGTGGTGACGATGCCGAGCCTGTCCGTCATTTGAGCCTCCCCAGTATATTCTTGAGCCGGAGGAAATCAGCGCTGAGAAGGTCGGCCAGCGCTTTGCCCGCGGCCACCAGGAAAGCGCGCGGCTCATCCTGCGCCTGGCTCATCTGCCGCAAGGCCGCGGCGATGAGTTCTTCGCCGGGAACAGGGAGGGCGGCGTTAATTAAAATGCGGAGGAAGTCGAACGAGCGGCCGAACTCTTTGACCTCGTCGGGTTGGCATAAATATACGAAACTATGGATGCGGGCGGGCTGCGGGGCGAGGTATTGATAGATTTTACCGTCGTTTTTAAAGCCCACCACCGCCGCGGTGAACTCGCTGCGGAGGAGCTTTAGAAGCTGGGGACTGGACTCAAACACCGCCTCCTCCGAGGCCTCGTCCCTGCCGCGGGCGATGGGGCGGCGCCCCGGCTCTAGGCCGCCGGTCTCCGCGTGGCCGACGATACCGTAAATATCGCCGGTCTTTACCAGGCTGCCCAGGGGAGGTCCTTCTTTTGAAGGATAAAGCTCGTAGCACTGGGCAGTGAACTCGACGGTGCTGGCTTCGATGACTTCACCTATTTTTGGCGATACTCGACTATTGATAGACCTCACCCCCTTGAGAAACGGGGAAACCTACCTTGTCCCCCTTCCCCGGTCGGAGGAAGGGGCAAATCCGGAGCGGTACCCGACCCGCCCTTTTTATTTCTTCTTGGCCGGGGCGGCTTTGCCTTTAACGCCGCCCTTGGGTTTCTTGACGTTCTTTCTGCCTTTGCTGCCCATGTCTAAACCTCCTCTTTATGAATAACCGCTGGTTCTTGCTTCTTTTCTTCTTGTACTGCACTTATCTTCGGAGTAGTTTTTCTCTTCGGCTTTTTTGCACCAAGTGATATTTTAATATTCTCTAATTCGGAAAGTGCTGTTTCATTCAATAATTTTCTAATAGCTCCAACAACTTCTTCGGGTGAAACAGCAACTCCCTTTTTCATCCTTCTAAAAGAACGTCGTATAGACGATAGTGAGTTTTCTGACAATAGTATTTTGAGAATGTTATGAGTATTGAGTATTCTTGTTTTTGTTTTTATTTCATCTAATAAGTCTCTTTTTAGATTTTTATAGCAGATAAGATTAAATTTATCAGCAACAGTTGCCATATCATCGTTAATAAGATTCCAAGAATCAATAAGCGTTGCTTGCGGCGTTTTATCAAAGAAAATATTATACAGCCGCCATTCTCTGCCATTAGTTAATAGAGCCCATTCACATCCCTTATCAATCGCATAACGGGCAGCTTGTGTCAGGTGTTTTACAGAAAGGTCTTTTTTTACTCGTTTTATTTCTACCAGAATTTTTGGGGGGCTATTTTCATCCAAGCGGATAGCTAAATCACAATATTCTGTATCTCCAATACCATGGACGGCATATTCAGGTGTAACGTACTTTAATACATCAAAACCCATGCATGTTTCAAATATTCGCTCTATTACTTGTCGTGTTTTTGCTTCATTGGCATCGATTTCAGTAAGATTTTCTATTTTGTTTCGGGCTTCTAGCAAAGCTTTTTTCGTGTCCTTGTCTAATTTCTGTGTCGCCATGACTTAACCCTCCTCCCTAATTTAACTATCATAATATTGCTACCAGTATATCGTAATATCGGCTACGGTGGCCTGCCCGCCCGTATTTGAACTAATATAATAATATGACATCAACGAGTCCCACCAGGCGTCATTCCTCACATTTTTGCCCGCCACCGAGTATGTTGCCATGCCGCGATAGACCTTATCGAGTTTCACGCGGGCGACGGTGTCCGGCGGTTCGGTGCAGTCGATATAGACCAGCCCGTAATCGGTCGTGATGAAGGCGTTGAGGGCATGACCGGACACCTGGTTGTTAAACGTCACCTGCACCTCGGCGGCGCGGATGCCCGCCGCTTCGGCGTTATTATGGACATCCCGGGAAAACTGCGAGCAGTCGTAGACATCTTTGATATACATGTTCTGCTCCGTCCGGTCGGCCGAGATAAACGACATTAGCTGGTTCCAGGTGGGGTTTTGCGCCTCCGGGTTGTCAACCAATTCCACGTCCGTGCACTCCTTGCTGGCGGCAACGGTAATGCCCAGTCCGTCTAATGTCTCTTCCACTATCGCCAGCCTGTCCTGGGAGTCCGAAAGAGAATTTTCCAGGTCGTTCATATCCCCTTGCAGGGAGGTTATCCGGCTATTGGCCGTGGTAAGCTCGACTTCCGTTGAAGAAAGCTGCCGGCTGGTGGTGTCCAGTTCGGACTCGGTCGAAGCTAATGTTTCCCTGGTGTCACTGAGCTGGGCAAGCGTGGAGGTCAGCAGGCCTCTGGTGTCGCCGAGCTCTGTCTGTGACGCTGTAAGGTCCGCCTGCGTTACGGCGAGCGTGTCCTTCGTGGCCGCCAGCTCTGCCTGTGTCGAGGCCAGAACACTCTGGGTCGAATTTAAGTCGGCGGTCAAAGTATTTTTATCCTGATTGAGAGTGATGCAGAAATATATCGAGACGCCCAGCCCCAGTGCCAGGATAATCACCGCCGCGAAAAGGATTTTTTTCATTTTAGTCCCCCTAAATCCACCTCGTCCTTTTACTGACGCTCTTGCCGGAAGACGGGGCGGGCAGGTGCTCCTCGATTAATGTTGATTCTACCAGTTCTCTGAAGTTTTCTCTATCCGCGCCGGTGACCACCGCCTGCTCGTGGGCCTCGGACAGGGCCACCGGGTAGCCGTGGCCGCGACGGGACTGGTCGAAGACGAGGCTGTGGGTCAGGTCCAGCAACCCTTTATTCTCCGCCACCCACTGCGGGACTTCGATGCGGGCAATCTCGTCGCCGGCGCGCAGGTAAAAGAAATAGACGCGGTGCAGGCCGTAATGCTCCCGGACGACTTTCGAAGGGCTGATAAAAAGCGCCGACCTTTCACCGTCCTCCAGCAGGGCCATAAAAAGGTCGCGGTCGCGCACGCCCGCCAGGGTATCGCAGTCGCGCTGTTTGCCCGGCGGACACCGTTTATCGCAGTCGGGGACATCATCGGGGCAGACGGCCACCCGCAGCACGTTAACCACGTCCGTGCTGCGGGGGAAGCTGATATAGCTCGCCAGGGCGAGGCGGCGCTCTTGATTCAACTTTTTGATAGCATCGAGGCACGGCAACAGGCCGTCATGCAACAAGGCATCGGTCACGAAATCGGGATAGGCCTCCAGTCCCCAGAGGATGAGGGTGCCATCGAGCAGGGCCAGCGACGCGCTACCCGGGGGCAGGTCCGCGGCCAGCGCGGCCAGGCGGCGGCATTCCTCGACGGAGCGCTTGGCGCCCAGTATCGTCCCCTCGACCGTCTGCTCGCGTCCGCCGCCCGGCGGGGTAATCACCAGGTCTTTTTCCTCGGAGTAGAGGCGGGGAGAGCTGGCAAGCACGGCATCGGGGCGGCGGCCGTAGCTGATGACCACCGAGCCGATATTTATCAGATAGCAGCGGGTGGACTGGTGGCGGTCGACATCGATATGCGAGCCGTCCGCAGCCAGCACGGTAAAATCTGTAGGGGAGGGGGGCAGAGGATAGCGTTTATTCAGCCCCTCGACGATGTTGGCCACCAGCCAGGTCGTTCTGGCGGACTCTATTTTTTTCTTCAGGTCATCGAGGTCGATAGCTTCATCACCGAGGGTGTCCAGAGCGAAGCGCAAACGCTTTTCCCGCTCGGCGCGGCCGTCCCGCAACGACGCTATCATGGCGATGACCTGCCCGGCTACTTTAGTCAGGTCCAGCGACATTTATCATGCTCCTCTGGCTAAAGTATAGAGCATGAAAAGGGATTGCTCAAGGTAAGGGGGTGTCTAGGAGGGGTTCATCCTGAAGGTTCACCCTGAAGGGCGAAGCCCCTCTTCTTGTTTCCATCGCAAATGTTATAATAGCAGCAGGACACTTTCATGTTAGCAGCTTTAGGGACCGTGGTTGTCACCTCTTTATCCGGCGTGATGATGCCCGGCCCCATGTTCACCGTCACCGTCGCCAAGAGCCTGAAATCGCCATGGACCGGCGTGATGGTATCGCTGGGGCACGCCGTCGTCGAGGTGCCGCTGATAGTGCTCGTCTACTTCGGGCTGGCGGAATTTTTCCAGAACGAGATATTAAAGCTGGTGCTCAGCGTGGTGGGCGGCGGCATGATTATCTGGATGGGCATCGACCTGTTCCGCGCCCGGAAAAAAATAATCACGGAAGGGAAAGACACCCGTTACAACGCCTTCACCGCCGGTATCCTCATGAGCGGGCTCAATCCGTTTTTCCTGCTGTGGTGGGTGACGGTGGGCAGCCTGCTTATCGTGAACTTCAGGGCGGCGGTGGGAAGCTGGGGACTGCCCCTTTTTATTTTAGTACACTGGGCCTGCGACCTCGTCTGGCTGTCCGTCGTCTCTTACGTCATCTACCGGACGCACTCGTTCTGGGGGGAAAAGGTGCAGGAGTGGGTCTTCATCGTCCTGAGCCTGGCGCTGCTCTACTTCGGCGGGCAGTTCATCGTTAAGGGGATTATCGAATACGTATAGCGCTAGGTGGCCGGCTTAGGCGGCCTTTCCTCGCAGGTCAGCTGGCAAGCCTCGCACTTGCCGTCGCAAGGCTCCACGTGAATGGTGACGTCCGTCCGTAGGAGCCGATTCCTCATGTCTTTTTCGAGGTGGTCGCACATCTGGTGGGCTTCTTGGATGCTGACTTTCCTCGGCATCACCAGGTGCAGGTCGATGTAGCGTTGGCTGCCGGCCTTGCGGGTGCGCAGGCGGTGAAAGCCCACCACCTCCCCGCCGAAATGCTCGATAATGGCCTGTCGTATCTTTTTCTCCTCGTCCTCGGGCAGCTTAACATCGACCAGTTCATGAAAGGCCATCCAAGCCACGCGATAGGTAGCCCTGAGAATAAGGAGCACCACGACCAGGGCTAAAATGGGGTCGACAAGCGTCAGGTCTTTCCAGATACTGACAATCGCCATCCCCAGCAGCACGGCGCCGGTAGAATAAACATCGCTGAGGATATTATTGGCATTGGCTTCGAGGGCTACGGAACCGGTCGCCCGGGCCACCCGGAACAGGTGGCGGGATAGCAGCAGGCTGGCCACCATGGAGACGAGCATGACTCCGACGCCGGCCGGGGCGTATTGCACCGCGGCGCCGTTCATGATACGCTGGACGGCCGAATAGGCGATGGCAATAGAAGCGCTCAGCAGCAGCACGGCCTGAATGCCGGCGGCGATGGCCTCCACCTTTCCGTGTCCGAAAGGGTGTTCCTTGTCCGCCGGTTTGGCCGAGTAGCCGACGGTAAGAAAGGTAACCACCACGGCAAAGATATCCAGAGAGCTATCGACGGCCTGGGCCCAGATGCTGATACTGCCGGTGAATACCCCGACGATTACCTTGAAGGCAAAAAGCCCGAGGACAGTACCGAGTAAAAGTCGGGCAGCACCGGCCGGTGTGGAAAACATGGAGCCCTACCTTGCCTTGGCTTGAGCCGCCGGCGCCGGCTTGCGGCCGATGAACCTGCCCCACTCGTGCTTGTTCCAGACCACCAGGAGTCCCGGCGCCACGAAAACGGAATCGAAGGTGCCGGCGATCAGGCCGATAAGCAGGACGATGGCGAAGTTCTGGATTGTCCCGCCAATGAAGAGCAGCAGGGCGATCAGGGCAATCAGTATGGTAAAGCTGGTATTAAACGACCGGCCCAGGGTCTCTATCTGACTCCGGTTGACGACGACCTCGAAGTCCGCGCTGACGCCCATTTTCTGGTTCTCGCGCATCCTATCGAAGACGACGATGGTGTTGTCCAGGCTGACGCCGACAATCCCCAGGATGCCGGTGATGAACATCAGGTTCATTTCCCAGCCGAATAACCGCCCGAACAGCGAGAAAAGCCCTACCGTCACCAGTATGTCGTGGAGCAGGGCGATGGTGAAGCAGGTCCCCCAGCGGAAAGGGTTGGGCATCTTGCGGAAGGCCCAGGTAACGTAAAGCAACATGCCGACCATGGCGATGGCGACAGCGATGGCGGCGTTGCGGGTGGTCTCCTTGGCCACCAGGGGAGACACCGAGCTAAACTGCGCCTCGGAGAGCGTCCCGAAGCGCGCCGTGAGCCCTGCCTCCAGTTGGGCCTTGGCGTCTTCGCTCAGTTCCTGGGTGCGGATGAGAAAGTCATTATCGCCGACCTTCTGGACGATAGCGTCCGGGTAGCCAAGGTCGACTATCGCCTGCTGGAACTCAGTGTAGTCGACCGGCGTCGTCAGTGTTACCGTCACGAGCGAGCCGCTGCTGAACTCGATGCTGGGTTTGAGCCCGAACGTGGCCAGCGAAACGATAGCGATGAGAATGAACACACCGGAAATAAGAAAGAACCAGAACCTTTTCCCGACAATATCAAGCATTATTTCTTACCTCCGGTTACCGTAAATAGCGCGTTGTTCTGGGCCAGGGTGGTGCCGGTCAACATGCGCAGGAGCGTCCGCGTTACCGTGACGGCCGTGAACATGCTGACCACCGCGCCGATGAACAGGGTCACGGCGAAACCCGTGACGGCGGCGTTGTGCATGGCCGTGGTGCCCAGCCAGTAGAGAATGATGCAGGCGATAAACGTGGTAACGTTGCTGTCCCAGATGGCCGACCAGGCCCGGTGGAAACCGGCTTCGATAGCCGCACCCAGCGTCCGGCCCGCCCGGAACTCCTCTTTCATCCTCTCGAAGATAAGCACGTTGGCGTCCACCGCGATGCCCATCGATACGATGATACCGCCGATGCCGCCCAGGCTCAGGGTGATGGGCCAGAGCTTACATATCGCCAGGGTCAGCGTACCGTAAAAGACCAGCGCCAGACTGGCCATGAGACCGGGCAGGCGGTAATAGGCAATCATGAACAGCATGACCAGCAATATCGCGATCAGTCCGCCCTTCCAGCTCAGCGTGATGAACTCGGCCCCCAGCGTGGCGGAGACCTTTTCCTGGCTAAGCGGCGGCTTCTGGAGCTCCACCGGCAGGGAGCCGGATTTCAGCAGGTTGGCCAGGTTCTCGGCAGAAGATACGGTGAAGCTGCCGGAAATCGTGCCCTTGCCATTAAATGACTGTGCGCGCACCTGCGGCGCCGAGAGAAGATTGTTATCGAGGAAGATGCCCAGGGCGTGGTCCAGCGAATATGTGTCCGTGGGATTATAAAGTCGCACGGCAATCTGGTCGAAGATAACCGCCCCCTGGGTGTTCCAGGTAATATCTATTTGCGGTGTGGTGCCGAGGTTCCCGCCAAGAGTAGCCTGGGCATCGGACAGGAGGTCGCCGGTAAGCGGCGTGCCGTCATCACCCCGGGCGGGTATCCAGGCAGCCATACCCCCGTACTGCTGCAACGTCGCGTTGTCGACGGGATTGCCGTTAGCATCCGTAAATTTCAGGACGCCGTCAACTTTGCTCAGGAAAGCTATAAACCTGCCGTAGTCGTTACCCGTCCCGGTGTCATTGACGAAGATACGGGGGGCCGTCTCGTTGGGATCAAAAAAATCGGTGACGTTGGCCGAAAGATAATCTTGGAGATAGACCACGGTTCCTAACGTATTTAGCTCCACGTCCCGGAACTCCAGGAAGCCGGTCTGCTCCACCAGGTTCCTGGCAGCATTGGTATCGGTAAAGCCCGGGAGCTGTATTAGCATGCGGTCATCGCCGAGTTTTTGAATCACGGGTTCGGTGACGCCGAAGGCGTCGATACGTTTTTGAATGACGAGCACCGCCCGTTCCATCGCCGCGGACTTATCCGAAGAGGAGGTATTGGCGGAAAACTGACCCTGATAGACCAGTTGTATGCCCCCGACAAGGTCCAACCCGAGACGCATCCCCTTCCTGCCGAGGGATTCCGATAGTTTTGAATTGGGCAGGACCGCCCATACAGTTAAGGCGAAAATTGCCAGTATGATGATGAATACCAGTCCATTTCTTCGAGCCATATTCAGTCCTTCAATCGATTCTTTCCGGAATTGTCGGCGCCTTCGAGCCGGCGCGCCACAAACTTGAGTGCCTCCTGCCTGTCGGTCACTTCGCCGGCGGCCTGGGCTTCTTTAAGGGCCTCCAGGAGCGCGCCGATGCGAGGCCCGGGCGTCAGCCCGTACTCTTTCATAATATCATGCCCGTCGATGAGTTTAGGTGGTCTTGACAGGGCGGCTTCCTCAAAATGCCTGTTTAAGACGTAGTCCGTCATCGCGGCATGTTCCCGCCACTGCGCCATGTCCAGCTTGGGGCCCCGCGCGGCCAGGTGGTCGGCCAGCGACAGGAAAAGCAAATCGATGCCTTCCTCGCCGGTATCGCGGAAATAGCGGTAGATGGCGCGGGCGGAGGGAGCGCCTTCGTTAGTCATCTGCGTGGGCCGCAGGTGGTATTTTACCAGGAGTGTTACAATTTGTATTTCGCGGCGACTGAACCGCAGCCTTGCCATGATGGCGGCGGCCTCGGTGGCGCCTTCCTGCGGGTGGCCCAGAAAGCGCGCCCGGCCGTCCTCGATAGTTTTCGTCCGGGGCTTGGCGATATCATGCAGGAGCGCCGCCAGCTTAAGCAGCGACCTTCTCGAGCTGCCGTGACTTATCTCGTCATCAAAATGCCCTTGCAGCCTCGGTGACCAGAGCACGGCATTTAAAATTTCGCGGCCCGCGTGCTCCCAGGTCCCTTCCCGGAGCAAGAATTCCACGGCCGCGACCGTCTGAATCGAGTGCTCGAAAACGTCCCAGATGTGCATCCTGGGCTGGTCGACGCCGCGGGCCGGAGCTAGCTCCGGCACCAGGGCGGTGAGCAGTCCCATCTCGTCCAGGTAAGCCAGGCGGTGACCGGCGCCGGGTAAAGCCAGCAGGCGCAGCAGCTCTTCCCTGACCCTTTCACCGGGGACGTCCGCGATGAGCCTGCCATGTCGGCGGATGAGCGACTCTGTGGCGGCATCGATCGTGAAACCCAGTTCCGCGGCCAGGCGCACCGCCCGCAGCAGGCGGACGGCGTCCGACTCGAAAATCGTTGGGCTGACGGCCCTGATGATGCCCCGCCGGAGGTCGTCCCGGCCGTGAAACGGGTCGATGATGTTTTTAAAATTGAAAGCTTTATCCAGCTCTAAAGCCATGGCGTCGATAGTGAAGTCGCGCCGGGCCAGGTCCTGCATGATGTCGCCCTGGAGGGCGGTAAAATCAATCTGCCATTTCGCTTCCGGCAGGACGACCCTCCCCACTCCGTTTTCCTCGTCGAGCGGCACGTATTTTCCGCCGAGAGTCGCGGCCAATGCGGACGCGGTCACCAGGGCATCGGCGCCGATGGCGATATCAATATCGTCCGTGCCGCGCCCGAGCAGCGTATCCCGCACGAAACCGCCGACGAGATACGAAGATATCCCTTCTTCGGCGAGATAGCGGCTGATTCTGGCCAGTAGCCGGGAGACAGCAGGCTTGACGACCATCGAGTCTTCCATCGTTGCTAAGGGCATCTTTTAAACTATACTATCACGTGCCGAATTTATCAAGTAGCCTGACTGTCGTTTAAGGGCTTAAAACGGCCTGAAAGTGCTATAATTCGTTCAAAATATAGCCATAAGGCAGGACAAGCCGATGCGACTCGATTTAGTAAAGCTGAAAAGCGAGCCATGGCGGTTCGGGCTCTACCACGTCGATTTTACCACCCTCAAGCGAACGCTGCGGGCGGGGAGCCGCAAATACCCGGAGATAATCCTGGAGAGCCGCGGCTAGAAATCGGGCATCGGGGGCATCTGTATCTTGTGCTGGCTTGATGCTTTCAGGAACTCTATCCGGCTTTTAATATCGTTCGGGGCATGGCCGGTCAGGATATAGCGGTCGAGCACATCGTAGCTGAGCCCCATCTCGGCTTCGTCGGTCTGGCCCGACCAGAGGCCCGCCGAAGGCGGCTTATCGATAATCGCCTGGGGGATTGCCAGGTACCGGGCCAGTTCTCTGACCTCTTTTTTTACCAGGTTGCCCAGGGGCAGGATATCCGCGCCGGCATCCCCGTGCTTGGTGAAGTACCCGATGGTGATTTCGCTGCGGTTACCCGAGCCCACGACGAGATAGCCCATTTGATTGGCGACATAATAGAGGGTGACCATTCTAAGTCTGGCTTTGATGTTGGCCTGGGCGACGCGCGCCACGGCCGGGTCCCCCTTAGTGCTGGGCAGCACGTGGAGCAGGGCATCGTAAGCGGCGTTGAGGACCACGGTTTTCGTGGGGACATCGAACTGCCTGGCCACCTCCTCGGCATGCTCTTTGTCCTCATCCAGGCTGTAACAGGGCATAATCAGGCCGATGGTGTTGATGGGAAAAGCCTGCCGGCATAACACGGCCAGCAACGAGGAATCCACTCCCCCGCTTAATCCCAGCACCACCCCCCTTCGCCCGGCCGCCATCACTTTATCCTTAATCCAGTCTACCAGGCTGCGGACACGCTGCTCTTTATCCATCGGAAATTCGGTGACTCCTTCCTTTGCAGTAAATCTCCTATCAGTAGTATACTGGCAAAAAACCATTTAACGCAAGAGGTCAAGATGCCTGTCGTCGATTTAGTCCTGAAAAATGCCCGCGTGATGACCATGGACGCCAACCGGCCGGTCGCGGGGTTGGTGGCGGTCGAGGGGGATACCATATCGTTTGTCGGCGGACTGGAGGACCTGGCATCCGTCACCGGCGCCGGCACCAGGGTCATCGACTGCGGAGGCCGGGTGGTCGTGCCGGGTTTCAACGACGCACACCTGCACCTCTTTTCGCTGGTGCGAAAACTCATGAGCATCGACCTCAGCCCGGCGTCGGTACGCTCCATCGCGGATATCAAGGAAAAAATCCGTGACCGGGTGCAAAAGACCCCGCCCGGGACGTGGATAAGCGGCACCGGCTATAACGAGTTTTACCTGGCGGAGAAACGCCGTCCGACCCGCCGCGATATTGATGAAGTCGCGCCGGACCATCCCGTCGTGCTGAGTCACCGCTCCCTGCATGAGGGCGTGCTCAACAGCCCGGCCCTCGCGCTGGCGGGCATCACCGGAGAAACGGAAGAGCCTGCCGGCGCCCGCATTGAGCGCGACCCGGCGACCGGCGAGCCGAACGGCATTGTCACCGGAATGCTGGGAAAAATTTATCGCGAGGTGATGCCGCCCATCGCCACGGCTGAATTTAATAAAGGCGTGGACCGGGCCAGCCGGCTCTGCCTGTCTTACGGCATAACATCCATGCAGGACGCCACGGCCAGCAACAGCCTCGAACGCTGGGAGACGGTCTGCGGCCTCGTCCTGGACGGCCGCCTGCGCACCAGGATGAGCCTGATGGCCGGCGCCCGTTACTGGAAGGACTTCCAGACGGTGGGACTCAAGACCGGCTCCGGGGACAACCTGATGCGGCTGGGAGCGGTGAAAGTCATGCCGGAAATACTGCCAGACCAGGCGGCGCTCAACGGGCTGGCGCTGGACGCGCACCGCGCGGGATTTCAACTGGCTTTCCACGCCGTCGACGAGGACACCGTGGCGGCGGCCATCGCGGCGCTGGAATATGTCGATAGCCGTTCCAGCGTAAAGGGCAGGCGCCACCGCATCGAGCACTGCGCCGAATGCCCGCCGTCTCTCCTGGAGCGCATCAAAAAGCTGGGCACGGTCATCGTCACCCAGCCCCCGTTCATCTATTCCAGCGGCGAACGCTACCTGGCGACGGTGCCGCAGGGCCAGCTGCCGTGGCTGTACCGTATTAAAGCCCCGCTGGAAAGCGGCGTGGTGGTCGCCGGCAGCTCGGACGCCCCGGTGGCGCCGGGAAATCCGCTGGTCGGCGTCTATGCCGCCGTGACGCGCCGGGCCGAGTCCGGCCAGGTGCTTTTACCCGAGGAACGAATCACGGTTAATCAGGCGCTGGCGCTGTACACGGTTAACGCCGCCTGCGCCTCTTTTGAGGAGGACATCAAAGGCTCGATAGCTCCCGGTAAGCTGGCGGACATGGTCGTCCTGAGCGCCGACCCTACGAAAATCCCCCCGGAACAGATAAAAGACGTCAAAGTGGAAATGACCATTATCGGGGGGAAGGTGGTCTGGGAGGCTTAGGTCGTGCCGATGGCGGTGGCGGTAGCGTAATCCCGGGAGTGCGCCAGGCTGACGTCTATCTCCTTGATACCGAGTTTTTCGGCGGCCTTTTTTGCCCGGCCGTTAAGCTTGATTAAGGGCTTGCCGGTGGGATGGTAAAGCGTCTCGATTTCCCGCCAGGCAACTCCCCGCGCCCCCGTGCCGAGCATTTTCATGACCGCCTCTTTGCTGGCAAAACTGGCCGCCAGCGAGTGAGCGCGGTGGCCGTAAATCCGGAGTTCCGCTTCCGTATAGACGCGCCGCAGGAAACGCTCTCCCCAGCGCTCGGTGGCCTGGCGGATGCGCTCGATTTCTACGATGTCCGTGCCGATGTGGTGCCGCATAACTGATATCTTATCCCATTTTTAGTCCGTTGAGAAGGTCGGACTGGAGCTTTTTCAGCAGGCGCTGCGGCGGCTTGTCCAGCAGGGAGGTGTAAAGGGGGGTGATGGAGATATCACCCTGCATGATGGCCTGGATATCCGTGCCGTCGCTGCCGGCGGCCGGCAGTCTTTCGCGTATTAACTGGTACTGTTTTCGCGCTCCCTCGTTGTTTTCCTCGACGGAGTTGATATGGCTGGCGCGGGCAAGACGGGTGATTTTAACGCCCTTGATGTCTTTTAAAGGAAGGTCGGGCACATTCACGTTAAGGAATATCCGGGCCGGGTGAGCCGACATCATTTTTTGCGCCAGAATGGCGGCGACGCGAGCGCCAGTGTCCAGTCCAATCTGACTCCCCAGAGGCGCGGAAACCGCCAGCGCGGGCAGGCCGCGGAAATAGCCCTGCATGGCGGCGCCCACCGTCCCCGAGATGTAGACGTCTTCGCCCAGGTTCAGGTTGGGATTGACGCCGGAGACCACGATATCCATGCCGTCTTTGACGAGCTTGCCGAGGGCCAGGATAACGCAGTCGGACGGCGAGCCGTCGATAGTATAGGCGGTCACGCCGGCCAGCGGCGCTTCGACTTCCTCCACGTGGAGCGGCTGGAAGAGGGTGACCGCCGTGCCGATGGCGCTCCTTTCACCGTCCGGGGCGACCACGGTCACTTCAGCTATTTTTTGAAGCTCCCCCGCCAGCGCCCACAGGCCCTCGGCCCTGATGCCGTCATCGTTGGTGACGAGTATTTTCATAGCGTTGCTCACGTTACTTACGATGTAGTTTATCACGACGTGGAGCAGCGCGGCAAAATTCATATTCGTCCGCCCCCATTAGGCATAAATGCTTATTTACTGTCAACGGATGTATAATGTAGAATAATACCGCCATGCTGATAGTCACCTGCGTTAAACAGGTCCCGGACACCACCCAGGTCAAGGTCGACCCCGTTACCGGCACTCTCATCCGGGAGGGCGTGCCCTTCATCATGAACCCCTATGACACGCACGCCCTGGAAGAGAGCCTGCGACTCAAGGACAAATACGGCTTCCGCGTGGCGGTGATTTCCATGGGACCCCCCAGCGCCGAGGTTACTTTAAGGAAGACGATCGCCCTGGGCGCCGATGAAGCCATCCTGCTCAGCGACCGCGCCTTCGGCGGCGCCGATACCCTGGCCACGAGCATGGTCCTGACGGAAGCCATCCGCCGGCTGGCGCAAAAGGAAGAGCTGGCCATCGTCATGTGCGGCCGCCAGACCATCGACGGCGATACCGCCCAGGTCGGCCCCGGCATCGCCACCCGCCTGGGCTGCTCGCAACTGACGCTGGTCGACCGCGTGGAAGAGGTCGACCTTAAAGCGAAAGCAGTCAGGGTCAGGCGCAAGCTGGAAGGCCGCCACGAGGTCGTCACCGCCCCTTTGCCGGCGATGATTGCGGTATTGCGGGAAATCAATAGCCCGCGCTACCCCGACGTCCCCCGGCGGCTCATGGCCGAGGAAGCGCCCGTCACGCTCTGGGACAACAAGGTCATGCAGTTGAACGAGGCCACCATCGGCCTCAAGGGCTCGGCCACGCAGGTGCGCAAAATCTTTTCGCCGGAGAGGGCCAAGGGCGAAATCCTGACGAAGAATGGGGATAAACCCGAAGAGACCGCCCGCCTGCTCATTAATAAGATGATAGAGAAGGACATATTGTCCTTGTAACGGTTATGGCAGAAGAAACGAAGAAAATCAAAAGGCCCCGCGGCACGGCCCGGCTTATACCCGGCAAGTGCATCGCCTGCGGCGCCCGCTGCCAGGCGGAATGCCCTAAAGACGCCATCACGATGAACGAAAAGGGCGAGCCGGTTATCGACCTGGAGAAGTGCACCCGCTGCCAGCGCTGCATCAAAATCTGTCCGGCGCAGGCGCTGGAAATAATCTATACGCCGGAAGAGCAAAAAATCCTCGACGAACTGGCGGCGCAGAAAGCCGCCAAGCCCGCCGCCGCGCCGGAAGCCGAGGTCACCGACCCCCGGCTCATAAAGCTTCGGCAATACCACGGCGTCTGGGTCTTCACCGAGCACACCGAGGGCAAGCCCGCCGAGGTCTCCTGGGAGTTGCTGGGGGTGGGGGCGGACCTGGCTAAAGCCCGCAATGTCGAGCTCTGCTCGATGGTCGTCGGGGATAATGTCGAGCACCTGGCTAAGGAGGCTTTCGCCTACGGCGCCTCTAAAGTCTATCTCGTCGACGACCCCGTTTTTCACTACTACCGCACCGAGTCGTATTACAAGGCGCTGGTCTATTTGATAGAGAAATACAAGCCGGAAATCGTGCTCGTCGGCGCCACCGGGCTGGGCCGGGACCTGGCCGGGGCGGTGGCGACCAGCCTGCAGACCGGCCTGACCGCCGACTGTACCGGGCTGTCCATCGATGACAAGGGATTTTTGCTACAGACCCGTCCCGCCTTCGGCGGCAACATCATGGCGACCATTCTCACGGAATATACCCGGCCCCAGATGTCCACCGTGCGGCCCCACGTCATGCCTATGCCCGCTAAAGACACCTCCCGCGCCGGCGTAATCGTTCGCGAAAAGGTGCCCGTTAAAGAAGAGGAAATCGCCGCGAAAGTCCTGGAGATAATCGCCGACCAGAACCTCGATAGCGTCGACGTGGCGGCGGCGGACATCATCGTTTCCGGCGGGCGCGGCATGTGCAACGCCGAGAACTACAAGATACTCCAGGAGCTGGCCAACGAGCTGGGCGGGGTGGTCGCCTGCTCCCGCGCCGCCGTGGAAGCCGGCTGGATGCCCCTCGAAAGGCAGGTCGGCCAGACCGGCAAGACGGTCCGCCCCAAGATTTATTTCGCCGTGGGCATCAGCGGCGCCATCCAGCACCTGGTCGGGATGCAGGACTCGGACACGATTATCGCCATCAACCGCGATAAACAGGCGCCCATCTTCGAGGTCGCCACCTACGGCATCGTCGGCGACCTTTTTCAGGTGATACCGGCGATAACCAATTACGTGCGGGAAAGGCGCGCTCAGAAAGCCGGCAAGACGGCGGCTTCTTAAGGATTGACGATGACGGCAACCGTAACAGCATTTATCGTTGTCTTAGTTATCGCGGTGTCTTTCTTTTTTTACAGCTGCTACCGGCGCTTCGGCCTGATTTTAAAAGGCCGGCCGGACAACCGTTTCAACGCCCTGTGGCAGCGTTTCTGGAACATGCTCTATTACGCCTTCGGGCAGAGGCGCGTCGTGAAAAAGCCCTTCGGCGTCAACCACTTCGTCCTTTTCTGGGCTTTCATGATTCTATTGATTTCCAACACCGAGTTCCTTCTCAACGGCCTGGCGCCGGACGTTATCAGCTTTTCCCGCCTGCCGGACGGCGCCTACTTTACCCTCGTCTATATCTTCGATATCATGTCCCTCCTGGCACTGTTCGCCGTGGTCTTAGCCATTGTCCGCCGCCTTATTGCCCCGCCGCCCTATACCGAGGGGAGGAGCCTGGACGCCTTTATCATCCTCGGGCTGGTGGCCGGACTGATGATTGCCTACTTCGGCCTGCAGCGCCAGCCAGATTGCCGCGGGCACGGAAAGGGCGGCGGCCTACATGCCCATTTCCAACTTCGGCGCGTCTTTGATTTCGAGCGGGACTTCCGCCGGTACTCTGGATACGGCGGCCAGGGTCTTCTGGTGGTGCCACGCTTTTATCCTCCTGTCTTTCCTCAACTACCTGCCCTACAGCAAGCACATGCACATCATGACGTCGATTCCCAACTGCTTTTTCAAGAGCCTGGAAAAGGTCAGGACGCAGCCCCGCGAGGAGTTTAAAAAGGGCAACACTTTTGGTGTGGGGGAGGTGGAAAACTTTACCTGGAAGGGACTCTTCGACTCGTATGCCTGCACGGAGTGCGGGCGCTGCTCGGACAACTGCCCGGCCACGTTTACGAAGAAGCCTCTGCAGCCCCGCAAGGTCATCCACGACATCAAGGTGAACCTGCTGGCGAGCGCGTCAAAGGAAGTCCTGCCGTTAATCGGCGACCGCGGCGAGGGCAGCGTGGCGGAAGAAGTCATCTGGGAATGCACCACCTGCGGCGCCTGCATGGAGGTCTGCCCCGTCTTTATCGAGCACGTGCCCCGCATCGTTGATATGCGCCGGCACCTGGTGGAGATGAAGGCGAAGTTCCCGGACGAATTGCTCTCGTTTTTCGAGAACATGGAGCAGCGGAGCAATCCCTGGGGCATCGCCCCCGCCGACCGTATCAAGTGGGCGGCCGATATTGATGTAAAGCCGTTTGAGAAAGACAAGACCGAATACCTGTTCTACGTCGGTTGCGCGGGGGCGTTCGACGCGCGCAATCGGCGGACGACCCTCTCGCTGGCAAAAATCCTCGATAAAAGCGGCATCACCTGGGGGACGCTGGGCCGGGAAGAGCTTTGCTGCGGGGAAAGCCTGCGGCGCCTCGGCAACGAGTATATCTTCGACCGCATGGCCAGGGCCAATCTCAAGCTGTACGCCGATAAAGGCGTTAAGAAAATCATCACCCAGTGCCCCCACTGCTATAATGTTTTGAAAAACGACTATAAACAATACGGCGCGGAGCTGGAAGTCGTCCACCATACTGAGTTTATTAGTAACATGATTCGGGAAGGCAGGCTTAAGCTTAAAGCGGCGGACTCCGGCAACATCGTCTTCCACGACTCCTGTTACCTGGGGAGGTACAACGGCATTTTCGATGCCCCCCGGCGCGTTATCGCCGCCGCCACCGGTCAAAGCGCCGACGGAAATGGAGCGCCGCCGCGATAAGGGGTTCTGCTGCGGGGCAGGCGGCGGCCGTATGTGGATGGAGGAAAAAGAGGGGACGCTTATTAACGTGGCGCGCGTCGAGGAAGCCCTGGGCAAAAAGCCGGACACCATCTGTGTCTGCTGCCCGTACTGCATGACCATGTTCGACGACGGCCTGAAAGGCAAGGAGGCCGCCGATAAGGTGCAGGTGCTGGACGTGGCGGAAATCGTGGCCAACGCGCTGCAGGATTAGCCGATTGGACTTATTCCACGCCGCATACTATAATGTCACGGATTAATATAGCTAAAGGCTTAATACTATAGTACGATAAAACCCCTTTTCTGGCTGGGTATCTCCGTTTTTAGTATAATTGATAGGTTAGCGCGCGAACACTTATATTTTTAAGAAAGGAGTGATTTGATGGTCAAAGAGCTTCCGGTTATTTACCTCCAGACCGCCGCCTGCAGCGGCTGCGTCGTGACGATGCTGAATACGGCCAGTCCCACCATTAAAAATTTACTCATCGACCAGATAGCGCCCGGCGTGCATATCAACCTGAAGTTCCATCCGGTCGTCATGGCAGCCGCCGGCGAGATGGCGCTCCACGTGATGGAGGACACCACCCGGCGGCATAAAGGGGAATATGTCCTTATCGTTGACGGCGCGGTGCCCACCGCCGAAGGCGGCGTTTACGGGGTGGTGGGGGAGCGTAACGGCCAGCCGGTCACGATGACGCAAAGAGTGACGGAGCTGGCGCGGGACGCGATGGCGGTCATCGCGATGGGCACTTGCGCTTCGTTCGGCGGTATCCCCGCTTCCCCGCCCAATCCGACGGGGTGCGTCTCCGTGCAGAAAACCCTGGCCGCCGCCGGTATCAGTAAACCATTGATAAATGTTGCCGGCTGCCCGCCCCATCCCGACTGGCTTTTCGGGACGGTGGAGAGCATTATTATGTTCGGCCTGCCTAAAGCCGAAGACCTCGACGATTTTCTAAGACCCAAGGCTTACTACGGCAAGTTAATCCACGAGAACTGCCCCCGCCGCGCCTATTTCGATGAAGGCAAGTTCGCTAAAAAGTTCGGTGAGGACGGCTGCCTCTACGAGCTCGGCTGCAAGGGGCCGATTACCCACGCCGACTGCCCCCTGCGGCGCTGGAACAGCGGCACCAACTGGATTATCGGGGCGGGCGCGCCCTGCAACGGCTGCACCCAGCCCGAGTTCCCCTACGAGATGGAGCCCTTCTATGAAAAGCTCGTCGATGTTGAATTACCCGTGGTCGGCGCCTACTGGGCCAACAAGGCCAAGGAGGTGAGTCATGGGTAAAATCGTTATCGACCCCGTCACCAGGATTGAGGGGCATTTAAAGATAGAGTGCGTCGTCGAGAACGGCGTGGTCAAAGACGCCCGGGCCACCGGCAACCTCTTCCGGGGCATCGAGCTTATTTTAAGAGGCCGCGACCCCCGCGACGCCCAGATAATCGCCCAGCGCATCTGCGGCGTCTGCCCGCAGTCGCACGGCATCGCCGCCACGCTGAATCTCGATAGCGCCTTCGGCATCGCCGATAAGATTCCCGATAACGGCCGCATCATCCGCAACCTCATCCACGGCGCGCACAGCGTCCAGGACAATGTGCTGCACTTTTACCATCTGGCCGCGCTCGACTACGTCAATATTGCGGA
Organism: uncultured Chloroflexia bacterium; assembly: GCA_963727315.1. GTDB lineage: Bacteria > Chloroflexota > Dehalococcoidia > Dehalococcoidales > RBG-16-60-22 > JBFYTX01. The sequence goes on along the minus strand of CAVSFE010000002.1, from coordinate 763,280 downwards.
TGTCGCGAAATATGAAGGTAATGACTCCCAGCTTAACTCCGTTAAGGACTTCATCCAGCGCGGCGCCCTGGAGCCGTTCCTGCCCCGCTACGAAGGCGACTACCGCCTGCCGCCCGCGGTCAACCAGCAGGCGGTCGCCCACTATGTCAAAGCCCTGGAAATCCGTCGCATCGGCCACGAAGCGGTCGCCATCTTCAGCGGCAAGATACCCCACAGCGTGGGCGTCGTCCCCGGCGGCGTTACCTCCGTCCCCACCGCCGATAACATCATGGCCTATATCTGGAAAATCAAGATATTACAGGACTTCGTCAACAACGTCTATATACCGGACGTGCTGGCGGTCGCCGGCGCTTATAGCGACTACGCCGGAATCGGGGTCGGCTGCCGGAACCTGCTGTCTTACGGCATGTTAGACCTCGACGGCCGGAGCCCCGACTACGCCACTCGGGAACGGCACTTCAAGCAGGGCACCGTCTCCGCCGACCTCCAGCCCGCCCCGCTGGACATGAGCAAAATCAACGAGCAGGTCAGATACTCCTGGTACGAGGGCGCCACCACGAACCTCCATCCCTCGAAAGGGGACACGAGACCGCAGTACGGGAAACCGGGCGCCTATTCCTGGGCCAAAGCCCCCCGCTACGACGGCAAAGTATACGAGGTCGGCCCGCTGGCGCGCGTCGCGGTGACCTACGCCAAGGGCGACCCCGTGATGAAAGAGCTGGTGGAGGGGTCACTGAAAGCGCTCAAAGCCAGGCCGTCCGCGCTCTTTTCCGTGCTCGGGCGGCACCTGGCGCGGGCGCTCTCCGCCAAGTTCATCGTCGATAACCTGGAAGGGTGGGCGCTCCAGCTGAAGCCCGGCCAGCCCGCCTATACTGAATATCAAATCCCTGAGGAAGCGATGGGCATGGGCATCATCGAAGGCACCCGCGGCGCCCTGGGGCACTGGATTGAGATTAAAAACAGGAAAATCGCCAACTACCAGGCGGTGGTGCCGACCACCTGGAACGTCTCCCCCATGGACGATAACGGCCAGCACGGGCCTATCGAGCAGGCGCTCATCGGCACGAAGGTCAAAGACGAGAAAAATCCCTTCGAAATCGTCCGCATCGTCCGCTCGTTCGACCCGTGCATCGCCTGCGCCGTCCATTTCGTTACCCCCAAAGGTCGAGACCTCGGCAGGTTCCGGGTAGTGTAGGTCCGTAAGGAGGCAACGTGATTTATTCAGAGCAAAAACCGTTCGATGAGATAATCGCCTATTTAGAAAAAGACCGGAGCGTCTTCGTCCTGGGTTGCAATGGCTGCGCCCAGTCGTCCGGCAGCGGTGGCCCTCAACAGGTGGAGGAGATGAAGCAGAAGCTGATAGCGGCCGGTAAAAACGTCACCGGCGCCAAGGTCATCGACTTCCTCTGCGGAAAAGCCCTGGTAAAATCTGATTTAAAGGGCAGGGTCGAACAGCTCAAAGCCGCCGACGCCGTTCTCGTCCTGACCTGCGGCATCGGCGTGCAGTGCGTCGCCGCTGCTTTAAATAAGAAAGTGTACCCCGGCTGCAATACCGTCAACCGCGGCGGCATCCGCGGGGAATGGGAAGGCAGCGAGCGCTGCGACGAATGCGGTCAGTGCCTGCTCTATCATACCGGCGGTATTTGCCCCCTCACCGCCTGCACCAAGAGCCTGGTAAGCGGTGCCTGTGGCGGGGCCAACCACGGCAAGTGCGAAATCTCGAAAGACCGCGACTGCGGCTGGGAGTTGATATACGACCGGCTCAAGGAGCGGGGACTGCTGCACCGGCTCGACGACTTGATGAAGCCGCTCGACCATAAGAAGATAATGCCCCGCCCGGAGATGATGTCCACCCCGCGCTACGGCATCGAGAATCCTGAAAAAAAGGAGGTGCCTGCGAAATGAGCCTTCAATCCAAGCTGGAATCGGGCCAGTTTGCTATCTCGTGCGAGTTCGGCCCCTTAAAAGGCACGGACATCCATGAAATAAAGGAAAATATCGAGGTCCTGAGGGGCAAGGTGGACGCCGCCAACGTTACCGACCAGCAGAGCTCGGTGATGCGCCTGTGCTCGCTAGTGACGGCCGCGCTGTGCGTGCAGGGCGGGCTCGAGCCCATTTTCCAGTTGACCTGCCGCGACCGCAACCGCATCGCTTTGCAGTCCGACCTCCTCGGGGCGTGGGTGATGGGCATTAAAAACGTCCTGGCTTTGACGGGCGACCTCCCCGCCCTCGGCGACCATCCCCAGGCGAAAGGCGTCTTCGACCTTGATTCCGTGACATTATTACAAGCTATCACCCGCCTCAATGAAGGCTTCGATATGGCCGGTAACGAGCTGATAGGCAAGCCGGCCTTCTTCCCCGGGGCGGTGGTCAAGGTGGAAAATAACACCGAGGCTTCCGCGGAGCTGCAAATTTATAAGTTCCAGAAGAAAATCGCCGCCGGGGCGAAGTTCTTCCAGACCCAGGCGGTCTACGACCCGAAGTTGTTCGAAAAGTTCATAAAACGGGTGGAGAAGTTTAAGGTTCCGGTGATGATGGGTATTATCCCGCTGAAGACCGCCGGCTTTGCCAAATTTATGAACGCCAACGTCGCCGGCGTGCGCGTGCCGGACGACCTCATCCAGCGGATGGCCGCCGCGGCTAAAGAAGACCGCGAAAAGACCGGCATCCAGATAGCCGCCGACCTCATCAAGCGGATGAAGCCCATGTGCCAGGGCGTGCACATCATGGCGATAGGCTGGGAAAAGAAAGTACCGGATATCATGGCGCTGGCGGGACTGTAAAGTCAAAGAAAGATTAAACAGGGTGTCTAAGAGGGGGCGCTAGCCCCCTCTTCTTTTTCTCCCCCTGTCCTGTGAAGGAGAAGAGTCAGGGGGTGAGGTTCAATAGCTTTATTCATAGTATAATAAAGCCATGAAGACCAGCGATTTCGACTATTTCCTGCCGCCGGAGCTTATCGCCCAGACGCCTATCGAGCCGAGAGACCGTTCGCGGCTCCTTGTCCTCGACCGCGCCAGCGGCTCGATAGAGCACCGGCACTTCTGCGATATCCTCGAATACCTCAACGATGGCAATGTCATGGTGTTTAACGACAGCCGCGTTATCCCCGCGCGTCTCCAGGGAAAGAGGGCGGGGAGCGGCGGCAGCGTGGAAATTCTTCTCCTGCGGCGCCAGGAGCCCCGCATCTGGGAGGCGCTGGTAAAGCCCGCGCGCCGATTGCATGAGAATGCTGTCATTGAGATTGGACCGGATATTCGGGCGGAAATAATCGGGGCGGGAGAAAAAGGCATCAGGACGGTACGCTTTTCCGACGAGTCGGCTTTGATAAAGGCCGGCGAGGTGCCCCTGCCGCCTTATATCCATGAGCCCCTGGCCGACCCGGAGAGATACCAGACGGTCTATGCGCGGGTGACCGGCAGCGTGGCCGCCCCGACCGCCGGACTGCACTTTACACGCGGTCTGCTCGCTAAAATACGGGGTAAAGGCATAAGCTGCCTTTTTACCACGCTGCACGTGGGACTGGACACCTTCCGGCCTATTAATGAGGATGACCCGCAGCGGCACACTATCTATCGAGAATACGGTGTTGTGCCGGCGGAGGTGGCCGATGACTTGAACCGCGCCCGCCGGGAAGGGCGGCGGATTATCTGCACCGGCACCACCACGGTGAGACTCATCGAGCAGGCGGCGCTTAAAAGTCCGCCCGGCGAAATTCTGCCTTTTGAAGGCTGGGTCGACCTGTTCATTCTGCCGGGGCACCGTTTCCGTATGGTCGATGCCATGGTGACCAACTTTCACCTGCCCCGTTCGACGCTTCTCATGCTGGTGACGGCTTTCGCGGGTAAAGAAAATATCGCTAAAGCCTACCGGGAGGCGATTGAAAAGCGATACCGGTTCTACAGCTTCGGCGACGCGATGCTGATTTTGTAGTTTCGGGCCTTTTTAACAAATATCTTACTTCTTCAGCACTTCGTAGAGGTGGGCGAGAGCGCCGTGACGCATTGGCGCCATGGCATCGCCGGGGCCCATCGGCGGGAACCTCTCGGCAAAAGTGACCTTCTCCTGTATCTCTTTCAGGCTCCATCCCTTGGCGATGGCGGCCTTGACCTCTCCGACCATGTATTTGATGTTCTCGGCCATCACCTTTAGCTGGGCTTTGTCGCACACGCCGCCGTGCCCGGGGACGACCTTGTCTACTTCCAGTTTTTCCAGCTTTTTCAGCGATTTCAACCAGTCGTCGGGCACCGCCTGGAACAGTATCGGCATTCCCTGGACGACGTTGTCCGAGGTGAAGACCACTCTTTCCTCCGGGACGAATACCGCCGTCTCGGAAGGGGTGTGCCCGGGCATCTCGAGGAGGTGGAAGCTGTGTTTCCCCAGGTAAAGGGTCAGGCTCCCGGTAAACGTGATGTCCGGCAGGCGGTAGCAGAAGTCCCTGTCCAGCGGGACGGCGTCCGGCGCCATCCACTTCATCTGCCCCTCGAGCATTTCCCGGCTGTTGTTCTTTATCGCCTGGCGGGTGCCCTCGTGGGCGACCAGCCTGCCGCCGAACCAGCAGTTCCCGGCCACGTGGTCGTTATGGGGCTCGCCGTTGATGACATACTTTATCTCGCCGTATTTTTCCGCTTCCTGTCGCCACTTTTTGGCCTCCGACGGCACCATCGGCGTATCGATAACCACCACCCCTTCGCTGGTCACCACGAAGCTAGAGTTGCAGCCCCTGAAATTCGTCCCGACGAATACATTATTCGTAATCTTTTGCATCATGCCCCTTTCGTTTTTCGTTTTCGTTTTATTATCTGATAAAAGGCCTCCCGCAGGCAAACGGGGCAGTCTCCGGGGAAATTTACTTCACCGGGGGAATCTGGTATACTGGCCGTATCCTCAATATTGACCGGGACAGAAGATGGACGTCAAAGAAATAAAAATAGATATCCATTCCACGACGCCGCTGTACCTGCAGATAGCCGAGCAGCTCCGCCAGCTCATCGCCACGGAGCAGATCAAGCCCGGCGACCGCCTGCCTTCGATCAGGCAGCTATCGCAGTCCCTTAATATCAACCCCAATACGGTGTGCCGGGCTTACCTTGAGCTGGAGCAGGAGCAGATACTGGTCTCGCGGCGGGGCGGCGGCACCAGCGTAAAGTCCCAGGATATCGCCCCGGACGTGCGGACGAACCGCCAGAAAAAGCTGCTGGAAAATATGAATGAAGACATCGTTAAATCGCTCAGCCAGGGCTACCGCCCCGAGGAGCTCGAAGCCGCTTTCTATTCGAGCCTGGAGAGGTGGCGCGAAGAGCGGCAGGTCGAGCCCCGGCCGCCGGCCGCCGCCGCGCCGTCCCGACGAGAAAATAACCTCATCCGCATCGTCGGCAGCCATGACCTGGCGTTGAATATCCTGCTGGACCTGCTCCGGCAGCGGGTGGAAGGCCTCCGGACGGAAGTGACCCATGCCGGCAGCCTGGGAGGGCTTATCGCCCTCCAGGAGGAAAGGGCCGACCTCGCCGGCACGCACCTGCTCGATGAAGAGACCGGGGAATACAACTACCCCTATATCAAGAGAATCCTGCCGGGCCGGGAGATAGCCATCGTTAACCTTTCCTTTCGCATCCAGGGGCTGATGTACGCTAAAGGCAATCCGCGCAAGATAAAAGGACTTAACGACCTGCGCCGGCCAGGCGTCGTCTTCGTCAACCGGCAGAAGGGCTCGGGCACGCGGGTGCTGCTCGACCTCCAGTTGAAGCGCCAGGGGATCGCGTCGTCCGATATCCGGGGATACGACGTTGAGTTCAATACCCATTTGGAGGTCGCTTCGCACATCGCCAGGGGCGATGCCGATGTCGGCCTGGGCATCGAGGCGGCGGCTTTGAGCTGCGGGCTGGCTTTCCTGCCGATGTTCCGCGAGAGGTACGACCTGGTGATACCGCTGGAGAACTTTCGCAGCCCGCGCCTGGCCCCCATGCTGGAGATCATCGCCAGCGATGAGTTCAAGAAAATCGTGGACCGGGTGGGGGGATACGATACCTCGCAGACCGGCGCGACGACGTTTTTATCTTAAACGCTTGAAACGCGCCAGTAATTCGGCGTAGTCTTCCGGGGTATCGATATCGAAGAGAATAAAGCTGTCCGGCACCGGCACTTCTAGCGCCAGTCTCTCTTTAGATTCCAGCACGGCTTTCAGTCCGCCGCCCTTTTCCCACCCCAGGATGGCCGGGGCCAGCGCGGAAGGGATCAGCGGCGGATGCCCCCTTTTCCCCCCGAACACCGGATAAATAATATTATCCGGATTTTTTGACGCCACCGTTATTAATCGCCGGATGGTGGCCGGTCTGACCAGCGGAACATCTACGGGATTAATAAAAAAAGCTCGGTATTCCGGACCAAGTCGCCTTATTCCGGCCTGAATCGAGCTGAACATCCCTTTTTCGTAATCTGGGTTGTAGACGATGGTGATGTCCCGCTTTTTAATGCCGGCGGCGATGTCATCGTGGCGGTAGCCCGCCACCAGGAAGACATCCACGCCCGCGTTCAAAAAAAGGCTGATGACGCGGTCGGCGATCGTTTCATCGCCCAGCGGGAGAAGGGGTTTGAACTGCTTCATGCGGGTGGAGAGCCCGCCGGCCAGGACGATAGCCGCGTAGCACGTATTCAAGGACGCATTGCGTGCGTTCACGGCGATGCCTGGCCCCGGACCTTGATGAGTTCCCCCACGATGCTCACGGCAATTTCTTCCGGGGTCTCTCCCCCGATGTCGATGCCGATAGGGGAGTGCACCTGTTCCAGCCGCTCCTTTTTAAAGCCCTGGGACATTAAATATTCGTAGATGGCTTCCCGCTTGCGCCTACTGCTTATCATGCCGATGTAGCCGGCTTTAGTCCTGAGCGACTGCTCCAGCACGGCGCGGTCGTACTGGTGTCCCCGCGTGACGATAACGATATAAGAGTCGGCGTCTATTTTCAGTCCGTCGAAGGCCCGGTCAAAATCCTTAATCACCAGGGTCCTTTCTGCCTCGGGGAAGCGCTCCGCGTTGGCGTATTCCGGGCGGTCGTCGATGACCACCACCCGGAACCCAACTAATGCCGCCAGGTGGGCGGTCGGCACCGCCACGTGCCCCGCCCCGAAGCAGTAGAGCGTCTTCAGCTTGCGTATGCGGTCGACCACCACCCGGGTGTCACCGAGCGTTAAAACGGCGGTGTGGGAAATGTTAGGCAGTTCCGGCTTCAGCTTTTCAATGTCGGACGCGGTCAACGGAGCGCCGCCGGCGATGACGCCATCGGGTAAAAGGACCGCGCGCCCCAGGACTTCGAAAGAGGATTTATCGCCTTTAAGATGCGTTAAAAGATAGAAGTCCTGGCCGCGTTGCATGGCTTCGCGCCACTGTACGGAGAACTGGCGGTTTTCCGGTTTAGCCTGGATATAGTCCAGTAATATCTCGGCCTTGCCGCCGCAGATCATGCCGGGGGCGGTGGCGTCTCTGCCGGAAAGCTCGTAGGACATTACACAGGATTTCTTTTTCGACAAGACATTTTTCGCTTCCCGGATGGCGGCGGCTTCGATGAGGCTCCCGCCGATGGTCCCGTAGGTCTTGCCGTCCGCGCCCACGGCCATCTTCGTGCCGCCGTGCCGCGGCGTCGACCCCTCCAGGCTCAGGATGGACACCAGCACCAGCGGCCGTCCCGCTTCGAGCTGCCCGCTTACCGTCTTTGCCAGATATTCGTTCTCGTCCATTTTCCTGTCAGAATAAACAGAGCCGGCAAGCTCCTTTTAACGCTAACCTGCCGGCTCTTCACGACCGGCTATTGCGTCGCTTTCAGCGCCGCCTTGACTTTTTCCGGGGTGGCGGGGAGGTTATAGATCCTGGCGCCGCAGGCGTTATAGATGGCGTTGGTGACCGCCGGGGCGGTGGAGACCATCGTCATCTCGCCGATGCCGGTGGAGCCCAGCGTGCCCCTGATGCGCGGCGTCTCGCGCTTGATGAACTCCACCTCGAAGGAGTTTTCGATGGTGGGGAACTTGAAAGTAATCCAGTCCTTCGTCTTGCCGAGGACGAACTCCTCCCGCAGGGCGTAGCCGATGCCCTGGTCCATGCCGCCTTCGAGCTGCCCTTCGAGGTTCTGGGGATGGATGATAGGGCCGGCAGTCCACGGCGGTGGTCATCTTCAGGACTTTAGTTTCGCCGGTCTCCGTGTTGACCTCGACCTCCGCCATCTGGATGTTGTGCACCTGGGAATCGAAAGAGGCGCTCTGCCCGGTCTTGGGGTCGAGCCGGTCCTGCCCGGCGATTTGCTTGGTGCCTTCGTAGCGGGTGGCCTTGCCGGCTTTCTTGAGCGCGGCGTAGGTCTTGCCGCCGGCCTCTTTCATGGCTTTGGCCATTTTTTCCAGGCCGTTGACCAGGGCGCCGCCGCCCATGTAGGTCTGCCGACTGCCGGCCGAAGGGCCCGAGCCCACGGTCTTATCGGTGTCGCGGGTATAGAGCTTTATCTTCTCCAGCGGCAGGCCGAGGACCTGCGCCGCCAGCTGTGTCAGCATGGAGTCGTTGCCTTCGCCGGGGTCGGCGATGGCGGCGTAAATGGTGATGGTATCGTCCGGGTTTATTTCTACGAAGTTCTGGGCGCTGTCGCCCGCCTCGGCGATGCCGAAGGAGTGGCAGGCGATGCCCACGCCGCGCTTTATCTTGCCGCCCTTTTTATTGAACGCCGCGGCGTCCTTCTTGGCGCGCTCGTAGTGCGGCCGGATATCGTCGCAGAGCTCCGGGAAACTGGTCTGGTCGATGGGGGCGCCGGTGGAGCGGGTCTGCCCCGGCTTCAGGGCGTTCATCTTGCGGAGCTCGAGCGGGTCGATGCCCATCTTCTCCGCCAGCATATCCATCAGCGATTCCAGGGCGAACATGACCTGGGGCGGTCCGGCCCCGCGCGCGGCGCCGCCGCTGCCGTTATTGGTATAGACCAGGTTGACGTGGGCTTTGATGTTGGGAATATTGTACGAGCCGTTCAACATGTGCAGGGCGCGCCCCGGCATGATGGGGCCGAGCAGGAAGTAAGCGCCTTTATTCATCACAAAATCGTTGGAGTAGGCCGCCAGGTTGCCTTTGGCGTCGGCCGCCAGTTTGGTCTTCATGGCGAAGGGGTGGCGCTTGGAGGTGATGAGGAACGATTCCGCCAGGGTGGGGATATAGCGGATGGGGCGTTTAAAGTGCATGGCGGCCGCGGCGGCGATGCCCTCCGAAGAAATCGAGGCCTTGATGCCGAACTGGCCGCCGGAATAAGGCTCGATGTAGCGGCATTTCTCCGCGCCGACTGCCTCTTTAATTATGGCGGCATGGGCGTGAATCATGATGCTCCGGCCGATGACCACCAGCTCGTCGCCATCGAGGTAAGCGACGCAGGCCTCCGGCTCTAGCGCCGCCTGATGGTTCATCTGCGTCGAGAAATCGCCTTCCACGCTGTACGCCGCCGACTTGAAGGCTTTTTCGGCGTCTCCCTTTATCTGGGGCTGCTGGAAGCAGAGGTTGGGCGAATGCGGGTGGATCTGGACGGCGCCCGGAGCCAGGGCTTCCTCCGGCGTCAGCATCACTTTCAATCTTTCATAGGTCACCTTCACGGCGGCCGCGGCCGCTCTGGCGTGCTCCCTGGTATCGGCGGCGACGATAGCTACGGGGTCGCCGCAGCGTCCTGACCTTGTCTTCGCACAATACCGGCTGGTCCGGGGCGATAACGCGGATGCGGTTGGTGCCCTTGATATCGTCCGCCGTCATTACGCCGACGACGCCCGGCATCTTCTTGGCCGCCGAGGCATCGATATTTTTAATGACGGCGTGGAACTCGGTGCTGTGCACCGCCGCTATTTCTAGCATGCCGTCCATCTTATAGTCGCCGCCGAACTTGGCCAGGCCGCAGGCTTTGAGCATGGCGGACGGGCGCGGGTGGGACTCGCCGATCATCTTCTTCTTATCGAGGGCGGCGCGGACTTTCGCCGGCGAGGTCTCTTTGCGCATAAATTTTCCCGCCAGCCTGACCGCGTCGATGATTTTCACGTAGCCGGTGCAGCGGCACAGATTGCGCGCCAGAGCTTTCTTAATCGCCGCCAGGTCGGGATCGGGGTTCTGGTCGAGCAGGGCTTTGGTGGCCATAATCATGCCCGGCGTGCAGTAGCCGCACTGGATGGCCCCCGAGAGCACGAAGGCTTCCTGGATGAGGTGGGGGTTCTCCGGCGTGCCCAGCCCTTCCACGGTAATGACGTTGGCCCCTTCGAGGTCGGCTACCTTCTTCAGGCAGGAGCGGGTGGCCTTGCCATCGACGATGACCGTGCAGGCCCCGCACTGGCCTTTGCGGTCGCATGACTGCTTGGTCCCGGTGAGGCCGAGCTCTTCGCGCAGCAGTTCGAGCAGCACCAGCTCAGGACTGGCGGCAACTTTCCGTTTGGTTCCGTTAATGGTCAGGGTTACGTTTGTCACCTTGCTTGCCCCCTTTCATATTTATGTGCAATTTCAATATTAGCGGCGGTGAATTTTAAAAGCAAATGACGGGTGAATGTATCAAGATGCATGGTACATTCGACCATAAAATATCATTTATAAAATTGTTTGTCAACCGAGTTACGGGTGGCTCGCTCGATAGCGGGTGATGCCCCGGTGCAGCAGTTCGATGATGCCGCGGGCTTTTTTCCGGTACTCCTCACCGCCGCCGCCCAACGCCCGTGTGAAAGACTCTTCGGTCAGCGCCCAGGCCTCTTTTAAGGTCTTGCCCTTAGCCAGGCTGCAGAGCATCTCGACGACGACATTGGCGGTGGGGTCGCAGGTGCATAGATATTTAATGTCGTTGATAACTCCGTCACCGACGCCAATATAGATGTGCATGTAGGCGTGGGAGACGTGCGAGCAGATGCGTATCTTCTCGCCGATGGTGTCCAGGAAAATCGAAGGGTTTTCCAGTTCCCCGGCGTGCTCGAAGCCTTTGCGGCACAAACGGCGATAATATTTGACAACGAGCTCGTCCATGGTTTTTGTCAGTTAAATATAGCTGCGTTCTTTAAAGATGGCATGTAGTGTATCCAGGAAAATCCGGCACTCTTCCCGAGTGTTATAAAAATACAGAGAGGCGCGGTATATCATCCTGTGTTCCGAAGGCAGCTTCGGGCGCAGCCATCCCTGCCCGTATATATAGTTCAGATAAGAATGGACGCAGAAGACGCCGTCCCTGATCATGATATTGCTCCTGTCGCTGAGCTCTTCGGCGATGCCCACGGCGTTGGGGCGCCTGACCTCGAAGGTAAGGATGCCGGCCCTTTTACTGGCATCTTCCGGGCCGACTATGTTGAACCACCCCGTGTCTCCATAGCGTTTGAGGAGCTGTTCCGTGAGGTATTTATTTAAAAAGTTCATGCGTTCGTTTATTTTTTCCATGCCGATTGTCCGCAGGTATTCTATCGCCGTCCCGGCCGCCATCTGGCCGGGGTAGTTCTGGACGCCCACCTCGAACCGCTCCGGCGGCTCCAGCAGCGCATACGAGTCGTAAGTGGTGTCGGCGACGGTGCCGCCGCCCAGCATGGCCGGCGCGATACAGGCCTCGGGGTCGTCTTCTTCGTGGAGGGCGGAGCCCAGGTGCTCCTGTTTGCCGTAGAGCACCCCCACCCCCTTCGGCCCGCACATCTTGTGTATGGAAAACGCCAGGAAGTCCACGTCCAGCTTTTGCACGTCGATGGTCCGGTGGGCAGCCGTCTGCGCGGCGTCGAGCAGCACCCTGGCCCCGTAATCATGGGCGAGCTTGATGATTTCTTCCGCCGGCACGGTCGAGCCGGTCAGGTTGGAGGTGTAAGCCAGGCTGACCAGGGCGACCTTATTGCCTTCCAGCTTCTCCTTCAGGCCGTCAATGTCGAAGGCCCCGTTATCATCCGTGTCCACGTGGTCGACCTTGATGAGCCCCTTTTTCTGGAGTCGCAGCCAGGGGAGCAGGTTGGAGTTGTGTTCTTTGTCCGTCAGGATAACGCCGTCGCCGGGCTGGAACTTAAACCCGAGGGCGACGATGTTGATAGCGTGGCTGGTGTTCTGGGTAAAAATAATTTCTTTCTCCGACCGTGCGCTGATGAACTCTTTAATTAATTGGCGCGAGCCCTTGGTGCCTTTCTCGGGGTTGCCCTCGATGCGGCTGTTGACCTCCCGGGCGAACCAGTGACGGCTCCTCGCCCCGCCGCAGCCGGGAAAACGCCGGTAATAGGCGTTGATGGCCTGGATGACCTGCCGCGGTACGAGCGTGGTGCAGGCGTTATCGAAGTAAATAGGGGGCTTTCCGTTCCGCCGTCTCTTCAGCGAGGGAAAGTCTTCGCGGACTTTCTCGACCCATTTTTCGCTGTCCATCGTTATTTCCGGTTACAGTCTGGCTGACTGCCCGCCGTCCTCGACGAAGACCTGGCCGGTGATATAGCTGGAGGCGTCCGAGGCCAGCAGGACGGCCAGTCCTTTGAGCTCGCTGGCTTCCGCGATGCGTCCCATCGGTATCCACTGGGCGCAGTACTCGTTGATGTATTTGTCCATTTCCGCTTGCGGCGGCCTGGGCCCGGGGTTATTCTTGCCGAGCTCGGACTTGTGCATCCCGGGGGCGATGGCGTTGACGCGGATGCCGTATTTGACGTATTCCATGGCGGCAATTTCGGTGAGGAGGATAACCCCCGCCTTGGCGGCGCCGTAGGCGGCCGGTCCCACTTCCGGCACCTCGGCGCGCATCCCGGCGATGGATGATATGTTGATGATGGAGCCGCCCTTGTTTTTTATCATCGCCGGAATCACATATTTTAAAGAGAGAAAGACTCCGGTAAGGTTGGTGTTAATCACAGCTTCCCATTCCTCGGTAGGCGTTTCATGGATGGGGTGCGGCGGCCGGGCGATGCCGGCGTTATTGAAAAAGATGTCGATTTTGCCCAGTTGGCGGACGGTCTCATCGACCATGCGGCGCAAGTCGGATTCTTTCGTCACGTCCGCTTTAACGGCGATGTTATGGTGCTTGTATTTGCCGATGATTTGCAATGTTTCCGCGAGCTTGGCCTCGTCGCGGCCGGCGCAGGCGACGTCGGCGCCGAACTCGGCCATCGCTTCGGCGAAAGCCCGCCCCAGGCCGCGGCTCGCCCCGGTGATGAGGGCTGCCTTGCCCGTCAGGTCGAATATCCCCCTGTTAGCCATGTCGTGCCTCCATCAAAACTATTATCAGTCTATCTTATCACTATGTCCTGTTAAACGGAAATGTCTTCCATCCCCAGCGCCGCCAGGGTCTTTTTCGTGGGCAGGCCCGTCCTCAGGTCCCAGCCGCGGAGTCGATAGTATTCTTCAAGCATGGCTTTGAATTTAGCGCGGTCGAGGACGTTTCCCGTCATGTCCACGGGCCGCGCGCCGGGGCCGGGCATAATCATTTGGCCGCCGTGGACGCCGGACCCGAACGGCTCGGTAAAATTGAACTCCGGCGGGTAATCGTCCCGGGGGACTTTATGCCCCTCCCGCACCCGGATGAACCGCTGCATGTTGAAGATACGCTCGGCGTAAATTTCTAATTCACCGGCAGGGATTCCCGTGACGGCATTAAAGATATGCCCCTCCAGGAATGGGTCGCCGACGCCGTCGGGTTTACTCAGGGAATAGGTAATCGGCCAGACGAAGTCGCACAGTCCCAGGCTGTCGCGGAGGTAGGTCCGGTTCTGGATGTTGCGGGCGGCCATGGCTTTGCCTTCGTAGGTCGTCTGGTCGGCGGCGGCCTCGCTCCCCCAGAAGAGCCTGGCTATTTTGAGGAACGACCCCGGCGAGACCGGCGATGATGCCGGGTCTGCCTGGTGCATGGCCCAGGGCGTGCGGAGGTAGCCCATTTCGTGGACGGCGATGGGGTGCATGCGGGTCTCGAAGGGATAAATCAGGGCATGGGCGAGGAACGCCCGCGGCGGCACGCCGTCATGCTGGCCGATGGGGGCAATATTATTAACGAAATGAGCGCGGGCCCGGTCCGATACCCCTTCGCGCACCCTCATCATGCCCTCGGCGAGGATGTCCCCGAAACCCTCCCGGTAGGCGATGGCGTGGAGTAGCTTTTCCAGGAACTCGCGGGTGCCGATTTGCGCTAGGGGCAGGCCGGTTTCCTGTTCGGTCAGCGCGCCGTCTTGATAGCAGCGGTAGAGCCACTCCACCATGTGCTGGAGTTCAAAGGTATCGACGGAGTAATCGTTAACGAGGGTGGGGGCGTCGAACAACGTCTTAATGGGTTCGTCCGCGCGGCCGTAAATCCAGGGGAGGTAAAACTCCATCGCCTGGCAGCCGCGCAGTCCCTGCAGCGCGGGGTCGTCGCCGAAGCGGTAAATCAGCTTGGAGCACGCCAGCCCGCACTGGTAGCAGTGCCTTCTCCCTATCTCCTTTAGCACGTGGCCGTGGTCGGTCATTTCTATCCGGGGGGTGATGGCCAGACTGACGGTATTTTTTATCTTTATGGTGTATTTGTTGAGCTCTTTGAGTCGGGCGGGGTCGGCCGCCGTGGGATGGTTGCCCGTGCCGCGGACGACGATAGCCTTGAGTTTCTTGGAGGCCATGACCGCCCCGAAGCCGGCCGTGACGGCGGCCTCCTGCGAGCCGAAAATTGTCGACGTACGCACGAGGTTTTCCCCGGCGACGCCGGTGGTGGCAAAGCATATCTTGTCGCCGTGGGACTGCTTTAGAACTTCTTCGACCTTATAAGCGCCCTTGCCCCACAGCGCCGCCGCGCCCCGCAGCTCGACTTTATCGTTATTAATTAGGAGGTACGTGTATTTTGTCGCCCGCCCGTCGATGACGATGCCGTCCCAGCCGGCCTTTTTGAGCTCGGCCGGGAAAAAGCCGCCCATGCTGCCGTAGCAGTAGCCTTCCGGGTAAGCCATGGGCGATTTCCCGGCGACGCACATCCGGGCGGCGCCCTGGGCACCGGTGGCGAGGAGCGGCCCGGTCATAAAGATAAGCCGGTTCTCCGCGTCGAAGGCTTTGACCGCGGGGGCCACCTTTTCCCAGTAGAGCCGGGAGGCAATGCCCCGCCCCCCGAGGTATTTCTCGGCGTAGCGTTGGGTGGGGATTACGTTTATTTGAGAAGTGGTCAGGTCGATATGAAGAATCTTGCCCATCCAGCCGTGCACGATTATAGTGTATCAGGGCTGGGCGGGAGAATCCAACCGGTTACCGACTACGTCGTATTAAAAGCTATTCCTCCTTTATTTAGTTCAGTCCGCTTGCGTCATCCCCGGCATCTTGCCGTCCACCAATGGCACCGCGCAGATGATGCGGAATGTGTCTCTGCCGATGCCCAGAAAGCTGTGCTGTTCGTTGGGCAAGACGACGATAACGTCCCCTTCCATGAGCGGCGTTTCTCTGCCTTGGCATCTCAGTATCCCCTTTCCCGCCAGCACGAAGATTTCGTGCTCCCAGGGATGGGCGTGTAAAGGCGTCGAAGATCCGCTCTGTATTTCGAAGACCCGCATGACGAAGGTCGGCGCTCCTTCCGCCGGCCCGGCCACCACCCGCATGGTCACTCCCGGCGATAATTTTGCCTCTTTCACCTGACGGTAGTTCTGTACTTTCATCGTGTCTCCTCCAGCCGAGTTGTTTACCGCCAATTATCGTTAACCATCAGGGCATTGTCAAGAGATTGACCGGTATATGGCTGTCTGTTAAGCTGTTATCATGTTCGACTGGGATTGCGTTATCATCGGCGGGGGGCCGGCGGGGCTAACGGCCGGGCTTTACTTATGTCGCGCCAAGCGCCGGACACTGCTACTGGACAAAGATACCGCCGGCGGCTATATCAGGAACATCGCGTCGATTGAGAACTACCCGGGCTTTGCCGATGGCGTGGCCGGCGCGCAACTGGCTTCGCAAATGGTGAGCCAGGCCGCGAAGTATGGCCTCGAAATAGCAAACACCGAGGTCACCGGCATCGAGCTTTTTTCCGGTACGCGCTACGTGGGCTGCGCGCAGGGGCAGGGCTTTACCACCAACGTTATCATCATTGCCGGGGGCTCGAAAAATAAAAAGCTGGGCGTCCCCGGCGAGGCGGAGCTTTCCGGGAAGGGTGTCTTCGAGTGCGCATTCTGCGACGGCGGCCACTATGCCGGCAAGGTGGTGGCGGTGTGCGGCGGCGGCGATGCCGGCGTTGCCGAGGCCCTCTACATGGCGAAAATAGCTTCAAAAGTAGTCCTCATCGAGGTTATGCCGGCCCTTACTGCCACCGCCGTCCTCTGTGATAGACTCTGCGCTTTGCCTAATGTAGAAGTCCGCTGTGGCTTTAGAGTTGAAGCTATCATCGGTAAAGATATGGTGGAAGCTATCGAACTGGCCTCGGGCAAAAAGAAAGAGACCCTGAACGTCGATGGCGTCCTGGTGCACGTCGGCACCGAGCCGAACACCGGCTATCTTGAAGGCATCGTCCCGCTGGATGAGCACGGCCAGGTCATCGTTAACGAGCGAATGGAGTCGGAAGTCCCTTACGTTTTAGCCGCCGGGGACATTAGAAGCGGCTCCCCCCGGCAGGTGGCGGCGGCGGTGGGTGACGGGGCGATAGTGGGGATAAGTGCGGCGAGGATATTGCAACAGGAAGAATAAAGATTAAAACATATTATCCGGTACTTTATAAAGCTTTTTAGACCGTTCCGCGCCGCACTTGGGGCATTTCCCGTAATACCAGGACATCGGCGTTTGGCATTGAGGACAAAGCCAGCGCTTTTCTTCCTGCGCGGCATGTTTTTTAATACCGACTTTTTCCAGGCGGCGTAAATTATCTATTACCTCTGCGTGGTGGGGCATTTGCTTTTCAAATTCGATAAGTTGCTGGCAAGGAAAATCAGGACAAGCGGAGGAACAGATAGCTTCACCGGGTCGGCGCTTGGCACACGATTTTATATTGCATTGCCGGCACCACGGTGACAGCCGCCCGCCCGCCAGGCAGCCGTCGCATTCAAGGTCTTTTATCGAAAAATTACCGCCGCGTGAGTTAAACGCTTTTACTAGTGATTGCTGTTTTGCCTCGTTATTATCGTGGTAGGCGCGGTACATTTCGCAGGCCCCGCAGTAGAGTCCGCAGGCGGCGATTAAATTTTCTTTGTTCATATGCACCTCCCCGGAGGCGTTCTACGCCGCTGCCTCCGTTTTCCCGGCTTTCACCGGTGTCGGTTCCTTCGGCACATCAAGCTCTTTGCCGGATACTTTGGTCACCGCCCCGAACCGCTCCGGACAGACCTCCTGGCAGGTGCCGCACTTGACGCACTTCTCCTGGTCGATGACGTGCACCATTCGTTTTGCCCCTTTTATGGCGTCCGCCGGGCAGGCCCGCGCGCAGATGCCGCAGGCCATGCACTTGTCCGGCAGGATGTAGTAGCGTACTAATGCCTGGCAGACCATCGCCGGGCAGCGTTTCTCCTCGATGTGGGCTTTGTATTCGTCCATGAAATAGCGCAGCGTGGTGAGGACGGGATTCGGGGCGGTCTGCCCCAGGGCGCAGAGGGAGCCGATTTTTATCTGCTCGCTGAGCTTCTGGAGGAAGGCGGTGTCTTCCGGCCTGCCCTGTCCGCCGCATATCCTCACCAGCACGTCGAGCATCTGCTTCGTCCCGACTCTGCACGGCACGCATTTGCCGCACGACTCCGCCTGCGTGAACGAGAGGAAATAGCGGGCGACGTCCACCATGCAGGTGTCCTCGTCCATGACGACCATGCCCCCCGACCCCATCATCGAGCCGGCTTCGGCTAGGGACTCGTAGTCTACCGATTTGTCTAAAGAGGCCTCCGGCAGGCAGCCGCCGGAGGGCCCGCCCGTCTGGACGGCTTTGAACTTCTTACCCCCCAGTATCCCCCCGCCGATTTCGTAGATGATTTTGCGCAGTTTAATGCCCATGGGCACTTCGATGAGGCCGCTGTTGGCGATTTTCCCCGTCAGCGCGAAGACGCAAGTGCCTTTGCTTTTCTCGGTGCCGGTGCCGGCGTACCATTCGGCCCCCCGGGCGATGATGACCGGCACCGTCGCCAGCGTTTTTACATTATTGATGTTGCTGGGTTTGCCCCACAGTCCCGATACTGCCGGGTAGGGGGGCCTTGAGCGGGGCATGCCCCGCCGGCCCATGATGGATTCCATCAGCGCCGTTTCCTCGCCGCAGACGAACGCCCCCGCCCCTTCTTTAACGTGGACGTGGAAGCTGAAGTTCGAGCCGAGGATATTATCGCCGAGGAAGCCATTTTCTTCGCACAGTTTGAGCGCCAGGCGGACGCGCTTGACCGCCAGCGGGTATTCCGCCCGGATATAAATATAGCCCTGGCTGGCGCCGATGGCGTAGGCGGCGATGGTCATCCCTTCGATGACCGTGCAGGGGTCGCCTTCCATGGTGCTGCGGTCCATGAAAGCCCCGGGGTCGCCTTCGTCGGCGTTGCAGATCATGTATTTCTGGTCGGCTTTGGAGTTGTGGCAGAACTCCCACTTCTGGCCCGTGGAAAAGCCGGCGCCGCCACGGCCTCTCAATCCTGATTTTTTAATCGTGTCGATGACCTGCTCGGGGGTCATCTGTTTGAGGACTTTTTCCAGAGATTTATAACCGCCGGTGGCGATATAGTCCTCGATTCTCTCCGGGTTGATGTGGCCGCAGTTGCGCAGGACGATACGCTGCTGCATGTTGTAAAACTTGATATCGTTATGGTAGCGCACGGCCTGGCCGCTGACCGGGTCTTTGTAGAAAAGACGCTCGACCGGCTGGCCGTCGCGGAGGTGGGAGGCGACGATTTCCGGCACGTCGTCGAGGGTGACGTGGGTATAGAAAACGCCGTCCGGTTCGACCACCGCCAGCGGGCCCTGCTCGCAGAAGCCGTGGCAGCCGGTGAAATCGACGTTGACTCCCGTCAGTCCGGACGCCGCGATTTGTTTTTTCAGGGCTTCGGTAATTTCTATCGATTTGCTGGACGCGCAGCCGGTGCTCTGGCAGACGGATATCGTGCGCCGGTTTTCGTTAGCTGGCTTCTTTTCTGTCACCTAAGACCTCCGCGACCTTCTTCGTGGTCATCTTGCCGTAAGTCTCGCCGTCGATGGTCATCGTGGGCGCCAGGGCGCACGCGCCGATGCAGGCGACCGTCTCCAGGGTGTATTCCATGTCGGGCGTGGTCTCCCCGGCCTTGATGCCGAGGCGCTTTTCGAGCTCGGCCAGGACTTTTACCGAGCCGCGCACATGGCAGGCGGTGCCGCGGCAGGCCCGGATGACCTTTTTCCCCAGGGGCGTCAGCTTGAACTGGGCGTAGAAGGTGGCGACCCCGTAGACGGTGTTGGTGGAAATGTTCAGGAAACGGGCGATTTCCCGCATGGCGGCGGCGGGCAGGTAGCGGAACGCGTCCTGCGTTTCCTGCAAAATAGGGATGAGCTCTTCCCGCTCTCCTTTATAGTTGGCGAGTATTTTGCCCAGTTTTTCCTGTACGTCCGCCTTCGTCAAATTATCGATTGCCAGGGGCATCACCTCCGGTCTTTAAATTTCTCACGAGCTTCCAGGCGATTACCTCGCATAATATCGTGATGTCTTCGGTAGGGAGGTAGTCCCCGATGGTGCTGTCGAACAGGATGTTGCCTTCAGGGGGGAACTCTTTATCGCCGCGCCAGAGGACGATGGTTAAAGGCACGTTGGGGAAAGCCCGGATGGTGACCGCGATATCGCCGTAATCGGACTTGCTCCCGCCCAGGTTGGCCGCTATTTCGCTCAGCCTTTCCGGCTGTTCTTTAAAACTACTGATAATCGGGTCGATTGCCCTTTTGAAGAAAGTGGGGTAGTAGTTGATGCCTTCATGGAGCTCTTTATAGGTTATCAGCTGGCCGGTCAGGGGCGTTCCTTTGGCGCGGATGAAGTAGTGCAGTACGAGGATTTTGTCCCGCGCGGGTACCGTCTCGGCGCTGGCGGCAAAAGATACTTCGCCTCCCGGAAGTGTTATCCGGTAAGGGCTGTTCAGGTATTCTAAAGCGATGGATTTTTCGTCGGCCAGATAGCGGGCGCCGCTTTTACGGCACTGCATCTCGATGTCTTTTATCTCCGCCAGCCGCTCCCGGGCGATTTTGTAAGCCAGCTCGTGGGCGATTTGCCTGACGCCGGGCTCCGGCACGGATAAATGTTTGGGTGTCATATTAGTTTATTTTACCTGACTTTGTCTAACCTGTCACTAATGTTTGGCCCGGACAAAATCCCCTTCCTTTTCTCCAACGGCTCCTTTATTATGATCTTAGGCAACCAGCGGCGAAGCATGGTTGAGCCTCGTGCGAGCATATTTCACCCTGGTATTCCTTGCGGAGCGCGAGGCGACCCTTGCTTCGCCGAGATTATTGAAAATTGATAGCCGGCTTAACATAAATCGAAAAACGAATAACCTGATTTTGAAGCTAGTTTAACATAAAACGAAAAACGAATATTACGAACAAGTCGTGCGTGAACGTTAAAAAAAATTTAAAAAAACGAATCCTTTCCCGGGCCGGCGACTGTTTCTATATTTCCAGCCAGGAATGGGAATATAGCGATTCCCCCATCAGGACTCTCGTCGTTTTGGCGTAGTTGGCCATTTCTTTAGGCATCGAGGCGGTATCCGGCCGGTCGCCGTCCATTACTTTATGCACCAGCTCTACGATATTGGGCCTTTGCCCGTGGGCTATCTCCATGAGGTCTTTATCGAAGGCGTCCACTATCGCCGAGTAAAGCCCGTAGCGCATGAGCATAATCATGTAGGTGCGGTTGAGCCAGCACCGCAGCTCAGCAGGGGCGCCGTTGGAGACATTGGAAAGACCCACCGTCGACTTGCATCCGGGGGCTATCTCGGGGAGCATCGTCATGAACTCTACACAGGCCTTGACCTGGTTGATTTCCACCGCTACCGGGCTGGCGATGGGGTCGATCCATATCCTTTCGTTGGGGATGCCGGCTTCGTTGGCTTTAAGCAGGAAGTTGACCGTATTCATCGCCCTCTCGTTGACGTCGCGCGGCATGCCCTCGTTGCTCCACAGCAGGCCGATGAGGTCGGCGTTGTATTTCTGCGCCATGGCCAGCCCCCGGTCGATGCGACTCGTCTGTAGCGACACCGAGTTCATCAGCACTTTGCCTTTACGCACTTTCAGGCCGGCTTCCATGGCGTCCTGGTTGGTGGTGTCCAGCGAGAGCATATTGTCGGTGACCGCCTGGACGGTTTCAACTACCCAGGCCATGAGTTCGTCACCGCCCTTGCGCGCTGGCCCGATATTCAGGTCGATGAGGTCGATGCCGGCCGCGGTCTCCGCTTTAGCCATCGCCTGTATCGGGGCGCCGTTTTTCTCTTTCAAAGCCGGGCCGAGCGTCTGGGAGATGACGTTTAGATTTTCCCCGATGAGAATCATCTTGCCTCCTTATGGCTTCCAGGCTTTAAGGACGGGCGTGAGATTAGCCGCGTCCCTCGGGCCGACGATTATCTCCCAGCCGGGCATCTCTTCCTCCAGGCCGCCGCTTTCCGCCGCGATGTACCCCGGGATGATGAGCTTGCGGTGCTTGATTTTATCGGCGATGCCGCTCTTTAAAATGGCCGGCCCGATGATGTCCGCGGAGAACTTCCCCGCCGCCCAGGAGGTCATGACGGACAGTCCCTCGGTGTCTTTAACGTAAAGCCAGCTGGGCACCTTGCTGTTTTCGATTTCCCCGGAGACGATGAAGTAGGTAAGGGAGAAGTTGGAGGTGACCATGAGCGGCGAGTTCTCGTTGGGGTTATTGATTTCGTAGATGCCCTGCTTGGTGGCGAGCGGCCTTTGCGGGTCGGTATAGATGTTGAGGCGCGCCACGAGCAGCGGGAAGAGGCTTTCTCCCTGGAAATCGGAAAGGACGATGATGCCGGCGTATTTCGCCACGAACATCACGGCAAGCATCGCCTCTTTCATGGGGTCATTGGTCATTTCGGAGGGAAAAACGATAGTCGGATAGCCCAGGGGGCGGTACTTTTTATTGAGGGCGGCGCTGCGGATGACTATCTGGTCTTCCAGCGCCTTATGCGGGATTCTCGCCCCCGGGTCTATGACGATATTTTTCAGTCCCGCTGCGGCGAGCTTTTCGGTGAGGGCGGCCAGCTCTTCCAGGTTAGCGGCTTTCGCCGCCACGGCGCAGCTGTTCTCTTTAGCCAGCGCCGCCACGGCGTCGGCATTATCTTTAGTGGCGGCGTAAAGCAGGGGTTTTTTTTCGGCGCAGGCTTTGAGTCCCGCGGTTAAAATATCGACTTTTTCGCTCATTAATATGATGTTGGCGTCGCTCCCGGCTTTGACTTTCCCGGCCAGCGCGGCAAACTTGGCGGCATCACCGCTCTCGGCTTTGAGGGCTACCAGGTTGGCGCTTAACGTCAGGCCGACCCTTTCGTAGGTGAGATCCTTGACCTTCTTAAGTCGGGCGTCCACTTCCGCGTCGGCCATCTTGTCGCTGATGAGTATGGCGATACCGGGCGGGTTCTCGAAGCGCTTTTCGTGGCGGAACATGACCGTTTCCCCGCCGACCTTCAGGGCCTTTTCGCCGGCGCCGATGTTCGCTACCAGGATAGGCGGCGCCGCCGCCTCGGACAGCTTGGCTTTGGCTTCCTCGGAGACCTGCGGGCACTTGGCCAGCTCGGCTTTGCCCGCCGCCAGGCTCATGGCGAAAGCCAGGCAGGTCGGCACGCCGCACTGGCCACAGTTGGTCTTGGGCAATAGCTTGAAAATCTCTATTCCGGTTAGCGCCATTTTACGTTCTCCTTTCCCGGAAGAGTATTGGTTTGATTTATCCCAGTATCGGGTCCATCTTCAGAGCGGGGTGGCCCTTTTCCGTGAGGAAGGTGAGAATCGCGTCCTCGGTGACGCCCACCGTCTCGTCGGCGACCCTGTCCAGGAGGTCGGGCACGCCGAGCTCTTTGGCCCTGGCGTTGAAACGCTCTTTGATTTCCTCCTTTAGTATCTTGGGCATCCAGACCATCCTTAAAAGGCCGCCCTCCGCGGCGATGAACTTTCTCTGGGTGGTGTTATATTTGCCGTGCCCCACGAAGCCCGGCGTGCTCAGGCCCCCGCCTATCGTCCCCGCCAGCGTGGTGAACTTCATGCCGCAGGGGGTCTCGCCGGTGTAGTCGCGGTTGACGGTCATTATTCCGTTGCACATCGGCAGGACGGCGGCGATGGCCTCGCAGCAGCCGCAGGTGGTCATGGGGTCGTTGACGATGCTGTAGAAGTTATAGTGGTCGATCTTGCCGCGGGAAGCCTTCTGGACGAACTCGTTGACGCCCTTCCACTGCCCGAGCTTCTGGTTAATCACCTCGCCTTTGACGACCGGCTGGTTGGGGCCGGTGGGATTGATTTCAAAAGCCGCCTTGCAGTCCATCCAGTTGTACGAGCCGCACAGTCCCGTCCTCTCCGGCGAGATGACGCAAACATGGCTCGGCGCGAAGGACTGGCAGAGCGTGCAGGAATAGTAGGTGTCGACCGACTCGTCGGTCATGCCTTCGATTCGGGCGTCCCTTATGTGATAGACAGCCCTGGCTTTCTCTATGATTTTGTTGACGTCCTCTTCCTTGGTGTAAATCTTTACCTGTAATTTATCGAAAATCCGCCCGAAGTCCTGGTGGAGCTTGGCGTGCAGGATGACGCCGATGTGCTTGAGCCGGAAGCCTTTTTCGACGGCCTGTTTGCTGATGCGTAGCCAGGCGATGTCCCTCTGCCCGATGTGCATCACCCCCTGGGCGTAGTTGATGAGGTGGTGTATCTGCCGCTCCAGGATGGGCTCGTAGTCGTCCTGCATCTCGCGCCCGGCCACCTCGACGTTGATGGCGAGGGGCAGGCGCGAGCCGGCTTTGATGGCGTCGAGGTCAGGCCCGATGACTTCCACCTTGCCGTCCTCGACCTCTTGCATTGGCTTGCTGGTGACCCACTCTACCATATGCGTACGGCCGCCGCCGGCTTCTAGGTAGATATCGTCGCCGCGAACCCTTTCGCCCTCGAAGGCCGGCCCGAAGGCGACCGGTATCGGTATCTCGGTGACGGTCACTTTAAGGCCCCTGACCTCGACCGCTTTATTGACGATTTCGCTGTGCGGGACATTGGAGACGACGTGTTCGTAGGTGGTGATGCCCGTGGGCAGTATCTGCGGTATGGGCGTATCGGCGATGACCGGGAAGCCCCAGTTGATGGCGCCGGCGCCGTTGGCGTACCATTCGTCGGTGACATCGCCCATGGTCATGGCGAAGGCGAAGACGCGGTCTTTGTTATAAATGAGTATCTTACGGTAGTCGCCGGCCTCGATGCCTCCGAAAGACATGGCGGCCCTGGTGGCGAAGCCCATGGCGAAGACGGTGGCGCTGACGTCCGGCCCGAAGGAGACGAGGCGCGTGCCCCAGCCTATCTGGACGCCCGCCTTGATGAGTTGCTCGGCGAACCGCTCGCCTTTGTGCTCGCTGGCCATGAAGACGTAGAGGTTCTTTTTCTGGAGCTCCTCGGCGATGTTTTTGGCTATCTCCGGGGTGGGCGCCGCGCCGAGGATAGCGGCGAAGCCGGGGGCAGTGCCATCGACGAACTCCACGCCACGTTTCCTCATGATGATATCGTCGGCGGCGCCGAGCCAGATATTGCTGTCGGTGATGTCTTCCCCTCTGACATAGAAATTGGGATTTTCCAAGTACCTGATAGCCTCGATTATTTCTTCGGCCCAGAAGGTTATCATGCCGGCGTCGAGCGTCGGTCCCAGGTAGGGCAGGTGGTGCTCCGCTTTGACCGGCGGCGGCAGCAGGGCTTTGCATTTCTTGAGGACGGCTTCCATGTCGCCGAGTTTTTCCACCTTCATGCCGGAGATGCCGTAGATGATAGGCAGGTAGTAGGCGGTATTGGGGAAGCCCACCGGCTGGTTGGCCCCCCATTTATCCATCGCCTCCCGCCACTTTTTATCCGCTCTGTCCACTATCTTGTGGGCGCCGTTGATGGCTGCCGATGCTATTATCTTGGACATTTGCTCTTCTCCTCCTCTCTTCGTGCTAGCCTTCCAGCTCTCTCCTCATAGCCATGTCGTAAAGGACCCTCTCCCGGGCTTTGTCGATGCCCAGGGCTTTGCGCTTGCTATCGATGTGCGCGATCATGAGATGGGCGGCCTTGATGGGGTCGGGCTCGAAGGCCCACTTGCCGCCGTACATCTGCTCCATGTCGTTGAATAAATGATGGGAAAATTCGCGACTCCCCGAGGTGGGGAAGGTTGTGCCGAAGACCGTATAGACGCCGGAAGCGACGAAGTATTGTCCGATGGAAATGGCTTTCTCGCTCATCCACTCCGGGGCAGCGCCCGCTGCCGGCAGATCGCTGATATCGTCGCCCAGCCCGCCGTCTTTGACCACCGCCGTGGCGGCTATCAGTATACGGCTGTTATCCACGCACGAGCCCATGTGCAGCACCGGCGGGATACCCACTGTCTCGCAGACCTCGGCGAGTCCGGCGCCGCAGTATTTCTTGGCGGCTTCCGGTACCATCAGGCCGGCCTTGGCCGCCGCCATGGCGCCGCAGCCGGTGGAGAGCACCAGCACGTCGTTCTTGAGCAGCTCTTTAATCATGGCGATATGCGCGCCGTCGTGCGTGGTGCGGGCGTTATTGCAGCCCACCACCCCCGCCAATCCCCTTATCCGCCCGTTGATGATATTATCGTTGAGCGGCCGGTAGGATGCCCGGAAGAGTCCGCCGAGCAGGTAGTTGATGGTCTCGTGGGAGAACCCGGCGATAAGCGCCTGCTTTACCTGGGGGATTCTCACGTTGCCTTTGCGGTTGGGGAAGTTATCGATGGCCGCTTTAATGATAGCCCGCGCCGAGGCTTTGGCGTTCTTCTCGTCGAAGTGCATGTATTCGGCGCCGGTCATCTTGGCGCGGTCATCGGTGGTAATAATCTTGGTATGGAAGCAGCTGGCCACTTCCTTGATGCCCTGCATGATGCACTGAACGTCCACCACCATGGCGTCGAGGGCGCCGGTAATGATGGCCAGCTCCTGCTGTAAATAGTTGCCGGCGATGGGCACGCCGTGGCGCATGAGGATTTCGTTGGCGGTGCAGCACATGCCCGCCAGGTTGACACCTTTGGCGCCTTTTGATTTAGCGTATTCCGTAATCTCTTTTTCCTGGCTTACCACCGCCAGCATCTCGGCGAGGGCCGGCTCGTGGCCGTGAATGACCACGTTGACCATGTCCTCTTTGAGCACGCCGAGGTTGATTTCGCTGAGCACCGGTGAGGGCGTCCCGAACATGCAGTCCTGCACCTCGGTGGCGATCATACTGCCGCCCCACCCGTCCGCCAGCGCCGCGCGGGTGCCCTGGAGCATTAAATTTCTATAGTCCTGGTCGACCCCCATGTGGGTGCGGTGCATCAGTTCGACCACCTCCCGGTCGACGCCTCGCGGCACGACGCCCAGGTTCCGCCAGATTTCTTGGCGCTTTAGCGGCGCGTTCTTGATGAAAAGAATTTCACCTTCCTGCTTGCCGAACTCGCCTTCGCATATTTTGGCGATATCCAGGGCAATCTCCTGGTTGCTCCGCGTCCCGATTTCCACGCCCATGTCCAGGGCGAGCTTTAAGAGTTTTTGTTCGTCTTTGATTTCGAAGTCCTTGCTCTTGCCTTCGGCCATGAGCTTGAACGCTTCGACGACGCGTCTACCGTGGTCGCTGTGGGCCGCCGAGCCGGCGGCGATCATGCGGCAAAAGTTGCGGGCGGAGATGGTCTCCGCGGTCGCCCCGCACACCCCTACCCTCGCCTTCTTTTCTTCCGGCGTTTCCTCTTTACCCCGGGGCTGCGGCACGCGGCAGGGCCCCATGGCGCAGTTCTTACAGCAGCTCCCGTCCGCCCCGATGGGGCAGGGCTTGAGCTTCTCCGCCCGGTCGAAGACCGTGCTTATTCCTTCTTCGGCGGCCTTGGCTATCATCTCCAGCGTCGCCGGGTCGATGCTCTTGGCCTGTTTTTCTTCTGCCATTTCTACCACCTCTCTTTTCTTATTTAGCGGACAGTTCCGCTATCATTTCTTTCACCAGTTTTATCGCTTCGGGGTGTCTCATGATAATCACGTCCGCCCCCGTCAGGAGCAGTATCATGGCGGACATTCCTTCGAGCAGTATGCCCCGCTTTTTCGCGTCGCCCATCTTGGGGTCGTCTTTGCCGGATATCTTGGCTTCCTTGGTCTTCCAGACCTCTTTAGCCAGGTTGCAGATGATGGGGAACTGTAATTTGGCGTCCTGCTGGGTGAGCGCCGCCATGCGCATCCTTTCCATCACTGAGAAGCAGTACTCGATGCCGTAGCCGATGCTGCTGACGGTAGGGTCCATGAGCAGCATGGTGTCCGGCACGCCGAGGTTGCCCAGTAAAATATTTAGCTGTTTGGCGAGGTTGATATCGATGGGGGTGGCGGCAACGACCGTATGCTTATAGCCGATGGCCGCTGCGCCGATTTTCTTGTGGTCGGCTTCTTCTACCGGCCCCAGGATGAGGCTCTTGTCCTGGCAGAGCTCGGCGACAGCCCTGAGGACCTCGGTGTCTTTGTCGTGGTTAGCGGTGCCCCAGACGATTAAAGGTACGTCGATAGCGTCCGCCACTTTTTTCGCTACCTGCGCCGCTTCGTTGGCGGGACGGTTCTTGCCATTGGGGTCGGTGCTTAAAAGCTGGAGGCAAATCATCTCCGCCCCGTAGTCCTTGATGCATTTCTGCGCCCAGGCGACGGGGTCGTTGGTGACTCCCGCGAAGGGCTCGAGGGCGGCTTCCGGCCATTCCTCGGGGGGCATGTCGTAGACCTCCATGGCTACCCGGGGAAGGTTCGGCATCTGGCCTTCGAAAAGATAAAAAGGATAGGCCGTTTCCCCCCCGACGGTCACCGCCTTTTCCCCCTTGCCGAGCTTTATCTCTTTAATCTTGCCGCTATAAGCTGTTTTGGGAATTTCGAACGGCATTTTCCCTCCTTTGCTTAAGCCGGGTTCTTCCTTTTTTCGCTGCCGAACCAGTCGCTGCTGTACCAGTAGCGCTCGCCGGACTTCAGGTACTTGAGTTTTTCGTCGCGGCCTTCCAGCTTCTGGCGCCAGCGGCCGGCGTCTTCCCCTTTCGGCTCGCCGGCTTCATAGGTCTCGGCGAGGACATCCACCTTGCCCCGTCCGGGGGCTTCCTTTTTTATCGTTTTTCCCTCCATGGTTCACCCCCTTTTGCTTTATTTCAGGCCGGCCGCCATTTTCGCGGCCTCAATAACGTTTTTCATCAGCATAATGTTCGTCATCGGTCCGGTGCCGCCGGGTACGGGCGTTATCATTCCCGCCACTTTCACGGCCTCGTCGAAATCAACGTCGCCCACCATCTTGTCTCCGATAAAATTTACGCCGAAGTCGATAACGATTGCCCCCGGCTTTATCCAGTCCCCTTTAATCATTTTCGCTTTGCCCACGGCGCCGCATAGTATGTCCGCCGTCCGGCATATACCGGGCAGGTCATCGGTCTGGGAATGGCAAATCGTGACGCTGGCGTTTTCCCGGAGCAGCAGGAATGCCATTGGCTTGCCAACGATGTTCGAGCGGCCCACCACGACGGCATGCTTTCCCGTCACCTTTACTCCCTGCCTTTTGAGGATTTCCATCCCTCCCGAGGGTGTCGCCGGAGCGAAGAACGGCCCGACCATCGGCGGCCTGCCGGCTGGCGCGGCTTGTGCCAGACGCCCCGTATTGAGAGGATGCACGCCGTCGATGTCCTTGGCGGGGGAAAGGGCGTCCTTGACCGCGGCTTCGTCTATTCCTTTAGGTAAAGGCTCCTGTATCATGATGCCGTGTATCGAGGTATCTTTGTTTAACTTGGCAACGAGGGCCACGATTTCTCCCTGCGTGGCATTCCCGGGCAAAGTATGGAGCTGGAATCCCAACCCCCGCCCGGCAAAAGCCTTTTCCAGAGCGTTGCCGTAGCTGACGGAAGCCGGATCGTCGCCAGCCCGCACGATGGCGGCCGTCGGTTTGTAGCCGTGTTTCTTGACAAAGTCAGAGATTTCCGCCTCTATTTCCGCCCGCATTGATTTAGCCAGTTCGCTGCCGTTTAATATCGTCGCCGTCATATATCGTGCCTCCAGATTTCTAACCTATAGTTTGCTCACCACGAGATTATAGATTTCATCACGAAGTTCCGGTTTGCCCTGAAGCAGGCCATTTAGTTTTCTGCGGCTTTCGCTAACAAAGCGCTCGTCTTTAATAAAACCCAGATTGATAAGGACGTTGAGCGCCGCACCGCGCAGGCCGGCTTCGGCCATTAAAATTCCTACCCCCACGTCACTCACGGCGTTAGTATTCCCTTTCTCTGCCGCCGGTGGGCACAGCGCCATGACTGCCGCGCAGGCTGCTGCCACGCGCATCGGCACGTCGGTGGCGTCTTTCAGGGCTTTATCCATAAGCGCCGCGCGGGCCGCTTTCTGCTCGTCGGTATCGCGAGGCATCTTCATCGTCTGCGAAAGTCGGGTATATGCCTGCACGTCCTCTTCAAGCAGGTCGGTCAGCTCTTTACGTAAACTCTCCGACTTTTTAAGTATGGCAGCCACGTCGTCCTGGACGGTGGCGTATTTCGGCTTGCCCAGGGTCAAATTGCACACCATACTGATTAAACCAGCCCCAAGGGCGCCGGAAAGCGCTGCGACACTGCCGCCGCCGGGAGCCGGCGCGGAGCTGGCCAGTTCATCCAGGAAAGACTTCGTAGGCTTATCGGTCAACTTTTCAGTCATATCGCCCCTTTTATCTCTCGTTTTTATCTATTGCAAAGCTTAAATTTACATCTCCGTGGCATTCTCCGCTTCGTCCGGCAGGGTGATGGTTACCGGTTCGTTATAGTCTTGTATTTCCATATCCATCTCTATATCCATGGTCATTTTATCGAAGTCGGATTCAGACGCCCCGGCCTGCTCGGGGGTCATTTCAATGCCCATGGTCATATTTAGCTTTTTCATCAGCTTGGTGTCTTTAGCTATCCATACGGTATAAGAAAGCTCCTTAAAAACATCCTCCAGATTCTCCACCTGGCTCCAGTCGAATGTCCCTGTCGTCATCTGCTGTTGTTCGAGCCAATCTTTCATGCTGACCAGGTCCGGGACTATCTTTAAAACATAGCACTGCGAGCCGTCTACCGACTCGTATTTGACGAACTTTATCTCCCCCATAGATTCGAGCGGCGCGAGTTGCTGGCTGACCATATCCAGGTCATAGGCTTGCTTCGCTTCATCGGTCACCGGCGTCTTATACCATTTTTTGCCCATTCCCGTAATGTCCATTTTCATGTACATCCAGTCGGTCAGCATATATATCTCGGCGGAAACGGATTGCGAGCCCTCGTTCTCGGGGATGCTACTGTCTATGGACATATCCAGGTTCATCTTCATGTTGTTAGCCGCTATGTCGGCATCGCCGTCACTCTTAATCGTCATGCCCATCTTGCCTGCCTGGGAGCCGCCGGTCGCTTCCGCATTTATATCCATGTCCAGCGAAAATCCGTAGGAGGTGGCGTTTTCCACTACATCCAAGGAATCGGCCACTACCTGCTGTAGTTCCTGCGTGGTCAGTCCGCCCGCCGCCGTCCCCTCTGTCTCCCCCGCCTTTTCCCCGCAGCCGGAAAAGGACGGCGCCGCGAGTATCGCTGCCAGCAGCAGCGGCAGCGCTAGTATTTTTAGTCTTTTAAACATATTAACCCCCTTTTTTATCTGGTTGTTACACCGGTCCTGCTTAAAAGTCTTTCGATGAGTTTGTTTAAAGCCGTTACCGCCGGCGATGTATCCGGCAGGCCGAATAGTGGTCTTTGCTCCAGGTCGTACCTTTTCAGCCCCTCGTCCACCGGTATCACGGCGGCCGGTATTATGCCCAGCCGCTCCATTTCCCGCGTCAGCAGCGGGTCGATCTGCCCCGGCACCAGGTTGATGATTACCGATTCCCTTTTCACGACCAGTTTGAGTTCTTTTACCAGTTCCCGTATCCGTGTTACCGCCCTCAGGCCCTTGACCGAGTGGTCGGAGACAAGGAGCAGCTCGTCGACGTTCTGCGTGGTGCGCCGGCTCAGGTGCTCCATGCCGGCCTCGTTGTCCATGACCACGTAGCCATAGTTCTTAGCCCATTCGTCGATGAGCTTCCGGATGACGACGTTAGGATAGCAGTAGCATTCCGGCCCCTCCCCTCTCCCCATGGTGATAAGGTCAAGTCCCTTGCTTTCCGTTATGGCCATGTTCAGCTGGTACTCAAGGTAGGCTTCCTTGGTCGTGCCTGGCGGGATTTTAAGTTTGTCCCCCTGGAACTCATTGAGTATCCTTCCCACCGTCTGCCTCACCTCCAGCCCAAGGCTCTCGGCCAGGTTGGCGTTGGGGTCGGCGTCCACGGCCAGGACGGTACCCAGGTTATTCTTGAGCAGGTAGCGTATGACTAGGGCGGCTATCGAGGTCTTGCCGGTACCTCCCTTGCCCGCTACGGCGATGTTAATCGTCAATATAAACTCCCTTGCTCTAGTCTACCTCGTGCAGTCCTTTCACTTTGCCGGTTTTGACGTCCACGTCTACTTTCCGGAAGGCCGGGTCGGAGCCGGTGGCGGGCATTAGGCTGATATCGCCGGCCATCGGGCAGAGGAACTTGGCGCCGGAGTAAATTAGGACATCGCGGATAGGCAGCGTCCAGCCCTTGGGCACGCCCTTGATGGTCGGGTCGTGGGTAAGCGATAAGGTGTGTCTTGACCATCATCGTGGCGTAGTCGTCATACTTGGGGTCGGCCTCAAAGGCTTTGGCTTTTTCCGTCGCTAAGGCGTTCCAAGAGACCCCGTCGGCGCCGTAAACGATCTTGGCTATTTTGTCCACCCTCTCCCGCAGTTTCATCGTGTTGGGATAGAGGAACTTAAAGTCGTTCTTCTGTTTACAGGCTTCCTTGACGGCCTCGGCGAGCTCAACCGCTCCGGCGCCGCCTTTGGCGTAGGCGGTGGATACCGCATAGCGCGCCCCCGCCTTCTCGGCGGCCCGGCGCACGATATCCGTTTCTTCCTTGGTGTCGGTCGGGAAGCTGTTGATGCAGACCACCGGGTTGATGCCGGCCGCCCGGATGATGTTGATGTGGTGCACCAGATTTTCGCAGCCCTTCTCCACGAGCTCCGGGGCGGGTTTCTTATAGGCATCCGGCAGTGCAACGCCGGCGACTACCTTGGGACCGCCGCCGTGCATCTTGAGCGAGCGCACCGTGGCTACGAGCACGGACACGTTGGGTTTGAGCCCGCTGTAGCGGCACTTGACGTTCCAGAACTTTTCGAAGCCGATATCGGAGGCGAAGCCGCTCTCGGTGATGTGGTAATCGAACAATTTCAGGCCGATTCTGTCGGCGATAATTGAACTCTGGCCGATGGCTATATTGGCAAAAGGCCCAGCATGGACGAAGCAGGGCTGGTATTCGGCGGTAGAGCATAGGGTGGGGTTAATGGAGTTGACCATCCATGCCGTCATGGCGCCGGCAACCTGAAGGTCGGTGGTGGTGATGGGCTTGCCCTTTTTATCGTAGGCCACCGTGATTTCGCCGAGTCTTTTACGCAGGTCGGCGAGGTCGGTGACGATGGATAATATCGCCATGAGCTCCGAGCTTACGGCAATGCCGAACTTGGACTGCATCATATAGCCGTCCGTCCGCTGGGTGCCCATGCCTATGACGATGTTACGCAGGCTCTGGGCGCAGAAGTCCATGATCCAGCCCATCTCCACGCGTAGGGGGTCGATGTCTAGGCGGGGCATCTTGCTGAGCCTGGCGAGCTGCTCGTCATCGTAGTTGCGCTCGTGCTGCATCCTGGCGGTGAGGGCGACCATCGCCAGGTTGTGGGCGTTCATAATGTCGTTGATATCACCGGTGAGTCCCATGGAAAACTCGGTGTGGGGGATTAGCAGGGCGTTACCGCCGCCGGCCGCTGTACCTTTGACGTTCATCGTCGGGCCGCCGGAAGGCTGGCGGATACAGCCGCCTACGCTTTCTTTCTGGTAGCCCAGCCCCTCGAGAAGGCCCATGGTGGTGGTGGTCTTGCCTTCTCCCAGCGGGGTTGGGGTGACGGCCGTAACCTCGATATACTTGCCGTCCGGCTTGTTCTTGAGCCGGTCGATGACTTTCAGAAAGTCGATTTTGGCAACTTTCCCGTAGGCTAGTATCTCGTCTTTTTTCAGTCCGAGTCTGGTGCGCCATTCGTCCGGGGTGGGCATTTTCTCTTCGGCTGCTTCGGCGATCTGCCAGTCAGCCATCTTTGACACGTCGTAAGCCACTGATAGTCCTCCTCTTAATAATTTTTGTGTTTTTATATATCAGCTTTTTAAGCTGGGCTGTCGACTGGTGGAGATGAGTTTATCATAAATACTTTCGACCGCTCTGGCTGTTGCCGGGCTGGCGGTGAAAAGCGAGCGGTTGGCGAGGTCAGCTTGGTTGATGGCGGGGTCGTAGTCGATGAAGCCGAGGATTTCGATGCCGGGCAGATTGGATGCGATGAACTCCCGGTCGGCTTCGCTTCTTACCTTGTTGCCGACGGCGGCGATGTTTTTCACGCCGAGGTCCTGCGCCAGTGTTTTAATCGTTTGCGCTGTTTCCAGGCTGCGCCGACCCGGCTCTACCACGATTATTAATTTATCGACGGCCCTGGCGGTGCCGCGGGACAGGTGCTCGATGCCGGCCTCCATGTCTAGGATGACCACTTCGTCCCGGTGCAGGAGTAAATGGCTGACGAGGGCCTGGAGGAGCGCCCCCTCCGGGCAGTAGCAGCCGGTGCCGCCCCGCTTTATCCGCCCCATGGCCATGATTGTGATGCCGTCCAGCTTTACCGAGTATTTTTCCGGCAGGTCATCGACCCTGGGATTGAGTTTGAAGAACGACCCCGCGGTGCCGGGGCGCACGCCCACCCGCTCTTCGATGAGGTCGCTCAGTTCAGAGATGGGGATCATTTTTTCGGGGTGGGGGTAGCCGAGCGTCGCCGCCAGGTTGGCGTCGGGGTCGGCGTCGATGGCGATAACCTGGTAGCCGGAGCCGGCAAAAGTGCGTGAAAGAAAAGCGGCCAGGAGAGTCTTGCCCACGCCGCCTTTTCCGGTTATCGCTATCTTCATGCGCACCTGTTTTCTAGCACAGTCGTGTTTTTTACTGCCGGGGGAAGCCCTGGGGACCGGGAGCCTATTGGTAGCGCTGCCCAGCAGTTAGTCTATCTTATGCCCTATTAAAAGTCAAGAAAAGCTCGTACTTTAGGTATAGAACTTCTGGCCTAAGGGCGTCCTGACATACGTCCCGTTTTTCGCCCATTACCCATTTGTATTCTATCTTAATCACGGCGCGGCGGGCAATACGTGAAATACTTAAAACATTTAACATGACTCTAAAACAATGTTCTCAAAAGAGTGGTTTGTCTTTTGCCAGTCGACTTACTAGAATAGGATAAAGCCATGGTAAAGGGGGTGGGTGACCACCCTCCGCATCGATGACCGCCGCGATAAACCCCTGACCATCGAAGGGAAGGTCAGGGCGGTGAGCGAAAAGCTGGGCAGGTAAGGAGGTCCCTCCTATTATCTGGGCACTGTTGGCCTTTATCGGCCTGTTTATCGGAGCTTTCGGTACGCTTATCGGCGTCGCCGGGGGCTTTTTGCTGGTGCCGATACTGCTTTTCCTCTACCCGGATGAGACCCCGGCCACTATCACCAGCATCACCCTGACGGTGGCTTTTTTTAACGCCCTCTCCGGCTCCATCGCCTACGGACGCCTCAGGCGCATCGACTACCGTTCGGGGCTCTTATTTTCCATGGTGGCCGTGCCGGGGGCGATTATCGGTGCTTATCTTATCGATTTCCTGGGCCGCGGCGTCTTTCAATATGTTTTCGGCTCTCTTCTCCTGCTTGTCTCCGCTTATCTGGTGCTGCGTCCCGAGAGGAATATATCGGCCGGCGTCCGAACTAAATGGCACGTTGACCGGGACATCACCGATAGTCAGAATAAAAACTATAAATATTCCTTTAATTTACTCATCGGGATGACCATCGCCTCCTTCGTAGGTGTGGTCTCGGGACTTCTCGGTATCGGCGGCGGCATTATCCATGTCCCCGCCATGACGCAGATACTGTTTTTCCCGATACACGTCGCCACTGCCACCTCCCATTTCGTGGTCGCTATAAGCACCTTCGCCGCTATTATAACGCACATTATCGCCGGGACGTTTACCGGTGATATCGGCCGGGTGGCGGTGCTCTCCGCCGGGGCGGTCATCGGCGCGCAGTTCGGCGCCCGCCTCTCCCAGAGGGTCAAAGGCAGCCTGATTGTCCGGCTGCTGGCCTTGGGACTGGCCATCGTCGCGATACGGTTGCTCGTTGCGCCGTTTTAAATACGGTATAATCTAAAGAGGCGACAATGAAAATTAATATTACGACACTGGCTGAAAACACTGCCGAGCCGGGTTTCCTGGCGGAGTGGGGCCTCAGCATGTTTATCGAAGCGGATGGCCTTAATGTCCTGTTCGATACAGGGATGGGCGTCGCGGCGGTACATAATGCCCAGCTTTTCGGCATCGACCTGGCAAAAGTCGATAAAATCGTGCTGAGCCACGGTCACCGCGACCACACCGGCGGGCTCCGCGAGGTGCTGATGAGGATGAAGAAGAACGTGGAAATCATCGCCCACCCGGATATCTGGGCGGCCAAGTACAGTCGCCGCGGCAAGAACCGCGAGCAGTTCAGCGGACTGCCTTTCCGCCGCGAACTGCTGGAAAACCTGGGGGCGCGTTTCAATATGACCAGGAAGCCCGTCCATCTTACCGAGCGTT
Source organism: uncultured Chloroflexia bacterium (assembly GCA_963727315.1). Classification (GTDB taxonomy): domain Bacteria; phylum Chloroflexota; class Dehalococcoidia; order Dehalococcoidales; family RBG-16-60-22; genus JBFYTX01. The sequence continues at coordinate 727,502 of CAVSFE010000002.1, read as the reverse complement.
TCCTTACCACCGGAGAGATACCCATGCTTTCGGAGTACGAGGACATCGATAGCGGTCTCTTCGACAAAGAGACCGGGGAGATGCTGCCGGACGAGCTTAAAGATGACCTTTCTTTGGTTATTGATGCCGAGTACGGGCTGGTGGTCATTTTAGGCTGCGCCCACCACGGCATTATCAATACCCTGAAGCAGGCCCGGAAGCTTACCGGCAAGGAGTTGATTTATGCGGCCATCGGCGGCACGCACCTTCTCAATGCTTCCCGGGAGCGACTGGTAAAGACCGCCGCCGATTTGAAGAGCCTGGGGGTGCAGTACCTGGGGGTCTCCCACTGTACCGGCTTCGAGGCTTCGGCTTACCTGGCGACGGAGTTCGGCGAGCGGTTTTTCCTGAACAACTCCGGTTCGAAGTGGGCGTTGCCGTTCAAGTAAGGCCAGCGTTCAGGACGCCGGCTGGCTTTCTTTCATTGCCGGAGGCGGGGTCTTGCAGGACGCCGGCATGGCGAAAATGAAGGGCACGGATAATATCAGTATCACCGCCAGCCCGTAGAAAACTACCGTAAAACCCCGCCCTATAGTGCTGAAATTTTGCAGCACTACGGTAGTGACCGCGATGCTGATGGCGCTGCCGCTCTGGCGGAACATGCCCCTGACCCCGGTTATCGTGGCCACCCGCGTGGGCAGAAGCTCGATGCAGGCGTTGTTCGCCGCCGGGGCGGTAATACCCATCGCCACCCCGGAGATAAACATAATGATTATTAAAACGGCAGTGCCGCTCAAATGCGTTCCGAAGATGCTTATGCCGGCCGGCTCCATGCCGAGCAGTATCACGCTCAGGATAGCCGTGGCGGTGCCGACGAGCATCGGCCAGCGGTAGCCCCACTTCGGCAGGAAAATGCTCGTTACGAACGACGCCGCTATCGTGCCTATCGAACGAGGCGTCAGGATAAAGCCGCTCTCCAGTATGGACATGCCGAAGATACTGGTCGCGTAAAGCGGGATAAAAGACATTACTCCCAGTACCGCCATGCCGTAGAGCAGGTTAAAGACATTAGCGGCGAAGAACGGCCTTTCCCTGAGCATCTGCAAATCTATGACGGGATTATCGGCTTTTGCTTCGTGGCGGAAGAAAAACACTCCCAGCGCCACCGCTACGGCGAACAGGACTCCCACTATCGTCCACGATGAACTACTGTCGGTATTGCTGATTTGGGTCAGGGCGATGATGAACGCGGAAAGCATACCCGAGAAAAGACCGGCGCCGAGCAGGTCGAGACGTCCCTGTCCCTTTTTGTCCTCCTTCAGTAAAAAGAAAGCGGCGATAAATACCGCTGCACCCAGGGGGATGTTCAGCCAGAATATCGAGCGCCACCCGTAAACGTCCACGAGCCATCCTCCTATATTCGGCCCGATAATCATGCCGATGGGGAAGATACTGCTGAATAGCCCGATAGCCTGCTGACGCGAATTGGGAAACTGGTCGCTGACGATGGCGGTCGCCAGCGGTAAAAAGCTGCCGCCCCCCAGTGCCTGGAAAAAACGGGCGGCGATGAGGAAATAGATATTGGGGGAAACGGCGCAGAAGAGCGAGCCGATGATAAAAACAGCCAGCGATATAAGAAAAGTCTTCTTGCCCCCGAAAATATCGCCGGCCTTGCCGGCCAGCGGCATGATGGCGGTGGCGGCCAGCTGGTTAACGCTTAAAATCCAGCCTGCCAGCACCAGCGCGATGTTGAATTCATTGGTGATGACAGGAAACGCCACGGCCACGGACGTGCCGCTAATGGATACCAGCAATAATGAAAGGCTGCTGACGGCAAAGACGATGTATCGAGACACCGCTATAGTGTAGCATATAGAGACGGGTAGAAAAAATGAAAGTTCCGGTTGCTTTACCGTCGGGCGTGTCGTATAATTAGATATAGTTACCGCTAGGGGTGCTCAGGGCTGAGATCCCGATTAGCATCGGGAGACCCTTGGAACCTGACCTCGTTAATACGAGCGTAGGGAAGCGGCCTTACTTAAAACCAGGGGATTTTCAGCCCTTGGTTTTATTGTTTTTAAGGGGGTGGCTGCAATGACACAACTGGAAATAGCGCGGAAAGGCAATATCTCACCCCGGATGGAGGCGGTGGCGCGGGCCGAGGGGCTGGAAGTCGAGGCGGTGAGACAGCGCGTGGCGGCGGGGACGGTGGTGATTCCGGCCAATATCCGGCATAGCGACCTCGTTCCCTGCGGCGTCGGGGAGGGACTTTCGACCAAGGTCAATGCCAATATCGGCACGTCATCGGATTTCGGCGATATCAACGCGGAACTGGAGAAGCTGCAGGTAGCCATCGATGCCGGCGCGGACACGGTCATGGACTTAAGCACCGGAGGCGATATTGCAACTATCCGGCGGGCGATTCTCGCCGCCAGCAACCGGCCCATCGGCACGGTGCCGATTTATCAGGCGGGCATTGGGGCCATCGAAAAGTATGGCGCTATCGTGAAGATGACCGTTGACGATATCTTTACCGCGATTGAAGACAACGCCCGCGACGGCGTCGATTTTATTACCGTGCACTGCGGCGTCACGCAGGCAGCCATCGACCGACTAAAAAAGCAGGGGCGGGTGACGGATATCGTTTCCCGCGGCGGCGCTTTCCTGGTCGGCTGGATGTTGCATAACGAACGCGAGAACCCTCTATATGAGCAATTCGACCGCCTGCTGGATATCGCCCTCGAATATGACGTGACCCTGAGCCTCGGCGACGGCATGCGACCGGGCAGCCTGGCCGACGCCACCGACCGGCCTCAGGTGGAAGAGCTGATTACCCTGGGAGAACTCGTACAGCGGGCGCAGGATGCCGGCGTTCAGGTGATGGTGGAGGGGCCGGGGCATATACCGCTCGACCAAATTGAGACTAATGTAAGGCTGGAGAAGGCCCTCTGCAAGGGCGCCCCGTTCTACGTGCTGGGCCCGCTGGTGACCGATATCGCCGCCGGCTATGACCATATCACCAGCGCCATCGGCGGGGCGATGGCGGCCATGTACGGCGCCGATTTCCTCTGCTACGTAACGCCTTCGGAGCACCTGGCGATACCGAATATAGATGACGTGCGGGAGGGAGTTGTTGCCTCGCGTATCGCCGCCCATGCCGCGGATATCGTTAAGGGCATAAAGGGAGCCCGCGAAAGGGATAGGCAAATGGCAATGGCGCGGAAGCGTCTCGACTGGGAGGAGCAGGCCAGGCTTTCTCTCGACCCGGAAAAGTTCCGCCGGGTCCGCCGCCAGCGCGCTTCTTCGAGCGCCGCCTGCAGTATGTGCGGTCAATACTGTGCCATGGAACTGGTGGGGAAATACCTGGGCGTCAAAGCCACCAGGTGTTAGCTGCTAACATTAAAGTAGAGGTGTTAACATTACTAACAAAGATTCGCAGGAATATTCGCTTGAATATATAAATTCAACGCCATCCCTGAACGGGAGATATTTTCATATCCCTCGGCGATGAGCTGGTGACCAGCGTTGACGATATCCACCGTCGACTCACCCAGAAGGCCATCGGCAGAAGTCTGGGAGTCGTCCTCCTCCGCGATTGGACGAAGAGGGTCGAAATGTCCGTTATTCCCGCCGAAAGTCCGGTCCAATAAACAGGTCTCGAGAATATCAGGGTTAGCTTGGTTGACATTTGTCCCCATAGTAGTAGAATTACTATATTATGAAGCTTTTCGGCTCTTCCGGCATACGCGCCGTCTTCGATAAAGACCTGCTCACCCTGGCATTCCGGGCGGGGCTGGCGGTCGGACGACAATATAAAAATGTGGTGGTAGGCAGGGATACCCGGACTTCCGGTGAAGCCATGAGACACGCTGTTATTTCCGGCCTGCGGGCGGCGGGCGCCCGGTGCTATGACGCCGGGGTAACGCCCACGCCGACCCTCGCCTATGCCGCCCGCGGGTTCGATGCCGGCGTGATGATTACCGCCTCCCATAATCCCCCCGAGTATAACGGACTGAAATTCCTCAACCCGGACGGCTCTTCTTTTGGCGACGCTCAACAAGGGCAAATAGAGGATGTGGTATCCGCTGAATTGTTTGAGACGGCCCGCTGGGATGAAATGAAAGACTGTAATTTATACGAAGGGGCTATCGCGCGCCACATTGAAGGCATCATGCCCCACTTCATGCATAATTTGAAGGTCAAAGTGGTGGTGGATGCTGGCGGCGGGGCGGCTTCAGAAGTTACGCCTCCGCTGCTGGAAAAGCTGGGCTGTGAAGTGATAACATTGAACTGCCGGCCCACCGGGTTTTTCCCGCGCGGCATCGAGCCCAGCGAGGAAAATCTTACTGAGCTGTGCCGTTTAGTCAGGGAGTCCGGGGCCGCCGTGGGCATCGCCCACGACGGCGATGCCGACCGCATGATGGCTATCGACGAGCGGGGCAAGTATATCTCCGGAGATAAGTTACTGGTCATGCTGGCGCGGGCGGCGGGGGCCAAAGAAGTGGTGACGACTCTCGATGCCTCCATGGCTATCGAGACGATGGGTTTTCACATACGGCGGACCAGGATTGGCGATACCTGGGTTTCCGAGGAGCTCAGGAAGGGCGGCGATTTTGGCGGGGAGACTTCGGGGGCGTGGATTTTCCCGGGGATATCGCTCTGCCCCGATGGCATCTACGCCGCCGCTCAAATCGCGGCGGTAGCGGCCCAAAACAGGCTCTCGGAGCTGGCGAATGCCGTACCGGTCTACCCGCTGCGTCGCGGCAGCGTCGGCAGCGACGGTGCAGATAAAGCCCGACTGGAGTCGAAATTAAAAGCCATGAAACCGCGGACGATTACCAACACCGACGGACTGAAACTGGACTTTGACGATGGCTGGCTGCTGGTTCGACCTTCCGGCACCGAGCCTAAAATAAGGCTGACGGCCGAGGCGAAGACCGAGGCTAGGGTGCAGCAGCTCTACGATGAAGGTCTCCAGGCTGTAATGGGCTCTTTAAAAAGTATAGGGAGAACAAATTGAAAGCCGTTATTTTAGCCGCCGGCGAGGGCAACCGGATGCGTCCGCTCACCAGCAACCGGCCCAAGGTGATGCTGCCCATCGCCAGCCGGCCCATTCTGGAGCACCTGCTTAACGAGGTGAAAGCGGCGGGTATCGCGGAGTTTATTTTCATCGTCGGCTACTGCGACGAGCAGGTGAGGAGCTATTTCGGGACAGGGGAAAAATGGGGAGTAAAAATAGACTATTCGGAGCAGAGGAAACAGCTGGGCACGGCGGATGCCATCAGGAAAGTCGAGGGTATGGTGGAAGAAAACTTCCTGGTCTTCAATGGCGATGATATCGTTAATCACCAGGATATTAAGAAATTAATGAAAAATACCCATAACACGATGAGCATTATCGAGGTCAAAGACCCGCGCGGCCTAGGGATGGTCGAGCTATCCGGTAGAAAAGTCGTTAATATATATGAAAAAACGGAGCGGCCGCCCACCCTCTGGGCCAATGCCGGACTGTACCTCTTTACTCCGGAGGTTTTCGATGCTGCGGCGCGGACGGAGAAATCGCCGCGGGGTGAGTTCGAAATTACAGATACGTTAAAAATACTGATGGCGGTAAAGCCAGGGCTTTACTATCAAAAGCTGGAGTCGTGGCTCGACCTCTCTTACCCCTGGGACTTGCTCGCTGCCAATGAGTCTATGCTGGCCGACCTGAAACCGCAGAACCTGGGCGAGGTGGAGGCAAATGTGGTGTTGAAAGGGGCGGTCGCCATCGGGAAGAACACGCTCGTGAGGTCTGGTACGTACATCGAAGGGCCGGTTATTATCGGTGAGGACTGCCGCATCGGCCCGAACTGCTACATACGGTCTTCGACGACCATCGGGGACGGTTGTCACATCGGGGCGGCGGTGGAAGTGAAGAACTCGATTATCATGAACAATACGGATTTTCCCCACCTTAACTATGTGGGCGACAGTGTTATCGGCGTGGGCTGCAACTTCGGGGCCGGCACTAAGATCGCCAATTTGAGGCTGGACAAACAGAACGTAAAAGTGGCCGGTCTCGATACTGGGCGACGCAAACTGGGGGCAATCGTCGGCGACCGTGTCGAGACGGGGATAAACACCTCCGTTAATTGCGGCAGCATGATCGGGAACAATACGTTTATCGGGCCGGGGGTGGTGGTGAAGGGGATAATCGCACCGGACTCTAAGCTATTTTAGGGGTGGTCTATGAAACAGGCAATAATACTGGCAGCCGGCGAAGGGCAGAGACTCCGTCCTTTTACCGTTAACCGACCCAAAGCGATGCTTTCCATCGCGGATAAACCGATACTGCAATACATCATCGAGGCCCTGGCGTGGAACGGGATTCGCAATATCGTCCTCATCGTCGGATACCGCAAAGAGCAGGTCTTCGACTACTTTGGCTCGGGGGAGCGGTGCGGTGTCAATATTTCTTACGTGACCCAAGCGTCCCAGTTGGGCACCGCCCATGCCCTGATGCAGGCCAGGGATGCCGTCGATAACGAGTTCCTGGTCCTGTCCGGGGACAACCTGATTGAAGCGCCCACCATCGCCGATTTTGTCCAGGTAAAACCGGAAGCCCTGCTGGCGAAAAGGGTCAGCGAGCCGGTCAGGTACGGGGTGGTAAATATAGAGGGTGGTGAAGTCCAGGATATTGCGGAAAAACCGAAAGAAGCCAAAAGCAACCTGGTAAACACCGGTATCTATGCCTTTACAAAAAATATCTTTAAGTTCATGGAAGATGTCCTGGATATCCCGGATGTCCTGAACAACATGCTGGCCGAAGGCTATACCATCAACGCGCTGGAAACGGACGGCACCTGGCTGGACGTGGTCTACCCGTGGGATATTATCAGCCTGAATAACGCCGTGCTGAAAAACATCGCGGTCAGCCTGGGCGGCACTATTGAAGCCGGCGTCTCGCTGCGGGGGAATGTGGTAGTCGGGCCGGAATCCGTGGTGCGCTCCGGCTCGTGTATTTACGGGCCGGCGGTCATCGGGTCGGGGTGCGATATCGGGCCGCAGGTATGCATCATGCCGGCTACCAGCATCGGCGATAATGTCACGATTTCTCCGTTTACCGAGATTAAAAACAGCGTTATCGGGAACGACGTCGCCATCGGCCCCGGCTGCATCATCAGCGATTCGGTCATCGATAAGGGCTGCGTGCTCCAGGGGCGTTTTACCGCCATCGGCGGGCCGAGCGAGGTCAGGGTCAACAGCGAGAACCCGACGATTAACGTGGGCGTTATCATGGGCGAAGAGTGCCATGTCGATAGCGGCGTCACCGCCCAGCCGGGGGTCATCGTGGGCAACTACTGCCAGGTCCAGATGATGAAGGTGCTCAGCGGCCGCCTGCCCGACCGCAGCCTGGTTTATTAACAGAGGATTTCTCAAAGGGAATTTTCAATATGTGCGGCATCATCGGTTATATCGGAACAAAGAAGGCCCAGCCGATTCTCCTTAATTGTCTGGGAAAGCTGGAGTACCGCGGCTATGATTCCTGCGGCATCGCCGTCATGGCTAAAGGCATCGAGGTCTATAAGGACGCCGTCAGGGTAAAAGCGCTAACCAAGGCGGCGCCGGACTTCGAAGGCACGGTGGGCATCGGCCATACCCGCTGGGCGACCCACGGCGAGCCGTCCCGGATAAACGCCCATCCGCATTGCGACTGCACCGGGCGGATTGCGGTGGTACACAACGGCACCATCACCAATTTCCACAAGCTCAGGGAGCGGCTGACCGCCGCAGGGCATATTCTGGCTTCCCAGACCGATACCGAGGTTCTGCCGCACCTGATTGAGGAGTATTACGAGGGCGATTTTGCTATAGCCGTGGAGCGGGCGCTGTGTGACGTCGAGGGTGCTTATACGATGATAGCCTTGATGCTGGGGGAGCCCCGGTTGGTGGCCGCCAGGAAGGACAGCCCGCTGATAATCGGCATCGGCGACCGGGAGAACTACGTTGCCTCGGATGTGCCGGCCCTGCTGGACTATACCAGCCGGGTTATTTACCTGGAAGACGGCGACCTCGCCGTGGTTACCGCCAATAAGATAACCGTGAAGAACAACAACGCCAGCATCGTCCGAAAAGAACATAAAATATTATGGAACGTGGAAGACGCCCAGAAGGGCGGCTACGAGCACTTCATGCTCAAGGAAATCCACGAGCAGCCCAAGGTAATCAGGGACACGCTGGCGGAATACATCGCCACGGCGAGGCCGGCGGCGGACCTGTCCGGAGGCCTGGCAGACATGCTCATACTGGCCAGCGGGACTTCCTATCACGCCGGGCTGGTCGGTAAATATATTATCGAGGGGCTGGCCAACGTCCCGGTGAGGGTCGAGCTGGCCTCCGAATACATTTACAGCGGCCAGGCGTCTGCCCGGAACGAAGCGATTGTCATCACGCAGTCCGGCGAGACGCTGGATGCGCTGAAGGCCATCAAGAGGTTGAAAGAAGGGGGGTCCCGCGTTATTACGCTGACCAACGTCGTCGGCAGCACGGCCTCCCGTATCGCCGACCAGGTTGTCTATACCCGGGCGGGGCCGGAAATCAGCGTGGCGGCCACCAAGACTTTTATCGCCCAGCTTATTGCCCTTTACTGGATGGCTATTCCTTACGCCCGGGGCGATATCAGGAGACCGGACGACCTCATCCTGGAGCTCCGCCAGCTGCCGGGCAAGGTACAGCAGATACTGGACAACCAGGCCATAATCGCCGAGGCGGCGCGGCAAATCTGCGGGGCCGAGAATGTCTTCTATGTCGGCCGGGGGATAAATTACCCCGTGGCCTTGGAAGGGGCTTTGAAGCTCAAAGAAATATCCTATATTCATGCCGAAGGCTATGCCTCCGGGGAGTTGAAGCATGGTCCGTATGCCTTGCTGGGCGCCGAAACGCCGGCGGTGGCGGTCGTCGCCCAGGATAACACCTACGAGGCTACCACGACCAGCATCAAAGAGATTAAAGCCAGGAAGTCGCCGGTGCTGGCCGTGGTGAGCGAGGGAGATGATACCATGGTAGAGCTGGCCGACTCGGTTATCACCGTGCCCCGGACTGACCCTCTTTTTTCCCCGGTAGTAAATGCAGTCGTTCTGCAGCTGCTTGCCTATTATGTCGCTAAAGAACGGGGCTGCCCCATCGACTTCCCCCGCAACCTGGCCAAGACCCTCACCGTGGAATAATTCTCGCGCCTTTCCGTTTCATCACTCCCGTGGTATGGTAAAATATATCGTTATGAATATCAAGGTCGTCGCCACCAACCATAAAGCCTATCATAACTACTTTGTCGGAGATACCTTTGAGGCGGGCATTGCCCTGACTGGCTCGGAGATAAAGTCGATAAGAGGCGGCCGGGTGAGCCTGGGGGACGCCTATGTCCAGCCCGAAGGCGGTGAGCTCTGGCTGGTCAACGCCCATATCGCCCGCTATGAGGCCAGCAGCTATATGGGACACGAACCGACCCGGCCACGCAAGCTGCTGTTGCACCGGAAGGAAATCGACAGCCTGGCAAGCCGGGTAGCGGAAAAGGGGCTGACGCTCGTGGCGACGAAAATTTATCTTAAAAAGGGCATCGCCAAGGTGGAAATCGCCTTGGCTAAAGGTAAAAAGCTCTACGACAAGCGCGAGACCATCAAGCGCCGTGAAGTGGAAAGAGAACTGGCCAGGACGGTAAAAATTCGGTAAAATAGATAAAGAGGAGGTCTTTCAGGCAGTCCTCCGATAAAATGGGGACGCGCGGATTCGACAGGGGAAGTGCGTTACAGGATTGCAGGCTGAGGTGCCGCTCCCTCATTAAACTGGTGGCAAAAAACAAACGCCGAACCAGAAATGGTTGCAGCCTAATTAACTAGGTTGCCATCCACCCCGACCCCACCCCGACGGGTCGGGATTGGGTGCCGAAAAGCCGGGGTGCCATCGCCCTGACGCCGGTACGGGCGGTGAAAGACTCATCGGCTGGCCCGGACCAACTCGGTCAGTTGAGGTGGGCCGGGCAAGACTAAAGAGCTGACAAAGCTTGTAGGATATCCTGGACAGCTTCTTCTGGACGGGGAGTTCAACTCTCCCCCGTCTCCACCAGACTCTTTGACAGTCTCCACCGCTACGTTTTCCTTGCTCTCCCCCGCCTCCAAAACGGGGGAGGGTTTGACGGCGGTGGAGATTTTTTCATTATCTGCCCCGACAATATTGCCTTTGAGTTGGACTATTTGTCTAATTGGGGAGTACTGTGGCAGGGCAGTCGCCCGAGCAGCCCTTGGAAAACCTGGTCGTAAAGATGGTCGACCATTTCATCTTCGACGACAAGGATCTTATTTTCAGCCATTTTATGCTCCGTAATCTAATATAAGACCAAAAGCATTGTTCAATAAATTCTGTCTGTTATTGATTTGTCTTTTTAAATGGCACCTTTCTTCAGAAAGGTGCCAGACTCTTGATACTTTCTTGACAGGTCAGGCCATTTTCTTGACACCTCGTTGACTTTCATCTTACTAAAATATGGTCGATGAATGACCTCGTTTCTCTAGTATTGCTTATTTTATTCTTCCTGATAACCTTTGGGCTGGTACTCATCTGCAAGCGCCTGATGAGGTTATAAGATGGATATTCTATATATTGTTTCGGGTATAATCGCTATCTGCTTGCTGGTGTACCTCATTTTAGCGCTTCTTAAACCGGAGTGGTTCAAGTGAGCATTTTCGATTGGCTCCAAATCGGGCTGTATGTGCTCATTCTTTTGTTGCTAGTTAAGCCGCTGGGGGCGTACATGGCGCGCGTTTTTCAGGGTGAACGAGTGTTCCTGACACCTGCCATCGGACCCGTCGAGCGTTTTATCTACCGAATTACCCGGATACGTTCCGACGAGGAGATGGACTGGAAGACCTACGCATTTGTCATGCTGCTCTTCAATGTTGCGGGTTTGCTCGTTGTCTACGCTCTACAGCGTCTCCAGTCTGCCCTCCCGCTTAATCCCCAGGATTTAGGAGCAGTTAAACCCGACCTGGCTTTCAACACGGCGGTCAGCTTCGCCACCAACACCAACTGGCAGAGCTATGGCGGGGAGACCACCCTGAGCTATCTCACCCAGATGGTCGGTCTCACGGTACAGAATTTCGTGTCTGCGGCTACGGGCATCGCCATCCTGGTGGCGCTGGTACGCGGCTTCGTGAGGCACTCTGCCAGGACCATCGGCAACTTCTGGGTGGACATGACCCGCAGCGTCCTTTATGTTCTATTACCGCTATCCATAATCCTGGCGCTCGTTCTGGTTTCGCAGGGCGTCGTACAAACCTTGAGCGGTTCACAGGAAGTAACGCTTGTGCAATCGACGCAGGACGCTAGCGGACAGATGGTCAGTCAACAAACGATCGCCGTTGGTCCGGCGGCGGCCCAGGTGGCTATCAAACAGTTGGGCACTAATGGCGGTGGCTTCTTTAATGTTAACTCCGCCCATCCCTTTGAAAATCCAACCCCCCTCTCTAACTTCCTGGAGATGCTGGCGATTCTCATCATTCCGGCGGCGCTGTGCTACACCTTCGGCAAAATGGTTGGCGATACGCGTAAAGGCTGGGCGATACTGGCCGTTATGACCATTATCTTTGTAGCGATGTTGTCCGTATCTGTATGGTCAGAGCAGCGGGGTAATCCCGGTTTGACACAGCTCAACGTTGACCAGTCAGCCAGCAGCCTGCAGTCCGGCGGCAATATGGAGGGCAAGGAAGTGCGCTTCGGCGCGGCCAACTCAGCCCTATGGGCGGCGGTAACGACCGGCGCTTCGAATGGTTCCGTGAACGCCATGCATGATTCATTCACGCCTCTGGGCGGACTGGTGCCGATGTGGTTCATGCAACTTGGAGAGGTGGTCTATGGCGGCGTCGGCTCCGGTCTATACGGCATGCTGGCTTTCGTTATCATCGCGGTTTTTGTGGCCGGCCTGATGATCGGGCGTACCCCGGAATACCTGGGCAAGAAAATCGAGGCCTATGAAATGAAAATGGCTTCTCTCATGGTGCTTATCCCGGTAATATTGGTACTGTTCGGTACCGCTATCTCCGTGGCTACAACAGCGGGCAGGGCGGCGGTCTTCAACCCCGGCGCCCACGGTTTCAGCGAGGTGCTTTACGCCTTCTCATCGACCGCTAATAATAACGGCAGCGCTTTCGCCGGACTCGGCACGAATACGACTTTTTATAATATCGCCCTGGGTTTTGCCATGCTTTTCGGGCGCTACTGGCTGGCAGTTCCGGCACTGGCCATCGCCGGCTCTCTGGTGCAGAAGAAAAAAGTGCCGGTGACCCCGGGCACACTGCCCACGCATTCCCCGCTCTTTATTTTCTGGCTCATAGTAGTAGTCGTGATTGTCGGGGCATTGAGCTTTCTCCCGGCTCTTTCTCTCGGACCTATCGTGGAACAGCTTTTAAGGTAGAAAAAAATGACACAGGACGCACAACGAGATTTATCTGAAACAGCCAAAAGAAACCCGCACCTAGGGTCGCGTTTATACCGCAGGGCGATTAAGGAAGCTTTTATTAAGCTCGACCCGCGCTGGATGATACGTAACCCGGTCATGTTTGTCACTGAAGTGGGTAGCGTCCTGACCACTATCCTGTGGCTGCAGGCGCTGTTCGGTCGAGGTGAGGCACATGCCGCCTTTGTCGGGGGAATTGCCCTGTGGTTGTGGTTGTGTGTGCTCTTCGCCAATTTCTCCGAGGCGCTGGCGGAAGGCCGCGGTAAAGCGCAGGCGGCGGCGCTACGCCGGACGCGAAAAGAAACTCAAGCCAAACGACTCACTCAACCGAAACATGGAGCGAAATACGAGCCGGTGTCTTCCAGCGCGTTGCGACAAAATGATGTCTTCCTGGTCGAGGCCGGTGATATCATTCCGACCGACGGTGAAGTGATTGAGGGTATCGCCTCGGTGAACGAGAGCGCCGTTACCGGTGAAAGCGCCCCCGTTATCCGCGAATCCGGAGGCGACCGCAGCGCCGTTACCGGGGGGACACGCATATTATCGGACTGGCTGGTAGTGCGCGTGACCGCTAATCCCGGCGAAGGATTCCTCGACCGCATGATTAGTCTGGTAGAAGGCGCCAAGCGCCAGAAGACTCCCAATGAAATCGCCCTCAATATCCTGCTGGCGGCGTTTACCATCGTATTTCTCGTTGTCTGCATGACGCTACTACCGTTTTCTATTTATAGCATCGACGTGAACCATCAGGGCACGCCGATTACGATTACCGTGCTGGTGGCGCTGCTTGTCTGTCTCATCCCGACCACCATCGGCGGGCTGCTGCCGGCTATCGGCATCGCCGGTATGGACCGTCTTATCCGGCGTAACGTCATCGCCTTATCGGGGCGTGCTGTCGAAGCGGCCGGAGATGTAGACGTATTGCTTTTGGACAAAACGGGGACTATTACTCTGGGCAACCGCCAGGCAACGGAGTTTATACCCGTCGGTAAAGTGACTGATAAAGAACTCGCCGAAGCGGCACAACTGGCCTCACTGGCGGACGAGACTCCTGAAGGACGGAGTATCGTGGTGCTGGCGAAGGAGAAATACGGACTGCGGGGCAGCGCCGCTGCCGAGATACAGCACGGCATGCGCTTTATTCCCTTTTCCGCGCAGACACGTATGAGCGGCGTGGATATAGATGGGCTGGCTATCCGTAAAGGCGCATCGGATGCTATTACAGCTTATATCAAAGAACAAGGCATGACCGTACCTCCAGAGCTCAAGACAATTACGGATAATATAGCGCGGAACGGCGGCACGCCTCTGGTCGTCGCGCGCAACGGCGAAACCCTCGGAGTCGTCCACCTCAAAGATATCGTCAAGGGCGGCATCAAAGAGCGATTTATCAAGATGCGGAAGATGGGTATCAAGACGGTCATGATTACGGGGGATAACCCGCTGACGGCGACGGCCATTGCCGCCGAAGCGGGGGTCGATGACTTTTTGGCGCAGGCCACGCCGGAAGCTAAGCTCAAATTGATACGGGAGCACCAGGCCGGCGGACGGCTGGTCGCTATGACGGGCGACGGTACCAACGATGCCCCGGCGCTGGCCCAGGCCGACGTGGCCGTGGCGATGAACACCGGCACGCAGGCAGCCCGGGAAGCGGCCAACATGATCGACCTGGATAGCAATCCCACCAAGCTCATTGAAATCGTGGAGACGGGCAAGCAACTGCTGATGACGCGGGGGTCTTTGGCCACTTTCAGCATCGCCAACGATGTTTCCAAGTACTTCGCCATTATCCCGGCGGCATTCGCCTCTACCTACCCTGCCCTGGGGGCGCTGAACATTATGCACCTGGCGACGCCGGAAAGCGCCGTTCTCTCCGCGGTGATATTTAACGCTTTGATTATCATGGCGCTCGTACCGCTGGCTTTGCGCGGCGTGCCGTACCGTCCGGTAGGGGCGGCCAGGCTCCTGCGCGACAATCTGCTGATTTACGGGATCGGCGGATTAATCGCGCCGTTTATAGGCATCAAACTAATCGACATGATCTTGGTAGCGCTACACCTCGTATAAACGGGGGAGAAAACCATGTTAAAACAGCTTAAGACCACCTTGATATTCCTGGCAATCTTCACGTTAATCACCGGGATAATCTATCCCTTATTCGTGACCGGCATCGCCCAGGCCTTTTTTCACCGCCAGGCGAACGGCAGCCTGATTCAAGAAAACGGAACGAGCGTCGGGTCGGAACTGATCGGGCAACCGTTCAGCGACCCCAAATATTTCTGGGGCAGGCTTTCAGCAACAGCGCCGTTCCCCTATAACGCGGCTGCCTCTTCAGGTTCCAACTATGGCCCGTCAAATCCGGCGCTCCTTGATGCAGTTCAGGCGCGTATAGATGCCTTGAAAGCGGTCGACCCGGATAATAATGAGCCGATTCCGGTGGATTTAGTAACCTTTTCCGCCAGCGGCCTTGACCCGGATATCAGTGTTGCCGCTGCCGATTACCAGGTTCAGCGTGTCGCCACGGTATCGTGGGTTAAGCGAGGAGCAGGTAAGTGCGTTGGTAAGTCGGTTTACCGAAGGCCGCCAGTTCGGTATCCTGGGCGAGCCGCGCGTGAACGTTTTGAAGCTCAATCTGGCGCTGGATACCGTAAAATAGACTTGACCAGTGACAAAGTATAAAATGTCACCTGGAGACATAAATCGCATGGCTGAAGACTACACTCGCCCTAATCCCGATGACCTGCTGGCGCAGGTTAAGGCCGAGGAACGGAAGCAAAAACGTGGTAAACTGAAAATCTTCCTCGGTTACGCCCCCGGTGTGGGTAAAACTTTTACCATGCTCGAGGCGGCACGCTTGCGGAAAAAGGATACGGATGTTGTCGTTGGTATTGTGGAAACTCATGGAAGGGTTGAGACGGAGGCCCTTCTGGAAGGTCTTGAGGTCATACCGCGCCGCCAGGTTGAATACCGTGGCATTAAACTCACGGAAATGGACCTCGATGCGGTGCTGGTGCGGCATCCTCAGTTAGCGATAGTAGATGAACTCGCCCACGAAAATGCGCCGGGTTCCCGTCACCCGAAACGCTATCAGGATGTCGAGGAACTGCTGGAGGCCGGGGTTGATGTCTACACCACGCTGAATATCCAGCATATCGAGAGCGGGCGTAACGCGGTAGCCCAGATTACCGGCATCTGGGTACGCGAGACAGTACCCGATAGCTTTGTCGATAACGCCGCCGAAATCGAGATGGTCGACCTGCCCCCTGACGAGTTGCTGAAGCGGCTCAAAGAGGGCAAGGTCTACATCCCCGAACAAATCGCCCCGGCGACCGAATCGTTCTTCCGCAAGGGCAACCTGACAGCGCTGCGCGAGTTGACCATGCGCACTGCCGGCAAACACGTCGACGAGCAGACGCTGGCTTATATGAAGACCCACGGTATAACTGGCCCGTGGCCATCCGCGGAGCGTCTGCTGGTGTGTATTAGCTCCAGTCCCGGCGGTAACCGCGTGGTACGTAATGCTCGTCGGCTGGCTTATCAGTTAGGTGCGGAATGGTTCGCTATCTACATTGAGACGCCGGATGCCCATCTATCCCCCAGCCAGCAGGAACGCCTGACGAGCACACTACGGATGGCGGAGAGAATGGGGGCTAAGGTCTCAACTATCCAGGGAAATAATGTTGTCTCGGCGGTGACAGAATTCGCCGGAAAGAATAATATTACCAAGATAGTCGTCGGTAAATCACAGAGACACTGGTGGCAGAACTTGTGGCGCGGGTCAGTCGTAAATCAGCTCATCAGGCAGAGTGAACATTTTGATGTGTATATTGTGGGCAGTCGGGGAGAACCGGCACAACCGGAACCGGGCATGACTCCAGCGAAAGGGCACCCCCGCAACTGGCGAGGCTATCTGCTAGGTCTGGGACTTGTCGTACTGGCTACCTTACTCGGTCAGCTAATCCACGGTGTTTTTGCTACCACCACTATCGCCATGCTATATTTGCTGGCCGTCGTTATCACGGCCTATTTGTGGGGGCTGGGACCGTCTATTCTGGTTTCCGTTCTCGGCGTACTGGCTTTTGATTTCTTCCATGTCCCACCATATCTGAATTTTAGAGTGGCTGACACTCAATATATTTTCACTTTCCTTATATTGCTTCTGGTCGGTGTTATCATCAGCTTCCTGGCACTACGGGTCCGTCGGCAAACTGAATCAGCCAAACGTCGAGAAAGCGAAACAGCCGCCCTTTACTCGCTGGGTAGGGACCTGGCTGTTTCCAGTGACCTCGATTCTTATATCCGCGCCATTATCAAAAGAGCGAAGGAAACATTCGGACATGACACCACAATCTTCTTG
Organism: uncultured Chloroflexia bacterium; assembly: GCA_963727315.1. Taxonomy (GTDB): domain Bacteria; phylum Chloroflexota; class Dehalococcoidia; order Dehalococcoidales; family RBG-16-60-22; genus JBFYTX01. Next base: position 710,679 of record CAVSFE010000002.1, on the reverse strand, counting down.
CCCGACCCCCAGAACAGGGAAACGCTCAAACCATCCGCCAGTGACCAGAATATTGCCGTCGATGAAAACGAATTAGCCGCCGCTACCTGGGCTTATCAGCATCAGAGAATAGTTGGACATGGCACGGATACTCTCCCCAGTGCTAAAGCGCGATATCTGCCAATGGTTACCGCCAGAGGTATCGTGGGCATAATGGCCGTGTCGGCGGTTGATACCAGTGGCGAATTGACTATGGAGCAGGAACGGCTTTTGGAGGCCTATGCCGACCTTGCTGCGGTGGCTATCGAGAGCATTTTGTTAGCCAATGAGGCGCAAAATGCGCAAGTCTTGCGGAATACGGAAAAACTTCAGACCGCCCTTCTCAATGCGGTCTCGCATGACCTGCGGACGCCGCTGGTGTCTGTCATCGGTGTTTTAAGCAGTCTTCAAGAAAAAGGGATGCACCTGGACGATGCCGCCAAAATGAATCTAATCCAGGTAGCCCGCGAGGAGGCCGAGCGTTTGAACCACCTGATAACCAATCTACTTGATGTATCGAGGATTGAGGCCGGGGCAATTATCTTATCCAAACAGCCGTCCGATGTGCAGGATTTGGTTGGTGCCGCCCTGGAGCAGCTTGGTAACCGCGCTAGTAGCCGTCCGATTAATGTGGAAATACCGGCAGATTTGCCTTATGTGTCAGTGGATTTTGGCCTTATTGTACAGACATTGGTAAACGTTCTGGATAATGCTCTCAAATATTCACCGGACGGCTCCCCTATCGATATTAAGGCGCGACAAATTGGTCGGGAGATGCAGATTGAAATCGATGACCGTGGTGTTGGTATTCCTACGCAGGACTTATCACATGTTTTCGATAAGTTTTATCGCATACAGCGCCCAGATAATGTAACCGGCACAGGGCTCGGCTTATCTATTTGTAAAGGTATTATTGAGGCTCACGGCGGTCGTATCGCCGCCGAAAATCGTCCGGGCGGTGGTACTATCATTAGAATGGTTTTACCGGTGCCTGAACCAGACCGCAGCGATAAGGAGCAATTCCATGCCTGATGAGCGGGTGCTGATTGTGGATGATGAGCCGGCCATCAGGAGATTTTTGCGGGTGACGCTCACCGCCCAGGCTTATAACATTATTGAAGCAGCGTCCGGGCAGGAGGCTCTGGAAAAAGCTGCCGCTGATAGACCGGATATCATTGTTCTCGATATAGGTCTACCGGATATAAATGGTATCGAGGTTACCAGGCTGCTTCGCCGGTGGACACAGATACCGATTATCATCCTGTCGGTCCGGGGGGCGGAAAGCGATAAAATCGCGGCGCTTGATGCCGGGGCGGATGACTATCTGACCAAGCCCTTCGGCGTGGGAGAACTGCTGGCGAGACTCCGCGCTGCCCTGCGTCGCGTGGCTCAAACAACCAGCGAGCCTGTTTTCACGAGCGGAAGTTTGAAAGTGGATTTGCCACGCAGATTAATAACCGTATCAGGACTTGAAGTGCAAGTGACGCCTACCGAGTATGAGTTGCTTCGAGTGCTGGTAACTCATGCAGGAAAAGTATTGACCCATCACTTTTTACTACGGGAGGTGTGGGGAGCGGAATATGGCGAAGAATTCCATATGTTGCATGTGAACATCAGCAATCTGCGCCGCAAGATAGAGCCCGAACCAACACGCCCGCAGTTCATTATTACTGAACCTGGGGTAGGCTATCGGTTGAGAACTGACTAAAGCGTATAAGTAATGTTATCGGCAGATAATTTTCTAGTACTTCGAGGCGCCTATTTCTTCCATCTTGCCGGAAACCACGAAGACCACCCGCTCGCAGATGTTGGTGACCCTATCAGCACTGCGCTCCAGGTTATGTGCTACCCAGATTAAACGCGTGGCGCGGGTAATGGTTTTTGGGTCTTCGGTCATGAAAGTGAGCAGTTCGCGGAAGACCTGGTCGTAGAGATGGTCAATGGTATCATCCTCAGTGCTGATTTGTCTGGCCGCCTCAGCGTCCCGGTTGATAAAGGCATCCAGACTGCGGCGCAGCATGTCCACCGTCTGTTCGGCCATGCGGGGGATATCGATGAGCGGCTTCAAAGGCGGCTCGTCACCGATCATGATGGCGATTTTGGCGATGCCCTCGGCATAATCTCCGATGCGCTCTATCTCGGTAATAATATTCAGTACCGCAACTATAATACGCAGGTCGCTCGCCATCGGCTGCTGCGTGGCGATAAGCTCGATGCACTTTTCCTCGATTTCAAAACGTTTCTGGTTTATTTTTTTATCGTCGGCGATAATTTGCTGTGCCAGGCCCAGGTCCCTGTTTTTCAGGGAGTCAATCGAGCGCAGCGTGGCTTTGCTGGCCATACTGCCCATCGCCAGGATATCGTCCTGTATTTCTCTCAATCTCTTGTGAAATGCTGTCCTTGTTTCCATATCCGTCTCCTTCAGGTTATCCGAACCGCCCGGTGATATAGTCCTCGGTACGCTTGTCTTTAGGGTTGGCGAAAATTTGCGACGTTGGGCCGTATTCCACCAGCATACCCGTCCCCTCTTCGTCAATGGTAATAAAAGCCGTGTTATCCGATACCCGGGCCGCCTGCTGCATATTGTGTGTGACGATAATGATAGTGTACTCCTCCGTCAAATTTCTCATTAAGTCCTCGATTTTCAGGGTAGCTAAAGGGTCCAGGGCGCTGCAGGGTTCATCCATTAAAATGATTTCTGGCTGCACCGCCAGCGCCCGGGCGATGCAAAGTCGCTGCTGCTGTCCGCCGGAGAGCGAAGCGCCCGACTGGTTGAGCTTGTCCTTGACCTCATCCCACAGGGCGGCTTGTTGCAGACTCTTTTCCACCACTTCCTCCAGTTCTCTCCTCCGACTCCATAAGCGCGTCAGGCGCAGGCCCGCGGCCACGTTATCGAAGATAGACATGGTAGGAAAGGGGCTCGGCTTCTGGAAGACCATGCCGATACGCCGGCGAATGACCACCGGGTCGACATCGCTGGCATAGATATCTTTACCGTCAAGCAAAACGCGACCAGCCACCCTCCCGCCGTGAGAGACCTCGTGGAGGCGGTTCAGACACCGTATAAAAGTCGATTTGCCGCACCCGGATGGACCGATGACGGAGGTAATGGCCCTGGCCGGGATGCTGATGTTTATGTCCCGGATACAAAGAAATTTATCATACCAGGCGCTCAGGTCTTCAACTTGCAGGATCCCCTTTTCGCCTTCTACCCGAAGTGGGATTCCGGCGCTCCGGTTGACTGGATTATCCACCATGATGGTTGATTTTACCATATATTTTCCTTTCATCAGGCTTTCCTCTGCCGGCTCACCCAGCGCACCAGGATGCTGATGCCGAGCACCAGCAAGATCAGGAGAAACGCCGCCGCCCAGGCCTGCTGCTGCTGGTCCTGGTAGGGGGAAAGCGCGTGGGTATATATCAAGAGCGGCAAAGCCCCGATGGGCTTAAGGAGGCTCTGGAACCCGAAGTTATTGCCTAGCGCCGTAAAGATGAGAGGCGCTGTTTCGCCGGCGATACGGGCTACCGCCAGCATGACCCCAGTGGCAATGCCGGTGAGTGCGCCGGGCACCACCACTCCCAACATCGCCCGCCAGCGAGTGATGCCCAGCGCCAGCGCCGCTTCACGCATCGAGTTAGGGACCAGGCGCAGTGATTCCTCGGTCGTACGGGCGACGATGGGAACCATGATAATCGCCAGCGCCACTCCAGCGGACAGGGCCGAATAGGAATGCATCGGCCGCACCACGATGGCATAGGCAAAGACCCCCACCACTATCGAGGGCACGCCCGCCAGGACGTCGGCGGCGAAACGAACCGCCGCGGCTACTTTGGGCTTAGCAAAGTCGGATAAAAAGATGCCGGCCATCAGTCCCACCGGTATGGCAATAATAGAAGCCAGGCCGACCAGGATAAGGGTGCCGATAATTTCGTTGCGTATCCCCCCGCCGAGCTCTCCGGCGGGTTTGGCCACGTTGGTAAGCAGGCCCAGGTTCAGGTAGGAAATACCGTTGGCGAGGGTATAGCCCAGGATTAGTGCCAGCAGAATGATGCCGGCGCCAGCGGCGATACCGCTTAACCCCAGCATCAGCCGGTTGAACCATTTCCTTCTTAAAAATACGCGTTCTGTGGTCATTTATTCTGTAGCCTCTGTTACGCGTGTCATGCGCCAGACCAGCAGGCGTGCGATGACATTTACTACTAAAGTAACGGCGAAGAGCACCAGCGCCAGCTCCACCAGGCTGCCGGTATAGACGCCGCCGGTGGCCTCGCTGAACTCGCTGGCTATCTTGCTGGCGATGGTTGTCCCCGGGGCAAAGAGCGAGGCGCTTATAGCGTAGTTGTTGCCAATGACCATGGTCACCGCCATCGTCTCACCTAAAGCGCGCCCCAATCCCAGGATGACTGCGCCAACAACCCCCGACCGGCAGTACGGCAGGACCACCTTTCGTATTACCTCCCACCGCGTTGCCCCCAGAGCCAGCATGGACTCGCGTTGGCTGGCGGGGACAGCCCTGATAACGTCCCGGCTCATTGCCGTAATGATGGGTATCACCATGATGGAGAGAATTATACCCGCCGCCAGGAACCCTACCCCGAAAGGCGGCCCCTGGAAAAATGGCAGAAAGCCCATCTTGGACCCCAGCCAGCTTTCTATTGGGTTTCTCACGAAAGGCACCAGTACAAATAGTCCCCACAGCCCGATGATGACGCTGGGGATAGCCGCCAGCGTTTCAATGAGGAAAGATGCCGGCCCGCGTATCCAGGCAGGCGCCAGTTCGACAATAAATATGGCTGCTCCCAGGCTGATAGGAATGGCGATAATGAGAGCAATCGCCGAGCTCAGCAGAGTGCCGAAGATGGCGGGCAGCGCGCCAAACTGCTCCTTGACGGGGTCCCAGGTGAGGCTGGTAAGAAAGCCCAGCCCGAACTTGCGTATCGCCGGGAAGGCATCGATGTTAAGGACGATTATCATGCCTATCAGCAACCCGACGATAACGAACGCCAGGACGAGCGTTGTGTTAGCAAAAATGGGGTCGCCTAAACGCCGGTGGCGGCGGGTGTAAAATACCGCCGCCCCCACTGCCTGATTTTTCTCCAACATTGCTTTCATGATACCACAGGTTTTCTTATCTTTATTCCTTTACCAATGGCAAATTGAGGCGAGCCGAGACTCCCTCAATTTACCGTTTATGTTTAACCGGTCTTCAGGCGGTGAGAAGGGGCTGCCCCTGGTATTTGATGGATTTTATTTCGTTTTCCGCCTTCGTCACCGCCACGCTGGATAGAGAGGCATAGTTTAGTGCCGTTCCGTACTGCTGCCCGTCATGTATCGCCCACCAGAGCACGTTTACCAGGGCCAGACCCTTAGCCTGGTCTGTCTGGTTGACGTACGCCAGTATCCAGGTGAAGCCGCAAATCGGGTAGGCGTCCGGATTAGACGAGTTGGTAATCATGATTTTCATGTCGTCGGGCAGGGTCACGCCCTCGGCCGCCTTGGTGGTGGCGGCCAGCGAAGGCTCGATATAGTTACCGGCGGCGTTCTGCAGCTTGACCCAGGGTATGTTGTTCTGCACGGCGTAGGCCAGCTCGATGTAGCCGATAGCTCCGGGAATCTGCTGTATCTGTCCGGCCACACCGGCGTTCTTCTCGCCGCCGATACCGACCGGCCACTGGACAGAGGTAGCGTTACCGACCTCGGTCTTCCAAGCATCGCTGACCTTGGACAGATAATTCGTGAAGATGAAGGTGGTGCCGGAGCCGTCGGAGCGGTGCACCACGGCGATGTCCGTGTTGGGCAGGTTCAGACCCGGGTTGATGGCGGTGATTGCGGGGTCGTTCCACTTGGTTATCTTACCGAAATAGATGTTGGCCAGGACGTCGGGAGTCAGCTTCATCTGTCCCGAGGCGATATCCGGCAGGTTGTAGCAGACGGCGACTGAGCCGCTTGTCATGGGGATGTGGAGGATGGGTCCGTGATCCACTTCGGCCGCCGTGACCTGGGCATCTGTCATGATGCCGTCGCTGGCCCCGAAGTCCACCGTGCCGTCGGTGATGGCCTTAATACCGCCCCCGGAGCCGATACCGTTGTAGTTTATCTTGACCCCGGTGATTTTACTATACTCGTCAAACCATTTGGTATACAGGGGCTGGGGGAAGGTGGCACCGGCGCCCTCCAGGCTCATCGCCTGTGATACGGTCGGCGTCGCTGTTGGGGTCGGGCTTTTAGTGGGTGTGGAAGTTACGGTGCCCTGAGAGCAGCTCGTAAACACTATGCCGATGAGAACGATGACGGATGTTAACAGGATAAACCACTTGGATTTTTTCATTTAAAGTTATTTTGCTCCCTTTCTTTTCTTATCTTTCTTCTTATTGCCTGGTCGCGATTTCTTCCAGAAATTGCGCTTCCAGATGGTGCCCGCTTAATGCCTCCGGATGCTCAAAGACGAGGTGCAACACCGCTTCTGCAGTGGCGATATTGGTCGCCAGCGGGATGCCGTGGGCGTCACAGATGCGGAGCAAAGCCGATACGTCCGGCTCGTGGGGATGGGCGGTCAGCGGGTCGCGTAGGAAGATAACTGCGTCGATTTCTTCGTTGGCGACGAGCGCCCCGATTTGCTGGTCGCCGCCCATGGGGCCGCTCTGCAAAAGAGTGACGGGCAATCTGGTTCTTCCCATGACGAGCTGCCCTGTGCTCCGGGTAGCGATGAGGTTGACTTCCGCCAGCTCCTCTTTGTGAGCTTTAACCAGCTCCACCATGTCCTCTTTTTTGGCATCGTGGGCAATGAGTGCTAGAGTGAATTTTTTCATTTTTCACCTCCTTTCAATCTAATCGTACCTTCAAGAGTCATAATCCTTTAATCAAGACTTCGACTCTAATCCTGATATCGTCCCTAATCTGCCTTACCCTTGCGATGGGTTTTCCTTCAGGGTCTTCAATTTGCCAGTCGGTAGTGGGGACGAAGCTGGCGGGGCATACTTTTTCAGCGCCGCACCCCATCGTGATGACACGGTCGGCATTCTTCATCATTTCTATGGTAAGCAGCTTCGGTTTTTTAGTACTGATGTCCAGACCGGCTTCCCGCATGACTCGGACTACGGTGGGATTAATCTTGGAGGCTGGCTGAGTCCCGGCTGAAGAGGCTGAAGCCTTATCTCCGGCGAGGTGGTTAAAAAAAGCTTCCGCCATTTGACTGCGACCGGAATTGTGGACGCATACGAATAGAAACCTTTTATCCATCTAATTTAAGTGTAAAGTGCGGAGTTTAATGATGGATTAAGGCTGTGTTAAGACTGGGTTAAATTTTGGGGTGACTTGCGGCGGGGAAGTCGGAAGGTAAAGGTGGAGCCTTTGCCTTCTTCGCTCTGCGCCCGGATATCGCCACCGTGGGCCTGAATGGTATGCTTGGCGATGGCTAAACCCAGCCCACTGCCGCCGCCGGTACGGGCTTTATCGGCTTTGTAAAAGCGCTCAAAGACGTGTGGCAGGTCTTCTCTGGATATGCCAATGCCGCTATCAGAAACGCTTAAAGTAACCGACGCGGCATCGTATTCTGTTGTGATCGTCACGATACCGCCGGGTCGATTGAACTTGATAGAGTTATGCGCGAGGTTAATAATCGTCTGCCGTATTCTATCCTTGTCAGCCGGGATGAGCGGCATGTCGGGAGAATAATCACCCGTTATCGTTACCTGTTGTCTTTCCGCCAGCGGGGTCATCTGCGTGATAACCTCGGCTGCCAGCGCGTTAAGGTCCACTGGCTCTATCTTAAGCTCGGCCTGACCGCTTTCGATGCGGGAAAGCTGGGTCAGTTCCGCCACCATCTGCGTCAGGCGGTCGGCTTCGCCATCGATTCTGACGAGAAAGTCCCGTGCCGCCTCTTTGTCATTGATGGCGCCTTCTCGTAGTGTTTCCACCATAGCTTTTATGCCGGCGATGGGCGTCCTTAGCTCGTGAGAAATATTGCCCACCAGTTCCCGCCGCATCGTCTGCAGGCTCCTGAGTTCGGTCAGGTCCTGGAACAGCAACAGTGCTCCGTTCAGCTTCCCCTGATTAATCATCGGTATGGATATGGCGCGGAGGAACCTTCTGGCGACGCCGGACTCGAATTGGGTGTTTTGTTCCTTGTCCGTTTTCAAGCATAGCCTCAATATTTCATCGACCTCATGGTCGTGGACCACCTCGATAACAGGTCGGTTGACGGCATTTTCTTCTTTAAAGTCAAATAGCCTGCCCGCCGCCCGGTTGGCGAGAATTATTTCCCCGCCGGCGTCCGTCATAATAACGCCGTCAGCCATGTTAGCCAGGATATTAGTCAGCTTGCTCTTCTCCGTCGATATGGACTCCACCATCGCAGCGAGGTTGGTGGACATTTCATTGAAAGCGTCGGCAAGCTGGCCGATTTCGTCCTTACGGTGCACCCTGATTTTTTGACCTAATTGGCCTTTGGCAATTTTTCTCGAGGCGTTGGTAAGCTCTTTAATGGGCCGGTTTACCGTCCGGGCGATAAGCCAGGCAGCCAGGACCCCCAGCACGGTAATGATAAGGGTCGCCAGGATGATCGTCCATGTCACATGATTAACGGAGCTATTGACAGTCGTCAGGGGGAGCGCCACCCTGGCGATTCCCAGCAGTTTGCCCTGGCTGTTGACCGTTACCGCGACATACATCATCGACTCTTTAAGGGTGGTGCTGTAGCGGGTGCTCTCACCGATGCCAGAGGCCAGCGCGGCGATAACTTCCGGCCGGGTGCTGTGGTTTTCCATCGTGGCGGTGTCTTCTATGGAATCGCTTAAAACCGTGCCGTCAGGAGCGATAATGGTGATACGGGCATCGATTTCCTTTCCCAGGGTCTTGGCCAAAACGTCAGGGTTGTTGCCCTGTCCCAGCAGTGAGGGCAGGCTGGCTTCCCCTAAAATTCTCGCCTCCTGCTCGAGGTGCGAACGTAGATTATCGAGTTGCGACTCTCTTACGGAGTGTGTCAGGTAGGCTCCCAGTACACCCATGCTAACGACGATAAGCACGATGAAAGGAATAGCGATTCGCCATTGAAAACTCCGCAACTCTAGCCCTCCAGTTTGTACCCTGTGCCCCGCACTGTTATCAGATACTTCGGTTGGGCGGGGTCAGTCTCTATCTTTTGCCTGAGCCACCGGATATGTACGTCAACCGTGCGAGTATCGCCGGCAAAGTCGTAGCCCCAAACCTTTTCCAGAAGCTGCTCCCGGCTGAACACCAGTCCCTTGTTCCTGGCCAGAAAAGCCAAAAGGTCGAACTCTTTCGGCGATAACTTCAACGTTGCTCCGGAGAGAGAAGCTCGATGACGGGCGATATCCATGTCAAGGTCACCGATTTTTATCAACGCCGCCTCGCCTGCCGGCGGCGCAGCCGCTATTTTCGTACGCCGGAGTATCGCCCTGACGCGAGCTAAAAACTCCCTCATGCTGAAGGGCTTGGTCATGTAGTCGTCAGCGCCGATTTCCAGCCCTACGATTTTATCTGTTTCATCCGCCTTAGCTGTCAGCATCAGGATGGGGACCGTCATCTCTTTCCGGAGGATACGGCAGACCTCGAAACCGCTTATTTTCGGCAACATGATATCGAGGATAATAAAGTCGGGTTTTTCTTTCCGCGCAACTTCTATCGCCTGCTCGCCATCGCTGGCGTTGGCAACTTCATAACCCTCTTTGCGAAGATTGTATTTTAGAGTCTCCAGCAAATTGGGGTCGTCTTCCACAACGAGGATTTTATTTTCCGGCATTTTTTATTCTCAAACCTAGTATAAGACTAAAGATGCAAGCTATCAAATGCCTGGTCTTTGCCTGCATAAAAAGATGACAAGTGATATGGGTAGAAGGGGCTTCACCTTTGTATCGGAGATGACTTTTTAGTTTTATATGACTATACTTAATGTTAAACTCAAATGTAAAATCCAATGAGGAGGTGGGAAAAATGCCTATTGTTCAAGTACACTTCTGGGAGGGTGTTGGGAAGGAAAAAGTTAAAACGATGATACGGGGTATAACCAACGTTATGGTGGATTTGGGCGTCCCGGAACATGCTGTAGAAGTAATCGTTTATGAAATTCCCAAAACTCACTGGGGCATTGGCGGTGAGCCGGCTTCAGAAAAACTCAAAGACATATCACCCCCCAAGTAGCATTTTACTTTTATACCTTTTCCTAAATAGACGTTTATTGTTAAGTACACGAACGATGAAGACGTGAAGTAATATGCGATATATCATCTATGGAGCAGGTGGTATTGGCAGTATCATGGGGGGTCATCTGGCGCGTACCGGACATGAGGTCATCCTTATCGGTCGTCCCGGGCATATAAACGTCATTAATAAAAATGGCCTCCGCCTTATCACCCCGACCGGTACTTACGTTTTACGAATATCGGCTGTTACCAATCCGAGTCAGGTTGAGTTTACCAAGGGCGATGTAATCTTCCTCTGTATGAAGGGGCAGGATACGGAACAAGCGCTTAAAGACCTTAAAACGGTGATCGGGGACATACCCGTTTTCTGCTTTCAGAACGGGGTGCGCAACGAGGAGATAGCAGCCGTGTATTTTCCCAGGGTCTACGGTGTCATGGTGAGAGTTGGCGCGGTATATCTAAATGACGGTGAGGTTATTGCCCGCCGCGACCCTCCCGGGTGGTACATCATCGGGAGGTATCCAATAGGAACCGATAAGTTCACTGACGCTGTCGCCGAAGATTTGCGGATAGCGCGGTTACTTTGTCAGGACAACTGCTGATGTCATGCCGTATAAATGGGGTAAATTGATGGCTAATCTCGGTAATGCCGTCGGCGCCATCACCAATGTTGACTGGGAAAATGCTCGGCCGATTATTAGTGCCACGTTTGAGGAAGCCCGGGCTATCGTGGCAAAGGCGGGCATAAAGTGGATATCACAGGAGCAAGTTGCCAGGGACTGGCCGGAAATTACGGCGCCGCTGCGCGGACAGATCAATACTAAAGAGCAGAGCTCGACATGGCAGAGCCTGGCACGCCGCCAAGGTAGTGTCGAGACTGAGTTTCTCAACGGGGAGATCGTGAGGGTGGCGAAAAAATTGGGACTTCAGGCACCCATCAACGAGAAACTCGTGAAAATCTCTCAGGAGATGGCGGCGAATCACGAGCTACCAGGAAAGTTTACGCCCGCTCAATTGAGTGAGATGCTAAATGATAAGCCCCCGGAATAAATCCCGGGGGCTTTTTTATGGCGGGGCAAGGTCAAATATTAATCAACTCTTGTTGATTTGAAGCTCAAGTCGATAGTCTTTATCCTGTATTTGTTCCCCGGCTTTGGGATAAGGCGTCAGGTTGAAGGTGATTTCGTAGGCGGCAAAGCCGGCCTGCGGCGGTTCCGAGGCTCCCGGTTGGGTAAGCACTTTTTGGTAAGTTACGCCTGAATAGGAAATCTCAATATGGCTGCTGGCTTCGCCCGCCCAAATGCACTGCACGCCCTGCGAGCAGCGGCTGTCCGCCACAACCTCAACGAAACGGATACTCAAGTCCTCCCCGGTTATGGTCGCACTTTGTCCGATAGCCATAGTAAATTTCTCTCCGAGACCAGCCTTGAGCTCAGATGACTGTCCGGCACAGCCGGATAAAATTAAAATAAAGAGCGGTAAAACCCATAGCAGGTGCTTGCGCATAGCCCCTCCTATATTTTATTTTTCCGCAAGATCAAGCCGACATCAGCACCGGGAAGAATACCTGCCAGGCAAGCAGCGCCTTGGCGGTGAGACTGAGAAGGATATAAACCTTCTCACCAAAGAGATAATCACGCCAGGGTCCCACCTTCTTGTACTGTAGTACCATATTGACCGCGAAGCAGTTGAAGAAAACGAATAGCGAGGCGATGATGCCGTAAACGAATCCGGGCGGCGATACGGCAAGCCCGGGCGCCCATACGTAGATTACTATCGCTATCCAGGGGATAATGCCTCCAAAGCTGCCGAACCAGAAAGGCAGCCAGCCGGGCTTGCCCGGTTTTTCATATTTCTCCTGCAGCGCCCCGAAAAGAATCATGCAGGCGTTGATGCCGAAGATGGCCAGCAGGGCGGCGATATCGCTGATGCCGGTGATTTGAGAGATTAACACAATCATGATAGAGGCGCTGAAAAAATATTCTATCCAGCGCCCGTAATTGCGGTTCTGTAACAGATTGCGCTTATACCAGGGAAAAACCGGGGGCGAGGCGATTATCAGCAGGGAGACGGCAGAGATTGCCAGGAAAGTGAAAACTCCCCAGCCGGTGGCAATATTGAACAGGTGATGGAGCTCGGGCGCGGTGCCGGGCGGCCCGCTGATGAACGTGGCGGTCACCGGGAGAGAAAAAGTATTAGTGAGCACCGCTATCAGGACCGCCTGCACGGCGAGAATCAGGCCGACGGCGATATTCCAGATTCTCAGACAATGCAGTTTTAGTTCTACGGATTGGTCAATAGCCATCGTTAACCTCCCTCATATATTTGTCCCGCGAGAGCCCTTGCCAGCTATGTAAAAAATGCATCTATAGGATGGAAATATATTATATGAAAACCGGTTTGATAATGCAATATTTTTATCGGGTAAAAATAGGAGAAAGGTCACATTGTAATAATATAAGTGGCGGTGTTAGGTGGTGTTAATCATTTTTGGCCAGCAACCGGCGCGCTTTCTTGAGCCAGTCGGTGATTGGGATTCCCCCGCCGCAGGCTTTCATGCAGAGTCCGCACTCGTTGCAGCCCTCGATGCGGTGCCCTTCGTCTCTGTAAAGGGACATCGGTATTTCTGAGTTGGAGTACATCAGGGCATCATTATATAGCTCAAAAATACGGGGAACGTCGATATCTCGTGGGCACGGCATGCAGCCCCGGCAGGCGGTGCAGGGAATGGCTTTGAGTTTAAAATAGGCGTCCCTGACCTTGTTGATAAGGAGTTCTTCCAGCACGGTAAGGCTTTCCGCGGCGGCTTTATCGGCCAGGACGATGGTTTCTTTCACCTGTTCGATGTTGCTCATGTCACTGACCAAAGTGGCGACCTCCGGGTGGTTCCAGACCCAGCGGAGGCCCCATGCGGCCGGAGAGTATTCCGGCATGCCTTCCCATATCCGGGCGACCGACTGTGGAAGTTCTCCGGTAAGTCGACCGCGTTTTAACGGTTCCGCGACGACGACCGCCAGCCCTTTGTCGGCGGCATATTTAACACCACCGACGCCCGGATGATGGTCCACGTCCATAAAGCTGTACTGGAACTGGCAGAGGGTCCAGTTATCGTAGGCGTCGATGATAGTCCTCAGGGTCTGAAAATCATCGTGGAAAGCGAAACCCAGGTGGCCCAGACGACCGCCGGCCATGGCGGTTTCCGCCCGGCGTAAGACATCGCTTAAAGGCAGTTCGGGCCAGGTCTGGCGGTCCAGCCCCTCGATGAGAAAAAAGTCCAGCCGGTCTGTCTGCAGTACATTGAGTTGGGTGTCCAGATAGCGCTCGAAGTCGTTGCCGGACTTTATCCGGGCGGTGGGTAGGCTGGCGGACATCTTTATTTTTTCCCGGTAGCCGCCCTTGAGCGCCTGGCCGACGGAACGGCCAAGGTTTTCACGTTGCCCGACATGATAAAGATAGGGCAGGTCCAGGTAATTTACGCCGTGGTCGATGGCGTAGCGGAGCATCCTGGCGGCTTCGCCCTCATCTATGCTGGCACGGTCTCCGTCTGCACGCGGCAGGCATCTCACGCCGAAGCCCAGCACCGATGCCTTCCAGTCCAGCCTGCCGAACTTGCGATATTTTATTGATTAACTCCTCGGGTTATTTTGCCTCCGCCCAGGGGGAAGCGTGCTCGCCGCTGAGGCAGACGACGATAAAGCCATAGGGCTTGTCGCACCACCTGGTAATAAGCGGGAGGTGGGGAAAAGCGGCGGGGCAGATGGCAATGGTGGGGGTGTTGAAGATATGCCTTTCGTAGTCTTTGCCCATACCCAGCTCAAGTTCGGCCCCCAGGTAGTTCATGTTGTCGGGGTCGAGGCCGAGGAAACACAGTATCTCTGCCTCGGGGTGGTAGTGGGCCTCACCGCCGCGGTGCCATTTGCCGCACTGGCTGTAGAACCCCCAGGTGAAATTGACATCGAACCCTTCGAGGTCGGAACCGTACAACCAGACTATTTGATCGCCGTTGCCTGGTCCCACCCCTCCCTTGGCTGGCCTCATGATTCCGTCCTTACCGATAACATTCATCAGGCGGTCAGCGGCGCTGGCCGGGGCGATATTAACGGTGGTAATCATCTTCTTGATGAGCCGATTATATTTCGTGCCTTTGGTGGCTTTGCCGGCTTTTTTCAAGGCCTGTGCTTTATAGGCGTCCGCCAGCCCGATGGTATAGTGGGCGATGGGCCTGGCGAGGCTCTTGACCGTGACCGGGCCGTGGGGTGTCCCCTTGGGGATAAGCACGCAGGAAGGCTCGGCAAACGTATGCACTTCGCGTTCCTCGCCCAGCTCTATCGAGACCTCGGCGCCCAGGTAGAGTATGTTGGAGTTGTCCGTCCCTTCAAAGACCAGGATTTCGTCGTAGGGATGGACGAGGGCGCCTTCCAGCGGGTGAAAGGTGCTCGGTTTCTTGACGAACCCGAAGGAAAACTGGGCGTTGAATCCCTCCATGTCTTTGGCTTCCATCCAGATGCGCGGCTCGGCATAAAGTCCCTTGGGCGGGTCTTTCACCGCCGCCGGTTTTATCAGATGAGCGAACTCTTTTTTAACAACCATAATACACTCCTTTTTTGTTGTTCGGTCGTTCCCAGCTTAGCAGAGCCACGCCTTCAGGGTCAAGGGAATATTAAGCGCTCAAATACATTAGAATCGCCCCGCAGGCGGCGACGTTTAAAGACTCCGCCTTTTGCCTGTCTACCGGTATTCGCAGGCGGTAATCGGCCATGTCCAGGAGGGCTTTCGAGAGCCCGGCGGCTTCGTTCCCCAGCGCCAGCAGGATTTTTTTCGCGCCGCGCAGGACTTCCGGCCCGACCGTTCCGGCGAGGTCCGCCGCGACCAGTGTATAGTCTTTATTTTTCAGATTTTTTACCAGTTCCAGATAGTCTTTCGTCCGGCGCAGCCAGATAGATAACACCGAGCCGGCCGTGGACTGCACGCACTTGGGGGAAAAGGGGTCGGCGCCGTTTTCCGTTAGTATAACGCCGGAAAAACCGAATGCGGCCGCCGTGCGGATGAGGGTGCCCGTATTGCCGGGGTCCTGGATATCCTCCAGCAGCAGAATTTTGTTGCCGGTACGGCGGGGCAGGTCAGCGGCGTAAATATCCGGCGGCAGGCGTACCACGGCCATGATTCCCTGCGGCGTGCGGGTGGTGCTGATATAGCGGAACTGGCTCGCGGTGACCACTCTCACGGGGTAATCATTATAGGCGCGTGCCGGGTTTTCTACGGCGATGATTTCGAGAATTTCGTCCGGGTGGCTGGCCATTATCTGCCGTATCGCTTTGTCCCCCTCGACGAGAAAAGCCCCGGCTTCGAGCCTGCCTTTTCTCTCTTCCAGTTCCCGGTACCATTTAAGAGGTTTTGAATGTGCCGGCATGTCTTTAAGCCCCTTTTCCTTTTATAACAGGAACGGGCTCCGTGGTCAAACGGAGCCCGATTGTTATCCAGCGTATCGTGCGACTATCTCTGCAGACGGCGATTATTTTGCGATATTCAATTATTCGTTAAGGGCTTTGGCCGTCTGTATTTCTTTTACCAGGTCCTCGATGGTGATAGCCGCCAGCGTCAGGGGCTGCAGGGTCCCCCGTGAGCCAAGGGCGGAGGCGACCCGGGCGATGACGGTGTTATTGGGCGCTTCGAGGATATTAACGAAGTCGTATTCTCCCAGCAGGGCGTACTGCGAGATAATTTTCGCGCCCATGTCCTCGACCTCCTGGTTGACTTCCCAGATACGGCCGGGGTTCCGCATGATTGTCTTTCTGCCTACATCTGTGAGCTTGGTCAACATGACATAATATGGCATATTTGTAACCTCCTTAAACAATGAAAGAGACCGAAAATTTTCAGGTGGGTCAATTAACTTATCTTACACTAATACCTTGTAGCTGTCAATGTCCTTGTGCGGTGTTATCGAGACTTTTTAAGCGATACCGGCAGGCCGGCTATCATTAGAATTACTTCATCGGCGGTCTCGGCCAGCATCTGGTTGGCTTTGCCGAGCAAATCGCGGTAGAGCCGGCTGACCCTGTCGGCGGGCACAATACCCAGGCCGACCTCGTTCGTGACGATAATGAACCGGGCGCTGGAGCTTTTTATGCACCTGGCCAGCTCTTTAATTTCCGCCGCGACCTCTTTCTCAATGATAGCCGCATCGGTGGTTTCCTGGTTTTGCTGGAAGATGTTATTAATCAGTAGGGTAATGCAATCGATGATTACCGTTCGCGCCCGGCCGATGTTCCGCGTAATTTCGCGTCCTACGCCGGCCTTGACCTCGAGTGTCGTCCAGTCAGTCGGTCTGGCTTTGCGGTGAGCCTCGATACGCTGTTTCATTTCCTCGTCGCCGGCCTCGGCCGTGGCCACGAAAAGTACGGGCCCGCCCGTTTTCCGGGCCAGTTCAAGAGCCAGTCGGCTCTTCCCGCTGCGGGCGCCGCCGGTAATCAGTGTGATTTTCAAACCTGCCCCTCCATTCATCGTGATAAAACGGGTGCGACCGTAAAAATAATAACGGCAAACAGCAGCGCCATCACCTCCGCCATCTCGTTAATGGCCCCGTAGGTATCACCGGTGAGACCGGCGAACTTATGTTTGAGGTAAAAGGCCAGCGCGGTCGTGATAATAAATATCCCGAAAATCAGTATCAGTCCCACGTAAGAAAATAATGGGAAAAGGGCGCTGGCAATCGCAAAAGTGATGGCGGTGGCCGAGGTAAACTGCGGCCAGCGGGTGGCATCCTTGTAGACCGTCCCCAGGCCTTCCGGGCGGGCGTAGGGGTAAACGAAAATGGCGTAGACCATCGACCAGCGGCTGACCACCGGCAGGAAGATCAGCACGGCGGTCATGAATTCCGGGGGGATGTTATTTAACGAGGCATATTTGGTCAATAACAGCAGCGCGATGCCGACCACCCCGAAAGCACCAGTACGGCTATCGCGCATTACCCGCCACCTCTCCTCGACCGTTTTATGGCCGGCGATTCCGTCGCAGGTGTCCGCAAAACCATCGAGGTGCAGCGCCCCGGTGATTATCACCAGCGCCGCGATAAGCAGGGCATTGACCACCGGTTGGGGCAAAATATAATATAACAGCCAGTTCAGCCCCGCCAGCACCAGGCCGATGATGAGCCCCACCAGCGGGAAATAGGTCGCGGCGCCTCCCAGCTGCGCTGGAGTAAGGTCGCGCTTGAGCGGCACCGGGATAATCGTTAAGAACTGTAAAGCGGTTAGAAAGCTCAACTTATTTTCCCGTCTCCTTCCGAAACGCCGGCCTCGGCGAAGGTAGCCATCTCGTTGAGGGTGCGTGCGGCGGCCTCGGCAATAAATATGCCTAGGGCCGCGCCGGTGCCTTCGCCGAGTCGCATATCGAGGTTCACCAGCGGTTTGAGCCCCATGTACTTCAGCATGGCAGCGTGCCCGGCCTCCGCCGAACAATGCGCGGCGATGATATATTCCTTTACCTGCGGTGCGAGAGATGTGGCAATTAGAGCCGCCGCCCCGGAGATGAAGCCGTCGATGACGACCGGTATACGTCGGGCGGCGGCCCCCAGCATGACCCCGGCCAGTCCGCCGATTTCAAAGCCGCCGACTTTCCCCAGGACGTCGTGTGGCTTTGAGGGGTCGGGTCTATTGACTGCCAGGGCGCGCTTGATAACCTCTATCTTGTGCGCCAGCTGCTCATCGCTGAGGCCGGTGCCGCGTCCGGTCACCTCCTCCACGTTTTTACCGGAAAGGGCGGCGAAGACGGCGCTGCTGGCGGTGGTATTGCCGATGCCCATATCGCCCGTGCCGAGGATGTCCAGTCCTTTCTCCGCCTCCCCGCCGACGATTTCTACGCCGGTTTCGATGGCTTTATCCGCCTGAGCGGCGGACATGGCCGGACCGCGGCACATGTTTTTCGTGCCGTAGTCGATTTTCCTGACGATAAGTTTCGGGTCGGGCTTGAGGTCGCTGGCGACCCCCATGTCCACGAAGATAATCCGGGCGCTAATCTGGCGCGCCAGTACGTTGATGCCCGCCCCGCCCCGCAGGAAGTTTGCCACCATCTGGGCGGTGACCTCCCGCGGCCAGTTGCCCACCTTTTCATCGACGACGCCGTGGTCGCCGGCCATGGTTATTATGGCTTTTTTCTCGATATTTGGCCTGGATTTGCCCTGTATTCCGGCCAGCTGTATCGATAGCTCCTCCAGCCTGCCCAGGCTCCCCGCCGGCTTGGTTAAAATATCCTGGCGGGCGCGGGCGGCCGCCATCGCCTCTTTGTCCAGAGGCTTTATCATCTTGATAGTTCGAGCCAGTAAGTCCATTAACTCTCCTTATCTAATCATACCTTGGGGACGCCACTGGACATAAACGCATGCACTCGGAACAGCCGCCGGCGGCATCGATGTATGTCCGGCAGGCGAATTTATTAATAGCATACGGCTCGCTATTTTCAGGTCTGGCCAGAGCCTGGGCCGGGCAATTAAGGACACAGACATTGCAATAGCTGCAGGCGCTGGGTTCGTCGTTGGCCGTCGACTTCAAAGCAGCCTCGGTAAGGCATAGCGCCAGGCGCACTCTCGGCCCGTATTGGTGCGTCACCAGCAGGCTGCTCATGCCGATTCGGCCCAGACCGGCTTCCTCGGCGGCGTGCTTGTAGGAAATCACCGCTTCCAGGAACCTGCCGTCAACGCAGGGCCCCTCCGCCGGCAGGGGCATCGCTTTTAGTCCGGCTTTACGCGCTTCCCGCGCGACGTTATAGACAGCGCCGGTCAGTCTCCCGGCCAGGATATCTGTATGCCGGCGGAATAGGTCGTTCATGTTAGCCGCGCCCATTGTCCTCTCCGGTGAAGTGAGCTCTAAAAACTCCGGATATACTTCCGCTCCCACCACGATTATGGAACGCGCCGACGGCAGCAGCTTTAAAGCCGATTTTTCAAGTTTTGTGCCTTTCAAATCGCGTAGCCGGGCGACACCCACCATATCGACGTCCAGTTTCGATAGAGTCTCCTGCAAGCGGGCGCTAGCCCCGGCAATATCCGACTTATCTTTTGCCATATCTGCACTCCCCGATGAATATGTTGCTCTTATTATACATTATGGTCGCCCGGCGGTCTGGCCGCGGTGCGCGCCCAGCAGGACGGCCGGCAGACCGTTGACGGGGTGGGTATAGACGCAGTTCTCGGCGCCGTAGACTTCTTTAATGTTCTTATCGGTAATGACCTCCGCCGGCTTGCCCTCGGCGTGGATGCGCCTTTCGTTAATCAGCAGGAGGCGGTCGCAGTATTGCGCCGCCAGGTTGAGGTCGTGGATCGCCGCCAGGACGGCGAGATGTTTTTCCGTGCAGAGTCCCCGGATGAGGTCGAGTATATCCACCTGCCGGCCGATATCCAGGTTGGCGGTGGGCTCGTCGAGCAATATCGCCCTGGTCTCCTGGACCAGCACCCTGGCGATTAAGAGACACTGGATTTCGCCGCCGGAGAGCTCGTTGACGTGGCGGTCCGCCAGCATCTCGGTGCCGGTCTTTTCCATGGCCTCCCGTGCCATCGCCCAGTCGCGCCTGCCTTCCGACTGGAACAGGCCCAGGTGCGGGTTCCGGCCCATGAGAACAATCTCGAAGGCTGTGAACGTGCTGGGCAGGAGCGGCAGCTGGGGGACGACGCCGACCATGCAGGCCAGCTCGCGACGCGGTATCCTGGCGATGTCCCGCCCGGCGATGGATATCCTGCCTGACCGTGGGCGTATGATATGGCTCAGCGCCTTGATGATGGTAGATTTACCGGAGCCGTTGGGCCCGATGAGCCCCACCAGTTCCCCCGGCGATACTTTCAGGGTTATGTCCTCCATCACCGGATGGTGGTCATAGCCCAGCGTCACTTTTTGCATTTCCAGCTCTATCATAGTTGCCCTTAAAAAATCGCCTTCTTGCGGCGCCGGAGCAGGTAGAGGAAGAAAGGAGCGCCGCAGATAGCGGTAATGACGCCGATGGGTATCTCCGAAGGGGCCAGGACGGTGCGCGCCAGGAGGTCGGTGAGAATCATAAAGATAGCCCCGGTCAGCACCGCCAGCGGCAGCAGGTAACGGTGGTCGGCCCCCCATATCAGCCGGACAGCGTGGGGAATGATGATGCCCACGAACCCGATTGTCCCCACGAAGGAAACGCTGGCCGCGGTAATCAGGGTGGCTGCCGCCAGCAGGATTATTTTAAGCCTTTCCACGTTGACGCCCAGCTGCTGCGCCTGCTCCTCGTCGAGCTGCATGACGTTGAGCATCCGCGCGAAAACGATGATGACCGCCGTGCCCGCGGCGACATAGGGCAGGACGACGGTTATTTCCGACCACTGGCTCAGGGAGAAGCTCCCCATGAGCCAGAAGATGATGCCGTGCATTTTGTCGCCGCTGGTGATGATAAGGTAAGAGACGATTGAGCTCAGCAGGGCGCTGAGGGCTACCCCGGAGAGAATCAGCGTGGTCACGGGAAGGGTCTTGCCCACCCGCGCCAGAAGGTAGACGATGACCGTGGCGAGCAGCGCCCCGGCGAAGGCGAGCAGGGGAATCAGGCCGAATCCGGCGATGCTCAGGCCGGCAGGCAGCAGGAAGCCGATGACGGCCCCCAGTGAAGCTCCCTGGGCCACTCCTATGAGGTAGGGGTCGGCGAGGGGATTGCGGAAAAGACCCTGGTAAGTTGCCCCGGCGACCGCCAAGGCGGCGCCGACCAGTCCGGCGAGGATAACGCGCGGCAGACGTATATCAATCACGATGGTCTCGATGGCGTTCTGCCAGGTCGGCGTGATATTCACGAACGGCAGCTTATCCACCAGGATGCTGAACGTCGTCGAAAGCGGTATGCTCACGCTGCCGATGCTGGTCGCGATGGTGATGGCCACCAGCAGCAGGACCAGCATACCTATGATGCTGTAAAGGCGGGTACGCCTTCCCGGAAAATAGCCCGCGGCCGGTTTCATCGCTAGTTGCTGCGTTGTCACTTTAGAAAAGACCTCGAATTTTTATGGAAAAAACTCCGGGTGGATGATTCGGGCGAAATTCTCCAACGCGTCGACTATCCTCGGGCCCGGTCGGGAGATGATGTCCATATTAATGGAATAAACTCGGTTATTCTGGCGGGCCGAGGTATCCTGCAAGCGCGCTTCTTCCGTGATGAACTGGAACGGCTCCTGCTCCCCCTCATTCGTACCGACCCCCGCCACCATTATCTGCGGGTCGGCGACGAGGACGTTTTCCAGACTGACGGTCGGGTAGCTATCAAGGTCGCCGAAGATATTGACGCCGCCGGCTTTAGCAATCATTTCGTCGGTGAAAGTGCCTTTGCCGGCGGTCATCAGGGGGTCGTCCCAGAGGACGTAAAAGACGCTCGGCCTCATATCCGGGGAAAGGCTGGCGGTCTTGTCCGTCACGGCTTTAATCCGCTTTTGCATCGAGGCGGTCAGCGCGGCTGCCTCTTTGTCCGCCCCGGTGATTTTGCCGATTAACGTGATAGAGTCGATCACTTCGTCGAAGGTGCGGGGACTGATGGCGACGATGGTCAGCCCCTTGCTCTCGATTTGCTGGTAATACTCGGCCGATTGTGCTTCCGTTCCCAGTATCAGGTCCGGGTTCATGGCGACAATGCCTTCGATATTCGGGTTGACATACTCGCCGACGCTGGGCTTGGTTTTCGCCTCGGGCGGGTAGTTACAGTAGTCTGTCACGGCGGCAATCCGGTCGCCCAGTCCCAGGGCGAAGAGGATTTCCGTATTGCTGGGGGCGAGCGAGATAATTCTCTGCGGGTAGGTGGTGGTTAAAGTGAGCATCCTCCCCAGCTGGTCGGTAATCGCTGTCGAGGCGGGCGCCGGAGTAATGTTTCCCTGCGCTTTAGTGTGGGAGCTCGGGAGGACCGGCACGATTGCTAGAAGCAAGAAATAATAGATTACACACACCAGGACTAATAAAACCGCGGTAAGTTCGTTGTATTTTCCTTTCATTGTACTCCTTTAAAAAAATTACCCCTCGCATCCAGTCGAGGGGTTAAGACTTAATAAAAAGTCCTACCACTCCCCGCGGAGTGCTGTAGGTTATTTGGGGGCTGGCGTTCTGGCTCAGGATTCTTCCCGGGAAGAACCAATCACAGCGGCGCGGCCGCGTCGGATTCTCACCGACTTGCCTTCCAGTTGGGCCCTCGCTCGCGCTCGGGCGCCCCTGTCCATATATTCTGTTGTGATATCAATATACAACAGGCGGAATAAAAAATCAAGCGACTTTTTGATGTTGAATGAGGATATAAAAAGAGTCCCGATTGTTATCGGGACTCTTAAATGCCCCAAAATTTAGAATTACGGATTTTCCGTATTGTTATGGCGTCTCAACTTGGCGCGAATACGGGCCACGAAAGGCCTGACGCCGAAGGGCATGCGGATGTAATCGTCGGCGCCGTGGGACAGGGCTCTCCGCATCTTTTCCGCTTCATATTCCGCGCTGAGTATGATGATGGGGACCCGGGAGTGCCGGCGCATTTTGTCAAGTAATTCGAGGCTGTCCTCCTCCGGAGACACCGTGTCGAGAATAACGAGGTCTGGCTTTAAGTTGTCCAGCAGATTGGTGGCGGAGTCGGTGTCCGCCACGACCACGGTATCAAAGCCTTCCTGTTCCAGGGTGAGGTTCAGGAAACTCACCATGTCCTGGTCGTTGTCCACCAGCAAGATACGCTGGCGTTCGATGGTATCTAGAAGTTTATTCTCATTCTCAAGTAACATAAAAATAGCCTTTTCAGTTTTGTGAAGACCTGGGGAGGGTGATTTTCCATAACGGGACGACCATCGCCGGGGGAGTTATATCGAAAGAGCACCTGGCGCCCCCGGCTCTGAGGCGGACCTGGATATCGCGCGTCACCGGCATATCCTTGATGATATTCCACCCGCACTTCTCGACCGATTGGTGCAGCTCGCGGAACCGCCTCATATTTTCGAGGTGCCGGTTGAATGATTTTACGTCGTTCCAGACAAGTATCATCGCAGTTTTCGCCGCCGATACTGTAACGATACCTGATGCGAATCACAAAAAAGTCAAAAAGGTCTCATGAATCGTTACAAAATAGTCACGGTTAGCTAGGGGAACCAATCGGGGGCGTCTGAAGGGGTGCGCAGCCCGTCTTTCCGTAATTACGCGGGCTTCGACATGATGTATCCGATGCCGGGCCGGGTAAGAATATAGGTCGGCCTTTTGGCGTCGTCTCCCAGCTTTTTCCTGAGCCGGGCGATATTGACCTGGAGGAGGTGGGGGGCTCCCATATATTTTTCGCCCCAGACCTTGTCCAGGAGCTGGTCGGGGGTAACGACGCGGCCGGCATTAAGGGAGATATACGACAGTAATTTATATTCCGTGGAGGTCAACTGCAGCTCCGAGTTATTGACCGTGACCCGGCGCGACGCGAAGTCTACCAGAAGGTCTTTGTAGCGGAAGATGACGTCCTGCGGCCGGTCTTTATCGCCGGCGCGGCGCAGCACCGCGCGCACCCGCGCCGCCAGCTCGCTAGCGGAGAACGGTTTGGTAACATAATCGTCGGCGCCGATATTAAGTCCCTCCACCTTCTCTTTGTCATCGCCCTTGGCGGTCACCATGATAATCGGCACCTGGGAGAACTCGCGAATGCGCTGGCATACGGTATATCCGTCCATGTCCGGCATCATGATATCCAGCAGGACCAGGTCGGGGACCTCCTTCTCAAATGATTTCAGGGCCGTGTCCCCGTTGTTGGCGATGGCCGCCTCGAAGCCCTCCAGCTCCAGCATCCGCTTCATCATCCGCAGCATACGAATATCGTCATCGACTACCAGCACGGTGCTTTTCTTTGGAGACATCCCAAACCTCTCTTTCCGGAAAACAAGCCGCCTTTCATTACGTTTTTAAGGCCGGGCTTCCGCCAACTGTTTCATACTATTAACCCTTTCGGCTACCGGCAGGGTAAACTTAATGGTGCTGCCCTTTCCCACGACGCTCTCCGCCCAGATCCTGCCGCCGTGGGCTTTCACCAGGCGCTGGCAGATGTACAGGCCCAGCCCCATGCCGTCAGCACCGGAATACACCCTTTGTTCGATGCGGTACATCCGGTCGAAGATATTGGTCAATTCCTCGGCGGGTATGCCCGGCCCGTGGTCGGTGACGCTGATGAGCATCTCGTTGCCGGACTGTTCCGCCGCTAGCCTGATTTCCGTGTCCGGCGGCGAGTATTTGGTGGCGTTATCGATAAGGTTATCCAGCACCTGGCGGATTCGCTTGGCGTCGATATTGGCTTTGAGCAGCCTGCGGCAACTCGTCGTGAAGGAATGGCGCTGATTATCACGGATAATCGCCTCCGCGGCCACCTCCTGGATGAGCTTGGTGATGCTGACCGGCCTCTTTTCCAGGTGGAGCAGGCCCGCGTCCAGACGCGACGTGTCCAGCAGATTGTCGACCAGCTTTGAAAGACGGTCGGTGGAGCTATCGATGGACCGGAGATATTCCTTGGTCTCGTCGGAGGTGAGCCTGGCAAAATAGTCGAGTATCATGGTGGAATAGCCTTTTATTGTTGCCAGCGGCGTGCGCAGCTCGTGGGAAACCGTGGCCAGGAGGTCGCTCTTCATTTTGCTCAGTTCCTCATACTCGATGACTTTTCTTTCCAGATATTTACGCTCGCTGATGTCCATCAGGCTGCCGAGGATGGCTTCTTTGCCTTCATAGTGGATGGGGGACACGGTCTGCATGACCCACTTAATCTGTCCGGTTTTATTGATGATGCGGTATTCACAGGGATAAGGGTTGGCTTCCTTTAAGGTGAATACCATACTTGACTTGACAACGTCGATGTCCTCGATGGCGACGATATTGAGCATTTCCTTGTTTAAAAGTTCCGGCTCGCTGAAGCCGGTAATCTTCTGGAGCTGCGGATTGGCATACATTAATTTTTCATCCTGCATAATATAAATGCCCAGGGGCCAGCTCTGGTAAATGCTCTGGAGCAGCTCCTGGGACTGTTTTTGCTCGGTAATATCCGTCATTATGGAAATAAAACACTGCTCGCCGGTAAACTCGATGAGCTCGGCTGAGATCATTAGGTTGCGTAGTTCGCCCGATTTGGTCCGCAGGGTACCTTCCGCGTTTTTTACCCTCCCCTTTTCTTTGAGTATCTTAATTATTTTATTGCGCCCTTCTATATCCGCCCATACATTCAAATCCAGCGCGCTTTTGCCAATAATTTCTTCGCGTTTAAATCCGGCAACTCGGCTCACGCTATCGTTCACCTCGACGATTCTCCCGTCGCTAAGAGTTGCAATGATTATCATATCCGGAATAGTCCGGAAAGCTCTGGAAAATTTCTCTTCGGACTGCTGCAAAGCGTCCTCCACAGAGATGCGGATAATCGTGCTTCCGATTTGCGAGGCAATGGTCTCAAGGCAGTCGCGACCCAAAGGGGTAATGGAATCCCGGCTGTGTGAAGCCACGTTGATGCAGGCGATGACCTCCCCTTCATACTTGATGGGGACCACCCCCAGGGCGAGGAGCCCTTCGTGATGCGACGAATCGCTTGTTGGCAGACCCAATTCCTCGAATTTCAGATATTTAGGCTTTCCCGCCATGATGATGCGGGCGTTTGGCGAATCGGCCTCATAATGTGAGGCAAGTTTTATAAAATCGGGGGAGAGGCCCTGATGATGCTCCAGGTTTATCTCCCCGGTCTTTTTCTCGACCGAGTAAATACCGCCGCAGTCCATTTCGGAGACGGTGACGGCTGCTTCCAGGCAGTACTTGAAGGCTTTTTGCAGGGAGTTCGTGGCGCTGAGCAGCATCCCCAGGTTGCGTTCTATGAGGATGTTCTCCTCCGCCTGGCCCTTTTCAGCGATAGCCCCCAGGCGTTCGGCGACGGCGTCCAGCAGCAGTCTCTCCTCCTGAGAAAATGTGCTATCATCCGTCTCCGTCTCCGGCGGCGGACTTGTATAACCGACTTCCACCGTGCCCACTTTAGAGCCCAGCACGATAATATCCGCGGCTATCTTCTGGTCGGTCCGGCGCTGGTTTCCCGTCTTGAAATTTTCACCGTTCAGAATAATCCGGGCACAGGCGATATCGGGGTACTGAAAGGCCCTGGGAAGAATATTGACTATCTCGGAAAATCTTTCTTTTATCGTGGCGTCCGGCGTTCCCGTGATACTGGCAATGTCGTAGAGGCATCTCAACTCTCGCACGCGTTTATTCAGGGCAAACTCCATCTTGTTGCGCTGGTATTTCTCGATAGAGTCCCATTTACCGTTGCGATTGATGAGGGCGAACTGATGGCTGCTGACGGCATCGACAATTTCCGGCGCCCCGCATCTATCCAGCGAATAACTGCAGATGGTGATTTTTTTACCGGTGGTGTCTTTATCGCCCCTTTCAAACTCCGTGAACCTCTGCCAGTCTTTTTTCTCCACCCAGTTCGTATCAAAGGTGCCCCTCAAACCGTCATAACCGCGGGTGACAGCCAGGTTGAGCTTCATGAACCAGGTATCGGCCGCTCCCGGGAGGTCCAGCAGGCCGTCTTTGAAGAACCATGCCGTATGGGGGGTAATCTCTATCTGTCCATTTTCGAGATATTTGTCCAGATTAGGCAGGGACTTTCTTAAAGCCTTTTCCGCGGCCTCTTTATCAAGGGGAGAGGAAGTAATCCATAGGCAAAACTCATTGTTCGTCAGTCCTGCCTTGAAATAGGGCACCAGGATGTCAATTAGTTCCTCGATATTACGATAGAACAGACAGATGCGGGCGCCCCAGGGGACGGTACCGATAATATCGATGCCCGATTTCCGGCTTTCTTTTTCCGATTTATGCAGCCTTTGATACATATGTTAAAAAAGCCAACCTTCTTAATATTAGCCAATTGCAACAATTTCGTCAAGTGTCAAAATCGGGCATAATGTATGCTTAATGGCAAATTAATGCTTTTATTTTTACCGAGGAAGCGCTTGAGGACGGGCCTTTTTGGTCGCGGTCTATTTCTTGATCGTGATTTTAAACGTTATCTGGCGTAACGTGGTCGGCTCATCCGTGGTGGCATTGTCTCCGGGTATGAGTCGCGTGATTTCGTTCAGTTCGGTGATGCGCACGTCAGGAAATGCCTCTATCGACCCCAGTACGGCGGCGTAATCGACCGCTGAAAAAACGCTGTCGGTCTCGCCGAGCACGGTGACCGACCTGTTATCAATTTCTAAGGAAGTAAAATAGGTGAAAGGCGGCAGGGCCCCGGTAATCAATTGTAAATCGCGCGTGAAAATGCCCCGGTCCGCGAGGAGGGCCCGGTCGGCAGCCTGCAGGGCGGCGGTCCCGTCGATGATTTCCTGGATGGTGCTCTCGATTCTGGGCGTTTTCTTCGCTAGCAACCGTGGCGAAATTAAGCTCCCGGCTGACATTGCTGAACTCGGTCTGCAGTCGGTCATTTTCCGCGTTGGCCCTGTTCAGTGACTGGTACAGGGGGAAAAGCAGGACAATGGCCATCGCCAGGAGCGCCCCCAATATCAAGTACCTCGCCGGCAATGGTTTTTTCGGAATTTTCCGGTATTTATCCGAAAAAATATTGATATTGATATCATGGAAGCGGGCTGCTTCTTCCCCGGCCGCGGCTTTAGGAGAGACCTTTTTCAGGGCCAGCCCGATATTAGTGGTATACGAGGGGACGGGCAGCTCCGGTGGCGAGCCCACACGAGGGGACAGGGGCTCTATGGCGTATTTTACCTCGGACTGTAGGAGCCCGCCGGCCGGTGTCCCTGATGTGAGGTCGCCGGTCAGCAGCAGAGGCATCGCCGGAACCGACACGTTCTCCGGGTGGCGGCTCTGGTAAAAAGCCGCTGTCTTGGTCAGTTCGTCGGCCAGTCGCTTGATATTATCTTCCAGGGTGGCCCCTTCGCCCCTGGGGCTAACCGTATGTATCACCGCGAGGACGCCGCCGGCGATAATCACGATATCGAAGCCGTCGGGCTCCATGTTGACGACGATGGCGTCTTGGCGGTTGGCGGCCCTGGCCAGCGCCAGCGACTGTAAGTCCATGAGATACGGTACGATGCCGGCGATTTTCAAGGTCTCTGCCAGGGCATCCACAAAACGCCGCGGCACACCCAGGACGAAGTATGTCTGTTCTTCGTCCCGGCCGGGCAAGGCCTGCCAGGAAAGGTAGAGTTCGTCCAGGGAAAGCGATATTTCTTTTTTAGCGGCGCGCCGGATAGCTTCATCGAGGAGGGCCGGTCTCATCCGTGGCAGGTCGATAAAGCGATAGGTGAAAGCCAGGCCGCCCAGGCTGGTAATTACCCTTTCTTTAGGTATCCCGGCGGACTTGAACGCCGCAGCGATAGCCTCGCCGACGGCCTGCGGCTGGAGAATAAGGCCGTCCCGCACCAGGCCGTTCGCCAGGGCCAGGCTGCCCCACTTTTTAACCTGCCTCCCGCTTAACGAGAGGACTTTCAGGCTGCGGTTGCTGATGTTCAGGGTCGCGTACATTTTTATTCGACCTTTCCGGTTTCGTCCGGGGCGGGGGGACGGGCATAGACGACTATTTCTATCTGGGCGGCAACCGGCAGCGTGCTATCTTCTCCCGGTGCGTCGGTAATGCGGTCGACGAGCATTGACTCTATGACGAGTGTCGTCGGTCCGTCGCTTTCCAGTCGGTCGATAAAGTCGGCCACTCTGTTAAAGTCGCCGGTGGCGGTGACGCTCAGACGGAATACCGAGTAATTAAGGTCGCTGATATTCTCTGTCGTCCACGGCTGCGTTACCAGGGGCACCGCTTTCACTCCGGCTTCGTCGGCGAGCGTGAGCACACCATTTATTATCTGGGTGGTGTTCAACGGGGCGGGGAAAGAATTTTGTGTTTCGGCATAGCTGCTCTGGGCCGCGCTCAGCCGTTGCTCCAGGTCGGCGGGGAAGGGGGGTATCTGCGCCAGCAGCTGTGCCGCCTCCCCCGCGCGGGAAGCCAGTGCTTGATTGTCATGGCGCTGTTTCAGGTAGCCGGTTCCCATGATGTAATAGACCGCGAGCAATACCAGCACCAGCACCGCGATAAGCAATTTCCTGGTTTTCAAGGGAGCCTCTCTTTAAACTCCTTCTTTATTCAATCTGCCACGAGACAATAGTAGCGACGTCGTTATCGATGGTAACGGAGGCGCGGATAGTCCTGCCGCCGGCGGCCGCCGCGATTTCGTAGGCGGCGGGACCCCCCGTCCCGGCTATCTCGACGGTCTTTACAAAGCCATCGCTGCTGGGGCCGCGGTAGGCTATAGCGTAGATATCGCCTGACGTATTAATGATGACCGGTGAGTAACCGTTGGAACTATCGAACTGCATGGTGTCGATAACGGAACCGGCAATATCTCCGCCGGCGGCAATCGCTATTGTTTTAAGATTGCCGCTGTTGCTCGGGCCGCGATAGGCGATGGCATATATATCTTCCGATATATTGATAATGCGGGGCTCGTAGCCGTAACTATCGAATGTATACGTGTCGATTATCGAGTTACCGATATCGCCATTAGCAGCAATCGATACCGTTTTGAGGCGGCCGTTATTATTCGAGCTGCGATAAGCTATGGCATATATGTTTCCTGATACGCCGGTGATGGATGGTTCATGGCCATTGGCGGTGTCATACTCCAGTGTATCGATGGCCGAGTTGCCGATATCGCCGTTGGCGGCGATGGATACTGTTTTCAGGAACCCGTCATTGCTCGCTCCGCGGTAGGCGATAGCATACACGTTACCTGAGACGTTTATGATAGACGGCTCATAACCGTCAGAGGGGTCAAATTCCAGCGTGTCGATAGCTCCATTGCCGATATCGCCGTTGGTGGCGATGGATACCGTTTTAAGAATCCCGTCATTGTCCGGGCCGCGGTAGGCTATGGCATAAATATTACCTGAAACATTGTATGATGCGGTGGCTCGTAGCAGAGCGACGTGTCGAATGTCAGCGTGTCGATTGCCGAATTGCCGATATCGCCATTGGCGGCGATGGATACTGTTTTCAGGAACCCGTCATTGCCCGCGCCGCGGTAGGCGATGGCATAGACGTTACCTGAGACGTTTGTGATAGACGGCTCATAACCGTCAGAGGGGTCAAATTCCAGTGTATCGATGGCCGAGTTGCCGATATCGCCGCCGGCGTTGATTGAAATCGTCTTCAAAAAACCGTCGTTGCTTGTTGCCGCGGTAAGCGATGGCATAGATATTACCGGATACGTTTATCATCGATGGCTCGAAGCCGTCGGCGGTATCGAATTCAAGGGTATCGATAACGGTGTCAGTTATTTCCCCGGCGGTGCCGCCGCCGGTGGTGTTGGCCGTTACCGTGACGCTGACGGCCAGGCCGTTGAGCGTTTCATCCAGCTGGTAGGTCACCTCATCGCCGGGATGGCTGAACTGCCCGGCCAGGTCGCCCTTGGTGAGGCTCCAGATGGCATGCTCGATGCCGGCATCGCAGGCGCTCTGCCCGGCGATGGCCTCGCCGTAGACCCGCGAGCCGATGAGGTCGGTGCCGGCATAGCCGAGGAACGGCGCCACCACCAGCGAGCCTATCGCCAGCGCCACAATCGCCAGGGGCAGGGCCTGGCCGCTCTGACCGTTCATCATTGTGGCTCCGACGGTCTCAGGAAGACGTGGTAGGTCCCGGTTTCGCTGACGCCGTAACGTCCCGGCGGAGATGCGGTCAAAGACATGGTGACGGTGCGGTTGTTGATGGAAAAAGAGGCGCTGGTGATGTTGCGCGCCAGCGTCATCTGGGAGCCGCCGGCGGTGCGGCGCATCTCCGTGCCGGCCAGCGAATAAGTAATCGAGGAGTCGTCGGCCATGGTGAGGGCCAGCGCCGACCCCGCTGCCGCCGCTTTCGCCCCCTGGCCGTCGATATTGAACCAGTGGGCGACGTTCTCCAGTTCGTGGGTGGCGGTGAGCCGGTCGTTGCCGTACCCGGAGACGGTGATTATCTGGTAAATCGCCGTCCCCAGGAACGCGACGATGATGCCGGTAGTGGCGATAGCCACGACCAGTTCCGCTATGGTCATGCCTTTTTGCCCTTTCATCGGTTCACCTTGTAGTCCTGGACCTGCATGATTTCCTCACCATCGTCGGTTGACGGTGACGGTTATTTTCTGTATGTCGTTATCGGTATTGGGCACGGCGCTGACGCTGACGGACAGGCTGTAGCCGGCCGGGGCGGTCAGCAGGGGATAGGTGGCGGCGCCGGGATTATAGGCGTAGCTCTTGGTATATTCCAGCTGGCTCTGCGCCAGTCCCTGGGCGATGGCGGCATCGTCATGTTCGCCCACGGCGATTGACCCCGCCGAAAGGGCGACGGCGAAAGCCACCACCGCCGTCCCCAGGATAGCCACGGCCACGAGCGTTTCCACCAGCCCGATTCCTCTCTGCCCCCGAAACCGAAGATTCATTTTTCTTTTCAATGCATCGACCTCAATATCGAGTAAAGCGGCGTTATCATGGAAAGGGCGATAAAAATTACCACCAGCCCCACGATTACCGTGAGCGCCGGTTCTATCATGGCCACCAGGGAGTCGATCCTGCGGCTGACCTTCTTTTCGTAGAAATCAGCCAGGGTGACGAGCGTGCTGTCCAGGGCGCCGGTCTTCTCGCCGACGACCACCATTTCCACGAGGAGTGGCGGAAATAGTCTGTTTTCTCCCATCGGCTGGGATAACCCCTCCCCCATCATCAGGCTGTCCCTGACCTGGCCCAGCGCCTGATGGATAATGCGGTTCCGGCTGCTCTGAATGATAATGTCCATAATCGCGGGCAGGCGCAGGCCGGCCTGCAGCAGCATCGCCGTTGTCTGGCAGAAATATTGCATGCTGCGCTCGATGATGATGTTCCCGATCACGGGTATCTTCAGCATGAATCTGTCCCTGGCCAGCTTTACGGAGGGCAGCCGCAATAGAAATACACTTAACATAATAATAAACGCGAGTCCCGCCAGGACGTACAGCCCGTTATCGAGGAGGAAGGTGGCTACGGTGATAAGCAGCCTGGTCATCCAGGGCAGTTGCGCATTGAGGGACTTGAACAGGTTTACCAGTGGCGGCAGGGCCACCGTGATGAGCAGAATAGAGACCCCGGCGGCCATGAGCAAAATGAACGAGGGATAAATCATGGCGTGTTTGATTTTCCGGTTGACCGCCGCCTGTTTCTCGAGGTAGCCGGCGGCCTGTTTCAGTCCTGTGTCCAGGTGGCCGGCCTGTTCGCTGGCTTTTATCGTCTGGCAGTAGGTACTGGTAAAAATTTTGGGGTAATGGCTGAGCGCTTCAGAAAAAGAACTGCCCCCCTGGATTTCCTCGACCATCTCCGCGATTATCTTCTTCAGCGGCTTCTTTGTATTTTGTTGCCCGAGCAGTTCTAAAGAGGTGACCAGGCTGATGCCGGACTCCACCAGGGTGGCCAGCTGGTTGGAGAAATCGATGACCTCCTCGGTCTTCACGCCGAAGAGCGTCGGCACCAGCTTTTCCAGGCTCAAGCCCGGGGTTATTTCCTGGAGGCTGAGGATACGCTGAAAGCCGGCCCGGTAGAGGGCGCCCTCGGCCAGGCTCTCGGAGGCGACTTCGATCGTGCCCTCGATGATTTTTTTATCGGTGGTGTAGGCTTGATATTTATAGGCCATTAGTCCCTTCGATATCTTTAATTCAGTTATGCTTTGTGTTTAACTGACGGAGAATACGCTGCGCAGCACCTCGCTGATGGACGTGATGCCCTCTTTGACCTTCTGCATCCCGTCCTGTTTCATGGTGGCCATCCCCTCGGCGATGGCCTGCGCCCGCATTTCGCCGGCGCTGACACCATCGCGCAGCATCTTGCGGATGGCCTCGCTCATGACCAGGAGCTCGAAAATCCCGGTCCGGCCGCGGTAGCCGGTATTGGCGCAGAGATTGCACCCCGCCCCGCGGAAAAGCGTGTCGACTTCCTGCTTTAACTCCCGGCTGATGGCCTTCCGCTCTTCAGCGGACGGCTTAAAGGGGGCGCGGCAGTTGGGGCAAATGCGGCGGACCATGCGCTGGGAAATAATTCCAATGAGGGTCGAGGAAATCGAGGAGGTCTCGACGCCCAGGTCCATTAAACGGAAAAGCACCCCGATGGCGTCGTTGGCGTGGATAGAGGACATCACCAGGTGCCCGGTAAGCGAGGCCTGTATGGCCGTGGTCACCGTGTCGTTGTCCCGTATCTCGCCGATTAATATGACGTCCGGGTCGTGGCGCATTATCGCCCGCAGTCCGCTGGCGAAGGTAATCCCGGCTTTAAGATTTACCTGGCTCTGGTTGATGTCCATGAAGCTGTATTCGATGGGGTCCTCGATGGTCATGATGTTGCGCTCGTTGCGGTCCAGTTCGTTGATGGTGGCGTAGAGGGTCGTCGTTTTGCCGGAGCCGGTCGGGCCGCCCACCAGTATCATGCCGTGAGGTCTTTTGAGCAGCGCCTGGTATTTTTTGAGAACGTCGGGCTGGAAACCGAGCTCGGACAACGTGAAAAGCGCCAGGGACTTGTCCAGAATCCTCAGGGTTACCCTCTCCCCGTAAGGAGTTTCCATGGTGGCGGTGCGGATATCCACCGTGTTGCTGCCGACTTTTATGGAGAATTGCCCGTCCTGGGGCCGTCTCTGCTCGGAGATGTCCATCCCGGCGAGGATTTTTACGCGGGAAACCAGCGGCGCGTGGACGTTGAGGGGGAAGTTGAACATGTCGTGCAGGATGCCGTCAATCCGGTAGCGGATGCGGAGCCGGTCTTCCTGGGGCTCGATGTGGACGTCCGAGGCCCGGTCTTTGATGGCCTGGGTGACCAGCAGGTTGAGGGTCTCCGTAATCGGCGTGCTGGCGGTGACCGACGGGGCATCGTCCTTTTTGTCTGCGGCGGCCGGGGTAAACTGGCTGACCTGTCTTTCGATGGCCCCGCTCGACCGGTAATTTATGTTGATGGCGCGTTCGATATCGGACGGCACGCCGAGGGCCACCTCGACCCTCATCCTGGCCTGCGCCTTGATGTCCTCGATGGTGCGGATGTCTTCCGGGTCGGCCATGACGACCATCAGGGAGTCGTTGACGATATCCATGGGAATCAGGGTGTGTTTACGGGCCATTTCTTCGGGGATAAGGCGCAGGGCCCGGGGCTGTATGACGTGCCTCTTGAGGTCGATCAGGGGCAGGTTCAGTTTGATGCTGAGTATAACTGCTAGCTGCTCGGCTTTAACGGTTCCCTGTCGTAACAGGATATCGCTCAGGGTGCCTCCCTCCTGCCGCTGCCGCTCCAGGGCGCTTTCCAGTTGCTTCTGGGTGATGAGCTTCTCCTCGACCAGCATCTCGCCCAGGCTTTTCGGTTTAGCCCTGTCCGCGGTGAGGTGCTCGTTATTATCGCTACCCACGCACCTTCTCCGCGGTCGTGTTTTTAATGTCCTTTTTTGCCAGCAATATCGTCACCCGGCTGCACTATTTCCGCCGGGGCGGCGGGTTTGGGCAAATAGTCGTCGGCGCCGACTTTCAGGCCGGTGTTCTTGTCTATCTCCTGGGCTTTGGCCGAGAACATCAGGATAAGCAGCGAGGCGGTATCGGGCTCGGACCTCAGCCGGTGGCAGACCTCGAAGCCGTCCATGCCCGGCAGCATGACGTCCAGGATGACCAGGTCCGGGGCCTCTTTATGCGCTTTGTTTATCCCTTCCAGGCCGTTGGACGCGGTGATTATCTCGTAGCCTTCATGCCTCAGGGTGTAGTCAACCAGTCTTGATATCGCTGGGTCGTCTTCGATGATCAATATTTTTTTTGCCATGACCGTTGCCTCCTTTCCCGTTATAAGGCAGGGTAAAACTGAAGGTGCTACCTTCGTTAACCTTGCTTTCCGCCCAGATGCGTCCCCCGTGCGCATCTATTATTTGTTTGGTAATGTACAGTCCCAGTCCCGTCCCGCTCCGGGCTGGGTTTTCTTCGGCCCGGTAGAATCTCTCGAAGAGGTGCCTCATGGCTTCCGGGGACATCCCGATGCCATGGTCGGAGACTTGGAAAAGCAGTTCCTCCGGATGTTTCTCCGCCCGGACCGTGACGCTGCCGCCGGAGTCGCTGAATTTAATGGCGTTGCTGAGTAAATTAACGAATACCTGCCGTATCCTCTCATCGTCCACCTCCATTTCCGGTAGTTCCACAGGTATCTCTTCGTTGAGGGTGATATTTTTATCGCGGGCGAGGGTGTGGAAACTCTTGATGGAGTCGAGCATCGTTTCCCGTATCTCCGTGGGCTGGCGGTTTATCTGGAATCTACCGGATTCCAATCGTGACAGATCCAGCAGCCCGTTAATAAGATTGCCGAGGTGCTGGGTTTCCCTATCGATAATCTGGAAAAATTCCTGCTGGGTGGCAGCGTCCGGCACCTGGCCGTTCATTATCAGCTTGGTGAAGCCGCTGATAGACTGGAGCGGCGTGCGCAGTTCGTGGGAGACGTTGGAGAGAAACTCGGACTTCATCCGGTCGATTTTTCGCAGTTTTTCCTCGGCCAGTTTACGCTCGGTGATATCTCTCATTATGGCGGTAACGAAAAACTTATTTTCGGACTTTCTCGTTGAGAGAGTTACTTCCATAGGCACTACGGTGCAGTCTTTTTTCATGCCGTTAGTTTCAAATACCTGGCTGGTGATTTTACCGGTGTCATTATTTTTGCTCTGGAAAAGCTCTCTGGCTACGTCTTTTTGCTCTGTGCCTGGGATGATGGCCATGATGGATTGTCCCAGCATCTCCTTTTCCGTGTAGCCGAGCAGCTTTTCTGCCCCCCGGTTCCATACGATGAACCTCAATTGAGAATCGGTGGATATAATACCGTCGCTGGAGGTGTCGATGAGCTCGCGGTATTTTTCCTCGCTTCGCTTCAATGCTTCCTCGGCCAGCTTGCGCTGGGTTATCGCCGAAGCCAGCATCACCCAGCCGTAGCGTTTACCGTTTTCTTCTATCGCCTGCACGCTGACATCGACCCATACCTCGCCTTGCTTCGTGCGGTGCAGTTGTTCTTCCCGGTAGTAGCCGTCGGATTCAAGCCTCTCGAGCCGCCGCTCGTTTTCTCCGGGGAGATTTTCCTCAATCTCGATGATATCCATCATCTTCTTACCTATGGCCTCGGCGGCTTTAATCCCGTATATTTTTTCGCTTATCTCGTTCCAGTGAGTGATGACGTATTTCGTATCCGTGGCGATGACGCTTTCATGGATAGACCTGAAGGCCGCGTGGGAGAAGCGCAGCTCTTCCTCCGTTTTTTTCCGGCTGGTAATGTCCGATGCCAGCGTTACCCATCCGTAGCGTTTCCCGTTTTCTTCGATCGCCTGCGCCTGTACGTCGACCCAGATGTCGCCGCGGGGCATGCGGTAAATTTGCTCCTCCCGGTTGAACCCCTTCTTCATGAGCAGGGCGAAGCGCTCCTCGTTCTGCCCCGGGTGTTCCTCGACCATCGTGACGATATCGCCGACCATCCGCCCGATGGCCTCGGATGCCTTGATGCCAAACATCTGTTCGCACATCTCGTTCCAGCGGGTGATTTTATAATCGTTATCCATGGCAAAGACACCTTCGCGGATGGAGTTGAGGGCGGTATCCGAGTAACGCAGCTTTTCCTCGACCTTTTTACGCTCGGTGATATCGGTCGTCACGGAGAGCATACACGGTTCGTTATTGATCGTGATAATTTCCGCGGAAAAAAGCCAGGTGCGTATTTCACCCGATTTCATGCGGAACTGGCATTCCCTCTTACTGACGACCCCTTTTTCTTTTAAAATGCGGGTGGTCTCATCGCGTTCTTCCGGGATTCGCCCAGATGCCCAGTTCACTATTTTTTTTACCGATAACTTCCTGGCGCGTAAAGCCGGTAAGACGCAGGAAGGTATCATTAGCTTCCAGTATGCTGCCGTCATCTATGCTGGAAATCACGAATGCCTCCGGGCTGTGGCGGAAAGCTTTGGAAAATTTGACCTCGGACTCCCTGAGGGCTTCTTCCGTCTTTTTACGTCGGGTAATGTCACGCAGGGACGCCAGGAAAGCCGGCTGCCCCTCCCAGTCGATCTCAACGACGCTCATCTCGGCGGTGATTTTCCCTTTAACGCGGTGATTGATTTCAATCTCCGATGTCTTGCCGCCGCCCAGCGGGAAAGAGAAAGGTTTGTTAATCAGGTCTTTTTTACGGCGGTCCAGAAATGACGCCGCCGCCGGGTTGGTGAAAAGAATCTTTTTATCCTGGGCCGCCGCGATGATGATGGCATCGGCGTTTTTATCAAGGATTTTAAGTAAATTTGTCTGGATTCTGGATATTTCCTGGGCGTGCTGTTCCAGTTCGGTCTGCAGACGGGCCCGCTCGATGGCGTAGAAAAGAGAACGTTCTATCTGCCGGCCTTCCGGCCGCCCCTTGACCAGATAGTCCTGGGCGCCGGACTGCACGGCCTTGATGGCGGTGGCTTCGTCGTCGAACCCGCTCAGCACCACGAGGGGTATATTCGGCGCTGCGCACATTATCTTGGTGACGGTATCGAGTCCATGGCTGTCCGGCAGGCCGAGGTCGCTCAGGATAATATCTGGTTTGTTCCCGGCGAGGTGCTCCAGCGCTTCGCCGAGGCTTTTTACCGATGTCACCGTCAGCTGGCCATTGACCGATTTGCCCAGTTTGCGCTGGAGCAGCTCGATGTCGTCGGGGTTGTCTTCAATTAGTAAGACTTTTATTGACCTGTCTTCCATTTTGTTGCACCTGAATATTTATCGGCGGTCAGGATTCCTGTACCGGCGATTCGTTGATCAATAACCAGTAGAGTCCTATCTGGTGCACGGCCTCAACGAACTTATTAAAGTCCACCGGCTTGCGTACGTAGCTGTTCGCCCCGCACTTGTAGCCGCTGATCAGGTCCTGTTCCTCTTTTGAGGATGTCAGGATGACGGTGGGGACAAGCTTGGTACGCTCGTCGGCTCGGAGACGCGCCAGCACCTGGAGCCCATCCAGTCCTGGGCATTCTCAAATCGAGGAGAATAAGCCTCGGGTTGTCCTGGGGGTCGCGGGCAGTATGTTTCCCCGTGCAGAAAAGATAGTCCAGGGCTTCTACGCCGTCGCAGGCCACCACCACTTTATTGGCAATGTTGTTTTTGCGGAGGGCCCTCATGGTCAGCTCGACGTCGTCGGGATTATCTTCCACCAGCAGTATTGTTTCGTCCTTGATATTCATCGTCATGCTCCTTTAATCCAGAGTAAAGTGAAAGGTGGCCCCTTTACCCACCGACCCTTCGGCCCAGATAGAACCGCCGTGGCGGTGGATAATCCGTTGTACTGTCGCCAGACCGATGCCGGTCCCGGGGAACTCCGCGGCGTCGTGAAGGCGCTGGAAAGCGCCGAAGAGTTTATCGGCGTAGGTCATATCGAAGCCGGCGCCGTTGTCCCGGATAAAATAGGCTTTTTTGCCGTTGTTCTGTTCCATGCTGAACTCGATCCGGGCCTTCGGCTGTTTGCCGGTAAATTTCCAGGCGTTGCCCAGCAGGTTTTCCAGCAGCACTCTTAACAGCTGGGGGTCGCCGCTGGCGGTCAGCTCTTTATCGATGGCAAATTTCACTTTTCGCTCCGGCTGCGTTTCCTGGAGTTGGCCGGCAATCTCGCTGGCCAGAGCGCTCAAGTCTATCGGCACGTGGCGCATTTCGCTGCGTGTCAGGCGGGACAGCTTCAGTATCGCGTCGATGAGCTCTCCCATTTTCTGGCTGGCGCCGCGGAGACGCCCCAGGTAATCCCGGCCCTTTTCGTCGAGCTTTTCCCGGTAGTCTTCCATCAGCGCCTGGCTGAAGCCGTCGATGCTCCTCAGCGGCGACCGCAGGTCATGCGAGACGGAGTAGCTGAAAGCTTCCATTTCTTTGTTCGTCGCCTTCAGCTGGTTGCTGGACCGCTCTAGGTTGGCCATGGACTCCTTCAATGCCTGCTCTGCCCGCTGGCGTTCCGTAATGTCGGTATCCACGCCTCGATATCCCAGGAGGTTTCCTAGCTCGTCAATTACAGGAACGCCGCTGGTCAGGAGCACCACCGTTTTACCGTTCTTGTGCCTGTTTTTGTTTATAAATTCCTTGATTGGCTGTTTTTGGACGAAGGCTTCGAATGCGGCCTTCTTCAGTTCCTCCCTCTCCTCGGGAAGGAAGAAGTCATAAAAGTGTTTTTCCAGTATTTCCTCGGGATTGTATCCCAGTATCTTCTCTATAACGGGGCTTGAGTAGGTGTACTTCCCCTTGGCATTGACCTCCCATATCCACTCCCGGGCGTTATCGGCGATGTCGCTGAACCTTTTCTCTCTTTCCCTGAGCGCCTCTTCGGCCCGCTTGCGCTCGGTGATATCGACCGATACGCCTATGAGACACGGTTCCCCGGCGATTTTAATACGCTCGGCGGAGAACAGCCAGGTGCGGACCTCGCCGGACTTCATGCGGAAGTCAAACTCTTCATTGCTGACCCTGCCCTGCTCTTTCAATATCCTGAATAACCTGGCTCGGTCCTTCGGTCTCACCCACATGTTGACCTCGGTTGCCGTCCGGCCGATGAGCTCTTCAGGGGTATAGCCGGTTGCCTGGACATAGCTGCCGTTGACTTCGAGATATCTGCCGTCTTTAAGTGTGGTGATGGCGATGACCACCGGACTGGAGTGGAAGGCTATGGAGAACTTCTCCTCGGACTCTCGTAGAGCCTGCTGCATCCGCTTTTGTTCGGTGATGTCGGTCGTCATGGAGATTAAGCACGGTTCGCCGCCGATAACGATATGCTCCGCCGAGAACAGCCAGTCGCGCAATTCGCCCGATTTCATGCGGAAGACGAACTCTTCGTTATCCACTCGGCCTTTCGTTTTCAGGATATTCAGCATACGGGCGCGGTTCTCTTCTTTTGACCAGAGACCCAGCTCGACCGCCGTCCGCCCGATTGTCTCTTCACGGGTATAGCCGGTAAGGCGGGTATGGCTATCGTTGATTTCAATAAACTTGCCATCTTTTTCCGTGGTGATGACCATGGTGTTGGGGCTGGCGCGGAAAGCTATGGAGAATTTCTCCTCCGATTCTTTCAGGGCTTTTTCCATGCGTTTGCGTTCAGAGATGTCCCGGCAGACGC
Organism: uncultured Chloroflexia bacterium; assembly: GCA_963727315.1. Lineage (GTDB taxonomy): Bacteria > Chloroflexota > Dehalococcoidia > Dehalococcoidales > RBG-16-60-22 > JBFYTX01. Next base: position 670,375 of record CAVSFE010000002.1, on the reverse strand, counting down.
AAAAAATGAGCTTTTGTCCCCCGAACATCGCCCCGTTGGTGCTTATTTCGACATCATAAATCGTGCCGTCTTTACGCCGGTGGCGTGTTTCAAAATGGTCGCCGGCTTCGTCGATGGTCCTAATCATTTCCTTTACCTGCTCCGGCGGATAAAGGAATTCCCAGTCCCACACGTTGAGCTTGAGGATTTCTTCCGGAGAATAGCCCAGCATCTCGGCAAACCGGCGGTTGGCTTCGTATACCGCCCCGTTCTGGTCGAGGATGACAATGCCGTCGCTCGACTGCTCGATGAGTATGCGCCGGCGCGCTGCTTCAATAGCCAGGGTTTCTTCAAGTTTCTTGCGCTCTGTAATATCGGTGCCGACGACGAGGAGACAGGGCTCGTTGTCGATTTGCACGTACTCAGTCGATAGCAGCAACGTGCGGATTTCGCCGGACTTGGACCGCATCTCCAATTCGTCGTTGTGCATCAGGATATGGTTCCGTATTTTCTGGAGCATGGCTTCCCGCTGGTCGGCCTTGGCCCACAGATTGAAATTATCGGCGTCTTTCCCGAGCAGCTCTTCCCGGCTGTAGCCGATAATGCGGGTGTAGCTATCGTTGATTTCGAGGAAGGCGCCGTCGCTCACCCTGGATATGGAAATGGCGTCGGGGCTGGCGCGAAAGGCTTTGGAGAACCTCTCCTCCGAGTCTTTTAAGGACTTCTCCATCTGCTTCTGCTCGGTGATGTCAATAAAAGTCTCCAGTAAATACCGGCTCCCGCCCATCGTCACCCGGGCGACATTTTTAAGAATGGGGATGGCGTTGGCGCTGCTATTGACGATTATCTCTTCCGCGTTATCATCACTCTCGCCGGAATGGGTGACCGGGCATTTCCCCAGCTTGGTCGGGCAGAGGAACCGGTGGCATTCCTGGCCGATAATTTCCTCCATCGGGGCGCCGATGAGAGTGCTGGCGTAGAAATTGACATCATGGATAGTGTACGTCTCTTCGTCAACGACGATGATGCCGCAGGGCACGGAGTTCAATACCGTATCCAGTTGTTTGTTGTTCTCCTTGAGTAGTTCGTCCGCCTCTTTCATCGCCTTATTGGCGTTTTCTACGGACGCGAGCATCTCGTTGATGTTGTCGCCTAGTCTTGATAGCTCGTCGTTCCCCGGCACGTTAACGCGACCTGAAACGTCGCCGCCGGAGCCTATTTTGCTGACGCTGTTGCTGAGCTTGACTAATCGGGACAGGACTAATTTTCTTATTAAAATTATGAATACGATACCAAACGTGATACCGATGAAGAGCAGGACGGAATGCAGGACGGTGATAGCTTTTAGGCCCTCTTGATAAATATCCCTGGGAACAACCACTTTAAAAATAAAGGCGGGGTATCCCGCTAGGTCATTTACATATGTATATCCGGCAATTATCTGGCTGCTTTGTGCCTGAATATACATCGGCCCGGATTTGTCCAAAGAGGCGATAAGGCGGTTCGTTTCCGGGTTGGCATTATCGGAAGGTATCGGGAGCAGGCTGACCGATGAATGGGTGGTCTCGGAGAGATGACTGACGACATCAGCGTCAACGAAACGCCCGAATATTAGTGCCCCGGTAATAGGGCCTTCCCCCAGACTGGTCAGCACCGGTCGGGATACCACCAGCATCGGCTGGCCGGTTAAAAGTATAATTCCCCTGGTGGCATTTCCCGTGTTTGCCGGCGTCGCCAGCCCTGTAGCTATCACGATATTTGCGAAATCAACAGGTAAAGTAATTTCCTTCGAATTGATGAGGTCATAGGTTTTTCCGTAAACTGTTTCTTGGGAAGTGTTGAATACGGAAACAAGGCTTATATCCGTACTGGTAAAGGTATCACCCCGAAGGTTCCTGTCCACATAATCCTGGTTATACTCTTGCGCGAATTGGTATGTATCGTCCCATTCCGCCCAGTCATAACAGTAAGTATCCAGAGCATCCAGACTCGCGGATAATGCGTCGGTCACCTGGTTGACGTTTTTTGTTACTGTCTCCTTTTCAAGGTTCTCGAAGCCTTCACGATATACTACATCGCCTATTACGTTCACTGCTATTAGCAGGACCAGCAAGCTGCCGCATATTATGAGTATTGTCCGCTTATTTATCGACATAAAAGTCTCTTGCCATCAATGTTGTTCCATCGTTGTAGTCGGGTTGTTCCCGGTACGGGGCTGTCTCCTTACTCTGCGCTGTCCCGTTATGCCGCGGGCTAATAGCCCTTGCTTACCTGGGTGACCAGTCCGGTGGTGCTGCAGGAATAGGTCCCTTTGGTCGTCTGTGTCCTGAGATAATCGGGGTACAGCACATGTCCGGTGGGAAAAGCCGCCATGTCGCTGGTGGCCGTCGTGGCGGTGACCGAGCTCAGATGGAGTTTCGCCATCATCGTGTCCATCGCCGTCTGGACGGTGGTCAGCTCGGCCTTGGCGGCTTCATCCTGGCCTTCGCCGGTGAGCCCGGTCACGTTGGGCAGGACGACCGCCGCCAGGACGCCCAGTATGGCCACCACGATGAGCAGTTCCACCAGGGTGAAACCTTTGCTGTTGCGGTTGATTCTCCTGAGGAACTTCGGCACGATACTACCTCCCGACGCCTTTTTCTTTTTATCCTTTGGCATATTGCACCTCCCCTTATTTCCTCAATGTTTTTCCGGGCTGCCCGGCATGTTGTACCGGTCCAGGAAATGGGAAAAATCGCTCCTCTCGATGCGGAAATGACCGCCGGGCAACTTGAAGGCTGGCAGCTGCCTGGCGTTGATCCAACGCAATACGGTGGTATTGCTGACGCCGCAGCGTTTAGCGATAAAACCGACCGAAATATATTCCGGGGCCCATTGTGCGTATATTTTCGGCAAGCTCACCTCCCGTCTACGTATTGGACGGCAATATCGTGGTGAATCAGAGCATGCTCAATAATTGGCGTTAGCAGTGCTTGCTACGTTTGCAGTATATGAAAGCCGAGTCACAATGCGGTCACGGAAATCGGGGAAAAGTTTACAGGAATATCACAACAGGTTTTTCGTGACGACTATTTGGCGTGGTTCTTTCTGACGGGTATGCTGTGCCTGGTGGCGAAGGCGAAAAAGTCGTCCCGGTGTATCCGGTTCTGCCCTCCGGGCAGCCTGAAAGCCGTCAGGTTGCCCTTTTCAATCCAGCGCAGGACGGTCACTTTACTGACACCGCAGTGCCTGGCGACGACACCCGTAGTGAGATATTCCGGGTAGGTCCTGGCAACGTTTGTTCCCACCTCTTGCCCTCCTTTGGACCGCATCTCCGTATCGGGATTTCTTACGTTATTCACGCGGTTAACCATATTAACGAAAATACTGGCAATATGTTAACTCCGCGCGGTTACAGGAGAGTCACAAAAAGCGGGCGGCCCGTTACAACAAAGTCACATTTATAAAGGGGGATTTCAAACACTCGCCAAGGGGCGTCTAACAGGGGTTCATCCTGGTTCCACTGAGGTCACCACGAAGTGAGGGGTTCACCCTGGTTCCACTGAGTCACCACGAAGTGAAGGGCGAAGCCCCTCTTTCCCCCTCTTTTTTAGGGGGATACTGGGGGGTTTTTATATAAAGCTACCAGTAGCCGTAGCCTGATGACCTGCCGGTGACGTAGGGATTATCGCGCCTTTCCGCACCGATGGTCGTCTCCCGCCCGTGCCCGGGGTAAACGATAGTATCGTCCGGCAGCGCCATCAGCCTGGTCCGGATGCTCTCGAGCAGCTGGCGTCGGCTGCTCCCCGGCATCAGTGTGGTGCCGATGCCTTTGTGGAAAATCGTGTCCCCGGTAAACACTTTATTACCGCTGAGCAGGCAGATGCTGCCGGGGGTATGCCCCGGCGTGTGCAATACCGTAAAGCTCATACCGCCGATATCGATGGTGTCTCCTTCATGGAGCAGCCTGTCCGGCGGGTGGGGGGTCCGGTAAGAAATGCCGAACTGGGAGCTGGTCTCGAGGAAGTCGGCGTCCTCCACGTGGATGGCGACCTCCGCCCCGGTCCTGTCCTGGATATCGCGCAGGGCGGCGATGTGGTCGGAGTGGCCGTGGGTCAGCACGATAATACTTATTTTAAGTCCGGAATCGGTGATTGCCTGGTTTATTTCGGCGGCGTGGCCGCCGGGGTCGATGACCATGCCTTCGCCCGCCTCTTCCCCGCCCACGATATAGCAGTTGGCGGAGAGCGACCCCACCACCAGCCTTTTGATGATGATTTTATCTTCCATCTGTTTTTATTCAATTATGACGATGTGCGCCTGACTATGTCAACGGAATTGACTGTTGTATAATATCTGCATGTTAATACCGGATTAAGGAGGATATTAAGTTGGGCAAGTACGATAAATATCTCCTCAAGAACAATCCGCCGCCTTATCCCTTTATCATGGGCCCTATTCTGCAGCGCATGGACAGCCAGACCATCGCTGGCAGTAATTTTTATTTTATTCACTGGGTGCTTCCCCACGCGGAGCCCCGCATGAAAATCGGGCACCCGCCGCATATCCACTCGGAAGCTGAGCTGCTCATACATATCGGCACCGACCCGGCTCACCCCGACGACCTCGGCGCGGAGGTCGAGTTTTGCCTGGGGCCGGAGCTGGAGAAACACGTCATTACGGAGAGCACGGTCGTCTTTATCCCCCCGAACTTTATCCACGGCCCCTGGAACCCTGTGAAGACCGTCCGGCCCTGGATATTCATCGAAATCAACCAGGGACTCAGGCACACGGAAAAGTTCTATCCGCAGTTGCTCACTAAAGAGCACCGGGCGAAGCTCGATTGGGCTTTCTGGCACGACGATGCCATGAGCGAGGGCTATAGCAATATGCCGAAGTATCTCGGCACCCGCGATACTACTTGATGATGGTTTAGACGCATCCCGTCGGCTTGGGCACGCCGGCCCATTTGCAGGCGGAGTGAGCCGGCCCGTTCGGGAAGAGGTCGTAAAGTTTCTTCAGGGTAAATCCGGTCTCTTTGGTCAGCCGGCGTATCATCGGGCAGATGCCATTGTTGAGGTAATAGATCCTCAGGTAGTTGATGGCCGTCCAGTGGTCGGCCGTGAGTTCGTTGATGTTTTCCTTCGCCGCATAAGCCCTGGCGATTTCTTCGTTCCATTTAGCCGTTTCCTGTAAAAAACCGTGCTCATCGACCTCATACGTGTTGCCGGCCAGTTCCATCTTTGGCATGGCTCACCCTTTCCTGCTTATATTTTTTATTCCGAACCAGTATACACTAATCCCCGAAGGCGATAAAGGGCTTTTTAATATCGACCATGGCATTGACGATGAGCTCGGCCATCCCGCCGACGACGATGCCGGATTTTTCTTTTGCCCCGTAGTGTTCGAAGATATCGCGGAACTGCAGCTTGCAGTTGAGGCAGGGCGCGCAGACGTACTTTTTTACCTCCGGCCCGGGCCGGTCGGCGAAGGCCTCGAGCGCCTGTTTGAATTTCACTCTCCCGGCGATATTCACCTTCCAATCGGTAAAATTCACGTTGTTCATCACGCTCAGGCCGCCCCCGCCGCCGCAGCAGTAGTTGTCCACCCCGTGCGGTGTCATCTCGCGGAACTGCGGGCAGAGATAGCGTAGTATCCGGCGCTGCGGCTCGACGATGCCTAAATTTCTGACGATATTGCACGGGTCGTGGAGCGTTACCGGGAAGGCGTTTTTGGCCGGGTCGAACTTGATTTTGCCGCTGAAAACGATATTTTCCAGGAAGGTCATGGCGCTTTCCCGCGGGATGTTCAGGTCGCCGGTGAGCAGCCTGTCCGCCACGCTGATGAGGGCTTTGTGCTCGTGACCGCACTCCCCCATCACTATCTTTTTTACCCCGAGCTTTCGGGCGACCTGCGCATGGCGGGTGGCAATCCTGGCGAGCTGGATATCGTCGTAGAAAAGGCCGTAGTTGACGCCGTCGTAGCCCGGCGCCTCCGACGTCAGTGTCCAGTCGATGCCGGCGGCGTCGCACAAAATGCCGAAGGCGGCCACGCTCTCCGGGAAGGACAGGATGTCCCCGGCGCTGTGGATTACCAGGACGTCGGCGCCCTCTTTGTCCCAGGGCGTCTTTACTTTAATACCGGTGGCCTCAGTAGACTCCTCATCTAAAAATTTAATGTTGTCTTTAACGACATGCGGCCTCAGGCCGGTAGGGGAACCGACGTTTAGCTGTAAAGCTGTGCCGTTTTCATGGAGTTCCCGCGGCGCCCAGCCCAGTTCCTGGCTGAACAGCTTGCGTATCTCCCTGGTGATAAGGGCGTTATCCACCCCCAGGGGGCAGGCCTGCGCGCACCTTCGGCATAAATTGCAGCGGTAGGCCAGCTCGTAGAGTCGACTTACCGTCGCCCAGTTGAGTTCTATGTCATTCCCATCGAACCTTGAACCTTTATTTTTAACGTATTTATTGACCAGCCTTCGGAATATCTCCGAGCGGTAGGTGGGGCGGTAGATGTCGTTTTTCCCGCTGGCCGTATAGATATGGCAGTTATCGTTACAGGTCTGGCACCGGGCGCAGTAATCCAGGGAAAGCAGTAGCGGCTGTAGAAACGTCCAGTTGTCTTCTTTACTGAGGAGCTTCTTTAGCCCCGCGACGAACTGCGCGATGCATCTTTTTTCTTCCTCTTCATTCGTCGGCCTGGGCAAAGCCAGCGCCACGAAGCCGTCGAGATTACACTCCAGCCTTTCCCGCTGGTCATCGGTCAGCTTTTTGAACCCCGGCGGTTTGTCGTAGGGCGGCGGCAGCGGTATTAGCTCGTTGATATCGAGCTCGGTAAGCTGTCCCCCGCCGGCTTTAGAGATATCATTAAGTTTAAGTCTCTTCGGCATGGTCACTTTTCCCGGCGGCTATTTCCGCCCAGCTCTTTCCCGACCCCGCATGCGGCGCCGACCAATCGATTGGCTGAGTCATGAGTTCTCGCAGTTTTTCGTCCATTCTCTCATTTATAAGTTCATCGTTCCAGCGCACCGCGTGATAGGTGAAATACTTGGTAATAAAGTGGAGCATGTCCGTGAATGGAAGATATATGATGAACAGCAAAGAAATGATGATATGCGCGGCTAAAGGTGGCGCTGCCGTGATGCCACTGTTCAGTGTTATGAGGTTTTTCACGAACTGGCTCGTTTCGGAGGCAAAGGCTACGCTGGTGGCCCATGCCCAGATGCCGCTAATGAATACCGCCCCCAGGAAGGTGAGCCGGAAATACATCGAGAACGTGGTGAATGGCCTGTAATTGCTGTCCAGACGGTGCTTCAGGATGAGCGATATCGCCCCCAGGCCCCCCGCAATATACCCCGCCAGAGCCGCGACCGAGGTAATTTTCTGAAATACGTTAAGGATTGAGTCCGGTACGCCGGTGACAATAAAAATGGCATTGATTATATATAATAAAAGCGTTATGACGAACAGATAAATTCCGGTGTGCAGCAAGAGAGAAAAAGACCATAGAGACCGGTTGTTTTTCCATATGCCTCTCATGAGAAATATCTCTTGAAGCATATATATAATCGACGGGATATGTGAGCGGCGCCTCGGTTTCCGCCACCATTCGTATTCCTCCAGATAGGAACCCCCGTATCCTCCCTTCGCCTTTTCATGCGGTATCGGGGCCAGTTCCCATCTAAGATGGACCGGAAGCCTGATGATAGTTAGGATACGGTAGACGGCTATCACCACAAAGATGAATATCACACTGAGAATAAAGGCCGACCAGAAAATTCCTGTCATTAACTATTTGCTAGCCTGTACTGTGTTATTTCATGCTGTCGATGATGAAACCGGCCGCGAGCCTGACACCCAGCCCCGGCGGCAGCCCGCACTTCTCAAAGCCTTTCTCCTTGGTGAAAGTAACCATGGACGCTTCGCTTTCACCCGGATTGAGCTTTCGCCCGATGATTATGTCTTCGATGATATCCGAGCAGTATAGATGACCGACCGCGTCTTCAAAATAGGCCATGAACTTCTGGGCGATCATGATGGTCTTGCCCTGTAGCTCGAAGTTCAGGGGGTCGTTTCCGCCGAAGAACAAGCCGAAATTAATCAGGCTGCCGGTAATCCCCCCGCAGATTTCTCCTGTCCCGCCGATGCCGGGGAAAGGCGTCAGGGCTTTGATGATTTCCATGTTGCCCTGGCCGAACTCTTCCATGAGGGCCAGCGCCGTGCCCTGGGCGCAGTTCTTGAAAATAAAGTTATATTCCTCCGCCCGCCGCTGTACCCGGTCGAGGATTTTTTCTTTGTTGGCCAGCATCTCTTTGGGGTCGAGCTTTTTCCGGGGTATGTCTGTCTTCATGAGCTTTTTTACCCTGGCTTCGATGCCCTTGACGTCCCAGGCCCTTGCGGCCAGCTCTTCAACCTTTTCCTGCAAAGCAGCGTAGTCTGCCATTCGTCATTAACTCCTTACCGTTCGCCCAGTCTGGTCTCATTATAGAGGATTTAAACGCCAATGCAAATATTCTGTCATAATTCGGCGCGACGCCCTAACCGCCGGTATTGACAAGCGTTATAATATAAGGTAAAGCAAAATAAGTAATCGAGAGGCGCTGAAATGAAAAGAATAGTTATTTTTGGTCTCGTCTCCATCGTGTTGCTGCCTTGGCTTATCACCGGGTGCGCGTCGGAAAAAGAGGCCAGCCCCACCGGCACCCCCACGCCGAACACCCAGATGGTGGCGGTTACCCTGGATGAACTTGTGGCACAGAACAACATGTTAAAATACGTCGATACTACCTACCCCGGCATGGTGACGGTCAGGCTGGGTTCCAATCCCACCACCGGATATGGCTGGGAAGTCACGGAGATAGTCCATCCGGAAGTCATCGAGCAGATGTCCAACAACTACGAGGGACCGACGGCCACTAACCTGGTTGGCGCCGGCGGCACGGATGTCTGGGTCTTCAACACCAAGGACACCGGGCTGGCGATAATCAGGATGAGCTACGGCCAGCCGTGGGCAGGCGGTGAAAAAGACCTTTACACCGTGACGGTAAACGTGAATATAAAATAAGCCGGTATAACTAATAAAAATATAAGGGGGGAGCTTTGCGGCTCCCCCCTTTTGTTATTTCAGGCAGGCTCTCTAATAGCCCTTCTTTCTATCGATGACGTTGCGCAGTCTCTTACCGGCGAGGTAGCGCCTGAGGTTTTCGCAGAACAGCTCGGTGGCGCGCACCATGTAGTCTTCGTGGCCGCCGGCGATGTGAGGACTCAGGATGACGTTTTCAAACTCCCAGAGGCGGCTTTCGGCGGGGAGGGGTTCTTTTTCGACGACGTCCAGTCCCGCCCCGGCAATCCGTTTTCCATCGATGGCCCGGATGAGCGCCGCCTCATCGATAATCCCGCCCCGGGCGATATTGATAATGTAGGCGGTGGGTTTCATCGCGGTGAGTTCCCTTTCCCCGATGAGATGGTGCGTTTCCGGGGTGTGGGGGGTGGCTATAACCACGAAGTCGCTCTCTTTCAGCAGGGATGGCAGTCGTGCGGCGGGTAAAAGTCTATCGACATATCTGGCCCGGCCCTGCCTCTTTGCCGACCTCCTGGTGGCGATGACCCTCATCCCGAAGGCTTGAGAAAGCCGTGCTACCTCCCGCCCGATATGCCCCAGCCCGACGACGCCCACTGTTTTGCCGCGCAGTACGGTCGGCGGGAACCTTTGCCACTCCCGTTTCTGTTTCATCTGGAAACATCGCGGCGCCCCCTTGACGAACATGAGCATGAATTGGAGGACGAACTCCCCGATGGGTGTGGCGTGGATGCCGCTGACCCCGGTTATCGTTATCCGGCTCCGCCAGATTTCCGTGTTCTGGAGTCGGTCGACCCCGGCGGATATCATCTGTATCCATTTCAGCCGCGGTGCTCTGGCGAGAAGGTCTTTTGGCGGGATGAGTCCGTAAATAATCTCGGCCGCGTCCAGGAGGGCATCGAGTTCCTCTTTGACGGAAGTATCGCCGCGGAATTCGGCGGCCACCAGCGACGAGGCGTCGCTGACTTTTATGCTGGGGCTGACGCGCCGGATCTGGCGCAGGGTTTCCGGAGTGGCGTGGGGCACTGATCTATCGAAAGAGGGAGTGACGACCACGATATTGATTGATTTCATCGGTCAGTCACTCCCTTATCTATCAATCAGCTATTTGTTGGCGCTTCGCCCCGTTTTCTCCTTTGTATTATATACCAGACTAGCCAGGCTATCAAAATGAGGACGGCGATAGTCGCCACGATGAGCCACCAGTTAATCCAGAGGTCGCTCAGGAAATCATCCGTCAGGGTGCCGATGACCACGGTATAGGTGCCTTCCTCATTGCCCGTCACGGTGAACGATACCGTACCGGTCTGGCCCGGCTGGAGGGTGATGTCTTTTCTTTCCCGCTCCGTCCCGTTGATGAGTAGGATGGCGGTGTAGGTGCCAGTCTGGCCGCCGTCGTTGGCAACGTCCGCGGTAATGACCGCCTCTTCGCCGGTCCTGATGATATACGACAGCTTTTCGAATATCCTGGACACGGAGGTCGTGATGTTCAGGTTGCTCAGGTTAAACTGGGCCGGCGCCGCTGGCGTGGGTGTCGGCGTGGGCTCCGGTGTGGGCACAGATTCCGTCGGCGGCACTTTGGCCAGCACGGCGAAGACGGTGAAGTGATTTACCGGGGCGGTCAGTTTGCCCAGCTCGGCGACGGTGGAGGACTCGGTATCGAGATATGTCCAGCCGTCCTGGCTCGTATAGTAGGCCGCGCCGACGGATATTACACCTTCGGGCAGCTCGTCCACGTTATAGCCGAGGGTGAGCTTTATCGGTTTATCGAATATCGTCCCCGAGGGCATGAATTCATAAGCCTTCCCGACCAGCTGCGTGTTTTCGGGGAGCTGGGGCGCCTGCGCTTCGATGATTTTTAACGTCGTTACCGTAGTCGAGTTAACGGACGCGCCGGTCAGCGCATCTATTTCCAGCAGGTGCCGTCCGTCCGGACTGGGCGCTGCCATGTCAGCTACCGGCCTTCCGTCGCTGGTGGCCGCCTCTTTGGTTATCAGGCCGAGGAAGTCCACCGTGAAGTACATTACTTCCGGCTGCGGCGGAGGCGGCGGAGGAGGTGGCGGCGGTGGCGGAGGTGGCGGCGGAGGCGGCGGAGGAGGCGGTGGTGGTGTGGTCGTCCCGTTGCCGGATAAAGCCACATTGAACGGACTTTCGTCGGGGTCGTTAGAGGTTATGGATAAGGTGGCCGATTGCGGTCCCAAGGCCGTCGGCGTAAAGGTGATTGATATCACGGCCGAGGCTAAGGGGGCCAGCGTTTGACCGGAGATATTGCCGCTGAGAGTGAACTGCCCGTTACTGATGGTGAGACTGCCGATGACCAGACTAACGGTACCGTTATTGGTAACGGTTATATACTGCGCCGCGCTTGGCGTGTTTAGCACCACCGAACCGAAGTCGAGAGACGTCGGGACAACGGTAATATCGGGTAAATCACCGCCCGGCAGGACGAAGGTAGAGGCGGTGGCCGTATTGTTTTCCAGCATGATGTCGATTTCATTACCGGTCACGTTGGCGCTATTGGTGATGACGCCGATGGACGATGGCGCCGTAACAACGATGGTCAGAGTCTCCGAGGCTCCGGCGGCCAGGCTGCCGATATCCCAGGTAATAGTGATATTGTCTGCCGAACGGGTCGTTGTGCCCGTCGACGGCGTGTCCGACACGTACTTCGTGGTCGCCGGCAGCGTATCGGTAACGATGACGCCGCTGGCGTTGTCGGGGCCGTCGTTCGTTACCGTGAGCGTATAGGTCAGGCTGTTGCCGACGATGACCGGGTCGGGGACATCGTTTTTAATAATTTGCAGGTCGGTAAAAATCGGGACGTAATTTACGGTGGTAGTTTCGGACGCGGCGTTATTGTCCGTAATGGGGTCGTTTTCATGACCGGCCACGCTGGCTTTGTTGGTTATTTCACCGGCGGATGAAGGGGCGGTAACGAGAATGGTGAGGTTAGCCGAGGCCCCGTTAGCCAGGCTGCCGATATTCCAGGTGACGTTGCCTGAAGCATAGGTGGCTGTGCCCGTGTTGGAAACGTAAGTCACAGTGTCGGGCAGTGCATCGGTAACGATGACATTGGTGGCATTGGCGGGGCCGTTATTCGTGACCGTGAGCGTGTAGGTAAGGTCGCCGTCGGTGCCTACCGGGTCGGGGCTGTCGGACTTGGTGATAGCCAGGTCGGCGTCGTTTGACAGCGCCACGTAGGTACTTTCAATGGCTTCGTTGTTGCCTGAAACGGGGTCGTTTTGATCACCGATGATGCTCGCTTTGTTGGTTATCGTGCCTGTCGTTAACGGCGCCGTAACCACGATGGTCAGGGTAGCCGAATCCCCCAAGCTGAGATTGTCGATATTCCAGGTGACGTTGCCTGAAGCATAGGTGGCCGTACCATTGTTGGAAACGTACGTCACGGTGCCGGGCAGTGCATCGGTAACAATGACATTGGTGGCGTTGGCGGGGCCGTTATTTGTGGCCGTCAGAGTGTAGGTGAGGGTGCCGCCGGCGACTACCGGGTCGGGGCTGTCGCTCTTGGTGATAGCCAGGTCGGCATCGGTCGGCTGCGCCACGGTCGTCTTTTGTGTGGCGTTATTATTGCCCGGGACGGGGTCCGGATAGAGGCTGGACACCGTGGCGGTATTAGTTATGTTTCCGGTAGACTCAGGCGCGATAACGAGAATGGTGAGGTTAGCCGAGGCCCCGTTAGCCAGGCTGCCGATATTCCAGGTGACGTTGCCTGAAGCATAGGTGGCATTGCCCGTCGAAGGCGTGGCCGATTGATAATTAACGCTGCCGGGCAGTGCATCGGTGACGGTAACTCCGGCGGCATTATCGGGGCCGTGGTTCGTTACTGTCAATGAATACGTAAGATTGCCGCTGGTGGCAACCGGGTCGGGACTATCGGTCTTGGTAATTTCCAGGTCGGCCTGGGTGATGTTGGTATACGCCCAGGCGTAGTTGTTCGAGGGGTTTTCATCCAGCACCGGTCCGGAGACTACCGCGTAGTTAACGATAGAGGCCAGGTAAGATATGGCGGCGTTGGCCGTGGCGGTTATCGTCAGATTGGCCGAAGCGCCGCTGGCCAGGTCGCCGACGTCCCAGAAAAGGTACCCGAAGTCGGCAGGCGGCGGTCCGTTCTGGTTAAGTAGGTCGCTCAGCCATGACGGCAGTGTCGTGTTGGCGGTGCCGACGGACGGCAGGGCCGACTCCGTCTGCAACGTTAGCTGTGAGTTAAGCCAGCCGTCCAGGACGAAGACGCCCGTGGCGTTTTCCGGCCCGTTGTTCTGGATGGTGATGGTATAGGTAATGTTATCGCCGGGGGCGACCGGGTCCGGGGTGCCTGTCTTGGTAATGGCCAGGTCGGCTTCGGGGAACTCGAGGTCGGTCGAAGTGGTGGTATAGGCCATATTATTATTGAAATCGGTGTCTCCCAGCGGGCTTAACACGATGGCGCCGTTGGGCAGGATAAAATTCGGCAGCGTGCCGGGTCCCATCAGCGCGAGCAGGTTGAGCATGGACGGCGGCAGCGGCAGGGTGAAGTTGGCCGAAGCGACGATGGTCATGTTGACCGAGGCGCCGCTGGCCAGGTCCCCGATGTCCCAGAACAGCATCGACATCCCCGTCGGTGGAGGATTAATCGGCAGGCCGATTTGGGCGGCAAAGTCTGCTAGCCAAGTCGGCGGCGGCGACGGTATTATCGACCCGGCGGAAGGCGTTATCCCGTGTATGTTTGTATATTGCGAAAGGTACGTATCGATGACCACGACATTGCTGGCGTTTTCGGTGCCGTTGTTCGTTACCGTGACCACCCAGGTGACATTGTCCCCGAGGCCGATAGGGTCGGGGTAGTCTGTCTTGGTTATCTCTAGGTCGGTGGACTTTATGGTAGTAGTCGCGCTGGCGCTGCTGTTGCCGTTGTCGGGGTCGTATTCATTCCCCGATACCACCGCCGTGTTGGTGAAAGAACCGCCTGTCATCACGGCCATCGCATTCAGGGTCACGACGATGTCCAGGGTAGCGCTGGCGTCGTTGGCCAGGCTGCCGATATCCCAGGTAACATCGCTGCCTGCCAAGCTGAAAGTGCCGGTGGCAGTATTGTAGGAAATAAAGTTAACGTAAACGGGCAGCGTGTCGGTGACGGTCACTCCGGTGGCGTTGTCGGTGCCGTTATTCGTTACCTTTAGCGTGTAGGTGAAATTTTCGCCGAAGACAACCGGGTCGAGGCTGTCCGTCTTGGTAATTCGAAGGTCGGCGGTAAGCACGGTGCCGTTGCCCGATAAAGCCACCGTGACCGGGCCTTTGACGAGGTCGTTGGACGGTATGGTCAGGGTCGCCGGACTGCGGGCCTATGGCCGTCGGGGCAAAATACAGGGTTATATTAGCCGAGGCGCCCGGACCGAGCGTTTGATTGGAGATATTGCCGCTGGCAATAGCGAAATGGGTGTCGCTTATCGTCAGCGTGCCGATAATCAAATTAGCGGTGCCGTTATTGGTAACGGTAACGTCCTGCGCGGTGCTGTTATCGCCGACCAGCACGTCGCCGAAATCCCAGACAAGCGGCGTTACGACGATATCCGGGGCCACCGGCCCTTCCGAGCCGATGCCGCTCAGGGGGACATTGAGCGTGCCGTGGTCGGGGTCGTTGGACGTTATGGTCAGGTTGGCCGACTGCGCGCCGACGGCCGCCGGCGTAAAGACGATGGTGATATTAGCCGTGCCTCCCGGGGCGACCGTGGTGATATTGTCGGCAATGATAACGAATTGGGTATCGATTATTTCGAGCCCGGAGATAATTAATTTACCGGTGCCGATATTGGTCACTTTAACGGTCAACGGGGTGCTTGGGTGCGCTACCTGCACGAAGCCGAAGTCGAGCGAAGTGGGGGCAACGGTAATATCGGGTTCGGTCTTCCCGTTCCCTGTTAGGGTAATAACGACCGTGCTGTGAGCGGGGTCGTTGGACGGTATGGTGAGGTCGGCTGACTGCGCCCCCTCGGCCGTCGGGTGAAAGACGAGACTAATATTGGCCGAGGCGCCCGGGATTAACGTATTCCCGGAAATGTTGCCGCTGAAGATAGTAAACTGGCTGTTGTTTATAGCCAGTGTGCCGATGGTCAGGTTGGCGGTGCCTTGGTTGGTCACGGTGACGGTCTGCGGGGCACTCGTGGTGCCCAGCAGCACATCACCGAAGCCGATGGATTGGGGGTTAACAGCGATATCGGGTACTATTCCGTTGCCCGACATGGTGACCACGACCGGGTTTTCGTCGGGGTCGTTGGACGGTATGGTTAGGTTAGCCGACTGCGCGTCGGCGGCCGTCGGGTGAAAGACGAGACTGATATTGGCCGAGGCGCCCGGGATTAGCGTGTTCCCGGAGATATTGCCGCTGGAAATGGTGAATAGTCCGTTATTTATCGTCAGCGTGCCGATGGTCAGGTTGGCGGTACCTTCGTTGGTAACGGTAACGGTTTTTATCTCGCTGTCTGTGCCCAGCAGCACGTCGCCGAAGCCGATGGATTGGGGGTTAACAGCGATATCGGGTACTATTCCGTTACCTGTTAAAGCTACTGTGACCGGGTTTTCGTCGGCGTCATTGGATGGTATGGTCAGGTTGGCCGACTGTGCTCCGCTGGCCGTCGGGTGAAAGATGAGGCTGATATTAGCCGAAGCGCCTGGAGCCAGTGTTTGACCGGAAATATTGCCGCTGAAGATGGTGAACTGGCTGTTGTTTATAGCCAGTGTGCCGATGGTCAGGTTGGCGGTGCCCTGGTTGGTAACGGTAACGTCCTTTACGGCGCTATCCGTATCGGCCAGCACGTCGCCGAAATCGATTGAGCCCGGTTTGACGGATATTTCAGGTTCAAGCGGTATCATTCCTTCGCCTAATAAAGCTACTCGTACCGGGTTTTCGTCGGGGTCGTTGGACGGTATGGTCAGGTTGGCCGACTGTGCGCCGGCGGCCGTCGGGTGAAAGACGAGACTGATATTGGCCGAGGCGCCCGGGATTAGCGTTTGGCCTGAGATATTGCCGCCGGAAATAGTGAACTGGCTGTTATTTATCGTAAGTGTGCCGATGGTCAGGTTGGCGGTGCCTTCGTTGGTAACGGTGACGTCCTTTACGGCGCTTGGGGTATTGAGCAGCACTTCCTCGAAGTCGATGGACATTGGGTTAACAGCGATATCGGGTACTATTCCATTACCCGACATGGTGACAACGACCGGGTTTTCATCGGCGTCGTTGGACGGTATGGTCAGGTTGGCAGACTGGGGTCCGAGGTTCGCCGGGGTAAAGACGAGACTGATATTGGCCGAGGCGCCCGGGACTAGCGTGTTCCCGGAGATATCGCCGCTGAATATGGTGAACTGGCCGTTGTTTATCGCCAGTGTGCCGATGGTCAGGTTGGCAGTGCCTTCGTTCTTTACGTTAACGGTCTTGGCGGCGCTGGGAATGCCCACCAGTACATCCCCGAAGTTGATTGACATGGGGACAACGGAGATATCGGGTTTTGGTGTTGTTATCCCGCAGCCTGTTAAAGCTACGTTAACAGGGCCGCCGCTGTCGTTGGAAGCGATGCGCAGACGCGCCGATTTCTGACCGATGGAACTAGGCTTGAAATTGAGCGTGAGGATAACCGAGGTACGCGGGATTATGTTGTAATTGCTTAAAATCGGGGTACAAATAAACTGATTAGCGTTGCTATCGATTATGGTCGTGCTATTGATATAGAGGCCGGACGAGCCTGAATTGGTTATCGTTACCGTGTAATTTGAGCTCGTGGTGCCGACCTCAACGGAGCCGAAGTCAATGGACAGGGGCGTCACATTTATCTTTGGCTCACAAGCAGCAGACGCGCCCTGAGGTATGAAAATTTGCGCTATTAGCAATATGACTAATAAGATAGAAAATCTTTTCATAGACTACTTCTATTACCAGCCTTAGCTAGAGTCATATATATCCGTGCCTCGTGTTTTTGTACGCGCTTCTATTATTATTCAAAGCTTTCGGTTAGAAAAAGGTATTAACAAGGTTTAAAATCGGTCAGAGAACCCCATCTCAGAGAAATGATGGGGCGATAACATAATATAACTTAATAAAAGTATAAAAAAATACAATTGTGTGATTTGCCGTCAGGAAAAATGAAGGTGGCCGAGGCTGAAAGCGGAATGCATGGGCATCAATTGCGTATTTAGTACCAAATACGAAAATATGTGCCGTTTGGTGACTATTAGGTGATTCATCGGAGGCGCGGATCATGAATAAGATAAAGTATGTCGATATCCAGGCAGTCCACTCTCTTTATGACGCTCATTTTCGTCAGTATTTTTGCCAGCTGGCAGGGAGTCAGCGCGAGTAATGCTGCCCCGGCGGGCCCCATCTCTATTGATAGCCTTTCGGAGGGTCGACTGGCCGCGCCGCTACAGAATAATACCCCGACGGATACATTAAAAGTAGAAGCCCCGGTCCTGCCTTCCGGCGTACTTATCGGGCTTCCCGAGTCCAGCGCGCCGCCGGTTCAGTATTCCCAGGGTGCGTCGGATTTGAGATCTCAATGGGCGCTCGCGCGAATTCACGCTTTGCCTTCGACCTGGATCGCGGCTAACGGCTCGCCGGTGCTGGTGGCCGTGCTGGATACCGGCATCGATAAAACCCATGAAGACCTCTCCGGCCGGGTCGTGGCGGAAATCGATTTATCCGAAAGCCCCGCCGCCACCGATTTTTACGGTCATGGGACTCCTATCGCCGGGATTATCGCCGCTGACGCGGATAACGGACTGGGCATTGCGGGCCTGGCGCCGGAGAGCCTTCTGGTCAACGTAAAAGTGGCTGATGACGATGGCAGCTGTCAGCTTTCGGCGCTGGCCGCCGGCATTATCTGGGCAGTCGATTACGGCGCCAGGGTAATCAATATCAGCATCGAGCTTAAAGAGTCTGCTCCGGAGCTGGACAAGGCTATCGACTATGCCTGGGACAGAGGGGCTCTGGTTATCGCGGCCGCCGGTAACGACGGGAACTCTCTGGCTGTTTATCCGGCGGCCTGCGAGAACTGTCTCGCGGTAACGGCCATTCAGGAAAACGGGACCCTGGCTCCGCTGGCTAATTACGGCGACTGGGTGGATGTCGCCGCCCCCGGTATGTATATCTATTCCACTCTCCCCGGTAACGGTTACGGTTATAAACACGGTACTTCCTTCGCTACTGCTTATGTCAGCGGGCTGGCGGCGGTGCTGTTTTCTCTGGCTACCGATACCAACGGCGACGGCAAGCTTAACGACGAGGTCCTCCGGGCTATCGAGGACGGTTGTGACGCTCTTGATATTGCCGGGACGGGCAAAGGGAGCATTAACGTCGCGGCTTCCGTCGCCGCTCTGGGGTCAGAAAGACGGTCTTTGCCGTAGATGTTTTGGACTGCCGCTTTTCGACCAAAATCCTTTAATCTTTTCTAATTCTGGACGCTTATTCCCTTATTAAAATCCATCCCCCTTAATTCCCCCGCCCTATGATCCTCTTTCCCCATAATTGTTTCGTAATTTGTCCGTATGTTTGAAATTCTTTCTAAAGTACTTTACAATGGTGGTGCTTTGATTTAAGTCCTGTATAACCGGGGACCGGATAAGTAAAACGCGTCGGGCACGGCCAGAGGTGCTATGAAGCGGTTACTGGGATTGCTCTTTATCGTGTTACTTTGCGTCGCGGGGTACCTCTCGATATGGGGCTACCTCCCCGTCAGTCCTGTTATCGGCCCCGGCATGGAACCGGAAATCCGGTCGGGCACCCTGCTCGTGACGGAGCAGTTAATGGTGGTGGGCGCTAAGCCGGGAGATATCGTGGTATATTACGTGCCCGCTCCCCTCCGTGAGAAGAACGATTATCCCCCGGTAGTGGCCCGCCGCGTCGTTGATATCGTCCGCGTCCCGTTAGGGGTACAGCTCCTCATCAAAGGTGATAATGTTGATGTCGAGCCTTTTATGGTAAGCGCCTCCGATATCAAGGGTGTCGTTAGATACCGGATACCTTATCTCGGACTTCCCTTGGTCTTTTTACAGACTCGGACGGGGATGGTTGTGGCGCCCATCGCTATCGTCCTGCTGGCGTTGTTGCTTTATTTGCACGATATTATTGCCGGTTTCAGGAGGCGTTACCGGGAGTCCCTTTCTCCCATTATCGAGGACAGTCACCGGGTCAGCTTGGTACTTTCGAATCGATTCGAAGGTGCGGAAAAGGCTATAGAAAGTTTCGCCAGCGCTATGCAACAATATGCCCAGCATATGGACAGCCATACCAGCGCCATCAAGGGTCTCAGCGAAGCGTCCCAGGCGCTCAAAAGCAGCGCCGTCGCGCAGAACCATATCCTGGGCCGCTTTTCGGACACCCTTGGCAGGCAAAAACCGGAGGAAGAAATTTCCGGGGTGGAAAAGGTGGTCAGCGACCTGGAAAAGAGGACGCAACTGGTTTTGCAGGTCAGGGACGAGCTGGAAGGGAAAAAACCCGAGACCGGGTTGCCTCCTCCGGTAGTGGCACCTCCTAAAGAGGAGATACAGTCCCCGCCGGGCTGCCTGGCCAATCCCAAGGCGTTATATAAGAAAGAGCATACCGTTAAATCGACACCATGATAGGCCGGATTCGTGTTTGTTAAGGCTGGAAAGGCGCTCCGTCGACAAGCAGACCCTTGATGAAAGCCTGCCCCGCGCCGTTGATTATCACCCGCACTTTAATGTCTTTGGCGGTTTGTATCGCCAGGCCTTTGCCTTCCGGCACGAAGTATTGCTCTATGCCGTAGGTCACTCTAAATGTGGTGGGGGTTGTAAAATAGTCCACCTTCCCCGCGATAAAGAGTTCCCAGTCTTTGGGTTTTTCTTCGGATAATCCCGTTGCTTTCCAGACTTCCCCGTCCTGTTCGAGGTGCACGTATACCCTGTCACCGGTGTGTAGAGTCAATGCCTCGGAGGCGTTATTTAGAGTCGAAATTTGATAGCTCAACTGGACATAGTCGCCGCGGAAGATATCGGTAGGGTCCACGGGTGCGGTCTGGAGGACGACTTCTTTTCCTGTGGCCAGGGAGACCTCGTTGTATCCGGTCCATCCCACCAGGATCAGGACCTGGAACAGCACAACAAGGATAAAGCCCAGTCTACGTGTCATTTTCATCGGTAACCTCAACCGCGTGCATTTGCCGCAGCGTTTTGCGCCGCAGTCGCTCTAATAAAATACCTACGCCTAATAGCAGCAGACCGCCCGCGATAAAGAACGCCGACCGGGGCAGCAGGTGCCAGGTAAGGTCGAAATATCGTCCGATGACGAAAAGCCCGAAAAATACCAGGGCTATATTGACCGGCGTGCCGGTCCCCTGGAAGTAGCCGAGGAAAATAAGTCCGAGGATGGCCGCTAGGAGCACGATGTTAAAGATTACGGTATATATTACCGGGGTCCGGAAAGGCAGGAAAAGCGCCGTAAATCCCGCAGCGGTGAAAATAAGGATGCCGGCCAGGTCGCCTGTAATTTTACCGGAAAGTTGCTTCCGTCTCACGTCGATGACAAAGCTCCATATAGCGCCAGCCACGGCGACGCCCGCGGCGATATAAAAACTGTTAGAAAACGCCGCCGGTAAATTATTTGAGTCCCAGTTGGCGAGGTGATAACCGGTATAGATGTTCCTGAAGGACAGTATGTACATAACCCCGAGAAGCGCTATCAGGCCGAATATCTGGTAGCGCGAGGCGTAGTATTTAAGACGCGGGAAGCGGGAATGTACCGCGCCGATGCTGTAGAGCGCCGTCCCGAGCACCAGGTAGAAAGCAAATACGGCGTAATACCCTTCGCTCACGTCTCGGAGCCAGTGTCCGGTCTTATAGCCGAGCCCTGCCAGCGCTGCTAGGATGGCCAGGATGAGTATTGCCCTGGAGCGGGTCAGGTAAGCCAGCGGAATCACGCCGATGAACCACCAGATGAGCAGTTTGGGGTCGTCGATGGGCATGTGATATTGTTGTCCTACCAGGAAAAGCCCCGCCCCGAAAATCATCGCCCCGACGAATATTATCGCTCCCCCCGCCCGCGGGTAGCTTCTCTGGTATTTGAGCCAGTAGCCCGCGTAGTAGGCCCCGGCCACCAGCACCAGGAGCATTACCAGCTTCGCTATCCTGGGGATTTCCTGCCAGTTCGCCGCTACGAAGATAATGACGCCGACCCCCGCGAGGATGGCGCCCAACGTGACCAGGACCACGATCAACCGGCCGTATAGCGGCGATACCACGACGTACTGGCCGAGGATGGCATCGGCTTGCTCGCCGGTAATCGTACCGTTATTTTTCCAGTCTTGCAGTTCGGTCTGGAGCTGCTGGTAGAACCTCCGACTTACGCTGCGCCGCGCCGGCTTTTCTTCATTCATTGTGTTCGCCTGTGTCGTCTTTAATTAAGAGGGTATCATCGAGTGCGTATGTTGTCAATTAATCGATCCTTGGTTTATATTATCATCGGATATTGGGCGGCAACAGGGCCTGCAGGCCTATCCCTGGCTGTCAAGAGGATAGGGAGGCGTTTTGTGAAAAAGACCGGAGTATTTTATCACGATGTCTGCGGCAAAGAAGCTTATTCAAGTCTGGCTATGGGCGTCGAGGAAGGCTTTCTAGGCATTAAAAAGGCGGGCCTTTTCTCCCGCCCGAACGTTACCTGGTTTGAATCGCGTCCGGCTGTCGAAGCGGAAATTGGCCGCATCCACACTAAGGAATGGATTGAGGAAGTCAAACGGACCCAGTGGTGGCGCGTCTCGCTGTATTCCATCGGCGGGCTTTTACAGGCGACCGAGAAGGTCCTCCGGGGGGAAATCGATAACGCGCTGGTCATCGCCGGCGTCGGCGGTCACCACGCCCACCGCGACAGCGCCTGGGGCGGCTGCTATTTCAGCGTTACTGGCCTGGGGATTCCCCACGCCCGTGAAAAACTTGGCGCCAGGAGGTTCGCCATCGTGGACACCGATACCCACCACGCTGATGGCGTCAGGGATATTTTTAAAGATGACGAAGACGTCCTGCACATCTGTTTCTGCCACGATTACGGCTGGGAATACCCTGATGGCAGCCTGACGGCCAGCCGGACGAAGCTCTGTTTCCCTCACGGCTCCTCTGATGAAGAGGAGATTGCCAATGTGACCCGGGAGGTCCCGGCCAGGCTCGAGGAATTCAAGCCGGACATGGTCTACTGGATATGCGGCATGGATACCCACCGCGATAGCTACGGCACCCAGGCCCTGACGGAAAGCTGCTATCCCCGCTTGGCCGCGGTCATTAAAGCCTCCGCCGACCGCGCCTGTAACGGGAAACTGGTCGTTAAGACCTGCTGTAACGCCCCTCCCCACGCCACCTCCTACGCCCTGCCGCGCATTGTCGCCTGCCTGGCGGAGCTTGGGGAATTCTCTGATAAATGGTAATGCCCCCAATGGAATTCGAATCCATGTTCGAATCCGCAAGGCGGGCTTTGAGAGCCAGCACGGCATCCAGAATCTTATCGAGGAGCTTTGCAACCTGTGGGTCGTTGACTTTGTTGTGAA
This sequence comes from uncultured Chloroflexia bacterium, assembly GCA_963727315.1. GTDB lineage: Bacteria > Chloroflexota > Dehalococcoidia > Dehalococcoidales > RBG-16-60-22 > JBFYTX01. The sequence continues at coordinate 647,807 of CAVSFE010000002.1, read as the reverse complement.
GCTCATCTATTTCCATATTTTTCTCCCGGGGGATTAGTATACAAAAGCATACAACCTCTATACACGATATCCAAGACCGCAGAAACCTATAGTTCTGAGGTTCTTTTCAAAAATTCAAGCACTTCGTCCATCTTGGCGAACGCCATGGCAGTTACCGTATCGGCTCCGCCATAATAGATGGTGATCCGGCCGGTAGGTTGGTCGTAGAGCGTGGCGCACGGGAAGGCAACATTCGGGACATCCCCCACACACTCGTAATATGTTTGAGGGGAAAGCAGATAGGGGCCACCTCGATAGAGCACTTTCCAAGGTCGCTCCAGATCGAGAAGGGCGGCGCCGAAACTATAAACAAACCCGTTGCAGGAAGTCAGCACACCGTGATAGAACAATAGCCAGCCTTCGGGCGTTTCGATGGGTACCGGGCCGGCGCCGATCTTGGTGCTTTGCCAGCCCCCCTTGACGCCCATCACAAACCGGTGCTCCCCCCAGTGGATTATGTCCGGACTCTGGCTCAGGTAGATATCACCATAAGGAGTATGGCCGTTGTCACTAGGGCGACTGAGCATTAAATATTTGCCATTTATTTTCCGGGGGAAGAGTACGCCATTGCGGTTGAACGGTAAAAGCGCATTTTCGAGGAAGTGGAATTTTTCAAAGTCGAAGGTGTAACCGATGCCGATGGCCGGGCCGTGATAGCCGTTACACCAGGTTATGTAATAGCGGTCTTCCAGCCAGAGCACGCGTGGGTCATAACGGTACTGATAGTGACTAATTTCCGGGTCACGGCATAACCATTCGATGGGAGCGCTATCCAGCTCCCAGTCGATGCCATTCTTGCTGAAGCCCCGATTCAGATTCATATCGCGCTTTTTGTTGTCACAGCGGAAAACACCCGCAAAACCGTCCCGGAAGGGCACGACGGCGCTGTTGAAAATACTGTTCGAAGTGGGGATCAGGTCGCGGGGAATGATCGGGTTGGCACTATAACGCCAGACCACGTCAGAACAACCCGCCGGCCGTTCTTCCCATGGAATGTTGGGTAGTACAGAGTAAGCCATAATAAATACCTCCTTCGTCATTATTTTATTCTAATAACATTTTATTTAAAATAAAAATTTTAAAATATTTTTCAAAAAATAGTTGACTTACCGCTAAAAATTCTTTATAATGAGCGAAAGTTGGGAGCGCTCCCAATAATTATACATGTAAAGGCAAGAAAATCCAAATAGGAGTCGTCCTGTGTCAGATTTGACTTTAGAAGATATAGCTAAAAAGACTGGCGTATCCCGATCCACCGTCTCACGAGTAGTGAATGCTCATCCTAATGTAAGCGAGGATGTCCGGAAACATGTGTTGAAAGTGATTCAAGAGACCGGCTACCATCCTCACGCCGCAGCCCGGACGCTTGCTTCGCAACGTTCCTGGATGATCGGCCTGGTTCTCCCCCATAGTGTGAGCTACTTTTTTACAGACCCCTACTACCTTTATCTTACCAAAGGTATTGCACAGGCGTGTAATCAACATGATTACACGCTAGCATTTTTCCTAGTTGGTACCAAAGATGACGAAGAGAAAATCTTTCCGCGGGTTTCTCGCAAAGGGCTGCTCGATGGAGTTCTCGTACAATCGGGGCATCATGGCGATCAACAGATTATCGGCGATTTGATTGATGCGAACATGCCACTGGTGGTCGTGGGCCGCCCGTTTCGTTCCGACAATGTAAGTTATATTGATATCGATAACGTTAAGGCTTCATCTAATGCAGTCAGTCATTTGATCCGGTTAGGGCATCAACGCATTGGCACCATCAGCGGACCTGAAAACAGTACGGTTGGCCTCGACCGCATGTCAGGTTATCTGAAACCCTGACAGAACGAGGCCGACCCATAGATAAAGCTTTAATCACGGAAGGTGACTTTACGGAGGCGGGAGGTTATGCTGCGATGCAGAGATTGCTGCTCGCCAAACCCGATGCCGTCTTTGCCGCTTCGGATGCCATGGCCCTTGGCGCCATGCGTGCGGTCCGTGAAGCCGGACTTCGTATTCCGGATGATATCGCCTTTGTTGGTTTTGATGACCTTCCCATGGCAACCCTGGCTGATGTTAAATTGACCACTGTTCGCCAGCCGGTTGAACAATTTGGCATCCGAGCTGTTGAACTCCTGATTGACCAGATTGAAAATGGGATAAAACCCCCACGGCATGTCATCATGGATACAGAGCTGATCGTCCGCGAATCTTGCGGTGTATCCCTAAGGAAGTAAGAATGAATGGCTCACTCTTTGGGATTTATGTTTTTGGCTGGGAGCGCTCTCATAATGCTCTGAGCCCGATATAGTTTGTTGTGAAGGAGGTGATCAGTAATAGATAAAGTTAGATTTTTTACCTGCTTGCTGTCATATCCCAACTATTCTACAAGGAGAATGAAAGATGAAGAAAGGCATCTTCTTAGTCCTGTCCATAATCCTAATACTAAGCTCGCTATTTGTAGCATGTGGGGGTGGAGCCACCACAACCTCGACCGCCACGGCCACCAAGACCTCGACCGCCACGGTCACCGCGACAATCACGACCACCCCGACGGCGACCGCCCCGGTAACCGAACTCCCGCGTGCCGAGACCCTTTACGTCAGCGGGGCAGCCTGGGGTCCGGCATCGACCTGGAATCCCTTCCAGCCGGGCAGCCTGGCGAACACCACCGGTACACTTGGGTTTGTCTATGAAACGCTCTTCGATTACGACCCGATGACGGGTGAAATGACGCCCTGGCTGGCGCAGAGCGGAACATGGACGAATGCCACGACTTATGACGTGGTACTTCGTCCGGGCCTCACCTGGAGCGATGGCCAAGCGTTGACGGCCACCGATGTGGCCTTCACCTACGAACTGGGCCACACGAATGCCGCGCTTTGGTTCTCCAAGGAGTGGGAATATTTGACCAGTGTTACCGCGGTCGATGCTACTCATGTGAGATTCACCTTCGACGACCCGCTCTACCAGGAATTTACCAACGACCTCTACAACATCCCGATTGTTCCCCAGCACCTGTGGCAGAACCGGTCGGCCGATGATGTCAACGTCGGCGCGAATGAAAAACCCGTTGGCTCTGGCGCTTATCTGTACCTGACGAATGCCGAAGACCGCAACGTCTGGGTGAGGAACGAAAACTGGTGGGGCATCAGCGTTTTTGGCAAACCCGCTCCCAAGTACATTGTCGATATTCGTACCTCCAGCAACAACGTCGCCCTCGGCATGGTGATCAAGGGCGAACTCGACCTGAGCAACAACTTCCTCCCGGGCGTGGCCGAGCTGGCGAATAAGGGTTATGTTAAAACCTACTTCGCCGGAGCTCCCTACATGCTCTCCGCCAATACGGCGGTTTTGTTCCTTAACACGACCAAGAAGCCGATGGACGACGCGGCGTTCCGACGGGCGCTGGCATTTGCCATCGATGTCCCCTCCATTGTGAACGTCGCTTACGCTCAACTGGTCGCGGCGGCCAGCCCGACCGGCCTTCTTCCGTCGCTGAGCCAGTTCGATGACCAGACCGTGCTGGCGAGCCTGGGGTACAGCTTCAATACAGCCAAAGCCAGGCAAATGCTGGCTGACGCCGGGTATAAAGATATCAACGGCGATGGCTTCGTCGAGGCGCCTGACCGGTGCCGCGATCTCACTGCAAGTGACCTGCCCGAGCGGGTGGACGGACTGGATGGCTGCCATCGATATCATCGCCTCCAGCGCCCAGGACGCGGGGATCAATATCGAGTCCGCTTATCCGGATTATGGCGCCTGGAACACCGCCCTCCAGGGCGGCACCTTCGATATGACCCTGAACAACTGGGCGGCCATGAGCAACACCCCCTGGACGCTGTATAACCTCCTGTTCAAACACCCCATCCTGGCACAGCATGCAAAGCGGCAACTTTGGCCGGTATGTCAACCAGGAGATTTTCGACCTGGTGGATGCACTTGCCAAGGTACCTACCACGGATGTAGCGGGAATGAAGGCTGCCTGCAGCGCCATCCAGGAGCTCATGCTGACCGATATGCCCATGATTCCGCTCTGGTACAATGGTCTGTGGGCGCAGTTCAGCGACTCGACCTGGAAGAACTGGCCGACGGAAGATTCCTCCAAACCCACTCTGCCCACTACCTGGTCAGGATACTGGCAGTTGGGCGGCTTGATGACCCTGATTAACCTGACTCCGGTGACACCGTAGTACGTTGGGTCGGTTTTTTTACCGCCCCTTCTTGTCAGGTTGGGAGGGGCGGTATTTATATCTCTCTAGTAGAGAGGAACTGGCGTGAAAAGGTACTTCGGAAGAAAGATACTCATTTATCTGCTTACCTTTTTTCTCGCGGTGACCGTTGATTGGATGATTCCGCGCTTCATGCCCGGTGACCCTATCAGGAACATGTTGACGAGGGTCTCGGTGAGCAGTAGTGGCGCGGCTATCCAGCAGATGTATGACTATTTCTCTCATTTGTTCGGATTGGACCTCCCCGTCTGGCAGCAGTATCTCAACTTCTGGAGCTCTCTTTTCCATGGTAACCTCGGGACAAGCACATATCTGTTTCCTACGCCGGTGACCACCGTACTCTTGCATGCTGTACCCTATAGTATTGCTCTTCTAATTCCCGCCATCCTGCTGAGCTGGTACGCGGGCAATAAATTTGGTGCTTTTGCGGCTCGCTCCAAGTGGCTGGATAACACCATCTCGCCGCTCGGATATATCCTCACCGCCACACCCTATATGTGGCTCGGGATTTTACTGGCCTGGTTTTTGGGGATTGTCCTGGGTGTTTTCCCGATCGCCGGTGCGTACAGTTTTAACATATTGCCGCATCTTTCCTGGAGTTTCATCGGGAACGTCCTGTGGCACTGGTTCTTGCCTTTCGCCTCCCTCTTCCTGGTCATGTTTGGAGGCTGGGCGATCGGGATGCGCAATATGATCATCTATGAACTCGAAGCGGACTATTCGCACTACCTTGAAGCACTGGGGGCACCACGGAGCCTGGTCAGAAGGTACGCGTTCAGGAATGCGATCCTGCCACAGATCACGGGTCTGGCTCTGCAACTGGGTGTCATCGTGGCCGGCCAACTTGTTACCGAAGTTGTGTTTTCATATCCCGGTATCGGCAACCTGCTGCTCGCCGCGATACAGAATCAAGATTTCTTCCTCATTCAGGGATGTTTCCTTTTCATCATCATTGGCGTATTAATCGCCAATTTTATCATCGATGTTGCTTACATTCTGGTTGATCCGAGGACTCGAAGAGGAATGATGGGTGAAACAGCATGAAAACCCAGAAGAAGAAAAATGAGTTCCTCTACTTTGCGCTGAGGAATAAAAAATTGCTGGTCGGTTTATCCATTATTTTTCTCTTCCTCATGCTGGCGCTGTTCGGACCCATGCTGGTACATAATAAACCCTTTGCTTATGTGAATCCTAACGGCGCCCAACCGCCATCCTCCGCATATTGGCTAGGGACCACGTTTTTCGGGCAGGACATATTTTCCCAGTTCGTCAACGGCCTGCGGGCGACCTTCCTCGTGGGAGTCATCGGCGGAGGGCTTGGTACAATCATAGGAATGGTGGTTGGTTTTGTGGCCGGTTATCGCGGTGGCATCGTTGACGAAATACTCAATGTAATGACGAATATTGTTCTGGTGATTCCCACGCTGGCGGTACTTCTCATCATTGCGGCCTACCTCCAAGTCCGGAGTGTTCTTACGGAGTGCATCTTTATCGGGTTTACGGCCTGGCCCTGGGCGGCGAGAGCCATTCGGGCGCAGACCTTTTCCCTGCGCACCAGAGATTTCGTTGATCTTGCCAGGATGAGCGGAATGAAACCAGCGAAGATCATCACCACGGAAATCGCCCCGAACATGATGTCCTATCTGGTCATGACCTTCATCCTCCAGTTCGGCGGTGCGATCCTCATCGCCGCCATGTTGGATTTCATCGGACTCGGCCCGACCAATGCAATTTCTCTTGGTCTGATGATGCAGTATGCGGTCTTGTGGGGTGCTCTGCAATTTGGATCGTGGTGGTGGTTTGTTCCACCGGGGCTGGCCATTACCGCCATCGTCGGAGCTCTGTATATCATGAACGTTGGCCTGGACGAAGTCTTCAATCCCAAACTTAGAGAGTTGTGAGATATGAGCTTACAAATTGAAAACCTGACTGCTTACTACCAGACTCTGAGAGGGGACGTCCATGCCCTGGAGAACGCCACCTTCAGCCTCGCGGACCGGGAAATTATGGGCTTGGCGGGCGAATCGGGCTGCGGAAAAACCACGCTCGGAAACGCGCTGATCTCCTTGAACCCTCCCATGAAATATGTCTCGGGTCGGGTATTGCTTAACGACGAAGTGCTGCCCATCTGGGATAATGAAAGGATGAACGATTTCCGTTTCAAGAAGATCTCCATCATCCCCCAGTACGCCATGAATGCCATGAACCCGATACGCAAGATTGGCAAGATGACCGAGGAACTGCTACGCTCAAGAAAAGTCAACTACAAAGCTATGCGGCCGGAACTCAAGCGGAGACTGGAACTGGTAAAACTACCGCAGGAAGTGCTGGATATGTACCCCATCGAATTATCAGGAGGCATGAAGCAGAGAATGGTCATGGTGTTGTCCACCCTGCTGGACCCCTCTTTGCTCATCGCCGATGAGATCACCTCCGCCCTGGATGTTGCCAGCCAGAAGGCCGTCGCCGAGATGTTAGTAGAATTTCGAGACCTGGGGTGCTGTAAAAGCGCGATCGTCATCACCCATGACATCTCCATCCTGCACCAGATCGCCGATAGTATCCTGATCATGTATGCCGGGCAATTATCGGAGAAAGCCTCCACCGAGAAAATCATTCATTCCCCCCGGCACCCCTACACCAAACTGCTGATTTCGTCATTGCCGGGGATCGGCGTGAAATATACCGAGAAGCGGCTGGCGGGGATTCCCGGAAGACCGCCGTTGTTGTTCGAGCCTACGGCCGGTTGTCGCTTCAGAGACCGTTGCCCCCTCGCATTTGAGAAATGCATTGAAGTACCGCCCTTCATTGAAATTGAGAAGGATCATTTCGCGGCTTGTTGGAAGGTAACTGGGTAGCATGCTTAAACTCGACAAAATAACGAAAATCTATCGGGTGGGAACGTTCGGGGGAAAGGAACTCCTCGCCGTTAACGATGTCAGCTTCGAGGTCAAAGACGGCGAAGTGACCGCCCTGATTGGTGAGAGCGGCAGCGGTAAAAGTACCATCGGGAAGATGATCTTGCGTCTTATTTCAACGACTTACGGGACGATTTCGCTCGACGGGACAGATATCTCCACGCTCAAAGGTAATGCCCTCAAAGAATACTATCGCAAAGTACAGGGGGTCTTTCAGGACCCGTTCAGCTCTTATAATCCCATCTTCAAGGCCGACCGGCTCTTCAAGATAATCCATGATGAGTTCTATCCGGAGACCATAGCCCGGGAATGGGACGCCAAGGTGGAGAACTCTCTTAAGTCGGTCAGCTTGAACCCCGAGGATGTCCTGAATAAATTTCCCCACCAGCTCAGCGGCGGGCAGCTTCAGCGCTTTCTAATCGCGCGTGCCCTGCTGCTGGACATCCAGTTCCTCGTCGCCGATGAAATCATCAGCATGCTGGATGCCTCCACCCGCATTGATGTCCTCAATCTGCTGGCCGACCTTAAGACCCGCGGTCTTTCCATCCTTTTTATTACGCATGATCTCTCGCTGGCCAATTACATCAGCGAAAGGGCAGTAATCCTCTATCGCGGGCATGTCGCCGAAATGGGTGTCACCGAGAAAATATTTAAAAATTCGCGACATCCGTACACGAAGATGCTCATGGCTTCCGTACCACGCCTTGACCAGAAGTGGCAGGAGAAAGGGAGCAGTTTGGAACGGGCAGCCAGGCAATTCGCGCTTCCCAAAGGTTGTCCATATTACGACCGATGTCCGAACGCGGTGGGAGGGTGTTCCAAGGAACGGCCGGCACTGATAGAGGTCGAGCCAGACCATCTGGTCGCCTGCAGCCAGGCGGAAATCCCGGATAATTCGGTTTAAGTTACTGTTAGATATTGAAAGAAAGCGGACTGAAATAAATGATAATCATTTATATCGTTATTCTCGCCATTCTCAGCATCGCGGTTATTTACATTGGCCTATTATTCTGGTTTGCCGAGCGACGGGCTGGCCCGCGCCCGGATTTAAACAGGCTTAAGGGCGCCCCCTGGAAACTCAGCCGGGACTTTCTCTGGGGAAGCGCCACCTCATCGCACCAGGTGGAAGGCAACTGCACCAACAATAACTGGTATAAATTTGAATCCGCGGTCGACGGGCAGGGCAAGCCACGCATTTTAAACGGACAGAAAGCCGGCATTGCCAGCGACCACTGGAACCGCTACAAAGAAGATATCCAGCTGATGAAAGCACTATCCTTGAATGCCTACCGTTTTTCCGTAGAATGGAGCAAGATAGAGCCGAAACAGGGGCAGTTCGATGAGGCGGCCCTCGACCATTACGAACAAGTCGTCGATGAGCTGTTGGCTAACGGGATTGAGCCCATGATTTCTTTACACCATTTTACCAATCCCCTGTGGTTTGAGGAACAGGGAGCCTTTCTTCAGGAAAATTCTCCCGATATCTTTACCGCCTTTGTGGAAAAGACCGTCCGCCGCCTCGGTACCAAGGTGAGGTTATGGTGCACCATAAACGAACCGGCGGTATACGCCATGCAGGGCTACCTGAATGCCCAGTTCCCTCCGGCGGTAAAGGAACCGCGGCATGTCGGTATAGTCTTACGGAACTTGCTGCGGGCGCATACGGCCGCGTATCAACGCATCAAGAAGATTGAACCGCAGGCGCAGGTAGGGCTGGTGCCGGCTCTGGATCTTCACGACCCTTCAAATAGATGGAATTTACTGGATGTCATGGTCGCCCGAATGTTAAATAGAAGCCTGAACGAATCGCATTTCACTTATCTTGTCGATGGCCTTTTTAAATTTTCTTTTCCAGGCGCCGCAAGAGTATCCTTTACGAGCGACGACAAGGACACTTTTGACTTTATCGGTTTGAATTATTACAAGCGCTATTTCCACAAAATTACACTCTTTGACAGCAAACATGTTGCCTATTTGACTAAAGCACCAAAGGAAAAACTGACGGATATGGGGTGGGAGATTTACCCGGCAGGACTTTATCGCTTGCTTAAATTAATATCCCGGTATACCTCGAAGCCTATCTATATCACGGAGAACGGCCTGGCTGACGATGGCGATAAGAAGAGAGCCGGGTTCATCGAAGACCATCTGCGCGTCTTGAATAAAGCCGTGACTGACGGCATGAATGTCAAAGGCTATTTCTACTGGTCGCTGCTGGACAATTTTGAATGGGCGTTTGGTTTCGAAAAGCGCTTCGGCCTCTATCACGTCGATTACACCACGCAAAAGCGGACGCTCCGCGAGGGGAGCCGCAAATATCAGGAGATAATACGGGCAAGCCGATAAAAAAAATATGAAACAGTCTACTCTTTTTCGAAGACGGACCAAGATAGTGAGTACTCTTGGCCCGGCGACTAACTCGCCGGCGATGATTGAACGTCTCATTCGGGCAGGTATGGATGTGGCCCGTCTTAACTTATCATACGGTATTCTGGAGGAACATGCTCAGTATATTCAAATAATAAGGAAACTAAGTAAGCAGATAGAGCGAAACATAGCTATCCTGATGGATTTGCCAGGCCCGAAATACCGCATCGGTAATTTAAAAAAAGGCCAGGTGACATTAAGAAAGGGCACTGTGATTAAGCTTATCACCAAGGAAATCGAAGGTGACGTTGATTTCCTGCCGGTGAATCTGCCGAACTTAACCCAAGATGTCAAAGAGGGTGATACCATTTTACTGGCCGACGGCGCCATGGGACTCAGGGTAGAAACTGTTACCAATCGTGAAATAAAATGCCGCGTAACGGTGGGTGGTCGGCTCAAGTCAGGTGCTGGCCTGGTCGTGCCCCGGCGACACCTTTCGGCACCCTTTATTACTGAGTCAATGCGGGAAGACCTCAGCTTTGCTGTAAAGCAACACCCGGATTATCTTGCCCTCTCCTTCGTGAGTGATGCCGAGGATATTAACAGCGTGAAAGAGATTCTGCGAGGCGAAAATGCCGAGATCGCGATTATGTCCAAAATCGAGCGTGAAGAGGCGGTGCGCCACTTCAAGCGTATTCTGGCGGTCAGCGATGCGATTATGGTGGCCCGGGGTGACCTCGGTGTGGAGATTCCATTAGAAAAGGTGCCGCTGGTACAAAAGGAAATTATTTACCAGTGCAATCGTGCCGGAAAACCGGTGGTCACCGCCACTGAGATGCTGGAATCAATGGTAAATTCGGTACGGCCGACACGCGCCGAAGCTACCGATGTATCTAGTGCTATCTTCGATGGTACCGATGCGTTAATGCTCTCGGCAGAGACCTCCATCGGGAAATACCCGGTGCAGTCGGTAACCATGATGGCAAAAATCGCCCGGGTCATTGAAAATAAACTGCCTTACGAGTTGCTGTTAACGGAAAGAGGCGACTGGATTGAACCGGAAACCGATGAACTTATCAGCTATAACGCCTGCCATACGGCCTACCGTCTGGGTGCCGCGGCTATCGTTGCCTACACTCAATCGGGCAGTACTGCCAGGAGGGTCTCCAAATATCGTCCAAGAGTGCCCATACTAGCACTGACGCCGAGCAGCGATATCTATAGCCGATTAATATTATGTTGGGGTGTCTATCCCGTTAAGATACCGATGCCGTCAACGGTAGAGGAAATGTTTGCTACGGCCAGCACTCTCGCTAAAGACCTGGGACTGGCCAGGTCAGGTGATTTAATTGTCATCACGGCAGGAATCCCAACGGGACAAGCAGGCACCACCAATATGCTCAAGGTAGAGAGAATAAGCTAAGTCTCAACGGGCTTCTAGGTCATTGCTGTTCAGAATTGTTTTTGTATTCACAAAACGATGTGAGCCATTCGTCTTTGAATTCAGGCCATCCGTGTGGCAGCGAAATGTTATCTGAGGAATTAAGGTTATGGTGAGTGATACCAGGGAGAAGTTGTTAGAGTCCAAGTAATTCTCCGAATGGACTTAAGATTGCACATTGACAAGGCGTATAAAAGATTATAGAATATCAACCCCCACCACCAAACGCTCGGGAGGAATCCCAAAACGCTTTACAGAAGACCCTAGAGCCTAACTTTTTCTAAAAGTGTGAAGGCGAGTGAAGAGTAGTATGGAAGAAGAACCGAAACGGATAACCGTTATGGAATACCCCCTGAGTTATTCTCTAAGCAATGCAGGGGGGCAAGAGATATTGCGTAATGAAGCACAAGCCAGACTTGATGAAGAAAATCTTTCCATCCTTCCCAGCTTTGGCGAGGCTTTATTTTTACCACTTCGGGATATCGTTAAGATTTCTGAAGCCGATTATAAGATTCATTTTGATTTGACATCAAAAGAAAAGCTTACTCTTTTTGACCTTGGCTATCGCTACGATATAAGTAACGACATTTGGTTTGTAGAATCGTTTTCGTTAATCAAAGTCGTTACTCCACCCAAAATAGAAAGGAGGTTGAGTTATGCCGGGATACAAGCACCCTTGCCGCTACTGCAATAAGCTGGTACCACCTGAATCAAACGTCTGTCCATTTTGCGGCAAAATAAACCCATCAGGACCGTTACGGTGTCCTAAGTGTCGAAACCCGATTCAAAAGGACTGGGGGACATGCAGTATCTGCGGGCTGGCTTTAAAGGTTACCTGTCCAAAGTGCAATAAGCCGACTTTCTTCGGAGATTATTGTGAGCGGTGCGGCGCTCGATTAGTAGTTGTCTGCCCAAATCCAAAATGCAAAACCGAACAGCCACCGATTAGCGATAAATGTGTAAAATGTGGCAAACCATTAAAATAACAGGAGGTAATAAACATGACACTACAACCCTTCACGAGAAACTTCGCGGACAATAGTACCGAGGCCGGGTTTCAGTTTACTTTCTTCTGCGACATCTGTAGAGATGGATACAAAACACAGTTCATAGAGTCAAAAACACACAAGAAAGCGGGGCTCTTCCGCGGTTTCGGACAGGCACTTTCCGCTGGTGCATCTCTAACAGGAAGGTATAGTACAGGATGGGCTCTCGAAAGGGGCACACATGCCATCTCGGAGAGATACAAGGGGATGCCTCCTGAGTGGCACAAAGAACATGACGCATCTTTTGAGTTAGCACAAAACGAAGCAAAGGAACATTTCCATCGCTGTCCAAGGTGTAAAAAGTGGGCATGTGAAAACGACTGGAACGAGCAGGAAGGTCTCTGTGTAGAAGATGCACCCCGCGCGAACGTTGAAATAGCTGCTGCCAAGGCAGATAAGATGGTAGCAGACATAAAAACCAAGGCCGCAGGTACGCAGGTTTTTACAGGAGAAATCGAAAGCAAGCAGACGATTTGCCCGCAGTGCGGTAAGCCGGCTGGCGAGGGTAAATTCTGTACCAACTGCGGCGCGTCCCTTACACTAATAAAGTGTCCAAAATGCGGAGCTCAAAGTCCAGCCGGGACAGGGTTCTGTGGCGAGTGTGGGACTAAGCTTGTGTAACTCTGAGTTACTCGATACCTTGATTGAGCTATTTGACACTGAACAACTCGATGAAAAGGGTAAACCTCACATTTAACATTAATTAAACGTGAAGCATATCTATATTATTGAAAAACATGTGTACCATGCGAGGCTGTCAGGCTAGAGGATAGCTTGGAGTCACTTATCTTCTGGAAAGAGCTTCTGGCGTGTCTGCACCTGGGTATTTCTTGGCGGCCAGGAGAGAACTCAGCCACTCCCGGTGCGTCCACAACGCGCAGCCGCCCAGTCCCTCTGCAAGCTGGTCGGAGTTTTCTCTCACCGCTGCCAGGAATCGCGATTGCAGCGCTTCTTTTAATGAAGCTTCCCTGATGTTCGTATCGGAATAGGGGGCAAAGGGGCAGGGCTCAACGTCTCCCTGCGCGCTGATGTGGACGAAGCCGCGTCCGGAAGATAAACACCCGCCGAATTCCTTTTCATCGTCGGGAAGGTTAACGAACAGGGCGGGGAATTCTTTACGGAAAGACGCTACCCTCGCCGCCATGATTTTTCTCTGTTCGCCGGTGATTCCCCAGTCCTCGGTGGATGTGTCGATGGGCGTATATTCCACGAAGAAGAAAAGCTGGCCACCGGACCGGTGCAAATCTCGGATAAATTGCCCCTCGGTAATGGTGTTAAGATTGCTGCTCGTAAGCATGATGGACGTCCCGAATAAAATGCCCCGTTTCTTCAGCCGGCTGATAACCCCGGTCAGGCTCTGGAATACCCCGCTGCCCCGCCGCAAATCCGTCTCGACGCGGTTGCCTTCCAGGCTAATGATAGGCACAATATTACGCAGCCGCTTCATGCGGTCGGCCAGGGCGTCGTTTATCAGGGTACCGTTGGTAAAGACGAAAAAAATCACGTCCTTGAATTCCAGGACGATATCCAGTATTTCCCGCCGCACGAGCGGTTCGCCGCCGGCCAGTACCATGAAAGATACCCCCAGTTCCCGCGCCTCCAGGATGGTCTCCCGCATTTTCGCGGCGTCCATTTCCGGCTTCACGGCGTCGTGGAGCGCCTGGGCGTAACACCCTTTGCAATGCAGGTTGCAGCGCTCCGTAATGCTGTAAATAATGATAGGCGGCACGTGGATACCCTGCCGCCGGTATGCCTCCCTGACCCTGGCGGCTTTACGCTGCCACTGTACGGTACGGAAGAAAAAATAAGCCTGTGACGGACGGTGCAGTGTAATGCGCCAGGCGGTACTAAAGAATATTTTTAACGATTTATCCAGGAGACCGGTGTAATTATTTTTCACCTGTTTTTCCATGTTTCGCATTATCGGTCCTCTTTCACAGTTCGTTTCTACCATCAAGCTATCTTTGTTTTATTGTGGACGCCCCGGCCACCTGTATTATTCCCATGGCGGGATGGCCAGCATATTCCAGGCGGGAAGCGCCGCTGACGTTGATGTCCAGGTTCTCTTTAACGTTAAGCTGGACGCTGCTGGCGCCGGAGGCATTCAGGGTGGCTTTGGCCAGGGCTAAATTAGCGAGTCTTGATTGGCTTGCCCCGCTGAGCTGGATTTTGGCGGTTTTGGCGTTGCCGGCCAGCTCTACCCGACTGGCACCGGAAATTTCAAACTGGACATCACCGTTGATGTTGATTTCGCCGGCGAGGTTGCTGGCGCCGGAGATATTGGTCTTCAAGTTGCCGGTGGACAACCTGGATAACTCAAGATGGCTGGCCCCGCTAAGCTTAATAGCAAGTTCATTATTGGACTGGAACCCTACCAACCTGGCGTGGCTGGCGCCGGAAAGTGTCAACCCATAAATCGCCGGCATCGTGATGACGACATGGGGCTGGGGATGGAATAAGGCTATCCAGTCCAGCCCGCGCCGTCCTATCACCAGCGTATCGCCTGTTTTTTCCACCCTGATGCGGCTGAAATCGTCGCCGATGGTGAGTGAATAACTGTCCTGCCGTAAAATATCTACCGAAAGCGCCCGCTCGATTTTTACCCGGGTAAAGTCGGTATAATCGAATCTCTGGTTATTCATCTCGGCACTCCTTTCGATATTCGGATTATTTTATCGCCAACTCTGTACTTGCCGTAAAAACCTTTAAAGGTGGACGGGCGCGCTTAATCAGCGCGCCCGTCATTATTTCGCTCGTCGTCTCCCGGCGTCATTACCATGTCCTCGGCGGTTATCGGCACCGGATTGAGCGCAAATTTTTTAAACGGAGGGACCGGAGCCGGGCTTTCCTGTGCCTGGGGAGTGCGGGCTGTTTCTCCGAGGCTGATATTGGGCAGCCAGTTAAGCCATTTCGGCAGGTACCAGTTGGCTTTGCCCAGGAGTTTCATCGTGGCGGGTACCAGCACGCACCGCACCAGCGTCGAGTCTATCAGGACGGCGATAGCCAGCCCGAATCCCATCTGCTGCATCATCACCATATCGCCCAGGGCAAACCCCGCGAACACCGCCACCATGATGAGCGCCGCGCCGGTTATCAGTCGCCCTGTCGAGCGCAGCCCGAAGCCCACCGCCGCGGTATTATCACCGTGCTGTACGTAATGTTCTCTCACGCGGCTCAAGAGGAACACCTGGTAGTCCATGGAGAGTCCGAACAGCACCGCGAACAGGAACAGCGGCAGCCAGGTCTCGATAGTGGCGACCTGGGTGAAGCCCAGTATCCCCGCCCCAACGCCTTTCTGGAAGACCAGCACGATTAGCCCGTATGCGGCGCCGACGGAGAGCAGGTTCATGACGATGGCCGTCGCCGGTATGACGATGGAGCGGAAAGCCAGCATCAGCACCACGAAGCTCAATGCCAGCACGAAGATGAAAATTATCGGTGTGTAGTTGTTGGTAACGGTGTCGTAATCGACCATGAAAGCCGACTCGCCGGTTACCATCGCTTTAGCGGTCGTATTGCTGAAAGTGGCCGGGATGTATTCCGTGCGTATCCTGGTAACGCTGTCCTTGGCTTCCGGGCTCATCGTGTCGCCGGCTACCCTGGCGTAAATCACCGCCAGGTTCAGCTCCGGGTGCGGCACGACGTTTACGGAGGCGAACATGGCATCGTTGGCCAGTTTTTCCTGCAGCCCCGCCATAGCGGTCTGCGTTTCCGGTCTGGTGACGTCTCCGTCAATAACTACTATCGTCGGGGAATCCAGCCCCATGTGGAAGTCGTTCTGCAATACCATATAGCCCTGCTTGGATGGCAGGTAATCCGGCGTCGCGCTGATGCCGGACATGCCGGATTTCTTATCGAAGAACGGCACGATGGCCGCGGCCAGGATGGCTACCGTCAGCAGCAGGCTGATGGCCGGGGCGCGCGTGACCGTCCGGGTAATCCAGGCCCAGACACCCTTGTTTTCGCCGTTAACAAACGCCGTTTTCTTGGGCTGGATAAACGGAATTCTCAATGAATTTACCTTGTCGCCGAAGATACCGAGCAGCGCCGGCAGCAGTGTCATGGAAGCCACGATGGCGGCGAATACCACGCACAGCGCGCCGATGCCCATCGAGATGAAGATGGAGAGCGGGAAGATGACCAGCCCGATTAACGCCAGCATGACGGTGATGCCGCTGAAGAAGATGGCCTTGTTGGCGGTCGAGCCTGCCATGCCGATGGCGTCGATTTTGCTTAAGCCCTTGGCGCGCTCCTCGCGGAAGCGCGTCAGGATGAACAGGGAGTAGTCGATGCCTACCGCCAGCCCCATCATCGTTATCATGCTGGTGACCATGAAGGTCAGGTCCATCGCCTGTCCTACCAGGGCGGTCATGCCCAGGGCGGCGACGATAGCCGCGATGCCCATCAGCACCGGCAGCAAGGCGGCGGCTAAAGCGCCGAAGACGATGGCCAGCACCACCAGCGCTACCGCGATGCCTACCGTCTCGCCGGTCTGCATGGTGCTTTCACTCAGCGTCATGGAGTCTTCCATGAAAGCGGCGGAACCGGTGTGGTATACCTGGAAGTCCCCAGTGTTGTATTTATTGCCCATGGCATAGATGTCGGTTATTTTCTCGTAGTTTTCCAGGGGCATTTTAAAGGGTATCAGGGTGCTGTGGCGGTCGGCGGAGACCAGCGAGGCGTCAGAGACCATATAATAGTTAATGCCCTGGACCGCCACGTCCGGGCCCATCGCCATCAGTTCTCCATAAATACCGTTTACCGTTGCGGCAAAGGCAGGGTCGTCAACCGTCAGCGTATTCGACCGGACGATGATCATTTCGTCTAGCATGTTATCATCGGTCGTGCCCAGCCGCTCGTTCATCAGGTTGAAGGCGGCTACCGATTCCGGGTTACTGTTAAATTGCGCATCGGTTACCAGCGCGTCGCCGAGCAGGTTGGTTACGGCGAAAACTGCCAGCACCAGCGCGGCCGCCCAGATGCTTACCGTCCACCAGCGATGCCGGGCGCAGGCTCGGGCGAGTGATTCTGTCCAGGTTCTCATTTTCATGGTCGTGCTCCTCGTTAGATTGATACCATAAGTATGAAGCACGCGCTCTCGATTGATAACCTGCCCGAGTACGGACTTGAGGCTGGTACAAAGACGGGTTTGATACTGGCCGGAAGTACAGGTAAGCAGAGTGAATCTACTTAAAATAATAAGGGCGGGTGGAAAACCCGCCCCATTAATGATTCTTAAATCGAAGGTGTATTTATTTAACCAGTTTGTGCTTGAGCGCCAGGGCGACCGCCTCGGTGCGGGAGGTCACGCCCAGCTTGGAGAGGACGTTGCTCACATGGAACTTTACGGTGGACTGGCTGACCACCAGCCGCTCCGCGATGTCATGGTTGGGTAGTCCCTCGACGATGAGCGCCAGTATCTCGCGCTCCCGTTCGGTAAGGTCGGCGATCTCCGATTTGGGCTGTTTGAGGCCCTGCACCAGCACCTGCGCGGCTTCCGGAGAGAGGCTGGTCTTTCCGGCCATCGTCTCTTTGACCGCCGCGATGAGCTCCGCCGCGGAAATGGTCTTGAGCAGGTATCCGGTGGCGCCGGCTTTAAGGGCGCCCTCCACCAGCTCCTTTTCCCCGAAGCTGGTCAGGGCGATGATGCGGATATCCGGCTGGCTTTCATGTATCAGGCGGGTAGCGGTGACGCCGTCCATGACCGGCATCTTCAGGTCCATGAGCACGACGTCCGGTTGCAACGACCGGCAGAGACGCACGGCTTCCTCGCCGTTAGCGGCTTCGCCCACCAGGCTCATATCGTCAAAAGTCATCAGTACCGCCCCCAGGCCGCTGCGGACCACCGCGTGGTCGTCCACGAGCAGGATACGGATAGGCTTTATTACTCATCTTAATTCTCCCCCGGGGCGTTATTCCAGACCGTCCGGACCGTCGTGCCCGCGCCGGCCTTGCTTCTCACCGTTAAAGACGCCCCGATTTCCCGGGCGCGCTCCCTCATAATGTTCAGCCCCAGGCTGTTGGGAGGGATGCCGCGGGTGTTGAACCCCTTGCCATCGTCACTGACCCGCAGGGTAACCCGGCCAGCGCGGCAGAGTAATCTTACTTTAGCCTCTTTGGCGTCGGCGTGCTTGGCAACATTATTCAATGCTTCCTGAGCGATGCGGTAAAGCGCCACCTTTACCTCCACCGGTACGACGCAATGCCCCGTCACCGCCACCGTCACCGGCACGCGGGAGCGCCCGGTAATGGACTCGGCCAGCTGGTGCAACAGGTATTCGATATCCGCTTCCACCAGGGAATCAGGGCGCAGTTCCAGCAGCAGCGTGCGCATTTCCGCGAGGGCGCCGCGGGTAAGCTGGCGTACTTCTTCCAGCCGTTTTTCCCCCTCTTTTTTGTCGCGCTCCCAGAGCCGGGGCAGGACTTCTGATATAAGGCTGGCGGAAAAGAGCGTCTGGCTGACCGCATCGTGCAGGTCGCGGGCAAGGCGGGTGCGCTCTTCCGCGGCAGCCTGCTGCCGCGTCCGTTGCGTTTGCATCGCCTCGGTCTTTTTTTGCTCGGTGTGGTCGATGCCCACGCATAAAATCTCGCGGAGATTCCCCGCGTCATCGAAGAGCGGCTGGTTGGTCCAGACTATCCAGACCCGTTCCCCGTTACGCCGCATGTTTTCGTTCTCGTTATGGAGGTAGTTTTTCGGGTTTTTGATGATATCTTTAATCATGGCCTGGAGGTCTTTATTCGAGGAGTCCTTGAGCGGCACAATCGTCCCTACGACGCTCTTGCCCAGTATCTCTGCCTGCGGGTAGCCGAAGAATTTTTCCGCGAAGCTATTGAAGAAGGTGATTTTCCCTTCTTTATCCATTTGCAGGATGATGGTATTAGAGCTTTCCACCAGGTGGCGGTATTTCAGCTCGCTTTGTCGCAGGGAGTTTTCCGCCAGGACACGCTGGGTTATCTCGTTTTTGAGCCGCCGGTTGGCTTTACTCAACTCCGCGGTACGCTTTTCGACGCGGTATTCGAGCTCTTCATGGGCTTTGCGGAGCCCTTCCTCGGCTGCCTTGCGCTCGGTGATATCCAGCACCTGGCCTACCGTTCTCAGGTTACCGGAAGCCGTCCGGAAAATGGTGGAGCTTATTTCCACCCGGCGCTTGTTGCCGTTCTTCTGGACGATATTGAACTCGTAGCGGGAAGGAACTTTCTCACCCATCTGCCGCCTAACATACCGCTCGGCGACCAGTTTCTGGCCTTCCTCGTCCAGCATCTCGCGGAAATCGTGCCCGACGATTTCGTCGCTAGTACGCAGCAGCAACCTGCTGGTCATATCATTGGCATAGGTTATGTGGAAGTCGTCATCGATGGTAAAGATACCGGCATGTGAATTCTCCACGATGGCGCGGAACATTTGCTCCGTTTCCTGGCGCTCCTCTTCGGCTTTCTTAAGCCCGGAGAGATCGTGGAGGATCCCCTCATTGGTCACATCTATATCCTAATCTATTGTCCGATTACGGTCAATTTTACCCGTCATTGATTGATTTAACCAATATTTGTCAAATTAATAACGTTGTCCAAGGTACTGTATTCCGTGGTACTAAAGTAAGGTTGTTCGTTCCATGGCTATCGACTCATAATACAGGCGTAGATATATCCAGGGTAGTACTGTGCGATGACAATGGCGGAAAAGGCTAAGGAGTCTTCCTTGAATAAGAACAAAACAATACTGTATTTAGTCACTATTATTGTTATAATGTCCTTGTTTGCCGGTTGTAGCGGCAATGCGCAACCAGAGCCAACTACAACACCAGCGCTTACTAACACGACTGTTCCTACCTCTCCTGCACCAACTCCCGTCCCGCTGAACAACAGTCTGGTTAATGGCAAGGTCATTGCCGTCCGCGCTATTGATGCACCCGTGCCCTGGGAGATAGACATCGAAGTCCACGATTCCGAGGACATTCCAGGTTACCCCTCCAATTTTACGAAGTCGCAAATCGGTACAATCATCACGGTCTTAGCAAAGGCAGATGACGCTGCACAATTTGATGGTCAGGAAATCATCGCCAGCATAATGTGGCGGGATGATACGTGGGGGAAATTCTTCTATACCGAAGACATCTCCTTACCTCCGGACACGACGCCGCCGCCGGCGATTAGCAACCTGACGGCCACGGGCAACCTAGACGGAAAAGTCGTTCTTAAATGGGATGCGAGTACGGCGGAAGACTTCGACCACTATAACATCTACATCAGCCAATCGGAGATTACCGACGTTACCGGAATGACGCCCGAAGGCCGGATTAGCGGGATTGCTCTCAATACTTTCCAGATTGAAGGGCTTGAGCCAACCACGCCGTACTACTTTGCTGTTACGGTTGTAGATACCAGCGGCAACGAAAATAGGCAGGTGGTGGCCGCCAGCGTTACCCCGGTCTCATACATAGACATTATCACCAATACCCAAGATGTCTATCAACCGGATGAAATTTTCCAACTTGAGTTTACCTGGGAGTACGCCAACATTGAGTGGGAATGGGATTCCGAGATACCCAAGCAGCTTTTTCAGGACCTGCACGACAGGCCGCGGCCCAGGACCGAGGACTACTCTGTTTACGTGACCGACAACCAGGACGATTATATCTTCAATGCTCTTGCCGATACTATGATATCCGATGGGGAAAAACTTAGTTTCACGAAAATAGAGACGGTGGAGCTAGCTCTTTTGTTGGTGCAGTCCATTCCTTACAGCACCGATATTGACACCACCGGTCTGGAGGAGTACCCCAGATATCCCATCGAGACCCTGGTTGATGGCACGGGGGATTGTGAAGACCATGCCATCCTGCTGGCCGAGTTACTGTGCGCTTTACAATACGACGCCGTTCTGCTGGAATATCCCGGAGACCATATGGCTGTTGGCGTAGCCGATAGCGGTGACATGTTCGGGACCTACTATGAGCATGACGGTAAAAAGTACTACTATACCGAAACCACCGCCACCGGCTGGAAAATAGGCGATATTCCGCCAGGGTATGACCGCCCCGCTAATGTGTGGGACTTGGTCCCGACCCCGGTTCTATATTGTAAACAATGGGAATGGCCGGAATTTACAGGTACAATGCCTTTAGAATTGACTGTCGTTAATGATGGCACGGCACCGGCCTTAGGCGTGACGGTCTATGCCTTCCTCGATGCCGGCAATAATCAGTGCTGGGCTGATGCCTCAACAACGATAGACCTACCCCCCAATGAGACCTGTACGGTGACCCTGATGCTGCCGCTTCCCACCCAGTCAGTCCAGAGCCGGGTGGGTTACCGGATTTTCTATAATGATTACAAGGTAGATGAGGGCTTTAGCGACTGGCAATATTTCTATTCGGGGGGATAACGTGTGGCAAAACGCAAGATGCGTATAATTGCACTTAAACGCTATTCCGGACTGCACGAAACGACAACATAAGGCGCATATAAGGCAAAATAACGTCCACGTAAGCGCGCCAATCAAGCTCACTCTCAGAATCCACATACTCATCAATGACCGTTCTATAGACAATTTAGACACAGTCGTGTGTTTGTGATGGGTTGATGGCAACACAGTTTAGAGGCAAGTTAGACCCTAATGAGGCGCGATGAAAAGCTCGCCCTTGAGCTGATCCGCTTTGAGAGCTTTGGTGCGTGGTCGGGTACCCATAGGTATATTATGGGGTGAAAGCGGAGGAATTAGAATGCCCCCAATGGAATTCGAATCCATGTTGCCGGCTTGAAAGGCCGATGTCCTAGGCCGCTAGACGATGGGGGCGCACCGTTAAGTATAGCAGAGTCGAGGCTGGCCGACAATGCGCCGGCCGGGCTCGCCAGGACCGTTCCAGCTTGCCCCGCGCGCACGCGTATTGTAAAATAACATATAGTGGTTTAGTTGCGCGAGGTGCTTTTTCCATGCCAATTTATGAATACGAGTGCGGCCGCTGCCATCACCGTTTCGAGGTGAAGCAGGGCTTTAAAGACCAGCCGCAGGCGAAATGCCCGCAGTGCCAGGAGACCGCCCGGCGGGTCTTTCATCCCACCCCGATTATCTTTAAGGGGAGCGGTTTTTACGTTACCGACCACCGCCCCCCGGAGAGTGCTTCAAAGTCGTCACCGGGTAAAAGCGAGTCGGAGGCCAGAAAAAACTCAAAGTGAAGGCGTTGCTACAGCGGGTCAGCCGGGCCTCGGTCACCGTCGCCGGTGAGGAGGTGGGGAGAATAGGGAAGGGGCTGGTGGTGCTTCTCGGGGTGGCTGATGGGGACACGGAAAGGGATGCGCAGTATTTGATGGCGAAAGTCGTCAATCTGCGCATTTTTACGGATGCCCGGGACAAGTTCAACCTTTCCGCCCTGGATATCGGTGGCGAGCTCCTCCTCGTCAGCCAGTTCACGCTGCTGGCGGATACCCGTAAAGGTCGCCGTCCCAGCTTTGACCGGGCCGCCCCGCCGGCCCTGGCCGAAAAACTCTTCGATTATTGTGTCGGGCTGGCCCGCGAGAGCGGACTGAAGGTGGCTACCGGGCGTTTCCAGCAGCATATGCAGGTGGAAATCCATAATGACGGGCCGGTGACGGTTATGGTTGATAGCCGCGAAAAGCTTAAGTAGCTCCACTGCACAATTTACTTGACAAAACCCCCCGCCAATAATATAATTGCGACAAGGTGCAATAACAATGAGTTGCGTTGCTACTTTAAAGGGAAAAAAGCTGAAACTCACTCCGCAAAGGATATTAATTGCGGATATTATCCATGATGCCAAAGGCCATATTACTGCGGGAGAAATCATCGGACTTGCTCAGACAAAAATGCCCGGGGTCAACAAGTCCACGATCTATCGCACACTGGATATCCTGGAACATGCCGGCTGTGTTTATAAAAGCGAATTGGATAATGAGTTCATTTATCACCATGATGATGAAGGACATCATCATCATTTAAAGTGTAATCAGTGTGGCAAAACTGTCGATTGTGATGAAGCCATTTTGGCGCCATTGCAGAGATCGCTCTTGAAGAAATACAATTTCCGGGTCGATTTCAAACATATAGTGATGAGTGGAATTTGCGGGGAATGTAAAAACAAGAGTAATTAAAATACAAAAAGGAGGCAAAAGTCATGGCGTGTTTTCTGGTACCTTTGGGAGAAGCTATCGTAACTACCGTCGTGCAGAAGGTCGTCGAGAACAAAGAGAAAAAAGTCGGCCGTGAAAAGACGGAGAATACCGGAATAAAGTGGAGCCGGAGGTTAAGCTGGCTGAACAAGATGCTGTGGGGCGGCTCGATAATGCTGGTGCTGGACCACATCTGGAACGGCGAAGTCACATTCCGTCCGCCGTTTTTTACCGCCCTGGGAGCAACGGGCGGGCTGGCTACAATGCTCCGTGAAATGGCGACCCTCGGCGTGGCGATGGCCGCTGCCGTAACTGCCGTCTGGGGTGTCATTATTCTGGTTGCCGAGCTAAGGGCTAAAGCTCAGGTCCGGCGGGCCTTACAGCAGCTTTAGCGTCGGCGTTTCCAGCTCGAGGCTGATATCCAGCGATTTATACGAGTGGGTCAGCGCGCCTATTGATATCATGTCGACCCCCGTCAGGGCGACCCGGCGCACGTTCGCCAGCGTAATGCCCCCGGAGGCTTCGATGCGCGCCCGCCCCGCCGCCATATTCACCACCTGACCCATGTCTTCGATGCTCATGTTGTCCAGCATGATGATATCGGCGCCGGACTTGAGGGCTTCCCGGGCTTCGCTGACGTTTGTGACTTCTACCTCGATGGTCACGCCGGCCGGGACGTTGCGCCGGGCCTTGGCCGCGATGTCTTTAATGTTCATGCCCGTGGCGCGCAGGGCGTTGATGTGGTTGTCTTTGATTAAAACGGCGTCGCCGAGGTGAAGTCGGTGGTTTTGTCCCCCGCCCGTGCGTACCGCGTATTTTTCCAGGAGGCGCAGGCCTGGGGTGGTCTTGCGGGTATCGTAAATTTTGGCGTCGGTCCCCTTTGTCTTGGCCGCGTATTGCGCCGTCAGCGAGGCGATGCCGCTCAGCCTCTGGAGGAAGTTGAGGGCGGTGCGTTCCGCTTTGAGGATGCTTGTCAGGCTGCCGCTGACGTTTCCGGCGATGTCTCCCGGTTTGATGGCGCTCCCGTCTTTTATCAGGATGGTCACTTCGAGGAGCGGGTCGACGCGCCGGAAAACGCCCCGGGCAACTTCGATGCCGGCCAGGACGCCTTTTTCTTTCACCAGCAGCGACGCCCGGCCGGAGATGTCTTTGGGTATCAGCGCTTCGCTGGTGATATCGCCGTGGCTGATGTCCTCGGCCAGGGCCAGGTCGATGACCTTATCGACCTGTTTTTGCGTTAGCTGGCTGGCGTTCACTGCCTCATTTCTTCCCGGTGTATGGTTGTTGCTGCTCATCCCGTCGCACCGCCACGCTTCCGCGGGCGACCCTCAGTATGCCGCCGCCTTCCACTTTGATCACGACGCTGTCCTCGCTGAGACTATCGATGGTGCCGTAGATACCGCCCGCCGTGATGACCCTGTCCCCTTTTTGCAGGTTCTGCATCATATCCTGGTGTTCTTTCTGGCGCTTGCGCTGCGGCCGTATCATGAGCAAGTAGAACACGGCGAAAATAACGACGAGGAAGATAATCATGCCGTATTGCGAGAACCAGCTGGTCTCTGTTGCTCCCGTCGTAGAGGTGGGCTGGGTGGTCGTCAGGCAGCCGCCAAAAATGACCAGCACCGCGATGAGCAGCCCGGCAATCAGGCCGATTTTTAATGCTATTTTCATTTTTCCTCCTGAGTGTTATCTGTTTTAATTATGCCCTGCAGCGACCACGCGCTGGTTTTGTCTATTTTAAGGTTTACCAGTTGTCCGTGGTAGTCCCGGTCGCTGCTGAAAAAGACCAGCTTATCGGTACGGGTGCGGCCGTACCATTTGCCCTTTTTCTTCCCCTCCACCAGTATTTCCAGCGTCTCCCCCAGGAGGCGGGCGTTGCTTTCCGCCTGGATTTTCTCCTGGAGCCGCTCGATTTCCGCCAGCCTTGCCTTTTTCTCGTCGGACGGTACATCGTCCGCGAGCTCACGGGCGGCGGCCGTGCCCGGCCGCGTTGAATAGGCCGCTACATGCACTGTAGCAAACTTTATCTCGGAGAGCAAGTCCAGGGTCTCCTGGAACTGGCCTTCGCTTTCTCCCGGAAAACCGACGATGATATCGGTGCTGATGGCGATGTCGGGAGCTTTTTCGAGTATCCGCGCGACGAGCCGGCGGTATTGTTCGACCGTGTAGCCGCGCTTCATGGCTTTGAGGATGGCGTCGCTGCCCGCCTGCGCGGGCAGGTTTATCTGCTCGCAGACCTTCTCCAGTCCGGCGATGGCTTCGATGAGTCTCCGGCTCATGTCCTTGGGGTGGTTGGTAAGGAAACGCAGTCGCGCCAGTCCTTCTATTTTATGCAACTCCGCGAGCAGGTCGGCCAGTTCCGGCTTTCCTTTGAGGTCGTGCCCGTACGAGTCCACGTTCTGTCCGAGCAATATTATCTCTTTGGCCCCCCGCCGCACCAGCGCCTTTACCTCGCAGACTATCTCTTCTAAAGGCCGGCTCCTCTCCCGACCTCGCCGGTAGGGGACGATGCAGTAGGAGCAGAAGTTATCGCACCCCTGGCTGATGGTGACGTAAACGCTGGGGGCGGGGCGGATGGGCAACGACGGTGCCCCGGTCTTTTCCAGCCAGGGCGCTTGGTCCCCCGCTTTGAAAAACTGGTCGACGTGCGGGAATTTTTTCTTTAAACGCGCGGCATCGGCATCGACCAGGCAGCCGGTCAGCGCCAGCATTATTTCAGGCTTTTCTTGTTTCAGTCGCCCCAGGTCGCGTAGTTTGTTAACGACCCTTTCCTCGGCGCTCTGGCGCACCACGCAGCTATTGAGGACGATAAGGTCGGCCTCGCCGATGTTTTTCGCAGGCTGATAGCCCAGCTCCTCGAAGCGACTCGCCAGTCGTTCCGATTCTGCTTTATTCATCTGACAGCCGATGGTCCAGATATGGTAAGTAGGCATGTGAATACTTAGTGTGATTAGTTAGTAGTTAGGGATTGGCGGAGGGGGAGGGATTCGAACCCTCGTCCCCAGTTACCCAGGGAAAGCGCTTAGCAGGCGCCCGCACTAGACCACTATGCGACCCCTCCCCAGTGCGAAATGGGCATTAACTTAACTTTTTTATAATAGCATAATCGGCAGGTGGTCTCAATAATGGTAAAGTCTGAAAAGGGGAGTGCGCAGCGAGAGGGGGCGAAGCCCCTTCTCAAGTTTATTCCCCCTCTCAAACAATGTACCATACGAACATAGATAATAAACCTGTTTGAGAGGGGGTAAGGGGGTGAGTATCAGCATATTAACTAATAAAAGTGTTATTTCCTCGCTGCCCCGATTATCTCCCCCAATGTCTTTAACCCTTCTTTCACCATGAACCTCTCGATGCCTTCCAGCACGTCGAGAGAAGCCCGGGGATTAACGAAAGTCGCCGAGCCCACCTGCACGGCGCTGGCCCCCGCCATGATGAACTCCAGGGCGTCGTTGGCATTGGCGATGCCACCGCACCCTATTACCGGCACGGCGACAGCCCCCGCGACTTCGTAGACCATCGCCAGGGCTATTGGCTTTATCGCCGGGCCGGACAGCCCGCCCGTAACGCTGCCGATGGACGGTCGCTTATTGACGAGGTCTATCGCCATGGCCTTGACGCTGTTGATGAGGGATATGGCGTCGGCCCCGGCTTCCGCGACGGCTTTCGCCACCCCGACTATATCTCCCGTATTCGGAGTGAGCTTGACGATTACCGGTAAAGATGTGGCCGCCCTGACGGCTTCGGTAACCTGGGCGGCGCATTTAGGGTCGGCCCCGAAAGCCGCCCCCCCGGCTTTAACATTGGGACAGCTTATATTCACCTCGATGCCGCTGACGCCTTTGATGCCGTCCAGCGCTTTAGCCAGCTTGTGGTATTCTGCAACGGTGTCCCCGGCTATGTTGACGATTACCGGTACCCGCCAGCTTGCCCATACAGGCGCCTTTTCTTTGATGAGCGCCTTTACTCCGATGTTTTGCAGCCCGATGGAGTTGATGACCCCGCTGGCTGTCTCCGCGAGCCGCGGCTGCGGATTTCCTTCCCGTGGCTCCAGCGTGGTGCCCTTGCAGACGATGGCCCCGAGTTGCTGTATGTCGAATAGCTGGCTGTACTCTGTCCCGTATCCGAAGGTGCCGGAGGCTGTCATGACCGGGTTGGCCAGGCGCAGGCCGCGCTGGTTCTTCGGGGCTAGCTGAACCGATAAGTCCACTGACATTTCTGGCTGAAAGCTTACCAGACTGACCTCACTCAATGCAAGTCGTTTGGGTGCTGGCACTCACTCGAAAGGGGTATTCGCCTGATTGTGCCTCCCGTTTAAGCGGTGTATCTTACCATTAAAACAGGTGGCGGTCATGAAAGCAGCGACGACAGTACTCGATAGCGCATCGACGGGTGTCAAGGCCAAACGACTTCGCATTTCTTTCCTTTTGACCCGGCAGGAGCTGGCCGACCTGGCCGGCGTTCCCAAGGAGCACGTGGACCTGCTGGAGCAGAATCTGCCGGTGCCTCTGGACAGCAAACGCCGGATAATCAAGGAGCTCTGGGCTATCAAAGCCAGGAAGAAACGCGTTATCGACTCTTGAATAATTGACCGCAGGGGTATCGGCCGCCGACTTTTTTCCGGCGGCTTTTTTCTTTCGGATTCAGGCAGCAGTTCTGGCAGAGCGGGCTTTTACGGCAGGTCTCTTTGGCGTGGCGGACGAGCAGGGCGTGGTATTCATTGAATAGTCCGGTGTCCGCCGGCAGGTTCTCCGTGAAGAGCTTTTGGTAGCCACCGTAGCTGTGGTTCGAGTGAGTTAGCCCCAGCCGGTCGATGATGCGCCGCGTATAGGCGTCGATGACGAAAACGGTCTTGCCGCCGGCGTAGAGCATGATGGCGTCGGCGGTCTCCTCCCCGATTCCGTAGATGCCCAGGAGCTGCCCCCGCAGCGCGTCGGCATCGCTCTTAAAAAGCCTGTCGAGGTTATCGTTAAAATTCTCTCCCAGCCAGTTAACGAAGGCTTTAAGACGCCGCGCTTTGACGTTGTAATAGCCGCAGGGGCGTATGAGTCCGGCGAGTTCCGCCTCGGTCAGCTTTCGCAGCTCCTCCGGCGCTAGCTTTCCGGCGGCTTTGAGGTTAGTCAGGGCTTTCTCGACGTTGGTCCAGGCGGTCGACTGCGTCAGTATCGCGCCGATGATTACCTCGAAGGGTTCTTGGGCGGGCCACCAGTGCTGCGGACCGTACCTTTCGAAGAGCTTTTCGTAGACTTGCCTGAGTGTCTTTTCTATGTTTTTATCACCCATGGCGGTGCGGTGGCTTCGTCGACCGAGTCATAGCCGGGGATATAGGGCTTGATGTCCAGTACCGGCGTCCCGTCGATGGCGTCCAGTCCTTGCACTTTCAGTACGTTGCCCCGCCGCCCCAGCAGCCTGACCGTGCTCTGGCCGATGGGATTGGGGCGGTCCGGCGAGCGGGTGGCGAAGACCCCCATGAGCTTGTTTCTCGGGTTGCCCCTGGGGTGCACCTTCATCGGCGCCGGGCGGCGCGATTTGTGGATCCACCAGAGGACGATAATGTGGGAAAACTCGTCGAGGTCGTCCAGGGCCTCCGTCAGGTCTTTGTCGATGATAATCTCGGAGACCAGCTCCGGCTGCTTCTGATGGGTCGGCTCCTTTATCTCGCTCCGGACCTTGCCGATGGGCTTAAGCTTTATCTCTTCCGGTGGAGTCGTCATTGACGGGGTCATTCCAGCGGCGTCATCGTCAGGAGTTTTTTGGCTATCTGCGGGTATCTGGCGATGAACTTCAGTTCGTCTTCTACCAGGGGTTTATGCGCTTCGACGTTGGCGTACCGTACCAGTTCAAGTATCTCGTTGGCTTCTTCCCGGCTCTTGAAAGTCACATCTAGCTTGCCCATTACGTGCCCGAAGCCGGAGATGCCGCTGTATTGCCCCGCGATAATTTCCCGGCCGGTTTCCACTTTGATGGGGTCGCCCCGCCCCAGCTCTTCGTAGCCGTAAAGCTCGTAGTTGCCGGGGTCCTTGAGGACGCCGTCGGCGTGAATGCCGGAGGCATGGGCGAAGGCATTAGCGCCCACTCCGGGCTGGTTGATGGGTATCGGTACGTCGAAAGCGTAGCTGGTGAACTTGGCTATTTTGGATGCCAGGTTTAACTTGATATTTCCCGCCAGCGGGTATTTCTCTGCGAATCCCTTCGATTTCGTCAGGGCTAATATGACCGCGATGAGGTCGGCGTTGCCGGCCCTCTCCCCGATGCCGTTGATGGTGGTATTGATATAGGCGTCCTGCCCCCCGTCGATGACCCCTCTGGCGCCGGCGATGGAGTTGGCGACGGCCATGCCGAGGTCGCTGTGGCAGTGGAGTTCGATGGGCATCCTCACCTTCTCCGCCAGCGTTTTCGCCGCCTCGTAGATGGTGAAGGGGTTATCGTAGCCGAGCGTATCGCAGTACCGGAACCTGTCCGCGCCGCTCTCTTTAGCCGCCAGCCCGAACTCGATGAGATAGTCGATGTCCGTCCGGGAGGCGTCCTCGGCGTTGGCGCCGATAGTCTCCGCCCCGTGAGCGCCGGCGGCCTTGACCGCCTCGGTCATTTCTTTTATAACGCTGCTTTTGCTCTTTTTCCCCTGGAACTTGCCGCTTATCATCTGTTCGGAGGTCGATATGGAGAGGTTCAGGTGCTTGATATTCGGCACCAGCTCGAAGGTCGTTTCCACGTCCTCGACCGTCGCCCTTATCCACCCGCCCAGGCGTATCTGTTTCAGCACGCCCGTCTTGGCCAGTTCGAGGTTCGCCAGCAGGTAGTTTGTCTCGTGCCGCGTTGTGGGGAAGCCGAACTCGCTCTGGAAAACGCCCATTTCGTCGAGGTAGATGTTGATCAGGGTCTTTTCCAGCTTGGACAGCCCGAGCTTGGCGGTCTGCACCCCGTCCCGGTTGGTCACGTCGATAAGGTATATCTTGGGCATGCCCTGCCTCCGTATACCTGTATATTAACATAAGAGTGCGATGAGGGCAACGCATTACGGGAAAAAATAAGAAAGCTCTCGTGCCCTGTTTGACAACCTGTTCCCGCTATGTAAAGATATATCGTTATGCCCGATTCGGTAGCTGCAGAACCTCCCTATCGTAAAATATGGGGTCTCCATCCTAATGTCTTCTTCCTGGGCGTGGTCAGCTTTCTCACCGATGTCTCCTCGGAGATGATTTTCACCCTGGTCCCGCTTTTCATCACTAATGTCCTGGGGGCCGGCGCGCTGGTTGTCGGTCTCATCGGCGGTGTCTCGGAAAGCTTCGATGCCGTTTTTCGGATATTTTCCGGCCGCATCAGCGACCGCTTCCGGAAGCGAAAGTTGTTAGCTATTCTCGGCTATGGCTTCTCGACTGTTGTCAAACCCTTCATGCTGCTGGCTTCGGTTTGGGGCGGTGTGCTGGCGGTGCGCTTCGGCGACCGCGTCGGCAAAGGCGTCAGGAGTTCTCCCCGCGATGCCCTCATCGCCGATTCCGTCGGCGCCGATAAACGCGGCAAGAGCTTTGGCATCCACCGTGCCATGGATACTGCCGGGGCCGTCATCGGCCTGGCTGTCGCCGCTATCATCATCTACGCTATCCAGGGCGGCGCCCTCGACCTCACCGACCCGACTTATCGCTGGATGGTTATCGTCGGCGTGGTGCCGGCTTTCCTGGCGGTTTTCATGTTAATCGCCTTCGTCCGCGAAAAAGGCCTGCCTTCCAGCGCCGCACAGAAAGCCTCTGGTATACCGACGGTAGCTGAAAAGCCGGCTTTCAGCGGCCGGTTCAAGCTGTTTCTGGTTATCATGGCCGTCTTTACCCTCGGCAATTCATCGGACTTCTTTATTGTCCTGCGCGCCCAGAACCTGGACGTTAATGTCCTTAATATCACTTTGATGCTGGTCGTCTTCAACCTGACCTATGCCATCGTGGCCACGCCGGCGGGCATCCTTTCCGATCGACTCGGGCGCCGCCGCGTTATCGTTATCGGCTGGACGATATATGCCCTGGTCTATCTCGGCTTCGCTGTTTCCGGGACGGTCTGGCATATGTGGGTTCTTTTCGCCGCCTATGGTATTTACTACGGCATTGTCGAGGGGGTAGCGCGGGCTTTCGTCGCCGACCTCGTTCCCGCCGAAAGAAGAGGCACGGCTTATGGCTATTATCAGGGGGTGGTGGGTCTGATGCTCCTGCCCGCCAGTGTTCTGGCCGGCTGGCTCTGGGATACCGTTAACCCCGCCGCCCCGTTCTACTTAGGCGCCGGTCTGGCTTTCCTGGCGATGCTGGGACTTCTCCTTCTGCTTAAAGAAAAATAGTTTTGGACCCGCCCCTATTAAACTCTCCCGTCGTTTTATCGATGTTATCACGGGGCGTATAAGAGGGGTGTAAACCCCTCTTCAAAATTACTTCCCCCTCTCAAACAACTTTAAATGGGGTATGAGAGAAAGGCCGGTTTGAGAGGGGGATTAAGGGGGTGAGTGTTTGACTCTAATATTCGCTAATGGTAGATTAAAACCATGAATGTCGGCGTCGCTAAGGTCAGCCTGCGCATCCCGGAAAATATGTCCCTCAAGGGGAAACGGCAGGTCATCAAGTCCATCATCGGCCGTGTTAAAGGCCGGTTCGATGTCGCCGTCGCCGAGGTGGATGATAACGATGCCTGGCAGCTGGCCACTATCGGCATTTGCGCCATCAGCAATAACAAGCGCCACAGCAACGAGGTCCTTTCCAAAGTGGTCGGCTTTATCGGGAACGGCCACTTTGATGTTGAGTTTCTCGATTATTCCATCGAGATTATCGACGTTTAGGTAAAATTGGCATGGAAATCCAGGCTTTCCTCAACCATATCCGCTCCCTCCCCGGCTATCATGACCAGATTGCCCATATCGAGCACATCGCCCCCCGCCGCCCCGTTTACGGTCGACTCGATGAGCCTCTGGCGCCCGCCCTCCAGGACTGCCTTGATGCCCACGGGTTATCGCGTCTCTATTCCCACCAGGCCCAGGCGGTGAACCTCGTTCGCGCCGGCAAAAATGTCATGGTGTCCACCTTCAGCGCCAGCGGCAAGACCCTGGTCTATAACATCGCCGTGATGCAGGCGGTGCTCACCGACCCCGCCACCCGCGCCATATTTCTTTTTCCCACCAAAGCGCTCGCCCAGGACCAGCTCCACAAGCTCCACGAGCTTTTCTCCCCGCCCTTTTGCCCCCGGAGGCCATCGCCACCTTCGATGGCGATACCCCGCGCTCGGAGCGGGCGGACGTCAGGCGGTACGGGCGCATTATCCTGACCAACCCCGATATGCTGCACGTGGGCATCATGCCCCAGCACCAGTCGTGGGCGACTCTACTTCAAGCCATCTGAAGTACGTCGTGGTGGACGAAGCCCATATCTACCGCGGAGTTTTCGGCTCGCATGTGGCCTGCGTGCTGCGCCGGCTGCGCCGTCTCTGCCAGCTTTACGGCTCGAATCCCCAGTTTATCCTGTGCTCGGCGACCGTCGCCAATCCCGGCGAGCATGCTTTGGCTCTGACCGGCCTCCCCTGCGAGGTCGTGGCTAAGGACGGCTCGCCGCGCGGCTGGAAGGACTTCGTTTTCTGGAACCCGCCCCTCCTGGACGAGCAGAAGACTGCCCGCCGCTCCGCCCATTGGGAGTCGACCGGCCTCTTTACCGAGCTGGTCTTGCAGGGCACCCGCACCCTGACCTTTACCCGCACCCGCCGCCTTACCGAGCTTATCTATATCTATACCAGGGACCGCCTGCGGGAAGAGAGCTACGAGCTTTCCCGTCTGGTGATGCCTTACCGCGGCGGCTATATGCCGGAGGACCGCCGCCGCATTGAGAAAGAGCTTTTCGGGGGACAGCTGCTGGGCGTGGTGGCGACCAATGCCCTGGAGCTGGGCATCGATTCCGGCGGACTGGAGGCGACGATATTAGATGGTTACCCCGGGAGCATTTCTTCCACCTGGCAGCAGGCCGGCCGCAGCGGTCGGGGACAGGGCGAGTCCCTGAGCTTTCTGGTCGCCTGGGACAACCCCCTCGACCAGTATTTTATGCGCCACCCGTCGGACTTTTTTCAGAAGGGCTTCGAGCATATTTTAATCAACCCCGGCAATCATTATATCCTGCAGGCCCATTTACTTTGCGCCGCCTGGGAGCGCCCCCTGGATTCTTCCGATAGTGACCTTTTTGGCGCCGAATACGTTAAAGAGAGGGATGCCCTCGTTGAGGAGTCTCAATTACGCGAAAGACGTAATAAGTGGTACCTGGCGCCGTCCGTTGCCTACCCCGCCCAGAAAATCAATATCAGGTCGTCCTCCGGGCAGGACTATGCCGTTGTCGACGTGTCCACCGGCTCGCTGATGGAGACGGTGGAGAGCAGCGTCGCCTTTTTCCAGGTGCATCCCGGCGCTATTTACCTCCACCAGGGCGATTCTTTTCTAATAACTAAGCTCGATTTGACCAACCATGTCGCCTATGCCGACCCCACCCGCGCCAACTACTATACGGAGACGAAAGAAATCCACGACCTCCATGTGCTTAACGTGCGGTCGACCAAGCAGGTCGGTCCCGTGAGCGTTAGCATCGGCGATGTTGAGGTCACTATCGACGTCGTTGGCTTTAAGAAGTACCGCCAGTTCTCCGAGGAGGTCATCGGTGAGGAGCCTTTAGACCTCCCCACCATCCGCTTTAATACTGTCGCTCTGTGGTTCGGTATTCCTCCCCGCGCCATTGCCCGTATTGCGGAGAAGGGGCGCGACTTTGCCGGCGGGCTCCACGCCACCGAGCATGCCGCCATCGGCATCCTGCCCCTCTTTGCCCTGTGCGACAGGAACGATATTGGCGGCGTTTCTACTCCTTTACACCCGGATACCGGCCGCGCCCAGGTCTTTATCTACGATGCCTACCCCGGCGGCATCGGCATCGCCGAGAAGGGCTTCGACATGATTGAGGAACTCTGGCAAGCTACTTTGAGAGTAATTGCCGAGTGCCCCTGCGATGACGGCTGCCCCTCCTGCGTCCAGTCCCCCAAGTGCGGTAACAACAATAAGCCTTTAGACAAGCTGGCCGCCAGGTGGATTCTGGAGGAGCTACAGAGTGGGTAGGAGCTTATTGAGGCAAAAACAGCTCCGGCTCTTTGCGGGTGGCGTTCAGCCTCATTTCAAACTGCGGTAGAAACGCCAGAAATTTTTCATCCTTGGCTTCCTTTGCATTCACGGGGCAGTTTTTTATGCACCTGAAGCACCTGTAACATTTTGTCGAATTGATAACGGAAAAGTCATCTCCATCGATGGCCCCCCAGGGGCAGTTTTCCGCGCAAAGACCACACTGTGTACAGCTCTCTGACGTAGTAATATTGATAAAAGTAGTCAGAGGGCCGGGTTGAGTGGGGTCGAACCCTTTGGCTGCGTAAGGATAATTCCCTTTTACGGTAAGTGTGCGTGACGGTGCTTGGCTGATTTCTTTCATTGTTTTTCTGCCGAACCCCCGGGCAATATCTAAGTCTTTGGCATTCGGGCGCCCCGTAGCGATGTTCCTGCTGAAAGTATGCTCGCCGATAAACGCGGCTCCGGCAACTACATTAAAGCCGCGCTCCCCCAACTGTATTTTTAACTCTATCAGCGCGTCTTCGTATTCGCGGTTTCCGTACATAACTAGGGCGACTGCAGGGGTGTCTTTACCATTCAGACCTGAGAAGAAGTCGTCAAGACTCTGTGGGAGTCTTCCGCCGTAGACCGGCATGCCGACTATAACCAGCGCGTTCTTTGTAAAGGAACGTTTAAAGGTTTGTCGTATTTTTGGTAATGTCAGGTCTATTTTTTCGCTTGGTAAACTCGTCCCTTCGGCGAAAGCTAACACTGCTTTTTCTGTGGTGCCGGTTGGGCTAAAATACATTGAATATACTTTTTTCAAAACCATATCTAATTCCTTATGAGACTCTGTTATTTCGGCTGATAATATCATTTCTTTATAATAAAATCAAAACTTGCTTTTCATCTTTACCATCGCCTTCGGCTTCTAATAACCCTGTCCCCTGTATCCCCTTCCCCTGGCAGGGGAAGGGGATAGTAAAAAAGAGGGGCTTCGCCCCTCTTAAACTCTCGCGCGTCAGCCACAGGGGAGTGCGTTAGCGAGAGGGGGCGCCAGCCCCCTCTCAAATAATATTCCCCCTCTCCGGTAGCGGAGAGGGGGATACAGGGGGTGAGGTCATCTCCTCATAATGTTATATTTCCGCAATATTTCCCCGTCCCATTTTATGACCCCTATATCAATTTTGTGCTAATATATTATCGTATTTTATCCCAATCACGCGCGGGAGGCCGGAATGTATAAAAAAGTAGTCGTGCCCCTGGATGGCTCCAAGCTCGCGGAGCTGGCCCTGCCCCACCTCGAGGAGATCGCCCGGGGCTGCAGTATCCCGGATATCCTCCTGGTATCGGTGACGGAGGTAGTTAAAGGAAGAATCGTGCAAAGCCAGGTCTACGAGCCCTTCGTCCCGGAAAGGCCCGTCGCCGAAGCGCCGCCCGGTGTCAGCATGACGCAATTCTTTGTCGTTTTTGGCCGCCATGCCCACGGCGTCCAGGAGATGCCCATGAGGATGGGCAGGATGGCGAAGACCGCCAGCGACTACCTCTGCAAAGTTGCGGAAAGCCTGGAGGCGAAGGGGTTCAACGTTACCGCCACTGTCCTGGTCGGCGAGCCCGCCGCGGAGATTGTCCGCTACGTCAACCAGCAAAAAGCGGACTTAATTGTCATGGCGAGCACGGGCAAATCTAAAATGGGCCGCTGGGATATGAGCCATATTGCGGAGAAAGTCATCAAAGAGACCGGTGTGCCGGTCCTGCTCGTCAAGCCCGGCCCCGATTTTAAAGAGACCCGACCCAAAAGAAAGGGTATGGCGTTATAATCTGGTTTTGCTTTCTCCCCCTTTCCCTTTACCCCTCGACTCCTCTATACTATAAGCAGGGCGTCTAAGAGGGGTTCATCCTGGTTCCACTGAGGTCACCACGAAGTGAGAGTTCACCCTGGTTACACTGAGTCACCACGAAGTGAAGGGCGTCAGCCCCTCTTTTATTTAGTTCCCCCTCTCCGCTGGCGGAGAGGGCGATACAGGGGGTGAGGTAACTATCAATATCTTCCAGAAAGTCCTCCAGCGCACCCACGATACCTGGTTCGGCCGGGCGATGTCCCTCTTTGACCGCGCCTCGATTGGCAGGGAGGTCTGGGAAGAACTGGAAGAGCTCCTCATCTCCGCGGATGTCGGCGTCGCCACCACGGCCAGGCTTATTGATGCCGTCAGGCAGCGCGCCGCCGCGGATAAACTGGACGGCTCTCAGGTGCGCTCCGTCCTCAAGGACGAGATGATTAAAATCCTGACCGTTCCCTCCCATGTCCTTCCTGCTGCCATCGCCCCCCCCGAAGTGATACTGGTCGTCGGCGTCAATGGCAGCGGCAAGACCACCTCCATCGCCAAGCTCGCCTGCAAGCTCAAGAGGGACGGCAAGAGCGTCCTTCTGGCGGCGGCGGATACTTTCCGGGCCGCCGCTATCGACCAGCTTAAAAAGCAGGGGGAAAGAGTGGGGGTGGATGTTATCGCCCACCAGCCCGGTGCCGACCCCGGGGCGGTCGTCTATGACGCTTTGCAGGCGGCGAAAAGCCGCCATGCGGACGTCTTGATTATCGATACCGCCGGCCGACTCCACACCAAGTTCAATCTCATGGAAGAGCTTAAAAAGATTAAGCGGGTCGCCTCCAAGTTGGACCCCGCTGCGCCGCACGAAGTGCTTCTGGTGCTGGACGCCACCACCGGCCAGAACGGCCTCACCCAGGCGCGCTATTTCACCGGGGCGGTCGGTGTCACCGGCATCTTTCTCGCCAAGCTGGACGGGACCGCTAAGGGCGGTATCGTCCTGGCGATCTGCGATGAGCTCAAACTCCCTATCCAGCTCGTCGGCGTTGGTGAGGGCCCCGACGATATGGTAGACTTTGACGCGGCTTCCTTCGTCGAGGCCTTGACTTCTTAATAAAGAGGAACAGCATGATTACCATCAATATCAATCCGGTCGCCTTTACTATCGGCTCTATCGCTGTCGGCTGGTACGGCATCATGGTCGCCCTGGCGGTGATAACCCTGGTCGTCTGGGCGCTGGTCTCGGTGAAAAGGGGCTCCGGCCTTACTTACAATACGGTCGTTAATGCCGCCATCGTCGGCATCCCTTCCGGCGTTATTTTCTCCCGCCTCCTCCATGTTATTGACCAGTGGGATTATTATAGTCAGAACCCCGGCCAGATAATCGGCGGTTCGGGGCTTTCTATCTGGGGCGCGGTGCTGGGAGCAGCGCTGGGCATCTGGATTTATAGTCGCTTTAGCAAACATTCCTTCGCTCGCATGGCGGATGTCATCGCCCCGGGCATTATCCTGGCGCAGGCCATCGGCCGCGTCGGCTGCACCATCCTCGGCGACGATACCGGATTGCCCACCTCTTTACCCTGGGGAGTCGTTTACACTAGCCCCAACAGCCCGACGAATCAAGCTGTTGGTTTAACCCCTACACATCCGGTTGTTACCTACGAGATTATCTTTAACCTCATCGTCTTCGGCATTTTGTTGATGCTGCGTAAAAAGCTCAAGCCGGATGGCTCGCTCTTCCTGGTCTACCTGGCTTTATATTCGGTGTGGCGCATCGGCTCCGATTTCCTCCGGGAGGGGACGGACTTCCTTTTCGGCCTGCATCAGGCGCAGTTTATCGGCGTTATTGTCCTGATTATCGCGGTGGTCCTGATAGCGCTACGCACAAGGTGGGTGAAAAAGGCCGACGAGGAAAAGGAAATCGCACAGGTGTAGTCACTGTGAAACAGGGGAGTATGAAGCGAGAGGGGGCGAAGCCCCCTCTCATTTTATTCCCCCTCTCCAAACAGGTGAAAAAACATCTTTAATAAAAATACGGTTTGGAGAGGGGTAGGGGGTGAGGTTTAGAGGTGAGGTTTTAGAAATACTATTCGCTTTTCTTGAAGTCCAGTATATTAAGCCTGAGCTGCTTTTTTCCGCCCCAGTTGTCCACCTCCACGTTATAGACGACGTCGATGCGTGGCGCCAGTTCCGCCGTGTGGTTGCCCAGCCGGAAAGCCACCCCGTCCCAGACGGTCTTCCCCTGCCTCAGCTTTAGTCTCAGGTGCTCGCCGCTGCTGCCCATGGTGCGCCGCTCCAGCACCTCCACCCCCCGACTCAGAAATATCGGCACCGGGTTGCCGATGCCGAAGGGCGCCAGTTGTTGCATCTCCTGGTAAGCGTCCCCACCGAGCTCGGGCAGGGTGACCAGGGCGTCGATGTCCAGGTGGGGCCGGAGCTCGACCCCGCTCAGCCAGTCTTTAGCCAGGGCCGCCAGCTCCTGTTCCAGTTCCGGCAGCTTCTCCGTGGGCATGGTAAAGCCGGCCGCGCGAGCATGTCCCCCGTAGCGGGTGAAGAATCGACTGAACTTGTTGAGCGCCGCGATGATATCGAATTCCGCGATGCTCCGGCAGCTGGCGTGGCAGACCGTGTCCGCCGTGTGTATCACCACCGACGGCCGGTAGAACTCTTCCGTGAGCCGGCTCGCCACCAGGCCGGCGATGCCCATCGGGTATTCTTTGTCGGCGGTGAGCAGCAGGGGCGGCAGTCCCTGGGCGATGACCTGTTCTCTGGCGCGGACCAGCGTCACTGTGGTCAGCCGCTGCCTTTCCTCGTTTTTCCTGGCCAGCCAGGCCGCCAGCTCCTCCGCTTCCTGGTCCGATTCCGTCGTTAGCAGTTTGTAGCCGGTAAGTCCGTCGGCCAGTCTGCCGGCAGCGTTCAGGCACGGGGCGATGACCCAGGAAATCGTGTCCTCGTTGAGACTGCCGGGTTCGAGTCTGTTCTGCGTTATCAGTTCCCTGATGCCGGGCCGCGGGCTGGCGTTGATACATTTCAGCCCTTCTTTGATGAGGTAGCGGTTCTCCCCCAGCGGCGGCGACATGTCGGCGATGGTGCCGATGGCCACCAGGTCCATGATTTTATCTATCCTCTCCTCGATGCCGAGGTTCCGGAAGATGCCCTGCAGGAGCTTGAAGGCCACGCCGGCGCCCGCCAGCTGGGTGAACGGATAGACCGAGCCCTTCAACTTGGGGTTGATGACGGCGATGGCCTCCGGGATTTCGTCGAGGGGGCTGTGGTGGTCGGTGATGATGATATCCAGCCCCATCTCCTTGGCCTTTTTTGCTTCGGCAACGTCGGTGACGCCGCAGTCTACGGTTATCACCAGTGTGACGCCCTGCTCGTAGAGCTTTTTCAGGACGGCGGTGGTCAGCCCGTGCCCTTCCGTCTGGCGGTGGGGTATATAGGGGACGGTCTTGCCCCCGAGGAGGGCCAGTCCCTGGACGAGCGCGGCGGTGGCGGTGATGCCGTCGGCGTCGAAGTCCCCGTAGATGGCCATGGTCTCCCCCCTGAGCAGCGCTTGATTTATCCTGACGATGGCCTGGTCCATGTCCGGGAGCAGCCGGGGGTCGGCCAGGAGGCTTTCGTCGCTGGCGAGAAAGGAGGCGAAGTCCTCCGGTCGCTTTATGCCGCGGTTGTAAAGGAGCTGTATTAAAAGAGGGGAATACCCGCCGACCTTCTGTTGAGGGGTTATCGGCGGCAGGAGGTTCCAGCGATTGTGGCTCAAGTGCGTGCCTCGGTGTACCTTCTCAGTATCAGGACCGAGTTGTGCCCGCCGAAGCCGAAGGAGTTGGTCAGGGCGGTGTCGACCCTGCCCGGGCGGGCTTGGTTGGGCACATAGTCGAGGTCGCAGGCGGGGTCGGGTGTCTCGTAGTTTATCGTCGGTGGAATGATGCCCTTTAAAATCGTCATGATGCAGATGGCCGGCTCGATGGCGCCGGCGCAGCCTATCAGGTGCCCCGTCATCGATTTCGTCGAGCTGACGGGCACTTTGTAGGCGTATTCGCCCATGGCGGTCTTGATGGCTTTGGTCTCCATGATGTCGTTTAGTTGCGTGGACGTGCCGTGCGCGTTGATGTAGTCGATTTCCTCCGGCCTGATGCCGCCCCGCTTCATGGCCATCAGCATGGCTTTAGCGGCGCCTTCCCCGCTTTCCAGCGGCTGGGTGACGTGATAAGGAGTCGGCGGTGGCGCCGTAGCCGGTTATTTCCGCCAGGATATTGGCGCCCCGGTTGAGGGCGTGGTCCAGGCTTTCCAGGATGAGGACGACCGCCCCCTCGGCGAGGATGAAGCCGTCCCGGTCTTTATCGAAGGGGCGGGAGGCTTTTTGCGGCGCATCGTTCCTGGTGGAAAGCGCCTTCAAGGCGCTGAAGGCGGTCACCCCGAGGGGATTGATAATGGCTTCAGCGCCGCCGGCAATCATTACCTGCGCGTTGCCGTATTTGATGTACTCCGCCGCGGCGCCTATCGCGTCCGAGCCGCTGGAGCAGGCGGATGTCATGCACATATTCGGTCCCCTGGCCCCCAGCGCGATGGATATCTGGGCGGCGGCGATATCGGCGATCATCATTGGCGCCAGGAAGGGACTGACCCTGTCCGGCCCCTTTTCTATCAGCACTCTGGCTTGGTCGAAGAGCGTGGTCAACCCGCCTATCCCGCTCCCGATGAACACCCCGATGTCGTCCTGGTTGGTGTTGTCGATTTTCAGGTCGGCGTCGCTTGACCGCCTGGTAGCCGGCGGCTACCGCCAGCTGGGCGAAGCGGTCCATGCGCCGGGCGTCTTTGCGGTTGATGTAGTTAACGGGGTCGAACCCCTTGACCTCGCCGGCGATTCTGACCTCCATTTTCGAGGCGTCGAAAAGCGTGATATAGTCGATGCCGGATTTCCCGGCGATGAGGTTGTCCCAGGTGGTGGCCATGTCCAGCCCTAAGGGCGTCAGCGCCCCGATGCCCGTCACGACGACTCTATGGACCTGCCCGTTAATGGTAATGGCCTCCTCGTTTTTTCGTAAATGGGAAAAACAAATAGTGAGGTACAATTCATTTTTATCATATTTCGATTCCATTATCAAGTACTTGCGCTCTGGCTGCGCTTTCTTTCTTTTGACCCTTCAAGAGCGTGAAAGGTATAATTTTAACGTAGATGAAAAAGAAATCGAAAAAACCCGCCGTCGCCCTGGACAGCCTGGGCTGCAAGCTGAACCAGGCGGAGACGCAGCAGCTGGCGGCGCAGCTGGCGCAGGCCGGCTACCGCCTCGTCGACTCTCCGGATAAAGCCGATATCTATATCCTGAATACCTGCACGGTGACGCACGTCGCCGACCGCAAGTCGAGGCATTTGCTCCGGCTCGCTCGCCGCCGTAATCCATCCGCCCGCCTGGTGGCCGTCGGCTGCTATGCCCACCGCGCCCCGCAGGAACTGGCGGAGCTTGAAGGCGTCGACCTCGTCCTCGGCAACGACCGCAAAATGAGTCTTTTATCGCTGCTGGAAAGTGTTTACGGTCTGTCTCGGTCGGCCGGCGTGATTTTGCATCCTGAAAATAGCACAAAGCGTAATCGCGCTTTTCTCAAGGTGCAGGATGGCTGTCATAATTTCTGCGCCTTCTGCATCGTGCCTTACGTCCGCACCCGCGAGGTAAGCATCCCTCCCGATGATATATTAGCTGGTATAAAAGAAAAAATTGCCGCCGGCTTTCAGGAGATAGTGCTAACCGGCACCGAAATCGGCGCCTATCGCTCTAACGGCACGGACCTGGCCGGACTCTTAAAACGTATCCTGGAGGAGACGGATATCAGCCGGTTGCGGTTGTCCTCACTCCAGCCGCCGGAAATCTCCGCAAAGACTGGTCGGGCTGTGGCGCGACCCGCGCTTGTGTCCCCATTTCCATCTTTCCCTCCAGAGCGGCAGCGATGCCGTTTTAACGAGAATGAAGCGCCGTTATACCGCCGCCGACTTTCTTCGGGCGGTGGCTCTTATCCGCGGTTCTGTTCCGGATGTAGCCATCACCACCGATGTTATCGTCGGCTTCCCCGGCGAGACCGGCGCGGAGTTTCGGGAGACTTTAGAGTTCTGCCGCGATTTGAAATTCGCCCGCATCCATGTCTTCCCCTTTTCCCCCCGCCCCGGCACGCTCGCGGCGGCTCTGCCCGACCAGATATCCGCCGCGTTCAAAAAAGAGCGCAGCCAGCAGATGCTCGCCCTGTCTAAAGAGAGTTCGAAGAACTTTCGGCAGCAGTTCGTGGGCAGGACGCTGGCAGTGCTCTGGGAGCAGTCGTCCGGCGGCGTCTGGTCCGGCCTTACCGGCAACTATATCAGGGTTTATGTCAGAAGCCCCGACGATTTAGCTAATAAGTTGCAGCTTGTTAAGCTAGTGAAAATTTATCGCGACGGGGTGGCGGGTGAACTAATTACTGGTGGTTAACTGACCGCCGGCCGGTTTACCAGTATCTTCCGCAGCGTCGGCGTCGGCATCAGGAAGTCTTCCTCGGTCACGTATATCTCCCCGATGACCCTCATCTTTTCCAGCAGGGTATAAAAATTAATC
This sequence comes from uncultured Chloroflexia bacterium, assembly GCA_963727315.1. Taxonomy (GTDB): domain Bacteria; phylum Chloroflexota; class Dehalococcoidia; order Dehalococcoidales; family RBG-16-60-22; genus JBFYTX01. Next base: position 605,159 of record CAVSFE010000002.1, on the reverse strand, counting down.
CCCCAGCCTATTCCCCACACCGGCGGCGCGATTATCCGGCTGTCGTCCGGGTTCCACCATAGCGCCTTGAACCTTTCGATGGTCGGCAGGCGGAAGTCGTAGGGGATAAAGCCTACGTTGCCGTGCCACTGCCTCTCCTCTTTAGGTTTTTCCAGTTCCTGGCATACCGCCGCCATCGTCACCGTAATGGCGGCCGCCTCGATTAATCGTATGACCCACCTGCTCAGCGACATGTCTTTAAAAACCTCTCCAGATATTATACAAAATGCGGCGCCTGAAAAAAAGCCCAAAAGAGGATGATTTATCAAATGTTATATCTTTGTTAGAAAAAAATATGCTATAATTGGTTATATTTCTTGATGCGCTTTCCAGGGCTGGTCCTGCCGCTTTTTCTTTCCTTCTCCCCTTATACGGGAGGAAGTGTTTAAATAGCCGGTTTAATGGATGAACCGCACGGAGGTCTTGAGATGAGTTCGAAGATAAATCTGGAAGAGTTTGCCCGGACCGTGGAGAGGATCAGGGAGAAAGCCAGAGCCGAAAACAGGCTGCTGGATAATCCCCCCGATGATGTCCTGAGGGCGCTGGTGGAAAAAGAGGATAGGGTCGTGAAGACGATTTACGATAACTTCGTGGCGGAGAGCGAGCCCACCTCGCGGTCGCAGATGTTCACCAAGAACAGCGTCGACGATAACTTCGGCGCGGATGAGTTGAAGCTCCTGGAGAACTGCGAGAAAGCCCTGGCGAAGGAGAAACTGATATCCATCGACCGCACGGTGGGTAATCAGAATAGCCAGACCGTCGTGAGGCTTATCTGCCCGGTGAAGTTCGCCCATGTCGCCTATGGCGGCAAGAACCTCTTTATTCCGGTGCGCCGGCCGGTGACGAAGCCGGACTATCAAATCGTCTTCTTCGGCGATGACGCCTGGCAGACCAATAAGTCGAAACCTCTGCCGCAGAAAGATATTACCATCAGGCTCGCTTTTCTGGACGACGGCCGGGTGGTGAAAATCGTGCGCAACAGTAACTACATCGGCGAGTACAAGAAGGGTGTTTTCGCCTCCGAGGACTGGGTGGCCAAGACGCGCCGCGGGGGCATTTTCCTGCACGCTGGCTGCCGCGAGGACTATTTGCAGTCGACCCACGGCGTCTATAAGCCGGTGCGGACTCTGCTCATCGCCCTGAGCGCTAACGGCAAGACCACCACGACCTGTAAGATTCTGGCGCGCAAGGGCATGGAGAGGTCGTGGCTGATTCAGGACGACGGCGGCACGCTCCTGCCGGACGGCTCTTTCCATGGCTTTGAGGCCGGCGGCGTTTTCGTCAAGACGGAGGGCGTCAACCCCGGCGAGCAGGTCGAGATTTTCTACGGCCTGTTGAAGTCGGAGACGGTCTGCGAGAACGTCTTTGTTAACGCCGGCGGCGATTTCGATTTCGAGAACTTCGAGAGGACGTCCAACGGCCGGGCGGTCGTTTTGCGCAAGGACTTTATGCACGCCAGCCCCCATATCGACGTCGAGTCTATCGATAATATCGTCCTTATCACCCGCGGCCCCACCATCCCCGCTATCTGCAAGTTGGACCTGGAGCAGGCGGCCGCTTTGATGGTGCTGGGCCAGGCGATGGAGTCCTCTGCCGGCGACCCCACCCAGGCCGGTAAGATAAGGACCGAGTTCTTTTACGACCCGTTTGCCGCCGGGGACAGGGCGGCCCACGCCAACCGGTTTTTTGATATCCTGCAGAACCTCCCCCACATGAACTATTATCTTATTAACACCGGTTCGGTCGGGGAAGGCTATCACTTTAAGGACATCGATGTCGGCCATACCATGAGCATTCTCGACTCTCTCGTGAGGGGTGGACTGGAGGACTGGATGGACTCTCCTTCGGGCTTTAAGGTGCCGACCGCCATCCGCGCCGTCGACGATATCCTCGTGCACCCGGAGAGGCTCTATACCGCCGCCGAGTTCGAGCAAAAGCAGGCGGAGCTTAATCAAATCCGCTACGAGGCTATCGAAAAAATCGGCGCCGGCCTGAACCCGAAGGTGAAAAAGGTGTTCGGGAAAGTTAAATAAGACTATTATCGATTATTAATATCTTTCTCACCCCCTTTTAATTTGAACCTATCTCCCTGTATCCCCCTTCCCTTGGGAATTAGTGAAGGGAAGGGGGAAGAAATAAAAGAGGAGCGAAGCCCCTCTTAGACGCCCTGTTATTTAAAGGGAGAGCCTTTGAGAGGGGGCGCAGCCCCCTCTCTCGTTTACTCCCCTCTCCAGCCAGAAATACTACGGCTGGCACGTTGAAACAGGCTGGAGAGGGGCAGGGGTGAGGTATAATATCTCACCATCTCGTTTGACTTCACTGTTCCCTTTGTTATAGCCTCTTAAGGAGGAAATTTCCGGTCTTAATTCTTCATCAATTTCTGAGGGAGGCCATCATGAAAGCTGCCGTCTGCTATGAGTTGAATAAGCCCCTGGTGATAGAAGACGTAGAGTTGAGGGCGCCCGGCAAAGGCGAGGTTAAAATTCGTCTGGCGGCCACGGCCATCTGCCACAGCGATATCCACGACTGGAAAGGGGAGATGCCCGGCGGGGTGCCTTTTATCGGCGGCCATGAGTCGGCCGGCCGTGTCGATAAGGTCGGCGCAGGTGTCACGTACGTAAAGCCCGGCGACCCCGTCGTTGTGTCGCTGCTGGCGTCCTGCGGCAAATGCTATTACTGTATTACCGGCCTGCCTCATCTCTGTGTAGCACCGCTTCGACCCTCCCCCGCAGCCGCGCGTCCGCAATAAAAAGGGGCAGCCAATCGATTTGAAGGGCAATATCGGCGGCTTCGCGGAGTACGTTGTCGTCGACGAGTCCCAGGTGGTGAAGGTCCCCGACGACATGCTGCTGGACCGGGCGGCGCTGCTCGCCTGCGGCGTCATCACCGGCTTCGGCGGGGTGGTCAAGCGCGCCGCGGTCAGGCCCTTCCAGAGCGTCGTGGTCATGGGCGTCGGCGGCGTGGGCATCAATGCCATCCAGGGCGCTGCCTACGTGGGCGCTTATCCCGTTATCGCCGTGGATGTCCTTGAGTCCAGGATGAAAATGGCGCTGGACTTCGGGGCGACGCATGCGGTCAATGCCAGGGATGAAAAGGCGGCGGAGGAAATCCGTAGGATGACCTCGGGGCGGGGGGCGGAGTTCGTCTTCGTGACCGTCGGCAGCGTCGCCGCGATAAAGCAGGGCATATCTTTAACGTGTTCGCGCGGCACGACCGTGATGATAGGCCTGCCGAGCTTTAAAGACCAGCTGTCTTTCGTCCCGCTGGAGATGATTCCCACCGAGAAGAACCTCATCGGCGGCTTTATGGGCGCGACCAACCTGAAAATAGATATCCCCCATCTGGTAGCGCTGTACCGGTCGGGCCGTCTCAAGCTGGATGAGCTTGTCACCGGCCGTTTCCCTCTGGAGCGTATTAACGAAGCCATGGCGCTGACGGAGAGGGGCGAGGGCCTGCGCAACGTTATCGTGTTCGAATAATCTGAAAGGAATGTATCTATGAAAGCGGCGATTTGCTATGAAGTCGGTAAGCCTCTGGTCGTTGAAGACGGGGTGACGGTAGACCCCCCGGGCCACGGCGAGGTCAAGGTCCGCGTTGCGGTGACGGCCGTGTGCCACAGCGACCTCCATTTTATCTCCGGGGAAATTAAATCGGATTTGCCCGGCCTGGCCGGCCACGAGACCGCCGGTCACGTTGACGAGGTCGGCGAGGGCGTGACCACGCTTAAGAAGGGCGACCCTGTCGTTATCGGCACGGTGACCTCTGGCTGCGGCCACTGCTATTACTGCACCATCGGGGCGAGGCATTTCTGCGTGGAAAGGTTTTCCTTCTCGAGGCCGAAACATCGGAACAAGAAGGGCCAGCGCCTGGCGCTGATGGCCGGGCCCGTCGGCGGCTTTGCGGAATATACCACCGTGCCGGCGGCTTTAGTTACCAGGGTCCCCGCGGACATGCCGCTGGACCGCGCGGCGCTGCTCGCCTGCGGCGTGACCTCCGGGTTTGGCGCGGTGGTCAATAGGGCTAAAGTCAGGGCCATGAGCAGCGTGGTGGTGATAGGGACGGGGGGCGTCGGCCTCAACTCCATCCAGGGCGCGGTTTTTTCCGGGGCTTATCCCGTTATCGCCGTGGATGTCCTGGACAGCAAGCTGGCAACGGCTAAAGCGTTCGGGGCGACGCATACGGTTAACCTGAAGAAGGTTCAAGACCCCGTTAAGGCGGTCATGGAGATGACCTCCGGCCGTGGGGCGGACTACGTTTTCGTTACCGTCGGGAAGGTCGAGGCCATCCGGCAGGGCTTCCTGATGTCCGGTGTCATGGGCATGACGGTGATTGTCGGGCTGGCGCAGGGCGACCTGCGCTTCTTTTACCCCGTTCGATTTCATCTTTACCGAAAAAGTCCTCACGGCGTCCGGTGGCGGCTCGATACGCCCGAGCATCGATATCCCTTTCCTGGTCTCGCTGTACCAGTCGGGGAAGCTGAAGCTGGACGAGCTTATCAGCGGGCACTATCCCCTGGCGCGCATCAACGAGGCTATCGCCTCGCTGCAAAAGGGGGAGGCGCTGCGTAACATTATCACGTTTGAGTGATTATTTCAGGGCAATTTTTTCGCTGAAACTGTTGATTTACTGCCGGGGCAGGAGCCGCCTCCCCCGACCCAATTCCAGTCCTCCTCTCCGGTCATTTCGTCAAACGTGCTATTAAGCGTCAGAGTATAATCACCCGTAGTTATGCCCTGGTCCTCCGGGTAACTCCCGTGTAACTTGATAGTCCACTTGCCGGTCGTATTATCAAATGTGATATTGCCGGTGAGTATTTTCTCTGGATTTGGGAAGCCGGAGAATGTCACGTCCTTGCCCTGCTGCGCAACTTCAATAGTTTTCGTTGGACTGGGTCCTTCCTCGCCGGCACATACTCCGCCTGCCACGGTGACGGTAGAATCCCACTGCCAGTGTCCGGCAATGCTAGGAATGGTTGGTGTGGGTGTTGTTGTCGGCGTCGGAGTAGCCGTGGTGGTCGTTGTCGCTGTTGGCGTGGCCGTGGTCGCTGGTGTCGGTGTCGTTGGAGTGGCTGTCGCCGTGGCAGTAGGTGAAGTTGTCGTTTGAGTTGGCGTTAAACTGGGTGTTGTGGCTGTCGGTGTAATTGAGGCTGATGGCGTTATGGTCGTTACCGGAGCGGTTGGTGTGGTCGTTGTTGGGCCGGTTGCAACGACCTCGGTGGAGCCGCCGCCTTTACTACCCAGCACGACCGCCACAACGATAATGGCGATAACGACTGCTCCGCAGGCCGCCATGGCTAATTTAGGTAAGCGCGGCGGACATTCGAGTTGCCCCTTCGCGCCGATGCTTTCCCGCGTGCCCTTAATAGCGGTAACGGTAAAATCACACATTTTGGAGGCCCCGGCGAGGGGAATCTTTTTGAACTTAATAGTTAGAGTGATTGTAGCGGTGCCGCCTGCCTCCAGTGTTACGGTTTCCTTATCAAGGCTGTAGTTGCACAGTCCGCCAGGTCATCTGCTTTTAATTGATAGGTATTGGCGGAGTTCCCCTTATTATTGAGAATAATTTGAAAATCACCCTGTCTGGCCTTTATCTTTTCTGGGGTTACGATGAGCTCCTGCGCTGCTTTAGCATTTTCAGACATTTCATGCTCCTTCTACAGTGATATAAAGGGATTATTCATTTTCCGAGGTATGTCAGTGCGTTTTTCCCGGCAATCCTCCCCGAGTTTAAAGCGAATGCCGACGCCAGCCCCGAGGAGCACTTAATCGGGTAGCTGTCCCCGTACATGCCCCCCGCGTCGAACCCCGCCGCGTACAGTCCGGGGATGGCTGTTTCCTTTTTATCCAGTGCCTCCGCCTTTTCGTTGATTTTTATCCCGCCCATCGTCCCCAGGAACACCGTCCGCGCCTTAACGGCATAATATTTCAGTCCCTTGATAGGCCAGAGATATTTCGGGTCCTTGGCGAAGTCCTTGTCGTGTTTTTTCTCGCAGTAATCGTTATATTCGTCAACGGTCTTCTTTAATACGGCCGGATTGACACCCATTTTCGACGCCAGCGCCTCGACGGAGTCTGCCTCGAAAACCTCCGTCGACTTTTTATCGAGGGCGGCTTTGATTTCCCTCTCGATGCCCGTTGGCTTGCTCCCGGGCATGCTGTCTATCGCCACGTTCTTGTCGATGCCCCTCTCCAGCATGCGCCGTATGACGCCTTCGTCGAAGATGCTCCAGGTATAGCCTTCTCTGGACCTGGCGTTGGCGTTCCCCACCGACGAGTCGTAAAAGCAGATGCTCTCGTCGCAGAAGCGCTCGCCCTTCGGGTCGACCCACAAATCGGGCTGGGTGGCCGCGAACTCTATCTGGTTTCCCAGGTTGAAGTCCGGTCCCGCCGGCCCGGCGCGGTACAGCTCGAGCAGGCTTTTCCCTTCGTCCTGCTGCTCCCGCTTCCCACGCCATGCGGATGCCGTCTCCTGTCTTGTCCACGTTGCCGATGGATATCAGGTTGACCCCGAGGTCGAACCCCGTGTACTTTTTAACCCAGTCTTTGTTATTGGCGTAGCCCCCGCTGGCGATGATAATGGCCCTGGCATTTACCTGTATTTCCTCTCCGTCCGCTTCCGCGATGACCCCTGTTGATACGTTCCCCCTGTTTTAAGATTCTCTTTACCGGCGTGGCCAGCCTGATTTCGACCCCCCTTTCCTTGGCGCGCGTGGTGAGAGTCTTGACCAGCGCTTCGCCCCTCCCCTTGATGACGTGGTAGGTGCGGGGGGAGTCGGGCATATTTATGGTGACGTCGCTGAAGACCACCCCCTGGCCCTGGAGCCAGCTAATCGTGGCCGCGGACTCGTTGACGATGGCCCTGACGAGCCGCGGATTGGCTATCCAGTGGCTGTATTCCATGATGTTTTTGAAAGCTTCGTCCCGGCTGTACATGATATAGCGTTCTCTTTGCATATCGCTCTCTACGGCGAAGGTGCCCTGGAGAAAGTTGGAGGTGCCCCCCGGTGAGCGCTGTTTTTCAAAAACGGTGACTTTAGCTCCCCCCTCCGCCGCCGTCAGCGCCGCCGCCAGCCCCGCCGCCCCTGACCCTATCACGACTATATCCGTTTGCGCTGTTATCGGATTCATCTTGACCTCCCGCTAAAACTAGTAGCTGCTCCAGAACTTAATCGGCGTGATTTTTAGCCTTAAATCGCATTGCAGGCAGCGTTTGGCTTCACACTCCGCCGTCTTTTTATCCACGTCTTTCAAGACGCTGCCAAAGCTCTTTATTCGCTTTTCCGCCGGGATGTGCCATTCTTTGCATCTTTCTATCGACGCAAACCCCTCCCACTGCCCGATGTTATTCTTTAGCTTTGCAGGTGGCGCCAGCTTTTCGTCGATATCCCCATCCCCTCCCAGATATTTGTCTAATGCTATCGCCGCCTTCCTCCCGGAGGCGATGGCTTTAATAACGGAGCTCGTCCCGCTCACCGCGTCGCCGGCCGCGAACACCCCCTCTTTGTTCGTGGTCAAAGAGTATTCGTCTGCCGTGATGCAGTTTCCCGCGTTTGTTTCCAGTCCGAACCCTTTCGGTATCTCTGGCCTCTGTCCGATGGCGAAAATCACGGTATCGGCTTCGAGTGTGTGTTCGGAGTTTTCTTTAGTCTCTATCTGCGGATTTTTCTCCCCGTCGAAACTCAATGACGCCACTTCGAGGCATGCCACGCCTTTTATTTTTCCGTTTTCGTTGATAATCCGCGTGAAAGTCCGCCCTGGGTATATCTTTATCCCCTCTTCCTCCCCCTGCTCGATTTCTTCCTTCGCCGCCGGCATCGTCTCCCTGGACTCCAGGCAGGCGAGCTTTACCTGCGCGCCAAATCTTCTCGCCGCCCGCGCGCTGTCGAAGGCCACGTTGCCTCCCCCCAGCACCAGCACGGTTTTTCCCACGCTGACCTTTTTCCCCAGGTTAATGTCCCTGAGAAAATCGACTCCTATCAGGACCCCGGCGCTGTCCGCCCCGGGTATGTTGAGCTTTTGCCCGCGGTGCGTCCCCACCGCCACGATGACCCCGTCGCAGCCCTGCTCGAAAAGCCTGTCTACCGACTCTACCCGTGCGTCAGTTTTGATGACCACGCCCATATCCTCGACGTATTTAATTTCCCTTTCGAGGACTTTTCTGGGCAGGCGGTACTCGGGGATGCCGTACCTGAGCATCCCTCCCGCCGCCTTTAGCCCTTCGTATACGGTCACGTCGTGCCCCTGTCTCGCCAGGTAATAGGCCGCCGTCAGGCCGGCCGGGCCGGCTCCCACTACCGCCGCCTTTTTTCCGGTGCTCGGTTTTCTTTTCGTCGGTACCTGGGTTTTATCGTGTTCCGCCGCGAAGCGTTTGAGCTCTCTTATCGAGACGGACTGGTTGACTTCTTTGCGCCGGCACACATCTTCGCAGGGGCGGTCGCAGACGTACCCCAGCACCCCGGGGAAGGGCACTTTTTCTCTTATCACCGCGGCCGCGGCGGCGTAGTCCTTTTCGCCGATGAAACGCAGGTACGCCGGCACGTCTATCTCCGCCGGGCAGGTATAACGGCACGGCAGTAGGGCGTTCTTTCTGTTTTTCCCTTTGGTAAGCTCCGGCTTGTCCATGATAGCCCCGCTCGGGCAGACCTCGGCGCAGGCGCCGCAGAATCGGCAGTTAGCCTCGGCGAGCGGTAAATCGTCGGCCGTCCCGATATATCTAACCCCGTCCTTTATTTTTTCCACTAGCACCCCCACCCCCCTCAGTTCTTTGCACGCCCTCAGGCAGCGTGTGCACATGACGCATTTATTGGGGTCGATGGTAAAAAGCGGGTTGCTGTTGTCCACGGCGAACAGTCGGGCCTGGCCCTTCGGCTTGTATTCTTCTTCGCTGAGGTATTGCTTGAGCGATTGCAGTTCGCAGTTGAGGTACTTGATGCAGGTGCCGCAGTCCGCCGGGTGCCCTTCGAGTATTTTTTCCATGGCCTGCCGCCGCGCCGCCGACAGCTTGGCTGTTTTCGTTCTGACTTTCATGCCCTCGGCGACTGGGCGTCGTGCAGGAGATAACGGGCTCGTCGTTGCCCTCTGATTCCACCACGCATAGTTTGCAGTCTCCCGTCGGGGTCAGGTCGGGGTGATGGCATAAAAAGGGGACGTAAATCCCGGCTTCGAGCGACGCTTCGAGGATGCTTTTCCCCGCCTCCGCCTCTATCTCCCGACCGTCAATATTTAGCTTGATTTTCGCCATGTTTTCAAAGCAGCCTGATTATCGTCGCCGCGTCGTCGAGCTTTTCCAGCCGCCCCACCATCGCTATCACTTTATCGATGGTTTCCTTGGGCAGCGGCTTTCTCGAGCCGGCGGCGCATTCCCGGAATTTCTTCGTGATGTCGTTAAAAGTCATCGGTCTCTCGACGCTCCCCAGGCAGTGCTCCACCTCTTCTTTATACTCCGCCCCGTCCTTCATCTTTATGATTACCCCGCCCGGACCCACGCCGTGCCGGTCCATCTCCGGGACGAGCTTTCCGCCGACTTTCCCGGAGATTTGCAGTATCTCCCGCCTTTTGATGGCCGCGTCGGTGAAGTCGTCGACCGTCACCTTGCCCTTGACGATGGCCGTCGCTACCACCCAGGGCACGCTGAACTGCGCGTCGATAATTGTTCTGGGATGGCGTTTGACCTCCGGCGGCTGGGATAAATCGTATATCGATTGCCCGCCGTAGGCGATTATCTCTTTAATCTGTTCTATATGGATATCGTGTTTCGATTTCAAAGCCAGCGCCGCGTCGATACAGGCGTGGATGAGCCCGCAGCAGGGGTAGGGCTTGTCCCCGATATTTACCCCCTCGAACCTCTTACCTAAATCCGCCGTGAGTATTTCGGGGTCGTAGTCCCCGCCCATGTAGGTGTTGAACAGCCCCGTCTTCCCTTCGAGGGGGTCTCTTTCCCCCGTTATTCCCCTCTCCGCCATCAGCGCCGCCGTGATGCCGGCTTTGGCCGCGAACCCCGGCCCCATCCTCTTCGCCAGCGCGCCGTCGCTCACCCCGGAGCCCGCCCCGCCCGCCTGGTGATAGGCCAGCCCCAGGGCGTTGGTCATTTTGTCTTCATCGAGTCCCATTATCCTGCCGGCGATGGCGGCCGCCCCGAAGTGCCCCAGCAGCGTGGTCGGGTGCCAGCCGGAGCTTAAGGCGGTCTTTCCGGGCCGTCCCGCCAGTCCGAGTCTGGCCATGAAGTCGCCGCCCAGCGCTATCGCCGTGATCAGCTCTTTGCCGCTGACTTTTCCCGTCCGCTCGGCGACGGCAAAAGCCGTCGACACTGTAATACATCCGGTGTGGACTAAGGCCGCCTGGTGCCCGTCGTCGTAGTCCAGGGCGTGTATCATCGTGCCGTTGACCTGCGCCGCGCTGGGCGCCGGGCACTTTATCCCGTACGCGATAATGGTGCTTTGCTTTTCCCCTCCCCACTCCTTCACCATGTCCACCAGCTCTTTAATCCCCGCTTTTCCCGAGCCTCCCAGGGCCGTCGCCAGGCTGTCCAGCACCTCTTTCTTCGCCGCTTCTACCGCCGCGGCGGGCAGGTCTTCATAGCATAAGGTAGTAAAATGCTTAATAAATTGAGATATTGCCGTCATAAATTGACCTCCCCCTACGTCGCCCCTCCCCCCAGCGCTATCACTTCGCCCGTGATATAATCCGATTGGTCGGAGCACAGGAAATAGGTCAGGTCGGCGGCCTCTTCCGGCGTGCCGAGCCTGCCCCACGGTATATGGCTGGCTAAAGGCCCCTGGTCTTTCTGGCGCGCTTCCTCCCACGTGATGCCCTCGGCTTCCGCCATCTTCTGGAATGTCTCGTCCCTCAGGTTCGTTACTATCATGCCCGGGTTGATGCCGTTGACGTTTATCTTGTATTTCGCCAGCTCTAATGCCAGGCTTTTCGTCAGCCCGATCGTTCCCCATTTTGCGGCGGAGTAGGCCGCGCTGCCCGCCACGCCGTGCGTCCCCGCCAGCGAGCAGAAAATCACTATCTTTCCCCCTTTTCCCCCCGCTATCATCGCCCTGGCGGCGGCTTTGCAGATGAGAAACGCTCCGACCAGGTCGACGTCGATTATCGACCTGATGTCCTGTTCGGGCAGGTCGACCACGTTGACCCCCACCGGCCCGCGGATGGCGGCGGCGTGCACCAGTATGTCTAGCCGCCCGAATTTCTTCAGTATTTTATCTATCGCCGCGTCTATCTCTCTGACGACGTTGATGTCGAGCGTTACCGCCAGTCCCTGCCCGCCCGCCGACTTTATTTCTTTGACGATTTCGTCGAGTCCGCCCCAGCCTTCGTCGCCGGGGAACATGCTCCTGGGTGCGGCGAGCTTGTCCGCCACCACCACGTCCGCCCCTTCTCTGGCCAGTCTTACGGCGACGGCGTGTCCCATGCCCCTCTTGCTGGCGGCCCCGGTCACCAGGGCGACCTTTCCCTTGAGACTGCTCATTTTAGGTTCTCCTTTATATTTTGGATAGCTCCCTGGCTATGTCTTCCAGTCCCAGCTCTTTGAGCTTTTTTTCGCTCGGCCTGGCGGTTTTTAGGTCCCAGTCCATCTCCTTCAGGTACTCTTTAACGAGCGTCTCCTCGTCTACGGTGACCCCGGCCAGCGGCCCGACTTTGTGCGGCGGTCTGCCGAGTATCCTGCCTGGAACGTCGTATTTTAAAAGGTTTAGTCCTTCGCGGATATTGAAGGCCTGCCGCACGTTCTCGATTCTTTCGCCGGTCTTGAGGAGCTCTTCGGTGGTGACGTCCCAGCCGGTGACCGCCCTGAAAAATTCCGCCATGTTATGCTTGCTGGGGAGGGCGCCTTCCACGAAGAGGCACATCCCGCCGCACATGAGGGCGTGCTGACTGCATACCCCGATTTTGTGTGCGAGCCCCCGGCCGCGGAATGAGCTTTTATCGAACTTGGGCATGAGCTCCTGGCTGAATCCCTCCGACCCCTGTGTGTGCCGCGCCGGGGTGGCGTTGGCGATATAGGTCGCCGGCCAGTGATAGCTCCCGATGGGATTGTGACCCGGCACCTCCTGTCCCTGGATGTGGACGGCGTATTTCGCGGCCTCCCCGCCGATTCTCTCCGCGGCTTTTTTGACGCCGTCGGCGATGATGTCCCCGAAGCCTTCTCTCTTTGCCATTTTTCCCATCATTGCTATGAGAGCCCTGTGGTTCCCCCAGGTCATCTCGATGCCGCCGGTGTCTTTTTTGTTGATAAGCCCCTTTTCGTAGCATTCCATGGTGAAGGCCATGATGGCGCCGGCGGAGATGGTATCGATGCCGTACCGGTTGCAGATGTCGTTGGCCATGAATATCGAGTCGATATTATCGTTCAGGCAGTTCGAGCCGAGCATGGCTACTGTCTCGTACTCTGGGCGGTAAGTCCCCTCCGCCCACTTGTATTCGCCCTTCCCGCCTTTCATTATCGCTTCGCAGCCGACCGGGCACCGGTAGCAGGCGACCTTTTTGAGCCGGCGCTCTTCGATCTTCTCCCAGCCGATGGGTCTGGCGTCTTTGAAGTCGTTGACGGCCGCTCCGCCCCAGTTTTTCACCGGGGAGTCGCCGCTTTCCACCGATTCCTGGGTGACGTGCGACGTGCCGTATTTCCCGAGCCATTCTGGCCCGCCGAGCTGTTTGAGGTATTTCGCCCGGAGTTCCTTCAGTCCTGTTTCGTCGGCTACGGGCACTTTCATTTTGCCTTTTACGGCTACCGCCTTGAGCCTCTTCGACCCCATGACTGCCCCCAGGCCGGAGCGGCCGGCCGCGCTGCCTTTGTTGTGCATGATGCAGGATACGAGGGAAAGTTTTTCCCCTGCCGGCCCGATACAGGCGATGGCGGTGTCTTTGCCGAGTTCCGCTTTTAGCAGGTCGTCGGTCTCGTAGGTGTCTTTGCCCCGGAGATGCCCGGCGTCTCTGAGCTCCGCTTTACCGTTGTCGATGAACAGGTAGACCGGCTTTGGCGCGATGCCCGTGAAGAAAATCCCGTCGTAGCCGGCGAATTTCAGGTAGGCGGCGAAATATCCCCCCGAGTTGGCGTCGCCCCACCCCCAGGTCAGCGGCGATTTCCCCAGCACGGTGTATCTCGTCCCGGAGATCGCGTCGGTGCCGGTCAGCGGGCCGGTCATGAACCCCAGGATGCTGTCCTCTCCCAGCGGGTCGGCGCCGGCCTTCATCCGACTGAACAGGACTCTCGCCCCGATGCCGTATCCCCCGATGAAATCGCGGCAGAGTTTTTCGTCCAGCGTTTGGTCTTTAAGCTCGTCCCGCGATAAATTTACGTTGAGGATTTTCCCCATGTAGCCCCTGGCCATGCCGCCTCCGCCTTTTGAGATTTGCTTTTGATAAAACAGGTCGCTATCTCGATATTATACAATATTGCCGTGATTTAGGTGTAAGCAGGGCGTTAGCCCCTCTCAAATCCCTTCCCCCTCTTGAACAAAGTAAAAAACGGGAACAATAGATATTACTGTTCGAGAGGGGGCAAGGGGGGTGAGGTAAGAGGGTGAGGTTTGTCATCTGATGCCTTTATCGGGTATATTGTGACTTGAATACATTTTCCTGCGTTTTCTAAGGAGGCAATATGCTGCTGGGAAACAGGGTCGCTATCGTTACCGGGGGCGCTAGAGGCATCGGGAGGGGCATCGCCCTCAAGTTTGCCTCCGAGGGTTGCGATGTCGTTGTTAATTCCCGCCACATCGCAGGCGCACGGGAGGTCGCTAATGAAATCAAAGCCCTGGGCCGAAAGTCGCTGGCGGTTAAGGCCGATGTCTCTCGCAGCGCCGAGGTGGACGCTATGGTGGCGCGGACGGTCAAGGAGTTCGGCAAGATCGATATCCTTGTTAACAACGCCGGCGGGACCGGTCTGGCGAAAGATTCCGCCGTCGAGGATACCTCCGAGGAGGACTGGGACAGGATTGTTGATATTAATCTGAAGGGACAGTTTTTGTGCTGCCGGGCAGTCGTGCCGTATATGAAAAAGGCTCATTACGGTAAAATCATTAACGTCTCCTCGATGGGTGCCATCCAGCCGCCGGCGCCTATCGTTCATTACCACGCGGCTAAGGGCGGCGTGCTTTCTTTGACGCGGAACCTGGCTTTTGAGCTGGCGCCCTTCAACATCACGGTCAACGCTATTCTGCCTGGCCCGATAAAGTCGGAGTTCTTTAACGAAATGCTGAAGGCGATGTCGAAAAAAGAAGGGGAGGCATTTTTCAAGATGCTTGGTAAGCGGGTGCCGATGGGCAGGATGGGCACCCCGGATGAGGTCGCCGGCGTGGCTTTGTTCCTGGCTTCCGGCCTTTCTTCGTACGTTACCGGCGAGGCTATCTGCGTCGGCGGCGGGTTGCCCCTGTCCCCGCGCGATAGTTAAATTTCACCAAGATTTCTGGTGCGCCTGGAGGGATTCGAACCCACGACCCCCGGTTCCGAAGTCTGATAATAGGCTTGTTTTCTATGAACTTTGAAGCTAAACTACTGTTTTGTGCCTATCCCTATTTTAGCTTTAAAACCCCGATTTTTTACAGTCGTCTGAAAATGATTAGTGCCAAATTAGTGCCGGAAATTAACTCTTTCCCAAGTCACGAAATGGTAAATTAAGCAATAAGGTTAACGAACACCAAAAAACACCCATCCTTCGAAAGTCACAAAACAAGCAATTGAGTTGTCTTGTTTCAACGGCCCATTTCCAAGCGCCGCTGGCGACCCAGCCAGAAAGATGGGATTATCGCCGCCAGACATATTCCCGCCGCAGCCAGGAAAAAGTCGTGGAATAAAGCCAGCAGCGACTCAACAAGCTCTGCGGGCACTGTTATTATCTCATTTAGCGTCATGCCAGCTGTCATCAAATGGAAACGGCCTGTCCCCCAAGATGTAATCGCCGTAAGGCCTATTATCATGCCAATCATACGTAGCATTACTATGAGCGATGACGCAATGCCCCTCTGTTCCACTCCCACCGAGTCCATAACCGCTGTAGCCAGAGGAGCAATCACTAGGCCAAATCCAAACCCGCAGATAGCGAGGTGGAAAGTCATCGAGGGGTCGGCAAGGGAGATAGTCCAGCGGCTCATAAGGAAGAAACCCGCACTGCTTAAGATTAGCCCAAGTATCGTGGGCAGGCGATAACCGAATCGTTTGCATAAAAACCCTCCCACGATGGCTCCGATAGAAAGCATAAAAGTAAGCCGTAATAACCGTAAGCCTCCCTCTAGTGGTGAGGTGCCCATAATCGTATCACTCATCAGAGGAATATTGACCATCGCTATAATCAAGGCTCCGCCGACGAGCAGGTTGGTCAGGTTGGCCGCCGAAAAAGTGACATTCTTAAACATCGAAGGTTTGAACAGCGGTTCAGAAACTGTGGCAATCCGCCAGATAAATAAGGCGAAGAATAATAAAGCGCCGATCGATGAGATGATGACGTAAACCAGGAAATATTGTTGTGTTGATTGTCGGGACAAGCCCAAGCTGAAAAGGACTAGGGTTAACGCGAGAAATAGCCCGCTGATGTAATCGACTTTCCCCTTCGCCCGGGGACTTTCGCCGAGAAACAGGACAACAATAGATATAACTAAAAGGCTAATCGGCAAATTAATCCAAAATATCCATCTCCAGCCGAGAAACTGGGCCAGCGCCGCCCCGTAAAATGGACCGAGGGCTCCCCCCGCTTCCACCGCCCCTCCGATAATTCCCAGGGCCACCGCTCTGCGCCTTTCTATAAAGACATCGCCTGCAATGGCCATGGCTATGGGTACCAGCGCGCCCCCGCCGATTGCCTGTATAACTCTCGCACCGACTATCCATTGAAGATTAGTGCCGAGGGCTACCGCCATCGAACCCGCCATGAAGATTAATAGAGAGAGGATGTAGATTCGACCGTGACCGTAGACATCGGAGACTCGCCCCATTAGCGGCATGGCAAAGGTATAGCCGAGGAGATAGCCGATGACGATCCATGCTGCCTCGTCCAGCTTGGTTATCGGGAGGCTGATATCTTTCATCATGTCCGGGAGAGCGCCGTATATCACCGTTTGGTCGAGTGCGGCGAAAAAGATGCCGAGGCAAACGACTGCCAGAATAAAATTGGGCGAAGAAGTCAACCTGAAACGCGCTCTAACGGAAAGCCGCATTTATTCCCCGTTTTTCGTCTCTATGCCGATGTTTCTTTACTTGGGGAGAACGATACTTATTACCTCGTTAAAATCAGAGAGACTTAGCGTCCTGACGATGCCCGGGACTTCGGTTTCCGTTATCTTTCCCGTCAATTTAACCGAACGCAGCAGCAAATCGTCTTTCCCGATCCATACTTCGACGTTTATCGCTACTCCTTTGACCGAACTGCCGGTTATAGCGCTTAAGTCGTCGGAACTGATACTGCCACTTAGGTGGTAACAGATTACACCTCCTGAATCCTCGTCAGTAAGTTTGGTAAGACCCGTGATATCTTGCATCACGGAGGCAATGAAAGCGTTTGGATCGAAAACGCTTAAGATATCAAATTCTGCCGGAGGGGTCTCCCATTGGCCGGATAGAGGATTTGTCATGTATATCACTCCACCGACGGTAATCATTTGCACTTCCAGTGCCATACCGGAAAATGTTCCATCGATGGTCATTTTCAACTTATCGGGTCTGACTACATCACCGGAAGCTTTCTGCATCTCAATACCCATAGCTATGGGCGTCCCGCCTCCCGCTTGGTCAAGGGCAAAGTGAAAAGAGTTGATGTCCCGCATATTTTGACTGGATTTATCGATAATTTGTGACGCTGTCAACGGGGTTGGCGTTGCTGCCTGCTTGGCACAGCCACCAACGACCGTAACGATTATTATCAACAATATTAAGGTGATTAGAAAGTTCCTTTTCATTTATTTGTCCCCCTGACTTAAAATACGGCGGGTTAAGCCGATGACCAAAATTAAATAATTCAATTATAGTCCTATTTATGCATTTGTCAATGCAGGGGAGATAATCGTAGTCTTACATAAATTGGCGTCTTATTTTTCGTATGTATTTATCATTATCTCAAGACGAGGAGCGCAAGGACTTCCATCCTAGTACGTCCCATAACTGCTATCGCCTTCGGTGTCTTAGCGTCGGTGCGTGCTCGTGTTCACTGTAACGGTAGCTTGTTATGGCGGCTAATCTAGCACTCAATAGAATAGAAAAGAAGTAAAGAATATTATTCAACTGACGGTGGATTAGAGAGCGTAGCTATAACGCATTAGCGCTTAATGACGTACTAGCTTTTGTGATTGTTAAGGGCAAAAGGCCTCTTAGGGACTCTTCGAACTTATCACATGACAGGAGTTGAACTTTTCGCTAAAAAGTGCAATGCGAGGCTGAAATACTTGGTATTTAAGATCTAACCACCAGTACGTCACAAATTACTTATAAGTTTCCTGAGGCCGAAAAGATATTCAATCTCCACGAGTAATGAAGCAATCTTTTGTTATTCAAACAGCACACTGTTGCTTGACAACCCGGCGAGAAAAATAATAGTGTTTATTCGTAAAGGAAATTATACCCAGTAAAATATCTGAAGTGAATATGCGTCGTCTGTGCAATGGCTGAGAACAACCAGCAACCCATTGTTACCCTAAGCAGAATTATTACTGACTTGAAAAGTCTTGGCGTGTCACCCGGTGACCTTGTCATGCTCCATTCTTCGGTCAAATCCATCGGGTGGGTTGTTGGTGGGCCTGATACTGTACTGCATGCTATTCTTGATCTGCTCGGCAACAAAGGTACTCTAACGATGTTGGCGGGCTGGGAAGATAATCCTTACCATCTTCCTGAATGGCCGAAGGAAAAACAGCTCGCTTACCTAGAGGAATGCCCTGCGTTTAACCCCGCAACGTCACGTGCCAATCGTAGATGGAGCATTTTAAATGAGTATCTGCGTACTCGTCCTGGGGCACTACGAAGTTCACATCCCGAGGGATCTTTTGTCGCCATAGGCCGTCTGGCTCAGCACATCACTGAAAACCAACCCTGGCAGTACGGATATGGAACAGGCTCTCCTTTAGCCAAACTATGTAATGCAGGCGGCAAGGTCCTGTTATTAGGCGCGCCTCTCGACACTATTACATTACTTCATTATGCTGAATTTCTTGCTGATGTTCCTAACAAGAGAGTCATAAACTACAAGATGCCCGTGATGCAGAAGGGAAAACGGGTCTGGGTTGATTTAGAAGAATATGACACCAGCCGCGGTATTGCAGAATGGCAAGGTGAAGATTACTTCACAACCATAGGGAAAGGATATTTATTATCTGGAAAAGGTTCCTCCGGAAAAGTAGGAGGAGCACAATCATATTTGTTCGAAGCCGACGATTTGGTTAATTTTGCAGTTCGATGGATGGAACGCACCTTTAACAGCGTAATGTAATCAGCCCCCATTAATAAGATTCTTTTTGTCCAACAATCTGAATGAATGGGATGTTCGAGAATAACCAAAATCTCAGGTCACAGGCTAGGCAACTAACCCAGGAAAGTTGGTACGTTAAAACCGCCGGCAACATAAACAACGTTCCCGGTCACCCAGCGGGCCTGTTTGGACGCCAGGAAAACAATAACGTCTGCAATGTCATCAGGTAGTCCCACACGACCAAGGGGAGTTCGCTTCGCCAGACTCTTCTCGTCCTCGGGTGAAATGTAACCGGTCTGTGTCGCTCCCGGGCAAACCACGTTCGCTGTTATGCCGTATTTACCGAGCTCCCCAGCCGCTGATAGGGCGTACGAAACCAGTGCCTGCTTGCTTGCTGCATAGCTAATATTGCGTCCATGTGCTCTTGTGGTTGTGAGGCTTATGATACGTCCCCACTTTGCTTTTCGTTTGATGTAACGGGTTGCATATTCCGCTATCATGAGGGCGCCGGCGCGGGCATTTACAGCGAAATGTTGATCGATATTCTCGGTCGATGTCATGGGAACGGCGGATCCTGAACCTCCAACTGAATCCGGATCGAATGAATCGAAGACGTCGTGGGTGTAATTGATGACTAGGACATCAACAGGGCCGAGTTGTTTTTCGCAATCGTCGAATAATAGGGGTATGTTTTCGGCGATTCCGAGGTCAAGCTCCAAACCAGCAGCAATCCGTCCTTGTGACTTGATCTCGGATACGACTTTATCCCCTGGCTGCTGCTGCAAGGCAGTGTACAGGGCTTCCCCGCCAATCCCTGCAGTGAGGGCTTGCGCCAACTGATCCTTCGACAATCTCGAAGGCACGGTGAGGTAGTTGGCGAAGACCCTGGCCCCTTGGGAAGCCAAAGCTTTTGCAGTGGCGGCTCCAATGCCGTGATTGGCTCCTGTGACCAAGGCTACCTTTTTTCGAAGCTCGGTATCTATCATGCTACCCTCCCACAGCGAGATTGCACAAATGTCAGTTATGTGCAACGTGATTCGGCCAATCACATTAGAAGATGATTTGCCCAGTGATAACGGATCCACGACACCTTTTTTATTACCATTCAGTGCTGTTATCTTCACCACTTACGAGATTTCTATGTTATGATTAAGGGTGTTTGCCTGCCAATATTCCTAACTAGAGTATCCTATTATATCCGGCTGAATTTCTTCGGGGTCTTATCAAGCTTGATTTGCGCGCTTACATAGTCGCTATTTATCCTTATATGCGCCTTATCTTATTTTTATTGCCCTAAAGAAATGACGATTGTAATATACCTGGTAGGGTTATGATACTAAAAAGCCTCTTTATCGGCTATAGCATGTATAAATGGGCAGTTCTATAAGACAACCGGACGGTAAATGCTGGCATTAATGCAAACTTGGCATGTTCTCGTCACCTCTAGTGCAACGTTTTTACGGCCAATCACACAAAACAAGCAACTGTGACCTCCTAAGTCCAGTTTGGACCACGTGGTGGCTATTGACATTGAAGAGGGAAATGGTCTATTGTTCATAGCAAAAAGGAGGTCAAACAGATGCAAGCGTATTGTATGAAATGCCGTAAAAAGAGGGAAATAAAGAATCCGAAGGCAGTCACCCTGAAGAACAAGAGGCCTGCGACACAAGGTGTATGTCCGGTGTGCGGGACTAAGATATTCAGGATTGGAAAGGCGTAAAGATATAGTCCATTGAAGCTAGAAAGCCGGATATCGGTACCGATACCCGGCTTTCTTACTGTTTTGGTCACACATTATGGACAAATGCGCAATCCAACTCCATCCAATATAGCGTCTGATTTTCGCTTTAGAAATTCGAATATACTGCAAAAAGGCCGACCTTGGTAGCGGCCTCACAATCATTCCAGGGATGAACGAGTGAACGCAGGTTGCACACGATACAAATGAGTTATATCGTTGGATTAGTCTATAGAAATAATGCCACGCTTAATTGCAATAACTACGGCTTCAGTACGTGCGTTAGCATTTAATTTGCGTAATATTGAAGTAACGTGGTTCTTAATGGTCTGTTCACTAATGTCAAGTGAAGAAGCAATCTGCTTATTAAGAAAGCCTCTAGCTATATATTCCAGTATTTCTGTTTCCCTCTTGGTTAAAGACGATGCCAAGTCCTCGATTTCAGATTGAGAGGAAAGCTCCTGGAATTTTCGTAATACATGTTCAGCTACTTTAGGTCTGATACTCAAGCTCTCATTAATCGGATACTCACCACAAGCTACACGCTTAATAGTACCAATAATTTCGTCGGTAGTTGCCTCTTTACTGAGATATGCCGCCGCCTGAGCTTTTAGCGCGAGGAACAACTGCTCATCATTCGGATAAGAGGTGAAGATAATAGTGGCAATATTGGGCAAACGCTGTTTTAACCTGTGGGCGATATCAAAACCAGTATTTTCAGAGCCGTCAATATCCAATATTGCGATATCCGGAGGCAGATTTTCTACCGAGTATTCGACACCATTACTGAAATCAACTGAACCAATTATCTGAACATCCGGCTTAGATGAAAGCGTGATTTCAATTCCTTTACGAAACATTGATTGAGGACTAACTACTATTATATTTGTTGGATTATTCATCACGCAATGAAGACATCCTTTATTGAATAAACTTAAAGACAGAGGGGGGATATTTTTACCGATGATTTATCACTTACTCATTATAAAACACTTCGTTAAGGTTAAAATGAATATTATCCATCAAATTAGCTGGGTAAAATCCCTAAATAACGAACTCTTTTACAGGATTGACAGTATTGAACAAACACTCAAAATGTTAGGTCATGTTCTTTCCAGGTCTTATTTGTGGTATGCTTGAGTTGGGTGTCTAGAGTACGAAGCAGGAGGGTAACCATGAACACTAACATTTATCGCTTCAAGCTAGGGGATTTCCACTGCGTAGCTGTTAGTGACGGCACTCACACCTATACGCCTCCGACCTTCCCGCCGCCGGCCACATTCCTTTTCGCCAACGCGCCAAAAGAACGACTTGAGCCAGTGCTTCGCGAACACAACCTACAGCCAGAACAGTGGCTAGAGTGGACAAGTCCATACATTTGCCTGGCAGTTAACACAGGCAAGCATCAGGTGCTGGTGGATACGGGTGCCGACGGTCTTGCCCCAAGCACAGGAAAGCTTGTTCAGAACCTGAAGGCTGTAGGGATTGCGCCTGAGCACATTGACACGGTCATCTTAACACATGGACATCCAGACCACATCGGTGGGAATACCGATAGTGAAGGCAAGCTGACTTTTCCCGACGCTCGGTACGTTATGTGGAAAGGCGAGTGGGACTTCTGGACCTCGGGACAGGCGGAGACGAAACTCGATGAACATGTCAGGGAGAGGCAGCTGAAATTCGCACGCAAGAACCTGCCGCCGATTCAAGGTCGATTGGAACTTGTTGACCGTGAAACCGAAATCGCGCCCGGTATACGCACCCTGGCAGCGCCTGGTCATACACCGGGGCAAATGGCGCTGGCTATTTCCTCAAGAGGTAAGCAATTGCTGTGCGTCTCTGATGTGGTACTCCACCCCATCCATCTGGAGCAACCAGAATGGTGTGCAGGCACCGATTTTTCTCCCCAGCAGGTCGTAGCCACCAGACGCAGGC
Organism: uncultured Chloroflexia bacterium; assembly: GCA_963727315.1. GTDB lineage: Bacteria > Chloroflexota > Dehalococcoidia > Dehalococcoidales > RBG-16-60-22 > JBFYTX01. The sequence continues at coordinate 583,060 of CAVSFE010000002.1, read as the reverse complement.
TTCTAAAGAGAGCGGAAACTGAGAATGCCCTGGTGCTTGCGTTTCACTTTCCCTTCCCCGGTCTGGGCCACGTCATGCGAAGGGGAGATGCGTGGCAATGGCAGCCTATTAGCACAATGAGCTAAAACGTCCCCCGAAGTGGTTTTCCTCCAAGCGGTGCCCAGCTTTGTCGTGCTCGACGTTGCACCTTTTAGCGTTATGTGTAAGTAAGCTACATTCAAAACCAAAACATAAGATCATCTCGTTAGCTTTGTAGAATTGAGGAAGGGACATACGATAAATAGACCATAAGCTTTCTAGCCGAGCTCGTGCTGATATGTTAAAATTCAGCGGAGATGAAGCTATCTAAGAGAAGAGTCGTCTGGCTCATTATTCTTCTAGCGTTTCTTACTATATACTTTCCTATCAATCGTCTGGTCACTGGTGGATGGGCATTGGCGTTGCCGATTGATAAATATATTCCTCTATATCCACCGGCTTTAATACCTTACCTTATTGGCAGCTTACTGTTCGTCGCTTTTCCAATATGGGCATCATTGTATTCTGAAAGGCATGAGTTTGAGGCTTATATCATTTCATTTCTTACCGCAACCATAATCAGTTACATTATTTACCTTACATTGCCGACGTTTGTGATAAGGCCTGAGGTTCATTCTCAAGATAATTTTTCCAAGGCAATCGTGCTTTTGTATCAGAACGATTATCCGCATAATGCAGCTCCCAGTGGGCATACATTTTATACATTGATTTCTTTTCTCTATATAAAGCTCTGGCATCCGAAGGTCCAGGGAATTTCTCTGATTATTGCTTTACTGATTATTGCTTCTGCACTATTAACAAAGCAGCATTACATCCCCGATGTGATTTCCGGGTTAATCCTGGGATTTATAGCTTATTGGACTGGACACTATACACAAAAAAAGTGGAATTTGAAATTCGCTTCATAATTTCTGAGGGGATGGTCAAGATTATTGAGATAACTGGAGCGAATAGCTAGGTAATAAGGGTAGGTTAAGTGCAAGACATTAGAAGTCGGGTGGATTATAGTGGAATCACCAAGGATCAGGGGCACTGACGTAAATACCGCATATTTTCGACCTGGTGTATAATGAATCCAAAGTGTATACTCCTTTCCTGGTAAAATGAACGAGACTCAAAATCTGGGAACCATTGTGAGACTGCAAAGGAATAGGCTGGGTCTCACACTTTTAGACTTGTCAAAAAAGTCGGGTGTATCTGTTAGCCATCTTGGTCGTATTGAGAATGCTCAACGTTATCCTTCGACTACAGTCCTATGTAAAATTGCTAAACCTTTAAATCTTGATGAAAATGAACTATTTAATTTAGCTGGCTACTTGCCCATAGAGGAACCCAAAACCCCTGACCTGGAAAAGCACAAATTACTTGAGGAACTTGATATCCTTGTCGACAGGGTCACTGCGGACACGAGCCGCATCAAAAGCATAATTCGAAAGCTAAACAAAAAATCTTTATATATACGATAGTTAATGATGTAGTTCCCAATAATGGTTCCTATTTTTTTACAGGCTTGATGTCGCGCTTTCCTGCGGAAGGCATGATGGTGACCTGCATAACAGGTCGCTTCACATTCCGATACGTAAGCGGGAAATGCACCAGTCCTCTTGGCACGTACACGGCCGAAGAGGTAGTGAGCACGACCTTATCGCGCTCTTTACCCTCGCCTAACCAAAACTCAATCTCGGCACTCAAGTCTGTTGTGTCATGGGTATTGGTGCCGAGGAAGAGAAAGACCTCTTCGTAGTCATGTCTGTGGGACTCGAAGTCTTTAGTGCTCTGTGCCTGTCCCATGGTGAGGTCTCCGGATATGAAGCCGTATTCGACAATAGTGTTGGCCGCCGGTACAAGTTCCTTCGAGATTATCACCCGGGGGCCGGTATCGATTGGGCTCAATACCGGGAGCTTATCTCCTGCGGACATTTTATCCTTGTAGGTCAGGTAATTAACCACCGCGGGCTTCCTTACTACATACCTTTCATATCTGGATTTGGCCATATTTGTCCTCCTCTTAATTCTCGGGATTTTTATTTGCTCTCGCCATAATATTTTACCTTTTTTCAAGAGTCAAGCGGCAATATAAACAGAAAAACCTAACAGAAATTATGGCTGTGTATAATTGAAGTGAATCTGTAGGAAAGGAGGTTAAGAACATACCAACACTCAAACACTTACTCGAGGAACTTCGGAAGATCGATGTTGATCCCGACGAGGTCCGCATCCCTGGTCAACTTTATGATGATTTGGTTGACGACGCTGAAGACATCGCCGAAGAAGACTCAGACGAAACCAAAGAAGAGGATTGAGCCCTTCTTCCACTGGATAAGCCCTGCCGGCGGGCTTCTCCGGGGGAAAAGGGGTTTGATGTTCTACAATTACGGCATTTATAAGTGACAAAATGTGACACATTAAGGGATTTTAAGGACCACCGCGAGGCTCAACTTTGCAAAGAAAAAAACATCGCTCAAACGTACGCCTTCTTACACGCTCGTTAATGACGTTATTTTGCACCAAAAGAGGGCTTAATCCCAGTAAAGTGTACCCTATTGACTATCATCGGCATTATTATTTGAGTGAACCATTATGTAATGGCATCGAACTTGTCGCCAAAATAGAACGAACCAGCAAGAAACAGGCAGCTGAGCTACTCATGAAGGCCGGCCTGTCCAGTTATATGGGTGCGAAACTCACTAAATATATCCAGGATGACCGCGCCGCCAGCGAACTAAATCAGAAAGTAAAAATGACTCGCTTCGTCCAGGTCTTGAGAAGATATGCCAGGGAACACGGCATGGATATTTCAAAAATTATTTGATGACCTGACGGGAAGCTTCTTTCTTTATTGTGTTCGCTAGCGGTTTCCGAGGATGAAATTGATATTGGGCAAAATGTGGAGATTTCTGTAATCGTCAAGAACACAGGACAGTCCGCAGGCTCTTATGAAGTCAAGCTTAACGTAAACGGGACTGTTATCGAGACTAAAAACGTTATGCTAGATGGTGGAGAAGAACAAAACTTGATGTTCACTTTATCCGCAGATGAAGCCGGGGAAAAGCTGATAGATGTTAACGGATTAACCGGACAATTCATTGTCAGAGGCGAAGTTGCTCCGCCGGTGCAGGTATCAGAGCCGGCAGAAGAAATAATTCCTACCGAAGTCATTGGAACACCGGCTGAAGCTGGTTCGGTCGCCGAAATAAGCCCACCTTCTGAAACGAATTTGCCACAGATTCTGGGCATTTCCGGCGGCGGTCTAATCTTAGCTGGCTGTGTTTTTTATTTCGCGTGGTGGCGAAGACGCGCCCGAAGTTAATGAAGAAATCTTGGTACCAGGCAAGGTTCATCGTCGGTTAAACATAGAGATGGATTGTTCAATAGTGAGGTGTTCTTCGATGGAGACAAAGAGATTCAGTCTACATCTGAACAGGGTGCTGGTCTTTGTCTATAAGAGTCCTCTTAACCTTGGGTCAAGAGCGTCCCGCAGGCCATCACCGACGATGTTAAAAGCAAACACAACTAGCATGATCGCCAATCCGGGAGCAAATGACAACATCGGATTAGTGAGCAGGTAGTTACGACCATCATTGATCATCGCTCCCCAGGCGGCGCCGGGCGGCGCAATACCTATGCCGAGGAAACTTAAACCCGCTTCTGCCAGAATAAGGTTGCCTAATTGCATCGTCACGATAACAATTAACGGAGGAAAGGCATTGGGGAGGATGTGCGCTAACATAATACGCCAATCACCTGAACCCATAGATTTCTGGGCCAGGATGTAATCATTTTCCCGGATACTTAAAGTCACTCCATAAGTTACCCGCGAATAACCCGGTATAGTGGCAATACTTAAAGCGATGATTACATTTTGGATACCATTACCGAGCAGAGCAGCAATCACGAGCGATAGTATCAGCATCGGAAAGCACATTAATGCATCCATTGATCGCATGATCAAAGCGCTGAGAAAGCCTCTGGTGTAACCCGCGATAATACCCAATAAGATACCTATTATTGACCCGACCGCGACCGAGATAAAGCCTACCTCAACCGCCGTCCGTGAGCCATAAATCACACGGCTTAATGTGTCACGGCCCAATAAGTCGCAACCCAGCCAGTGGCGGGCGCTGGGTTGAGCCAGAGAATCCGCGGCTACAGGAGTATAGGGGTCATACGGTGCTAATTGAGGAGCAAATATAGCGGTTATAAAGAGTAGCAGCAGTATTACGAGGCCAGCGGCAACAGCGGCTTTAGCAAAGAATACGCGTCTGAACCGCTGCCATTCGCTAACGCGTTTCTGGCTTTTAGAAAAACCTAACAAATCAACTGTTGGCTGTGCCATATATTTCTCTAACCATACCTGATTCTTGGGTCAAACCAGACATAAGACAGGTCAACGAGGAGGTTTACCAAAAGAATGGAGACGGAAATAACAAAAGTAATTGCCTGTACTACTACGTAATCCTGGCCAAAAATACTACTCACAAATAAACGGCCAATCCCCGGAATCGCAAAAATCGTTTCGACGAGTACTGAACCGCCGAATATCATCCCGACACCCAGGCCTATCAGTGTGATTACCGGAATCAGGCTGTTTTTTAGGGCATGTTTAATGATGACCCGGCGTTCGGTAAGCCCCTTGGACCAGGCGGTCCGGATATAATCCTGGCTTATGGTTTCTAGCATGCTTGACCGCATTTGACGGGCATTGGCCGCTATAGAAAAAAGTGATGAACAGAATACCGGCATAATCAATTGTCTTGTACTCAATACAAAATCAGTGAAGGGGGAGGTGTAACCTGAAATTGGCAGCAAGTGAAGTTTCAATCCAAAGAGGTATATCAATAAAATACCCAGCCAGAATACCGGTATGGTTATGCCGATGTAAGTCAGCGGTGTGACTATTCTATCCGGCCATTTACCCTTTCTTATACCTGCCCAGAGTCCGATGAGAATGCCTGTAATTGACCCGAATATGAGCGAAACAAACCCGATATAGAGAGTCTTGGGCAGTCTTTCACCCAAAAGCCTGCCAACATCTTCATGATAATAAATGGATTGACCGAAATTTCCATGAAAAATACCGCCAATCCATTTTATATATTGCACGGCCAGGTTATCGTCCAGACCGTATTGATGACGGAGAGCTGCAATCTGCTCCGGCGGCATAGCTTGTATGGAAGACTGTTGCCCTACATAGATTAAAATCGGATCTCCCGGTAGCAGCCGCATGACGAAAAATACAATCCAGGTGACAATAAACAACACTACTATGGCCTGTATTAGTCTGCGTAAAATGTATGTCGTCACGCCTTTTTACTCCGGCAGTAATAAAAAAATCATGTTCTCAAGCCTGCCGCTTAGGCAATCTACATGATTAATATATTATTGTGTTCCGGCCGGATGATTTTTCCGGCTATTTGCCGTTCTTAAACCATCCGGCCGGTATTAAGTGTTATTTGATTCTAGTGTGCGTCCATCCATTCATTTTCAGGATGCCAGATGATGCCATGAATCTTGGGATATTCAGTATGGACATAAGGCCATACGACGGAAGCTTCATAGGTCCTGAAAAGCGGGATATACAAGGCGTCATCAATAGCCTGTTTTTCAGCTGCCTGGATGGCGGGCGCAGCTTGTGCCGCATTGGTGTACTTGGGGTCTGTGGCGGCATTGCACAGATCGATGAAAGCCTGTGATTTATAAATGTTGGGGGTACGGAAGGTCAACGGGTTAGGACCATAATGGGTGTACAGGTCCGAACCGTCCGGGTTGATACCGGAAGCCGTGTAGCATAAGTCGTCCCAGCCGCCCTGGGCGCCACCGAACAAGGCACCAAAGTAACGGCCAAGGTCGGCCACATCAGGCTCGACTGTGATACCAACGAGGCCTAATTCATATACGAACAAAGCCATGGCATCATTGGTATTGCCTATGGCCCCTCCCAGAATCTTAAGTGAAAAGCCGTTTTTAAGCCCGGCTTGCTCCAGGAGGTCTTTGGCTCTTTGTACATTATAAGGATACGGGTCATAGCCCTGGATATATCCCGGAGCGCCCTTAGGTGCCATCTGGTTCAAAGCTTCATAGTAACCCTGTCCCAGCGTCTGGGCAATGGTAGGCCGGTCAAGGGCGCATGAGATGGCCTGGCGGACTAGAATGTTGCTTAAATGGCTGTTAGGGTCAACATCGCTAAAAAGCATTACCTGGAACATGCCGGGGCCCGGGACGAGTTTGAAGTTCTTGTCTTTCAGCTGAAGGATGTCATTCATAGAAGATGTATCGGCCCACATGTCAGCTTCGCCGGCTTGCAATTTAGCGGAGGCAACCATCGAGTCGGGAATAGCCATCATGATAATTTTATCAAGGTACGGCTTACCCGGCTGCCAGTAGTTGGGGTTCTTAACGAAAGTGATATGGTCATCTCTGACAAATTCACTGACGGTGAAAGCACCGGTCCCGACGACATTGAGACGGGCCCAGACTTTACGGGCTTCTTTGGTTGCATTATCAGTAGCGCTGGCGGAGACAGTACCGCCGGCAGTCATAAAAGCTGTCGGGGAAATGGGCTGTGTCAACCCCAGTTGCTGCGGGGTCTGCCAGTCGAACGATATCATATGCATGACTAGCGTTAAATTATCTTTGACTTCCATCGATTCGATGAGGTTGGTGCCGGTACCGGACCTGTTGTCTATAGCTAATTGAACGTTCCAGCGGACGGCTTCAGCGTTAAATTCAGTGCCATCGGAGAACTCAACGCCCGACCGCAGGTGCCAAGTAATGGTTTTAGCGGTCTGGTCAGTGTCCCATTTCGTAGCCAGCACGCCAACCAGTTCACCTTTGGTAGAACCCCATTCGCAAAGGCGTTCCAGGACAGGCGCCATCTGGAAAGTATCGTTAGGCGCTTTTTCCGGCGGGTAGCCAAGGTTTTTGGGAATAGCACCGGCGATAAGTCTTAGAGTGCCTCCTTTTACTACCGTAGATGTCGGCGATGCTGTTGGTGATACAGTGGGTGAACCTGTCGGTGAGGCAGTCGGCGTGGCTTTGGCGCAACCGGCAAGAACCATTACACAGGTGAGAACGAGTGAGAGGATGAGAAATAAAATGCATTTCTTCACTTTAATAAATACCTCCCTTTAAAATATATATGTGCCTTCGGGACATAGAAAAATTCATGTCATTAACCAATACCTCCTTACTTCTCAAATGTGCAGTTGTTAATATTCTGCAAAATATGTTATATTTCCGTGCAGATAGCACCTGCTGTGACTTCAACACATTATAACACGGACTGTCAATAAGATTGAATTATAAGAATAAAAGATACCAACTATTAAGATAATTACTACCTGTTTTTGGGAGATACTTATCATGAAGAAAGAATGGAATAAGATGACTACTGGTGAAAAACGCGCCGAGAGATTTGAGCGCTGGTTATCTCCAGAGAATGTTAAATTTGCTGGTAAGACCGCCGAGACAGACTATAAAAAACGGGTTACCAGGCTTATCAAGGCGATTAACTGTGAGATACCTGACCGGGTTCCGTTATTACTGCCCTCCTTTGCGCTTTACTACGCTGGCATGACGCTTAAAGAAGCCATGCATGATAACAAAAAAGCCTGTGCTGCTTACCGTAAATTTTTCCGAGATTTCCCGGAAAGTGACACTTTTTCCGGCGGCGGCGCCATGTCTGCCCGAGGGTCCGAGATTCTTGATAGTCTGACGATGCGCTGGCCGGGTCATGGTCTTCCGGATGACGCCAGCCTGCCAAACTTCGTGGAAAGTGAATACATGAAGGCAGATGAGTATGATTTACTGACCAAAGACCCCGGCGACTGGTGTTTCCGCTATTATTTACCGCGTTCCCTGGGGGCATTAAAGCCTTTTGCCAGCTTTGCGCCACTTTCACATATGCTGGGAATGGCCAACCGGTTTGTAATGCCGGCCATCAGACCGGATGTACGCGCGGCTTTCCAGGCAATAATCGATTATGGTATCGAGGAAGAAAACTGGAATAAACCCTTCATGGAGTTCGCCCGGGAAGGTCTGGAAGCGGGTTATCCGTCTTTCTTCGGTGGGCAATCCCATGCGCCATTCGATATCCTGGCCGATACATTAAGAGGAACCAGGGGAATTGTCATGGACATGTACCGTCAACCGGAAAAAGTACTGGAAGCCATAGAGATGTTGATTCCGATGAATATCAATGTGGGTGTTCAAATGGCTAATGCATCCCGTAACCCGATTGTTTTTTTTGCCCTTCATAAAGGGGACGATGTTTTTATGTCCGATGCGCAATTCCTGAAATTTTACTGGCCGTCCTTAAAGAAAGTCGTACTCGGCTTGATAGAAGAAGGTATGTGTGCCATGTCTCTTCGCTGAGGGTAAATATAATAACCGCCTCGACCTTATAACCGACCTGCCGAAAGGAAAAGTCTACTGGCATTTCGACCAGACTGATATGGAAAAGGCAAAGAAATTACTCGGCGGCAGGGCCTGCATCGCCGGCAATGTTCCTACTTCTTTATTGATAACGGGTACACCTAAAGCAGTGAAGGCTTATTGCCGACACCTTATCGAAGTATGCGGTGTTGGCGGCGGTTACGTCCTTACTTCCGGCGCGGGTATCGATAAAGGCAACCCGGATAACCTGCGCGCCATGATAGAAGCCGTAAATGAATATGGAGTTTATAAATAATAAACCTTTAAAAGGATCAAAAGGAGGTATTTATGACCCGATGGCAAAATTATGTCCGTGAGCAAGGCAGCCTGCCGGACTGGCCCTATCCGGTCCATTACGGCAAGGAGCAGGAAATTGAAGTTGATGTCCTTGTGGTTGGAGGGGGCATCGGTGGCTGCTGGGCCGCCATTAGCGCGGCAAGGTCGGGACTAAAGGTAGCCTTAGTTGAAAAAGGCGATGTGCAGCGTTCCGGCGCCGGCGGTCCGGGCTGCGACCACTGGTGCAATGCCCCGGCAAATCCGCTCTCCAACGTAGACCCGGATGAATGGGCGGTGCACATGGCTAAACGGCCGTACTGCAATGGTATCGGTATCCAGATCCAGTGCCGCGAGGACTGGGACACCCTGCAAGAAATGGAAATGATGGGCGGTAGAATCCGTGATACCGGGAACGAATACCTGGGGGCTAAAGGCCGGGATGATAAGACTAAGCTGATGATTTCTCCGCGTTATACCAAAGTCCACAGCTATGTCCTCGACTATGAAAAAATAGGACCGCCCAAAGAGGGCGAAAAGTTGAATAATGTGGTCATACGGGTCTGGGGAAGCACTTTTAAACCGGCACTTAAAAAAGAATGCAAACGCCTTGGCGTAAAAATTTTCGACCGCGTTATGGGCACTGCCCTGCTGACGGAAAACGGCGTCCAGGGCGGTAGAGTAATCGGCGCGATGGGTTTCAATAACCGCACCGGCGAAATCATGATTTTTAAATCAAAGGCGACCATCCTTGGCACGGCCGGCGGCGGTGGTATATGGCATTTCAATACGGAACTCGGCGGGTATTCCAGCATGATGTCCCGTACTGCTACTGGCGAAGGCATCGTCATGGCCTGGAACGCTGGAGCCGAGTTGACGAAAATGGAAGCATCCGGCGTGCTGGGTATCGCAACCGGATTTAAACACAAGTGGTATTCCGGCGCTGGTGATGCCAGTTATGAGAACGTGCCGCTCGTAGACGCCAACGGTAAGCCGCTCCCGCTGCCGATCCAAGGCTGGGAAGACTGGGGCGCTATGGCGCCGATGCCCGGCGTGGAAGATAAAATCCGTGAGGCAGTTATGAAAGGTGAGTATGAATTACCTTTCTACGGCGATTTCCCGGCTATGTCTGATGTTGAAAGAAGAGCAACATGGAAATTGATGCTTGGTGAAGAATCTACCACCAAGATTATCATGGATATGCTGAACAAACACGGTTACGATGAAAGCCGCGACCTGCTGCAGAGTTATAAATTTATCGAAGGTAGAAGCATTCCGCAGTGGGGAGAAAGCGGTTATGGTGGCGCTCTCATCGTGGACTGGAATTTGAAGACTACTCTCGACGGGTTATATGCCGCCGGAGGCTCAATGTTCTCACCGGAAGACCACAGCTTCTGTGCGGCTACCGGCCGTTACGCCGGGCGTAAAGCAGTGGCTTACGCTAAAGAAGTCTCACAGGGCACGGTCTCCCGTGAACAAATCGATAAAGAGAAAGCCCGCATTCTTGCCCCTACCAAGCGTACCAGCGGCATAGAATGGAAAGAGTTAAACATCGGCATCAACCGCGTCATGCAATATTTCGTCAGTGAATTTAAGACGGAGAGGCTGTTTGATATGGGCTTACAGGCTTTGAACAAGATAGAAGCGGAATCCGTACCCATGCTTTATGCTATGGACCCGCATAAACTGATGCGTAGCCTAGAAGACGTCAGCATATTAAATGTGGCTAAGATTATCATCCAGGCAATGAAGGCACGGAAGGCCAGCAGCATCCCGCTTAACTTGCATCGTATTGATTACCCACAGCTAGACCCGCCGGAATGGCAGAAATGGCTCACTATTAAACAGCAGAACAATAAGGTCGTAATCGGTCTCCTGCCGATGACTTTCTGGGGCAATATGAAGAAACAGTACGAAGCCCATAATAAAGATTACACCGGCGTATATAGGAAGAAATAAATTTTTTGAAGACAGACATAATTTTCAAGGACATATCGAATATCGGAGGATAAAATGGCTCAAGAAAAAATAAAAGCTATGCCGAATCCCCAGACACCGAATAACCCGGTGATCTTTACGGATAAATGTAACGGATGCAATCACTGCGTAGAGGTCTGTCAGGTAGATGTATATATTCCCAACCCGCAGAAAGGAAAATCGCCCATTATACTGCACCCGGAAGAATGCTGGTATTGCGGCTGTTGCGTTAACGATTGTCCCCGCCCCGGTGCTATGGAATTCAACTGGCCTCTACAGGCGCGGGGTTACTGGAAGAACAAAGCTACCGGAGAAACATACCAGATATAAAGGCTTTTAAGAATAAATATACCGGAGGGATTCAGTCTGTGCATTTGGCAGCGGGGCTGAGCTTGTTGAGCATCGACATTATGCCGCCGACGGAAGCCTGGGGTAGCATGGTCAGCGAAGCCCGCGATTACCTACTAGGACGGGAATTTTAACATGACGGAACTTTTGAGAGTCAACAACCTGGTGACGCAGTTCAAGACGGAAAGCGGCGTCGTCAAAGCCGTCGACGGCGTTTCTTACTATCTCGATGAGCAGGAGATTATCGGGCTGGTGGGGGAAAGCGGCTGCGGCAAATCGGTCAGCCAGCTTTCCGTAATGCAGCTCATCAACGCCCCGGGTGAAATTACCGGCGGCGAAGTCATCTTCGAGGACCGGAACCTGCTTAAATATCATCAGCACGGACCCGAGATGCGCTCCATCCGCGGCGCTAAAATCGCCATGATTTTCCAGGAACCGATGACATCGCTGAACCCGGTCCTGTCCATCGGGCAGCAGCTCACGGAGATGTTGATACTGCACCTGAAAATGAGCGCTGACGCCGCCCGCGAAAGAGCCATCGAGCTCATGGGCATGGTCGGCATCCCCGCCGCGGAGAGGCGTATCGACGATTACCCTCATAACTTCAGCGGCGGCATGCGCCAGCGCGTGATGATTGCCATGGGGCTCTCCTGTAATCCCCGCATCCTTATCGCCGATGAACCAACCACCGCCCTCGACGTGACCACCCAGGCGCAGCTCCTGGAAATGATGAAGGACATGGTGCAGCGCTTCCGGGCTTCCCTGGTCATCGTGACACACAACCTCGGCGTCGTCGCCCGCTACGCCAAGCGCATCTATATCATGTACGCCGGCCGCATCGTGGAGTCCGGCACCACCAAGGATATCTTTGCCACACCCCGCCACCCTTATACGATGGGACTGCTTAAATGCATTCCCCGGCTGGACGAGGAGGAAGGTAGAAAGCTTGTCCCTATCGAAGGTCTGCCCCCCAACCTTATCAATATGCCCCCCACCTGCGCCTTCCTGCCCCGGTGCTCCTGGAAAATAGACAGGTGCTATAAAGACCCCTGGCCGGAGCTCACCCCCGTTAACGGTAATCACTTTATCCGGTGCTACGCGGACACTAAGGAGAAAAGGAATTGAACCCTGACCGGGACAACGTTATTTTAGACGTATCGGACTTAAAAATGTATTTCCCGATTGTACGGGGACTGATGAGGCGCAAGGTGGCCGACGTCAAAGCCGTCGACGGGGTATCTTTCAAGCTGATGAGGAACGAAACGCTGGGGCTCGTGGGCGAGAGCGGCTGCGGCAAGACCACCATCGGCCGCTGCGTCCTGGGACTATACCGCGCCACCGGCGGCAGAATTGTCTTCCAGGGCAATGACATCACCACGCTCCCGGAAAAGAAGCTGCGGGACGTCCGTAAAAACATCGCCCTTATCTTCCAGGACCCCTATTCCTCGCTCGACCCGCGCCAGAGCGCCGGCAACATCGTCGGGGAGCCGCTGAAAATCCACCGCATCATGATGACCAGGGGCGAATACAAGGACAGAATGGAAGAGCTTTTCCGCATCGTCGGGCTCGACCCCTCGATGGCCAGCCGCTTTCCTCACGAGTTCTCCGGCGGCCAGCGCCAGCGCATCGGGATAGCCCGCGCCCTGGCCTGCGACCCTTCACTCATCGTTTGCGACGAGCCCATCTCCGCGCTGGACGTTTCCATCCAGGCGCAGATTATCAACCTCCTGGAAGAGCTGCAGGACAAAAACCAGAACCTGAGCTACCTCTTCATCGCCCATGACCTTTCAGTAGTACGCCATATCTCCGACCGCGTAGCGGTAATGTACCTGGGACACATCATGGAAATCTGCAAGTCGAGGGTGCTTTATGAAAACCCCCTGCATCCCTATACCAGGGCCCTTCTCTCCGCCATCCCCATCGCCGACCCGTTTGTGGAAGAGACGCGGGAGCGCATCATCCTCAAGGGCGAGGTGCCCAGCCCGCTGAACCCGCCGCCCGGCTGCGCCTTCCACCCGCGCTGTTTCATGGCTATCGGGGAGTGCAGCCAGGCCGTGCCGCCCCTGAGGACAATCGGCGACGGGCACGAGGTGGCCTGCATCAGGGTATAAAGAAATTAGAAAGTCGCGCCTATAAGTCTTACCATTTGTGTCTTTAGCTCCCGCATAAAACCCGGAGAGCCCTAGTATCGCACAGTGCACAAGAACAAAAGTCTCCTGAACGTTGTTTGTTTTTTCATAGACGCGTCGGATAGCAGGAATAACAGACAACAAATATGCATCCCGAACAGCTGTTAGTTTTTCATTCGGCTCTTTTGCTAATGACATGCCATCAATCTTAACTTATTTGCAAGGGAGTCTTTCGCATGGGTAATTATACACCCCTGCCTATGTGCCAACAAGATATCAACTTAACTAAGGTAAGCCCAATTCTCGCTGTGGCTCACATGGTATATACCTAAACCAGCGCCCTATTGCATTTGCCAGTGGTGTGGGAACCGCTTCGCAACTGTGCCGGCGAAGATTCTCGCCGTAGCGCGCATGGGGACAGCCTTAGACCGCCCTCCTCTGCCCCGGGGACCTTGGCGGCCCGCCAAGGACAGGCGCGTGGTGGCGCTTAACAATAGGTTAGGCTCAATCTCTATTGGGTCTCCAATTCGGTGGAATCAGTGGCCCTATGGCCGCGCTGGGCTCTGATGCGAGCTCCTTTTCATAGTGTTTCGCTTAATTTATTTAATGCGTATAATAGTAGTTATACGTGATCCCGAATTGCACGATACTGACGATTGTGCAGTCCCCGTTTGAACAAACACTCAAATTGTTTAGTCACAATATAGCGAAAAGTGCAGTCTTTCCCTCTCCCGCCTTGCCCACTGTTAATGACAGGGTGTAGAATGCAGAAGCCAGAAAAAACTTGAATCTGACGCTTGGTGAGATTCTGCGTTGAGCAAATGCTAGTTACGCGATTTTTGTAGACGAAAGGAGCCAGTGAGGTGAGTTATTCGGCTATTATTATCAGCACACTCGCCCTTTTGTTCACGATCTTTAGTTTTTGGTGGATGAACTGGCGCACAGGGAAGCTGAGAGTTGGTGCACCCCGGACCTATGCTGCTATTGGATCACTAACTAGTAATATGGTATTGGAGTTACCTTTTGTCTTTTTCAACGATGGACCGATGCCAATTATTGTACAGAACCTCAGACTGGTATTTTCCGACGAAACGCAACTTCGTCCTCTCAGCTTTATCGCTACCGTGAAAAAACTAGGCCGGGACGAAGACCGCTCTTTTGCTACGCAATTCCCAGTCCGCGGACGTGAAGCGATATTGATGATTTGCGAGTTTCAAAGAGATCCGGGCGGTATAGCTTTTGAAGTTCGAAGTTATCCGATGGAACTCCAGGCCAAGTTAGGAAATGGCAAGCTTTGGAAGTGCATTTGTTGCTTCCCACTCAACGTATCTCTACAAAGTCTACAGACAATCAACAAGGCTTTCGTGGTTCACGATAATGCGGTACAACCGTAGAGATTTGGTGTGTGGTGGTAGAATGCAGAGCGGTGACCAGCCAAGAAGTCATTTCACTATTGTCCATTTTGTGTACTATCACCTGGTAACTATCGAACAACTAAAAAGAAAGAGGTTCCCAGATTGATTGAGTTATGCTAGATGAATTTTGAAATATCCATACCGTGTTCTCTTGCTAATCTCCTTAACTCTAAGACGAAGCGGGGTATTTTAACATTCTGGTTTAGTTCTCGGGCAGCATGTTGATTTTGAATGTACTCGGTGATTTTTCTCCCCATGTAACTGGAGATACCGGCTTTCATTAGCAGCTCGGCTGCCAGTTTCTTACTGGTGCGTTCTTCGGCAGCGACTATCTCGATGCCATCACATAATTTCTTGTTAAAATAATAGTTCTTATAATACTCATCTTTATGGTTTAAGCGTGTCACATTGGCTACGGTGTTGGTAAGCAACCTTGGTTTGCCACCTTCCATTATGTATGTACGGAGAAATAGTCAAGAGTTTCTCGATTGGTTTTGGCAACAAGACCTTTTATTGCGTTACACGAAATCGCCGCAACATACTATCATATCAGCCGAGGATAAGGGATTCATCATCGAAGATAAAAAGATTTATTATGATGAAAAGAAATTGCTTTTCAAATCTTTAAGGGACCACACCCGGGGAGAAGTACAATGGAATGTTTTTGATGATGAATGGAAAAATGCCATGGATAGATGTACGAAAATCGTTCCAGATTTTATGAAAGAAACGAGGCAGCTGGTAGACAGTTACTTAAAGATAGCGAACGACCGCGGTTTTTTAGAGAAGGTGAAGAAAGCTACCAAGAAAAATGATCCGGCTAAAAACATCACTGAAGCAATAGTTAACGTATTTTGGCGGAGCATCACTCGGAGGGAGCTAAATAAAGAAGAATTGCCTTCATTTGAGACTGTAACGAAGGATAAATCCGAAAACGTCAACGTAATCACTATTAGATCGGGAGACGAAATCTTGTTTAGTTTTATTGGTGAAGATAAACAATATTTGGCCGAAAACATAAAACAGACATGTAATGTGGCAATCAAAGGGTTAAGCGTAAATACAATGGTTTGGGAATTAGACGTTGAAGTTGGGAATATAAAAAAGGCAAGTGATGATCTTCGGGTGATGTTGAACCCATTGAAACTACGACCCCTGATACTCCGCACCAGGTGTGAGTTATGTCCCGTATAATAGAGATTGAGAGGGGAAGGTTAATAAGCACGGTGATACTAAAAGAAACCAGTCCGGATTAAAAGGAGGAAATCGATGAAAGGCTCAATTATCGAACGTAATGGCTCATTTAGGATTAAGGTTCCGCTTGGTAAAAATGCAAGGACCGGGAAGTATGATTCTTATTATGAAACTTTTCACGGTAACAAAACTCAAGCGGAAATCAGGCTCCGTCAGCTCTTAACCGATCTAGATAAGGGAATATTCGTAAAGCCAGGTAAGTCCACGTGTACTGATTACCTTAAACAGTGGCTGAAAGATTATGCTTTCACTAACCTGTCTCCTAAAACCGCGGAAGGCTATGAGTCCATAATCTACAGGCATCTCATTCCCGCGTTAGGTGTTATTCCTTTGGCCCAATTGCGACCGGAAATGATTCAGCGATATATCGGCGATAAGCTAACTCACGGAAGGGCAAATGGGCAGGGCGGGTTAAGTTCCAGGACAGTCAGACACCACATTATTTGTTTACATACTGCTCTCCAACGCGCTGTCAAAATGGGCATTTTGATTCGCAATCCGGTGGATGCGGTAACTATTCCCAGGGCAGAACGTCATGAAATGCAAACCATGAGTGAATCAGACATTCACATTTTTCTGGAAATGGCAAGACCTACTCCGTATTATGCCTTGTTTTATATGCTCTTGTTCACTGGGGTACGTCGGAGTGAATTGTTAGCACTTCGCTGGCAGGATGTTGACCTGCTATTACTCCAAATCTCTATCAGTAGGTCCTTGTACCAGGTAAAGGGTGGCCGGATAATATTCAGGCAACCAAAGACAGAAAAGAGTCGCAGGCAAGTTGCCTTATCACCTTCAACTGTTGACATGTTGAAAGAATACCAGGACTCTCAAAACAAGCTAAGATTATCTCTAGGTTATCCGGCGTTAACTGACGATGATTTGGTGTTCTGCCAGTATGATGGTAAACCGTTTTTGCCAAATACTGTAACTCATAACTGGGTTAAGCTTATTCGCCGTTCTGGACTTAACGGAATCCGTTTCCATGACGCTAGGCATACCCATGCCTCTTTGATGTTAAAACAAGGCATCCATCCTAAGATAGTTCAGGAGAGGCTAGGACATTCCAGCATTCAGATAACCCTTGATACTTACAGCCATGTTGCGCCAGGATTACAACAAGCAGCAGCCAACAAATTTGATGATATAATAATGCTAAAACCTGTAGTTTCATCATTGGAGAAATAATGAAAAGAGACATGGATTTAGTCAGGAAAATTTTACTCAAAATAGAAGATTCTCCAGAATATTCTTTTATAAATCCCTTTAATATTGAAGGATATGATGATAATCAAGTTTCATATCATTTGGAACTACTCGACGAAGCAGGATTAATCAAAGCCAGAGACGAATCTACGATGGGTGGTTATTGTTGGATTCCTGATTGCCTTACTTGGGAAGGACATGAATTTCTCGAAGCTTCTAGGGACGACAACAGGTGGGAGAAGGCTAAGAAAACCATAATAGAAAAGGGTGGCAGTTTTGCTTTTAGTTTACTTCAAAATGTCCTAATACAATTGATGACAAAAGCTGTATTAGGTTCTAGTTCATAATTATTTAGTGCCAAATTAGTGCCATTTCACAAGAAAAGCCCCTTAACGAACTAACGATATGGGGCTTTTTAGCTTTAAATCTTGGTGCGCCTGGAGGGATTCGAACCCACGACCCCCGGTTCCGAAGACCGATGCTCTGGTCCGCTGAGCTACAGGCGCCTGTCGTCTTGCTTCTTGCTCTCGCCTATTATACTATACTTTGCGGGGGAAAAAAGAAGAGGGGCTAGCGCCCCTCTTCGATGTCCCCGTATATTTTTACCTAGTCGGCGATAAAGGAGAAGTTTATTCCCCCGTGATAGTCTCCGGCTGTCAGAGGAGAAGGCACGTTGAGCCAGTAGTAGACTTCGATGGTGGTACCTTCCTGGACCTCGCTGGTGATAGTCTGCCTTAAGGTGTCCAGGGTATTGCTGGTAATATTGTCTGTCGTCGACCAGACGATTGCACTTGCCGGGATGACGTTGTCCCCGTTTACCATGTCGACGCCGGAATGCCATAAGGAGAAGACCACTGGAATATGCTCGTCGCCGATGACCGCCTGCGGCGTCAGCCGCACCGGGTTATCGTTCGAGGCGATGCCCAGGTCGCCGGGGTTGCACTGCGGGAAAAGTACCGTAGTCTTATCGACCTCCAGGCTCAACGCGGGCCTGAGGATATCGGCATTCGGCTCGTATATGGCCGGGTCGTAAGCGTCGGTAGCGCCGGCTGGGTCGGTTACGTCAATGGTGATATCGTACTTGCCCGTAACCAAATTATCATTCGCGGTTAAATTCCCGCTGTACAGGCCCTTGGAAATGCCGTTGTCCGGGTCAATCGTGGTCGATACGAGAGTGCCGTTAAACGAGATATCCGGGGCCAGGTTCACTCTCACCTGCATCCCGGTCAGATCGGCCTCGCCGTTGGTGTCGGTCACCTCAAGTTGGAAACTGAGCTGCTCTCCCTTTAAGATGTAGGGTGCGGCTCTTCCTCCTGCATCAGGCCCGCCGCCGGCTGACCAGCCCCAGGCTACCCCCTCGTCATCGATAATCTGCACGACGAGGCTGCCCTCCTCGATGACCGGCGCTACGTTCTCTATGCCGGTGCCGCTCCCAATAGAGCCGCCGCTCCCTTCCTCTGACGCCAGGAGCGGCGTGACCGGCCATAATGCCAGTAACATCGCCACCAATAAGATCCATGCTGTCTTTTTCATTTTCTTTTCCCCTCCTACCGGTGGTGCTATCGCCCCGGATATTTATATTGATAAATAAGTGTTAACCCTTATTTGCCTCCGTTTTTGTGCTTATTGTTTCCGGACTGTTTTCTCTTCCTTATCACCCCCACCCCGAAGATGCCGGCTACTGCCACCACCGCTGCCCCGACGGCCGCGTAGATCGGAAGTGATGATTGCGATGATTGCGTTGCTGTCGTCGTGGCGGCCGTCGTCGTAGCTGGCGTTTGAGTTCCCTCCTCTGTCGGTATGGGAGTCAGTATGATGTCATGCAGGGCGATGGCTGTAATGTCGATTTCTTTTATGTCCGATTTTTTACCTTCAAAGGTGGCCTGGACCTTGATATTGAGGTCGCCGGCCTGCTCTGGTGTGAAATATGCCGTCAGGACATCCTGCTGGCCGTGTTTTACCAGTAGTGTATCGCTGGTCATTACCTGGATGAGGTTCCCGGCGAGGTATACTTCGCCGGTGAAATATACGTTGGTATCTATCTGTCCTGTGTTCGCGAACGTTGCTAGTACTTTGCAGGGCTTGCTGACGATGGCGGCGTTATCGATGACGATGTCTTTGAGCTCGCCCGACCGCGTCAGCGAGCCCAGTGGCAGGATATTAAAAGGCACGTCTTTTTGCATTAGTGCCTTCCCGTCCAGGGAGACCGCCACTGTGGCCGTATAAGCGGCGGGAGCGTTGCCGGTGGTGTCCCACTCCACTTCGACGTTTTGCACCTTGCCTGCGGCCACCTTGGTGCTGTTGCTGCTGAAGCTGGCGACTTTTGCACCTTTATAGTTGATGGTGGCCTCTATCAAGGGGATCGCCGCTACGTTGCCGGTGTTCTCGAACATGACTATCAGCCGCAGCGGGTAGCCCACCTCGACATCGTACGCCATGATGTCGTTGACCCTGCCGGAGATGTTTTGCGTCCCCGTGACCGTAATATTAACCGCCACTGGTGCCTCCATGCCCACGCTCACGTTATTTTCTCCCGGGGCTTTGGCCGTGGCTGTTATCGAAAGTATGCCGCTGTAAGCTCCGTTGGGTATATCCGCCGGTATCGCTATTTTGACCATGATTCTCTGGTTGCCCCTGGCCGGTATGTCGATGCTCGTGATGGCCGTGTCCGGATTATCGGGAAGATAGTAGCTCACCCATCCGCTGATGTCGCCGTAGTAGCTCAGTCCGTAGGTATTTGTTGAGGAGTTGTCCGTGTTGAATATCGTTAGGTAATTTTCATAGGTGGTGCCTCTGAGGGCGTCATCGATGGTGAGGAATGGCGGCGTCACCCCCACTCCTGCGTTAGCCGCCGCCGGTACGGCCGCCATGAACAGCGCCGCCGCCGCGATGATGGCGGCCAGGCACGCCCCGACTGCTTTGGTTTTTACTGTTCCACCTGGGGAAAATTTCATAACCCTCCTTTGGTTAAGGTACCTGCCCGTTCTTTTGTTTTTGTTTTAATGATACCGCTGCATCGTTTTTCTTGGTGCCGGTATTATTTATTGTAATTGGACTGGTCGGGGCCGGGCCGGCCCCGACCAGTTCCCTTCCTCTCAAAAGAGGTTAGACTCCTTCAATGCCGGAATCAGGATGAGGATTGTTGGGTCCGGTGAACGGAGCATAGAGGGCTTGCAGCCACATCACGCCTCCGTAGGAAGACCAGATCGCTTTGACGATATGGATGGAGAAGTCGATCTTCCAGGTGTTGCAGAGGTTGATTATGCCCGGTAGATTGTGCCATCCGGCCGGGTCGGGAGTGGTTCTGGTGCCGACTTTATAGGCCGGGAGATACAGTATAGGTGTCCCGCTTCCGCCCAGCGGTTGGTCGGTCAGGCTGCCGATGCGGGCATCATACGAGACGTTCCAGTTGCCCGTGCCGGAGTCTATCCCGAAGCCCATGTCGTCCTGCTGTATTCTCACCGTGAACCACGTGTTGCCGATGTTCCGCAGGGTGGGATGGACGCTGCTGGAACCGACGAAGTGGTTGTCGCCGCTGACCTCGCCGTCAGAGGTTATGGGGCCGTAGCTGACTCCACCGACTCCGAAGTCAATTTCCATGGCGGTCACTGGCAGGTACTGGAACCAGTTGAACAGGACGCTCGTCGGAAGAGCAATAGGACCGGTGTCAAGGGCTCCTGCGACGACCTTATAGCCTCCAAAAGGCTGGTGATAGTCCATCACGTAAGAGCCGGTCCACAGGTAGGCCTGGCCCTGCGCGATTTCACTCGTCACATCTGTAGTCGTGTAGCCGGGATTCATTGTTACCAGGCCCGCCAGGTACGCGGCATTGAACGCGTCGATGGAAGCATTGGCCTGGGCGCCGGTGATGGCATTGATGTCAGCACCCAGGTAGGGGCTCAGGATTACCTGGAATTTCCAGCTCATTTGTTCCGGATAGCCCGTCGGATGGAATACGTCGACGTAGACGGTGCTGATGTCGTTTAGGGGGTTATCGTGGGCGACCACCCAGAAAACGATTGGCACGGTCCCGCCAAAGCTAACAGGGGGATATACCTGCGTGCCGAGCACTGCGTGCCCGACGTCACCGTTTTCCGCGGTGTAATTTCCAACCGTGGTGGTCTCCCACTTGCATTTGACTACGGGCTCATCGCCGCTGGTGCCGGAAATTGTTACCCCGGTCCCTGCACCGATGGGCGTGGGCGTCGCCGTTGGCGGTGGTACTGGGTCGTCGGCCATCGCCGGTACGGCCATCGCTAGAACAGCGATTATGGCTATTGCAATTACTAAAAGTCTTTTTCACTTTTTTCTCCTTGTTTATAGATTTTGGTTTTTTTCTTTGTTTGGCTTTTTTAGTACTTTGTGGCTATTACCGCATACCGGCCCGGGGATTTTGCTGGTTGTGGAGCTGTGCTAGAATTAAGGTGCATGGTGAGGCATATCCCCATGCGGGGGTTCCATTCTTCTCTAAGGGGGAAGTGGGACCCTCTCTTTTTGCCACGTCTCCAGTTAATCATGGCCGGCCTGTAATAACAATTCACCGAAAGAATGAATTTTGACTAGCGGGTCATTAGCCGAAAGTACTACTCCAGCCTAGTACTAATCGACTATGACGTGCGTTGTTTATTTTCGGCTGGGCTCGCCGTACCGGTTGTTCTTGGCCGAATGTGTATGAAAAATTGGGAGGATTAGTAAGGAAGGATGATGTTATGTTGGGTTTTGGTAGGTGTTTTTTGGCCGGAGATTTAACTAAAGCTTGAATACGCCGTTATTAATGGCCTTGGCGACGGCCTGCGCGCGGTTCTTGACCTGCATCTTGTGCATTATGTTATGCAGGTGCGCTTTAACGGTCGCTTCGCTGATGGAGAGCTGGCTGGCGATCTCGCCGTTACTGGCGCCGGCGGCGACCACTCTCAGCACCTCGAGCTCCCGGATGCTGAGCGTCGGCATTCCCTCGGCGTCTATCTGTTCGCCGGCCGGGCGCAGGAAACCGATGAGTTTCCCGGCAATCGCCTGCGAGATGATGAAATTGCCCACGGCCACCGCCTTGATGGCGGATACGAGCTCTTCAATATCGACGTATTTCAATAAATATCCCCTGGCTCCGGCCTGCATGGCCTCGAAAACGTCGCCGTTTCTTTCCGAAACGGTCAGGATGAGGACCTTGCTGTTGGGCGCGACTTTCTGCAGCGCGGCCGTGGCTTCCACGCCGTTGCTGCGCGGCATCTGCACGTCCATGATGACGACGGATGGCTGGAGCTCGGTCGCCTTGGCGACCGCCTCGATGCCGTCCGCCGCTTCCCCCACGACCTGTATTTCGGGGTATCCGCCCAGGACCATGACCAGCCCCCGGCGGAATACCAGGTGGTCGTCGACGACGAGTACCGTTATCATACTTTTGGACTCCATCTTATGCTCGCTCTTAATTCTAACTATATCTAATAGTCAGCCTCGATTCAAGATAACCGGAACGTACTTATCCTCACTTATCCCCCCGACTTTAGTCTTTTCGGTCAGGCGGGGATAGTCCTTTAGGGTAGTCGGCGGGGACGGCAAGGTCCGTTTGGATTAGTCTGGTCGTAGCGGCGGGATTATATGTTATAGCAATAGTATGATGATAAAGAAAGGCGGTGGTATTAGTGGTGGAGTGGGTCGGCTCTCTTTAAATAGTGCCACGTTTACGATATAATTATTACGTCCCGCATGGTGGGTGTAGCCCAGAGGACTAAGGCGTCAGGTTGTGGCCCTGAAGAACGAGGGTTCAAATCCCTCCACCCACCCCACCCCCGCCGCGATGGGCGCTAAACCATCTCGCTGAATTTTCTAAAAATCAGCACCGAGTTGTGCCCGCCGAAGCCGAAGGAGTTGGACATCGCCGTGTTTATCAGCGCCGGCCTGGCGATATTGGGCACGTAGTCGAGGTCGCACTCGGGGTCGGGATTGGTCAGGTTAATGGTCGGCGGGATGATGCTGCGCTGCAACGCCAGGATGGTGATGACTGCCTCGATGCTCCCCGCCGCCCCGAGGAGATGGCCTATCATGGACTTGCTGGCGGATATCGGTATCTTTTTGGCCCGCGGGCCGAAGACGTTCTTGATGACGTTGGTTTCCATGCGGTCGTTGAGGACGGTGGCTGTCCCGTGGGCGTTGATATAATCGATTTCTTCGGGGCCGATGCCGGCCTTCTTCAGGGCAATCCTCACCGCGCTGGCGGCGGCTGGCCCCGTCCGGCGCCGGCTGGATGAGGTGGAAGGCGTCGCTGGTGGCGCCGTAGCCCGCGAGCTCGGCTAAAATGGGCGCGCCGCGTTCGAAGGCGTGGTTGGCTTCCTCGAGCACGATGACCCCGCTGCCCTCCGCCATGACGAAGCCGTTCCTTTTAGCGTCGAAGGGGCGGCAGGCTTCCTGGGGGGTCTCGTTTTTGGCTGATAGCGCCCGGATGTTGCTGAAAGCGGCGATGACGATGGGCATGATGGGGGCTTCCGTCCCGCCGGCGATCATGACCTTGGCGTCGCCGAGCCGGATGATATTGTAAGCTGCGCCGATGGCGTCGCTGCCGCTCGAACACGCCGAGGAAATGGCGTAGTTTACCCCTTTGGCGCCGAGGATTAAGGAGACCTGCACGGAGGCGGCGTCCCCGGTCATGGTGGGCGCCAGTATCGGGCTGACCCTTCCGGGTCCTTTTTCCGTGAGGACTTTGTATTGTTCGGAAACGGAAAGCAGGCCGCAGACGCTGTTGCCGATGATGACCCCGCAGTCGGTGGCATTACTGGCGTTGATGCTGAGCCTGGCGGCTTGGACCGCCTGGAGGCTGGCGCCGACGGCGAACTGCGTGAAGCGGTCCATGCGCTGGATGAGCTTCCGGTTGGCGTAAATGCTGGCGTCGAAGTTCTTGACCTCGGCGGCTATCTTGGTTTCGAAGTCGGTGGTGTCGAAGCTGGTGATGTAGCCGACCCCCGATTTCCCCGCTATCAGGGCCGCCCACATCTCCTCGATGTTATTGCCTACGGGGCTGACGGCGCCGATGCCCGTAACGACGACTCTCGGCCTTTTCGCTGGCTCATCCGGATTCATGCAGCGGTCTCTCCCAGATGCTTTATTTCATTCATGGTTACTAGTATATCAGTTATACATAACGCATACAACGTATTTTGCACGATTTGGTGGTTAATTGTATTGAAGTCTGTTGAAGTACTTTCGTCCCATTACCTCTTTTTTACTGCTAAAAAGAGGTATATAAAAGCGGGGCGTCTACGAGGGGCGCTAGCCCCTCTTCTAAATCCTCCCCCTCTCCGCCAGCGGAGAGGGGGATTAAGGGGGTGAGGTAAGAGGTAATAATAAAGGAATAAAAAAACCGGGGGAGTTTTAGCCTCCCCCGGCCTGGATTTTCCATTTCTTGAACAGGTTATTTTTGCAGGAATACCAGCACGCCTTCTGTGCCGGTTATCATCAGTTGCTCATCATCTATGTTGAAACTTTGCGCTGATTGCAGGATGTTAAAGAAAGCATTTTCCTGATCGTTCAAAGACTGGTCGGTACTTGCCATCATCGTGTGGACGATATCGCTCGTGGTTAGTTCATTCCCGTCTACCTCGTAGTTGCCGCCGTAGCCGTTTACCCCGCCGTTGCCTTTAACTTCGTGCTTATCTTTATCGAATGTAAGTGTTACATCGCTACCTGCTATAACTCCCTCTAAATTGTTCGGCTCTCCGTAAGCTTTTAGTACCCACGTGACATCTTCCAGCTTGTCGGCGTTGACGGCCCCCACGGAAGAGATGCACGCCATCGCCGTTAGTGATAGCATTATCGTAGCGCTGATTATTTCAAACAACCTGATTCTTTTCATGTTTGCCCTTTCGATTGCCCTTTCTATAATATAGAACGATTATCGCCTGGAATAGTTATGATATTTATCACAAAAACTCTGTAAAGCAGGGCGTCTAAGAGGGGTTCATCCTGGTTCCACTGAGGTCACCACGAAGTGAAGGTTCACCCTGAAGGGCGTCAGCCCCTCTTCTTAATCTTCCCCTCTCCAGCCATTAATAACTATGGATTGCTTCTAATGTCTCTGGCTGGAGAGGGGTTAAGGGTGAGGTAAAAACCTTGAAAATAGAACTTGTGTTTCAATTCTTATTTGTGCTAAAATATTATTCAGAGGTATTTTCACCATGCCGTCCGATTCTATCATCGTCAAGGGCGCCCGCGAGCATAACCTTAAAAACATCGATGTCGTTATCCCCCGCGATAAGCTGGTCGTCATTACCGGCGTTTCCGGCTCCGGCAAAAGCACCCTGGCTTTCGATACCATCTATGCCGAGGGACAGCGCCGCTATGTCGAGTCCCTCTCCGCCTATGCCCGCCAGTTCCTGGGGCGGATGGAAAAACCGGACGTCGACTATATCGAAGGGTTGAGTCCCGCCGTCTCTATCGACCAGAAGGGCCCCAGCAAGAACCCCCGCTCCACCGTCGGCACCGTCACCGAGATTTACGATTATCTCCGTCTGCTCTTCGCCCGCGTCGGTCATCCCCACTGTCCGCAGTGCGGCCGGGAAATCACCATGCAGACCGTGCAGCAGATTGTCGATGCCGTCCAGAACCTGCCCTCGGGCAGCCGCATCATGGTCCTGGCGCCGCTGGTGCGCGACCGCAAGGGAGAGTACCAGTCGGTCTTTGACGACCTCCGTAAGCAGGGCTACGCCCGCGTCCGCGTCGATGGCGAAATCCGTGAGCTGTCCGAGGACATCCCGCTCGATAAATATAAAAAACACTCCATCGCCGTCGTCGTCGATAGGCTGGTCGTCGGCGATAGCGGTAACCGCACCCGCATCGCCGATTCCGTTGAGACGGCGCTGAAGTTGAGCTCGGGCGTGGTGCTTATCTCCGTCACCGGCGGCGAGGAGCTGCTTTTCTCGGAGCAGTTCGCCTGCGTCCAGTGCGGCATCAGTCTGGGGGAGATTACGCCGAGGACCTTCAGCTTCAACACTCCTTACGGCGCCTGCCCCGCCTGTACCGGCCTGGGCTTTCGACAGGAAATCGACCCCGACCTCGTCCTGAATCGGGAGCTTTCCGTTATGGATGGCGCCATCAAGCCGTGGCAGTCGCACAACTGGTATCTCTGGCGACTGGAGCCGCTGGCGCGGCGGGGCGGCTTTTCGCTGCACACGCCGGTGAAAGATTTGACCGAGGAAGAGGTCCACCTGCTGCTTTACGGCGAGGGCGATAATCGCACCTACCGCAACCGTTTCGGGCGGACGGTGCGCGTTTCCGATGGCTACGAGGGCATCGTGCCCAACCTGGAGCGGCTTTACAAGGACACGGAGTCCGAGGGGTCGCGGCAGAACATCGAGCGCTACATGGTCTTGAAGCCGTGCCTGACCTGCCAGGGCAAACGTTTAAAGCCGGAGACTTTGGCGGTGACCATCGGCGGCAAGAACATTATCGATGTGAGCGATATGCCGGTGATGCAGGCTCTGGAGTGGGTGGACGAAATCACTGACCAAAGTCCTGACCGAGCGCGAGAAGCTCATCGCCCACCAGATTCTTAAGGAGATTAAGACCCGCCTTGGCTTTTTGAAGGACGTGGGGCTGGACTATCTTTCCACCGCCCGCGCCTCGATGACTTTAAGCGGCGGGGAGTCGCAGCGCATCCGCCTGGCCACCCAGATTGGCAGCGGCCTGATGGGCGTGCTCTATGTCTGCGACGAGCCTACCGTCGGCCTTCACCCCGCCGACGACTACCGCCTTATCAAGACCGTGCAGCGCCTGCGTGATCTTGGTAATACGGTTCTCATCGTCGAGCACGATGAAGCGATGATGCGCGCCGCCGACCATATTATCGATATGGGCCCCGGTGCCGGCGAGCGCGGCGGCTATATCGTGGCCACCGGCACTTTAGACGATATTATGAAGTGTGAGGCGTCGCTGACCGGCCAGTATCTGAGCGGCGCTAAAAAGATACCCCTCCCTTTATCCCGCCGCTCCGGCAACGGCAAAGAGCTTAGTATCAAAGGTGCCCGCCAGAACAACCTGAAAAACATCGATGTCTCTATCCCGCTGGGCAAGTTCGTCTGTATCACTGGCGTGTCCGGCAGCGGTAAGAGCACCCTCGTCGACGAGATTCTTTATCGCCGGCTGGCGCAGGTATTTTATCGCTCCAGGGAGCGTGCCGGCGTTTGCGATGCTATCCTGGGCATCGAGCATATCGATAAGGTTATCAATATCGACCAGTCGCCTATCGGGCGCACCCCCCGGAGTAATCCCGCCACCTATACCGGGGCTTTCACGTCCATCCGCGATATGTTCGCCGCCGTCCCGGAGTCCCGCCTGCGCGGCTATGGTCCTGGTCGCTTCTCATTTAACGTCAAGGGCGGCCGCTGCGAGGCCTGCCGCGGCGAGGGCTTTATCCAGATTGAGATGCAGTTCCTGCCGGACGTTACCGTCCCCTGCGAGGTCTGCAAGGGCGCGCGCTATAACCGCGAGGCGCTGGAAATCAAGTTCAAGGGCAAGAACATCGCCGAGGTGCTGGACATGACCGTCGCGCAGGGGCTGGAGTACTTCGAGCATTTCCCGCGGGTGAAGAACAAGCTGGATACTTTGAACGACGTCGGTCTGGGCTATATCCACCTTGGCCAGCCCGCCCCGACCCTGTCCGGGGGCGAGGCCCAGCGCGTCAAGCTGGCCACCGAGCTTTCCCGCCGCTCTACGGGGAGCACTTTGTACATCCTGGACGAGCCCACTACCGGCCTTTCTTTCGACGACATTGCGGCTTTGTTGCGGGTCCTTCAGCGCCTTGTCGATGCGGGGAATACGGTGGTGGTCATCGAGCACCAGCTGGATGTTGTGAAGAACGCCGACCATATTATCGATTTAGGCCCCGGCGCCGGCGACCTCGGCGGCTATGTGGTGGCCACCGGCACCCCCGAGGAAATCGCCGCCAATAGCGAATCTATGACGGGGCAGTATTTGAAGCGCGTTCTCAAAGGTCAAAATCCCATCGCGATAAAGGTTTAGAGTTACTTTTTTATTACGTAAGTAAATACATTCTCCACATTACTTTATTTTATTCATAGATATTGACATATTGAATTTTCAACCTTATACTAATCGCGAGTACTATATAGTAGTAATCTTCATTATTTTATTAGTAGTATTTAAAGAGACAAAAAATGGCGAGAAAAAGAGTCAGTTTTTTAGCTAAAAGAACTGTTAAAAAGAGAATTAGTTTTAAATCTGGCGGGAAAAAGATATCTTTTGTCGCCAGAGTACCAGCAAAGAAAAGACAAAGAGTAACGTTTTACACCAAGAAGAAAAAATAATTATGGAAGATAAAAAAAATATTTACATAGATTCTAATGTAATAATTGCCGCTGAGATCACTAACGAGCAATATCATAAAGAATCTAATGAATTTATGAAGTTTGTGACTGAAAAGAAACACTTAGGTTTTATTTTTTTTACATCTGTTTTCACTTCATTAGAACTTGCGTCGGCCATGATAAGACGTACGCATGATCCAGACAAAGTGTATTCGTTGCTATATAGAACTAAAAATATTTGGAAACATACGATAAATCCTCTAGCGCCTATACCGCCCAAGGAAATGACGTCTTTTTCTAGGTTAATAGATAATCTAAGTGAAACAGCAGTAAAATTCCGTACGCCAGCGGCTGATACTATACACGCGCATACCGCGGCATTATTCGAAATGCATTATTTTGTTACGTGGAATAAAGACCATTTTATGGAATTAGAGAAGCAATTACATGGTATAAAAATTCGAGATCCTAATGAAATGAAAAGCATATTGAATAGATATTCGTCTTCTAAATAGTAATCCAAAAACCGCTTGCTCTCGTAGAATTTTTTTCATAATTTTTTGTCTATTTATGTTGTCCTCGTCCCTTTTCACCCCATCCCCTTAATCCCCTTCCCCTGCCAGGGGAAGGGGAAGTAAAAAAGAGGGGCTTCGCCCCTCTTAAACGCCCTGCTGAATTTCCCTATTTAGCGACAAAATTCCCTTCCACTTCTCCTCCAGCTACTTTATACTGTAGACAGGGTGTTGATAATCGTGAGCGGACGCAGCCTGGTTGAGCCTCGGACGAGCACTCATCTCCCTTTCTACCTTGCGGAGTACGAGGCGACCCTGGCTGCGCCGGCACTTGCATGGGCTTTAAGCTATTTAACATAACTCTAAAAACGAATACCCGGTTTTTGAAGCTGATTTAACATAAAACGAAAAACGAATACCTGAAGCTATTTGAACGTAGAAAATAAAAAAAATAATAAAAAACGAATAACGAATCGGAGTTAGTTCACCGTTATCATTGAGCCTTCCGCCGTCTTCGTCACGTCGATGCGGGTCGGGAAGGCGTCCTTCAGCTCGTCCATGTGCGTGATGACCAGTATCTTCTCGAAGTCCTCCTGGATGGAGATTATCGCCTCTTTGACTTTCTCCATGCCGCTGCTGTCCTGTGTCCCGAACCCCTCGTCGATGATCAGGGTCGGCAGCGGTGACCCGGCGCGCCTGGCCAGCCAGCGTGACAGCGCGATGCGTATCGCGAAGTTGATGCGGAAGGCCTCCCCGCCGCTGTACATTTCGTAGTTCCTGGTGCCGAGCTCGTCGGCGATGGCGATGTCCAGCGTCTCCTGTACGGTCCCTTTCTTGGTCGGCTTTTGCGTCTCGAATTTAACGTGCATCCGGTTGTCCGTCATGCGCGAGAGGAGCTTGTTGGCTTCGGCTTCGATTTCCGGCAGCGCCGTGTCGATGATTAATGCCTGTATGCCCGTCTTCCCGAAGGCTTTGGCCAGTTCGCGGTAGACGCCCCCTTCGCGGGACAGCCGGTCGAGCTGGCTTTCTTTTTCCTTCTTCTTTGACTCCAGTTCGTTAAGGCGCTGGAGCCTGGCGCGGGCGCTCCCCAGGGCTTCCTGCGCCTGCGCTCGCTGGCTGACGAGGTCCCTGTACTCGCTCTCGACCTCGTCAAGTTCCCGGCTTACCTGGGGCAGGTCGGCCAGCTCTATCGCCATCGACTCTTTTTTCTGGCCGTCGAGCTTCAGGCTCTGGCGCTTGCCCTCGACCTCCTCCCGGACTCTGGCCAGTGCCTCTTTTTCCTCGTCGATAAGCCTCACTGCTTCGTCGAGCTTCCCCTTTTCGCGTTCGTAGTGGCTCAAGCTGGATCAGCTGTTGCCGCGCCTGCTCGTGCTTGGCGGCGTCGTACCCGAGGCTGGCCAGTTCTTTCTCTATCGCCGCCAGGGCTGTCTGCTCGGCGACGGCGAAGTCTCCCTTCGCCAGTCGCTGCTCGATGCCGTCCAGGCTTTCCCTCAGTTCGACCAGCTTTGGCGCGTCGTTTTCGATTTCGCCTATTTCCTTCGAGATAATGCCCGCCTGGCTCTGCGCCCTGGTCTTTTCCTGGTTGAGCCCTGTTTCGAGCTGTCTTCTTTCTTTTTGCATTGCCTCGAGCTCCGCCCTTTTTTGCGCCAGACTTTCCTGATTCGCCTTTCAACAGCTGCGATTTTTCCTGTTTTTCTTTCGTATATTTGGCCTCGATGAGCTTGAGGCCTTCGCGTGTCAGTTCTTGCTCGCAGAGGGGGCATTTGGCTTCCGTGTGCGATGCTATATGCGACGCTATCAGGTCGAGCTTTTCTCCCGCCTCCCCGATTTCCCGTTCGAGTCGCGCCTTTTCAGCTTCGAGGTGGCTGACCTGCCCCTGCGCTTCCTGGACGCTCTGCTCTTTCGCCCGCAGCGTCGTCTTCATGGTCCGCCAGCTGCCGTATCTGCGCCTGCGTCTGGCTGAACTGGATTCTAAATTCGGGCAGTTTCTGGGCTTTGGCCTCCAGGTTGCCGATGTCCCGCCGGATAACGGTATGTTCTGTGGTCAGCTCGTTTCTGGCTTTTTCTATCCTGGTCTCCAGCTGGCTCTTTTGCCTGTCTAGGGCGACCGTCTGCCGGAGCTTGCGGTCGAGCTCGTCGTTGTCTTTTTTGGTCTCGGCGTATCTGGCGTAGCCTGCTTCGATTTCTTCCCGCCGACCGATTATTTCTTCGTAATTTTTGATCTTCGAGAGGCACTGCTCGCCCTGCCCTTCGCGGCGTTCGAGTTCGCGGCTGCCGCTGGCGATTCGTGCTTCGATTTCTTCCAGCTGTATCTTTTTATTTTCAAGTGCCTCTTTTTTCTGTCGCAGGTCGTTCCGCGCCGCCTCTTTTTCCCGTGCTATCGCCTCGATACGTGAAAGCGTGTCCTGCGCCTGTTCCAGTTCCGCTTCGTAGTCCGGCTTCCGGGCTAGCTCGCCGTTGATTTCCGCGATGCTGCTTTCCAGTTGGGCGCCGTCCGTTTCGTGCTTTTTGGTGAGTTCTTTGGCTTTATCTTCGAGTTCATCGTAGCGCGCCAGCCCGAGGATATTGCCCAGCACCTCTTTGCGTTTGGCCGGGTCCTGCCGGGTGAACTCGTCGGCGTGTCCCTGGCGCAGGTAGGCGCTGTTGATGAAGGTGTCGTAGTCCATGTGCAGGGTCCCGGTTATCTTTTGCTGCGTCTGGTCGATGGTGTTGCCGGTGATGGGGCGGAAGCCGTTTCCGCTGCTTATCTGGAACTCCAGCGACGACTGCCCCGCCCCGGTGCGTTTCTTGGGACGCGAGCGTTTGCGGATGACGCGGTAGAGTTGCTCCCCGATGGCGAAGTCGAACTCGACCTCCATCTCGGACTGGGTGGCATGGATGAGGTCGTCGACGCTCTTGGCGCGGGCTTTGCCCCACAGCGCCCAGGTCATGGCGTCGATGATGGCTGACTTGCCGTTGCCGTTGTCGCCGGAGATGCAGGCCAGGTGGATACCGGTAAAGTCCAGCGGCGGGACGTTATCGCGGTAGCACATGAAGTTGCGCAGATTCAGCCTGACGGGTATCATCTCGCCTTTATTTTAGCATAGATGTCCCGCCGCCTCACTCCCTTTTCCCCCCTTTAGCGTTTGGGAGGGATAAAGGGCCCGGAAGTCGGTTTGGTGGTGAGCCATTTGCCGATGATTTCCAGCATCCGCAGCTTGATATCGATGTTCTGGCGACGGACCGGTATCATATCGACGACGTCGAAGCCGCACGTCTGTAAGATGCGTTCGAGGAAGAAGGCGCAGGAGACCGTGCCGTTGCCGCTGCCCCCGGCGTAGCATAGGCCGATGGCCGGCGTGCCTCCCGTCATTGGAAAAGGCCCCGGCGGTGCCGAGCCCGGCCTCATGAAACGCGTCCGGCGGAACCGGTCGAGGAACGTCCTCATGCTTTCGGCGAGGTCGCCGAAGTAGACCGGGTTGGCGAAGACGACCGCGTCCGCTTTTTTGACTTTCTCCGCCGCGCCGGCGAAATCGTCTTCGATAATGCAGCGTCCTTCTCTCCGGCATATTCCCCACCCGTCCGCCTCGCACTGCCGGCAGCGTTCCAGCTTGAGCTCGGGCAGGAAAATCGCTTGGCTCTTGCCTTTGCCCTCGGCGATTCCCCTCTGGATAGCTTTGATGGCCCGGGCGGTCTGACCCTTGCGGTTCCGGCTGCCGGATAATATCAGAATTTGCATTCTAGCCTCCGTAAAATAGTTTTTCGCCCTGATTATAACACTTTCTCCAGCGCCAGCAGGCTGTAGCCCCGCCGCCGCTCCCGCCCTTTAATGCTCAGCTGCTCCTCTCCCTCGAGATAGTCCGCCAGCCTCGTTATCGCCGTCGAGCCGCCGGTCACTATCATCGTGCCCCCGGGAGAGAGCTGCTCCCCCGCCCGCTGGATTGTCGAAAAGATGGCTGGCTGACTTTCTTCCCTGAGGACGCCGGCTATAAGGTCGGACTTTTTATTATCTTTGCCTTCTAGGCCGACCTGGTGCTTGATGTTTATTTTTTCGGGCGGACACCCGTTCACGATAAGATTTAGTCGAGAGTATCTGAGCGCCAGCAGGTCCCGGTCGACCAGCTCTATGTTGTTGGGATGGATGGTTTTCCATATCGCCACGGCTATGTGTCCCTGCCCCGGGTTAAAGACCGTGGCGCGTTGAATTTTCCGGCCTTGTATCTTATTTAATGCCGTTATCAGTATTTCGCTGCCGTAGTTGAGGGAGTCGAACTCCGGCAGGCCGTAGGCGGTTTGCATCGAATATTCCAGGTCATCCAGGCGGATTTTTATATTGTTCCTGTGGTATACTCCCCGCTCCAGGGCGCTGTCGTCGGGCTTTGTTGGCCCCGGTTCTCCGTTAAATCTATAGTGAAAAATCGCGTGCCCCGCCCTTTTTAGGGTGAAGATAATTTCTAGTCCTGGAGTGTCCTTGAGTATTTTCGCCACGGCGGATTCCAGCGCCGCCACCACTACGATGGCCACCGTCCCGCCGGGCGCCAGGTAATAGCGGGCCTCCTGGAGTAAATAGGCGATGACCCCTCCCCCCGCTTTTCCCGGAATGTTGGCAATGATCAGGTCGAAGTCGCTCCTTTTGACGTCGTCATAGCCGAGGCTGCCGTAGATTTCTAAGTCTTCCAGTCCGTTAATTTTAGCGTTTTGCCTGGTGTATTCGATAGCCAGGGCGTCGCGGTCTATCATGTGTACGGTGCTTTCCGGGTATAGCTTTTTTAGCGTTAGCCCCAGTGGTCCGTAGCCGCAGCCCAAATCGAGGATAATTTTTGGCTCAATTTTTGCCTCGATAACGCTGCGCAGGAGGGACCTTGTGCCGGTATCGATATCGTAGCTGCTGAATAGCTCCTGCGACGTCCGGAACTGGAGGTTTTCTTTTCCCGCGCGCAGGGTCACCGTTTTATGGAAATAGACGTTTTCATCCATCGGTGCCCTTTTATTATTTCGTCAGTTCTTTTTTGACATAACGTCCGGCCATGACGGCCGTGAAATGAAAGATGGGCCGGTCGACGCGCCTGAGAATGAGCGGGCAGTGCTTCATGCCCGCGGGGACGAATATCATGCACGATTTCGTGATTATCTGTTTGTCGTCTTCCAGCCACATCTCTATCTCGCCGCCGAGTTCGTAGGGATTCTGGGCATCGTTGCTAAAGAACCCGATTATCTCATCATGGTCATGGGTATGGGGCACATTATCGATGGTCATTCCCGCTTTGAGATACCAGGAGGCGTTCATGTTGAAAGCCCCGGGCACCACATCCTCGTCCATCCAGAGGATGCGGTGGGCGTATTTATTGTAGACCGGCGCTATTTTCTTTCTTTCCTCCGGCTCCTTAAGCTCGGTGACGACGTATTGGCTGTATTTGGATTTGGGCATTATCGGTTCTCCTTATGATTTTTGGATATAAACATTCTACCATTTTTTGGAAAATACCTATAAGTTTATTTGCTCCTCCCCCCTTTCTCCCCTTATAATTAAACCGTATGTTTGAAGTCCTCTCGGAAAAACTGAGCGCCGTCTTTAGATTGCTGGGCAGCCGCGGCAAGCTCACCGAAAAAGACATCGATGAGGCCCTGCGCCAGGTGCGCCTGGCCCTGCTGGAGGCCGACGTTAATTTCAAGGTGGTCAAAGACTTTACCACGCGTGTCAGGGAGCGCTCCGTCGGCAAGGAGGTCATGGAGAGCCTTTCACCCGCCCAGCAGGTGATTAAAATCGTTAATGAGGAGCTTATTAAGACCCTCGGCGATGGCGCTTCGAGCAAGCTTGTTGCCGTTTCCCAGCCGCCCGCCGTCATCATGATGGTGGGGTTGCAGGGCAGCGGCAAGACCACCACGGCCGCCAAGCTGGCTCTGCTTTTAAAACACAACGGCCAGAAACCGCTCTTGGTGGCCGCGGACAACCGCCGTCCTGCCGCCATCGAGCAGCTTGTCGTTTTGGGTAAGCAGCTCGATATCCCGGTCTATAGCGAGGACCCGAAGACGCCCTCCAGGGATATCTGCGCCCACGCCCTGTCCGAGGCGAAAAGGATTGCCGCTACCCACGTCATTATCGATACCGCCGGCCGACTCCACATCGATGAGGAGCTGATGGAGGAGCTGGCGCAGATAAAAAGGGTGGTCAGACCGGACGAGGTGCTGCTGGTGGTGGACGCCATGACCGGCCAGGACGCCGTCCGCGTCGCCGAAGAGTTCCACGCTAAGGTCAATCTGACCGGCCTTATCATGACCAAGATGGACGGCGATGCCCGCGGCGGCGCCGCGCTCTCGGTTCGCTGGGTGAGCGGTGTGCCTATCAAGTTCATCGGCGTCGGCGAGAAAGCGGATGCCTTCGAGCCCTTCTACCCGGATAGGCTGGCTTCGCGCATTTTAGGCATGGGCGATGTCCTCACGTTTATTGAAAAAGCCGAAAAGACCCTCGACGAAAAGAAGGCGCTGGAGCTGCAGAAGAAAATTCAGAAGTCCGGCTTCAATCTTGAGGACTTTTTGGACCAGCTTAAAACTATCCGTAAAATGGGGCCGATTGCCCAGATAGCCGAGATGCTGCCGGGTTTTTCCCGGCTGGCGAGTAAATTGCCGGATGGCGCTCAGGAGGCCCAGCTTAAGAAGGTGGAATCGATCATCCTCTCCATGACCCCCCGGGAAAGGCAGAACCCCAGTATCATCGGCGGCAGCCGACGCAAGCGTATCGCCCGCGGCTCTGGCACCGCCACCCACGATGTCAATCAGCTATTGACCCAGTTCACCCAGATGCAGAAGCTCGTGAAGATGGGCGCCAGCGGTAAACTGCCGAGGAACATCATGGGGATGTTTAAGTAGCCGGTTCTGTCAACAGTTAACTGAAAACTGTTTACTGTCTGCTTCCGTTTCTACAGCCAGCCAATCTTTCTGAATACGAAAAAGAATACGACCATGATAACTATCTGCGCGCCGATGACCGCCGGATATGCCCACCATACCGATAGCTCCGGCATGTGCAGGAAGTTCATCCCGAAGTGACTGGCGATTAAAGTGGGCAGCATGAGAATCACCGTTATCGAGGTCAGTTTTTTCAGGACGTTATTGAGGTTCACGATTTTGTTGTTTAGCTCTTCCGTGGCTTTCATTTCGTGGTCCTGGCGCAGGTCTTTAAGAGTGCTCATCCGGCGCCGGCACCTGGCCTGCAGGCTCAGGCTCTCGGCGATTAACACGCGGTAGTCGAACGAGATATATTGCGTTTCTACCTGCTTATAGCGCCGTTCCTGAAGGCCGATGATCAAATCATGGAACTCCTCAAGCCTGTCACTGAAACGGTCAAACTCCAGCGACAGAGCGCGGTATCTGTCGTGGTCGAAACTGTTCTCTAATTTCTTTATTTCTTCTAGGAGGGACTCGAGATGCTCTTTGTGATTTGACAGAATCTGATTGATAACCAGGAAAGAAATAACGGTGCTCTTGCCGAATGGCTTTTGTAAAACATCCTCGAACACTTTGACCATGTTCGTCGACGGGGCGTTATACGAGCATATATAAGCCTCATCTTCCGTTAAAAGGAGTATATTATCCGGCGTTTCGCCATTAAACTCCTTGATATTCAATAACAGATATTTATCTGTCGATTGGATAAAGTCTGTATTCAGTTCCAGTAACGATGAAAAGTCGAAATTGAAGCCTAACGAAGATTTTATCGCCTCGGCAAAGGAGTCGACGTCAGGAAATACCCGGAACAGTTCTTTCGGTTCTAGTTCCTCGCCGCCGGCGTGTGCATCAAATGATGGTTCATTTGGTGGTTCATCCATCGGAGTGCCTTTAGCAAAATTTCACGGCTACACGGCTAAAGCACGGCCAGCAGACCCTTGGCCAGTCTCATGGTGCTGGCGCTATAGGGCAGTATATAAAGGCCGTCCTCGGTATATCTTCCGTGCCGGTCCTCGAACTGTATTTGTCCCAGTACGTCGACGTGTTTTTCTGAGGCTATATCTGCCAGCAGGCTGCCGAGAGAATGTTCGGCCAGGTTCTGGCCCCCTTCGAGTTTCTGGAAAATAAGCGGCAGTATTTTGTCGCCCTCGTCCTGGTATGATTTGAGGAGGTTTTCGTAGGGTCCCGTCGTTTTCCAGAATGGGTCGCTCCGGACGGCATAAGCCGGTTCGTTGATTGCGGTTATCAGGGCCTGGTATTGTTCTTCGAATTGCTGTTTCGTTTCCGGCGCTGTCTTTTCGATTAGCCCGGCGATTTTATTGGTTTCTTCATCAGTAAAATAACCTGTCTCCACCACGTTGCCCGCGGGTTCGACCGGTTCGTACCGGTAGCCTTTAGCTTCCTGTGCCTCGGTATCGACGATAATGGGAGGATACCAGGCGAGATAAGCATCGCCTTCCCCCAGCTCGTCCACGCGCCTGACCTCGATGCCGTCTTTGAGCAGGACAATCGTAATCGGTTTGTCCGTTTTGTTGGTTATTTTACCGGAAATTTCCGTGCCCGCTATCGTATATTCGATGGTTGTCGTTTCCGTGGTGAAGGTGCCCTGGACGGCCGCCTCGATTGTCCGGCTGCCGATGAGGTCTTTCACCTGGTACGTGCAGGAGCCGGTAAACTCTGCCCCCGCCGGCCCCGTTAGCCGTACGATGAACTGGGAGTTATCCTGGCTGATGGCGCAGCCCGAAATGCCAGCGAGAAGGCCAGCCAATACGATGCCCGCTATTATTAGTCTCAATCCCTTTTTCATATCGGTTTTTCTGCTAACAGGATAATCTACTCCAGGTAATCTTTCAACTTCCGGCTGCGGCTGGGGTGGCGCAGCTTTCTTAAAGCCTTGGCTTCTATCTGCCGTATGCGTTCCCGCGTCACGTTGAACTCCACCCCCACCTCCTCCAGCGTGCGGCTCCGCCCGTCTTCCAGCCCGAAACGCAATTGTAAGACGCGCTGCTCGCGCGGCGTGAGGGTGCCCAGCACGTCCTCTATCTGTTCTTTTAATAGCTGCTTGCTGGCGATGTCCACCGGCGGCAGGGCGTTCCTGTCCTCGATGGAGTTGCCCAGCGGGCTGTCTTCCTCTTCCCCGATGGGCGATTCCAGCGAGATGGGCAGCTGCGATACTTTCACAATCTCCCTTACCTTGTCGGAAGAGACTTCCATCTCTTTCGCAATCTCGCGGGATGTCGGCTCGCGCCCGTATTCCTGGGCCAGCCGCCGGCTGATTCTCAGCAGCCGGTTGATGGTCTCCACCATGTGCACCGGGATGCGTATGGTGCGGGCCTGGTCGGCGATGGCGCGGGTGAGCGCCTGCCTTATCCACCAGGTGGCGTAGGTGCTGAACTTATAGCCTTTGCGGTAGTCGAACTTTTCTACCGCCCTCATCAGCCCGATGTTCCCCTCCTGGATGAGGTCGAGTAATGACATGCCCCGCCCGATGTGCTTCTTGGCCACGCTGACCACCAGGCGCAGGTTGGCTTCGATGAGGTGCCTTTCCGCTTTTTTGCCCTCACGCACGATATCGGTGAAATGGATGGTGAATACCCTTTCGTTGGCCTGCACCGCGTTGAGGAACTTTTTTTCGGCGACCAGTTTTTCGACGTCGTTCAGCTTGACCTTTTCGCTGATAACGTCGCGGACGGCGCCGGGGAGCAGCCGACTCCCCAGCGATAGTTTAATCATCATTTCTTCCGTTTCCATGATTGATTTGTCGAGGGCGGTGGCGATATTATAGATAATCTCCGGGTCGACGGCGCTGTTAATGGCTTCCTGCAATTTTTCGTCGTAAATGCTTTCCAGAAATCCATTAGTCGCCGGCAGCTTCATTTGCTCCTGGAGCTGGCGGACGAGTTGAGGATATTGTGCCAGGTTGAGGAGTATGGCGATAACGATATCCGCGCCGTTGGGCTGCCGGCCGTTTTTCTGGGCGTAGTCCTGCCTGATATCGGCGATGTATTTGCCTTCTTCCATCTGCTTGGCCAGGTTCTTCTCGTCGCTGGCGGTCAGCAGGTGCACCCGGCCGATTTCGTGGAGATAGATGCGCACCGGGTCGTCGGTGATGTCCTGCTCGACTATTTCTTCGACGGGGAGTTCGATGTCCAGGTCGAGGCCACCTTCTCCCTTTTCGTCGAAGTGTTTCGCCTTGGGCCAGAATTCGTCGGCTTCGGTCACCTCTTCGCCTTCCAGTTCTGCCTCGGTCTCGGGAGGGGTCTCGAATATCTCATCGGCCTTTTCGTCGGCATCGAGGATTTCGTCATGGGGTATTTCTTCGAAGCCCTCCCTGCCGTGCAGGGAGTCCATATCATGCTTTTCTTTGTCCATAGGCTATCTCCTTACCCGTTCGTGAT
The DNA here is from genome assembly GCA_963727315.1 of uncultured Chloroflexia bacterium. Classification (GTDB taxonomy): domain Bacteria; phylum Chloroflexota; class Dehalococcoidia; order Dehalococcoidales; family RBG-16-60-22; genus JBFYTX01. Next base: position 543,840 of record CAVSFE010000002.1, on the reverse strand, counting down.
AGGAGGGATTTCTTTTCTTGCTCTTGAGGGCGTCCATGTCGATTTCTCTCAGTTGCTCGCTTATCTCGGTGCTGATTTCGCCCGTCTCCCCCCGGCGGGCGGCCAGTCTCTTGAGGTACGTTTTCTTGAGCTCGCAGACGCCGTCGGCGTACCTTCTTTCGATATCGGTAAACGGTAGTGTTTTATATACCACACTTTGGATGATGGCGTCAAGGTGTTCATGGATGGCAGGGTCAAGTTTCTCTTTGAGTGAGAGGATATCGGATATCTCCTGGCAGGTATTGAATATCTCCCGGTTTTCGCTGTTTTCGAAAAATTCCGGCATGAGGTCCTGCGGCTGGCTCTTGAGTTCGGGGTACTGTAACAGGAGCGACAGGCAGTATTCCTCGCGTTTGCTGGATGTCAGCGGGCGCTGCGATTTGACGGGCGCAACTGTTCGCCCCTTCCCGGAAGGCGGTTCGTTTGCTTGAAGCGGACTTCATCCGACTCAGCGAAGCTTTAATCGTGTTCATATCCACTTTCACCAGCCCGGCGAGCTTTTGTAGGTAGTGCGCCTGCCGGATGGGGTCGTTGATTTCGGCGACTATCGGCAGCAGCCTGTCGACGGCGCCGGACTTGTCCCGGGCGGTGCTCAGGTCGAGCTTTGACGTCGTTTTTTCGAACAGGAAATCGATTAATGGGACGGCTTTTTCGACCAGCCTGTTCCACTGCTCGATGTCCTCCCTGATGACTTCGTCCGGGTCTTTGCCTTGGGGCAGTATTATCACCCGCATCTCGGCGTTGAGGATATTTTCGTAGCCGACTGTTCTCAGAATGGCTTCTTCCCCGGCGGCGTCGGCATCCAGCGAAAGTATCAGGTTGCGGCTGAGCTTTTTAAGGATGTTGACCTGCTTCTCGGTAATCGCCGTGCCCATTGAAGCGACGGCTTCGCTGACGCCGTACTGGTGCGCCATGATGACGTCCATGTAGCCTTCCATGATGATGGCGCGGTCCTGCTTCCTTATCGCGGCGGCGGCGCGGTCGATACCGTATAACGTGCCGCTCTTGTCGAAGGTCGGACTCTGCGGCGAGTTGACGTATTTCGGCAGCGATTCGTCGAGCACTCTGGCCCCGAACCCGGTTACCCTCCCCTTGATATCGCGGATGGGAATCATGAGTTTGCCGCGGAACCGGTCGTAGGTGCGTCCGTCCTCCCCTTTTATCAGGAGGCCGGCGGTAGTTGACGTTTCTTCGCTGTGTCCGTTTTCTCTGAGGTGGTTCTTCAGCGCGTCCCAGCTGTCGGGCGCGTATCCGAGTTGAAAATCGCCGATGGTCTTTGGTGTTAATCCGCGTTTTTCGAGGTAGCTTTTGGCTTTGGCCGCGGCCGTGGAATTTACGAGCAGGTTATGGAAATACAGGGCGGCCGCCTCGTTGACCTTAAAGAACTCCTCTTTTTCCTCTTTTTTTTCTTCGAGCCTTTCCCGCGAAGGCAGCGTCACGCCGACTCTATTGGCGAGCGTCCTTAGCGCCTCCCCGAAGTCCAGCCCCTCCTTTTTCATGATGAAGGCGAAGACATCCCCGCCGGTGTTGCACGCGCCGAAACAGTGCCAGCTCTGCTGTTCCGGGTAGACGAAGAAAGAGGGGTGCTTTTCACTGTGAAACGGGCATAAGGCCGTCAGGTTGCGCCCCGCCTTTTTCAGCGCGGCGTATTGCCCGATGACCTCCACGATGTCGATTTTCTGCTTGACTTCGTCGATAGCGCTCATAGTATTTGGGTACAGTTATATATTATACAACTTTTTGTTTTAGTTGTGGCGGTTTTTAATAGTCGCCTATGTATTCTTTATTCGCGGCGCTCACCCCTTAAGTCCCCCTCTCGAACAGATATATTTGCCTTCGTTCCTATTATTTTTTGTTCAAGAGGGGGATAAAGGGGGTGAGGTCTAAATTCTCAATAACTCATCCTCATCTTGATGCCGCGATTATTCAAATACTCTTTAAGCTGCCGGCAGGTGTACTCGCCGTAATGGACGATTGATGCCACCAGCGCCGCGTCGGCGTGGCCCTCGGTCAGCACGTCGTAGAGGTGCTCCGGCTTTCCCGCTCCGCCTGAGGCAATTACCGGTATGCCCACGGCGTCGGCCATCTCCCGCGTCAGCTTTAGCTCGTAGCCGTCTTTCGTGCCGTCGGCGTCGATGGAGTTGACGACCAGTTCCCCCGCTCCCAGCCCCTCCCCCTTTTTCGCCCACCCCAGGGCGTCGATGCCGGTGGGCGTTATCCCGCCGTTTATGACTATCTCATAACCGGAAGGAATGCCTGGCGTGGGATTTACCCTCCGGACGTCCATGGAAAGCACCGTGCTTTGCGACCCTATGGCGTCGGCGATTTCCGTTATCAGTCTTGGCCGCTTTACAGCCGCGGTGTTGACGTTGACCTTTTCCGCGCCGGCGTTCCTGAGCTTTGCGGCGTCTTTGACGGAGCGTATCCCGCCGCCCACCGAGAAAGGTATGAATATCACCGAGGCCGCCGCCTCGACGAACTCGATTATGATGTCCCGGTCTTCCCGCGAGGCGGTGATGTCGTAAAAAACTATCTCGTCGGCCCCGCCTTCATAGTACTCCCGGGCTTTCGCGACGGGGTCGCCGATGTCCTTCGTCCCGGCGAACTTGATGCTCTTGGCGAGCTTCCCGCTGCGTACGTCGAGACACACTATTAATCTTTTGCTTAACATAATCTTTCCACTTATTACTAACTACTAGCTACTCATTCCCTTCCCACCTGATAAATCGCGCCAGCATTTCCAGCCCCAGTCGACCGCTCTTTTCCAGGTGGAACTGCACGGCGAAGAGGTTTTTGTATCCCAGCGCGCAGCAGAAGTCCCCGCCGTAATCCGTCACCGCATAGATGTTATTTTCGTCGTCCGGCTTTGGATAAAACGAGTGGTCGAAGTAAAACTCGTCCCCTGTCTTGACGCCGTCCAGCAGGGGATGGGGATTTACCGCTCTTACCTCGTTCCAGCCGATATGCGGTATCTTTAAAGTGTTATCTCTGGGGCGGAAGCGGACGGTCTTGCCCGGTACCAGTCCCAGGCACTTTTGCGGGCCTTCCTCGGAGCTTTCCAGGACGATTTGCGCCCCCAGGCAGATACCCAGTATCGGTACGCCCGCCCGGAAGGCGGCGGTCAGCGCTTTATCCAGCTCCGTTTTCTTGAGGTAGGCCATGGCGCTGGGCGCCGCCCCCACCCCCGGGAAGATAATTTTCTCCGCCCCCGCCACCGCTTCGGGGTCGCTGGTGGTGTTGGCTTTAGAACCGACCTCCCCGCAGGCGCGCAGCACGCTCCTGATATTCCCGGCGTTATAATCGATAATGGTTATCATTTCAGTTCTGATGTGCAGTTAGGGCAGCGCGTGGCCTTTATCGGGATGGCGCTGTAGCAGTAAGGGCAGTCCTTCGTCGTCGGCGCCGCTGGTACTGCCGCCTTTTTCGGGGCGTAAAGTTTAGCTAAAGGCCGTACTACCAAGAAGAACACCACGGCGGCTACTATCAGGAAGTTGATAATGGTGTTGATAAACGCGCCGTAAGCGATGACGGTGGCGCCGGCCGTTTTGGCCGCGTCCAGCGAAGCGTACGGCCCTGGGGTTGTAGCGCTTTCCTTCAATACAATCATGAGGTTGGAGAAATCTATGTGCCCCAGCCCGAGACCGATGGGCGGCATGATAATGTCCTTAACGAATGAGGTGACGATGGCTCCGAAAGCTATACCGATGATAATGCCCACGGCCAGGTCGACGACGCTTCCCCTCGTGATGAAGGCTTTGAAATCTTTCAGCATATTAACCTCCTTTCCCTATTTTGCTCGCAACGACTGATTATAAGGCGAAAAACGGGGAAAAGCAACCGACACTGCAATATCCAGGGGTCAGGCTTTGAAGCTCCTCCGCCAGCCTCAAGGCATACTGGTCGGTCATCCCGGCTATGTAGTCGACTGCCCCCCTGCGCGGTGCTGTCGGCGTGGACGCGGTATTCCGCCGGCAACCTGTCCTCGTGTTCGTTAAAATATCGGTATAAATATTGTACAACTCTTCTGGCGTTTTCGGCGTCCTCGCGCCCGGTGCTCGGCGTATAGACCCGCTCGAAAAGGAAATCGCGCAGTGTCTCGGCGGCGGCCAGCACTTGACGGCTCATCTTTATCGCGGGTTTCTTCAGTTTTTTCTGACTGACGCGCACGTCCCACGAGCTCATGATGATGTCCGTCACCATGGTATTGATGCGCTTCGAGTGGGAGGCCCCCAGCGTTTTTATGGCGTCGCCGGGCAGAGCGTCTTCGGTTATTACTTTGGCCCGGATAGCGTCGCCGATATCGTGGTTGATGTAGGCCACCATGTCGGCGATTTTGACCGCCTCGCCTTCGCAGGTGCCCACCTCCCCCCAGTCTTTGCCGAGGACGGCTACGCTGCTCTTGGAGTGGTTGACGATGCCGTCCCTGACCTCCCACGTGAGATTCAGTCCCCGCCCGTCTTTCTCCAGTAAATCGACGATGCGCAGGCTCTGCTCGTTGTGCCGGAACCCCTCGCTGTAAAGCTCATTGAGCGTGTCTTCGCCCCAGTGCCCGAACGGCGTATGCCCCAGGTCGTGCCCCAGGGCGATGGCTTCCGTGAGGTCTTCGTTGATGTTGAGCGCCCGCGCGATGGTACGGGCTATTTGCGAGACCTCCAGCGTATGGGTGAGCCGGGTGACGTAGTGGTCGCCGAGCGGCGCGATGAATACCTGCGTCTTGTGCTTGAGCCGGCGGAATGACATGCTGTGGATGATGCGGTCGCGGTCGCGCTGGAAGCAGGTGCGTATCGGGTCGGGCTCTTCCGGTCGCTGCCTGCCCCGCGAGTTTTTGCTTTTCACGGCGTGAGGAGACAGGCTTTCTTCCCTCTCCTCGGTAAGCTGGCGGATGTGCAGCTGCTCAATCACTTAATGCCCAGCTTGGCTTCCACCCTGGCGATGATGTCCCGCGTCACGTCGATCATGTCCGGGCTGACGGATATCGACGTTATGCCCCACTCCACCAGCTTTTCGGTGATTTCCGGGTACACGCTGGGAGCCTGCCCGCATATCGAGCAGGTCACCCCGGCGGCTTTGCAGCCCCGCACCACTTTTTCGATGGAGAGCATGACGGCCTCGTTGCGCTCGTCGAAGCTGGCCGCCAGCCGGGCGCTGTCCCGGTCGATGCCCAGCGTCAGCTGGGTGAGGTCGTTGGAGCCTATGGATATCCCGTCGATGCCGGTGGCGATAAACTGCTCCAGCAGGATGACGTTGGAGGGCACCTCGCACATCATCCAGAGCTTGAAAGTCGGCGAGCGTTTCAGCCCCTCCTCCTCCATGATTTTAATCGTGCCGGCCATTTCTTTTACCGTGCGGACGAAGGGTATCATCACCCAGAGATTATCGTACTTTTCACGGACCTTCTTGATGGCGTCCAGTTCCAGCTTGAATGTCTCGATGTCCGTGATATACCGCGATGCGCCGCGGTAACCGATCATCGGGTTTTCTTCGTCCTGCTCGAACTTCTCGCCGCCCTTTAAGTGCTTTGTATTCGTTGCTCTTGAAGTCGTTGGTGCGGTAGACTACCTGGCGGGGATGGAAGGCTTTGGCGAACTTGGTGAGGCCGGCGGCGAGCTTATCGACGAACTCCTGTCCGCGGCCTTCTTCAATCATGGCGCTCGGGTGCTCGCCGATTTCGGCGACCATGAACTCGGCGCGCAGGAGGCCGATGCCATCGACGTCCCGCGTGGCAATGCGGTCGACTATCTCCGGCTGGGCCATGTTGGCGAGGAGCTTGGTCCGGGTCTTGACTTCGCCGCGGGCGCGTATCTTGACCTCGCTTTTGACTTCTATCCTGCCGGCATAAACTTTGCCGCTGCTGCCGTCGACGGTGATGACCTGCCCGTCTTTGAGGATCGCGGTGGCTTTTTCCGTGCCCACCACGCACGGGATGCCCAGCTCGCGGCTGACGATGGCGGCGTGGGCCGTCCGTCCGCCGCGGTCGGTGACGATGGCCGCCGCCCGCTTCATCGCGGGAACGAAGTCCGGCGTCGTCATTTCCGCCACCAGGATATCGCCGTTGAGGACCTTGTCTATCTGCGAGGGGTCGGGCACGATTTTCACCGGCCCCGAGGCCACGCCGGGACTGGCCGGTGCCCCGGTTAGCAGTGTCGTCGCGTCGATGTCATGCTGGGCTTCTTTGCCTTTCTTGACGGTGGTCACCGGGCGTGTCTGCACGATATAAATTTTATGGTCTTCCTTGGCCCACTCCACGTCCTGCGGGAAATCGTAGTGTTTTTCCAGGGTCTTGCCTATTTTCGCCAGGAAAATAATATCTTCATCGGTTATTTTTTGTTTTGCCTGTTCTTCTTTGGTGAGGTCGACTTTGATATTGTCGGTTTTACCGTGGGCGCCGGCTTTCTTGACCAGTTTCCATTCCTGTTTTTTAATCTGCTTTTCGATGATTTTCAGGCTCTTTTTATCGACTACGTAGTGGTCGGGGGTGACGTCTCCGGAGACAATCATCTCGCCCAGCCCCAGCACTGCCTCGATGGTAATCTTATCTTTATTGCTGGTGTTCGGCTCGATGGTGAACATCACGCCGGAGGACTCGGACTGCACCATTCTCTGCACCGGCACGGCGATGCCCAACTTGAAATGCCCGAACCCCTGTTCCTGGCGGTAGAAGATGGCCCTCGCCCCGAAGAGCGATGCCCAGCAACTCTGCACCGCCACCACGACGTCTTTCCCGCCCTGGATGTTCAGGAAAGTGGCCTGCTGTCCGGCGAAGGAGGCTTCCGGCAGGTCCTCGGCCGTGGCGGAAGAGCGCACGGCCACCAGCCCTTTGCCCATTTTTACATAGGCTTCCTCGATGGCCCGCGCTGTCTCGGGGGGCATCCTGGCGTCGGTTATCAGTTTCTGCACTTTTGTGGCTGTTTCCTGGAGCTGTTTGCTGTTGTGTACGTCGGTGGGGTCAAGCAGGGTCTTGATTTTGTCGTTAAGGCCGGCCTTTTCAATGAAGTCGAAGTAGGCGGCGGCGGTGACGATAAAGCCCGGAGGTACGGGTATGCCGGCATTGGTCATCTCCCCCAGGTTGGCGCCTTTTCCGCCCACCAGGGGGATGTCGTCTTTCGTGACTTCATTGAACCAGACGACGGCCTTGGTGCTTGGTTTCATACTCTGTCCTCCGTTATTCGCGGCGTATTTCGGGCAGGGTGATGATTTATTATATCATATTATCGGGCTGTCCTTTCAACTTGATTTCCTTTGAAGCTGGCCATTTCGTCTGGCACTGAGGTACCCTTCGATTTTTCTCCCCAAATTCAGGGCGTCTAAGAGGGGTCACGACCCCTCTTCTCTCTTTTCCCCCTCTCCTTTTTAAGGAGAGGGGGCTAAGGGGTGAGGTAAAAACTATTGACACAACCATTTGACAGGGCTGTTGATATGGGTTTAGAATTAGTTCTGAAGGTTGAGAGCAGGGGAAGAGGAGGCCAGGTTATGATCGAGATGACGATTGATAGCATTCGGGTGAGTCTGATGAACTACCAGCGGGTGGTCATTCTAAAAGAGAAAATGTCCGATCGCTATTTGCCCATCTGGATTGGCCCGGCAGAAGCGGATGCCATCGCCGTGAAGCTGCAGGGCGTGGCGGTGCCCCGCCCCCTGACCCACGACCTGCTGACTTCCGTCATCGATACCTTGGGAGCGGCGGTCAACTCGATCATCGTTAACGACCTCAAGAACGACACCTTTTTCGCCCGGGTTATCCTGGATATCGACGGCAAGCAGGTGGAAGTGGATTCGCGGCCGAGCGATGCCCTGGCGCTGGCGGTGCGGACCGGCGTCCCTATTTACGCCGACGAGTCGGTCCTCGATAAGGCCGGCATCCTGCTGGACGGCGAGACCGGTAAGCCTATCTTCGAGGATGCCGATGCCCCTGGCAGCAAGGGCGGCATCCGAGTTAACGACGAAGAGATGAAGAAAAAAATGTCCGCTTTTTACGACTTCATCAATACCCTCGACCTTGATGACTTCGATAAGCGCAAGTCTTAGCCAAGCAGCTTGAAATAGTCATGAAGCCCCGATTTATTAATCGGGGCTCTTTTTTATCCTCTGTATTTAGTCATGCACCCCCTTTATCCCCCTCAAACAGGTTTGTTTATCTTACCCGCTTTTTCATTTGTTTGAGGGGGAAAACATATGAGAGGGACTTGCCCTCTCTCTCCTGAAATCCCCTCTCCAGCCAGAATAAACCTGGGTCTATAACTCTGTGTCAGGCTGGAGAGGGGCAGGGGCGAGGTGTCACATAATATCTCCTCTATCCGAAGTACTATATCCTGCAACTTATTTAACTTGACCTGCATTAGCGCATTCTGCTATTATGCTCAGGGTTGGGTGCAGCGAGGTCGGCATGAATAAATGGATACCGGCCCTGCAGGTTACCGGTATTGGCTTTTATATCGCCGCCTGCATTGTGGGGGGGAGCTTCGCCGGCTGGTGGCTCGGCGGTAAAAGACCGCTTTACCTGATTATCGGCCTGCTGGCGGGGCTGGTCCTGGCTGTTTACGGTGCTTATCGCATGATTCGACCTCTCATAAAAGCCAACGATGATAAGGAGAACGGCTAGTGGCCGGGTCGGAGAAAAGGCGCGGCTGCCTCGGCTGTTCTTTTCCTCTTTTAGTCGTTATCGGCGTTATTATCTTTGGCATACTCATCCTTGGCCTGTTATCGGGGCCGATAGGGCAGGGACTGCTGGCGCGTTTCGGCATTACCATTAGTCTGCCGAGTTGGCTTGTTTCCGAGAAGCCGGCCATCCATCTCGCCGCCCCGGCCGTCTTCAGTATCGGTGGCTTCAACATCACCAATACCATGCTCGCCGGCTGGATTACGGTTGTGTTCCTGGTGCTGGTAAGCTGGCTGATAACCCGCCGTATGAAGCTGGTCCCCCGCCCCGTCCAGGCCGTCTTTGAGTTCGCCCTCGGCTGGGTTTACGACCTCTGCGTCAGCGTTGCCGGTGAGAAAAACGGCCGCCGGTTTTTCCCGGTCGTTTGTACCATTTTCCTCTTTGTGGCGTTTAACGCCTGGCTCTCGCTGATACCCGGGTACGGCTCCGTAGAAGTTAATGGCCACGAGCTTTTAAGGGGCGCCAATACCGACTTGAATACCCCGCTGGCTTTAGCTATCGTCTCTTTCATTTTTGTGACTTATTTCGGCCTGAAATCCCTCGGCACGGGCTGGCTCAAGCAGTACTTCAATTTCGGCCCGTTTTTCCGGAGTGTCGGCGGGATTTTTAAGGGCAAATTCAAAGTCATGGACGTCTTCTCCGGCGCCGTTAATATCTTCGTCGGTGGGCTGGAGTTCCTGAGCATGTTGATCCGTCTCATCAGTTTTACCTTCCGTCTTTTCGGCAACATGACCGCCGGCGAGATTCTGGTGATTATCGGCGCTTTCCTGATTCCTTTGGTGGGTATCAATTTCGCGATATATGGCTTTGAGGTGCTGGTCGGCCTTGTCCAGGCTCTGGTGTTCAGTATTCTCACGCTGGTGTTCGCCACCATGGCGGTCACTTCTCATGAAGAGGGATCTCATTCTTAATACGTAAATCTATATTTGTTACTGAAGGAGGGAATGTATGGATCCACAGGCAGTTAAATTTCTGGCTATCGGTCTGGTCATGGGGCTGGGGGCGCTCGGGCCCGGGCTGGGCATCGGTATCCTGGGCTACGGCGCGATGCAGGGTCTGGCGCGCAACCCGGAGGCGAGGGGCCCTATATTCACGAACATGCTGCTGGCCATCGCCATGGCGGAAGCCATCGCTATTTACGCCCTGGTGGTGGCGATATTGCTCGGTTTCGTGTTCTAGGTCATGGCACTTCGCGGAAAATGAAAATTTATCGGGGGCAATATGGATAATGAAGGGTTACCCAATTTCATATCGATTATTGTCGGCGCGGTAATTGCGGCCGTCATCATCTTTGCCGGCATATTGTTGCACGCCATTCTGACGATGTAGCCGGACGACGGATATAAGTATCTTCGGTCCAGGGGGTCAATATGGGCGGTATATCTGAACTTGGCATTAATTGGTCGGTGCTGATAACGCAGGTCATCACGGTCATCATCCTGCTGGTGCTCCTGCGCTTTGTCGCCTACAAGCCGCTGATGCGCATGCTCGACGAGCGTTCGCGGCGTATCAAGGAGAGCATGGAACAGGCGGAAGATATTAAAAGGCAGTCGGCCAGCACTCAGGAAGAGATAAAGAAAGAGCTCGAGCAGGCCAGCCGCGAGGGGCAGGAGCGCATCGCCCGCGCGGTGAAAGCCGGCGAGGACGTTAAGCAGAAGGCGCAGGCGGATGCAAAAAAGGAGACCGAAGCCCTCCTCAACCGGGCGCGTTCCGAGATTCAGCAGGAGCGCGATGAGGCTATCGGCGAGGTGCGCCGCGAGTTCGCCGATTTAACGGTACTGGCGGCGGGCAAGGTCATCGAAAAGTCTCTGGATAAGGAAGAGCACCGCGAGCTTATCGAGAAGGTGCTGGAAGAAAGCTCCGCCTTGAAGAAAAAAGAGTGATCTATGCCTAGAAAATTTAACGCCCGGCGCTATGCCCAGGCGGTCTTTGAGATAGCGCTGGAGGAAAAGGGACTGGAAAAATGGCGGTCCGACCTCGATGAAATCGTCGCCGCTGTCGGTGACGAGGCGTTTCTGGCGGTGCTGGAAAGCCCGAAAATCAAGTTCGAGGAAAAGTCCCGGCTGCTCGCTCGGCTCGGCGGCATCGACCCCCTGGTTTTGAACTTGGTCAGGCTTTTGATTGCCAGGGGCGGGGTTAATATTCTGCCTGAAATCGCCGCCGAGTACCGGCGCATGCTGGACGAGTACCATGGCATCCAGACCGCCGCGGTCATTACCGCCGTCCCCCTCGATAAAAAGGATAAAGAGAAGCTGGCGAAGGAAATTGGCGCGATGATAGATAAAAAAGTAGTGCTGCAAGCGGAGGTCGCGCCCGAAATTATCGGTGGTATTGTCGCCAGGGTCGGCGGCAAGCTCCTGGACGGTTCCACTCGCAGCAAGCTTATGGCTTTGAAAAAAGAGCTCGTTAGCGGGGGTCAGGTGGGGTAACTAAAAACTGGTAACTGGCAAATAATCCGGGGAGGATATAATTATGGCTACGCGAGGCGAAGACATAGTCTCCATCATTAAACAGCAAATAGAGCAGTTCGGCGCGGCCGTGACCATGGTGGATGTCGGCACCGTCATTGAGGTCGGCGACGGCATTGCCCGGATTCACGGACTGGCTTCGGCCAAATACAATGAGTTGCTCCAGTTCCCCAATGATATTATCGGCATCGCCTTGAACTTGGAGGAGGACAGTGTCTCCGCCGTCGTCCTGGGCGATTATACCAGCGTTAAAGAAGGCGACGAGGTCAAATGCACCGGCCGTATCGCCGAGGTCCCCGTGGGCGAAGCGCTTATCGGGCGCGTCGTCGACCCCCTCGGGCGCCCTCTGGACGGTAAGGGTGCCGTCAGAACGGACAGGACCCGCCCCATCGAGCGCGTCGCGCCCAACGTCGTCCTGCGCGCCCCGGTCGATACCCCCGTGCAGACCGGCATCAAGGCGGTGGACAGCATGTTCCCCATCGGCCGGGGACAGCGCGAGCTCATCATCGGCGACCGGTCCACCGGCAAGACGGCCATTGCCCTGGACTCTATCGTCAACCAGAAAGGCGGCGACCTCATCTGCATTTACGTCGCCGTCGGCCAGAAGATATCCCAGGTGGTGCGCGTTGTGTCCATCCTGGCGAGCTACGGCGCCATGGAACATACCATCGTGGTGACCGCTTCCGCTTCGGACTCCGTGGCTTTGCAGTATCTGGCGCCCTATGCCGGCTGCGCTATGGGCGAGGAGTTCATGGAGCAGGGGAAAGACGTTTTGATTATTTACGATGACCTCTCCAAGCACGCCTGGGCGTACCGCCAGCTTTCGCTGTTGTTGCGCCGGCCTCCCGGCCGCGAGGCCTATCCCGGCGATGTTTTTTACCTGCACAGCCGCCTCCTGGAGAGGGCGGCCAAGTACGCTAAAGAGTACGGCGGCGGCTCGCTGACGGCCCTGCCCATCATTGAGACGCAGGCCGGCGACGTCTCCGCCTATATCCCCACCAACGTTATTTCGATTACCGACGGCCAGCTTTACCTGGAGACGGACCTCTTTAACGCCGGCATCAAGCCCGCCCTTAACGTGGGCATCTCGGTGTCCCGCGTGGGCAGTAAGGCGCAGACTTCCGCCATGAAAAAAGTCGCCGGCCGACTCAAGCTGGATATGGGCCAGTATCGCGAGGTGGCGGCTTTCGCCCAATTCGGCACCGCCGAGCTGGATAAAGCCACCCGCTCTCAGCTCGAGCGCGGCCTGCGTATCCAGGAGGTGCTGAAGCAGGCGCAGTTCGTGCCGGTCTCTCTGGAACGACAGGTCATGATTCTCTATGCCGTTATCAACGGCTACCTGGACGATATCCCGGTGGAGAAAATCGCCGCTTTTGAAACGGATTTCTATCGCTTTATGGAGTCCAGCTACGCCGATTTGGCAAAGAACATCACCTCGACCAAAGACCTGAGCAAAGAGGATGAGGACACTTTAAAGAAAGCCGTCCCCGAGTTCAAGCAGGGGTTTGTAAAATAGGGGAGTAATATGGCTAAAGCAACTGAAAAAGTTATTGCCTATTGTGGCGTCGCCTGCTCGGACTGCGGAGCATATATTGCCACCATTAAGAACGATGATAAATTGCGCCGGGCGCAGGCGGAAAAGTGGGCCAAGCAGTACAATATCCCCGTTATGAAAGCCTCTGATGTTAACTGTACCGGCTGCAGTTCCAGTGGTGTTCAAATAGGTCATTGCGCCGTTTGTGAGATACGCCTGTGCGGTATGGCCAAAGGCTTGGAAAACTGCGGGTACTGTATCGACTACCCGTGTACCAAACTAGAGATAATTTTCAAACATTATACAGACGCTAAAAAGACTTTAGACGCTATCAAGAAGGGGAAGAAGTAACCCATGCCTGATATTCGTAAAGTCCGCCGCCGCATCAGGGGCGTCCGTAATATCTCCAAGATTACCCGCGCCATGGAGATGATCGCCGCTTCCAAGATGCGCAAGGCCCAGGAGCGCGGTTTGCAGGGACGGCCTTACTCGCAAAAAATCGAGCAGGTCATCGCCGCCCTGGCCGCCCTGCCGGATATCGGCCTGCAGCACCCGCTCTTGCAGCGCCGCCCTGTTAAGAAAATCGCCGTGGTCCATATCACCCCCGACCGCGGACTCTGCGGCGGACTCAACGCTAACCTTAATCGGCGTCTGGCCGGCTTTATCCTCGAGCAGAAAGTCCCCGTCGAAGTGGTCGCCGTCGGGCGCAAGGGCAGGGAGTTCGTTACCCGCGCCAGTTGCTCGATGTGTGCCGAGTTCATCGGCCTCGGCGACCAGCCCCGCTTCCTGGATATCCTCCCCATTTCCCGTATTGTTATCGAAGAGTACACCGCCGGTAAAATCGACGATGTCTATATATCTTACGCCCAGTTTGTTTCGACGATGGTGCAGAAGCCGGCCATGAAGCAGCTTCTGCCCGTCCATCCGGCGAAGATACCCCGCGCCGAAAACGTCGACTATATTTACGAGCCCGGCGCTACGTCGGTGCTGGGTGGTCTGCTGCCGCGCTTCGTGGAGATGGAAATCTATCACGCTATTCTGGAGTCCATCGCCAGCGAGCAGTCCGCCCGTATGGTGGCGATGCGCAACGCCACCGACAGCGCCAATGAGCTTATCGGCGATTTAACGCTTTTGTATAATAAAGCCCGGCAGGAGGCCATCACCCGCGACCTCCTGGATATTATCGGAGGCGTAGTGGCGTTAGAATAAATTGTTTGTGAGGTCTCTATGGCTAAAGGAAAAGTAGTTCAGGTTATCGGTACGGTCGTAGACGTGGAGTTTCCCCCCGACCAGCTCCCCGCCCTCTATAACGCCGTCGAAATCGAAAGGGACGATGGCAAAATCGTGCTCGAGGTCCAGGACCATCTCGGCAATAACTGGGTGCGCTGCCTGGCGCTCTCGCCTACCGACGGCTTGGAACGCGGCGCCGAAGCTGTCGATACCGGCTCGGCTTTAAAGGTGCCCGTCGGCCACGCCACGCTGGGCCGCCTTTTCGACGTCATGGGGACGCCGCTGGATAACCTCGGCGAAGTTAAGACTAAGGATAGATGGCCTATCCACCGCCCCCCGCCCTCTTTTGAGGAGCAGGCCACCAGCACGCAGGTGCTGGAGACCGGTCTCAAAGTTATTGACCTTATTACGCCGTTCACCAAGGGCGGCAAAATCGGGGCTTACGGCGGCGCCGGCGTGGGCAAGACGGTCATTATCCATGGAGCTTATCCGCAACATCGCCACCATGCATGGCGGCTTTTCCGTCTTTACCGGCATCGGCGAGCGCTCGCGTGAAGGCAATGACCTCTGGCGCGAGATGAAGGAGTCCGGCGTTATCGATAAGACCGTGATGGTCTTCGGGCAGATGAACGAGCCGCCCGGCGTCAGGCTCCGCGTCGGACTGACCGGCCTGACCATGGCGGAGTACTTCCGTGATGTCGAAGGCCAGGACGTCCTTTTGTTTATCGATAATATCTACCGTTATACCCTGGCCGGCATGGAGGTCTCGGCGTTGCTGGGGCGGATGCCCTCGGCGGTGGGCTACCAGCCGACTCTCGCCACGGAGATGGGCGAGCTACAGGAGCGTATTGCCTCCACGCGCAAGGGCTCGATTACGTCTTTCCAGGCTATTTACGTCCCCGCCGACGACTATACCGACCCCGGCGTGGTGACGACCTTCGGCCATCTCGATGCCGTGGTGGCGCTGGAGAGGTCCATCGCCGAGCAGGGCCTTTACCCCGCCGTCGACCCCCTGACCTCCACCTCCCGTATCCTCGACCCCAAGGTGGTCGGCGAGGAGCATTACCGCGTCGCCCGCGAGGTGCAGCGCGTGTTGCAGAGATATAAGGACCTCCAGGACATCATCGCTATCCTGGGCATCGAGGAGCTTTCCGAGGAAGACAGGCAGTCGGTGTCCCGGGCGCGCCGCATCCAGCGGTTCCTCTCGCAGCCGATGTTTGTTACCGAGGTATTTACCGGCCGACCCGGCAAGTACGTGAAAGTCGAGGACACCGTGCGGGGCTTTAGCGAGATTTTACAGGGCAAGTACGACGACCTCCCCGAGCAGGCTTTCTATATGGTAGGCGGCATCGAGGAGGTCGCGGAGGCGGCGAAGAAAATGGGAGCGGGGGCTGATGTCAAGTCTTAAGCTGGATATCGTTACCGCCGAGCGCGTCGTTTACTCCGCCGACGTCGATATGGTTATCGCCCCCGGCGTCGAGGGCCAGCTGGGCATTTTGCCCCACCACGCCCCGCTGATGACTATCCTCCAGGCCGGCGAGCTGGTGGTGAAGAAAGGCGGGCACGAGGATTCCCTGGCGATTTCCGGCGGCTTTCTGGAGGTTCGCCCCGACCGCGTTATCGTCCTGGCGGACAGCGCCGAGAGGGCGGAGGAGATTGATGTCGCCCGCGCCGAGGCCGCCCGTAAACGCGCCGAGGGCAGGTTGAAAGAAAGGCGGGTAGGGGGCCTTGAGGCCACTCAGGCGGTGGCTGCCCTGGAGCGCGCTGTCACCAGGCTCAATGTGGCCGAAAAGATTAAACGCCGCCGCCAGCTTTAACAAGCAAAACTAAAAGCCGCCGAAAATCTCAGCGGCTTTTGTGTTTCTATAGATTGTGATTTATCTACTATGCCTCCCGATTAAGTGGCACAGTTTAACCCCTCCCCATGTCCCCCTGCGTAAGTTTCTTCGAGAGTTGGATTACAATATTTCGAGTCTGACTCTGGTCTGGGCTTTGGCGGCTTTCACCCTCAGCAGGGTGCGCATGGCCTGCGCTATCTGCCCCTGTTTGCCGATGATTCTTCCCTTGTCATCATCGGCGACGCGCAGCTTCAGCGTGATGCCCTCCTCGTTGGTTTCTTCTTCCACATTTACGGCATCTGGTTCGTTGACGATGGACTTGGCGATGTACAGTACTAGGTCTTTCATGGCTTCTCCTTGACTGGTTTGAACTTTTCCAGAATACCTGCCTTACCTAGTAGTCTGGCAGTGGTTTCTGACGGTTGAGCGCCTTGTCTTAGCCAGTGCAGTGCCCGCTCCTCTTTGATGACTATCGTCTCCGGGTTCGTCATGGGGTCGTAGTTCCCGATTGTCTCCACGAATGCCCCGTCCCGGGCGAACCGGCTGTCGGCGATCACCACACGATAGCTGGGGTGTTTCCTGGCCCCCGTGCGCCGTAGTCTGATTCTCAGCATTTATACCTGCCTTCTAGTCGCCTAAAAACTATACGTCACCTATTATGCACTATTACCCTGTACCTGTCAATAATAAAAAACCAAATGTTTAAGATATTATTAATTTTATTCTTTAACAATTAGGCCGCTTTTTATATCTAATTTGCTTAACATAACAATAATTTTGTGCGTTCACGCACATTGCCAACTTTCGCCACTGCGTTTATAATCATTATATGGATATCGTGAGCCTACACGAATGGCGCGTCACCACCGCCCGGGCGCGGGAGATACAGTCCGAGCTGGCGCCCCGCATATCGCGGCAAGGAGCGGTGACACTTCCACGCCTCATCGCCGGCGTCGATATCTCGGTCAACCGGTGGGAGAAGAAAGGCACCGCGGCGGTGGTCGTCATGAGCTACCCCGATTTTGAGCTTGTTGAAGTGCAGGTCGTTACCGGGGGCCTTGATTTTCCTTATGTACCCGGCCTCTTGACCTTCCGCGAAGCCCCCCTGACTCTCGCCGCCTGTGAAAAGCTCCGCGTTATCCCCGACCTCTTTATCGTGGACGGGCAGGGCGTCGCCCACCCGCGGCGTATCGGGCTGGCTTCACACCTGGGACTGTGCCTCGATGTCCCCACCATCGGCTGCGCCAAGTCGAGGCTTTGCGGCGAGTATGAAGAGCCGGTAGCCGAAGAAGGTAGTTTTACTGAGCTTAAAGATAACGGCGAAGTTATCGGCGCGGTGGTGCGCACACGTTCGGGCGTCAGGCCGGTCTTCGTGTCCGTCGGTCATAAAATCAATTTATCCGAAGCGATACGCTGGACGTTGACGTGCTGCCGGGGCTATCGCATCCCGGAGCCGGCCCGCCTCGCGCATCAGGCCGCCGGCGGATTTCTCAGCGATAAAAAGGGTGCGGCGCTGGCCGGGTCCGGCCGCTAAATACATTATAAGGAAGGGCGAAGTCAGATGCAGGAATTAAGTGAAAAGTTAGCCGGTTTGCAGACCAGAGTCTCCTCCACCCTGGAGCATCTTTGACATCGCCGGCAGAGAAAAAGAGGTCGCCGAGCTGGAGAAGCAGTCCGCCCAGCCCGGTTTCTGGTCCGACCAGGCCCGCGCCCAGGGCATCATGCGCCGGATGGCGGAAAAGTCGCGGGTCGTGCAGCGGTGGCGGGGGCTCGAGCAAAAGCTGTGCGAGATTGCTGAGTTAATCACGATTTCCGCCGGAGATGAAACGATGCAAAAGGATATCGCCAAAGAGCTTGACGCCATCGCCTCGCAGCTCGACGAGCTTGAGTTCCAGCTGAGTCTCCGCGGCGAATACGATGCCCGGAACGCCATCCTGGCTATCCACGCCGGCGCCGGCGGCACCGAATCTCAGGACTGGGCGCAGATGCTGATGCGGATGTACCTGCGCTGGGCGGAGCGCCGCGGTTATCAGGCGGATGTGCTGGACACCTCGCCGGGCGACGAGGCTGGTATTAAGAGCGTGGTCGTCGCCGTGAGCGGCGAGTATGCTTTCGGCTATTTGAAGTCGGAGCACGGCGTCCATCGACTGGTCCGTCTCTCTCCCTTCGATGCCGACCATGCCCGGCATACCTCGTTCGCCCTGGTGGAAGTCATGCCTGAAGCGGAGGAAAATATCGACCTTACTATCTCGGCTGATGACGTTAAAGTGGAAACTTTCCGCTCCAGCGGGCCGGGCGGCCAGCATATGCAAAAAACGAGCAGCGCCGTGAGGTTGACCCACCTGCCGAGCGGCATTGTCGTGTCCTGCCAGAGCGAGCGTTCCCAGCACATGAACAAGGAGTTTGCCTTTAAGATACTGCGGGCGCGCCTCCTGGAGCGGGAAATGGAAAGGAGAGAAGAAGAGAAATCCCGGCTTAAGGGTAAGAGGATAGAGGCCGGCTGGGGCAACCAGATTCGGAGCTATGTCCTCCATCCGTACCGCATGGTCAAAGACCACCGCACCGGCTACGAGACGGGCCGCACCGAGGCCGTGCTGGACGGCGAGCTTGACGGCTTTATCGATGCCTATTTACGTTCTATAATAGGTAAAGAGCATGATTAAAAAAATAGCGTTCCTGGGTCTGGCCGTATTGCTGCTTGGGCTTTTAATACCCGTCGGGGTGAGCGCCGCCGGCCCGCTGGCGATAACCCGGAGTTCGGTCGACGTGAATTTCCCGGCCAGCCTTACTTTCAATATCACCGCCGCCAGCGATTTCAATATTACTGATATCCGCCTTCATTATATCGTCGACCGCCTGTCTTTCGCCCGGGTAGTGAGTGAAATACCTGTTCAATTTACCCCGGCGACCCGGGTGACGTCGCAGTGGCTTTGGGACATGAGGATGTCCGGCGGGCTGCCGCCGGGTTCGAGCGTAGAATACTGGTGGACACTGTCCGATGCCGGCGGCGGAAAACTGGAAACGGTTCCCGCCGCGGTCCGTATGGACGATGACCGTTACGACTGGCGTAATATCACCCGGGGCAATGTCATGCTTTACTGGTACCAGGGCGACGATGATTTTGCCGGTTCGTTAATGGATGCCGTGCAGGGTGCCCTGTCCCGACTCGCCGATAACACCGGCGCGGAGCTAGTTTCCCCGGTCAGTCTTTATATTTACGCCAGCTCGGCGGACCTGCAGGGCTCGATGATCTTTCCTCAGGAGTGGACGGGCGGGGTCGCTTTTAGCGAGTACGGCATCATCACCATCGGCATTACCACGGACGCCGCTGGACTCGATTGGGGCCAAGGGGCTATCGCCCACGAGCTGACTCACCTGGTGGTTAATCAGGTGACCTTCAACCCTTATAACATTTTGCCCGTCTGGCTCGACGAGGGCCTGGCGATGGTCTCGGAAGGCGCGCTGGACCCTGCGTTTGCGGATGTTTTCTCCCAGGCCGAAAAAAATAACACCCTTATCTCGTTGCGCAGCCTTTCCAGTCCGTTTTCCGCCGATACCTACGAGTCGTTGTTAAGTTATGCCGAGAGCTACGAGGTGGTGAACTATCTCATTACTGAATTCGGGCGGGACAGTATGCTGGCGCTGTTGAATACTTTCGGGCGGGGCAGCGGTTACGACGAGGCTTTGAATAAAGTCTATGGTTTTGATATGGACGGGCTCAACGCCGCCTGGTTAGTCTCTCTGGAGGGCGCGGCGGTTCATTAGCCTATAAAGGGGTGCTGGCATGAAAAAGCCTTCTGACGTAAAACATACCTCCATGACCATCCACGATTTGCCGGTGGCCGATAGGCCGCGGGAGCGATTGCAAAGGCTGGGGACGGAAGCCTTGTCCGCCCAGGAAATCCTGGCGCTTATCCTGGGGAGGGGCATTGCCGGGGAATCGGTGATGGTGACCGCGCAGAGGTTGCTCAGTCAGTTCGGGGGCTTGAAGGGGGTGGCCGGCGCTTCCCTGGAGGAGCTTTCCCAGGTGCGCGGTATCGGCCTGGCCAAGGCGGCCCAGATTCAGGCGGCCGTGGAGCTGTCCACCCGGGTGGAAGGTTATTCGGAAGCTGCGGGAAAGACTTTAGTCAAGACGCCTGAGGACGTTTTCAATCTGGTGCAGGGTAGGCTCAAGGGTAAGAAGAAAGAGTATTTCCTGGCGGTGTTGCTGGATACGCGTAATCAGTTGATTAGGGTGGCTGAGATATCCATCGGCAGCCTGGACAGCAGCGTGGTCCATCCCAGGGAAGTATTTAAGGAAGCTATCTCCGCGAGCGCCGCTTCGGTCATTTTCGTCCACAACCACCCGTCTGAAGACACCGAGGCTTCGGAGGACGATATTATGCTGACCAAGAGGCTGGCCGAGGCCGGAGAGATTGTCGGCATTGACGTCCTCGACCATGTTATCATCGGCGGGAAGAGCCATGCCAGCTTGAAACGACTGGGCTTATTTTAGCGGCCCTTTCCCTTTTTGGCTCCGGGCAGCTCCCGGTGCTCCTCTCTCATGACCGGTTTGGTCTTGTCTTCCGGTTCGCGCACGTATTGGGCGGTCAGCGCGATGTCCATGAAGACGATGGGCTGGCGGATTATCTTGAACTCCAGCGGCGTGTGGACCATGCCGGCCGGTATATGCACGAAGCAGGTTTCGGTGATGACGAATTTTTCCTGGTTGCCCTTCGGCCCTACGTAAAGCCAGACCTCGGCGTCGAATTCGTTGACTCTGGTCGCGTCGGCATTCTGGAACGCCAGGAACTGGTCGAAATCGTGGGTATGGGGTTCGTTGATCATCAGGAAGGGCTCCGTGACGCAGAACCAGTCCATCCGGTAGCCGGAGTTCCATTCCCTGCCCCAGATGTGGAAGGACGGGGCGGTGAGGGCCGGGTAGAGCTTGGTGAAATCTCCCACGGGTTTGCTTTTATAGTATTTGGCGTACTTCTTTGAGACCATCTATTTTCTCCTTAATGTTTTTTCTCCATAATTATATGTTCACCGTTCATTTTATTTCAAATACTGATCGCTGATAGCTAAAAAACTGTGGGCCATGCATCCCCCGAGTCGAATGCACGGCCCACTATGATAAAGGAGGTCACACAGACTGTATCCCCGCTGTGTGCGTTTGGCCGCCGCGCGGCGTTATTCGCGCGTCGCTGGCAACCCTATAATAATGGTGTCAATAGTCGTTATGGTAGCATATAATATGCCAAATGTCAATTTTTACTATTATTATCCAACCATGCGTATGAAATTGGATTGTGTTAAGATTATTTTAAGAGGGCTCTTCCGGGTCAAGCGATGAAGAAATTAAAATTTGTCCTGTTCATTATAATCTTATCTGTCCTGGCAATGACCGCCTGCCAGCCAAAGTCCACGGTCACGGGCGCCGGGACGCTGAAACTTTACGGCATCGACCCCGTTACGCTCGACCCCGCGTTGGTAGTGGATGCCAATTCCCACGAATATATTTCGGAGATTTTCTCCGGCCTGGTCCGGCTCGACGAGAAACTGGAGACGGTGGGGGATATCGCCGGGCGCTGGGATGTAAGCCAGGACCGCCTTACTTATACCTTTTATCTCCGCGATGGTGTCGTGTTTCAGGACGGGCGCCGGGTTACCGCCGCCGACTTCAAGTATTCGTGGGAGCGCGCCTGTGACCCGGCTACCGGTTCGAGGGTGGCGGGCGCGTATCTGGGTGATATCGTCGGGGCCAGGGACGTCCTGGAGGGCAGGGCCACGGAAATCAGCGGCGTGAGGGTCGTTAATGACACGACTCTTGAAGTGACGATTGATGCCCCCAAGGTCTATTTCCTGTCCAAGCTGACCTATCCCACGGCTTTTGTCGTGGACAGGGCTAATGTAGCTAAAGGAAACGATTGGTGGCGTCAGCCCAACGGCACCGGGCCGTTCAAGCTTAAAGAGTGGCAGCAGAGCAACCTGCTCGTCCTCGAGAGGAACGAGAGGTATTACGGGGAAATGGCCCGGGTGGCCAGCGTCGAGTACCAGTTGTGGAGCGGCGTGCCGATGAATATGTATGAGACCGGCGACATCGACGTCGCCGGGGTGGATGTCTACTATATCGATAGGGTTACCGACCCCGCCGGACCTTTTTCTAAGGAACTCCAGGTTACCCCGGAGTTGAGCTTCTACTGGATCGGCTTCAATACTACCAAGCCGCCCTTTGACGATATCAATGTGCGCAAGGCTTTCACGCTGGCCCTCGATAAGGACAGGATAATATCGCTTGACGTTCCGCGACCTGGTGCAGCGCGCCGATGGCATTCTGCCCCCCGGCCTTCCCGGCTTTAGCGGGAACGTGTCCGGGCTGGGTTATGACGTCAACGCGGCCAGAGAGTTAATCAAGCAGTCTAAATACGGCGATGTAGTCCAACCTGCCGCCCATTACTTTGACCACCTCCGGCTACGGGGGTCAGCTGTCCCCGGTGCTGGCGGCGGCCATTACCCAGTGGCGCGATAACCTCGGCGTGGAGGTGACGGTGCGCATGCTGGACCCGGACTATTTCGTCTATCATCTTAAAGAGGAGAAGGACGAGATGTTCGATATGGGGTGGGTTGCCGATTATCCCCACCCGGAGGACTTCCTGGACGTGCTTTTCCACACCGGCGCCGAGAATAACTTTGCCGAGTACTCTAATCCGGCCGTGGACGCTATGCTGGAGCAGGCGGGTGTCGAGGCGGATGCGGCCAAGAGCCTGGAGCTGTACCGGCAGGCGGAGCAGATGCTGGTGGACGATGCCGCCGTCCTGCCGCTGTGGTTCGGGAAGAACTACATACTGGTGAAGCCTTACGTGCAGGGCTACGCGCTGAACGAATTGGGTTTTGCCTCGCTGAATAAGGTTTCCATACTGCCCCACTGAAAATATTCTGTGGGCCTGTCCCCCTTTGTCCCCCTGGCTAGATAAAGTAAAACGCGATGGCAATCAGCACGTAGACGGCTATCAGCTGGGCGCCTTCCAGCCAGTGGCAGATGCCGTCGGCGCTGATGTAATTGGCGATCATGGCCGTCGCCACCAGGGCTATCATCGAAAACGGCCCGAACACGAGGTCGAGCGTGGTGCCGGTAATGGGCCCGCTGATGAGGACCAGAATCGGTATCACGAACAGGGCCATCTGCAGGGCCGAGCTCATGCCTATTTCCAGCGACATGGTCATATTGTTCCGGCGGGCGAAGTTCACGGCGGTGATGTGTTCCGGGATGTTGGTCATTACGGCGATGAGCACCAGCCCGAGGAAACGCTGCGTCAGCCCTATTTCCGTGATGAGGGGGCTGATGTTGTTCACCAGCAGGTAAGATTCGAAGCTGCCCAGGCCGACGGCAAAGAGCAGGATGATAGCTGCCGTGCGGAAAGACCAGGGGCGGAAGGCCGGCGAGGGCGGTGACTCCCTTTCTACCAGGAACAGGTGCTTGTGCGTCACCAGCGTGTAAAGCAGGCTCAGCAGGTAGACGATGCCCAGCACCACGGACACGGCCAGGCTCATCGCCGGGACTGACTTGCCCTGTACCAGGTTGTACGCCGATGGCAGTACCAGTCCCACTACTACGATGATAAGCATCGTTGAAGCGACGCCGGCCGAGGACTTGTTGAACCGCTGTTCCTTGTACTTGAGCCCTCCGAGTAGCATCGAGAGGCCGATGAGGAACAGGACGTTGATGACGATTGAGCCCACCATGGAAAATTTGACCAGGTCCACCAGTCCCTGGCGTAGGGCGAAAACGGCGATAAAAAACTCGAGGGCGTTGCCGAAGGTGGCGTTTATCAGGGCGGCGACGGTGGTGGAAACTCGCTGGACGATGACGCCGGTGGACTCGATGATGACGTGTGAAATGGCGATGATCGCCGCTGCCGTGATAAAGAACGTCAGCACCTCGTTGGCGTGCGCGTAGTATAAAATAATAGAGACCGGGACGAACACCAGGAAGATATCGAGGAAGTGGAACCGGGAAGACACCTTTTTTGCCGGCATAATCTCAATGACCTTATTGGCCCGGTATTTTGTTTACCGGGAGTTGTTCTGCGCAAGGCACGGAGGGGGTGGGATTCGAACCCACGTCCCGATAAATCGGGAAACGGTTTTCAAGACCGTCGCCATAGGCCGCTCGGCCACCCCTCCGCAACAACTGTCCATTATACTTTGTTGCGCCTGTCCCGTCAAAGCGCCGCCTTGTCCGGCGGCTCGGTTTTTCGCCCCGTTTTCCACTGGACGATAAGCATGGCGACTAGGACGCAGACGGCGCCGAGGACGTTCCGCACCGTTAACTGTTCGGCTCCGGAGGCTACGGAAAAAACGCCCGCGAAGACCGGCTCCATCGTCAGGACCACCGCGGCGTGGGTCGGTGATACCAGCGACTGTGCCCAGGTCTGTACGAAGAAGGCCGCCGCCGTCGCCAGCACGGCGGTGATGCCTATCGTCTCCCAGGTCTGGGCATCGGGCGGTGCCATGATGCCGCCGGGGGCGGCGGCGATAAGCGAGATGACGGCCACGGTGCCGATCTGGACGAGGGCCAGTCCGTAGGTGTCGTGTTCCGCCGACCACTGCCCCAGCCCGATGATTTGGAAGGCGACAAAGAGGGCGCAGGCCAGCGTGAGCAGTTCGCCGGTGCCGAACGACCAGCCGTGCAGGCTGAGCAGGCCCAGCCCGACGATTGCCAGCCCTACCGCCATCCAGGTGCGGGGGCCGATTTTCTGGCGCAGGAGCATCCAGGCGACTATCGGGGTGAAGACGACGGACATGCCGGTGATAAAACCCGAGACCGCCGGGGAGGTGTAGCGTAGCCCCTGTGTCTGGGTGATGTAGGCCAGCCCGAGCAATACGCCCAAAATGACTCCGTGCCGCCATCCGCGCCGCGACAGGCGGCGTAGAGAGGTGGGGCGTAGGACGAGCATTAACGCGGTCGCCAGGGCAAACCGCACCGCCAGGAAGTCCATGACCGGCATCTTCTCGACGGCGTCTTTCACGATAAGGAAAGTCCAGCCCCAGACCGCCGTGACGCCCACCAGCGCGGTGAGGGCGAGGCGGGGAGACTGCTTCCAGTTACGCAATATCGGCATAAACACTACTGGCGTTGCTTTAATACTGGACCCCTGCGCGCCCGGCCGTGAATGTCATATCGTGGCTGTCTTATATCTGCAGCACTTTGCTGAGGAACAGCTTGGTGCGTTCCTGTGTGGGCGAGGTGAAAAGCTTTTCCGGCGGCCCCTCCTCCACTATTTGCCCTTCGTCCATGAAGATGCAGCGACTGGCCGCGGCGCGGGCGAAGCCCATTTCGTGGGAGACCACCAGCATCGTCATCCCTTCTTTAGCCAGGGCTAACATTACATCGAGCACTTCCTTGATCATCTCCGGGTCCAGGGCGCTGGTCGGCTCGTCGAAGAGCATTATCTTGGGGTTCATCGCCATGGCGCGGGCAATGGCGACGCGCTGCTGCTGCCCGCCGGAGAGCTGCGAGGGATAGCAGTCGGCTTTGTCCGTGATGCCCACCTTGGCCAGCAGGTTCGAGGCGATTTCTTTCGACTCTTCTTTTTCGCGGCGGCGCACGATGCGCTGCGCCAGCGTGAGGTTGTTGATGACGGTCAGGTGAGAGAAGAGATTGAACGATTGAAACACTATGCCGATTTCCTGCCTGACCACGTTGATGTTCTGGGCGCTCTTGAGAGGTATCCCGTCGATGACGATTTTACCTGAGTTGGCCACTTCCAGGTGATTGACGCATCTCAACAGTGTGGATTTACCGGAGCCGGACGGCCCCAGGATGACCACCACCTCGCCGACCTTTACGTCCAGGTTGATGCCGCGCAGCGCATGGATACGCCCGAAGTATTTATGCACATTTTCCATATGAATAATCGGTTCGGTCATCGGGCTACCTCTCGTAACGTCTTCTTTGTTCCAGCCAGGCAATCAGGCGCGCCGCAAACAGGGTCATCATCAGGTAGAGCAGGGCAACGAGCGTCCATACCTCGATAGGATTAAAGTGGGCGGCCATATACTCGCGTCCGCGCCGGGTCAGGTCGGCCACTGCCACGACGCTGACCAGGGAAGTATCTTTGATAAGCATAATAAATTCGTTACCCACGGGCGGCAGCACCACCCGAAAGGCTTGAGGCAGAATTACGTGGCGCATGGACTGCATATAGGTCATGCCCAGGCTGCGCGCGGCTTCCATCTGGCCCTTATGAATGCTCTCGATGCCGGCGCGGAAAATCTCGCTCATGTAAGCCCCGTAGCAGATTACCAGGCCGACTATTGCCAGCAGTATGGCGTTCGAACGGTAGTTGGCGATGGCGTCGACGTGTATGAGCTTGCCGAACGCCTGGATGGCGACCGGCGCCGCGAAGTACCACCAGATAAGCTGCACCAGCAGCGGGATGCCCCGGATTATCTCGACATAGAGCGAGGCGATAAGGTGGATGACCGGATTTTTAGCGATTCTTCCCAGGCCGCCGATGAGCCCGACAATAAGGATAAAGACAAAGGACACGACGGTCAGCAGCACGGTGATGCCAATGCCGTCGCCGACGTATTTCAGGATTCTCCAGTAAGGGTCTGGCGAAAGTATTGCCATCAGGGCGATAAGTACCGCGACGGCGGCCACCAGCCACCACCAGGGGTCAAGCCGGGCAGTCGGCTCAGACCCCGGTATAAATTTTATCTCTTCCTGGGTGGACGCTGGCTTTACGTCATTAGCCGGCCTCCCGGAAAGGATTCTACCCAGGTTCCGGAACGGTCCCTTTTGCGGCAAACTTTACCTGCTTCTTACCCGGTTTAATACCACTTTTCTTCGAGTGTTTGGATTATACCTTCGTCGAGGACTTTTTGAAGGCCGTCGTTGATTTTATTCAGCAGGTCCGTCTTTCCCTTGGCAACGGCTATGCCGTAAAATTCGCTGGTAAATACGGTCCCGGCGATTTTTAGCCTGTCCGGGTGAGTGACGACATACTGCATGGCTACCGGATTATCACAGACGACCGCGTTAATCTGCCCGTTCATCAGGTCCTGAAAAGCCAGGTCTATTTCATCATAGGTCCTGAGGGTAACCGTCGAGATTTTCTCCACCTCCATGGCCCCGGTGGTGCCTAGCTGCGCGCCCACGGTTCCGGTAAGCGTATCCTTGCCGGTTATCGTGGTATTATCTTTACGCACGGTGACTATCTGACCGGCGGCGTAATAGGGGCTGGAGAACAGCATGTCTTTCTTGCGGTCTTCCCTGATGGTAATAGACGAGATAGCGGCATCATACGTTCCCTGGGCCATGCCGGCTAAAAGCGCGTCCCAGCCTACGTTAACGAACTCGATATCGAGGTTCGCTTTATCGGCTATGGCGTTCATCAGGTCGATATCAAAGCCTACTATTGCCTTGGTCGCGTCGTCGACGTATTCAAACGGCGGCCAGGTCGCGTCCGTCGCCACCTGGATTTTTGTTGGCGTCCCGCCGCACGAGGCCAGCCCCGCCCCGATGAGCACCAGGCCTAGTAAAATCAGGATACCTTTTTTCATATCTCCTCCTTCATGATCTGTCTGGACGGATACATCATAGCAAAGTTGGTTAAAAATGCAAAGTCGCCTCATCAAAGGGTCGTTTTTAGGTATCAACGACCGGACAAAGATAGTACTATGGTCACTATGACCTTGATTTAGGTGTAGCTATTAGCTAGACTTTGTCATAGAGAATTCGTACTATGATTTGGTTTCGCAGGATAATCGCCGTTCCCCTTTCGCTGGTCTTTATCGTCCTGTTTGTCTTGTTGCTGGTTGTCCATCGCGTTAATGCCACCGCCGGCAGCCCCGATTTCTATATCGACCAGCTGCGTCAGAATGACGTCTACAACTTCATGTACCATGATATCCTGCCCGCCGCCTTGGACGAAATAAAAATCGAGGAGGATACCTCCAAAGTCCCCTTCGATATCGACGAGATAAAATCGCAGGTCCCCGCCGCGATGGAAGAAGCGGTGCCCCCCGAGTGGATTCAGGCCCAGGTGGAGCAGGTCATCGGTCAGGTGTTGCCTTATATCCTGGGCGGTACCGATTCGTTCACGGTACGTATTCCCCTGAAAGACCGTGTAGAAGATGTCGCTGCGGCGGTCAAGGATCTCCTGCATGACGAGAAGTTTTTCACTGACATGTACGACCAGGGGATTCAGTTCGGCGTCGACCAGTACCAGGAAATGGAAGACCTGCCTTCGTTTCTGCAAATGAGCGACAACGAGGTGGCGTCGATGCTTCGCTCGGTACTTCCCGCCGACTGGATACAGTCGCAGGTTGACTCCAACATTGACGAAATCGTGCCGTATATTACCGGGGACACTGAGAATTTTACTCTTCGTATCGACGTGTCGGGGCGGATGGACGCCCTGGAGTCTGCCATCGCCGATATCCTGATGAAGCCGGCCGCCTACGATTATATGTTGAATGAGCTGGCAGTCCCCTACGTACAGGATAATACTCAATCAATTATGACGCTTCCGGTGGGCATATCCTTTACCGAAAGGGAAGTCACCGATGTTGTCAAACAGGTATTTACGCTGGACTGGTACCAGGCTCAGGTCACCAGTATCGTCGAGCAGGTCTTTTCTTACCTCCGGGGGAGCCGGGATACCATCGACATCGTAATTCCGGTGGGAAATCTCAAGTCGAACGCGATCAACGTGCTCACCCGTGTATCCGACCAGAAGCTGGAGGCCGTGGTCAACGCCCTCCCGGTAGCCACGCCGGCGCAGGAGGCGGACTTGCTGGCCAATCCTCCCGTGGGCAGTCTTCCCTCTTACCGCCCTGAAGATATGTCTTATGCGGATTTCAAAGCTCTCTTAAACATCGATGTCGCCAGCCTGACCGCTTCTTTCGTGGATACTTGGCTCCCGGACCGGTTTACGTTCAGCGATGCCGATATACGCCAGTCACTTTCCAGCGATGGAGATGAGGACCTGATTACTCAGGCCAGAGACCTGGTGCGAGATGGCATCACCTATACCGATGCCGACCTCCGTAAAGACATGAAGGCGGACGACCTCAAGACCATCGATGACGCCCGGCAGTGGATCGCTACCGGCTATACCTTTAACGAAGCGGACCTGCAGAAATTCGTCACGGACTCGGACGACCCGAAAGCCGCCGAAACGTGGCAGTCTTTGCAGGATGTCCGCTCGGTGGTAGGGACCGCGCGGACCTGGGTCTGGCCCGCCTGGCTTATCCCGGCCCTGCTCCTGGTGGGCATCGCCTACCTCGGGGGGCGGGGGTGGAAAAGCCGGGTGGTCTGGGGGGCGTCGGTGCTGGCTATTGCCTGCCTGATTGTCTATGTCGCTTCCGGGCCGGTGTTCTCCGCGTTGGCCAGACCTCAGATTGATGACGCCATTGTTAAGGCTGTCGGGCAGCAAAGTTCGGCCGTTGGGACTATCGCCGCCGACAAGGGCATATCGGTGGCTGAAAACACGGTTGATAGTTTCATTAGCGGGATAAGTATCGAGGCTATTGTCCTCTTCGTCTTGTGTCTGGTGGCCATCGCGGTCGTGGTCTGGCACCCGTGGAGCCGCGGACGTAAATCGATTCAGGAATCAGCACCTCCGGCCGATTTGCCTCCGGCCGGCAGTACACCGGACGCGCCTGACAGGCCGACCGGCTAGGCCATCACTTCTTTTATCGCCGCTTTAATTTTCTCGCGGTCGGGCAGGGCGTACCTTTCCATGGGCGGACTGTACGGGATGGGCACGTCCAGGCCGCACACCCGCTTCGGAGAGGACTTCAGACGCTTGAAGGTTGGCGCGTCTTCGACCACGAAAGCGGTGAATTCGGCGGCCGCGCTGCCGGTGATGCACGCCTCGTCCACCACCACCAGTCGGCCCGTTTTCGCTACCGAGGCCTTGATGGTCTCCTTGTCGAGGGGGTTTAAAGTGCGCGGGTCGATTACCTCCGCCGATATCCCCTCTTTCTCCAGTTCTTCCGCCACGGCCAGGGCGTCGTGCACCATCTTGGCCAGGGCGACCACGGTGACGTCCGTCCCTTCCCGCCGGATGACCGCCTGGCCGAAGGGCAGTAGATATTCCTCTTCAGGAACTTCGCCTTCCATCGCGCCCAGCGCCATGTGCTCGAAGCAGATGACCGGGTTGTCGTCCCGGATGGCCGTCTTGAGCAGCCCCTTGATGTCGTAGGGTGTGGCGGGGAGGATAATTTTCAGTCCGGGTACGTTCATGTACATCGAGTAGGGGCTTATCGAGTGCTGGGCGGCGAACGACTTGCTGGCGCCGACCGTCATGCGGTAGACGATGGGGAACCTGGCCTGCCCGCCGAACATATAGGTTATCTTGGCCGCCTGGTTGACGAACTGGTCCATCGCGACGAAGCCGAAGGTGGCCATCCGGACGTTGACGACCGGCCGGAAACCCGAGCCGGCCAGTCCGATGGCCGCCCCCACGAAAGACGCCTCGGAAATCGGGGTCTGCCTTATCCTTTCCTCGCCGAACTCTTGGCGGAGGTCGGGCGGGATATCCGTGGAGAGGTGGACGGTCTTGGGGTCGCGGCGGAACTCTTCCAGTAGGGCTTCCGCGGCGGCCTGGTCATAGGTTATCTTTCTCATATCTTAAGACCTCGCGTTTCGCTGGGAGGAAAAAACGTCTTCGAGCGCATCTTCGGGGGCGGGTAATGGACTTGCCAGCGCGTAGTCTACCGCCGCCTGTATCTGCGCCATGACCTGGGTATTGATTTCCTCGAGCATTTGTCTCGTGGCGACGCCGTTTTTGAGCAATATCCGCTCGAAGCAGCTCACGGGGCATTTTTGTTTCCAGGCTTCGAGCTCTTCGACTGGTCGGAGGTCCGGCAGGCCGGGCTGTTCGTAGTGGCCCCGCCACCGGTAGGTGATGAACTCCAGAAAAACAGGCCCCTTTCTGGCCCTGACCCGCGCCAGCGCCCTTTGCGTTATCTCGTATACCGCCAGGACGTTGTTTCCGTCAATAACTGCGCTTGGGATGCCGTACCCGCCGGTGGCCCTCTTCGAGATGTGCCGTAACCCCGTGGCGACCTTGACCGGGGTGTTGACGCCGTAGCCGTTATTTTCGCAGGCGAAGATAAGGGGCAGCTTCCATATCGAAGCCAGGTTCAGCACTTCGTGGAACTCGCCCTCGTTGGTGGCGCCGTCCCCGAAAAAAACCACCACCGCTTTGTCGCCCCCCTCGAGCTGGGCCGCGATGGCCGCGCCCGCCGAGATGGGCAGGCCCCCGGCGACTATCCCGTTGGCGCCCAGCATCCCGATGGCGAAGTCGGCGATATGCATTGAGCCGCCTTTACCTTTGCAGTAGCCGGTCTTGCGACCGTATATCTCCGCCATCATCCGGTTGAGGTCGGCGCCCTTGGCGATACAGTGCCCGTGGCCGCGGTGATTGCTGATGATGCGGTCGTCCCGCCGCAGGTTGGTGCAGACGCCGGTGGCGACCGCCTCCTGGCCGATGTACGAGTGCACTATCCCCGGGATGGCCCCGCTGTGGTAGTCGATGACGACCCTTTCCTCGAAGCGCCGGATGGTCAGCATTATCCGGTACAGTCGGAGGAGCTCTTCTTTGCTGATTTTCACGCTATCAGTCCTTCCTGTTTTATTATCGTCTAAATCGGTTTTAGTCCGGCCTCCAGCCTGGCGTCGTTGATGTGGAGCCGCACTGCCGCGTCCAGCGGCATGCAGGCGAAGCCGTAGTCCTCTCTCGCCCTGGCCATGCTGAGCTTCCAGGGCAGTCCGCCTTTGGCTGAATCGACCGACTCTGCCCGGTCGCCGAACTCGATGACCGCGCCGGGAATTTGTCGGCGTACCGCCGCGGCGACATCCCGCAGGCTGGTCGGAGGCCCGCCGATGTTATATACCGGATGGGGCGACGATGGGACTTTTATAAGTATATTAATGAAAGCGGCGCAGTCGTCGGCGGGGGCCAGGGAATGCCGGCCGGTGCCGTCGTTGTCTACGGAGAAGGGTTGGCCCACGGCCGGCAGTGACACGATGTCCGAGAACCATTTTATGACGTTGGGCGCCAGGCCGCCGTGTCCCCAGATGACGGGCGGCCGCAGGGCGGTAAAGCTCAGACTGTAAAGTTCGGCGTACCGGGCCGCCAGCATCTCCGCGAGCTGCTTGGCGATGGCGTAGGCGCTCTGCGGGTGTATCGGGTCGTCCTCGGTGACGGGCCGGTCGCCGTATTCATCCTGAGGCCCGTAGACCCCCTCCGAACTGATATAGACCACACGGTTTATACCCATGAGCCTGGCGGCCTCGAAGGCGTTGCACATGCCCAGCTCGTTGACCTTGACGCTGAGGCGCGGGTTGGCTTCGACGGCGCCGGGCAGCAGGAAGGCCAGATTGACGATTCTGTCTATGGAATATAGTTTTATCGCGTTTAAGATGTCCTCCAGCTGTGAGACGTCCCCGCGCAGGAATTGAAACTTAACGACGTTGTCGCCCATGGACTTTATTATCCATTCCTTCGGTGGCACAACGTCCATGCAGACCACCTTCGATATTTCTCGGTCACGCACGAGGTGGAGCACCGTCTTTCGCCCCAGCAGACCGCTCCCCCCGATAACCAGAATATTCATTTCGTAACTTAGCTCCTTCTGGCAATGATACTACCTTTAATCATCGAGAGTAAAGTAATCATAATATTCGGTACTTTTTTCAGTGACGGGGACGTTGAAATCTCAATGAAATTGTGCCAAGCTTAGGGGGTAAAGGTGCATCGTCATCATGTGTTGATATAATTCGATAAAGGAGGTACCGGTTATGAAAGTTGCTTTTATCGTCTCCCCCAGGAAATTCGAGATTCGTGAAGCCCCCATGCCGACAATCACCCAGGATGAGATGTTGGTGAAGATCGAGGCCTGCGGCGTGTGCTCCAGCGATATGCCGGCATACGTCGACTCTCTCAGCGATGAGATGAAAAAGGGGAATCCCTTCCCGAGGCGGGCCGGCCACGAGCCGGCGGGAACGGTGGTGGAGGTGGGCAGGAACGTCAAGGGCTTTAAGGCGGGCGACCGCATCACCGGGTTTTTCGCCAGCAATTGCTATGCCGAGTATGTCACCTGCGACCCGGCCGACCGTCTCGCCCGCGGGCACGGCTCTATTATTGAAAAGATACCGGACGGGATTCCCTTCGAACACGCCCTGGGCGAACCTTTGATGAGCCTGGTATCCATCGCTCGGACGGCCACCCCCGAGCTGGGCGACTACGTTTTCCAGGTGGGGTGCGGTTTCATGGGCCTGGGCATTATCGCCGGTTTAGCCCATCCCAAGATTAGGGAGTACATCGTGGCAGACCTTGATGATAACCGTCTGACCCTGGCCAAGGAGCTGGGTGCCACGAAGACGTTGAACCCCAACTGGGTAAACGTGGCGGCAGAGGTCATGAAGATAACCGGGGGCAGGGGCGTCGACGTCGCGATAGAGGTTGTCGGTCACCCGCCGGGTGTCAAGCTAGTCGGCGAGGTGATAAAAAACAACCGCGCCAAGATTGTCATGGTCGGTTGGCACCAGTCCCCGGACGTTTATGAGCTGTTCAACTGGATAAAGTCCCCGATTATCTATAGTCCACAGGGCATCGGTATGTCCACGGACCACCAGGGCGAGCTCCGGCGCGCCATGTGGGCTTTGCAGAAAGGTATCTACCCCATGAATAAGCTGGTGACGCACCGCTACAAGCTGGAGGATATCGGCCAGGCTTTCGAGGACAATTTACGGCGGACCTCGGGCTATATCAAGGGCGTCGTCATGCCGGGGCTGTCATAAAGGCGTTTAAGAGGGGTTCATCCTGAAGGCTCACCCTGAAGGGCGAAGCCCCTCTCTTTTCCCCTCCCCCTCTCCTGCGGACAGGAGAGGGGGACCAAGGGGGTGAGGTACTAAATAAATAAAGGAGGCGTTATGAAACTCGGTAGATTTATCGTCGATACCCATGTTCACTCCCAGCGGCACGCCGCCGGGAAAGCCTTGAAGGGCTCCAAGGACTTCGATAAGCTCGGCCAGGTCATGGGCCAGATGGAGGCCTATGACAACTCGCCGCGGCTCCTCTACGACATGCAGTGCTACGGCGTCGATATGTGCATCATCGAGCCCGCCTTCGGCATGACCAACAAGACCAATGTGGAGCAGGTGAAAAAGTACCCGGACAAGTTCGCCGCCTGCTGCTGGCCCAAGGAATACCAGGACCTCTGCATGGCCGGCGAGGAGGAGTGGACCATTGACGGGTTTTGCAAAGCCCTGGCGGACCTGCTGAAGACCGGCAAATATGTCGGCATCGGCGAGATGGTGCTGATACCGATGCGCCGTCCTAAAAAGGGACAGCCGCTGCGCTTCCAGACCGAGGAGGAGATTATCACCAACTGTCTCAAGGTCATGGAGGTCTGCCGCGACTTTAAAGTGCCCATGCGCTATCATACCGGCACGCCCGGCGGCTATGCCATCGCCTATCACGGCGCGCAGTTCACCTATAACCCGCTCTGGGTGCATACCCTCGCTGTGGCTATGCCAGACGTGCCCATAATCTTAGAGCATGCCGGCATCGAGGGGGGCTGGTGGGAGTGGTTCTACGAGTGCTGCCTGCACGTGGCCGCCAGCCATAAGAACATCTACCTGGAGACCGGCCGCTGGTGGGCCGAGCT
The DNA here is from genome assembly GCA_963727315.1 of uncultured Chloroflexia bacterium. Classification (GTDB taxonomy): domain Bacteria; phylum Chloroflexota; class Dehalococcoidia; order Dehalococcoidales; family RBG-16-60-22; genus JBFYTX01. The sequence continues at coordinate 509,403 of CAVSFE010000002.1, read as the reverse complement.
TTACTACAAGGCTTTGAACGACCCGTCCGTTGGGGCGGAAAAGCTTGTCTGGGGCACGGACTGGGGCGCCAGTCTGCCCGTCTATTCCCAGCTCAACCGCTACCCCCCGGGCTACACCCGCCAGGACCTGAAGCAGGGCATCCCCCGTCACCAGGTGGATATCTGGGGATGGAGCTTAAAGCAGATACAGCGACTGGACATCAATCAGGACGACATGAATCTCATGCTGGGCGGCAACGCGGTGCGACTTTTCAAACTGCCCAACCCGGGCGGCCTGACCCGCATGTTCAAGTTCGTTGAAGATGCCACGGTATCCCCGCCGCCGCCCCGCTCTTCCACTTAAGAAGCCGGGGGAAAAGGGAGTCCAGGAGGGGGGCGTCAGCCCCCTCTCTTTCGGTTTGACATGCAAGCCGCGGATGGATAAACTTGTGGTGACGCCAGTTAGCGACGTATTTTTCTTTAGAAAATTATCTTAAGGAGGCAATACGATGCCTAAAAAATCATCCTTCGCCAAACTGCATCACGTCGGCGTGGTGGTCAAAGATATTAATAAAGCGATTGCCTATTTCGAGTCACTGGGTATCGGGCCCTTTGCGGGGCCGGGGGACAGCCGACCCTGGCGATATCTTTCAAGGGAGAGCTACACGGTAAACCAGCCGCCTGGACGACCACTATCAGCAACGGCGACCTGGGCGGCGTAGAACTGGAACTGCTCGAGCCGACCAAAGGCAACCAGGCGTTGAAGGAGTCGCTGGACAAGACCGGCGAGGGCCTGCACCACATCGGCTTCCTCACCGACGACCTCGACGCGGAGATAGCCAGTTTTAAAAAGAAGGGCATCGGTATCTGGACCAAGGGCCGGGCGGGCCTGGGTTTTATCTATACCGACCCCACTCCTACCGGCGGAGTTGCCATCGAGATACGGGAGAGGGGAAACGACTAAGAAGTAGTATTTTAGATTACTTGGCAGGAGGTTCATCATGAAAGCAGCCGTGATGCGCGGCATCGGCAACATTGCCATGGAGGATTACCCCGACCCCGTCACCGGCCCCGACCAGGTTAAAGTGAAGATAGCCTATTGCGGACTCTGCGGCACCGACCCCGAGAACCTGGAGGGCAGGTTCGGTCTGGTGCCCCCGGAAGCTTATAAACAGCCCCGTATCCTTGGCCACGAGGCCTCGGGCACCATCGCCGAAATCGGCAAAAACGTCAAGGGCAATTATAAGGTGGGGCAGCGGGTGGCGATGAACTTTCGCAGCGCCTGCGGTGCCTGCTACTACTGCCGTAACGGTATGGAGCACTTCTGCCGTTCTGCCGAGGGCGCTTCGGGTTCTTTCGCGGAATATGCCGTCTACCCGGAAAGCGCCATCTATCCGCTTCAGGACGATATCTCGCCTGGAGGTCGGCTCGCTGTTGGAGCCGGTGTCCGTCGCCGTCCACGCTATCGACCAGGCCAGGGTGCGCACCGGCAGCAGCGTCGCCGTCTGCGGCGGCGGGCCTATCGGCCTGCTCTGCCTGGAGATGGCGATTCAAGCCGGTGCCGCGCGCACGCTCCTCTCCGAGCCCATCGCCGAAAAACGCGCGCTGGCCAAAAAGCTGGGCGCGGACGTCGTCGTCGACCCCTTTAAAGAGGACATCATTGAAGTCGGCAAAAAGCTCACGGACGGCCGCGGCTTTGATGTCGTTATCGACGCCAGCGGCAACGTGAAAGCCGCCAAGCAGTGTATCTTCCTGGCGGATAATAAGGGCACCATCCTCTGGGCGGCCGTCTACGGCAAGGACGTGGAAATCGGCGTGCCTCCGTTCCTGATGTACGCCAAAGAGCTCACCATTACCTCTACCTTCGTTTCCCCTTATTCTTTCCCGCGGGCGCTGGCCATGCTCCCCAAACTTGAACTTAAGTCTCTCATCACGGATATCGTCCCTCTCAAGGACATCAAAAAAGCTTTCGAACTGCATAAAGCCGGCAAATCGATAAAAATATTGATCAAGCCGTAGATTATTTGAAAGAAAGCGAGGTAAACATGACGGAAAAAATCAATTGCGGCCAGTGCGGCATGCTGCTGTACTTCGGCGAGGAAATCAAGCGCCGGCTCTACATGCGGGCGATACCGTCGGAGAAGACGGTGCTGGGCTATTATCACGACGCCTGCCCGCGCTGCGGCGCCAAACTTACGCTGAAAACGGTCAATATTAAAACAGAAGGGCGGAAAAAATATGGCGCATGATGATAAATTAATCAAGGACCTTGAGAAAAAGGCCGACATTTTACGCCGGAACTGCTTCGATATCTTCGAGTCGACGCAGATGGGGCACGGCGGCGGCACGATGTCCATCATCGAGCTTATCACCGCCCTCTATTTCCATCACATCAAGTTCGACCCCAAGAACTGCGACTGGCCGGAGAGGGACAGGGTCGTCCTCTCCAAAGCCCACTGCTGCGAAGCTATTTACGCCGCGCTGGTGGAGCTGGGGGTGTATCCTAAAGAGACGCTGAAGACTTATTACTGCTACCGCTCGCCGTTCCAGGGCCACGCCGACCGGTGGTGCACGCCGGGCATCGATTACTCCGGCGGCTCGCTGGGGCAGGGCCTGTCCTTCGCCGTGGGCATGGCTTACGCCGAAAAACTGAAGTCGGCGATTAAGGATATCAACTTCGGGCAGGGCGGGTTCCTGCAGCGGTATATCGTGCGCCTCGACCCGCTCTACCGCTCCTACTGCATCCTCGGCGACGGCGAATGCCAGGAGGGCATGGTCTGGGAGGCCGCCATGTTCGCCGCCAAGTACAAGCTCGATAACCTCATCGCCATCGTCGACTATAATAAGTTCTCGCTGGACGGCCCCACCAACGAGGTCATGAACCTCGAGCCCTTGGTGGACAAGTGGAAGGCGTTCGGCTGGTGGGTCACGGAAATCGACGGGCACGACCTGCGCCAGATTGTCGAAGCCCTGGACCTGACCGACAAGCTCTACGGCGACTACCGTCCCAAGTGCATTATCGCCCATACGGTCAAGGGGCACGGCATCCCGGCCTGGGAGCGCGAGCATATCCACCTCGGGCGCGGCGACGTCATTATGAGGGGCATCAAGGAAGGGAGGGAAAAATATGGCGACGTTTAACAAATACGTTCAGATAGAAAACAAGCCCAGCATGGCGGGGGCGGGGATGGAGAAAGCGATTATCGCGGCGGCGACCAAGAACGACCGCATCATCGCTGTGCTGGAGGACATGGGTTTCCCGGGGATGCTGTGGTTCAAGAAAAACTGCCCCGACCGCATGATGGAGTGCGGCATCGCCGAGCAAAACGGGGCGGTGATGGCGGCGGGCCTGGCCGCGGAAGGCTTTATCCCCATTATCAATAGCTTCCTTTTCGCCGATATCGGCCGGGCGTACAACCAGATACGGCAGAGCATCCTCGTCGACCGCTTTAACGTGAAGTTCATCGGGCGCGAGGGCGCCTGGGGCGAGACGGGCATCTCCCATAACACGGTCGAGGGCATCGGCAGCACGCGCGTCCTGCCCAACCTCGTTATCCTGAACCCTTCGGACGCCGTCGAGGCGGAAAAAGCCGCCGAGGCTATGCTCCAGTACGTCGGGCCGGTGCTTTTAAGGCAGGAGTCCAGCCCGCCCTCGATGAGGATTTTCGCCGAGGATTTGCCCTTCGATATCGGCAAAGCCTTTTCGTTGAGGGACGGCAAGGACGCCACCATTATCGCCACCGGCTATATGCTGACGGAAGCGATAAGGGCGCTGGATATACTGGAGAAAGACGGTCTTGATGTCGGCCTGCTGGATATGTGCACCCTCAAGCCGCTGGACGATGAGGCGATTATCAAAGCGGCGGAAAAGACCGGCGCCATCGTCACCGCGGAAAACGGCAGCGTTATCGGCGGGCTGGGAGACGGCGTGGCGGCGATACTTTCGGAAAACCTGCCCACGCCCATGGTAAAAGTCGGCGTTGAGGATGAGTTCAGCCAGTCCGGCAAAGTCTCGCCCGATCGACGAGCTTAAGATACACTTCGGCCTGGGCGCGGAGGATATCGCCGTTTCGGTCAAAGAGTGCATCGCCAAGAAAAAGAAACTGGCGAAGAGTGAAAAAATAGAAAGGCAGGAGAAAATGGCTGCAAAAAAATAGGGAAAATGTCTCGTCAATAAGCCGGGTGCTTACCCCGATGAGCTGAAAGGAAAGGTCGGCACGGCCAAAGACCCGGTGCCGGGCGTGAAAGCCACTCACCTTATCACGGCGACCGATAAACTTTGATGAAAGGCTATTTCTATGTCGATACTACCTGGCTATGGAGCGGCGCGGCGAAAGAACCCGTCAGCGAACCGCATACCCATGATTATTCCCAGGTTATCGGCTTTATCGGCGGGTATCCGGGGGCTGACCAGGACCTTGACGGTGAGATTACTATGTGGCTGGATGGCCATCAAGAAGTTTTCACCAGGAATCACCTCATCTTCATCCCCGCGGGCGTCATCCATGGCCCGATTATGTTTAACAAGATTAACAAACCGGTACTTTTCCTGGTTATTGCCATGACCGGGCAATATTCACGCAAACCCGCTTCCCAACCCGCCAAACCCTCGGCAAAAAAGCGGTATTCGTTGATGGACCATACCAAGGAGAGGTTCTCCGTAGGCGGCGACTTTAAAGAAGCGCCGCGTCCACCGGGCCCCATCACCACCAAAGGCGCCCGCATCCTGCATATCGAAGATGATATGATTCCCGGCTCCTTCTATGTGGATGTCGTTAGAATCTACAGCGGCACGGGCAACGCTCCGGCGCCGGAACATGATCATGAATGGCCGGAACTTCTGGCGATGGTCGGCGCTAACCCGGATAAACCGCGTGAAATACGAGGGTGAGATGGCCATTTACCTCGACGGTGAATACCACACCACCACCAAGAGCTCTTATGTCTGTATCCCGGCCGGTTTAAAGCACTGCCCGTGGGAGTTCCATGATATTAAATATCCCACCGTCGTTTTTTCCGCCGGACCGCAGGGCGAGTATTCAGGTTCGCATAAAAAAGAGAACGTTACGAAGTAACGAATTAAACGTTAAATAGTAACACCCTGAATAGCAAAGAAGAGGAGGCGGGGTTTTTGCCCTGCCTCCTCTTGTTTTAATGCCTTGAATTGTTGAAAAGCCTTAAACCGACGGTTTCGGAACGTACTGCACCACGCCGGAGGCTAGCATCAGGGTCAGCGTGTCGTATTGCGCGAATATCTCCACGACCTTGCCGTTCTTGACATGGAGGAACATGCAGCCCTGGTATGACATATCTTTATCGCCGCGTTTGAAGCTCTCGGTATACCGGAAAGCCCCGATGTCCCCCGAGCCGGTAATGTCCGCCCATACATGGGTGACGCCGCCGGGAATCCCGTCCCGTATTCTCTTGACCATGGCCACGTGCGCCTGGTTCCCCTTCATGTCCGGCACGTTGAACATGTGGACGACGATATTGGGGTCTTCGATGGCCAGCAGGGCGCCGCCGTCGCCGGTGTTCCACATCTTGTCTTCAGCTTCGAGGAATTTTTTCACCACGTCCGTGACTTTCATTTTTCTCCTTCTTTATAGCTTTTGCAGGTGTATTATTATAGCACGGCCCGTCAAACGAGTAATAGTTATTTTGTATTATCCCTTTATCGGCTTTAGTCCCGCCTCCAGCCGCGCGTCGTTGATATGTATTAATACCGCTTTTTCTATCGGCAGGCACGTAAAGCCGAAGTCTTTTTTCGCTCTTTCGCTGCTGACCAGCCAGGGCAGGCCGGTCTTGCCTTTTTTGTCCATCATCGGCTTTTTCCCGAAGGTAATCTTGGCGTCCGGAATATATTTTTTAACCACCGCCGCCAGGTCCCGCGGGCTTTTAGGGGGCCGCCAACGTTATAGACGGGGTGGGGCGAAGCGGGGGCTTTAATCAGGAGCCTGGTGAATTCCGCCACGTCGTCCGCGGCCACCAGCGAGGCGAGGCCGTTGCCGTCGCCTTCCATGGAGAATGGCTTGCCTATCGCCGCCGCCGACGGTATGTCTGACCAGTATTGCGCTGGCGACCTCCCGCCGTGTCCGTAGCCGATCGTCGGCCGCAGCCCGGAGAAGCTCATGCCGTAGAGCCTCTGGTACTGCCCGGCCATGATCTCGGCGTAAAGCTTGCAGACGGCGTAGGAATGGGTGGGATTGGTCTGGTCGTCCTCGTTTACTTCCCTCATGCCGTACATCGCCTGGGGGCCGTAGACCGTCTCCGAGCTCGCGTACACGACGCGTTTCACGTTCATCATTTTGGCCGCCTCGAAGGCGTTGCTCATGCCGATGACGTTGACCTTGGTAACGAGTCGCGGCTCGCCCTGGAGCTCCGTGACCATGATAAACGCCCAGTTGATCAGCCGGTCGACGGCGTATTCTTTCATCGGATTTAAAATATCCTCGATTTCCGTCACGTTCCCGCGGACGTAATGAAATTTGGCGGCATATTTTTCCGTGGTCTTCATGAACCACGCCGGCGGTGGGACCATATCCAGGGAGACCACGGTCTTGACCTCTTTATCCTTGAGCAGGGCCGCCACCGTCTTCCTGCCGAAAAGCCCGCTCCCTCCCATGACCATGATATTCATCGTGGCCTCCTTATATCCGAAAATAGCTAAAAGATTATAGCACTTTTTGACAACGCAAAGCACCGAGACTTAAACTAGGTCGGAACAAAAAATCCCTTGGTTGATTACTCCATCAGAAAGGAGCCCATGATTGGCATTACATCCTGCGGCGCTTATGTTCCCCTTCGCCGCCTGAGCACCGGCCCCCAGACGGAAAAAGCGGTGGCGAACTGGGACGAGGACAGCCTGACGATGGCTGTGGCGGCGGCTATAGATTGCCTGGGGAGCCTTGACAGGAAAACAATCGATGGGCTTTATTTTGCGTCCACCACCCCGCCCTATGCCGAAAAGCTGGCAGCGACCACCGCCGCCTGGGCTCTCGACCTCCCCCGCGATATTTTGACGGCGGACGTCGCCGACTCTTTGCGGGCAGGGACGGGGGCTTTGAAGATGGCGGCGGACGCCGTCGGGGCGGGGTCGGCGAAAAACGTCCTGGTCACCGCTTCAGATTTGCGCATGGGCGGCGACTTCGCCGACGGCGCGGCGGCGTTTGTCATCGGCGATAAAGACGTCATCGCTACGATAGAGGGCGGCTACTCGCTTTCTAACGAGTTGCTTGATGTCTGGCGCGCCAGCGGCGCCAAAAACGTCCGCTCCTGGGAAGACCGCTTTGTCTTTGAAGAAGGCTATCTGAAAATATTGCCGCAGGCGATTAAGCACTTTTTCGAAAAGTCCGGTCTTGCCGTGCCGAACATAACTAAAACCGTTTTGTACGGTCCCGACTTGCGTCGCCATCGTCAGCTGGTCGGCGCTCTGGGGTTTAAGCCGGAGCAGGTGCAGGAGCCGTTCTTTGATAAGCTCGGCAATACCGGCACGGCGTTTGTGCCGATGATGCTCGTGGCGGCCCTGGAAGACGCTAAACCCAGCGATAAAATCCTGGTGGCCAGCTACGGCGATGGCGCCGATGTCCTGCTTTTAAAGGTAACGGATAAGATAAAGAATATCGCCGGTAAATGGGGCATGAAGCGGAGTCTGACTTCTAAAATGCCGATGCGGGGTCAGGGCGAATACGCCGCGTTTAGGGAGTTCGCTGCGTCCGACCCCGAGCGGTTCGCCGGGGCTTCGGCTTCCGTCATCGCCCGGGAGCGGGACGCCATCTATGCCCTGCGCGGCGTTAAGTGCCTTACCTGCGGCACCGTCCAGTATCCCCCGCAGCGCATCTGCACCAATTGCCATACTAAAGATAACTTCGAGCCTTACTCCTTCGCCGATAAAAAGGGCAGGGTCTTTACCTTTACTTTAAAGCACGGCGCCGATATCCCGGCTTTCGCCCGACCCGGCGTGGACACGATGGTGGACTTCGACGGGGGCGGGCGGGCGCTTTTCGGCATGACGGATATGATTGCCGATAAGGTGAAAGTGGGCATGGATGTCGTGATGAGCTTCCGTACGCTGGGCGTGGGCGGTGGCATTCACAACTATTTCTGGCGCTGTATGCCTCCCCGTTCAAACTGGCTGGGAAAGGAGGAGAAATAGATGGAGAGCATTAAAAATAAGGTCGCTATCGTCGGCATGGGTTGCACCAAGTTCGGTGAAAACTGGGAAAAGAGCGCCGACGATATGCTCGTGGATTCCGCCTCCGAGGCCTGTGAGGACTCCGGTATTGAGATGAAGGATATTCAGGCGGTGTGGTTTGGCTCGACGCGCATCAATACCGCCGAGCCCTGCGCCGCGGCCCTCAAGACCGAGTATATCCCCGTGACCCGCGTGGAAAACCTCTGCGCTACCGCCACCGAGGCCCTGCGCAACGCCTGCTTCGGCATCGCCTCCGGTGTCTATGATGTCGTGATGGCTATCGGGGTGGAGAAGCTCAAGGACCAGGGTATGGGCGGCCTGGGCACGGTCAGCGGCGCCGGCGGCGACGGCACGATGGAGTGGGGCATGTCGGCCGCGATGTTCTTCGCCCGCATGGCGACGCGCTACATGGCGCATTATGGTCTGACCTACGAAGAGCTGAAGCAGACCCTGGCGAAAATATCCGTCAAGAACCACCATAACGGCTCGTTGAACCCCCGCGCGCATTTCCAGAGGGAAATCACCGAGGAAATGGCGATTAATGCCCCGATGGTCTCCTGGCCGCTGGGACTCTATGACGCCTGCGGCGTCAGCGACGGCTCGGCGGCGGCTATTGTCTGCCGGGCGGATATGGCGAAAAATTTCCGCGACGATTATATTCTCGTTAAGGGACTTGGACTTGCCGTCGGCGCGCGGCAGGGCTATTTGCAGCCGTCGTACGACATGGTGCACATGGAGGAAACGGTACGCGCCGCGAAGCAGGCTTACGCCATGGCGGGGATTAAAGACCCGTTTAAAGAAATAGACCTGGCCGAGGTGCACGACTGCTTCAGCATCACCGAGCTGGTCATCATGGAAGACCTGGGCTTCTGCCCGCGCGGTAAAGCCCCGGAGTATGTTAGGGCTGGCACGTTCAAACTCGACGGCCAGCTGGCGGTCAATCCCGATGGCGGACTCAAGAGCTTCGGGCATCCCATCGGCGCCAGCGGCCTGAGGATGATTTATGAAATCTATAAGCAGATGCAGGGCAAGGCCGGTCCCCGCCAGCGTAAGAACCCCAGACTTGGCCTCACTCACAACTTCGGCATGAACCCCGGCAGCGGCATCGGCTCCGTGACGATACTGGGACAGAGAGACTAATAATTCTGTCATTCCCGCGAAAGCGGGAATCCAGAAGGGAAAAAGGGGAGGCTGGATTCTCGGGTCAAGCCTGAGAATGACATAACAATAGGAGGCCTCTATGATCAATAAAGTGGTCGCCAGCTTTGACGAGGCTGTCAAGGATATCTTCGATGGCGCTGTCATCTTAATGGGCGGCTTCGGCCCCGCCAACGGCACCCCCTCCAACCTCCTGCGGGCTTTAGTGAAGCAGGGCGCTAAAAATCTGACGCTGGCCGCCAACACGCCCGGCATGGGCCGTGCTCCGGAGGGCTCTAAGCCCTTCCGCAAGACCCCGCCCGATTACGACGACGGCGGTATCTTGATACAGTCCGGCCAGGTGAAAAAGGTCATCTGCGCTTTCCCCGGTTTGACCCGACCCGGCATGCCCGCCCCGCTTTTTCAAAGGTGGGAGGCCGGGACGCTGGAGGTGGAGATGGTGCCGCAGGGCACGCTCGCCGAGAGAATCAGGGCGGCCAGGGCGGGCGTCGGCGCTTTCTTTATCCCCACCGGCGCCGGTACGGTCATGGAGCAGGGCAAGGAAAAAAGGGTCATCGATGGACGTGAGCATATCCTCGAACACCCCATTAAGGCCGATTTCGCCCTGGTGCGGGCTTACCGCGCCGACCGCTACGGCAACTGCGTTTACCAGGGCACTTCCCGCAACTTTAACTCCGTCATGGCGGGCGCGGCTAAGGTGACTATCGTCGAGGTGGATGAACTGGTCGAGCTCGGCGCCCTCGACCCCGAGGTTATCGTTACGCCGGGCATATTTGTCGACCGTGTTGCGGTGAGAAAGGGGGCATAAAATGAAACAACGACTTGATGAGTCGACGATGGCCCTCAGGGTGGCTAAAGAGTTCCGCGACGGCATGGTCATCAACCTGGGTTTCGGTATTCCCACGCTGGCCGCCAACTTTATCCCCGAGGGTATTGAGGTTATTTTCCACGCCGAGAACGGCTGCCTCGGCTTTGGCCCCTCGCCCACCCGGGCTGAAGATGAGGATTTTCATCTGGTCAACGCCACCGGCCAGTTCGCCACGCGCCAGCCGGGTATGTGCTTCTTCGACCACGACCAGAGCTTTAGCATGATTCGGGGCCGCCACATCGGGCTGTGTGTATTAGGGGCAATGCAGGTCTCGGAGAAGGGCGATATCGCCAACTGGACGGTGCAGCTCGGTCGACCCGGCAATATCGGCGGGGCGATGGACCTGGCTTTCGGCGCCCACCACCTGATCGCCGTGATGACCCATACCACTAAGGACAATAAACCCAAGTTGCTCAAAGAGTGCACCTATCCTTTGACCGCCCCCCGCTGTGTGAACCTGATTGTCACGGATATCGCCGTCATCGCCGTCACGCCTGAAGGCCTGCTTTTAAAGGAGACCGCCCCCGGCTGGACCGCCGCCGAGGTGCAGTCGCTGACGGAGGCGAAACTAAAAATCTTTAAAGGCTTGAAACAAATGGAGCTGTAAAAAGCAGGGCGTCTAAGAGGGGTTCATCCTGGTTCCACTGAGGTCACCACGAAGTGAAGGTTCACCCTGAAGGGCGTCAGCCCCTCTTCCATAAATCCTCCCCCTCTCCGTCAACGGAGAGGGGTTCACCCTGAAGGGATTCACCCTGAAAGGGATATAGGGGGTGAGGTAGCTAAAGATGAGCCATTACCACGGCGGTTTCCGGCCGTTTGACGACCCCGAAAGAAGAAGGTGGCAGGACCCGGAAGCGATACTCTCGAAAATAGGGGTAAAGCCGGGGACCGTTTTCGCCGATATCGGCTGCGGTGGCGGGTTTTTCACCCTGCCGGCCGCCAGAATGGCGGGGAAAGAGGGGAAAGTCTACGGGGTGGACACCAGCGCTGCCGCCATCGCCAGCCTGAGAGAGCAGGCGGCCCGAGAAGGCCTGAATAACCTTGTCCTTAAAGTTGCCAGGGCGGAAGATACCGTCATCTGCAAGCATTGCGCCGATATCGTCTTCTACGGGATAGCGCTCCACGATTTTCAGGACCCTGCCAAAGTCCTGGAAAATGCTAAAATAATCATCAAAACGACCGGCAGGCTGGTCGACCTGGACTGGAAGAAAGAGGCATCCATCGGCCCGCCGGCACATATCAGGTTCGACGAAGCAACGGCAGCGCGCCTGATTCAGGCAGCCGGCTTCACCATCGTCTCGATAGAAGACAGCGGAAAATATCATTATTTGATTACCGCCAGGGCTGCGAACGGAAAATAGATATGTCCGACCCGCGCGAATACCAGACGGAAGCCATCGTCATTAAAAAGACGAAGCTGGGCGAGGCGGACACCATCCTCACCTTTTTCACTCCCCGCCTCGGCAAGATACAGGGCTTCGCCAAGAGCCTGCGCAAGCCTAAAAGCAAGATGGCCGGCCACCTTGAAATCCTCTGCCACAGCACGGTCTCTTTCTCGCGGGGGCGCGGCAATATCGACACCATCACTGGCGCCCAGACCATCAACGCTTTCCTCCCCCTGAGGGACGACCTCTGGCTCACCTCGTGCGGACTCTACTGCGCCGAGCTTGTCCACCAGTTCGCCGCCGAACGCCAGGGAAATCCAACGCTTTTTCAACTGACACTGGAGACCCTCGACCGGCTCTGCCGCGATGAAAATAAAGAGCTGGTCCTGCGCTACTTCGAGCTGCACCTCCTCGAATGCGCCGGCTACCGACCCCAGCTAAAAGAGTGCGTTACCTGCCATAAAGTCCTGGAGGCGACCACCAACTATTTCAGCCCGGCCGCCGGCGGCCTGCTCTGCCCCGCCTGCAACTCCAGCCAGCCATTCTCCTATCCTCTATCCCTCAACGCCCAGAAGGTCATGAGACTATTGCAGGGCGACGACTATGCAGTCGCAGCGTGTGTAAACATCGACGCCGGGCTGGCCCATGAAATAGAGAACGTCATCGGCGGCTACCTTAAATACATCCTGGAGAGGGAAGTAAAGTCCGCCGCCTGGCTGGATAAGCTGAGAGAACAGAGGCTCCAGCTAAATCCTTAGGTTTGTTTAAACCTCAACCTGTCATTTCCCCCTTTACCATAAAGCACGGATAACATATAATTAGTCATAACACGCTTAATCTGGACAGGTGCCAATAAATGCCATCGAGACTGGACGCTATCAACGAACAGAGACGACTAAAGCTGGAAAGGCTCCGGGCGCGGGGCATCGACCCCTACCCCCACCGTTTCCAGCAAACGCATACGACGCTGGACGCCGTAAAGCTATTAGAAGAGCACGAGAGGCAGGGCAAGGGCTTCAGCCAGGAAAAGGTCAGCGTCGCCGGGCGCATCATGGCCATCAGGAAAATGGGCAAAGCCTCGTTTATCGATATACGCGACGGCTCCGGCAAGATACAGCTTCTATTCCAGTCCGCCACTTACGACGAAGTCCGGCAAGAGCTTTTCAAGGACCTGGACATCGGCGACATCATCGGGGCGGAGGGAACGCTGCTGCGCACCCGCACCGGCGAACCCACCATCGCGGTAACCAACTTCACCCTGCTGGCGAAATCGCTGCAGCCGCTGCCGGAAAAATGGCACGGACTCAGCGACACCGAGACAAGGTACCGCCAGCGCTATATCGACCTCATCGCCAACAGCGAGGTCAAAGAGATATTCAGGGTGCGGAGCCGGGCCATCGCCGCCGTGCGCCAGTTCCTCGACCGGCGCGGCTTTATCGAGGTGGAAACGCCGGTTTTCCAGCCGGCCGCCGGCGGTGCCCTAGCCACGCCCTTCGTTACCCACCACAACGCCCTCGACCAGGACTTTTACCTGCGCATCGCCACGGAGCTCCACCTCAAAAGACTAATCGTCGGGGGGTTCGACAAAGTCTATGAGATAGGCCGGATTTTCCGCAACGAAGGCATCTCCACCACGCACTCGCCCGAGTTCACCATGCTCGAAAGCTACGAGGCCTACGCCGACTACACCGACGTGATGAAAATGCTCGAAGAGATGATTTCGTAGGTCAGCCAGCAGGTGCTGGGCACGATGGAGATTAAATACGGCGAAAATACCGTCAACCTAAAGCCGCCTTGGCGGCGCGTCACCCTGCGGGACGCCGTCAAAGAGCACAGCGGCATCGACTTCGTGACCTATCCGACCGCCAGCGGCCTGCGGGAAAGGATGCGCTCGCTGAATATCGAGGTCGACCCCGATTATAACTGGGCGAAGCTCGTCGACGAGCTGCTTAAAACCTTACGTCAAGCCGAAGCTCATCCAGCCAACGATCGTCTACGACTACCCGGTGTCCATGTCGCCGCTGGCCAAGAACAAGCCCGGCGAGGAAAGGGTGGTGGAGCGCTTCCAGGCCTACGCGGGCGGCAGCATCGAGCTCGGCAACGCCTACAGCGAGCTCAACGACCCCATCGAGCAGCGGGCGCGGTTCGAGGAGCAGATGAAAGAGCGCCGCGGCGGCGACCGCCGAGCAGTGGACGATAGACGAGGACTTCCTTACGGCGCTGGAGTACGGCATGCCGCCCACGGGGGGGCTGGGGGTGGGCATCGACAGGCTGGTCATGCTGCTCACCAACCAGCAGTCGATACGGGAAGTGATACTGTTCCCGCAGTTGAGGGAGAAAGAGTAGCTAGAGGTATGTACGATGAAAAAGGTTTTGATTGCCTATTTTAGCTCGACTGGCAGGACGGAAGCCATGGCACAGTACATCGCTGAGGGCATACGATTCAGCGGACGAGAGGCTGTCGTCAAAAAGATAGAGGACGTAAAGAGCGCGATTGACTTAAGCGGGTATGACGGCTATATTTTCGGTTCTCCCACGTTCTCGCTCGACTTGCCAAAACCGGTGAAAGCTTTTCTATCACTAACCGAGAAGGCAAAGCTCGAAGGCAAAATAAGCGGCGCCTTTGGCTCATACCGGCATGATATCTCATACCAACACGATGCTTACGGACCGGCCATTATCTTCAATGTCCTGCAAAAGGAACATAAGATGGTTCCATTCGAGCTTGGTCCTCTCAACCTGCAAGAAGATAAGATTGAAACCCGGGAAGGCATAAAAGCATGTCAGGACTATGGCCGAGTTTTCGGAGAGAAATTGCGCTGAGAGCACAAAAAAATCAGTTAGTATCTCTTAAGCCGGCCATGTTATACTGGTAAAAATCATCAAAAATCGAAGGAGACCACCGATATGCCGAAAACGACCCGCGAAGAAAAACGCCAGAAAAGGCTCAAGGACTACGTTTCCGGCAAGGGCATAAAGTTCCGCGACGCCAAAGCGGAAAAGCTCTACCACGAGCGCGTTACCCGCCAGCTTAAAGCCAACATGTGCCAGGAGCCCGACCGCGTGCCCGTATCGCTGCCGACCGGCAACTACCCGGCCTACTACGTCGGCTCCGACTTCAAGACGATGATGTACGACTATCGAGCCTGCGTGGCGGCCTGGCGCCAGTTCATGGTCGACTTCGCCGACGACATGGACAGCTTCATGGGACCGGGGTTCGTTTTCTCCGGCAGGGTCATGGACATCATGGACTATAAAAACTATAGCTGGCCGGGGCACGGGCTGGGAGACAACGTCAATACCTTCCAGTTCATCGAAGCGCAGTACATGAAAGCCGACGAATACGACGCCTTCATCAAAGACCCCTCCGACTTCGGGTTCAGGGTCATCACGCCGCGCATCGTCGGAGCGGCGGAAGCCCTGGCCGACTTCCCCCCGCTCAACACCCTCATGGGCACGCCGATGTCCATGACCGCTCCCTTCTCCAGGCGCAAGATGCGGGAGGCCTTCAAGAGGATGATCGCCGCCGGAGAGGAAATGGAAAGACAGCGGAAAATACTCGCCGATTTCAACCGGGAAGCCCGGGAGATGGGCTTTCCCGAGGGGCGGGGCGGCATGGGCATCGCGCCCTTCGACGTCCTCGGCGATTTTCTCCGGGGAACGTCCGGGGTGGCCATCGACATGTTCCGGCAACCGGAAAAGCTCCTCGAAGCCATCGACGTGATTACCGAGATAAACCTCAAAAGATTTATTTCGACGGCGGGACATACGATAGGCTTCCCCCTGCACAAAGGCGACGACACGTTCATGTCCCGCAAGCAGTTCGAAAAATTCTACTGGCCCAGCCTGAAAAAGACCATCGACGCGCTCATCGAAGAAGGCATCATGGTGTCGCTCTTCGCCGAGGGCGCCTATAACGAGAGGCTGGAATACATCGGCGATTTCCCCAAGGGCTGGGTGACCTGGATGTTCGACAAGACCGACATGGCCAAAGCCAAAAAGATGGTAGGAAATACGTGCTGCATCGCCGGGAATGTGCCGGGCTCGATTGTCATCACCGGCACGCCGAAGCAGGTCAAGGAAGAGTGCCGCAAGCTCATCGAGACCTGCGCCCCGGGGGGAGGCTATATCCTGGCGGGCGGCTGCACGGCGACGGAGACGAAAAACCCGGCCAACTTCCGCGCCTTCATGGAGGCGGCCAGGGAATACGGAGTATATAAGTAGCGGTTAGCTATTAGTTTGTTGCTAGGGGTGTTTAAGAGTCCCGATTTCATCGGGACTCTTTCTTTTCCTCCCTATCTTGCACTACCGGGAATATGTGCTAAACTGTTATTAATCAACAGCGAGGTCAGAGATATGCTCGATATTAAATTCATCAGGGAAAACCCGGAGCTGGTGCGGCAGGCGATAGCCAATCGGCATGACAGCGCGCCCGTCGACGAAATTCTAAAGCTGGACGCCGAGCGCCGCCAGGGCATCGTCAAGCTGGACAGCCTTAAGGCAGGAAAGAAAAGTCGTATCTAAAGAAAGAGAAAAAGCCCAGGAGAGGGGCCGCGCCCTCCGCGCCGAGATACAGGAGCTCGAAGAAGAGAGCCGGCGCATCGACGAAAAGCTCGCCGAGCTGCTTCTGCAGGTGCCCAATATCCCCCAGCCCGACGTACCCATCGGCAAGGACGACGGCGACAACGTCACCGTACGTACGTGGGGAGAGCCCCGGCAGCTCCCCTTCGAGCCGGCGCCCCACTGGAAGCTCGGGGAAGACCTGGACATCATCGACTTCGAGCGCGGCGTCAAGATATCCGGCACCCGCTTTTACGTCCTCAAAGGCGCCGGCGCCCGCCTCCAGCGCTCCATCATCCAGTTCATGCTAAACCTGCACACCAGAAGAGCACGGCTACCGTGAAATTTACCCTCCCTTCATGGTCAAGCGAGAGTGCATGGTCGGCGCCGGGCAGCTGCCCAAGTTCGCGGAAAACATCTACCACGACGTCGAGGACGACCTCTGGTTCGTGGGCACGGCCGAGATACCGCTCACCAACCTCCACCGCGACGAAATCCTCAACGCCGACGACCTGCCCCGGCACTACGTCGCCTACACCGCCTGCTTCCGCCGCGAAAAGATGTCCGCCGGCAAGGACACCCGCGGCATCAAGCGCGGCCACCAGTTCGACAAGGTAGAGCTTTACAAGTTCGTCACGCCGGAGACCTCCGATGACGAACTGGAGAAGCTCACGCGCGACGCCGAGGACGTCTGCCAGAAGCTCGGGCTACCCTACCGCGTCCGGAAGCTCTGCACCGGCGACCTCGGCTTCGCCTCCACCAAATCGTACGACATCGACGTCTGGGCGCCCGGCTGTAAAGAATGGCTGGAGGTCAGCTCCTGCTCCAACTGCACGGATTTCCAGGCGCGGCGGGCCAACATCCGCTACCGCCCCGCCCCCGACGCCAGACCCCAGTTCGTCCATACCCTCAACGGCTCCGGCACTGGCCCTGCCCCGCATCATGATTGCCATCATGGAAAACTACCAGCAGCCCGACGGCAGCATCAACGTGCCGGAGGTCCTGCAGTCTTACGCGGGCATGAAAACAATCAAACAGGATGAGCGTTAACAGGCTCGGGGAGGGTTAACATGAAAAATCATCCTTACGAATATAAAGTGCTGGTGGAATACATCAATCCCGAAGAGGCGGGGCGTTTCCCCCATTTTACCCGTATCGAAGACCAGGACGGGCTCACCAAAACGCTGGAAGATATTTTCTCCCACCTGCCGGATTCAATCGAAGCAGGCTGGGAGGTCAACTCCCACAATATCGCCATCTCGCGGAACACGCTGATAATAACCGTGCTCTTAAGAAGACCGAAGAAGCCGGCCTAGCTTTTCACTGTTTCTGGTTGAGGGTGGAACCGCCGGACATATCGAGTTTGCCCAGCTTGGGACTGCCGATATATTCGAGGTCGGAAGAGGCGCTCAACTTAACGTCCATGCGGCTGCTGACATTGATGACGGCATCGGCTGGAGCTGGCTGAGGTCCACCGCGGCGGTGACGACGGCAAAGTCCGAAAGCTTTAGGTCGCTGGAGGACGATGCCTGGATGTCGATATCATCCGCCGAGCCCTGGAGCGCCAGAGAGCTGGCATCCGACAGGTTGAAAGACCCGTCGTCCATCTCAATGCTGCCGCTGACCTCACTGGCATCGGAAAGCGAAAAACCGCAATTACCGGCAATAATATGCCCCAAGCTCCAGCCGGCTGGCATCGGAAAGCTCAGAAGTCCAGAGAATGGGACATCGAGAAACCGCTGACGACCGCCTTCGAGGCGTCGGACAGCTTCAGTCGGCGCAGGTCGGGGAGATTAACGACGGCCTGCTGCTCCGTCCCGACATAGCTGTAATTCGGCTTGAGACCGATACGAAGGGTATCGCCGCGCTGGTCGATTTTCAGATATTCGTAGAGCTTTTTATCGATGGTGATTTGCACCAGATAGGAGTCCGACCGTTCGATGGTGATATCAAAAGTCTGGCTGACCTCAATCCTATTGAAGTCGGTATAGTCCATTGTCCCAGGTGGCGTTTTCGCCCGAACCGGTGACGACGGTGTTGCACCCGGTAGCGCCCAGGAGCGCCGCTAAAAACAGCGCCAGCGCCAGATAAGTCAACGACTTTTTCACCGACATTTCAGCACCTCATCTCCGGTCTCTCAGGCTTTTATCACCCGGCGTCTCAGCTCGAAGACGTTATTGACCTCGGCATCGGGGCAGGACACCGTGACGACATCCGGGTCTGCCTGCCAGGGGAAAGTCGCCGCCGGTCTTCAACACCATGGCGAAAGGGAAAAGGGAGTTGTAAGCGAACCCGCACAAGCCCGGCGGCGGCAGAAAGTCGAAGACCCATTCGTCGCCGATTTTATGGCCGGAGTGGCAGGGGTGCTGATTGGCGACCAGCCTGATGATTACCTCGTACTGTTTCGGTTTCCCGGTTTTTCTGACCATAGTCGACCCCTTTCAAAGCGATTATGGAATATTATACAGGTAACGGAGAGAAATCGCTACGGGGGAACAAAAAAGCCAGCCAAAAGCACATCGTTTGGTTGAGGGAGCTTAAAACCGATTTTCACCTCATAGACGGGTAAAAGCTCGGGGGTCTTTCGCGCCGTCTATGAGGCTTCATGTTCTGGATAAATTTTTTTAACTTCAGGCGTTCTGGTTTTTTCTCATCATCAGCGCGCATCCGCCAAGCACCAGACCGACGCCGACGATGATATTGACGATGCCCATGGTGTTGATGAACTTGGCCAGGCCGACGCTGGATTTAGCCAGTCCGAGTGATGTCCGCTGGCCGAGGACCATGACATTTGTGGATCATTGGATGGCATTCCGGCTGCCATCAGCTGATCGTAGGCCCCGCTGACCTGGTCGTATTTAGCGTTGAGATTATCGAGGGTGACGCCCGACGATAAAGAGTCGACGACTTTCTGCTTGGCTGAGCTGGCCTGCGGGAAGAAAATGATGCCGAAGACGAGAGCGGCGATTCCCAGGATGACGACTAACAGGGCAACTAAACGCATTTTTTACCTCCTTTATCCATACACCTAGATTTTCTAGGTATAATACCTAGGTATAATATATTAAATTATTTAAACTGTCAAGTGTTACGGTTCTATTCAGGCAAAAGTCACCGCGATATTTACCCTGAACCAGCTTAACGCTATAATATTTATATCTGTCTTTTAGGCAGAAGAAAGAGGCCTGCTGAGATGCGGCGTTTCTCTCCCCCGGCCTGGGTCTCGATACCACTATGCCTGGCAGCCATCAACCTGCTTTCCAACTGCGCCGTCGACACCTCCAACGTTTTCATCGCACTTTACGCCAAGGACATCGGTGCCACGAATTTGCAGGTGGGCTTTATCGCCGCCGCCGGCGGCATCGCTTTTTTCGCCTCATCGCTATTTTTTGGTCGGCTGTCCGATATTCACGGCAGGATGAAATACATCCGCGCCGGGCTCGGGCTCACGGCGCTGGCCTACCTCACCCAGATCATCGCCCACAACCCGATGGCGCTGCTGGCCGCCCGCGCGTCGATAGGCTTCGCCCTCGGCATCAACTCATCGGTCATCATGGCCTACACCTACGAGAACCAGCGGCAGATAGGCAGCTTCATCTCTTACGGGGCGCTGGGATGGCTCATCGGCGCGGTGACCGCGGCCATCGTCAAAGACTACACGGCGCTGTTCATTATCAGCGCCATCGTGGCTTTCCTGGCTTTCCTGATATCTTTACTACTCGTGGAAAAAGCCACCAGTCATATGCAGGTAGCCAGGTTCCCGGCGGCGCTGATAAAGGCAGACTACAAAGTATATCTCGGCTTTTTCCTCAGGCAGCTGGGGGGCAACGCCATCTGGACCATCTGGCCGCTCTACCAGGCCAGCATCGGCGCCAGCAAGCTCTGGATTGCCCTCGTCGAGGTGACCAACATGGTCGGGCAAATCGTGGCGATGCGCTACATCGAGAAGTTCAACCCGGCCAGGATGTTCCAGGCGGGACTGCTCCTTTCGGCGGCCGTCTTCGTCGTCTACGGACTGCTGACGCGGTACTGGCAGCTCATACCGGTGCAGCTGTTCCTGGCTTTAGCCTATTCCAGCATGTTCGTCGGGGCCCTGAGCTATCTCCTGAGACATCACCCGGAGTACGGCACCACGGCCGGCCTGATGAACTCCGCCAACGCCGTCTCCGGCGTCCTGGGGCCTTTCCTGGGCGGCGCGGTCTCCGAGGCCTGGGGATATGCGACGCTGATGTACGTGGGGGCGGGCATCACGCTGGCGGGGTTCTTCTCGGCGCGGGGACTGAAAGTGAAAACGACTCAAATAGACGGCGGGGAAAAGGGGAGATAATGCCGGGTATTTTCTTTTTCTGACGCATATCACCTATAATAGATATATCCCTATGAATTCATTAAATTCCCCTGTAAGTATAGATAACGGCTTCTGGCAGGCGCTCTTCGGCGCCGACTCCATCGCCGTCATCGGCGCCAGGAACACGGTAGGCTCCTGGGGACACGACGCCATGCGGGCGAGTGTGGAGTCGGCCAGGGCCAAAGAGGGACGGCGGGTCTACGCGGTAAATCCCAACGAGGCGGAGGTGCTGGGGGTAAAATCATATCAAAGCATCCTAGACATACCCGACCCGGTAGAGCTGGCGGTTATCGTCGTACCGGCGCCGGTCGTGCCGCAGGTCTTCCGCCAGTGCGCTCAGAAAAAGGTCAAAGCCTCAGTCATAATCTCGGCGGGGTTCGCCGAGGTAGACGAGGGCGGGGCAAAGCTGCAGGCAGAGCTGCTGTCCATCGCCAGGGAGGCGGGACTGCACTTCGTCGGCCCGAACTGCAACGGCCACGCCGACATGTATTCGAGAGTGGCGAGTCTCGGATTCGCGAACCGGATACCGGCCGGCCCGATGTCACTGCTGAGCCAGAGCGGGACGCTGGGCGCCAGCATCATGCAGATCGCCGCCAACCGCGGCATCGGGCTCAGCAAGGTGGTCAGCACGGGCAACGAGGCGGACATGCACCTCGAGGACTACCTGACTTTCCTGGCGCAGGACGAAAAGACCAAAATTATCGCCGCCTACATCGAAGGGCTCCGGGAAGGAAGGCGCTTCTACGAGCTGGCCAAAGAAATAACCAAACAAAAGCCCATCGTCGTGATGAAGTCCGGCACCACCGACGCCTCGGCCAGGGCGGCGAGGTCGCATACCGGGGCGCTGGCCGGCTCGGACGCGGTCTATACGGCGGCTTTCAAACAGGCGGGCGTCATCAGGGCGGAAGACGAAGAAGAGCTCGCTGACGTTGTCCTGGCTCTATGTAATCTGCCGCTGCCGCGGGGAAACCGGGTGGGGATACTCACCATGGGCGGCGGCTTCGGGGTGGTGACCGCCGAAGACTGCGAGAAAGAGGGCCTCGAAATAGCTGAGCTCGAGCCGCCGACCCTGAAAAAAATGAGCGCCATCCTGCCGGCGCGCTGGACGCCCGGTAACCCCGTCGACCTCGTCGGCACGCGGCCGACGGGCGGGGAAAATATCGGCGATACCTGCCTGCGGCTGCTCCTCGAAGACAAGAACGTGGACAGCATCATATCACTCCTGCCCCCGATGCTCATGGTGCCCGCTTTCACGGCTCAATTTAGCCAGGCGCAAATTCTGGCGATGCAGGCGGAAAATGATAAGAACCAGGAAATTCTTTACCGGCAGATAAAACAGTACAATAAGCCGCTGGTATACATCCGGAGAATGAACATTTACTACGCGCAGGAGCCGGGCAAGACCGATGCGCCGCCGAAAGTCACCATACCGGAATACGCCCACCCCCGCCGCGCCGCCCGGGTGCTAAGATACCTCGCCAATTACCGACGGTACCTGGAGAGTACTTAGTTTAGATATAATTATCAGTCTCCCCGCCGCTTCCCTATCCCCTCCCCAAATACAACTGGTCTTTATGCAACTGGATAATTTCCAGGACATTCACGCTGGGCGGCTGGGAGGCCATAAAGACAGCCGCGGTGGCGATTTCTTCCTGGGACATGTAGGGCTCGGCGGTCCAGCCGGTGCCTTCAGGCGGCCGGTTATCGCGCTCGGTGTTGCCGGGATGCAGGATGCCGCAGGTGATATTGAACTCGCGGCCTTCCAGCGCCGTGGTCTGCGTCAGCCCTACCAGGCCGAACTTGGCGCTGCTGTAAGCGACGTTAAACGCCCTGACGCGCGAGGCCGAGATGCTGCCGATATTGATAATGCGCCCGCCGCCCTGGGCCTTCATGATGGCGAAAGCCGCCCGGGTGCAGAGGAACGGGGCGCGCAGGTTGGTGGCGATGACGTTGTCCCAGTTTTCGGTGGTAACCTTATCAATCGGTGCGGCATCAAAAACGCCGGAGTTGTTAACGAGAATATCGAGCCGGCCGAACCTCTCCAAGGTCTTTTTAAAGAGATTGTCTATTTGCGACTCGATTTTGACATCAGTAGGGACGACCTCGACATCCCTGCCTAAAGCTTTTATCCTGGCGGCGGTAGCTTTTAAGCCATCGATATTACGCGCCGCCAGCACGAGACTGGCGCCCTCTTGAGCCAGGGCGATGGCGATAGCCTTACCGATACTGCGGCTCGACCCCGTTACCAGGGCGATTTTACCGTCGAGTTTACCCATTTTTACCTCTCCCCCTGTGTCCCCTTCAGGGTGAATCCCTTCAGGGTGAACCTTCACTTCGTGGTGACCTCAGTGGAACCAGGATGAACCCCTCTTAGATACTCGTATATTAAGGATTTCCTAAAACTCCTGCCTTCCCTCCAGCGCCCTGGTCAGCGTGACGTCGTCGGCGTACTCGAGCTCGGTCCCGAAAGGGAGCCCCCGGGCGATGCGGGTGACTTTGATGCCGAGGGGGGTGATGACGCGGCTGAGGTACATGGCGGTCTGTTCGCCTTCCATGTTGGTGTTCGTCGCCAGGATGACCTCTTTGACCGTGTTATTTTGAAATCGCGCCAGGAGCTCTTTAATCCTGATGTTGTCCGCCCCGATGCCCTCGGTGGGCGATATCGCCCCGTGGAGGACGTGGTAGAGCCCATGGTAGGCCCCGGTGTGCTCCAGCGCCAGGATGTCCTGCGGCTGCTCGACGATGCACACCTGGCTGACGTCCCGCTGGCCGTTGCGGCAGATGGGGCAGGGGTCGCTCTCGGTGACGTTGCAGCAGATGGAGCAGAGGTTGACTCTCTGCTTGAGCGCGATTAAAGCCTCGGCGAGGGCCCTGGCCTTATCTTCCGGAGAGCGCAGGAGGTGGAACGTCAGGCGCTGGGCGCTTTTGGGCCCGATGCCCGGCAGCTTGCTGAACTCCTGTACCAGCCTGCCGATGGCGTCGTTGGCGGGGACGGGTTCGTTTTTCGACAATTGGTTCTCCTTTTAAGTTAAACCGGGGATTTTCAAGCCCCCCGTCAATCCCCCCATCTTCTTGGCGGCGGCTTCCTGGGCTTTGGCCTGGGCTTCTTTAACGGCAGTCAATACCATGTCCTCGAGCATCTCGACGTCTTCCGGGTTGACCACTTCCCTGGTTATTTTCACCGATAGTATCTGCTGCTGCCCGTTCATAGTGACGGTCACGGCGCCTCCCCCGGAGCTGGCCTCCACTACCAGGTTGGCCAGTTCCTCCTGGGCTTTCAGGAGCTGCGCCTGGAGTTTCTGGGCCTGCTGCATCATGAATTTGTTCATGTCTCCTCCGTGTTCATCCGTTGCGCTCCGTAATTATTAATAGCTTCCTGTACCAGGTGGTTGTTCTCGTGCTCGTAGACGCAGCGCACCCGGCAGGCGCGGCCCATGAATTTGCTGACGATTTTTTCGGCCATTTTCTGGTTTTCCAGCTTCTCCATATTGTCCTTGTGCATCGGATATCTAAACGATACTATCAGGACGTTGTCCGTTATTTCTTTAGGTCGGGCGGAGCGGAGCAGGGCGGCCGCCGGGGTCTTGCTCATGCCGTCGGGCGCATCGTTAATAATCTTGCTCCATTGCTGCTGCAGTTGCTCGATGGTGCCGACTACCGCCGATGGACCGGCCTCGGTTTTAGCCGCCGTCGGAGGTGCCGGTTTCTCCGCGGTTACCGGGACTGGTTTTTCGGCGGCTGTGGTAATGGGTTTCTCGGCCGCCGCTGGCTTGTCGGCCGGCGGTTCGCGGATGCTTTTTTCTGCGGGTTGAGGCGTGGTTTTGGGCCGGGCTGGCGGCGGGTTATATCTGGGCGTCGCCTGTCGGCCGGTCGGTTCGGTTTCGGCCTGGCGGGCGGACGGTGCCTTGTCTTCCGGCTCGGTTATCGTGCAGTCTACCAGGGCCAGCTCCAGGGGCAGGGTGGAATAGTTGTCCAGGCTGAGTTCGAGCTGTCCGAAACGCTTGATGGCTTTGATAATAACCGGCAGCGGCGTTTTGGCGGCCAGTTCTTTGAGTTCTTTGATGTCCTCGGCGGTCAGCTCGATGGAGTCGCTGGAGCCGGTCTTGACGATGAGCAGCCGGCGCAGGTATTCCACCAGCTCGCGGTGGAACTGGCGCAGGTCGAGCCCGTCGCTGTTGACGTTGTTGATGGTGGTGATGCCGGCGCTGGCGTCCCGTTTGACGATGTGCCTGACCACTTCTTTGGCGCGCTGGTCGCCGGTAATGCCGAGGAGGGCCTGCACCTGGGCGAGGTTGATTTCGCTGCCGTAGTACGTGTTGGCTTGCTGTAACAGGTTGAGGGCGTCGCGCAGGCTGCCGGTGGCCGCCCGGGCGATGAGCTTTAGCCCCTCCGCCTCGATGTGAATGCCTTCCCCTTCGCAGACGCGGGACAGCACTGTCACCATGTTGGCCAGGGAGTAGCGGTGGAAATCGAAGCGCTGGCAGCGCGACAGGATGGTCGGCAGGAGCTTGTGGGGTTCGGTGGTGGCACAGGATGAAGACGACGTGCGGCGGGGGCTCCTCCAGCGTCTTGAGCAGGGCGTTCGACGCTTCCTTGGTGAGCATGTGGACCTCGTCGATGATGTAGACCTTGCGGCGCGCTTCGTTGGGGGCGTAGTTGACCTTTTCTCTTAGATTTCTGATTTCATCGATGCCGCGGTTGCTGGCGGCGTCCACCTCGATGACATCTAAAGCCCGCCCTTCGGTGATGGCCACGCACATCGAGCACTTATTGCAGGGCTCGCCCTTGCCGTTGGTGAGGCAGTTGATGGCTTTGGCGAGGTTGCGGGCGGTGGTCGTCTTGCCCGTCCCCCGCGGCCCGCAGAAAAGGTAGGCGTGCGAGACGCGCTCGGTCGCAAGGGCGTTGAGCAGGGTGTGGGTGACGTGCTCCTGCCCGACGAACTCGACGAGCGATTGAGGGCGCCACTTTCTATAAAAAACCTGTGAAGGCATGACGTCTCTATTATACCCTAAAACAGGTTTTCGCCCAAGGAAATTTCGGGATATTTTTCAGGTATTTGTTGATAGGAAATAATATTTAACCCCTTTTTCCCCCCGCTAATTGCTAACTACTCTCCCTTTAAAAGAAAGAGGGGCTTTTCAGCCCCTCTTAAACGCCCTGATTTTTGTTTTCTACAGCAGCGACGGAATGTCTTTTGCAACCTCGTCCAGCTCCCGGAGCTTGTCCTCCGTCTCTTCCTGCCGCTTCTTGAACTCCGGGATGAGGTCGGTCGATTTCAGGTAGTAGTCGCGCACTTTCTCTACGTCGCTGAGCTCGGAGAGTAGTACCGTCACGTCCACGACCCCCTCTCTCGCGGGTAGTCGCCGTTGCGGATAATGGCCTCGGGCGCGATGTCCCGCATGTAGTCCCCGATTTCCTTGACCATGTCCATGTTCATTTCCTTGGCCGGGCCGGAGACCAGGTATAATGCCCTGCGGGAATCGGCGGGATTGCACTTGAGCGATAGCTCGCTGATGGCCTCGTCCATCGCCTGGATGCCCTTCTGGATTTCTTGGCCCTTCTTGCGGAAATCTTTCCTCAGTTCGAGGGGCATTTTGAACAGGGGCGCCTGCGTCTTGCCGTAGCCGATGACTGTCCAGCCGACCACTGTCTGGATGATGTCCCCGGCGTCGAGCAGCTTGGCGCCGATGTACCTGGACTTCTTTTCTTCACCCGCGCAGAGCAGGTTGTAGAACGGCTCGGAAATCATGGAGTTTATCTTGGCGAGGTTGGCCTGGAGCGAGGAGTCTTTCCTGACGTACCGCTGGTTATCGACGAGGAAGACGGCGTCGGCGATGGAGTAGCAGGACTTGAGGCAGGTGGCGACGTTGAAGGTGGTCCTTTCTTCCGTGGTCTCTTCGTGTTCGAAGGGGAGGACGATGAGGTTCCATATCGGCTTATCGATGTAGCGCTCTTTCAGGTGCTGCGTGACGATGGGGATGGCGCCGGAGCCGGTACCGCCCGCCGAGCCGGCGATGAGCAGGAAGGCGTCCGTCTCGAAGAACCGCTTCGTCGCCCTGATGGCGTCGACGATTTTGTCCGCGTCTTCCTTGGCGATTTCGGCGCCGAGCTCGTTGATTTTGCCGACGCCGTGACCGCCGGTCTTGCGGCTCCCGATGAGGATGCGGTGGCGGTGGTCGTTGGATATGGCGGATAGCCCGCTCAGGTCGGCGGCGTCCGTATTGACCGCGAAGCAGCCGGTGACGATGTTCATGCCGCGCCTGCTGTGGGCTCTCGAGTTGAGTCGGGCGAACTCGTCGGCGATTCTACCGCCGCATTGACCCAGACCGACAACTACTAATTTCATCTTGCACCTCGATGATAAAAAATCCTGATGACCTTAAGCTATTTTTAACATAATTAGCTTGCAATGTCAATCTTTAGTTCCGTGACTTATGTAATATATTTTGGTACTGTCAAATGCGTCACGTTGGGAGATAGCGGATTTTTCAGGAAAATCCCGCCGCTTTGTTGAAAAACTGGGGATTGAATAATATAATAGGGGGGCGTCATTTATCGGGGAGGATGATTAATGTCTCCTGACACCAGCCAGGGCGTTGATAAGAATACCAGCGACTTTGAGAAGGCGGTCGCCAGGGCGGAGGCCTTGAGCCGGGCGGCTCGGCAGGCCGCCGGGATATCGACCAGGACCGCTGTGGAAGCGGCCCTCCGGGCGGAGCAGATAGGCCGGGAGGCCAAGGAGGCCGCCGAGGCCGCCGCTAAGGCCGCCCAGGATGCCGTCACCCGCGCCGAGCAGATCAGCCGCGAGGCCAGGGAGTCCGCCGAGGCCGCCATTCAGGCCGCCCGCGAAGCCATCAGCCGGGCGGAGGAAGTCGCCCGCCGGCCCAAAGAGACCACGGAGTCGATGACTAAGGTCTTCGAGGAAGCCATCGCCCGCGCCGAAAAGTCTACCTCCGAG
The DNA here is from genome assembly GCA_963727315.1 of uncultured Chloroflexia bacterium. Classification (GTDB taxonomy): domain Bacteria; phylum Chloroflexota; class Dehalococcoidia; order Dehalococcoidales; family RBG-16-60-22; genus JBFYTX01. The sequence continues at coordinate 481,956 of CAVSFE010000002.1, read as the reverse complement.
GCGATGCACGCCGCGGAGTCGGCGCTGATGTTGTCCCAGGAAGGGCTGGGCCGCATCGACGAGCTCAGCCGCGAGGCGAAAAAGACGTCGGATTCCGCCCGCGAGGCGTCGGAGGAGGCGGTCAGCCTGGCCGAGGCGACCGTCAAGACCGCCAGGGAAGCCGCCGAAGAATCCATTAAGGCTACCCGGGATGCGGCCCTCCGGGCGGACCGGCTGGCTCGTGAAGCCAAGGAGGCCGCCGATGCCGCCAATAAAGCCGCCAAGGAAACCGTCGTCCGGGCGGAGCGGGCGAGCAAATCGACCCGCGAGGCGGCCGACCTCTCGGCCAAGGCGGCGGAGGAAGCGGCTACCCGCTCGGAGACCATCAGCAAGGTCGCCCGCGAGGTCGCCGATGCCGCCCAGAGGTCGTCCCAGGAGACGTTGAACAAGATTGAAGCCAGCCAGCGTGAGGCCAGGCTGTTCACCGATACCCTGCAAAAAGCTGCCCAGGAAACGATGCGCCGGGCCGAGGATATCGTCGAGGAGACGAAGGCGATAACGGAAGCCGCCGTAAAAATGGCCAGGGAAGCCTCGGCGGCGTCGGTCAAGGCCTCCCGCGAGGCCATGGCCCAGGCGGAGACCATCGGTAAGGAAGCTAAATCCGGCGCGGCGCTGGCCGCCGATGAGTTCCGCGAGGCGGTCGCCCGCGCCGAGCAGATCAGCCGGGAGACCCGTGACCTTGCCGAGGCCACCGCTAGCGATATTCAGGCCACTATCGCCCGGGCGGAGGAAGAGGGTAAGGAGGCCGCCGCGGTCGCCCAGGCGTCCGCCCAGGCCGCCCGCAAGTCGGCCGAGGCGTCCGCCAAGGCGACCCAGGAAGCCGTGACCGCGGCCGCTCAGGCCACTGAGGAGGCCGCCGCCAATGCCGCTCAGGCCGCTCAGGAGGCCTCGCGGCAGTCGACCGAGCAATCGAAGGAAGCTATCGCCAGGGCCGAGGCCATCGGCCAGGAGACCAGGGCGATGGTCGAGGCGTCGTCCGCCGAGTTCCGGGAGACCGTCTCCCGGATGGAAAAGATTGCCGCCGCGGCTAAAAAGACCGCCGAGGCATCGGCGAAAGCCGCCCGGGAGGCTATTGCGGCGACCGTAAAACAGTCCGAGGAGGCGGTGGCTAAAGCCGAGGAGTTGAACCTTTCGGCCAGGGAGACGGCGGAGGCATCGCTGAAGACCGTTAAAGAGGCTATCAATATCGCCGAGGCCAGCGCCATGGAGATCGCCGCGGCTTCGGAGAAGGAAATCCGGGCCGCTATCGCCCGGGCGGAGCAGGTGAGCCGCGAGACCAAGGAAGCCGCCGAGGCCGCGGTGAAGGCCGCCCGGGAGGTAACCGGCAGTCTGATTAAAGCCGCCAGGGAATCGGCGGAGAGAACGGTAAAGGCGGTCAAGGAGGCGACCGAAGCCTCGGCCAGGGTGGCCCGGGAGGCGGCCGGCGTTTCTATCACCGCCTTCAGGGAGGCCATCAGCCGCGCCGAGGCCACCGGCCAGGTCGCCCGCGACACCGCCGAGGCATCGCTCAAGGCCTATCAGGCCACGCTGCACCAGGGCGCGCTGGCCGGCGAAGATGAAGAGTCCGAAGAGATAACCGAAGTCGAAAAACCTGCCGGCGCTGAAGGGCCCCGGGACGAGGCGGAAGAAAAAGAGCCGGGACCTTTTCAGTCCACTGAAGCCGCCCTCGAGAATATGAAACAGGCCATGGAAAAGGCCGGCCAGACCGATAAAAAAGCTGATAAAGAGTCTAAAGGTAAGATGGAGTCCCGCCTGGAGTCTCTGGCCCGGATGTACGAGGCCAAGAGGAACCAGCAGGCCAGGAGGGGGGCGGACGCCGAAGATACCGAAGAAAATGGGGATTAACCCTCATAAAACTGAGAGAAATTTGCTTGACTTTTTACCCACCGCACCATATACTTGGCACTGTGTCGTTACGTTCGAATAAATAACCTGAGATAAGCTGAAGGAGGTGTCTGGTGCCTAGCCAGAAAGACAGACCTAAAAAACCGATAGAAGTAGAAGTCCCTGCCGAGGGGGCCGAGGCGGCCGCCGGGGAACGACCCAAGAGCGCCCTTGATGAGGTCATGAGCCAGGCCGAGAGGGCTTATGCCGCCTATATGGACGCCGAGCGTCAGGTCGCCAAGGCTTACCACGAGAACGAGATGCAGGTCGCTAAGGCCTATAAACGGGCGGAAGCGCAGTCGCACCGGTCTTACGAGGCCACCGTGGCGCAGGCTTTAAAGGACCGCGAGCAGGCCATGGCCAGGGCCGCCACGACCCGCGAGGGCATCATCGCTAAAGCCGAGGAAGCCTACCGCGTCGCCGTCGAAGCGGCCACCGGCGCCTGCGACGCCGCTATCGCCGAGGCCACCCGCGTCCGTGACGAGCATGTCGAGAAGGCCTGGAAAGTCCGCGACGAGACCATCGAGCAGGCCTGGCAGATTTATTCCAAGATTGCCAGATAGGTACTTCGTAAAAATATAGATTATCAATATGTCATTCCCGCGAAAGCGGGAATCCAGTGACCGGGCCGGGAATAAAGGCGCTGGATTCCCAATCTAGTCGGGAATGACTTTTTTTAGGATAGTTTTTTACACTAAGGTGGAAAATGCGCTAACTTGAGATTGTCTTACAGCAGCGATGGGATATCTTTAATCGTGATATCGATGCCCCGCTGCGTGCTTACCAGGCCTTCCTGCCGCTTCTTGAGCTCCGCGATGAGGTTGATGGCCTTGGTGAAATAGCTCCTCACCTTTTCCACGTCGCTCATCTCCGAGAGTATGATGGTGACGTCCAGGTTGCCTTTCTCCCGGGGATAGTCGCCGCTCCTGATGATGGCTTCCGGCGCCATGTTCTTGATATATGTTCCCAGCTCTTTTATCAGGTCGACGTTGATTTCTTCGGCCGGGGCGGATACGAGGTACAGCGCCCGCTTCGAGTCCAGCGGATTGCACTTTATCGAAAGCCCGCTGATGGCCTCGTCGAGCGCGTGGATGCCCTTTTGCGTTTCGTGGGCTTTGTCCCGGAAGTTGCGCGACACCGGCCAGAACGATTTGAAAATCGAGGTCTCTGACCGCCCGTAGCCGAGGGTCGTCCAGCCCACCAGCGTCTGGATGATGTCGCCGGCGTCGAGTATCTTGGCGCCGATGTACTGCGCCTTTTTTTCTTCGCCGGCGCAGAGCAGGTTGAAAAACGGCTGCACGATGGTCGTGTTTATCTTGGCGAGGTTGTGCGTGAGCGACGAGTCTTTCATGACGTAGCGCTGGTTATCGACGAGGAAGATGGCGTCGGCTACGAGGTAGCTGGACTTCAGGCAGGTGGCCACGTTATAGACGGTCCTGTCTTCGGTGACGACCTCGTGCTCGAAGGGCAGGACTATCAGGTTATAGACCGGTTTATCGACGTAGCGTTCTTTTATTTGCTGCGTCATGACCGGTATCGCCCCGGAGCCGGTGCCGCCGCCGGCGCTGGCGACCAGCAGGAAGGCGTCCGTTTCGGCGAAGTCTTCGGTGTTCCGGATGGTCTCGATGACCATGTCGGCGTCTTCGCGGGCTATCTCCGCGCCGAGCTCGTTGATTTTGCCCACGCCGTGGCCGCCGGTCTTTTTCTTGCCGATGACGATGCGCTGACTGAAATTGGACTTTATGGTGTGCAGCCCGCTGAGGTCGGCGAGGTCGGTATTGACCGCGTAAGAACCGGCGATGATGTTGAGCCCGCGCAGGCCGCGCGCCCTTTTATTGAGACGGGCGAACTCGTCGGCAATCCTGCCGCCGCATTGCCCGAAACCCACCACGACTAGCTTCATTGTTTACCTCTCCGGTTGTTTCTTAATTCTAGCCATTTCCGCCCCGGAAAGTCAATCTGGTAATATGCCGTTCGAGTGTTGAATTGAGACTCAACCTCACCCCCTTAATCCCCCTCTCCGTCGACGGAGAGGGGGAAGAAAAAGAAAGAGGGGTCGTGACCCCTCTTAAACACCTCGCTTGTTTTGTCATTTTAGCGAAAGCTTGAATCCATAGGTGAGGGAAAATGGGGTACGTATATAGCTTCTCCCTTTCGTAAAGGGAGATTGAGAGGTTTTTTCGTTCCGCTAAACGGAGTGCGTCAGCGAGAGGGGCGCCAGCCCCTCTCAATTGCTATCCCCCTCTCCAAACAAAATATAAAACTATTAAATTAATCTAAGGTTTGGAGAGGGGGTAGGGGGTGAGGTCAAATAGTGACAAAATTCTCTTGCTTCCTTACCGCTTTTAATGTAACTTATATTGGCGGTATAAGTGGGGGATTTAGCTAGCTTAACATAACATTAAAAACGAATGACGGACTTTAAAAAACGAATACCCGGATTTTGAACCTGATTTAACATAAATCGAAAAACGAATAAACGGGATTTTGAAGCTGAATTGACATAAATCGAAAAACGAATATCAGCTATAAAATTAAGCGCCTCAGCTTCAAAATTAAAAATAAAAAATAAAAAAACGAAAAGCGAATCGGTTCCCGGAAATCGTTAAGTTTTTTTTAAAGCCCCTTCTTGGCGATATACACCGCCAGGTCGCCGAGCCGGCAGCTGTACCCCCACTCGTTATCGTACCAGGCCAGTATCTTCACCATGTTCCCGCCGATGACCATGGTGCTGGGGGCGTCGATTATCGAGCTGTGGTCGTTGCCCTTGAAGTCCATGCTCACGAGCTGTTCCTCGCAGTACTCGAGGATGCCCTTGAGCTTGCCGGCGGCCGCTTTCCTGAACGCTTCGTTGACCTGCTCGATGGTGACGTCCTGTTGTGTGTTGCCGACGAAGTCGATGACGGATACTGTCGGCGTGGGGACGCGTAGGGCGATGCCGTGGATTTTGCCTTCCAGCCCTTCGACCAGCTTGCCGACGAGCTTGGCGGCGCCGGTGGTGGTGGGTATCATGTTGAGGGCGGCCGCGCGCGCCCGGCGTATGTCGCTCTTGTGGACGACGTCCAGGATTTTCTGGTCATTGGTGTAGGAGTGGACGGTGGTCATGAGCCCCTTGGTCACGACGAAGTTTTCGTGCAGCACCTTGACCGGCGGGGCGATGCCGTTGGTGGTGCAGGAGGCGTTGGAGATAATGTGGTGTTTCTTCGGGTCGTAGGTGTCCTCGTTGACGCCGAGCACGATGGTGGTAAAATCCTTGCCTTTAGCCGGCGCCGAGATAATCACTTTTTTGGCCCCGCCTTTGAGGTGGCCGGCGGCTTCTTCGGCGTTCTCGAACTGCCCCGTGGACTCGATGACGATATCGACCCCGTAGGTTTTCCAGGGGATGGTGGCGGGGTCGCGTTCCGAGAGCACCTGGATTTCCTGCCCGTCCACGATGATGGACTTCTCTTTGGCGGCTACCTCGCCCGGATAGCGGCCGTATACGCTGTCCCACTTGAACAGGTGGGCGTTGGTCTTGGCGTCGGTAAGGTCGTTTATTGCCATCACTTCTATTTCGTTCTTATGGCGCTGGAGGATAGTCCTCAAGGTCAGCCTGCCGATCCGCCCGAAGCCGTTGATGCCGATTCTCGTTTTCATGTTCGCCTCCTGAGTAATAAGGGTTTATTTTTTCGCCGCCTGGCTGGTTTTTTTCTTTCGACTTCTCTGTATCATGTCTAAAAAAGCCTCGATGCGGGTCTTGACATGCGTGTTCAGGAAAAAGTCGGCGTTGCCCTCCAGCGTGAGCATGGGTAAGTCTATCGCGTCCCGGAAGATGATGTCCCCGATGCCGCGGTGGCAGAACGCCTGTACGTAATGTATCACCCCGTCGATGCGCCGTCGGGGGATTTCGGTTTTGATGTCTTTAATGCGCTCCTGTATTGAGTAGGGATAAGTATAGTAGCTGTATTGCTCGGCGAGCGACTCCCCCGCTTCGGGCATGGCGAACTGCCGCTGGACCTCGTTAAAGACGACACGCGCCCCCTGCTTCTCGATGAACGGATAAAGCTCTTTAGCGTACACCGCCGGCACCCCGATGTATGCCAGCCTGGTTTCGCCCTCGGGGTACGGCTCTCGATGAGAGCCGGTATCGAGCCATTTCTGTAAATCCCTTTGATATTTATTAAAATCCCCGTTGAAATCGGAGGCGGATACTAACCATAAATGGTTCTCGCCGCCGCTGGCTTTATTGTCTTTCCAGGTCATTTCATCCAGCTTCATGGCAAAGTCGCGGACCGGTTGCAGCTCTTTCCGGACTTTTTCGGCGGCTTTAAGCGTGGTGCCCAGCATGGCCGCCAGCTTTTCCAGGGCATAGTCCATCTGCTCTTTGTCGGGCCGGTCCGGATAGGCGAAGGCCATGGCGTTGAGCCCCTTGAGCTTTAGCGTTTCCCGGAGCATGATGGTGTTGGAGCAGTCGCCGCTGGTCACGCAGATGACGTCCTCGATGCCCCTGTCGAGGCAGACCCCGTAGATGCCCTTGATCCATGAGCAGCAGTTGAGGGGGAAACCGGCCCTCTCGGCGATGGTGATGAGTCGGCCGGGGTCGGTATCGTTGACGAGGACGTTGTTGAGGTCGACCGGCTCGTAGCCGGCGGCGATGAGGATTTCCACCGGGACGGTGGTGGTGATGCCGATTTTTTTCATTGATTAATTATATCATTTTTGTCTATAGTAGATGATGCCGCCCCGCGGCAGCTTGTCGACTCTGCTTTCCGCGGCCATCATTTCCAGGTGGGCGAGCGTCTCGAAGATGGCCATCCTCTGGTGGAAAGTCGGCAGGTCTCCCCACCCGTTGTTATCACCCCAGGTAATCCGTTGTGCTATCTGGTAGGGAGTCTTTGTCTGTTGCCCGATCGCCTCTAGTATTTCCATGTTGCGCTGAGCGTGGTGCTGCGTTATCTCGTCGATGCGCGGCGCGAGCCGGGTGAATGGCCGGTCGTGGCCGGGCAGCGTTAGCTTTACTTCCAGCTGCCTTATTTCCTGCAGCGACTTTAAATACCTGCCGAGCGGGTTTTCGATGGACTGCGGATTGACGCTGATATTGGGTGTGATTTTCGGCAGGATATGGTCGCCGGAGAGCAGTATTTTCGCTTCCGGCTCGTAGAGGCAGATGTGCCCCGAGGAATGTCCCGGCGTCCATATCACCCGGAAGGTGAATTTTCCGGTGGTGATGGTATCGCCGTCGCGGAGTGTTATATCCGGTAGGGTAGGGACGATGTAGTTCTCCAGCCCCAGGGTGGCGTCCCTGAGCGTATCGGCGAGATCGCGCGGCACGCCGCTGGCGATAAGCAGGCGGTCGGTCTGGTGCAGCAGCTCCTCCATGGAGATATATCTGGGCTCGATGAAGCCTTTTTCGATGTGGTGCATGGCGATGGTCGCCCCGGAGAGCTTTTTTATCCGTCCCGCCATGCCGTAGTGGTCGGGGTGGACGTGGGTGACCACAATCTGTGATATGTCCTCGAAGCCCGCCCCGATTTTTACCAGGTAGTTATGGAGAGTGGCGAACGACTTGTCCGTGTTCCAGCCGGAGTCTACCAGCAAGTAACCCTTTTTCCCCTCGATGAGATAGACATTGATGTGGGATAGCGCCGACTGTTCGAGCGATATGGGCATCTTAATCCAGTGCATACCGGGGATAATTTCAGGCACGTTTCCCCTTCAAGTTATAAAATGCCCCCATCCCCGCGTATTCGGCTTTATTACCGAGTTCCTCTTCTATTTTTAGCAGCCGATTGTACTTGGCGGTGCGCTCGGAGCGGCAGGGCGCCCCGGCCTTTATCTGCCCCGTCCCCAGCCCCGCGGCAAGGTCGGCGATGGTGTTGTCTTCTGTCTCGCCCGAGCGATGGCTGACGATGGCTGCCCAGCCGGCTTTCTTCGCGGTTTCGATGGCCTCGATGGTCTCGGTGAGCGTGCCTATCTGATTGGGCTTGATGAGGACGGCGTTGGAGGCTTTGAGCTCGATGCCTTTTTTTATTCGCGGCACGTTGGTGACGTAGAGGTCGTCGCCGACGATCTGGACTTTGTCGCCGAGCTTTTGCATCAGGAGCTGCCAGCCCGCCCAGTCGTCCTCGGCCATGCCGTCCTCGATGGAAATGATGGGGTAGGCGCTGACCCATTTGATATAAAATTCGACCATTTCTTCGCGGGTAAGAGTCTTGCCTTCCCTGGCGAGCACGTATTTGCCGTTTTTATAAAGCTCGCTGGCGGCCGCGTCGAGCGCGATAAAACATTCCTTGCCGGGCCTGTATCCGGCCATTTCGATAGCCGCCAGGATGGCTTCGATGGCATCTTTGTTGGAAGGGAGACATGGCGCAAATCCGCCCTCGTCGCCGACGTTGCTGTTGAGCCCTTTGCTTTTGAGGACCTTTTTTAAGGCGTGATAGACCTCGGCGCCCATCTGTATGGCTTTGCAAAAACTCTTTGCCCCTGCCGGCATGACCATGAACTCCTGCAGGTCCGTCGAGTTTTCGGCGTGCCTGCCTCCGTTGAGGATGTTCATCATCGGCACGGGCAGAGTATAGCTTTTGGTATCGTTGAGGTAGCGGTATAAAGGCATATGTTTGATATTGGCAGCGGCGTGGGCTATGGCGAGAGATGTCCCGAGTATGGCGTTGGCTCCGAGCTTCGATTTGTCCGGCGTGCCATCGAGCTTTATTAACGCCCGGTCGATTTTCTCCTGGTCGAGTGCGGACATGCCGATGATGGCGCTGGCAATCGCCCCGTTGACGTTAGCCACTGCCTTGAGAACGCCCTTTCCATTGTACCGTGACTTATCGCCGTCGCGCAGCTCTAGCGCTTCGTGCTTGCCGGTGCTGGCGCCGGAAGGGACCGCCGCCACGCCTTTCGTACCGTCTTTGAGCTCGGCCTCTACCTCGACCGTCGGGTTTCCCCGCGAGTCCAATATTTCCCTGGCATTGATGCTTTTAATCGTCGACATTTGTTATCTCCATTGCTTTTTCTACAGCTTCTTTCGGACTTTTCGCGATGATAATGCTTTTGTCGGCTTTACCGTCCATTGATATTTCCCATGTCCCCAGTCCGATGACGGGGATGCCGCTTTGGAGAGCATGCCCGATTTCCGTGAGCGTGCCGTAGCTCCCGTCGATGGCGATAATCGCCTGGGAGGTCTTCACCACCGCTACGTTTCTGGCATAGCCGATGCCCGTGACGATAGGTATTTTGACGTACGGATTAGCGTTTTTCCGGTTGTCCCCCGGCAGTATCCCGATAGTTAGGCCGCCCTCCTCGCTGGCACCTTTGCAGGCGGCCTCCATCACCCCGCTCAGCCCTCCGCAGACCAGTGTCGCGCCCCGCCGCGCAATTTCCTGCCCCACCTCTTCCGCCAGTTTAGCGACCTGCGGCGAGACTTCGCTCCCCCCGATGACCCCGATAAAAACAAGTCTATCTTTCATCGTTCTTTGTTTAGTTGTACCTGTTCATCGCCGCGTTTAGGCCCTCGGACACCAGAAATTCGATGGCCTCGCTGACCTGCGGAATGACATTATCGATTATCTTTTTTTCTTCGCGGTTGAAATCCCTGAGGACGTAGTCGACGACAGCGCTTTCTTTATCGGCGTCTTTTGCATCGATTTCCGGTCGCCCGATGCCCACCCGGACGCGGTAGAAGTCCTGTGTGCCGATGTGAGCGATGATGGAATCGATGCCCTTGTGCCCGCCCGAGCTGCCGCCGAAACGCAAGCGTATCTTTCCCGGTGGGAGGTCGAGGTCATCGTGGATAACGATGAGGTCGGCCGCACTGACGTTGAGCTTTTTCATGAGCGCGCTCACCGATTCCCCGCTGGCGTTCATATACGTCTGCGGGCGCGCCAGCACGACCCTGCGGCCGGCTATGTTGCCGATGCCCGTCCGGGCGTGCCCTTGCTTCCTGTCGAAGGTGATTTTCCGCTTTTTGGCCAGGTGGCTGACGCACATGAAGCCGATATTGTGCCGGTTGCGGGCGTATAAAAACCCGGGGTTTCCCAGCCCCACGATTAGTTTCATCCGCCTGCCTTCTTGAGCAGCTCTAAAAACTGCTGTTCGTTTATCGTCTTGATGCCCAGTTCCGTCGCCCGGGCCAGCTTTGAGCCGGGGTCGGCGCCTACTATTAAGTAGTGGGTCTTTTTGGTAATGCTGTCTTTAGCCGCCCCTCCTAGTTCCCTTATCCGGGCTTCCGCTGCTTGCCGCGTAAACCCTTCCAGAGTTCCCGTCACGACGAACTCCTGGCCGGATAGCGGCAGGTCTTTCTTCACGCTTACTTTTTCCTCGAGCTTAACGCCGGCTTCTTTAAGCCGTTGTATAACGTCCAGGTTGACTTTCTGACTGAAAAACGCAGTAACGCTGTGGGCAATCTTCGGGCCGATGGCGCTTATCTGCATCAACTCCTCTTTTGTGGCACCGGCCAGTCTATCGATACTTGGGAAGTTGCTGGCGAGCACCCCCGCCATTTCCTCCCCGATGTGCCGGATGCCCAGGGCGTAAATCACCCTGGCCAGCGGGCGCTCTTTGCTGTTTTCAATGGACTTCATGATGTTCGCCGCGCTTTTTTCGCCCATTTTCTCCAGTTCCGCTAGTTGCTCTTTCCTGAGGTAGTAAAGGTCGGCGGCGTCTTTGACCAGCCCCTCCCTGTAGAGCGTGGCACTGATGTTCTCGCCGATGCCGCGGATGTCCATCGCCCCTTTAGAAGCCCAATGCTCGATGCGCTGCTGCGCCTGGGCCGGGCAGGCGGCGTTGGCGCAGTAGTACATGACCTCGCCCTCGGGTCTGATGACGCTGGGCTGCAGACAGGCTGGGCAGATTGGCTGTCCTTTCGCGTTTTTCGGGAGCTTTTCCAGCAGGTTGAACGGCTTTTCCTTGCCGGTGCGTTTGCCGGCCACCGGCCCGAGGATTTCCGGGATGACCTCGCCCGCCCTCTGTATGATGACCGTGTCGCCCTCGCGGATGTCTTTACGGCGGATGTCGTCCTCGTTGTGGAGGGCGGCGCTTTTTATCGTGACTCCCCCCACCGCCACCGGCTCCAGGACGGCGTAAGGGTTGAGGGTGCCCGTCCGCCCCACGCTGATATCGATGCTTTTCAGCTTGGTGGTGCCCTGGACGGCGGGGAACTTGTAGGCGATGGCCCAGCGCGGCTCGTGCCCGATATCGCCGAGCTCTTCATGCAGGTTGAGCTGGTTTATCTTGGCCACGATGCCGTCGGCTTCGTAGGTAAGCCCCTCCCGCTGTTCTTCCCAGGTGCGGTAATATCGTTTGACTTCTTCGATGTTTTTCAAGAGTCGATTATTTGGGTTTATCTTGAACCCGAGCGATTTCAGCCAGGCCATCGTTTCCCAGTGGGTCGGCGGTGTTGCTTTTCCCTCGGCGTAGCCGAGCATGTAGATAAAGATGTCGAGCGGGCGGCGGTCGGTGATGCGGGAATCGAGCTGCCGCACCGACCCTGCGGCTGCGTTGCGCGGGTTGGCGAAGAGGGGCAGCCCTTCGGCGGCGCGCTCCTGGTTGAGCTTGTGGAAGCCCGTCCGGGGCAGGTAGACTTCCCCCCGCACCTCGAAGCGGCCGGGGGCGTCTCTGGGCACGGAGAGGGGTATGCTGCGTATTGTCCTGAGGTTTTGCGTGATGTTTTCGCCCCGGTAGCCGTCGCCGCGGGTAGCTCCGGTGACGAACTGCCGGTCGATGTAGGTGAGGGCGACGGCCAGGCCGTCTATTTTGTGCTCGCCGACGAAGTCGAAAGGCGTGTTTCCGGCGAGTCGCGCTGTCCGGTTGTACCAGGTCATCAGCTCTTCATCGGAAAAGACGTTGCCCAGCGAGAGCATGGGGCGCGGGTGGTTGACCACGCCGAAGGCTTCGATAGGTGCCGCACCGACGCGTTGTGTGGGGGAGTCCTGAGTGAGGAACCGGGGATATTTTTCCTCCAGCCCCTTGAGCTGCCGCATCATGCCGTCGTATTCGGCGTCGCTGATTTCCGGGCTGTCCTGGACGTAATAGAGGTAGTTGTGGCGGTTGATTTCTGCCCTGAGTTTTTCTATCTGCGCTTTGGCCTTACCGGGGCTGTCCACGTCTCAAGTATAGCACAGGGCAGGGAGGGCTGAAACAGGGCGTTTATGAGGCGGTGAGTTTATTCTTTTCTCAGCTCGAATATCACCGGATTGTCCGGATCGGAGCAGGCCACGCGGGCTTTATGCGGGCCGCTTTCCCAGGGGAAAGCCCCGCCGAACTCGAGCGCTTCGGCGTAGGGGAACACCGCGGCGAATGCCCATGAGCACATGCCCTCGGGCGTCGTCTGGCCGATGACAAATTCGTCGCCGACCTTATGGCCGGCCTGGCAGCTGCCTTTTTGCGATACTACTTTAGCGATTATCTTTGTCATATTTTATTCCTTAAGGTGTGAAGTATCGTTAAGCAGGTCCAAAATAGCTGTCCCGGGATAGATCTTCACGATGCTAAGCGAAGCGTGGTATAACATGAATTGCACCCAGTGCTCCATCCCCAGTCCCAGCAGGTTGCAGATTATCAGGCGTAGTGGCCCCCCGTGAGCTACGATGAGTATCGTGTCCTTAAGTTTATGCCTTCCCAGTCGTTTCAGAAAGGTCTGTACGCGTTCGTTAAGCTGTTCGAGGGTTTCGCCGCCGGGGAACGCCCCCGTTTTACGCTGGATGAGTTCCTCCGCAAGCTCCGGATATTTCTGTTTTATCTCCTCGAAGGTCAGCCCTTCAACGTCGCCGAAGTCGCATTCGCAGAGCTCTTCGCAGGGGGTTACCTTTACTCGACGCCCGGCGGCGATGATTTCGGCGGTAGCGCGGGCGCGACTCAACGTGCTGGTGTATATGGCGTCCATCTTTTCCGCGGCCAGGCGGTCCCGCAGTTGCTCCGCCTGTTTTTTGCCGGTATCGCCCAAGGGGACATCGGTCCTGCCCAAGAATCGGTCGCCCGTATGTAAATCGGTGACGCCGTGTCTTACCAACAGTATCCTGGACAAGCTATTCCTCTTCGCCGGATTGTCTTTTTACCCATAGCTGGGGATAGGCGGAGGTGATACGCTTTAGCGTTTCGAGTTTATCCCGGATGCCCCGCGGGACTGTTTCGTCGGAGAGGAGCTGCTTGAGGAGCGCCGGGTCGAACCCGAGCACCTTTGCCCAGAGCCCTTCCGGTTCCAGCAGGGCCCTGACCTCCTCCTCGCTGAACCCCGTCCTTTCCGTGAGTTTGTAGGTGACCTCGCACGTGTTGCCGAAGACGCGGTTCAGGCCTTCCTTCTGGCAGTACTCGATAATCGTTTGCCTGGTTTCCTCGAGCTGCGTCTGCAGTTCTTTAATCTGCGCCTGCAGGGCGGCGTAGCGCTCGGCCGCATCGATAGCGGCGATGCCGGGCATGATTTCCTGGCGGGGTGGCTCGGGGGCGGCAGTCAAATACTGGTGCCGATAGTACGGGCAGTGCTCGGGGAAATCGCAGGGGCAGAATTGCCCTTCCGCCGCCGGGAAATTGCCCCGGTTGATGCCGTCGGCCACTTCGAGAATCAGCTGGCGCGCTTGCTCGAGCTGTGCCCGACCCCGCGGCGGGCAATGGCAGGGGGTGTTCGACCTCAGGTGGTAGAGCGTCAGTCTTTCCACGGGCAGTCCCCAGGTCTGCTCGGCCGCCATCTGGTATATCGTCAGCTGGAGGTCGTCCGCCAGGTAATCGGCGGTAAAGAGCTCTTTGTTGGTCTTGTAGTCGATGACGGACAGCCCGCCGCTTTCCAGCTTGTCCACCCTGTCTATAAATCCCCGGAGCTTGACGCCCTCGATGTCGATGTTGAAATTGCGTTCCAGGGCTACCGGCAGGCGGAAATCGGCGCTGTGGATTTCCCAGAACCGCGTCAGGATGTCCCTTCCGTATTTCTTATACCTGGCCTCTTCCTCGGGCGATTCATATCCCTGGGAAAGCCAGTTCTGCCCGTAATAGTTTAGCAGCTCGGCGAGCGATGGTGGCGGCGGCGTATTGACCCTGAAAAAGTGCTCGACGCAGTCGTGCATGGTGGTCCCGAAGCTGAAATACGATTTTTCTTTTGCTTTGAGGCCGTCGATATATTGCAGTTTATAGCATAAGGGGCATGACTGGTAAAGAGAAATTTGGGTGAAGCTGAGGGGTTTAATCGTCATCCTCCCTTGATTTGTGTGGACAGGCGGACCGGCGGCAGAATAAGGGCACCAGGGACTTCAAGAAATTCGATTTCACTTTTTAAGCGTGTTGATATAATTATCCAGTGTCAAAGCAGCGAGAGTATTGGTCTGCAGGGTACCGCGGGAACCCAGTTCCGTCGCCACCTTGGCTATCGTCTCGTTATTCGGGGCTTCGAGGATATTAATAAAGTCGTACTGTCCCAGGGTGACATACTGGGCTAGTATCTTCACGCCCATCGCCTCGACTTCTTTGTTGACTTCTTTAATTCTCATGGGGTTGGCTTTTACCGTTTTCCTGCCTTCGTCGGTGAGGTTGGTCATCATGATGTAAAGCGCCATAATTCCCTCCTCCTCATAAATTTTACCTTGCCTCTGGTGCCCTTGGCTGCCTGTTGAACGCCGGCTGAATTGGTATATCTGGATTATAAGACGTCGAGCCTGTTTTGTCTATAGGCCGTAATTTCGTCGGGAAAGATGGTATAATAAGGCTGCAAGAATAGCGACTTTCTCACGAGCGAGGGAACCTATGGACGATGTTTTGAACGAAGCCTACGGGATAGTCCAGTGCAAGGAATGTCCCTGGTATAAGGCCTGCGTCATACCGATGAAGTTTACCGCCGAGGATATCCGCCGCCAGATGGAGCAGGCGACCCCCGGCACGAATGTCCCCCAGCAGATCGATAGCGGCATGCAGAACCTCCTGTCGAGTATGGCGACGGCGGCGCAGAACTCTCTACTGGAAGGGTGCCCCGTTTTTATCCAGCGCCTGCGCACCAGCCCGCAGCTGGGGCAGAGGCTTAAGGAATTAATGCTGAAATGGGGCTCCGAAGAGGGCAAAGGGCAGTAACCGGGACTTTTTAAGTCGGGCCGGGTTCGGCCAGCTTTTTGAGGCGGCGGTAGCTCGCGGCGGGGTCCGGCTGTAAGAAGATAGCGCTGCCGACGTATATTACGCCGACGCCCGTGCGGGCGATTTGCCCGATGTTGCTTTCCTTGACCCCGCCGTCAATTCCGGTGTCCTTCTCCGGGTAGAGTTTACGGAAGGCGGTTATTTTATCCAGGACTTCCGGGATGAACTTGGCGCCGTAAAAACCGGGGTCGACCGAAAGGAAAAGCACGCTATCTGAATCCTTTACCAGCGGTTTTATGGCCGCCACGGGCGTTTCGGGGTTGACCGCCAGTCCCGCCTTCATGCCGAGTTTCTTGATTTTTCGGATGATTTTCAACGGGTCGGGCGTGGCTTCGTAGTGGAAGACTATTTTCCGGGCGCCGGCTTTCCGGAAGTCTTCCAGGCAGTCCTCCGGGTGCCGTACCATTAGATGCGCCTCCCATTTTAATCTGGTTTTCAGTCCGGCTATCTGCTGGCAGGAAACGCTCCGCGAAGGGACAAAATCCCCATCCATGACGTCGAACTGGACATAGTCGGTAAAGGTCTCAGCCTGGCGGACCAGTTTTGCCAGTGCCTCGGGGTCGTCGGTGAGAATCGCCGGCACTATCCGGATTGGGTGGCTCATGGCGCCTCCTTGAAGGATCCATCGGGGGCTTCTGTTGCCGATATTCTAGGTTTGCGCCCCGCAGGCTGTCAAGCCTATGAAAAGTGGAGGTCGCTTTTTCAAACGACCTCCACTCACACTTTAACGTGTACGGACCCGACTCACTTTCGGTGATCACCACCATTCTGGGCGTCCGACTCAGTCGGACCGGCTTCCAGTTTTTCTACGAGACGAGGCCGCTTCCTATCCGCCCCACTCAAGGCAGGGCGTCATAAGTCCACCTGCCATACTCCAAATAGCTCATGAAGCTTCACTGTACACCTCCCCGAAGCTTATTCAGGTTGTGCCGCGAGCTTCATTAGATTTTATCCACAACCCCGAAAAATTGTCAAGTCGGTTTTCGCTGTAACTCTCTCTATGATTTAAGTACTATGACCTGCTTTTTACATCACGTTGCCGCCCGAGACATTTATTACCTGCCCGGTGATGTAGTTGGTCATGTCCGATGCCATGATAACGGTGATATTCGCGATATCCGTTGGTGTGCCCAACCTACCGAGAGGGAAGCCGGCCAGCATGGCTTCCCGCATTTTTGTGTACTGTTCCGGAGGGGGTGGGGGCATGCCTTCCCTGAGAACGGCCCCGAAGTTAGTTGGCGCCGGTCCGGGGGCGATACAGTTGCAACGTATGCCGTTCTTCCCTTCCTGGTAGGCCAGCTGCTTGGTGAACAGGTCGATAGCGTATTTTGATATAGCGTAAACAGCCACGCCGAAAGAGTACTGGTGGGTGCTGCCGGAACCTATATTCACGATAACGCCGTGCTTCTGCTTTCTCATGTGGGGAAGAACCGCCCGCGTGACGTACATGGTGCCGAAAAGGTTGATGTCCATCTGCCTGGACCAGGTTTCATATTTCTGCTCGTCCAGTGGCACATAGTCCTTGTGAAGGATGGCGCCGGCCACGTTGCAGAGGATATCGATTTTTTTGTACTCGTTAATCGCCTTCTCGACCATGGCATCTACTTCGGGTTTTTTCGTGATATCCGCCCGGATGGCTGTGGATTTTCGGCTGAGTTTCTTCACCGCGTCCGCCGTTTTTTGGACGCCTTCCATATCAATATCGGTGACGACGATGGCTTCACACCCTTCTTTGGCGAGGAGGAGCGATATCTCCCTGCCGAAGCCTATCTGGCTGCCGGCGCCGGTTACCAGGGCTATTTTGCCTTTAAATCCGAGGTCCATCTCAACCTCCAGTAATATTAGTAAAAAATTTGTTAGTCCAATACCGAGCCGCCGGAAACATGCAGCACCTGGCCGGTAATATAGCTGGACAGGTCGGAGGCGAAGAATACCGCGGCATTAGCGATATCGGCCTGGGTGGCGCCTCGGCCCATGGGGATCGTCTTGGCCAACATGTCTATTATCGCTTTTTTGTCCGGGCCCGGTATGAAATTAGTCGGGGCGGGGCCGGGGGCGACGCAGTTGCAGCGGATGCCGTTCTTGGCTTCGTTAAAGGCAAGCTGTTTCGTAAAGTTATCCACTCCGGCTTTGGCGATGGCATATGCGTTGCCCGCGCCGTGGCCGTACATCCGCGTGCTCCCCGAGCCGATATTAACGATGGAGCCGCTTTTCTTTTCCTTCATATCAGGGAGCACACCCTGGCAGGTGAGCATGATACTGTAGAGATTGAGCCGGATATCCTTGTCCCAGTCCTCCGGTTTTGCTTTGTCGTAGGGCACCCGGCTGGCAATGCCTCCGGCAACATTGCACAGTATGTCTATTTTTTTATATTCATCAATGACCTTCTTTATCAATGCACTAACATCGGACGGATTGGTGATGTCTGCTTTAACGGCAATAGATTTCTTGCCGAGTTTCTTTATTTCTTCCGCCGTGAGTTTCACATCATCGACGATGTCCGTAACAGCCACGGCGTCGCATCCCTCTTTTGCCAGCAGTAGCGCTATCTGCTTCCCAAAGCCTATCTGGCTGCCGGCCCCGGTGACCAGGGCTACCTTGCCTTTTAAACCTAAGTCCATTATTACCTCCTGTGATTTATAGTTGATTCGCAGGTATCATTATATAACATAGGGATTAAAGGGTAAAATTAATTAAAAAGAATTAAGCCTGGAAGTCAAAACTTAAAACTAAAACCACAGCTTTGAGTTTTGCGCTTATCTTACAGCCCCATGTAAGCTTTTCTGATATGTTCGTGCTCTAGACACATCGCGCAGGGGCCTTCGATTACCACCCGGCCGTTTTCCAGCACGTAAGCCCTATCGGATGTCTCCAGGGTTTGTTTTACGTTTTGTTCGATGAGCAAAATCGTTATCCCGCTCTCGCGGAGCCTCTTGATTATCTGGAAGACCTCCATCACCACTAGCGGGGCCAGTCCGTTGGAGGGCTCATCGATGATGCACAGTTTGGGCCGGGACATGAGGCCGCGCCCCATCGCCACCATTTGCTGCTCTCCGCCGCTCAACGTGCGGGCCAGTTGATGTCTTCTTTCTTTTAAACTGGGGAATAGCTGATAGACTTCCTCGATCGTTTTTTGTTTGTTTTTCCAGGCTATTCTCGAATATGCGCCCATCTCGAGGTTCTCGCTGACGCTCATTTCTGTGAATAGCTTTCTCCCCTCCGGTATATGAGAGATGCCGAGTTCCGTGATAGCGTACGGCGGCAACCGGTCGATTCTTTTGTCCAGGAAGATGATTTCGCCGGATGTGATGCGTAAAAGACCGGTGATAGCATTGACTAGGGTCGATTTGCCGGCCCCGTTGGCGCCGATGATGGCCACAATCTCTCCCTTGTCAACCTTCAGGCTGACGTCCCAGAGTACCTGTATCTGGCCATAAAAAACGTTTACGTTCTTAACTTCCAGCATTGGATTGCACTCCCAGATATACCTCGATGACTGTTTTACTGTTGGCCACCTCTTGAGGGGTCCCCTCGGCGATTTTCTGGCCGTGATGTAACACGATAATCCGGCTGCAGATATTCATGATTGCCTTCATAACATGCTCAATCATGATAACGGTAATGCCTTTGCCCTGTATTTTTTTTACCAGCTCCATGGCCTGGTTAAGTTCGGTCTGATTGAGCCCGGCCATGATTTCATCGAGCAGTAAAAGGGCGGGTTTGGTGGCGAGGGCCCTGGCGACTTCGAGACGTTTCTGCGACGACAGCGTCAGGTCCCGGGCGGGCGCCTGCGCCGCGTCCGCTAGCCCTACGAATTCCAGCGACTCGATGGCTGCGTTGTTAGCCTCCTTGGCTGAAAGCCTCTTTTGCGCCCCGAAAAGCGAGCCTATCCGCACGTTATCAATCACGGACATACTGCTGAATATTTTTACGGTCTGGAAAGTCCTGGCGATACCCAGCCGGCAGATCTGGTACGGGTTCAGGCCGTTGATTTTTTTGCCTTTGAATCTTATTTCTCCCGGTTTGGGGTTGAGCGCCGCGGATATTAAATTGAATAGCGTTGTCTTACCGGCGCCGTTAGGACCGATAAGGCCGACTATCTCTCCCTCGTCGACGAAGAAGTCCACGGCTGATACGGCCGCCAGGCCGCCAAAATTTTTGGTGACGTTTTCACCCTCGAGTAAGTGCACGTCTCGCTCCCGTAATTCGATTCCATAGATTCTGAATTAGCCCCATCAGCCCGCTGGGCAGATATAGTATTGTAGCTACCAGGATGGCGCCAAAAATGAGCCTATAGTATTTGCTCCAGACGCCCGTCTGTAATAGTTCCTGGATATAGCTGAACATTACTGCGCCGATAACCGGCCCATAAAAATTCCCCATCCCGCCGAAAATAGCCATCAGCACCGGGTTGAAAGACATCATGGGGTTAAAGGCGACATCCGGGTCGACATAAGTCAGTTTTGTCGCCATGATGACCCCCGCCGCACCCATAAATATCGCGCTTATGGCGTAGATGATAATCTTGACCATGGTCACATTGATGCCGGCATGCGCGGCCGCTTCTTCATTCTCCCCGATACTTTGCAACGCCAGCCCGTATTTCGACTTTCTTATCAGGTAGGCCATAACCATCGTGACGGCGGCGATGCCCAGGAAATAATAGTAAATGGCATTGTTGCTTTCCAGTATGACGAACCTGCCGACGGTGTGATTGACAGCGGTTTCCCAGAATAAAATTATCTCCTTCACGAGCAGTACCAGGCCGAAGGTAAACATGGCGAAATAGATGCCCTTGAGTCTCAGTGTTATTGCCCCGACGAGGAAAGCGATGACGAAACTGGCGATGCCTGCGATAAAGACCACGAAGATTAACGGTATTTTCCCTCCTAATAACGCCGCCGCGTATATACCGATGCCGTAAAACGCGGCTGACGCCAGCGAGATATAGCCGGTGGTGCCGGAGAAAATGACCCAGCTGATGGTCAGGATAATATATAAAAGAAAGTATGAGAATAGCGTAACGCCATACGCCCAGCCGTATAAAGGCAGGAAACCCAGTATGACTAGGATTACTAGCGGTATTCCCGCTTTATTGGCCGCCTGTTTCCAGTTTATCTTGCTAAAGTCCATTCTCTACTTCCCCAGGAGTCCCTTCGGCCGCAGCAGCAGTAAAATTATAAATATTACATAATAAGAAGCTATGGTCAATGCCGGCTGCAGATATGTAACCCACGTGCCGATGATACCCAGGATAAAGCCCCCGATAAAGCTGCCCGGGATACTTCCCAGCCCGCCCAGTGTAACGACGACGATGGAGATGACGGTATATCCCAGGCCCATGACTGTGTTTATCGGATAACAGATGCTGATAAGCGCGCCGGCGATGCCCGACATGGCGGCGCCGAAGCCGAAACACAATGCCAGTGTGTAGTTAATATTGACCCCCATCAACCCGGCAGTGGTGGCGTCTTGGGCTGCTGCCCTGATAGCCTTGCCGGTGCGGGTGCGCTCTAAAAACAGGTAAAATATTATACCAACCGCCACGGCAAATGCCGCGGCGACAATCCGATTTAGGGTAAATTGTGTCCCGTCGATATTTACTCCGCTCGATAGATATGCGTAACTATGTGGTCTCGTGCCCCAGGCCGGCACGATAATCGCGATATTTTGCACGATAAAATAGAGTCCGAAGGCGGCCAGCAGCCCATTACTTTCAAAAACTCCGGGGTTGGGAGATTTTATCCTGATAGTCGTAAACACTGTACGGTACAGGATAAATCCTACGATAAACATCACCGGGCCAACTATGAGAATGGTAACCAGTGGGTCAACGCCGTGTTGCTGCAGCGTGAAGGTAATGAAAGCCCCGAACATCAAAAATTCGCCGTGGGCGATATTCAGCACCCTGGCGACGCCATATTGCAGGGTGAGCCCTACGGATACCAGCGAATAGATGCCGCCGATAAACAAGCCGCCAAGGAATATATTAAGAAATTGCTCCATTAAGTTAGCTTCCCGAGTACGGGTCGTATATTGACCATTTTACACCAGCAGGCTGGCTGAAGGCCGCGCAAGGTATCTTTTTCAGAGGATACCGGCGGGGGATAAACCCCCGCCGTATGACCCCCAGACAGCCTGCTATTGTTTATTTTAACCTGTTTACCGTTATGCGTTTATACACTAGGGTGCTGGCCATGCCGGCTTGGGATAGATCGGTGCTGCGGTGCGTTTGGCGCCGGGGTCGACGACCTCAAACATACCGTTCTGCCACTGCCCGATTTGTCCGGCGTAGACCGCCTGAGGTAGCAGGCCACCGCCTGTGCCGCCGCCGGCGCAGTCCCAATAAAAGTCTCCCAGAACAGTGTTAAAATGTGCGGTTTCCATCACTTTCAGGACCTTGTCGTTATCGAGGGAAGCGGCTTTCTCAATCGCCTGCTGGAAGAACTGTAGCGAAGCATAGTAGTCTATGGATCCCCACCAGTCCATATTCGGTAAACCTACCACGGCGAGTATTTTGTCCGCAAATGCGTTAGCCGCGGCGGAGCTCTTCCGGTTCCAGGCGCCCTCGCCGAAGACATCCTCCAGAGCAGCGCCAAACGTGAGCGGGAAGAACCCGAAGTTGCAACCCGGGCCGATCAGGATGGCTTTCGGGCTATAGTTAAGCGCTAAGGCCGTCTGCATGAAAAGGATATTATTGTTCGGATAGGCGTCCATGAAGAAGATATCGGGATTCAAAGCCTGGGCTTGTTTAATTATCGGCTCCATGTCGGCGATATCAATCGGTATGCTCGACTCGCCCACGATCTGGATGCCATTTGCAAGGAACTCGGTTTGGGCGACAAGGTTGTACTCGGCGCCGTGCAGGTTTTCCAGCCAGCAGATATATGCCGTCTTGGCCCCCGCGTCCTTCATGATTTGCGCGAAGACGGGTAGCTGGAAGTGGTCGGAGTAGTTCAACACGGAGAAGACGTAAGGCAGGCCGGGCAGCTTCGGCGTGAGGGTGGTGGCGCCGCCTTCGCCGCATATTATTAACGTCTTGTATTTATTGGCGATAGGCGCCGCGGCGAAAAGCGGGGTCGTGCCGGTAGGCCCGAAGAGGAAGTTGACATGGTCCTGCGTGCACAGCTTCTCGATATTACTGGCGACTCTCGCTGTGTCGGAGCCGTCATCGTACTCTATTATCCTGACCGGGAGTTTCTTCCCGGCCACGTTGATGCCGCCGGCGGCGTTGACTTCGGCCGCCCACATCTTATAGACGGCGGCAAAGCCAAAGTCCTGGAAACCGGCCATCGGCCCGGTGATGTCCCGCGAAGCCCCGATGACGATTTCATTTGCCGTTGGCGGTGTCGGAGACGGTGACGCCGTTACGGTGGGGCTGGTAACTGGAGGAGTCGTCGTTGCCTCCTCTTTGCAGCCCGGTATAAAGGCAATTAAAAATACGAGACAAATTATCAATGGTAAAGCATATTTAATGGACCTTTTCCACATACCTGTATAAACCTCCTGTTTTTCTGGGATACCCTTTTCCCTTTTTATCCATATCTTTTACTTATATATCACCTCCCGCTTTGTTGATATTTTATATTCTTAATGGTACGGTCGAGATGGCGTTTTTAAGATGTTTCTTTGCGCGGATTTAGTCAACTTTATAATACTATTACAAAGTTGTCAAGTCTTTTATCGTTGTACAGCGGAGTTTTTCCAAAATGAGGGATATCTTTACCTAGATGTTCATTGTATCTGATGGGTCGGGGTTGTAAATAGTCGGGGTAGGGCCGGGGCTTTTCGGCTGAAGGGGGGATAACCTAAACGGCGATGGCTTTCCTCGCCCGGCTTTTTCGTTTCCAGCCGAGGGTCTCCAGGAGGTCGCCGATGGCCTTGTCCTGCTGGGTCTCGCTGCGCAGCGGCATGTCGGGGTCGAAGCTGTATTTGATCCGCCGGCCTTCCCTCTTTTTCGTGACGTAGCCGTCCGCTTCGAGGTCGTTGATGATGTTACGCGTGGCCTTTTCCGTGATGCCTATCGTCGAAGCGATTTCACGGGCGGTGATGCGCGGATGCTGGGCGATGAGGCAGAGTACCATGGCATGATTGGTCAGGAATTTCCATCCCGGCATACTCTCGCCTCCTTTCGCTCAATGTTCCCTAAAAATATTTTTTATCTTTTCGGTTATAATCTAAAAAATCTATTGACAATTTTATAGGGAGTTGTATAATTAAATTTAGGAATTAAAATTCCTATATATTATAACAGGAATGTCAAGTTAGCACAAGAAATTAGCGAAAAAAGCGTTACAGATAAAACAAATTTAGTTAAGAAGGAGTGTTAAAAAAAAGAAAAGTGAAAACGTCATCGGTGGCCAGTAAAACCCGCACCACCCCCGGTACTACCAGAATGACAACGGAAACCTTATCTCGAAGCGAAGTTGAAGAACCTCCCAGTAGAACCCTGATCACCAAAAAAATCGATGACGAGCCCCCCGGTAAAAGCCTTGCCGGTAGATATAGACTGTTCGGGAACGTTCCCGATAGTTCCTGGAATGACTGGAAGTGGCACTTCCGTAACCGCATCACCTCGGTTGACCAGCTCAGCCGGCTGGTCCCGCTATCCATCGAGGAAAAAGAGCAAATCGCTCTGGTTTGCCAGCGTTATCCCCTTGCCATCACTCCTTACTACCTGTCGCTCGTTAACCCCGCACGACCCCAATGACCCGGTGAGGAAACAGGCGGTCCCTTCTATTCTTGAGATTTCCATGAGCGATATCGGTCTGGAAGACCCGTTGGCGGAAAAAGAGGACTCGGTGGTTCCCGGCCTGGTGCACCGCTATCCCGACCGCGTATTGATGGTGCTTACCGATATCTGTCCCATGCTCTGCCGTCACTGCACGCGCAAGAGGGAATGGCGGCATGGCGGCTGGGTGCGTCCCTGGAACGAGATAGAAGCCATGCTGGACTACCTGCGCCGCAATACGAAAGTCAGGGATGTCATCATCTCCGGCGGCGACCCGCTGACGCTTTCGACGGGCCACCTGGAGATGATTATCTCTAAAATACGGGAAATCAAGCATATCGAAATCATCCGTATCGGTACCCGCTTCCCCGTGGTGCTGCCGCAGCGTATTGACGCCGAGCTCTGCGACATGCTGTCGAGGCACGGCCCGATATGGTTGAACACCCACTTCAACCACCCCCGCGAGATAACGCCGGAGTCGGCGGCCGCCTGCGACCGCCTGCTGCGCGCCGGCGTGCCGGTCAATAACCAGACTGTTTTGTTGAGGGGCATCAACGATAGCGTTTCGACCCAGCTGAAGCTCTGCCAGGGACTGCTTAAAATTAAAGTACGTCCCTACTACCTCTTCCAGTGCGACGAGGTGCAGGGGACGGAGCATCTGCGCACCCCGGTTGAGGTTGGCATTAAAATCATCGAAGGGATGCGCGGGCATACCAGTGGCCTGGCCGTGCCCAGTTTCGTCGTGGACCTGGTCAACGGCGGCGGCAAGGTGCCTCTGCAGCCTAACTACGTGCTGTCAATGACCAGGGACGAGTTGTTATTGAAAAACTATGAAGGCAAGGTCTTCCGTTATCGTAATCCGAATTCGCCGACTCACCCCGATGCTGTCGGGGCGCCGGTGAGTGGCATCGTCGATAGTCTGTTGGCGGACGCCGACCTGCCGGTGAAAGTCGAAGGAGAAGTAGATGCGGATCGGGTTATCGTATGACCTTAAAGAGGCCGTAGAAGGGCATCTCTCCGTCGAGGACGCGCTGGAAGAATACGATTCTCCGGAAACGGTGGCGATGATATCGGCGGCCCTCGAATCGAGGGGGCACGAGGTCATCAGGCTGGGCGGCGGTACGCGCTTCCTCGATAACATCCGCCGCGAGAGCGTTGATATCGTTTTTAACGTCGCCGAAGGCCGCGGGACATACCGCAGTCGCGAAGCCCAGGTGCCGGCCGTCCTGGAGATGCTGGATATTCCCTATACCGGCTCCGACCCGCTTTGCCTGGCGGTGTGCCTCGATAAACCGCTGACGAAAAAGCTGGTGGCGGCGGAGGGTATCAGCACCCCCGGCTGGCTGGTGATTGGCGGCGGGGAGGAGCTGCGCCGGGCGCCCTGGGAAAAGATAAAATTCCCCGTCATCATTAAGCCGGCCTCCGAAGGCTCGAGTAAGGGCATCCGCCTGACCTCACTGGCGCATAACGTCCCCCGGGCGGAAGCGGAAGTCCGGAGAATTCTGGACAGCTATCGCCAGCCGGTCATGGTGGAGGAGTTTATCGACGGCGATGAGGTGACTGTGGGCATGGTCGGCAACTCGCCGCCGCAGATAGTGGGCATGATGCGCGTCGTGCCCAAAAAGCCCGTCGCGCATTTCGTCTATTCGCTGGAAGTGAAGCGCGACTACGTCAATCTTGTGGACTATGAGTGTCCCGCCCGGCTGCCCGAAGAAACGCTTGATAAAATGCAGCGTTTCTCCGTTGCCGCCTTTAAAACGCTCGGCTGCCGCGACTTCTCCCGCATCGACTTCCGTGTCAGCCGTGACGGCACACCGTACTTTATCGAAATCAACCCCCTCCCCGGACTCGGGAGCTACAGCGACCTCGTTATTATGGCGCTGATGCTGGGTTGGAAATATGAGGCACTAATCGGTAGTGTGCTTGATGCCGCTACAGAGAGGTACCCGCAATGTGTGCGCGTGTAGCCGTCGTCTATAACGAGCCGAACCCGTCGCGCTATGACCGTACCCATGAACAGAAGGCGGTTATCGGCGTCCTTGAAGCGGTGGAAGCGGTGCGCGCCTCGATAGTCGAGTTGGGACATGAGGTAGTCCTCCTGCCGCTGGTGCCGCCCTTTAAGACGGCCCGTCAGAAGCTGGCATCGCTGGAAGTACTGTTGGTCTTCAATCTTTTCGAGGGTTTTTGCGGCGAGCCGGAGACGGAAGCCCTGGTGCCGGAAACACTGGCGGAGCTGGGGCTGCCTTTCACCGGCTGCGAGGCCGCGGTGCTCCGGCTGGCCCTGGATAAAGCCAAGGTCAAGGTGCTGCTTCAGGCCGCCGGCATTCCCACGGCGGACTTTCAGTTGCTCAACCCGGAGACGCTGTCCACGTTCCACCTCGATTATCCCTGTATCGTCAAGCCCCGCGCCGAGGACGCCAGCCACGGTATCACCGCGGACAGCGTGGTCAACGATTTTCCGTCGCTGGCGAGGCAGGTCAAAGTCATCGCGGAATGTTACGGCAGCGCCGCCTTGGTCGAGCGTTTCGTCGGTGGGCGCGAGTTTAACGCCACGGTCATGGGCAACTCGGAGTGTGTCGTGTTGCCCGTTTCCGAGATTGTCTATTCGCTGTCGCCGGGGGTGCCCCGCATCCTGAGCTTCGAGGCCAAGTGGGAGGAGGACAGCGTTTATTTTAAAGGGACCAAGGTCGTTTGCCCGGCGGAGATAGAACCTGAGGAGCGGGACTATGTTGCCGGGACGGCCCTGGCGGCTTATAAGTTGTTGGGTTGCCGCGGGTACGCGCGGGTGGATATGCGCCTGGACGAAGCGGGGAAGCTCAACGTCATGGAAGTCAACCCTAACCCGGATATCTCGCCGGGCACCGGCGCGGCCCGGCAGGCCCTGGCGGTCGGCATGAATTATACGCAGTTTGTTGATAAAATTGTGAAACTGGCTCTGGAGAAAAAAGACTATGACCGTCAGGATCCGCCCCATGGTCGCCGGGGACAAATCGGCGCTGATACGAATACTCCGCAATACGCCCGAATTTAAATCTTTCGAGGTAGTGGTGGCGGAGGAGGTCATTGACAGCTATCTTAACGACCCCCGGGCCGGTTATTTCACCCTTATCGCCGAGGAAGACGGCAAAATCGCGGGGTATATTTGCTACGGCGAGACGCCCTGCACCGTGGGCACCTGGGATATCTACTGGGTGGCGGTCGACCGGGCGAAGCGCGGGCATGGTATCGGGAAAATGCTTTCGGAAGCGGCGGAAACGGCGATTAAGAAGGCCGGGGGCAGACTGGCTATTATCGAGACGTCCTCGACGCCGCTCTACGAAAATACCCGCCAATTCTACGAGCGCCGCGGCTACGAGACCGTGGCCTGCATCCCCGATTTTTACACGCCCGGCGACGATAAACTTGTCCTTAGAAAAAAGCTATAATATAGATAGTCCGATTGTCTGCCCGGGAGGGATGCTTTAAGGTGTCCTGGCAAGATTTCGTGATGACCTTCGTGCCCCTGTTCATCGTTATCGATGCCTTTGGCAACCTGCCCTTTGTCATCACCATGGGCGAAAATAAGACGAGACCGGAGCGGCTCCGGATGGTCCACCTTGCCGTCATTACCGCCACTATCGTCGGTTTGGTCTTCCTTTTCTTCGGGCGGTTTATCTTGGATGTCATGAATATTTCCGTCGGGTCTTTCGCCATCGCCGGCGGGATTATCCTGCTGGTGCTTTCGATTTCGTACATGACCACCGGCCATATGGTCACCATGATTAAAGAGGAGATGGTAGCGGTGGTCCCTATCGGGACGCCGCTGACGGTCGGCCCCGCCACCATCACCACCCTGCTTCTCCTGTCGCTCCAGTATAAGATTTACATCGTCCTGGTTTCTTTTGCGGTGAATATGGTGATTACCTGGATTTTCTTCCTCTTGAGCCAGAGGATTGCCGCTTTTATGGGGGAGGGCGGCATCCGGGCGACCTCCCGCGTCTTCAGCCTGCTGCTGGCCGCTATCGCCGTCAGCATGGTTATTCGGGGATTAAATCTTATCGGCATTATCAGTGTTCCGGGTTAAAAGATCTTTTTAGTTACAGCCTTATATGATTTCGCTCATTACCCTGGCTGTCGTCTTTGTCCTTATCGCCGTCCGCAAGGTCGGCAATATCAGGCTCCAGATATGGCAGATAATGTTGCTGGGGGCGCTGGTCGTTCTGGTCACCGCACAGATATCTCCGCTTAACGCCTTAAAAGCTATCAACGCCGACGTCATGCTTTTCCTGTTCTGCGTTTTCACCATCGGACAGGCGATGGAAGACAGCGGCTATCTCGGCCACCTTGCTTGCCGGTTTTTTGGAAAGGCGCGGACTCTGAATTCTCTGGTACTCCTGATACTTTTTGGCATGGGACTGCTGTCGGCGCTGCTCCTGAACGATACGCTGGCTATCATCGGGACGCCCGTTGTCCTGGCCCTGGCCAGCCAGGCCAATACGCAGCCCAAAATCCTCTTGCTTTCCCTGGCTTTTGCCGTGACCATTGGCAGCGTGATGAGCCCCATCGGCAACCCGCAGAATCTGCTGATAGCCATCCACGGCAACGTCGCCAACCCTTTCGTTACTTTCTTTAAATACCTCATGCTGCCGACCCTTATCAATCTGGGCATAGCTTACGGGCTGTTGAGGTTGTTCTACCGCAAGCATTTTCATGATAAGCCTTCGGTGCCGTCGGTAGAGCCTCTGAAAGACGCCCGGCTGGCGGGACTGGCCAGGATTTCTCTGGTAATTCTGGTCGTTCTGGTGCTGGTAAAGATATTGCTGGTGGCGGTTGCGCCGGGCATCGATTTCAAGTTGACCTATATCGGCCTGGCGGCGGCGCTGCCGATTTTCCTTTTTATTCCGCGGCGGCCGGGCATATTGAAGCGCCTCGACTGGTTTACCCTGATTTTCTTTGCGTCGATGTTCGTCCTGATGCAGAGCGTCTGGGACTCCGGCTATTTCCAGCAGGCTATTGCATCCACCAATGTAAATCTGAGTTCGCCGGCGATGATTCTGGGCGTGAGCGTTCTCCTGAGCCAGTTGCTCTCCAATGTCCCGCTGGTGGCGCTCTATTTGCCGGTGCTGTTGCAGGCCGGCGCCATGACCACGGGCATGATGGCGCTGGCGGCGGGGAGTACCATCGCCGGCAACCTGACCATCCTCGGCGCGGCCAGCAATATCATTATTATACAGAACGCCGAGAAGAGAGGCGCCACCCTGACCTTCCTGGAGTTCGTGAAAATCGGCGTGCCCCTGACGATTTTGAACGTGGCGGTCTACTGGCTGTTCCTGCTGATATTCTAAATTCATCGCGGCCGAATATTTTGGGAAATAAGAGAAAAATGTTACTATATAGCTTGGAATAATTAGAATCCGAGCGGAGATGAAACATGAAAACCAGAACGATCAGGCAATCGGTAACGATTAAAGCCACCCCGCATGATGTCTATGAGGCTTTAATGGACTCTAAAAAGCATTCAACACTCACGGGTGATAAAGCCGTCATCAGCCGGGAGGTCGGGGGCAAATTTAGCGCCTTCGATGAATATGCGGAGGGTGTTAATCTGGAGTTGGTACCGGATAAAAAAATCCTGCAGACCTGGCGCGCCAGCGATTGGCCGGAAGGTATTTCTTCTAAAGTCACCTTCGCGTTGAAGGCGGCCGCCGGCGGCACGCAGCTCACCTTTCTCCAGACGGGCGTCCCGGAGGAGTTTGCCGGTGACGTTTCGCAGGGCTGGCGGGACTATTACTGGGCGCCGCTCAAAGAGATGCTGGAAAAGTGAATCACCGTTAGACTATCAGAGGAAAGCGCGATATGGGCAAATTCGATAAGCTTTTAGAGCCCGGCCGCATCGGGTCGGTAAAGACCAGGAATCGCATCGTCAAGACCGGTGCCGGGACTTTCATGTGGCATCAGGACGAGACCCGTATGAACGCCGCTATCTTGGCTTACTACGAGTCGCTGGCGCGGGGCGGCGTCGGGCTCCTGATTGTCGAGTCGCCCACCATCGACTACCCTCTGGGCGCGCGCTGGCAGCAGCGCTACCGTATCGACGACGACAGGTTCATCAAAGGTCTCAGCGAGCTGGTCGAGGTCATCCATAGGTACGGCTGCCCCACGTTTATGCAGATGAACCACGACGGCCCCTGGCAGAGGGCGTTGCTGGGCATCACGCCCTTTTTCGAAGGTCAGCCCATCGCCGCCTCGCCGGTCACGATGAAATCGGAAAACGATTTTCATAACGAAATGCCCCACGTGCTTACGATTCCGGAAATCGAGGCAATTATTGATAAGTTCGCCGGCGCCGCGGTGCGGGCCCGGAAGGCCGGCTTCGACGGCGTGGACGTTAATGCCGCCAGCAGCCACCTGCTGCACAACTTCCTGTCGCCTTTCTGGAACCGCCGGCAGGACATCTACGGCGGGTCGGTGGAAAACCGGGCGCGTTTCGTGACCTCTATTGTGCGGGAAATCAAGAACCGCCTTGGCGGGGACTTTCCCGTCTCCGTCTGCATTAATGGCGTTGAAATCGGGCGTATCGTCGGTATCGCCGATGAGCAGTGCTTGACGGTCGAGGATGCTAAAAACACCGCCCGTTTGCTGCAGGCCGCCGGCGCCGATGCCATCCACGTGAGGAGCCACTGGCTCGGATATCACGTCGGCGCTTATCTCCCCGACCTCCTTTTTTATCCGGAGCCGGTTATACCGTTGAAGAGCTTTCCGAAAGAATACAACGCCCTTGGGCGCGGTGCCGCCTGGAACGTTAATCTGGCGGCGGGGATAAAACGGGAGGTGACTATCCCCGTCATGGTGGTCGGCAAGCTCGACCCGCGGTTGGGCGAGAAAGTCCTTCGTGAGGGCAAAGCCGATTTTATCGCCATGACGCGGCGCCTTCAGGCCGACCCCGACCTGCCCGCTAAAATAATCGCCGGGAGGCTGGATGACATCGCGCCCTGCACCGCCTGCGAGAACTGCCTGGGGAGCCGGCGGTGCCGCATTAACGCCTTTATGGGTAAAGACTACAATATCGTTGAAAAAGCGGAGAAAAAGAAAAAGGTGGTGGTGGTCGGGGCGGGTCCGGCCGGTCTTGAGGCGGCCAGGGTAGCTGCCTTGCGCGGCCATGACGTGACGCTATATGACCGGCTAACTAAGCTCGGCGGGCTGCTGCCCATCGCCGCCTTGGTAAAAGGCACCGAGCTTGAAGACCTGCCTGCCATGATTAAATATTTTAAGCGCCAGCTTAAGAAGCTCGGTGTAAAAATAGTCCTCGGCAAATCTATAACTCCGGAAGTTATCGGGAAAATCAGGCCGGATGCGGTTATTATCGCCGGTGGTGGTAAGCCTGCAGTTCCCGATATCCCCGGGATAAACCGGGCTAATGTCGTCAGCAGCGCCGACTCTCCATCGTCAGGCTCAAATTTTATCTGCGTTTTATCGGCCCGAAAACCCTGCGGTGGCTGACCAGATTTTATTTGCCAATTGGCAAAAGAGTCATCATTATCGGGGGCAGCCTGCACGGTTGTGAGCTCGGCGAGTTCCTCGTCAAGCGTGGCCGGCGGGTCACTATCGTGGAGAAGTCCCCGACCCTCGGGCAGGGGATGGTCGACGTTATCCAGGCTTATCTTTTCGACTGGTTCCGGAAAAAAGGCGTGACCCTCATCGCCGGCGTTAAAGAGTATGTGGCAATAACTGATAAAGGGCTGACGATAATTGATAAAGACGGTAAAAAGCAGACCATTCCCGCCGATACCATTATCCCCGCCCTTCCTTTGCTTCCCGACCCGACGTTGTTCGAAGGCCTGAAGGGCAAGGTGCCTGAACTCTTCGCTATCGGCGATTGTAAAGAGCCGCTCCTGATTGCCGATGCCATCAGCCATGGGATGGAGACCGCCCGCAATATTTAGAGGAGGAGTCTTATGCCGAAGAAAGCCATAAAAAAATACGATGCGAAAAAACACTTTGTAAACCGACCCGCCTATGAGGTCGTGCCTGTAGAAGATGTGAAGGGGCGGCGGCCGGCCATGACCCTGATGAGCAATAACCTAGTACCGGGCAGCAATTTTTATATCGAAACAGGCTGGGTGTTCGGCATGCCCGACCCCAACCCCCATATCCACGAGCACGTGCACGACTACGACGAAATCGTTATCCATCTTGGCACCGACCCCGAGAACCAGGAGGAGCTGGGCGGGGAAATCGAGTTCATGGTGGACGGGCAGCCGCTCATCATCAATAAGACCTCGGCAGTGTACGTGCCCAAGGGCGTTAAGCACGGGCCGCTGGTCTGGAAAAAGTACAGTCGGCCTCACCTGGAGTTCACGATAATGGTGGGTGCCGGCTCTTTGGCGCAGGCCGACCCCGGCGGGCACCGGAAGAGAAAGGAAAGGAGCAGGAAACATGGCTAAATGGGACAAAAAATACTTCGTGACGGAGTTGCGGGACGTCGTCGGCGACTCACCCTGGACGCCCGTGTTCGCGGATAACGAGGCGCGGCGACTGCTTTCCCTGGACAGCGACGTGAAAAAAGGGGCGTTCTATATGGAGACCGCATGGTTCTTCCCCGGTGATTGGCCGGAGAAAACGGGAGGGCTCAAGAACCGCACCGTCGGGGCGCATCGCCATGATTACGATGAGACCATCGCCTGGGTCGGCTCCGACCCTGAAGACCCTTACAACCTCAACGGCGAAATAGAAATATGGATCGACGGCAAGCAGAACTTCATCGATAAGAGCTTTATCGCCTTCGTCCCCGCCGGCGTCGAGCACGGGCCGATAAACATCAGGCGCATCGATAAGCCGATGTTCCACTTTACCGCTGGCATGGGCAAGAAATATCAATAAGGCTATATTAAGTTAATGATAGGAATATTAAGTCAGGCCCAGGATCTTGAGCGATAGCCACACTACCGGCCGGGGAACGTCGAAGACCGTTGCCATCCTGTTTACGTCTTTTATCCTGGTCCACATTTTCTTCAGCAGTTTATCGGGTAAAAGACAGGCGGCGGCGAAATGGTCGGCCAACATCTCGTTGAAAGAGCCTTCCAGGTCGCAGCCTGCCTTTTTGAACACGGGAGTCGCTTTGCTGTGCGCCAGGATATGGAAAATCTCGTGGTATAGCGTGAACCTCTGTCGGGCTGTTGGGTCGTTGCTGTTAAGCTGGACCACCCAGCAGTTGCTCAGCCGCCAGACGGCGCCGCGGTAAGCCTTCAGCGGCACCTTCCGTACTTCGATGGGGATATTGCCGTTGGAACGAGTGATGAGGCTGGTTGGAACGGGCGGTTGATTAATCCCCGCCTCGTTAATATATCTTTGAGCTAGTCTTCTGACGAGTTGGAAAATCCTCCCGCTGCCGGGGCACGTGGAGAATACGAATTTTTCACCTGACGGATTGCTAAGCTCGAACCCGTCTTCGTCAATGAACTCATTCACCAGCCTGTAATATCCCAGGTTTTCGCTGAAACACCTGACGTTGCCTCCCCTGAGCTGGCAGGATGAGTACATCGGGCAGTTGGTGCCGTCTCCGCAACTAAGATATGACCAGAGTTCAGATTCCCAACTAGGAGTCTTTCTCTCCATATTTTTTCGCTCTGCGCCGTTCGATTAAGTCCTCAATCATGGTAATCAGGTCTTCATCCAGCTCGGCTGGATATTTGTTGAGAGCATACTCTCGGAACTCGGGCCACTCTGCGGCCGGTTTCTCGGCTACTCTGGGAATGTGGCCGACAATCGCCAGGACCTTCTGGACCGGTACCCCGCTGTAGTCGGCCAGTCTCTGGCAGGAACGGGTGTTCGGTATGTCCCTGCCCGAAAGCCAGCGGCTTACCGTGGCATGGCTGATGCCCAGTTCGGCCGCCAGCTGACTGGGCTTGCGCTGGTGCCGCCGCATGACTTCCTTTAAGAAGGATACAAAGGCTGAATCTTTATTGGTCATAAGTATAATAGTATCATGAACGACGACCGCGATATGTTAAAAAATCACTAATATTTGTAATTATATAATAAGTATTTTAATTTGTATGTAGGAAAAATCCTTCATAAATTGGCAACTTTACACATTATTATATATTATCGGAAAAAAATATGTCAATTGGCAAAATCCTGTAAGAATTGGTGTGGCCATGGCCATCGGTACTAGGCATAAAGTACTAGATTGGGAGGAAAAGTTAAAAAAATTACTTGACATTAACTATTTAGCCAAATTATTATGACGGCGTATGTATTATAAAAGTCTTTTTCCCCTCTTTGTACCTGTAGGTTCATTTTATGTACTTTTAGGTAAATCCCCCCCCGACTTAACTAATAGATAGAGGTAAGGGCATGAAAGTCCTCATCATTGAGGACGACCAGCAGGCCGTCAATAACATCGCTTTCTGTCTGGCGGTGCGGTACCCGGAGGTCGTTACCGTGTCTTCGTCCCGTTGGGTCCAGTCGGTGAAGGTGATTGAGGCCGAGCTGCCGGACCTTATCTTGATTTCGTCGTCTTTGCCGGAAATAAATATCACCGGCGTTATCGGCGAGATTCGCCGGTTCTTTGATGTCCCTCTGCTCGTCCTGATTGCGGGAGAAAGCGATATTGACCGGGCGATGGTATTGGAGGCGGGGGCCGACGACTATATCCACAGGCCGTTCAGTCCCATCGAGCTGGTCGCCAGGGTGACCGCGTTGTTGCGCCGCGCTCACGGGCTCGGCTACAAGCACGAACATATGTTTTCCGCCGGTGAGCTGACTATTAATTTCAGCACGCGCCATGTCTCGCTGGCCGGCCGGCCTGTCCGGCTTACCCCCCACGAGTACAGCCTGCTGACGGAACTGGCCCAGAATGAGGGGCGGGTCTTACCCCACAGCCTGCTGCTGGAAAGGGTCTGGGGCTCGGAGTATACTGACGACCATACCTTTGTCAAGAAATATATTTACCGTCTCCGTTCCAAGCTCGAGCCGGACCCGGAGAATCCCCGCATGCTCCTCAGCGAACGGGGAGTAGGCTATCGGTTCGTCAGGCCGGAAGTCTGAATCTATCGGCTTACCTGATATAGCCGTTTCTCGACTTCATTTCTGATTTTTCCTTTTATCACCGTTTGTTCCTTTTCGTCATTTTTGTACCGATTTGCCACCGAAATGGCACCAATTTCCACTTTATCAGGCACTTTGAGCACCCGAATATCCACGTTGGCGTGATAGAGTTGGGTTGATTTTCGGGTGTTTGCCATGAAAAAAGCCGTGGTTCTCATTGTGGAGAAGGACAGGGCGTCTTCGGTTGAGGCCGTCGAGGCTTTGCGGGAGGCGGGTTATGAGGTGGTCGAAGCGGCCGACGCTGCTGACGGCTTGAAAAAGATATACGGCCTGCATCCCGACGTGGTCATTGCCAGCACCGACCTGCCGTCGGTGAACGGGGAGGATGCCTGTCTGCGCCTGCGCCAGGCGAGCTATTTGCCTCTGATTGCCATCGGCCGCCGCGAGGAGGTGGTGGAGATGCTTGAGCTCGGGGTGGATGCCTGCATCATTAGTCCGCCGAGCGGTCGGGAGGTGGTGGCCAGGGTGAATTCCCTGCTTAAACACCGGGGCGATGACGACCCTCCCGGGGGCACCGGGGTTGGGGTCGAGAGCCATATCCGCCCGGAGGCCGGCACGGAAGGCCTCAGCCCTATCGAGTGCCGTCTCGGTAACTGTCTGCTCTCCAACGAGGGCAGGCTCGTTGACTACCCGCAGCTTATTACTGAGGTGTGGGGAGGGAAAGACATCAGCCTGGACAATCTCCATTACTATGTACGGCGCCTGCGCCGCAAGCTGTCCGGCTTTAAGATATTCGGCGTGAGGGGCGTGGGCTATGGCTTTTCCGGGGGCGACCAGTCGACTTAATAAAAAAGGAGGTGGTTGTATCGAGAAATCGATGGGTGGGCTGAAG
This sequence comes from uncultured Chloroflexia bacterium, assembly GCA_963727315.1. Classification (GTDB taxonomy): domain Bacteria; phylum Chloroflexota; class Dehalococcoidia; order Dehalococcoidales; family RBG-16-60-22; genus JBFYTX01. Next base: position 446,296 of record CAVSFE010000002.1, on the reverse strand, counting down.
TGAGTTCAGCCACGGGAGCAAATGGCGCCGGGGAAAAGACCCGGTGGCAAACGGGAAAGACCGGTAAAACTATAAAAATAAAAAACAAACAAAGGAGAAAAAGGAAAAATGAAGAAACTACTTTTCACGTTAATGGCATGTGTGCTCTGCCTGGGTATAGTGGGCGGCGCCTTCGCCTACTTTACGGATGTGGAGAAGAGCACGGGCAACGTCATGGGGGCCGGAACGCTAGACCTGCAAATAGCCGACAACGACGAAGGTTATACTAACAATGGTGTTAGTGCAAGTTTCAACTCGCCCGCCAACCTTGCCCCGGGCCAAGAGTTTACAACCGGCGTGGTGTATCTTAAGAATGTAGGCACCATGGACATCAGATGGATATGGGCTCGTTTCTGCAACCTTGTCGAAGGCGGCGGAGCTTATACCGACGCGGAAGCAGCTGTAGATCCTGGTGACACTATTAACGACATCTCGAAATATCTCATACTCAAATCCGTTGATGAAAGCAATAACGGAGGCATTTGGTATCAACACACTGTATTCGACACAAGCACCGCCAACGCTTTTCTGGCTTATTGGAATGGATCCACATCTTGGAACTCAGCGTCACCAGCGGGCTTCGCTCTGGACGGCGAGATTTCTCTTTGGGACTTGTGGTATGCCAGGAATTACGGCAGCGGTGACCATGTTACATCCCTCTTGTTGTTGAATGACCCAGCCTACTTCCCCAACCCGGCTTTACCCGCCGGTTCTATTGCATGCTTCAAATTCACGTTTCAGCTATCAACAGCGGTAACCAATGCTTATCAGGGCGATACGGCTACGTTCGAGGTTGATTTTATCGGTTCTGCGAGAGATGCTTATCCTGACGATCAACTGGTCGAATCCTTGCTTGATGCAACTCTAGGCCCGTAAACAGCGTCAGATAAAGTCTAACCAAGCCTGAAGCTGAGCTTATCTCAGCCTGTTAAAAATAACGGGGCGCCCCACCGCGCGGGGCGCCCCCTCAACAAAACAAAGTGTTATTATAAATAATCAACAGCATAGGAGTGAAAATAATAAGTAAACTGCTAGCATGGCTCGTCTGGGCGGCGCTGGCGCTGGTGCTCCTGGTTGTCTCCTTCGTCTTGATCGCGGCGCAGTACGGCTGGGAGTTCGATGCCGTGCTCTCCGGCAGCATGGAGCCGGCGCTGGCGGTCGGGGGCCTGGTCGTTATTAAGCCTGTGGACGTCCAGCAGGTCAAAATTGGAGACGTCATCTCCTTCAAGCTTCCGGGCATCAATACGCCCATCTGCCACCGCGTTATCGACGTACAGGAGACCGGTGCCGGCCGCGTCTTCCGGACCCAGGGTGACGCCAACGAAGAGCCCGACCTCAACCCCGTCCCGGCTGGGGCCGTCGCCGGGAAAGAGGTATTATACCTGCCCTATATCGGTAATCTGGCCCGGCTCGCCGAGTTTGGCCGGCAGCGGGTCAACGTCCTGGGGAGAGGGCTGCCGGTGGCGGTGCTGGTGGTTCTGCCGCTCGGTCTGGCTTTCATCGCCTTGACTCTCAAAGATGCCCTGCGCGAAGCGCTCCATCCGGAAGAAAAGCGTCGACAGGAAGCTCTCAAGCGGCGACGCGAAAGATTAATGAAGCAAAGGAAGGCTTTTATAAGATAGGATAGGAAGTCGGTCTGATTGCTTTTATGGTAATGCGCATTATAATATAAACGGTCAGGGGAATTTAATGCCGCGTGCTAAGTTAAAAATCGTTCTTCTGGTCGCGATGGCCGTTGTTTTCGCCAGCGGTTCCATCGGCGCGGCCTATGCCTGTTATGTGCCCCCTTATTGTCCTCCCTATCACCCCGGACAGGTGCAGCCGCTCGACCTGAAGATATGTGACCAGAATGAGACCTGGAGGGACGGCGTCCATGCGACGTGGACCGCCAGCAACATGGCGCCGGGCGACGAGTTTGCCTTTAACGGCTGCTTTGTCGGCTTATCCGCTCAGTTCCCTCGCAAGGTCGATAAAGGGGAGTTGGGGATAACCTGCCAGTATAACTCCTGGGCGCCTGCCCAGCCGGACAGGATGGCGAAATATATGGTCATTACCAGGTGCATCTACGAATATACCTGTAAAAATGAGGTATGGCAGATCAACTGTCTGACCGGCAAAGCTACCAGGACAACGGGGAAAGGATATAGCTCTGTACTGACCAGCAAGGACTGGCAGATTCAGGATGTTGATCGGGATGGGAGGATAACCTTCGCTGACCTCAAGCAAAGGCCTCTGAAAAATCTTCCGTCCTGCCCCGATGATAAAGCCGACTTTGAAATGAGCGTTAAGTTCCATGAGAATGCCGGCAACGAATTCCAGGGCGATACCTTCGTGCTCAGCATGATTTACACCCTTACGGCGGGATAGTCGCGGGAAAAATCTAGAGAACAGCCTTATTGACATGAAAATAGCCCTTATCATCGTCACTTTTATCTTGCTGGTCGCTTCGCTGGTTGGTATTTACCAGGTCTACGGCCTGCCTGCGGAGAAAGCCGTGACCGAGGAAGTGACGCTGCTCGATTATGATAACCAGGGCACTTTTGACTATCAGGTTACTCTAAAGCCTTCGTACCTTTATGGCACCGCGCCCCAGGAGACGCCGCCTCCCCCCGACCTTATGAAATACCCCGCGGCGTCTATCGACCGCTTCGACCTCTCTTTCAGCTACAGGTTCGTGCCTGACGGGCCGGTATCGGGAACGTCTGAGGAAGTCGAGGTCAGGGCGGTGGTGCCAAGCTCCGTGGCTTCGGAGCAGCAGGAAATCGTCCTCGTGCCCGTTACCTCGGAAACGGGCGATTTCACGGTTAGCTTCCCCCTGGACATCACTGCCAATGTTTCGGCCGGTTACGTCATTTTCGGCGACAATGCCTCGGGCAGCGCCATTACTATCACCGCCAGCGTCTACGCTGTCGTTAACACGGACACTGGGCCGGTGTTCGAGAGCTTTACCCAGACCCTGCCGATGCGCTTGAGAGGGCCGCTTCTTGAGGTGCAGGGGGATTTAGCCCAGGCTACCCCCGGTTATGTCGGCGACTTGAATTACGAGCAGCAGGGGGCATTCGATTATGAGGTTTTCCTCAAGCCTGATTCCCCTTTTGGCGCGATAGTCCTGAAGCCTCCCTCCGTGATACCGCCGACCCCTCCCGCGCCTGAAATCGCTGGTCCCGGGGACATTATCATATCCCGGCTTATCGATGCCGTGGACGTGACCTTTTCTTACCACCTGGTATCAAGCCAGCCAGTCAAGAAGCTTGATGAAACGGTGGTTGTAGACGCCATTTTGCAGGCTCCGGAAAAATGGTCGAAGACTATTGAGCTTGTCCCCCGGATCGATAAGAGCGGGGACTTTACCGTCACCTTTCCCCTCGACCTGGAAAGCTACTCCGAGCTATTTAATTCCATTCAGCGGGAAACGGGGGTTTCTGCAACGGCCCGCAATCTCACTATCAGGGCAGAGGTCCATACTTTGGCCGATACGGATTCCGGGCCAATAGATGCCAATTTCACGCCGAGCATTAGCGCGGATCTGGCGGGAGACACGCTTGTCTGGAGCGGCAACCTGACCCAGTCTTTGCAGGGATCTATCAAGTCGACCAGGGTCGTTCATCAGGCTGAGAAATATCTGCGGGTGTCTGTCTCACGGGCCAGGATACTGCTTCCTATCGTCGCCGGCGTTATCCTCGTTTTGTTCGTCTTCGCCCTTTTGTGGTACTTCTGGCGGCGCCCGGGCGAGCTCACCGCCGGGGAAAAGGAAGCGCAGCAGGTACAGAAGAAATATAAGAACATTATCGTGGAGATAAAAGAGTTGCCCGAGGTTAAACCTGGCGATACGGTTGTTCGGCTGAATTCACTGGACGACCTGGTCAGGACGGGGGAAGGCCTTCTCAAGCCGGTGCTCCATATCGTGGAGGGGCGCCGGCACATCTATTGCGTCTTTGACGCTTCGACGCGCTATGAATATCAGGTATCTTAGCATGAAGATAGTCTGCGCATACTTGGGTCACGCGCCAGTTATATTTTAGACATCTCCCCGGAGATATTGCCCTTGGCGTCCGGTCCGTCGAACTTATATTCCTTTCCCTTCATCGTCTTGGTAAATATCGGCGTCTGTAGCAGCGCCGTGAACAGCACGGGCTTGTTGATGACCCGGAAGTCAAGCGGGCAGTGGGTTAGATTGGGCGGAATATAGACAATCGTCGGCTTGTCGATGAGATATTTTTCCATCTCCTCCCCGATGAATAAATCGATCTCCGCGTCAAAGCTGCTGAACCAGTCGGCGGGGTCATGGCCCAGGAAAATCAGGTATTCGTCGGCGTTATGGGTATGAGGCTCCGTTTCCAGCAATATCGGCTTGATAAACAGTTGCCACCCCATGTTGACACCCGCCCCCGGTATTTGACTGGCCCCCCGGAAATATGCCTGCGGCTTGGCGATGAACGGTAGGTTCATTTCCTCCCTGAACCCGGAGAACACGTATTTTGCGTACTTCTTCTTCGCCATTTATATCTCCTTTTAAGATTGTTGGTTTGGTTATTGGTAGCGCATACGGGACTTGTTATCTGTTCTGTCATATGGTGTTTTTACGTTTAGAGTAGTCGTTTTCTTTTATTGTCGAATTTAAATATTCGTACGTAAATTACCTTTATGTATTGTTCAGTCATTTCTAGTCCGTTAGCAAAATGTTAGCAAATTCTTACTAAGTAATCAACCCTAAGAATAAGTAGTTGCTGGCCTTGTTGATAGAGTAGGTCGTGTGGCATAAGCTACCCAAAGTAAAAACGGATACCATCCGCAAATACAAAGCCACTGTATGGTTGTGGATTTCAGTGTAACCACAACTGCCGGGACCCATTCTCCAATAAGCGATGGCTCAGACACTACACAAAACAAGCGAATGTTCCTGTAAGTTGAACAAAATGGACGATTATTACCCCGGCCAGCGTTTACCTTGGTAGGAGAGATGGAATTTCCTTCAATAGAAGAGAGAAGTTGCGCAAAAGTAAGGCCGATGTTTAAACTTGACAAGAAAAATGCAATTAGTTAAAGTGTTCATTACCAAGTTGTGACGTGATGACAATTATGCGGAAAGAAAGCGATTGAATGGAGATTTCAGCACCTAAGCCAGTTAGAGTATCGGAACTTGACCGTAATTTTAAGTTTGAGGTAGCCGCTGGCGATATTATTAATGACGCTACTGCTTGCTTTACCTGTGGAACCTGCACCGCTGCCTGTCCCATTCATGAAATATACCCCGAGCATGACCCGAGGAAAATAGTCAGGATGCTTAACCTAGGTATGCGAAATAAAGTCTTAAGTAGCCCTTATATCTGGTATTGTTCTGAGTGTTTTCTATGCGAGAAAAACTGCCCGCAGAAAGTCAAGTTTTCCGTTGTCTGGGATATCCTGAAACACCTGGCGACCAAAGAAGGATACACTCTTCCTTTGTCCATCAATGAAGACTTATGCTCGGGTTGCGGTATCTGTGTATCAACATGCCCCTTCGAAGCGCTTAAGCTGGAAACAAAGGATGATAAATATACTGTTCACCTTGTTATTGAATCGTGCCGCGGCTGCGGCGTGTGTAGTGCGGCTTGTCCGGCCGGGGCAATTGCCATGAGCCTTTTTGACAACAAGGATATAGTGCAAGCAATAGAAGCGGCTTTAGCATAATAGATTCAGCAAAAATCGAGAATAGCCCCCAGCTGAAATCAGGATGGGGAAAAGTGGACAAGACGGTGGCAAGCGAAAAAATAGGGGCGGTACTTGTCGTTGGTGGGGGTGTCGGCGGGATTCAATCAGCCCTCGACCTCGCTGAGTCCGGGTATAAAGTCTACCTTGTAGAGGATTCCCCCGCCATTGGCGGCGTGATGGCTCAGCTTGACAAAACTCTACCCACCAATGATTGTTCTATGTGTATTCTCTCTCCCAAACTGGTGGAGTGCGGGAGACATCTTAACATCGACCTTCTAACATATTCAGAAGTCCTTGGTGTCCGGGGTAAGCCCGGGAATTTTACTGTTTCTGTTAAGAAAAAGGCCAGATTCGTTGACGGTGCTAAATGTACCGGCTGCGGAGTATGTGCCGAGGGATGCCCTATTATCATGCCGAGTGCCTTTGACGAAGGGCTGGGAACCAGGAAAGCCATTTATACACCTTATCTTCAAGCAGTACCCAGGACATACGCCATCGATAAAAGAGAAGAAAGACCCTGTCATGCCGCTTGTAAGGATGCCTGCCCCATCCACATGAATGTTCAAGGTTACGCGGCTTTGGTTGCCGAGGGAATGTTCAAAGAAGCCTATGCCTTGATCAGGAGTACCAATCCTCTACCAGCCATCTGCGGTCGGGTTTGCTACGCGCCCTGTGAAGAAGCCTGCAATCGCGGGCAGCTTGATGAACCTGTTGCTTCTCGTGCTTTAAAAAGATTCGTTACCGACCAAATTGATATTGAGAACTACGAAGTCCCTCAGATAACCAGGAATGGTAAGAAGGTGGCTATCATCGGGAGTGGTCCGGCGGGTCTGGCGGCAGCGCATGATCTGGCCCTCGAAGGTTATGAGGTGACCATTTATGAGGCCTTGCCTGAGCCAGGGGGCATGCTCAGATACGGAATACCTGCATATAGACTCCCCAAGGACATACTCGCCAGGGATATAGGCTATATCGAGAAATTAGGGGTAAACATAAAGACGAAGGTTAAAGTAGGCAAAGAGATAACGCTGGAACAGCTCAGGCAGGACTATCAAGCTATTTTCATTGCCTCAGGCGCCCATCAAAGTCTGAGGCTGGGTATCCCCGGAGAGGATTCTGCCGGCGTCGTCCATGCCGTCGAATTTCTGCGAAAAGTCAACTCGGGAGAAAAAGTCGATGTCGGTAAAAGGGTGGCAGTTATTGGCGGCGGTAATGCGGCGATGGATGCCGCCCGCGTGGCCAGGAGATTGGGCGCCGAAGTGAAAGTCATCTACCGGCGTTCCCGTTCGGAGATGCCGGCCAGCGATGAGGAGGTCAGGGCCGCCGAGGAAGAAGGCATCGATATCATGTTTCTGGCTAACCCCACCCGGGTAATTGCCGAGAGGAGGCAGGGTCACCAGGATCGAGTGTATTAAGATGAATCTCGGGGAGCCTGATGACAGCGGTCGTCGTCGCCCTGTCCCGATTGAAGGCTCTGAATTCTTCATCGATGTTGATACCGTTATTCCGGCTCTGGGTCAAGCTCCAGATATTGATTATGCCAGGAAAAATGGCTTGAAAGTAACCGCGCGGGGAACAATCGCCGTCAATGAAGCCACTTTAGCTACCAATATTAACGGTATTTTTGCCGGCGGAGACGTGGTTACCGGTCCGGCCATGGTTATTGAGGCTATCGCCGCCGGGAAGAAAGCGGCGCGTTCCATCGATGAATATCTCAAAGGAGAGCCTTTAACCTCCAAAGATGATACCCGAGCCCCGCAAGAACTCAGTAAAAATGAAATTGTTGCCCTTAAAAAGCGCTTCCCTTCGAAGAACAGGGTGAAAGGTAAAGAGCTGAAGCCAGAGAGACGAATCAAAGGCTTTAAAGAGGTGGAGCAGGTCTATTCTATAGCCGCGGCCCGGAGAGAGGCAAGACGCTGCTTAGCCTCGCAGATAGAGGGCTGCTTTGAGTGCCGGGAGTGTGAGGAAAGATGCGAAGCCGACGCCATCAACCATGAGATGCAGGATGAATACGTAGATATTAACGTCGGCTCTATCATCCTATCTCCTGGACTTGACGAATATGAGCCTTCGGCCTTGACCAACTATGGCTATGGCAAATATCCGAATGTCGTTACCAGCATCATGTTTGAGCGCATGCTGAGCGCTTCCGGGCCTTTTAAAGGTGAGTTAATCAGGCCTTTGGACAGGAAACCCATCCAAAAGATTGCCTGGATTCAATGTGTTGGCTCCAGGGATGAGAGTATCAATGCCGGCTACTGCTCATCAGTTTGCTGCACCTATGCCATCAAACAGGCTATCATTGCTAAAGAACATGCCGGTCGGGAGATTGACACAACCATCTTTTTCATGGATATGAGGACCTTCGGGAAGGGATATGAGCAGTATTACCATCGCGCGCAACAAGAACATAAAGTCCGCTTTGTGAGGTCAAGGGTATTTAATATCGAAGAGGTCAAAGCCACCGGGAATCTACTTCTCAGGTTTGCTGAAGAAGATGGAACGTTAAAGAACGAGGAATTCGACCTGGTAGTTCTTTCGGTAGGATTCCAGCCATCCGCGAAAGGCGTAAAACTGGCCAGAGAGACTGGGCATTGACCTCAATAAATACCGGTTCTGCCAGACCGGAGAATTTTCACCGGTCGAGACATCAAGTCCAGGCATCTTCGTCACCGGCGTTTTTCAGGCACCCAAGGACATCCCTGAGACGGTAATGCAGGCCAGCGCCGCCGCCGCCAATTCTTCAGCTTTACTTGCCTCGTCACGCCACACTCTGACGGTAGAGAAGGAATATCCCCCGGAAAAAGATGTCTCTAAGGAGCCGCCGAGAATTGGCGTCTTCGTTTGCCATTGCGGCATCAATATCGGTGGTTACGTCAATGTCCCGGAGGTAAAGGATTATGCCGCGACACTGCCAAATGTAGTCTTTGTTGATAGAAACCTCTATACCTGCTCCCAGGATACCCAGGAGAAGATAAAGGAAAAGATAAAGGAATATAACCTTAATCGGGTGGTGGTTGCCTCCTGCACCCCTCGAACTCATGAACCCCTGTTCCAGGAGACCATAAAGGAAGCCGGACTTAACCGCTTCCTCTTTGAGATGGCTAATATCCGCGACCAGTGCTCGTGGGTCCATATGCGTGAACCTAAAAAGGCCACCGAGAAAGCTAAAGAATTAATTCGGATGGCCGTAGCCCGTGTTGCCCTGCTTGAGCCACTGCACAAGGTGACCCTGGGGCTCAGTCATGATGCTCTGGTCATTGGCGGCGGTGTTGCCGGTATGACGGCCGCTCTCAATCTGGCCGAGCAGGGGTTCAAGACATACCTGGTGGAAAGGGAAAAGGAGCTGGGCGGCTGGACAAGGAAGATTCACCTGTCTCTTAACGGGGAGAGCCCCCAGGATTTCCTGGAGTCCTTAAAAAGGCGAGTCAAGGCAAATCCGCTGATTGAAGTCCTTATGGATACAGTTGTGGTCAAGACAGATGGTTTTGTCGGTAATTTTAAAACCACCCTCGCCAGTGAAAACGGACAGAAACAGCGGTTGGTCGAGCACGGAGTAATCATTGTCGCCTCGGGAGCCAAAGAATACCGGGGTAGCGAGTACCTGCTGGGACAGAATGAAAAGGTGCTTACTTTGAGCGACCTTGAAGAGAAAATCGTGGCGTCTCCCCAAGAAATAGCATCGGCTAAAGATATAGCTATGATTCTATGTGCCCGGCCTCCCGGCAAGAATTACCAGTATTGCAGTCGGGTTTGTTGTACCGTTGCCATTAAGAATGCCCTGAAGATAAAAGAAATGAGTCCGCAGGCAAATATCTATATACTCTACAAAGACGTCCGGACCTATGGCTTCAAAGAGGAACTCTACACCGAAGCGCGCAAAAAAGGCATAGTGTTCATTCGCTATTCCGATGATAAATTACCCAAGGTTAACGCCATCGATAGCAAGCTCGAAGTTATAGCCTTCGACCCGATCTTGGGTGAGGAGCTTGTCCTATCACCTGATTTTCTGGTCCTGGCAACGCCCATGGTCCCTGCTGAAGGTAATGAAGAACTGAGCAAAATCCTGAAGGTGCCGCTGACTGAGGAAGGTTTCTTCCACGAGGCCCATGTCAAACTGGCGCCGGTTGACTTTGCTTCGGAGGGGATATACCTGTGTGGCACGGCCCATTCCCCGAAGTTCATTGATGAGACCATACACAGGCGCAGGCAGCCGCGGGGCGAGCCACAACTATCCTGTCGAAACAACAGCTGGAGGTCGGTGGCGCTGTCTGTCAGGTGGATGCGGAAAAGTGTAAAGCCTGTCTTACCTGTGTTCGCGTCTGCCCCTATGATGTACCCTATATTAACGAAGATGGCGTGGCCGTGATAGAAGTGGCCAAGTGTCGAGGCTGCGGTATCTGTGCCGCTGAGTGTCCTCAGAGAAGCTATAGAGTTGTTAAATTATAAGAAAGAGCAGGTAATCGTCAAGAGCCGGGCTTTGCTGACGCCGATTAGCTAAGATTTACCTGAGGAGAAAAATGACCTCTGCCGAACAGTTTGAACCGGAGATTGTGGCTTTCAGCTGCCACTACTGCGCTTATGCCGCGGCCGACCTCGCCGGGGTGATGCGACTGCAATACCCGACTAATATCAAGATTGTTAAGCTCCCCTGTTCAGGCACGGTTGATATTCTCTATATCTTGAAGGCTTTCGAGCAGGGCGCTGACGGCGTTTTTGTCGCCGGATGTCTCAAAGGTGGCTGCCATTTCGTTGAGGGAAACCTTCGCGCTGAGAAAAGAGTAGCGCGCGCTAAAAATCTTCTGGAAAAAATTGGCCTGGGCAAGGACAGGCTGGAGATGTTCTTCATGTCTTCAGCGGAGGGTGGACGATTTTCCGAAGTTGCCCGGGAAATGACCGAGAGAATAAAAAAATTAGGACCTAGCCCGATAAAGGGGGGTTGATATGATTATTGCCAAAGCAAAACCTTTTGAGAATATCAAGGCAATGATTGAAGGTTATCAGAATATTCTGGTACTTGGCTGCGGCACATGTGTGGCTATTTGCTTTAGCGGCGGGGACAAAGAGGTCGGGATTCTCGCTTCATCTCTCCGCATGGCCGACAGGATATCGGGCAAAAACCGGGTCTTCTCAGAACATACTGTAGAACGTCAGTGCGAATGGGAATTTCTCGATGCGATAGGGGATAAGGTGAAGGAAAAGGATGCCATACTGTCATTGGGTTGTGGTGTAGGAGTACAAGCGCTGAGTGAGAAATTCGCTGCCATCTCGGTTCTTCCCGGGCTTGATACAGTGTGCATGGGGATGCCAGAGACGGAGGGCGTATGGGTAGAGCGGTGTTCTGGCTGTGGGAACTGCATTCTCGATAAGACGGCCGGCATCTGTCCCATAACAAGATGTGCCAAGAGTTTGCTGAACGGGCCATGTGGCGGGTCAGCCAAAGGGAAGTGTGAAATATCACCTGATATACCTTGTGCCTGGCAAGCGATAATTGACCGCCTGTCGGCGCGGGGTAAATTGGAAATGCTGGATGAAATCCAGCCGCTACGAGATTGGAGCACCTCTCATGCTGGTGGGCCCCGCCGCATAACCTCTCAAGAGAAATCGGGGGGGACATAAACGGTACGCTCCAGTGGAGTATTGGTATGAGCTTTGAACCAAAGATCGTTGCCTTTCTGTGTAACTGGTGTTCCTACCGGATTACCGAAGCCAGCGGTGCTTCACCTATAAAGTTCAATGCCAATATCAGCCCTATCAGGGTGATGTGCAGCGGCCGGGTGGAACCCGACTTCATTCTGAGGGCGTTTACATCTGGTGCCGACGGCATCCTGGTTCTCGGTTGCCCCCCCGGAGACTGCCATTATTCCGAAGGGAACTATATGACCATGCGGCGTATCGCCCTGTTGAAAAAGGTGCTTTCTCAATTGGGCATTGAAGATGGGCGGTTGCGTTTGGAGTGGGTGTCTCCATCGGAGGGCGATAGGTTTCTCGCCATCACCGATGAAATGACTGAGCAGATAAAAAACTGGGGACCCTTAGCCATGAAAAGCAAAGGATAGGTATTTTGACTACTATTAATACCATAAGTGATAAAGCCCCGGTGGGAGAAGAGACCGAGCACACCCCCGAAGAAGAAACACTGGTGATGCGCCTCAAGGTATTTAACAATATGAGGTGGTTTGCCATTCTCGGGGTTATCATCGTCACCCTCGTCGCCAGATACGCGTTTCAAATCGGTTTTACCACCCTGCCAGTATATATTGTCTGTGCCTTCATGGCTATTTATAACCTGATACTGACACAGCAGGTCAGGGGACTGAAGAAATTGCCGCCCCAGCGGGTTATTCCGCGTGTCCGGCAATATACATATACCCACATTTTACTTGACATGCTTGCCCTGACCGTGATACTGCATTTCACCGGGGGGATAGAAAACCCGTTCATGTTCTTCTTCGTCTTTCACATCGTCCTGGCCAGTATCGGCCTTAACTACCGGATAGTATATCTGTTGTCCACGGTAGCCATTGCCTTTGTGGCATTGATGGCGGGTTTGGAATATGCTGGTGTGATATCTCATGTCAATCTTCAGGGATTCGTTTCGCCAACGCAGTACCGGCAGGGAAGCTATATCGTGGCCAGGCTCATCACCCTGGCATTGCTCCTTTACTGTATCACCTACGTGACCACCGCTATTGCCGGGGAGCTGAGAAAGAGACAGCGGCAGGTGGTGGCACTGGGTGAGCGTCTGCTTGCCGAAAAGACCGGTGAACTGGAGCGTGCCTCCAGTGAAATAAACAAACTGAGAGAGGAAAGGGAGAAGTTCTTACGCTTTCTTGGCATTGCGGCTCATGACCTGAAAGCGCCGCTTACTGCCATTCAGGGTTTCCTGTGGGTCTTGCTGGGTGGTTTCGCCGGGCAAATTTCTGAGAAGCAAAAGAATATGCTGGAGCGGAGTTCTCACCGTATTACCGAACTCCTGACCTTGATTAGTGATTTGCTGGATATTCCACGCATTGAGACTGGCCAGATTGTCCAGGAGATGAAGGAAATTTTACTGCTACAGGTGCTAAAAGATTCCATCGAAGGTCAGCGTAATCTGGCCGAGGAAAAGGGCATAAACCTGAAAGTGGAGTTGCCTGAAGTGATTCCCCCAATTATAGGTTCGGCTCCACGACTGCAACAGGTGATAACCAATCTGGTGAATAATGCTATTAGATATACACCGGAGGGTGCGGTAACCGTCAGGGTACGGGACCAAGGCAAGGAATTGCTGATTGAGGTTATGGATACCGGTATTGGCATTCCCCGTGAGGATATGCCGCGTCTCTTTGAAGACTTCTTCCGCGGTAGCAACGTAGAAGTCAAGGGGACAGGTCTGGGGTTGTCGATATCCAAGAGGATTGTTGAGGCTCATGGTGGTAAGATATGGGCTGAGAGTCCCTGTTCTGAAACCAACACCGGATGTAAATTTTCTTGCACACTACCCAAACCGGTGTGAAGTTTAGAGGAGGCAAATCAATGAAAGCAGGAACCAACCTGGAGAAAATACTGGAGAGCGGGAGATTTGCCGTCACCGCCGAGGCAGGTCCCCCCAAGGGCACCAGCGCGGCAGTGATACAGAAGAAGGGCGAGATGCTTCGTAATTGTTGTGATGCCGTCAATATCACCGATAACCAGACGGCGATTGTGCGTATGTCCAGCCTGGCCGGCTGCCTGCTTCTGAAGGGGGTGGGCGTCGAACCGGTCATGCAGATGGTTGTTAGAGACCGGAACCGGCTGGCACTCCAGAGTGATGTTCTGGGCGCTGTAGCCCTGGGTATAGGCAATTTCCTTTGCCTTTCCGGTGACCATCAGAAGTTTGGTAATCATCCTTCCGCCAAGGGTGTCTTTGATATCGACTCCATTCAGCTGATTCAGATGCTGAAGAAGATGCGGGACGAGAAGAAATTTCTTAATGGCGAGGAAATAGCCGGGGAAGTCCCGATATATATTGGCGCGGCCGCCAATCCCTTCGCCGACCCATTTGAATTCCGGGTGAAAAGGCTTGCCAAGAAGGTCAAAGCCGGACTAGACTTTGTCCAGACTCAAGCGGTCTATGATGTACCCAAATTCACCAAGTTCATGCAGATGGTTTGCGACCTGGGCCTGGACAAGCAGGTGCACATCCTAGCAGGCGTCATACCCATCAGGTCGGTAGGTATGGCCCGTTACATGAGAGACTACGTTTCCGGAGTAAGTCTACCCGATGAAATCGTCACCAGGATGGAAAAGGCAGAGAAGGCCAAGGATGAAGGGGTAAAAATAATCCTGGAAATTATCGAGCAGCTTAAAGAGATACCCGGAGTGCAAGGCATTCATATTATGGCGGTGGGCTGGGAGGATATCGTCCCGGAGATGGTAGCAAAGGCTGGACTTATGCCCAGGCCTGTAATATAATAGGAGGCGAAAATGCCTGGCAAGATACTCGTTGTTGATGACGACCCTGATATTCTCGACGCCGTTACCATGATTCTTGAATCCCAGGGGTATCAAGTGTCCACCGCGCGCGATGGGATAGAGGGGTTAGCCACTCTTAAGGCGGAGAATCCGGACCTGATGATTCTCGACCTGATGATGCCTAAAATGGACGGGTTCGCCGTATGTAAGGAACTTCAGGACCCGAGGTGGTCCAAGTATAAGGATATACCTATTCTGATTCTTACCTCGGTAAGAGAGGAAGCCAGTCGGCGGCGCTATGAACTGGAGACCGGACTTGAACTGGACGTGGATGATTATATTGAGAAGCCCATGTCTCCCAATGTCTTGTTGGAAAGGGTAGGCAGACTCATCAAGAAGAAAAAGCCCTAAAATTATCTAGTTAATCTGATAATTTAAGGAGGCGATCTTAAGTGAAAAGGAAGCCCAAAATCTTGCTTATTGATGATGATGCTGATTTTGTCGAGTCGACAAAGATCGTGCTAGAAAGCAAACCTTACGAGGTAATAGTCGCGGTTGACGGTAACGAAGGTTTACGCAAGGCAAGAGAAGAGAGACCTGATTTAATACTTCTCGATGTCATCATGCCGGTAGAAAATGGCTTTACGGCGGCGGAACAGCTCAAGAAAGACCCGAAACTTGCTGAAATTCCGGTACTTATGTTGACCAGTTATTCAACAAGGGGAGCGGGGACCGGAATCCCTCGTAGTCGCGGTTTAGAAGTAGAGTACGAAGACTATATTGATAAGCCAGTCAGCCCAAATGACTTACTGAAGATAGTGGCCAAGCACCTGCAAAAGAAGTGACCAACTGTTTTTGATAATTTAAGGCCTTATGATAAGCCATTTTAAGGCTTTTCACCCTCTATTCTACAAATTATTTTCTTCATCATAGTGTCATCGGGGTTATAATCTTTCCTGTCGCCTCTAAAATTATTATCAGTTATCACCAATTTCGAAATCTCATTCACCGGATAAAATTTCCAGCCAAAAGGTTCTCCAAATTCACTAAAACCTTTGACTTGATAACACCTAAGCACTTCATCTCCAGTACTTTTATGAAGACCATAACAGTATGGTTCTACGAAACGAATACCGCCCCTGTAGTAAAAGCTTATCACTTTCTTGGAATCAATTGCCGAGCAAATTTTACTTTTCATGAAATAGACGCCTTAGAATATTTATTACGTCGCCTATAGCCAACTCAGAGTGGGTATAATTATGTGCATGAGTATTACATCAAAGGAAACGGGGAGTCTTTATCGACGGTCTCTCTACCAGTAGTATAACACAACGTATACTAGTCGACAATCAGCTAAAAAGTGACTTAACAATTCTGAAAATGCAGGATATTACACAATCCATCGGATTGTTGCCCAACAACTCGCTAGAATGTGCAACCAGGCTCAACAAAATGAGTGATTGTAACCAATTCCATAAACAATTACCCACTTGCCCCTCTGTTTATTAAATTTAAAGAGAAGGGAGCCCCCGGAGGGGCCCCCTTCCCAGTTCCAAAAAGCCGACATCCAATTTATTTATCGAACTTGTGCTATTGGCAGGAGGCACCTTCTTTTCGCTGTGCCTTTATTCTGCTCAGACCATCGGCGAAAAGAAGGTGTGATTTCTCTTACTGTCCTGCCGAGATTACTGCGCCCAGTTGTTGCAGCAGATTGAACGTGTCAGTTCCCCCCCAGTGTTCGATAATTTTCCCATTTTCGATGCGAACGACCTCGAATCCAGAGACCGTAATCTTTTTCCCGGTTGCAGGTATCCCTAGAAATGCTACTTTTTGTGTACCCCTAGCGGTCAGGCAGATGGCAACATAGTCTCCTTCGGCAATGATATTGTCAATAGTGATCTGCATATCCGGGAACACAGCGCCTAATCCAGCCAGCCTTTTCAACTGTCCAGCAACGTCCAGCGGCGTACCTGTAGCCGAGAGGTATCGCTTATAGTCCGGCGCTAAATATTGACCGAGAGCATTGGCGTCCCCCTTGTTCAGAGCATCATAGTAACTACGGGCAAGAGATTCGTTTGCTTCAGCCTGGCTTTTAGCAGCGTTGGCAGCATTCAATTGAGTCTGCATAGTGTTTACCTCATTCTGCAAAGTATTTACCTGGGCGTTGGCGGCATCCAGGTCAGCTTTTTTTACGCCGCCGCAACCAGCCAGAAGCCCAACGATGAGTAACAATGACATTACAATTAAAATCTTTTTGCCCATTTTTCTTTCTCCTTTCAATTTAACATTAGGCTTGGTCGTTTTTTGGTTGTGAATTACTGTTTTTCGTCTTATATTCACCACCTCCTCTTACTGGTCTCTCAGGTACGCGCGATCTTGATAACGTATTTACCGATATCAGCTCGAGGCCCAGGTCGGCAAGCCGGGACAAAATTCCGCGAAGCTCTGCCTGGTCGCGGACGTGGCCGGCCAGCATGGTTTCACCCCCGGTCGTGTGGGTGATTTCGAGGCCGCTGAACCAGTCCGACCAGTCCCGGTCTACCTGCCCCTTGACCATGATTTCGACTTGCCGCATCTTGTGTTCACCCTCGCGCGCAACGACCTTTGCGTTAATGTTAACAACGAAAAAGGCGCACGTAATCTATCGTGGATAGATTTTAGGATAGATTTCCGGGATTGATTTTAAGGGGTATGAGGGATGATAAGAGGGAGCAGGGAGCTAGAGCAGCTTGAGCTCTCTGGCACGTTGGACCGCCTGGCGGCGGTCTTTCACTTCCAGCTTATCGATGATGTGATGGACATGGGTCTTGACCGTACCCAGGCTGACGCTTAGCTTTGCGGCGATGCGCTGGTTAGGGATATCGTCGGCGAGCGGCCTGAGGACTTCGAGGTCTCGTTCGCTGAGGAGGCCGGGCAGCGGTGGGGGTGCGGCCGCTCGTTTCCTGGCTTGCCTCTGCCGCTCCTCTTCTTCGATGATATCCAGCAGCTGTCTGGTAAATTCAGGCGTAATTTCCTGAGCCAAGGCTTTTTCAAGAAGCGGTTTAAGCAGTTTGCCTTCATCGACGAAGTAGCGGATAACGCCTTCCGGCGCCGCCATGGTCAGGGCTTCGGCCAGGAACTCCAGCGCCGCTGCCTCGTTATCTGCCGCCAGGGCCTGGTAGACGCGTACGTGAGCCGCATACAGGGATACGCCAAACTGGATAAACCTCTCGTAGAGTTCCTGTAACAACCTGGCCGCCGCAGGACTTTAAGAGGTTTTCCACCCAGGATTAATCACCATCACGGGCTAGGACATCACAAATTCATGGGTGCAGTATCTCCTGACTCCCTAATACCCATCATATTAGACTCGAACTACGGCGGCTATTGATAGTAATTATTAGATGTCACAATCCATCTAATTGTGCAGCTAATAATCCGTTGATCTTTACTAAACCACGAGCCCTAGCCTGCTTCGTGCTGTAGGGTTTAATCGTCTTTAACGCTCTGTATTTTTATAACTGTTGATGCTACCTTCATTATTTGACGGAAGCTGGGGTAAATGCCCAGGGTCTTGAAAGCACGACGAGGGAGTAATAAATCGCTATAAAGAAGCCTTTCTTCTCGGACGATTTTGGCTACCGCTTTTGCCTCTTTGACCATATAAGAGTAGCATCGCCAAACCTGTTTTTCATATCTGTGATCATTGTCCCAATTCTCGCTCATTAGCTTAGCTGAGGTCATGGCTGGCACTATCCCAGCACATGCGATTGGATCCACCAGGCCGATAGCCTCGCCCAGTCCCCAGACTTTTCCCTCGATAAATGGATAAACTGGCCCCTTACGGCATATCATTGCAGAACAACTACACAGAACTGGACCAGCAGCTAAGATCTTCCTGACTCGATCCAATTCTCGAGTGGCGATGTCGATTCCCTGTGGAGATAAAGAACCGACATGGGCCTCGCCTCTGCCGAGCGGGAAAAGCCATATGTAACCACCAGTTCTGTCGGCAAATACCGTAGGGCATGATATAGATGTAGTGGTAATTCTCATCTGAATAACATTTGCCGGAGCCAGCCCCTGCCGTGATGACAAGTAAGCTCGACTTACACCGCTGGCATCCACGATTCGTTCAAAGGCAGATAAGTCAGCATCTGATGGGTCAAGCGGAGATTTTCCGCCGAGTAGATCCTTGATTAATAAAGGTTTGTCTATTATAACCCCATCGGCCTTAAGCTTCATCTGGTTGATAAGCAGATGATCATGCCTTCCGAGGACGTACTTATCGGGGTCTATATTTACTTCCTTGGAGAGCTTGGAAAATTGGGGCCAACTCGCTCCCCAAGCGCATCCCTTTATGCCACAGACAGTATGAGGGGTTTTGTCAAAAATGGTGACTTCTAGCTCAGGCTTTTTGTACCGAAGTAATGCGTATAGGTAGGCTCCTCCGGGACCGCAGCCCATAATGGCCACAGTCGGTGACTTTCCCATATGCACATTATAACCTATTGGCACTCCAAAGGCTGAAATGGGGGGATAATAAATACCCTGGTCTGAATTCAAAGGTAATTATGGTTGACAAAATGGCTTTTTATATGATACGGCGAGGTTAAACAAATAGCTAAAAAGTATGATTGCACTTTTCATCGAAATGGTTAATCTTTGCCTGCACAAAAAGATGCATTGTTACCTGAGGCTAGCACTCTGACCCGCCGACCAAAAGTAGTGCGTGTAAACAAGACATTCTAACACCGACAAGGCTTCCTCTTCTAGATATGGTACGATGATGGAAAAGATGGAGTTGGCAGTATGAATGGCACAGATCGTGTTAACATAAGACCGGGCTTGCGGGTCTTAATAGTATTGAAGACAGACCAGCAGTCTGGAAAACTAACCGAAGGGATAGTCAAAGACATTTTGACCAAATCACCTGTTCACCCCCATGGTATCAAAGTCCGTTTAGAAGACGGTCATGTTGGTCGAGTTAAAGAGGTAAAAGTCTGAGATCGACCTCCACCGAGCAGTACCGAACAACTTGACGTTTTGTGTAATACGCCGAATTATAATTGAACATTTCTGACTTTTGTGCAACCACACAGGGTTAAACATATCTCGGTTTTGTTCAATTTCATTCTATTTATGCTATAATAACTCCGCCTGTAATCCCCAATAAGTTAGGGGTGAAGGCGAATGTGGAAACGTCATTATTAAAAACTAAGCTCAATATCCCTATAGTCCGAACACAACTGGTACCACGCCCACGCTTATTGGAACGTTTACAAGAAGGCCTTGCTTATAACCTCGTTCTCATTTCAGCCCCCGCTGGTTTTGGTAAGACGACGGTTTTAAGCGAATGGGCACGCCAGAGCCAGCCGAAAATATGTACCGCTTGGGTTTCACTAGACGAAGGGGATAACGAACCCGTCCGATTCTGGGAGTACTTAATAGCTGCCATAAAGACCCTGCAGTCTGACTTCGGGGAAAGGCCTCTGGCTCTGTTACGTTCGCCGCAACCTACGCCCATCGAACCGCTGCTAACCATATTAATCAATGAACTGGACAACGTTCAATTCCAGTCTGCGATTGTCCTAGATGACTATCATTTTATAAGATCAATGCCAGTACATAGCGGCATCAATTATTTAATCGAACATATGCCTCAAAAGACGCACCTGATAATC
Organism: uncultured Chloroflexia bacterium; assembly: GCA_963727315.1. Classification (GTDB taxonomy): domain Bacteria; phylum Chloroflexota; class Dehalococcoidia; order Dehalococcoidales; family RBG-16-60-22; genus JBFYTX01. The sequence goes on along the minus strand of CAVSFE010000002.1, from coordinate 426,467 downwards.
GCATCTCGAATTGACCCTCCTTTACCCCTGGTACATTACCGTGGTAAAGGGATGATGTTAGAAATAAGTTCAGATGATTTGCGCTTCACTCACGATGAAGCGGCTACTTTGCTTAAAGAATTGAAAAGCCCCAGTCTTGCTATTAGTGATATCGACACTTTAAATGCGCGCACTGAAGGTTGGGCGGTGGGACTCAAAATGGCAGCGCTTTCCTTACGTCGTCAGCCGGATGTCAGACGATTTATAACCAGCTTCACCGGTAGCCAGCGTTATATCATGGACTATCTCATGGAAGAAGTGCTAAAGCAACAGCCTCACGAAATACGGGACTTTCTTTTAAAGACTTCGGTGTTGGAACGGTTAACCGCTCCCTTGTGTGATTTTGTCACCGGACGCCATGACAGCCAGGAGATGATTCTCAGGCTTGAGAACGACAACCTCTTCATCGTCCCACTGGACGAGTCGCGGCAATGGTACCGCTATGAGCATCTCTTCGCCGAACTCCTGCGACACCAGCTGGAAATTGAGTTCGGTCTAGGAAAAGTATCTGGATGGCACCGTCTTGCGTGTCAGTGGCATGAGGAACACCAATTTTCGGAAGATGCCATCCATCACGCACTGGAGGCTAAAGACTGGGAAACGGCAATGAGACTCATTAATGACCCCCGTCTGACCGGGCGGGGCGAGTGGGTAATACTGCTTAACTGGTTGAAGCAAATACCCGAGGAAACTCTACGCACCAACATACCCATTTATTTGCTGTATATTAGGTCGCTTTTGGGAACAGGCCAGCTCAACGCTGCCGAAGCCCCTTTAAAATATCTCGAAGAGTCAACTCAGGATAATCGACTTCAGGGCAGTGTCGCCGCTTTACGGACTCTCCAGGCCTTAATTAAAGGGGATACCGACCTTATCATGGAATACGGCAAGACGGCGCTAGCGCTGCTGCCGCCAGCTGATATAGCCACGCGTAGCTACGTATGCCTTATGGTAGGAATGGACTGTATCAACAGATATCTTTATGCAGAAGCCGAGCCGCTGCTAGCCGAGGCTTACGATTCTTTCCGTAAAATAGGGAATAATCAGGACGTTATTCTCCCACTCACTTTCCTGGGACTGGTTGCCATGGTACGAGGTAAACTCAATCAAGCAGCCAAGATGTATCGACAGGTAATAGACCTGGATGAGCGATCAAACTCGACAACCTATGCTCATATCCTTTTAAGCTTTGTTCTTTATGAATGGAACGAGTTGGGAGCGGCTACATCTCATCTGGAAAGAGCCATTGAATTGAATCGGCCCTTAGGGGATATTGGACTTCCGGATTTAACCTATCTCCAGATGGCACGTATACGTCTAGCCCAAGGGGATTTTCTGGGGGCGAAGCAAGCTATGGAAAAAGCCGACCGGTTATTAACCACCGAACCCGGTATTTCGCCGTTTAACCGAGCGCGCAACGCGGCTTACCATGTCATGTTAGCGATAGCACAGAAGAATACGGACGCCGTTTCTCGGTGGCTTGACAAGCTTTCAGAATATGAAGTGTTTTTACCCCCCGATGGTCCCCTTATCGCTATACGTGCCCTCTATGTTCGAAGAGGGAAAAACGACTGGGCGGAACGACTTCAGGCGGACGAAGAAATGTTTGCCCGAGATGCTTTAAATGGATATCTAATCTCCGTGCACATATGCCAGGCCATGGAGTCATCCACGCCAGCCGAGGCCTTGAGATTCTTGAGCGATGCTCTCGCGATGGCCAAACCTGAAGGCTGCATCCGTGCCTTTGTCGACGAAGGCATGGCGTTGGCGCAGCTACTCCGGCAGGCCATCTCTCAGAAAATAGAACCGGGGTACGCCGCTAAATTACTCACCATTATCGAGGCAGAAGAGGAACGACACAAGCTGATAAAAGGAAAAATTACACTTTCCCCGGCCCATGAAATACTAAGCGGACGCGAAATAGAGGTACTGCGACTACTGGCCACCGGCTATTCAAATCAACAAATTGCGGAAAAATTGCTCATTAGCCTGAGTACCGCCAAGACCCATGTCCACCACCTCTTCGAGAAACTGAATGTTAAAGACCGCGTTCAGGCTATCGTCCGGGCTCAAGAGCTTGGTTTGATATAACTGCCCGCTTATCCCCACAGTAATTCATCTTTCTTTTTAATAACTCAGGCCTGTTCTGTGATTTTCAACTTACAACCCTCAGCTTTACTCTGGCGTGACTAAAATCAATCCTGTAATCAATCTCCAGATTGATTACACCGGGTGAAATCGCTTGTAACATTGAAACAGAGTATAGGCATGCTAAAAGTTGAAATCCGTGTCAAGGGGCAAATCGACCGGAACTGGTCGGACTGGTTAGGAGGCCTTAAAATCACCCATACCGCGGACGGTTGCACGATCTTGAGTGGTCTACTTCGGGACCAGGCCGCTCTTTACGGGGTGCTGTCACAACTCTCGAAACTGGGGCTCCCTTTGATTTACGTTTCAGCTGAGCAAAACAATGCCAAAAGAAGTAGGGAGGTGTCACTATGAAGGCAAGAAGTTGAATTTGAAGACAAAGATAATCTTTAAAAAATTAAGAGGAGAAAAATGAAAAAGCTATACGTCATATTAATAATAGTCCTGATGATCTGTACTTTCATGGCTGGCTGCTCTAAACCGACGCCAACCGCCACATTAACTCCTACACTTACTACGCCGACGTCAAGCGCATCTCCTACGCCCACTCCGACTCCTTCTGCGACTCCAACGCTTACCCCGACTCAAACCACATCTCTAACACCCACCTCTACTCCCACTTCGACAGGAGTCCCGACGCCAACGGCCGGTCCGAATTCTCTGGTGATAACCCAGGATGTTTTTCTGAAGGACGGGCATCAAAGAGGTGAAATTTGGCTGGCGCCGGGCGATACCTTCAGTGTGTATCTGTCTACTGAAAGAGCCAATGACCAGTTTTGGGTCGAAGCACCGGAAATTATCAACCAGGGCGTGGTGGAGCTGGCTAGCTTTAAAAACTCTTCGGCGAATAGACCTGAATGGCAGACCTGGAATTTCAAGGCTCTGAGCGAAGGCGGCTGCCTTATTTATTTCAAGACCGACAAGAACTATGAAATGCGGGGATTTACATACGCACTATCCGTGGGGGTAACATCTTCGCCGGTCACTACTTTTTCGTTAGAGCCCACCTTTACACAGACAAGTTATCAAGTAACCGAAAATAATACGGATATGACGGAGTACGTCTATACCGAAATGGTACATACTACCAGTGACGTGCACGGGGCGCTGGAAGGAAAGAGTGACAAAGTAATCAAGCTTGAAGCTAACCTCGTGACCGGTGAATTTTGGGAAAGGGCGCAGGAAACCTTCACCGGAACGGTGAACGATAAAGCCGGCAGCTATACCCGCATTGCTTTCGCCTGGGGATTACTTGACGCCAGAAACAACTTTAAAGCAAGTAAAACAAGCTGGATTGAGGACGCCGGGACAATTGTTAGCGGTACGGGGGAACTGGCTAACCTGCGCGGCACCACGCAATTTGAGGTTCACGCTACCCCAGTCGAGCCGGCCACCGACCCACCCACGTATGAGCTCGTTTCACCTACGACAGTCATATTCTGGTTCATAAAATAAAGACCGGAAGTGTTAAGGCCCTGAAAAAGCTGGCTGGTACGGAGGGAAAAATGAAAAAGATATTTAATATAATGACCGTCATAGTAATCTGCGTTCTTATGGCTGGCTGCGGTAAACCGGCACCGACTACAAAAACGGTGCCGGTACCAGCCCCGGACACATGGCTCCAGCAGGCGCACCAAGCTGGTGAGGTACAAATAGCTCCCGGGGACTCTTTTACCGTAAGTCTCAACTCGGATGAAGCTTCTAATCGCGCCTGGGAGGAGCCACCCGAAATCATCAATCCCTCGTTGATAGAGAAAGTCGACTATAGAAGCGAATCTGCGCCAGGCGGTACTCCAAAGCAGACATGGACCTTCAAAGGACTGGCGAAAGGCTCCTCTGTGATTCTCTTCAAGACAAGCGGAAAAGCTCACGAAGTATTCGACTGGACCTACTCGCTCTTCGTCGCTATAAAATCCCCCACCACGACTAATACAAGCGCATCGGGTACTTTGATACCGATCGGTTTTAACATGGCCGATAGAAATATTGATTTCTCCGAAATGTTTTACACGCATATAGAGACGGACATCTACGAGTTAAACGGGACATTTGAGTGCAAGGTGGAAGGTGTCAACAAATTCGAGATGAACCTCGGTACAGGGGAATGTTGGATGAGAATCGCGGATGATACCTTCACGGGAACGGTGGACGGCAAATCAGGCACCCTCACTCTTTATAAAGTCATGTGGGGTAAGCTGGACGCGCCGGATTACATGACCGGCTGGGAATCAATCCGGGGCACTATCATCAGCGGCACCGGGGAACTGGCTAATTTGCGTGGTACCTTAAATGATGACTATATTTTGACGAAAGAATCAATAAATCAATCAAGTAATTATTCATACACGATATGGTGGCTTGATTAAAAAGGCAACCCGAGGCTATTACTCATAGACGGCGTAGCATACCGCGGGGAGTCCCATACGGGGCTCCCCGCTTTTTTATTTTCTTTACCAGAGACGCTTGAATAGAGGAAGGTAAGAGAATAAAATAAGCCAGAATCAGTCAATCATCTCCGTTTAAACCCGAAGAAGATGCAAATGACGAAACAGATAAAAAATATATCCGGAATCCTTTCGCTTCTAGTCATAATAGTATGGTTTATCAGTTGCAATGGACCGGCTTCCAGTCCCGTTGCCTCTAATAATCCCTCGGCAGCACCGACTAAAGCAGCCCAGTACGGCACACTGCGTATCGGTATGGCCGATTTTGTTTTTGAGTCAATGGACCCCACCCAGATGGAGTCTATCTTCGGCTATGCCATGTGTGACTCTCTCTTAACCTTTGACTCCCAGGGAAATGCTATTGGCGAACTGGCTGATAATTACTCCTTAAGCCCGGATGGCAAGACATGGATATTTAAAATCCACCCGGGTATCACATTCCATAACGGTGACCCGCTTACTTCCGCCGATGTTAAGTTTTCTCTAGATCGGTTTAAATCGGAAAATTCGACCAATCCCTGGTCATACTATTTACGCATGAATTTTGCTTCTGATGAAACCCCGGACGCCTATACCTATGTATATGGCACCAACACACCCGAACCCCAACTCATTACACTTTTCGCATTTTTAAGGATTCTGCCCAAAGACTACATCGAAAAAAATGGCATAGAATATTTCCGCGCTCATCCGATTGGGACGGGACCGTGGAAATTCATCAGTTTGACGCCGGATTATGTGTGTGAATTCGAAGCGGTGAAGCACCACTGGAAACGCACACCCGCTTTCGAGAGATTAGTATTCTATGAAATACCCTCGGAGGCGACCCGCTTTGCCATGCTCCGGCGAGGTGATCTCGATATCGTCACAGGTTTATCTTTTGACACGGTTGCTAAGCTAAGCTCCGAAGGTTATGCATCAAAGTCATCGCCTGTCTCTAACGTACTAACCATAAGTTTTCAGTACACCTGGTTAACAACAGGGCCTACATCCGATAAAAGGGTTCGCCAGGCACTATCCTACGCTATCAATCGGCAGGAGCTTTGCGACACCTATTTCAAAGGTTTCGCCGAACCAGGCGGCCGCTTTTTCATGGATGAAAATAGCTGGGGATGGGACCCGTCCTGGACCCCCGACCCTTACGACCCTGCCCGAGCCAGGGCATTACTGGCAGAAGCCGGGTATCCAGATAAATTCGCCGACCCGGTAATTAATATTTATATCACGTCCAGCGGCGTCTGGACACCTATCACGTCGGGCGGCTGGATACCTGATGTCGCGCTAATACTGCAAAAATACTGGACAGATATCGGTATCCAGACCAATATTGTTACTCTCGAATCCGCAGTGTGGTCGCGTTTGTTATTTGCGGGAATTTTTACCGATGAAAGAGAGAAAGCCATCGGTGATATCTTACCGTTCGCATATACTGCGGCGCCTAACGCCATCTACCAATCGGGCAACATATATACTTCCGCAGGTTGGCACGGCACCGCGAACGACCCTAAAGCCGACGAGCTCTATCAAGCCCTGACCCAGGAACTTGACCTCAATAAAGCGAAACAAATGTGGACGGAATTCCAGAACTACGTTAAAGAAATGTGGGTAAACGTCGGCATCGTAAAAGTGCACGACCAGATGGTCCTGAGCAATGAAATCGACCCCAACAACTGGCTCGAACTTAATGTCAGTCTGAATGATGCTCTTTCCAGCATTCAACATAAAAAGTAATTATATATTTGAACATCTGGATTGAAGTTCTCAAGTTCATACCGTTCTATCAGGTTCTGGATGTTTATATGCCAACACTTTATTTCCACAACTAGTATTTCCAGTTTGGGTTATTCTCTAAGTCATCCTAAAATTTCACTCGTATTATCGGAATTAAGATAGAAGTAAAACCTTTCAACCGAAATATTAGGTATAGTTGTTACGGTCTCCTATGTCGCTTGGATTCTTAAGTGGCATGAGGAGCAAAAATGGAAATCAACTGATTATAGAATTTCAAATCGTCTGGAGATATTACTGAATTCTATAATAACCAGTATTCGGAATGGACTGGGTATAAGTTTTAATGTTCTCCAAGAACGTATATCCAATTCTGCGAATTTAAATGATGTTCATAAAGAGATGATTATCGTATCTGAAAATGTTATCTCTCCGATGATTCCCCAGCGTGTGCGAAACCTAGACACTAAAGGATGGAAGTCCCTCGCTACGCAGATTACCAATGCTCATAATGGTATTTTAGTTTTTTTTGATGCCTTTCATCCAAGATTAAGCCCTGACTAAATATCAATCCTGCTTGATTTAGAGGAAACATTATCTATTAGTCTTTTTTCTACACAGTTACTCCTGAATATGCGGGTGTACCTAGCGATAAACTATCTGATTTAAAGAATTTTACATCTAACGAATGGCAGGAATCAGGCTTTAAGTCTACTACCGTTGATTTACAAAAGGCAATAACGTTAATCAAGCAATTAAGTCAAACAATCGAATATGTTGGTTAGCAAATGGTTAGCAAAACACTAAAAAGAAACCCCCTGTCCGGCTGAAACAGCTACAAAACAGGGGGTTATTTTTACATTGGTAGCGCATACGGGATTCGAACCCGTGATCTCGTCCTTGAGAGGGACGCGTCCTAGGCCGCTAGACGAATGCGCCGTGCGCCGTTCCTCATTATCGCCTTTTTCGCGTTGGCCGTCAAGCTAAAGGTGTTGCAGTATCGCGGTCATCTTTTGGCGCATTCTTTCCGTGAGTTCGACGAGCCTCTTTTGCTCTTTATCGTCGAGGCTGTCCATGACCTTCCTGGCGCGCTGGTTGCCCCGCGCGAACCTCTGTCTGAGGTGCTCCAGCCCGGCCGACGTCAGCCTGACGGACGTTTTCCTCCGGTCCTTGTTCGTGAAGTCCCTGACGACCAGCCCCTCTTTCTCTAGGCCGTCGATGATCTTGGTGACGCTGTGCTTGGAGCGCAGCATCGTGTTGGCGAGCTGTGTGGGCGTCGACTCGCCGCCGTTGAGGAGCAAAAAGTAGAGGGCCGAGCCCTGCAGACGGCTGACGATGCTGTCCTGTTTCATGGTGATTTCCAGGTATCTGATGAGCGTGTCGGCAAACTGCACGCACAGCCAGAAGTCCGTCTCTTTGATTTTATTGAGGGCGGCTTTGATTTCCCCCGGCGAAGGTTTTTGTAATAATTTTATGGTGGTTTTTTTCTTCGCTGCCATTACTATCAGCCTTTATCTCGATTTCATCGCGAGGTCATGCCCCCGTCGATGGGCATCGCGTGCCCGGTGATAAACGATGCCGCATCCGAGCACAGCCACATGACCGCTTCAGCCATATCTTCCGGCGTGGCCACCCGCTTCATGGGAATCATGTCCATCATGCGCTCCTTTTCGCCAGGCTCTGCCTCTGTCAGGTATTCGAACAGAAGCGTCCTTTCTGTGGGACCCGGTAGTATCGTGTTCACTCGGATGCCGGCCTCGGCGCCTTCGAGGGCCGCCACTCTGGTCAGCGCGATAATGCCGCTTTTACTGGCGACGTAGGCGCAGAAGCCCGTGAGCGCTTTCAGCCCGGCCACCGATGCCGTGTTGACGATGACGCCGTATTTTTGCATGAGCATCTGCTTCATTTCGTATTTCATGCAGAGGAAAACGCCTTTGAGATTGGTGTCTACGGTGCGGTCCCAGATTTCTTCCGGGCAGTCGACGATATTGACGACGGGCACGCGCCGGCCGTCGGGCCCGATACCGGCGTTGTTGAAGGCATAGTCCAGCCGCCCGTACTTTTTAATACAGGTGTCTACCATCACTTCGACATCTTCCGCTTTTCTGACATCGCATTTTACAAAAGCGGCTTCCCCGCCGGCTTTCTTTATGAGGCCCACCGTCTCCTCGCCGCCTTTGATGTTGGCGTCGGTGGCGACGATTACTTTGGCCCCTTCCCGCCCGAAAAACTGGGCCGTTACTTTACCTATCCCCGAGGCCCCGCCTGTGACCAGCGCTACCCTGCCTTCAAATTTTTTCGCCATTTGCTGCTCCTCTCCATTTCAGCCTTAATATATGGTATCATACTTAGATAATATAACTATTATACTATTTATTTTTTATCCGAAATAGTGCTAGTATAGTACGTTGGCATGTCAATTGAGGGCATAACTGTTAATCATCATAAATTAAGGATCGACTCAAGGAGGCCGGAAGTGTTGCTGGAAAACAGGGTGGCTATCGTTACCGGGGGCGCCAAGGGCATGGGGCGTGCTATCGCTTTGAAGTTCGCCGCGGAAGGCTGCGACGTTGTCGTGAATGCCCTGCATATCGAGGGCGCTGAAAAGGTAGCCGACGAAATTAAAGCTCTGGGTCGTAAGTCCCTGGCGATTAAAGCCGATATCTCTAAGAGAGCCGAGGTCAACGCCATGGTGTCCCGGACCATCAAGAAGTTCGGGAAAATCGATATCCTGGTGAATAACGCCGGGGGCGTCGGCGTCAAGGGCGGCGATAGCGCCACCGCCACCGAGGCGGACTGGGACCGAATACTGGATGTAAATTTGAAGGGCCCGTTCCTCTGTTGTATTGCCGCTATTCCCCATATGAAAAAACAACGGTACGGGAAAATCATTAACCTTTCTTCGATGGGCGCCGTGCATCCGGCCGTTTCCGTGCTTCACTATCATTCCGCCAAGGCCGGCGTCCTAGGCCTGACCACGAACCTGGCTTTCGAATTGGCGCCGTTTAATATCTACGTGAATGCCATCGTGCCGGGCCCTATCGAGACGCCGTTCTGGGATTCGTTGCAGCCGCCGGGACCGGAGCGGGACGCCTTTTTCGCGGCGCTTTGCAAGAAAGAGGTGCCGCTGGGGCGGATGGGAAAACCGGATGATATCGCCGGGCCGGCTTTATTTTTAGCCTCGAGTATGTCCGACTATGTTACCGGGCAGGTCATTTACGTCGCCGGCGGCCAGCCGATTTTATCTCAAGCTGCCACTTTTTTATCCGCCCCGCAGGAGTAAAGTGATGAAGAAACTCAGGATGATGAACAAGCGCATCGACGACGATTTATTGATGAAAAAGCGGCGCGAGGAGCTGGATAAATGGCCCACCGGCAAAGAGGTGGACTTCGATGAGGCGGTGGCTTACCAGAAAAGCCTGCCCGACTCGAAAATCTGGTGGAAGGTGATGGTAAAGCTCAGCGAGGAAGGCCGCATGAGCGTTTTTCCCCGCGCCGGCACCCCCATCCTGGAAAAAATGATTGAACTCTGCCAGGGACTTCGCGAATCTGGCGTCGTCCTGATTCCCGTTACCACCGATAGTTATACCCGGCTCGGTCAGTATGAGAAGGTCGAGGCGGCTTTGAAGGAGAGCAACCGTACCGGCCGGCCTCTGCTTAACGGCTTTCCCATTATTAATCACGGCGTGAAGCAGACCCGCCAGCTCATCGAAAGCGTGGACGCCGCTTTCAGTCCCCGCGGCGCCGGCGGTGACATTGCTATCGCCGCCGGCATGACCACCTTCGAAGGCTGCCTGCCCTTCGTCACCTGGGGCAGTTATTCCAAGAAAATGACCATACGCGAGCTCGTGGAGAAGTGGCAGGAGACCAGCGGCACCGTCGGTTGGTACGCTGACAGGGGCGTTATCCTCTGCACCGACCTCCACGGCTGGCTTCCCAGCGCCCCTTTTCCCCTGAGCGTTAATATCGTTACCCTCGTCATTGAGGCGCTTACCGCCGCGGCTCAGGGCCAGAAGGCTTTATACCCTCTGGTGCACTGCATGGGCAACATGGCGCAGGACATGGCCTGGATTCGCTTTGCCCCGCGCATCATCCGTGAGTATCTGGATAAGTTCGGCTATAAAGATTGTCAGATTGTCGGGGCGTGTCCCGCCCAGACGCCCCTTTTCCCCGTCGCCATGGATATGGGCGGCGCTTTCGCCTATCTGAGTTATGTCTCGATGGTCGGCGCGCTGGCCGGGGCTAACGCCGTCGACCTCCGCAGCATTGACGAGGGGGCCGGCGTTCCCACCACGGAGACGCATAAGGTGAGCTACCGCGCCGCCAAGTGGATTTTCGATGTCGTCCGCGAGCAAAAAATCGGCTTCGAGATTAAAGATATTGATATCGAGGAGAAGGTGACCGAGACTGAGGTCAGGGCCATCCTGGACAGGATTTTAGACCTCGGCGATGGCGATATCGTCGACGGCACCATCAAGGCGGTCGATTCCGGCGTGCTGGATTCCCCGTGGAGCCCCAACATCAACGTTAAGGATAAAGTCCTGGGCGTTAGGGATGCCCGCGGCGCCTGCCGCTACCTTGAGTTTGGCAGTCTCCCCATCCCTGAAGAAATCAAGGACTTCCACCGCCAGAAAATCGCCGAGCGGGAGAAGCTGGAAGGCAAAAAGGCGGACTACCATACCGCCGTTAAAGACCTCTGGGGCCTCAGCCGGGGAAAAATCGTCGGCCTCCCGCCGTTTGATCAGTAATTGACATAATATGGGAGCATCGCGATGAAAAGAACACCGACAGTCATCACCGGCACGGTTGGGATGGACGCCCACGTCATCGGCACCAAAGTCCTCTCCCGCGCCCTGCGGGACGCCGGCTTTAAGGTCGTTGAGCTGGGCATGCAGGTGTCGCCGGAGGAGTTTATCAGCGTCGCCCAGGAGACCCGCGCCGATGCCATTCTGATGAGCTCTCTTTATGGCATGGCTGAGCTAGACCTTAAGGACTTTAACGAGAAGCGGCTTGAAGCCGGACTCGGCGATGTGCTTTTGTACATCGGCGGGAACCTGGTTATCGGCCGCTCCGACCCTCAGGAGGTTGAAAGGAAATTCAAAGCCCTGGGCTTCGATAGGGTCTATCCGCCGGAGACTGATACCGACGTCGGCATCTCAGACCTTAAAAAAGACCTGCAGGCCAGAGGCAAGATGTAACATTAAGTTTTAACTTTTAGATTATGGTTTTGACTTTTAACTTTTGAGTTTTGAGTTATGGACAACATCCGTCTTTTCATCGACTTCGGTTCCACCTTCACCAAGGTCGTCGCCGTCGACCTCGCCCGCATTGAGGTGGTCGCCGCCGCCCGTTTACCCTCCACCGTGGACACCGATATCACTGTAGGACTTGAGGAAGCTTTAAGGCAGATTTCCGCGAAAACCCCTATCACCGACCTCGAAAAGAGGGAAGCCCTCGCCTGTTCGAGCGCCGCCGGCGGACTGCGCATGGTCTGCGCCGGCTTTGTGCCGGAGCTTACCAGCAAGGCCGCCAGTCTCGCCGCGCTGGGGGCGGGCGCTAAGGTCGTGGGGAGCTATTCTTATAAGCTTAACGAAGCGGAAGTCAAAGAAATCGAGTCGCTTGCCCCTGATATCCTCCTCCTCTCCGGCGGCACGGACGGCGGCGATGAACAGGTCATTATTCATAACTCACGCCTGTTTTCCCGCACCGGCCCGGCCATAAAAAATATCATTATTGCCGGTAATAAAACGGCGCACGACGATATAAAAACTATCTTTAAAGATAGTCGTAAAAACGTTATCTATACCGGAAATGTCATGCCGGAGATAGGCGTGCTGGATGTCGCCCCCTGCAATAGAGAAATCCGCGCCCTCTTTATGAAGAACATCATCGAGGCTAAAGGCATCGCTAAAGCCAGGGCGATTATCAAGGACGTTATTATGCCCACTCCTGCCGCCGTTTTGGAAGCGGCCAGTCTCATCGCCTGTGATTTCGGGGAGCTTATCGTTGTCGACCCCGGCGGGGCGACCACGGACGTTCATTCCATCGCTAAAGGCGCCCCCGCCCGGCCCGATATTCTCATGGTCGGCCTCCCCGAGCCTTACGAGAAAAGGACCGTTGAGGGCGACCTCGGTCTGAAGTATAACCTGGACAGGCTTTTGGAGCTCGTTCAAGCTCGGGAAACGCCATCGGGTTTTACCGCCATAGTTCAACGTTTCCGCGAGGGCAATTTGCCACGCCGTAAAACCGACTTCGCCTGCCAACGGATTTTATCCCGTCTCATGGTGGAGGTCGCCATGGACCGCCATGCCGGCCGGCTCGAAGTTATCTATAGCCCCGCCGGCGAGCGGCTTATCCAGCACGGCAAGGACCTGACCGGCGTCAGGAGCGTTATCGGCACGGGCGGGCCGATTATTTTTTCGGATAGCCCGCGGCAGGTCCTGGAAGGCGTCCTTTTTAACGAAGAAAATCCCTTTATTTTGAAGCCCCGCTCCCCCCGCTTTTATTTAGATACGCAGTATGTTCTGTATGCGGTGGGACTCCTTGCCCAGGTCGAGCCGGAAAAAGCTCTAGCTCTTGCCAGGAAATACCTGAAACAAATATAGTAAGGGAAATTATGCTTAATCACCTGCGAGCTTTAGACCTTACCGACGCCAAGGGGTTTCTCTGCGGGAAAATCCTGGCCGACCTCGGTGTTAAGGTTATTAAAATCGAAAAGCCCGGCGGCGACCCCTCTCGCTCTATTGGCCCGTTCTGGAGCGGTGCCCCCGACCCCGAGGAAAATATTTACTGGTTCGCCTATAACTCTAATAAAAAAGGCATTACCCTCGATATCGAAAAACCCGAAGGACGAGGGCTTTTCAAAAAACTGGTCTCTACCGCCGACTTCGTTCTTGAGTCCTTTCCCCCCGACTATCTGGATAAACTTGATATGGGTTATTCGCACTTCCAAAAAATATACAAAAAGCTCATCTGGGCTTCTATTACGCCCTTCGGCCTTGGAGGGCCCTACCGCGACTATAAGGGCTCGGATATCGTTGTCATGGGCATGAGCGGCACTCTCTATCAGACCGGCGAGGCCGATGGCCCCCCCGTCCGTATTAGTGTCCCCCAGGCCTACCTGCACGCCGGCGCTGATGCTGCCGTGGGCTGTATGGTGGCCTATTATCATCGAGAGCAGACCGGGCAGGGCCAGCGCGTCGATGTCTCGATGCAGCAGTCCGCCGCCTGGTTTCAGGCCAATGCCGTGCCTACCTACGAGCTTGACGGGACGATTTTAAAGCGAGCCGGGGCTTTCCGCGCCGGCATGAGCACCCAGGTGGCGCAGCGGCAGGTGTGGCGCTGTAAGGACGGCTATGTGTTTTTCAATATCATCGGCGGCCGCACCGGCGCCAAGACTTTAAGCTCTCTGGTGGCCTGGATGGACGAGAAGAAGACTGGCTACCGATTTCCTTCTGGACATGGACTGGGACGGCTTTGATATGTTCACGGTCGATCAGGAAGTGGTGGATAAAATATCCGGTCCGGTGGGGGAGTTCTTCCTGCGCCACACGCGCCAGGAGCTGCTTCAAGGCGCCGTGCCGCGCGGTGTCTCTATCGGCCCCCTTTCCCGCATGCAGGACCTCCTCGACGATGAGTGCCTTCATGTCCGCGGTTACTGGGCGCAAATTGAGCACCCGGAGCTGGGCGCGAGCATTACCTACCCGAGAGAATACATCCGTTCATCATTAATGGATTTCTCCACGCACTGCCGCGCTCCGTTAATCGGTGAGCACAACGCTGAGGTCTATAAAGAGATAGGACTTACAAAAAAAGACCTGCGGGCGTTGAAAAAAGACGGGATAATATAGCCATGCAAAAACGTGAAGGCGTCTTCAGCGGACTCAAAATACTGGCTTTCGCCTGGGCTGTCGTTGGCCCCCTCACCACGAAGTTTTTCGCCGACCACGGTGCCACGGTTATTCGTATCGAGACCAGCCATCGTCCCTGCACGATGCGCTCGTCCGCCCCCTATAAGGACAATAAGCCGGGCTTGAACCGGTGCGGCTATTTCACCTACTATAACGCCAATATCCTGAGCTTTGCCCTGAATATGAACCACCCCCGCTCTCGGGAGATTGTCCGCAGGCTGGTCGCCTGGTCCGATGTCTTTTTCGAAAATTATACCCCCGGCGTTATCGAAAAGTGGGGACTTGATTACGATAGCCTGAAAAAGATTAAGCCGGATATCATCATGCTGCGGCAGAGCGGTTACGGCTCCTGGGGGCCTTATAAGAACCTGCCGGCTTTCGGGATGGTGCTGGTGCCCATCGTCGGTCTGCCCAACTTTATCGGCTGGCCCGGCAAAGAACCCCTGCCCGTCGGCGTCTCCGCCTATACGGACTGCATCGCCCCGCGCTTTGCTGCCGCCGCTTTAATCGCCGCCCTCGACCACCGGAACAAGACGGGGGAAGGGCAGCTTTTGGACATCTCCCAGTTCGAGGCGGCGATATCATTTATCCTTCCCGGCCTGCTGGAATACGAAAGCACCGGTAAAGAGCCGGAGAGAATCGGTAACTCCTCCCCGCATGCCGCCCCGCACGGCGTTTATCCCTGTAAGGGCGACGACCGCTGGTGCGCTATCGCCGTGACCACCGATGAAGAATGGCGGAGCTTTTGCCGGGAAATCGGCCGGCCGGCGTTAGCTAACGACCCCCGGTTCGCCACCGTTGAAAACCGTAAGAAAAACGAGGACGCGTTAAACGAATTAGTCAGTGAGTGGACGATCGGTTATTCGCCGGAAGAAGTCATGTCGCGTTTACAAAAGGCAGGCGTGCCGGCGGGCGTGGTGTCCAATACCGCCGATGTCTTTAACGACCCCCAGCTCGCCCGTCGCAATATCTTCTGGCCGATGTCCCACGCCGAAATGGGCGATTTCACCCATCTGGGGCAGAGCTTCCAGCTCTCTGAAACGCCCGCTAAAGCCTATTCGCCGAGCCCGCTGCTTGGAGAGCACACCGAGCAAATTTGTACGGAAATGCTCGGCATGTCCGATGATGAATTCGTAAAACTGGTACAGGAAGGGGTCTTTGAATAAATATATAATTGATATCCTCCCCCCCCCTTCCGCAGGGAAGGGGATAAAGGAGGGTGAGTCACAATCTCAAGGAGAGGGTAGGTTCTATGCTTAAGTTTAAAAAAGCCGGGGATTTTAAAGACGTTATCTACGAGAGGAGCGGCTATGTCGCCCGCATTACGCTGAACGACCCTGATACCATGAACACCGGCGTCAAGGACTTCTGGAAAGCTCTGGCCGTCGTCGAGGAGGCCGACGACCTCAAGGTGCTTATAATTAAAGGCGCCGGCCGTGCTCTGGCCGCCGGTGCCCCTTTACATGAGGTTGGCTTCGTCTACGGCTGGAAGGAGCCGAAGCCCGGTGAAAAAGCCCCCCGCACCCCTATCCGCCACCGCCTCAAGTTCGACCGGAAGCTTTTTTACGAGTGCGCCCAGAAGCTCCTCTTTTTCCCCAAGCTGACTATCGTCCAGGCGCATGGCTACCTGCTCGGCGCGTCCATGGACATGTATCTGCTGTGCGACTTCATTGTCGGGGCCGAGGACTGCCAGTTCGGGGAAGTCGAGGTGCGGTTGGGCATGCCCAATCTTACCATCACCCCGATAATGATTCTGCGCTGCGGCCTGACCAATGCCCTCGACCTCTGTCTGACCGGTCGGATGCTGGACGGCAAGGAGGCCGCCCGTATCGGCCTCATTAACCGCGCCGTCCCCGCCGACAAGCTGGAAGAGGAGGTCAATCGGTACGCGGAGGGTTTTGCGAAGTTCCCCTTCGATGGCATTGCGATGGGCAAGGCTTCTAAACAGGTCATCTACGATATTATGGGTATCACGAGCGGCCTGACCAATCATTTTATGATGCACACCATGGGCACGAATATCCACTTCGAGGACGACGAGTTCAATTTCTTCAAGGCGCGGCGGGACATGGGTGTCAAGAAGGCCGTTCGCGCCCGCAATAAGCTTTACGAGCAGCTTGATAAATAGCTGGCGGAGGTAAAATATGTATCCTCTGGAAGGCATTAAAGTCCTTGATTTCAGTATCGCCGTCGCCGCCCCGTTCGGCGGCGCCATGCTGGCGGATATGGGCGCCGAGGTCATTAAAGTGGAGAGAGTACAGGGCGAGGCCACGCGCCTTGGGCTCCCCGCCGGCATGGATGACGTGCTGGATACGGATACCACTGGTGCTGCGGACAAAGCCGACTGGATGGCTTTTAATCGCGGCAAGAAAGACCTCGCTATCGATATCCGGTCGCCGGAGGGTCTGGAAATCGTCCTTAAATTGGCTAAAGACGCCGACGTCGTTTTGCAGAGCTTTCGGCCCGGCGTGG
Organism: uncultured Chloroflexia bacterium; assembly: GCA_963727315.1. Lineage (GTDB taxonomy): Bacteria > Chloroflexota > Dehalococcoidia > Dehalococcoidales > RBG-16-60-22 > JBFYTX01. Next base: position 409,726 of record CAVSFE010000002.1, on the reverse strand, counting down.
CGGAGAGATTAGGTATTGGCTATGAAGCAATCTCGAAAATCAACCCGAAGGTGATTTATTGCTCTTTCTATGGCTATGGAGAGACCGGTCCCGTCGCTCATCGCGCCGGCGGCGATATGTGGAGTCAGGCGATGTCCGGTATCGTGAGCGTTATGGGCTACCCCGGTGGCGTCCCTCAGATGCTTCCTTTCCCCGCCTGCGACCATGTCGGCGGGATGCTGGTGGCTTATGCCGTGATGACGGCCCTTTTCGTACGGGAGCGCCATGGCCTGGGACAGGCTTTGACGGTGAATAACCTGGATGCGGCGCTTTATCTGCAGTTCTCCGGTTTCGCCGAGTATCTCATGCCGGTGGCAGGATGCCCTATAAAGAGGGCCGGAGCTATCAGCCGCCGCCTTTCGGGCCTTTCCGCGCCAGGGACGGGGATGTCCTGACCATCTTCGGCACCGGTCCCATGTGGCCTGATTTTTGTAAGATAGTAGGGGTGGAAAATTTGGCCGACGACCCCCGCTTCGCTACCGACGATGCCCGGCGCGAGCACCGCGAAGAAATCGGTCGGCTTTTGGACGAGGCTTTTAGCCAGAAGACCCGCGCCGAGTGGGCGCAGCTTTTCCGCGATGCTAAGATGCGCTGCGACCCCTGCCTTACCTACGATGAGGTTATTGCCCATCCCCAGCTTGCCGCCAACGACATTATCTTTGCCGTTGACCACCCCACCCGCGGCGAGATAAAAATGCTCGGCCTACCTGTCAAGCTCAAGAAGACCCCGGGCAGGCCTCAGGGCCCTTCGCCTTTGTTGGGCCAGCACACCGAGGAAATCTTACTAAAACTTGGCTATAAACCCAAAGAAATTGCATACTTGAAAAGCAGAGGATAATCCGAACCCTTAAGAAATAGGGAGTGCGCAGCGAGAGGGGGCTTCGCCCCCTCTCAAAGTTCTTCCCCTCTCCGCCAGCGGAGAGGGAGATTAAGGGGGTGAGGTTATCCCTCCAGCACTATCCTGGCATCTACCGCTATCGCCGAATCTTTATATGCTATCACCGGGTTCAGGTCTATTTCCTTTATTTCCGGCGTCTGCTCTACGAAATCGGAAACTTTCATTAAAATACTTTCCAGCGAGGGCAGGTGGGCCGGCTCTGTCCCCCGGTAGCCCTTCAGCAGGCTATACGCCTTGATTTCTTTAATCATCTCTGAGGCGTCTCGACGCTCTATCGGTACGATGCGGAAAGATACGTCCTTGAGCACCTCCACGAATATCCCCCCCAGCCCGAACATGATGACCGGCCCGAACTGTTTATCCTTGAACGTGCCGACGATTATCTCTATCCCCGGTCGCGCCATTTTCTGTACCGCCGCTCCCTCGATTTTCGCTTTAGGGAATTTCTCTTTCGCCGCTTTCATAATTTCGCTGTAGGCTTTTTCCACTTCGCTTTTATTTTTCAGCCCCACCTTCACCCCACCGGCGTCACTTTTGTGGACGATGTCCGGTGAGGCTATCTTCAGTACAATAGGAAAGCCAATGCTGGCGCCGATTTCCCCGGCCTGTTTCTGGCTCGTCGCCAGTCTTGTTTCGACCACCGGCACGCCGGCCTCTTTGAAGACCTGCTTGGCTTCGATTTCCGTGAGGAGAGTCCTGCCTTGGCTTATAGCGTTAGCGATAATTTGATTTTTCTGGCTCATAATTAACTCCCTTTGGCTGTTGGCGGCCAGAGCTCCTGTGCTACGTCGTCCAGCCCTAGTTCTGCGAGTTTTTCCCGGCTGGGCCTGGCCGTCACCCTGTCCCAGTCCATCGCCCCGAGATTCCAGTAGACCTGGGCGTCCAGGTCGGCGGTGACTCCCGCCAGCGGTCCTTCTTTTTGCGGCGGCTGGCCGATTATCCTCCCGTGTACCTTGCGGTTGATGGGATTGTCTCCCTCGCGGAGATTGAAAACGTGCCGCATCACCTCGATGCGCTCGCCGCACTCTAGGATTTCTTGGAGCGTTCTCTGCCATCCGGTGACGGCCGCGAGGAAATCTGTCGCGTACTGTGCGCCGTTGACCATGGTGTTGACGTGCAGGCAGAGCCCGGCGGCGTTGATGACCAGCCAGCCGAAGTGTGTCGGCCCGAAGCCGCCGGTGTGCCGTCCCGGTGCGGCGTCCATTTTATATTTGGCGGCGGTAGGTTGCCCTCTGAAACCGGGGAAATCGGCCTTGGGGTCGTGCAAGCCGAGTTCCTGCCCGCCGATGTGCACCGCGAATTCTTCGGCGCCTTTGCCGATTCTCTCTGCCGCTTTTTTTACCCCGTCTGCCAGCACCTCCCCGAAGCCCTCCCGCCTGGCCACTTTTTCCAGTATGGCAATCATGGCGCGGTGGTTGCCCCATTTCAGGTCGATGCCGTCGGTGTCTTTTCGCGTGATGATGCCGTGCTCGTAACATTCCATCGCGAAGGCGATTATCGCGCCGGCGGAGATGGTATCGATGCCGTAATAGTTGCAGATATGGTTCGCCATGGCGATGGCCTCGGCGTCCGTGTTAAGGCACATTGCTCCGAAGGCAGCGGCGGTCTCGTATTCCGGCCGCTTGGTGCCGGCGGGGTATTTGTATTCGCTCGCCCCTTCTTTGAGCCGACCGTGGCAGGCAACCGGGCACCGCCAGCAGCCGCTGCGACTCGCCACGTTGGCGTTGAGAATCTCCTTGCTGAGCCCTGATACGTCGGGTAGCTCGACGACGCCCACCCCGCCCCAGTTTTTTACCGGCGTGTCCCCGCTGTGGGCTGAGTTGTCGGTGTGCGAGCAGGTGCCGTAGTTGTGCAGTCCGTGGCGGGCGGGACTTTTATTGATTATGGCCAGGTAGTCTTTTCTCAGCCTTTCGGTGGCGTCGTTATCGGCGATAGGCACTTTTCCTTCGCCCTTCACCGCTACCGCCTTGAGCTTTTTGGAGCCCATCACCGCCCCCAGCCCGGAGCGCCCCGCCGCCGAGCCTTTGTAGGTGATGATGGCCGAGATGAGCGACCGCTTTTCCCCCGCCGGCCCGATGGCTATCACTCTCGCTTCGCCGCCGACTTCTTTTTTAAGAATATCGTCGGTCTCGAAAGTGCTTTTTCCCCGCAGGTGGCGGGCGTCCCGCAGTTCCGCTTGGCCGTTATCTATCAAGAGGTAGACCGGCTCTGGAGAAATTCCGGTGAAAAAGACGCCGTCATAGCCGGCGAACTTCAGGTGCGGCCCGAAGTCCCCGCCGCAGTTGGCGTCCCCCCAGCTCCCGGTCAGCGGCGATTTCCCGACCACTGCGAAGCGGCAGCCTAGGGGAGTCGGGGTGCCGGTGAGCGGGCCCGTCATGATGCCGAGCGTATTCTCGGGTCCCAGCGCGTCGACGCCGCCCTTCTGCCGGCTGTACAGTATCCTCGCGCCGACGCCGTATCCCCCGATGAAGTCCCGCCATAGTTTTTCCTCGGGTTCTTCTTCCTTTATCTGGCCGCTGGAAAGATTGACTAGCAGCAGCTTGCCCAGGTAGCCTCCGGTCATCTGTCCGTTCTCCGCTGTGTGCATCGGTATTTAAAGAATGGGAATTCGTGATTGGTCAAAGCAGGCGTCGCTTATCATTATTACTTTTTTCGTTTGGTGAGTCAAGGCTGCCGCGCGCTTTTGATATCTGTTTTTGAAAATTCGTGGCATATGTGTTATAAATGAGATGTTCAGTCAAAACGCTCCGTTTTATTTTTAAACCGCTGAGGGATGGAGGTGTCACGTTGGAAAAATTTCATGAAATTTTAGAAAATCGCCATGATTACGCTCGCGACTGGAAAAAGCGTACCGGCGGCAAAGTCGTCGGTTATTACGAGCCTTATATGCCGGAGGAAGTCGTCTATGCCGCCGGCGCCCTGCCGGTGCGGCTTTTAAGCCGGCATGAGCCGGATGACGCCACCGACCGTCAGATGTATGGCAACTGCGCGTGTTCGCGGGACATTCTGAACCAGTTCATCAAGGGCCGGTACGACTATATCAATGGACTGATTAACGCCGAGGGCTGCCAGTGGATGCTCAACGCCTTCCAGACTACCCTGAATAATCAACCGGAGCTTTTTAACCATTACGTCTTCGTTCCCGACTACGTTGACGGCAAGACTTCCAAGGACCTCATGCGGTCGGAAATTAATGTCTTTAAATCTACCATGGAAAAATGGACGGGCAAAGTTATCACGGACGCCGCTCTCGACCGCGCCATTGATGTCTATAATGAGAACCGCCGCCTGATGCGCCAGGTCTACGAGCTTAGAAGGGCGGATAACCCGGTCGTTCTCGGTTCTGAGGCTATGGAGATGGTGCTTGCCAGCCAGGTGATGGACAAGGCGGAGATGAATGGGCTTTTAAAGGACGTTATCGCTGAATTAGCGGAGCGCCGGCCGATTAAAGATTCGGGCGTGCGTCTGATGCTCATCGGCAGCCCCACTTCGGATGTTGCGCTGGAAAAGCTCGTGGAAGAGCTCGGCGCCAACGTCGTTATCGATGAGGTCTGCACCGGCAGCTGCTACTTCTGGAATGAGGTCATCCCTCAGACCGACCGACTCATGGCTATTTCTTTACGTTATCTTGGCCGGCCCCATTGCGCCCTTAAGGACAATAACTGGCGGCGCCGCCCCTCTCATATTTACCAGCTTTTCGAAGACTACCAGGCGTACGGTGTCATCATCGCCAAGCAGATTTACTGCCACCCCCACGGCACGGACAACCCGCTTATCTGGAAAATCCTACGCGAGCGCAGCATACCTTTCCACTTCTTCGAGCGCGATACCACCCTCCCTTATGAAGAGACCCGTCTGCGCCTGGAGGCTTTCATCAATATGCTCAAACCGGAGCTGGTGCTGAAATAAAGCCGTATTTTGGAGGCAATTATGACGAAAACAAAATGGGAGACCCGGCCGCTGGAGGTCTGGAACAAAGCCAAGGAGATGAGGGCCAAGTGGCAGAAATCCATTGACTCCGCCTCGTCGGAGCGCGTGCTGCTGGCGCAGGGCAACGTTATGTGGAGCATCGGCTTCCCGGCGCTGCGCGTTATCGAGGACAATCCCGTCGGCGCCATGATGGCCAACAAGAGCGATGAGTTCGCCCGCGTCTGCCGTCTCGCCGGTGAGATAATCGGGTGGGGGCGGGAAATCTGCGGCTACCAGCTGAACTGCTGGGGGGCCATGTACCTGGGGCACCAGCAGGACGGCAGTCCGTTTCCGCTTCGGGATTTGGTCATCCCGTTCTCCGACCCTTGCGACCAGCATACCAAGCGCGGCCAGGCGCCCATGGACTATTCCCCCATCCCCCGCTTCCAGGAAAATTACCCGCTTTACACTGGTTCCTACGACGCCGACCGTGAAAAAGCGATGCTCGAGGACAAGGTCTATACCACTTTATATATCATCTCCGAGATAGAGAGAATTTTCGGGCAGAAGTTCGACGATGAAAGGTTCGTCGAAAGCGTCAAAGTGAGCGGGGGCATCGCTCCGTATGCGCAGGATGTTTCCCGCTTCATGCAGCATGTCCCCTCCCCCTTGAGCCAGAAGGATCTTTATTCGTTTTATACGCTCGGCGGCCTGACCAAGGGCGACCCCGCCGAGACCGTCGCTATCTGGAAGGCCTTGCGCGATGAGGTGGCGTGGCGTGTGCAGAACAACATCGCCGCCGTGGGCAACGAGAGATACCGCTGGATGGAGGCACATCCGCCGCCCTGGCACTTCCTCAAGTACTACCGCTACATGGAAAAGTACGGCGCGGTCTGCATCGGTTCCCAGTACAGCCACATGATGGCCGGCCCCTTCGAGCTTAAGAAAGACGGCACCTGGGGGCCGCGCTTCCGTGGTGGCGGTTTCGGAGGGAGGGCCATCGACGAGCCCGTCAATGCGAGGACCGTAGTCAAACCCATCAGGACGAGGGAGGACGCTATCCGCGTGATGATCGGGACTGAAGCGCGCGGCCACCGCTTCAAGGATGATGAGGTCATCCGCCCCTGGGCGCTTAACGACTTCGCCAAAGCCTATAAAGTTGACGGCGCTATCCTGCCGTTATGGCGCTGCGGCGTTGGCTGCACGGTGACGCGCAAGGAGCAGGGCCTGCGTCTCAGCGAGATGGGCGTGCGCGTCCTGCATTACGAGGGCTCCCAGCCGGGCGACCGCACCGACCTTGATGAAAACCGCCTGCTGGACCAGCTCGATGTCTGGATGGAGAGCCAGGGTCTGAGGAAGCTGGAGGACTGATATGATTACCGCAGGCATTGATGTTGGCATTGAAAACGTTAAAGTGGTGATTCTAAAGGACGGGAAAGTCGTCGCCAGGGCGATGGCGTTGTCGGGGGGGGCTAATCGGGCTAAAGCGGCGGAAAAAGTCTATCACGACGCGCTGGCGGCGGCTAAAGCTAAGCCGGCCGACGTCGCTAAGATTGTCGCGACCGGGCAGGGCAAGGGTGACGTTGCTTTTGTTGCCGACCGCGTCGTCGAGCCCGTGGCGGACGCCCGCGCTGCCCGTTTTCTTTACCCCGGGGCCTCGTGCGTGGTGGATATAGGCGCCGACCAGGTCCGCGTCGTGTCCCTGGCTCCGCAGGATAAAATTACCGAAGTCGTGATGAACCAGAAGTGCGCCGCCGGCCTGGGCATCCTGCTTAAGTCCATGGCGCGGACGCTGGACATGACCCTGGAAGAAATGGGCCGCCTCTCCGGCGATGGCGGGGCGGTCGTTAATGACGGCTGCGGCGTCTTCGCCGAGATGGACGCCTTCACCCTTTTAAACCGCAACGTCCCCCGCGAAGACATCGCCCGGGCGGTCACCGAGGCGGTGGCCGTCAGGGTCAACTCTATTCTCAACGATAAAATCAGGCCCGCCAAGGATACGACTGTTCTGGTCGGCGGCGTTAGCCGGAATAAGGCGTTGGTCAATGCCTTGAAAAAACGTTCGGGGATTAGCTTTATCATCCCCGAGCAGTCGGAATACGCCGGGGCCTTGGGCGCCGCCCTGCTTGCCCTGAGCAAAGTCGAAGGGCTGGCGGCTGGTCAATAGTAATTCGTTTGGTGGAGGCAAATAAAATGACCCACGATTATTGGCGATGGCCGGAGTCAAGCTGGACGGCCACGGACATCGACTCGAAGAAGTGCAAGACCGTTACCGCGGGGGTGGACGTGGGAACCAATAGCACTCAGGCCGTCGTTTTTTGTGACGATAATGTTTTTGGCTACTCTAACCTCCGTACCGGGCCGGACTATCGTACAAGCGCTGAAAAAGCCCTGGCGCAGGCGCTGGGGAAATCGAAAATGAAGCCAAAAGATATTCATTATATCGTGGGCACGGGCTGGGGCAGCCGGAATATCCCTTTCGCCCGAAAGACCGTCGATGAAATCACCTGCCACGCCAGGGGCGCCCGCTTTATGTTCGGGCCGGCCGTCAAAACCGTGGTCGACCTTGGCGCTCAGACCTGTAAAGCTATCCGGCTTTACGGCTGGGACCAGGTACGCGACTTCGCCATGAATGATAAGTGCGCCGACGGCTTCGGACGCAGCATCGAGGTGATGGCCGACCTCATGCAGGTGCCCGTTGAGGAAATGGGCGAAAAATCGCTCGCCGTCGAAAAAGACCCCGAGCCGGTCAGCACCACCTGCTACGCCTTCGCCAACACCGAAGCCATGGGACTTTTCCGCGAGGGCTATAAGGAGAGCGAAGTGCTGGCCGCCTACCTTTTCGCCATCGCCTGGAGGATTCACGGTACCATCGGCCGGGTGCAGCCGGAAAAGGAAATCGCTTTTACCGGCGGCCTGGCGAAGAACTCCGGCATCGTTAAGCGACTCGAAAGAGAGATGAAAATGACGGCGTTAAAAAGCGATTACGACCCCATGTTGGCCGGGGCTATCGGGGCCGCAATTATTGCCCGGGATATCGTCGGGAAGGCAGACTTTTGAGCTAGTAAATTACTTTTTCTTCTTTTAGTTTTTCTATCTCTTCGCTGCTAAGTCCCAGCAGCTCCCCGAAGACATAATCGTTGTGCTCTCCGAGCAGCGGCGCGTAGCCATAGTTGCCTTTTTGCCTCCCCGCCGGCCTCCAGGGCAGTCCCGGCAGCGTTATGTTACCCAGGACGGGGTGTTCCTCCTCGATGAAGAACCGCCGCGCTTTCAGTTGCGGGTCGCTGACGAGGTCTTTGATATTTAGAGATGCCCCCGCCGCTACCCCCGCTTTTTGCAGCAGCTCCATGACCTCGTACTGGTGGCGCTGGCGTGTCCATGCCTCGATGAGCCTGTCCAGCTCGTCCTGGTTCTGCCGCCGGCTTTTCACGTCTTTAAACTCGGCTTTGCGGGCCCACTCTGGACTGCCGATGGCTTTGACGAAGGCCTTCCATTCATTTTGGCCGTCCACCGCGATGGCTACCCATTCGTCGTTGCCCTTGCAGCGGTAGCAGCCGTGCGGCGCCATATATTTATCCCGGTTGCCCGTGCGCTCGCCGAGCGCGCCGTTCATGGTGTAGCCCATGACCATCTCCCCGAGGAAGTTGCTGCTGCCTTCGATCATCGCCCCGTCGATATATTGTCCCTCTCCCGTCCGGTTGCGGTGGTACACCGCCGCCATGATGGCATAGGCGCCGTGCATTGCCTGGGTGGCGTCCGTCCATGGCGATACGCCCACCGTCGCCGGCCCGCCGCCGGGATAGCCGTTCAAATATGAAGAGCCGTCGTACGCCTCGACGATTTCCGCGTAGGAAGGCCGCGATTTATGTGGTCCGCTCCGCCCGTAGCCCGAGCCGGCGTAATAGATGATGTCCGGCTTTAGCTTTTTCATTGCCTCGTAGCTGAGCCCCCACCGCTCCAGTATCGCCCCCCCGAAATTTTCGGTGACGATGTCGCTTATCTCGACGAGCTTTCGGGCGAGCTCCTGCGCCCGCGGTTCGTTCATGTTCAGGGTGATGCTTTTCTTGCCGTAGTTCAGGGACGCGAAAGCCGTCCCCGCGTTGAAGTTGTTTCTCTCGAACCCTGGCGGTATGCCGATCATGCGCATGAAGTCCAGCCTCAGGTGTGTTTCCACTTTGATGACCTCCGCGCCCATCACCGCCAGCCACTGCGAGAGGTGCGGTCCGGCCCACATCTGCCCGAAGTCCAGGATTCTTATGCCCGCCAGGGGCAAATTTGGCGTCTCCTGTTGCCTTCTTTTCATTAGATGACACCCGACCTTCTCAGCCCCTCTATTTCCTTCTTAGCATAGCCGAGTTCACGACTGTAGACCTCTTCGTTGTGCTCCCCGAGCAGTGGGGCGCGGCGTTTTATTTCCCAGGGCGTTGCCGTTAGCTTATAAGGCGCCCCGGGGTATTTGAACCTGCCGGCTACCGGATGGTCTATCTCTGTGAAAAATTGACGGTAGGCAAGCTGTTCGTCGTTGACGACCTCTTTCACCGTGCGCACCGGCGCCAGGGGCACGTCGTATTCTATGCCCAGCCTGTCTATTTCTGCCATGGTGTATTCCTGCGTCCATAGCTCGATGAGTTTGTTGCAGTCCTGCTGGTGTTCGGCGCGCGTGCCCTGGTTCTGAAAGAGCTCAACCTGCGTCCAGTCCGGCTTGCCCATCATGGTCACGAGCTTTTGCCAGTGCGGTCCGATCCAGATGTTCACGTAGCCGTCTTGGCACTTATATAAAAAACCGCCGACGCGTTTCCTGCCCATTTGCCGCGTGGGATAGAGCCCCTCGCACAGGCAGAACGCGAGCTCCTGCCGCGTTACCGATGCCAGCGCTTCCTGGGCCGATATATCGACATGCCGTCCTTTTTTATTTTTCTGCCGCCCGATAATGGCGGACATGGTGCACACTGCCCCGGTCAGCCCGGTCATGAAGTCGGCGGCGTGCATCGGCCCCCGCAGCGGCGGGTATTTCTCCCGGTCGTCCACACCTTCGGTCGGGTTCCCGAACGCCTCGCTGCTCATGTGCGAGTTGATGAGGTCCGAGCCTTTATAGTCTTTGTACGGCCCGGTCTGCCCGAACGGCGTAATCGAGGTCATGATTAGCGTTGGGTTGAGTTTTTTCAGGCTCCGGTAGTCGATTCCCAGCCTCGCCATTTCTTTGGGCGGATTGCTTTCGATGAGGACGTCCGACCCGCTGATAAGCCGCCGGAATATCTCCCGCCCTGGCTCACTCTCGATATTCAGCGTAATCCCGAGCTTGTTCGTGTTCAGGAAGAGGAAGAGGCCGCTCTTTTCCGGGTGCGGTATGTCCCCCGGGAAAGGTCCGTGGCGCCTGGCCGCGTCGCCGGTGCCGGGCTTTTCTATCTTGATGACCTCGGCCCCCAGGTCGGCCAGCATTTTGCCGCAGTAGGGCCCGGATATGAACTCGCTCAGCTCCAGTACCTTTACGCCGTTAAGTGCTCCCAATTGCGCGCTTCTCCTTTAATGATTGATGGCTCCGTAATAATAATAGGATGTAGCTGGTCTATCGTGCAAGTTCCAAGCCAGACTTGAACTTTGGAATTATTTTATCTTATTATAATGGGAAATCCGCCATATTACGACATATCGATAAGGAGAGAGATGAAAAAGAACGGCGCGAAAATTAGTGTTCTTGACCCCCATGGCCAGCCCACCGGTATCTTTGGAAGTCGCCTCGACCCCGATTCTGTCCCCTGGGCTATCCACGACCCGACCAACCAGCCGAGAGATACGGCGGAAAGGCTGGGTGCCCTTAAAATGGCGCCGCGTCTTGACGGCCTGAAAGGCAAGACCGTTTTCTTGGTTAATACGGGTTTTGCCGGCGGCAGGGAATTTATTGAAGAGCTCCATGACTGGTTCACGCAGCAACCGGCCGGAAATAAAGACCGAGGTGCGCCATAAAAAGACCAGCATGTTCACCGACGAGCCCGAGCTCTGGGCGGAAATCAAGAAAAACGGTGACGCCGCTATCCTTGGCGTGGGCGGCTGAGACGGATGTTCGGCGAGTATCGCCGAATTTTCGCGCACCCTGGAGAACGACTACGGCGTTCCGACCGCCCCCATCGTCACCGCCCGTTTCGCGGACTATGTCCAGCGTGACGGCCGCAGCCACGGCATGAACCTCCGCTGGAGCTTCCCTCCTTATCCCGTCGGCTTTGTATCGAGGGAAACTTTGCAGGGCTATATCAGGGGCAACGACCCCGTTTCCGGTGCGCCCCTCATGGATGAAATTTTCTACGCTCTGACACAACCCCTGACGGACGCGGAGAAAAATTACAAACCGGTCAAGCGGCCGACCTGGCCGCGACTGCTCAAGCCGGATACGGAAGAAAATCTTCATCGTCTCTTTCTCGAAAGCGGCTGGACGGACGGACTGCCCATCATCCTGCCCACCGAGGAGCGCGTGGCGGAGATGCTTACCGGCACCGACCGATACCCCCGATGAGTTCGTCGGCATGATGTCCGTGACCACCCATGAGGAGAGGCTGCAATATACGGTGGAGAGGGTGGCGGCCATCGCCGTCATGGCGGGCGCCCGGCCGGAGCATTTCCCGGTCATCCTGGCGTTGGGCGCTTCGGGACGGCCTTCCATGCCCAGCTCGACTACTTCCTTTGCGAGCATGATGGTCGTCAACGGCCCCGTCCGCAACGAAATCGGCATGAACAGCGGCCTGGGCGCCCTGAGCCCGGTCAATTACGCCAACTCCGTTATCGGCCGCGCCTGGACGCTGATGTCTATCAACTTCGGGGACGTCCGGGCCGGCGCTACCTTCACGGCGAGCACCGGGACCACCATTAATTACAATAATATGTGCTTCGCGGAAAACGAGGAAAATAGCGTCTGGCAGCCTTTCCACGTGCGCAAGGGCTTCAAGGCGGGAGAAAGCACGGTGAGCCTTTTCCGCGGCTGGAACGTCCTGACCATGGGCCTGGGCCCGGCCCAGCGCATGTTGCAGGTGATGAAAAACCTTAGTGGCCCCATGGGCGGTGCTTTCACTTTCATTTGCGACCCCCTCGCGGCCAAGGGACTCAAGAATGAAGGCTGGGACGACCCTGCCAGGTTGAGCGAGTGGCTCGTTAATGAGTTGAATCCCCGTTTCAAGCGACCGGACATGGTGAACTTTATCGTCGTCGGCGGGGAGATGAACCCCATGTGGGTTACGACCGATTTCTCCTATTTCCAGACCGTCGTCATCGACCCCTGGATACCCAGAGCCGGCATTAAGAAGGACGCCAGGCCCCTGCGTATGCCGGAGGCGGTGATGTGCCAAGACGGCTCCTGCGGCATCGGGCATTAGCGTAAAAGGACAAAATCGAGATAAGGAAGGGCGGCCATGAAAGACATCAAAGGGAAAGTGGCTTTTATTACCGGCGGCGCCAGCGGCATTGGACTGGGCATCGCCAAGGCCTGCGCCAGGTACGGCATGAAGGTGGTCATCGCGGATATGCGGCAGAAGGCCCTGGATGAAGCGATGGCCTATTTCAAGGAGAAAAAGCTGCCTGTCCAACCCATCAAGTTGGACGTCACCGACCGCGAGGCTTATGCCCGCGCCGCCGATGAAACGGAAAAAGTCTTCGGGAAAATCCACGTGCTGGTCAATAACGCCGGCGTCGGCCCCGCTGGCGGACCGGCGGAAAAAGCGACCTTCAAAGATTGGGACTACGCCGTGGGCGTCAACCTCGGTGGCGTTATCAATGGCGTGGTGACGATGCTGCCGCGTATCTTGAAACACGGCGAGGGCGGGCACATCGTGAGCACCTCGTCGACCCTGGGCGTCGCCGCGGCCGGCGGCCAGATTACCTACTGCACGACCAAGTTCGCCGTGGCCGGTATGATGGAAGCCCTCGCTACTGATCTTCAGGATAAAAATATCGGGGTTTCCGTGCTCTTCCCGGGGCCGACCAGGGGCAACCTGGGCCAGTCTTCTTTTGAGAACCGCCCCGCGCACCTCAGGAACGAAGGAGAGACCTGGCCGCCTCAGCCACCCTCCGGTATGCCGCCGCCGGCACCCGCCCGAGGAGGTGCAGGTGGCCTTCATGGACCCCGTTGAGACCGGCGAGCGGGTGGTGCGGGGCATCAGGCGTAACGACCTCTTTATCCATACCCATCCCGAGTTCCGCGAAGGCTATATCGCCCGCCACGATGCCCTTATCCGGGCTATTCCCGATGAGCCGAGGAACGAAAAACGCTTTGAAATTATCAGCACCTTCGGTACGATATATCATAATGACATTTACGACAAACAGAAGCCGGTAGGCCCGCCGGACTGGTAGACAGCTTTAGAAAGGAAGAGGGACCCATGGAAAAGATAGAAGGAAAGACGGCGTTTATCACCGGCGGGGCGAGCGGCATCGGACTGGGCATCGCCAGGGCCTGCGCCAGGCACGGCATGAAGGTGGTCATCGCCGATTCACGCCAGGAGGCGCTGGACGAAGCGATGGTCTATTTTAAAGAGAAAAAGCTGCCTGTCCACCCGATTAAGCTGGATGTCACCGACCGCGCCGCCTACGTTAAAGCCGCCGACGAAGCGGAGGCCGTCTTCCAGAAGATTCATGTGCTGGTGAATAACGCCGGCGTGGCTTCCGCCGGGCCGGCGCAGAACATGACCTTCAAAGACTGGGATTTCAGTGTCGGCGTTAATATTATCGGCGTCGCCAACGGGCTTGTCATCATCCTGCCGCGTATTTTAAAACACGGTGAGGGCGGCCATATTGTCTCTACTTCTTCGACGGCCGGCTTCTTCGCCGTCAACGGCTGCATTATTTATAACACCACTAAATACGCCATAGCGGGAATGATGGAGACGCTGGCGGGAGACCTCATGGGCACTAACGTCGGGGCTTCGGTGCTTATCCCCGGCCCGACCGTTACTAATCTGGGCCCGTCTACTTTCGCCAACCGCCCCGCCCATCTCAGGAACGAGGGACAGACCTGGCCGCCCACTCCGCCTCCTGGTATGCCCCGCCGGCCGATGCCCGATATGGCGGAGTTAAGAAGTGCGTTCATGGACCCGGTGGAGACCGGCGAGCGCGTGGTGCGCGGCATCCGGCGGAATGACATCTTTATCCACACCCACCCCGAGTTCCGCGAAGGCTATATCGCGCGTCAGGAGGCCGTTATCCGGGCCATCCCGGATGAGCCGTTGAATGAAAAGCGACGCGATATCATTAAGAAGATGGGGACGCTGGCCTACAACCCCCTCTACGAGCAACAGACTACGCCCGGCCCGCCGGATTGGACATAAAGACTCAGACTGAAAAAAGTTTGGAATGTTTCTAGAGTGGCTGGGGAGGAAGGATTCGAACCTTCGCACACGGATCCAGAGTCCGCTGTCCTACCACTAGACTACTCCCCAGTGGATAGCTAAATTATAGCATGAAGGTATATCTACGGCAATAATCGGTCGTTTAAGAGAAGGGCGAAGTCCCCACTTAAATTCTTATCACCATAAAAACCGGGGCGTCTAAGAGGGGTTCAGCCTGAAGGTTCACCCTGAAGGGTCACGACCCCTCTTCCATTATTTCCCCCTCTCAAACAAGATAGAATACCAATAATTTGACTCCTTGGTCCTGCCGTATTATCTTTATCTGTAAGAGGTTTTCCCGTGGCGGATATCGCGGACTTGTCGAAGGCGCTTGGTGTCAAATTTAAAAATAAGGCCCTGCTCCGGCAGGCGCTTGTCCACAGCTCTTACATCAACGAGAACCCCTCCTTTTCCCCCGGAAATAACGAAAGGCTTGAGTTGCTGGGCGATGCCGTCCTGGGCCTGGTCGTCGCCGAGGAGCTTTATCGCTCTTCCCCCGACCTCACCGAAGGTGAGATGACCCGCCTCCGGGCAGCCCTGGTGCGCCGCGATACCCTGGCGCGCGTGGCGCAGAGTATCGGTCTCGGCGACTTTCTTTACCTGGGGAAAGGCGAGGAGGCGGGCGGCGGGCGGAGCAAGGCGACCAATCTCGCGGGGGCCCTGGAGGCGGTCGTCGCCGCCGTTTACCTCGACCGCGGCCTGAAGGCCGTCGCCGATATCATCGCCCGGCTTTTCGCGGTAGAGTGGCCGAAGCTCGCCCGGCCGGGCGCCGGCGCTGATTTCAAGTCGAGGTTGCAGGAGCTTACCCAGTCCAGGTTCCAGCAAACGCCTGTGTACCGTCTCGTAGCGGAGACCGGCCGGCCTCATGCCCCGGTATTTACGGTAGAAGTGACCGTTAAAGGCGAAGTCCTGGGCAGTGGTTCCGGCAGGAGCAAAAAGCTGGCGGAGACGGAAGCCGCGAGGGAGGCGCTGGACCGGCTCTCCGGAGGCTTTACGGAATAGCTGCTATCTGCTAAAATCTCTGGTAAAGTACCTGTAATACGATAGTGAGGTGTTATTATGGGTCGTCAGGGAGATTACAGCAAGAGAGAGAAGAAGAAGGGCAAAAAGGAAGCTAAAAAAATAGCGCCGGTAACGATAATAGCACCGCCGGTTGAGGTTGAGGTAATCAGGAAGGGAAAAATGAGGGAGGGGAGGCGGCCGGAAGAAGAAGAGGGGTAGTCTTTCTCCGGCGGACTGAAAAAGTCAGGAGCGGTTTTTATGGCTGACCTGGCTTCGCTTCGCGCTACTGTTAGCGGTCGGGTGCACGGCGTGTTCTTCCGGGCTTACGTGGAGGGCCGCGCCGCCGACCTGAACCTGACCGGCTACGTACGCAACCTGTCCGATGGCCGGGTGGAGGTCAGGGCGGAGGGGGAGAGGGAACGACTCGAGAAGCTGGTCCACTATCTTGAGGTGGGCTCGCCGGCCGCCCGGGTGGAAAAGGTGATCGCCAGGTGGTCGAATTACCGCGGGCTTTTCTCCGGCTTCCAGGTCAAGTATTGAGTTGGGGCGTTTAAGAGGGGTGGAAACCCCTCTTTCTTATTTTCCCCCTCTTTAAATCAAGCGTGAGGAAATAAGCCCTTACGCTTCGAGCTCTACCTTGGCCGACTTTATCAGGTCGAGGTAACCTATTTTCATTCCCAGTGCTTCCGCCGTCTCGCAGTCGGCTTCGAACGGCTCTCCGAGAAATACTTTGTCGAATTCCTCCACCACCCCGCCGCTCGGCTCTTCTTTGACGGCGAATTTCTGCCTCGCCTCGACTATCCCCATGTCGAAGGGCAGTGTAAAATAGAGGTCGGCCAGCACTTTGTCTATCCCCAGGGAGTAGAGGTTGTCCCAGCCGCCGGCCATTTCCCCGCGGTACTTGCTGCTCGGCAGCAGCGAAAGCAGGTTCCGGATGCTGAAGCTGCCGGAGCCGTTGTAGGTCTTTAGCGGCGCCACGGTGATGAGGTAGTCGCTCGATAGTATGACGTTGGGCACCCAGAAGGTCGGCATGGCGAAAGGCTTGGGGAGCGGGTTGTCCACTTCCACGAAGATGCAGTCCTTGACGTCCAGCGTGAGCACCCGCGGGAAGTTGTAGCCGAGCGCCTGGTATATCGGGCGCGTTGGCACCCCTCCCGGCGTGCCCTCCAGCAGGAGGATGTCCGCGTCGCTGACCCTCCGGATGCTCGAGATGATGGCCGCCAGCATGTCGGCGCTGGTGGTGACCGGGTAGGGCAGCGGGTAGGAGGCGCTGGGCTTGATCAGGACGCGCCGCGCCCTGGATACCACCGAGGGCACCTTGAAGACAAAATCCGAGGCTTCGTATATCAAGCCTTCCTCCTCAGGGAAAAATGCAGGGTCTTTATTTCGCCGTCATTCGCCGGGGCGGGTATCATCGCCGCTATCGTGCGCGCCAGCAGGTCTTTCACCTGAGAGCTTATGGGTATATTAGCGCCGTTGACCACCAGGTCGATGGCGTTTTCCTGTCGTTGACTTATTATCATCTTCTCCATCAGGTCGGCGATGCCGTTGATATCGTCCCGGGAGAATTGCGGCACATTCACGTCCAGGCGTTCGTCCGTGACCACCGCCAGCAGCTGCTCCGGGTCGGTGATGAGCTCTTTGCCCTGTTTATGCCGGTGGACCTCTATCTTGGGATAGCTGCTTCCTTTGAACCCTTCCGTCAGGATGATGTCGAAGTCCCAGAGAATAAAGTTGGCTATCTCCTGCGGGTCGAAGTAGTGGTCCATGTGGCGGTAAATCGCCAGGTTGTCGAGCGAGTTGATGGCCGATAGCTCGCTGCCGGCCCTGGTGAAGCGCCAGGTGTCTTTGGTGGCCGTGTCGAGGTCGTCGGCGTGGTGCGAGTGCTTGACGATCGCCACCTTGTATCCCCGCCGCTTGAGCTCGCCGATGAGGCTTTCCAGCAGCGTTGTCTTGCCGGCGTCGGACTTTCCCACGATTGATATGATTAAGCGCATATTTTACTCGTTAAATATTTACTTCTTCGTTCCAGTCCAGCATGAGTGCCTGGACGGTCTCGCCTTTTTTGACCGTTTTCCGCTCTTCCGGGATGAGCACCAGCCCGTTGGCGAGGGACATCGAGGTCAGTATCCCCGACCCCTGCGACCCCGTCAGCCGCGCGTAATAATGCCCGTCCCTTTTCTCCACGATGGCCCGGTTGTAAAGGCGACGTCCGGCGTCGTTTTTGATGTTCTCTTCCATGATGGCCGCCACGGTGGGCTTGGTGAAATTCTTTTTGCCCATCATCTTGAGCAGCGCCGGCCGCACGAACAGCTCGAAGCTCACCATGCAGCTGACGGGATTGCCGGGCAGGCCCAGGTGCGGTATGCTTTTCGCCCTTCCGTTTTTGTCCCTGCCCTTTATCTTGCCGAAAGCTAAAGGTTTCCCCGGCTTGACCCGCACCTGCCAGAAGACCATCTGGCCGTCCCTGGCGATGATGTCCTTCACCATGTCGAAGTCGCCCATGGAGACGCCGCCCGTGGTGAGCAGCATGTCGGCGTCCTGTGCCTGCTTTAGCTTGCTGACCAGCTCGGTTTCGTCGTCGCGGGCTATCCCCAGCACCTTCGGGACGCAGCCGTAGCGTTTGACCAGCGCGGCGATGCTGTAGGCGTTGCTGTCGTAAATTTTGCCCTCGGGCAGAGCGCTATCGATTTCCACCAGTTCGTTGCCGGTGGAAAGGACGGCCACTACCGGACGCCGTATGACCTTTGCCTTGCTGTAGCCTGCGGAGGCCATCATGCCGATTTCCGAAGGTCTGATTACCGTGCCTTTCCTTAAAACTAACGTGCCCCGCCCGATATCCTCCCCCGCTTTTCTGATGTTACGGTCGGGTTGGATTTCTTCCAGGATGCCTACTTTGGCTTTGTCTTGGCTTTTGCCCTCGTCGGTATGCTCGAACTGCACGACGCTGTCGGCTCCCCGCGGCACCGGCGCTCCGGTCATAATCCGTATGGCCGTGCCCGGCACGACCTCTTTTTTAGAGATTGAGCCGGCCATGACCGTGTCGATGACCCGCAGGTATCGGGGCGTCTTTTCGCTCGCATGTTGCGTGTCCTCCGACCTCACGGCGAAGCCGTCCATGGCGGAGTTGTCCAGCGGCGGCACGTTGATGTCGGATTTGATGTCCTCGGCGAGCACCTGCCCCAGCGACTCCAGTATGGGGACGGATTCCGTCTCCAGGACGTCCACTTCGTCGAGTATTTTTTGGAGTGCCTCTTCGACGCTTAACATTGTTCTCCGGCTATCTGTCTGGCCAGCGCCAGGTCTTCTTTAGTGTTGATATTGAAAAAGCTCAGGTGCTCCGGGTCGAACCTTTCGACCTCTTCCGTTTCGATGTACCTGACCTTCACGTAGTTGAACAGCTCGATAATCATCTTCTTGCCCTGTCCCAGTATCGTTTTTATGGGGGCGATGCAGTTGCGGGAGTAGATGGCGTGCAGCGGCTCGAAGAGCCCGTCGACCCGCGGCAGGACGAAATCGTAGCCTTCGGCTTTCTCTATCATGTAGTGTAATAAAGGCTCGTTTAAAAAAGGCATGTCCGCCGCCACGACCAGGTTATAAAATGACCTCGAAGCTTCGAGCCCGGTAAATATGCCGCCCAGCGAGCCCTGCCCAGGCAGGATATCGCATACTGTCTTTACTTTCGGGTTTTTTGCCAAGGGCGCAAAAGTCCTCTCGTGAGCGGTTACTATAATAATATTTTTGCTGAACGAATCGATGTGGGATACTACCCGTTCGAGTAAGCTTTTATCACCTATCTTCTCTAAGACCTTGTCATGCCCCAGGCGTAGGCTCCTGCCGCCTGCTAGAATAATCCCGCTGATATCCAAAATTCTCTGCCTGTTTTAATACGCAAATTCACCCTCCATACATTATTTTATCATAGTGAGTCAAGAGTAACTAGAGGGTGGGAGAGCACTTTGGGATTTTACGAAAATAAATTCGGCGGAAAATTGTGATACGAAATGTCTATCGACGGGCGCGTCTGAAAATTTTCAAGAGGTCGTCGAACTTTTTAATGGTTATATCCGCCTTTTTCGGTTCATCGCCCCCGTAGCCGTAGAGTGCCCCGATGGATAGTGAGCCCGTCTCGCGGGCGGCTTCGATGTCGTGCCACCTGTCTCCCACCACCGCCGCCGTCAGCCCGCCGAACCTGTCCCTGATTTTCCTGACCAGTTCGGACTTGGTGAGGTTGTTTTCATAAATACACTCGATATAGTCGAAATATTTTCCGGTGTCCAGGGTTGACATAACCATATCGAGGTAATAGGCGGAGGCGTTAGTGTACTGGGCCAGCTTGTAGCCCCTTTTTCGCAGTGTCGCGAGCGTTTCTTTTACCCCCGGGTAGGGCTGCGCCATCTCGCGGAAAGTCACGACCTCTTCTTGGCGCACTTTTTCCCTTACTTCTGGGTGGGTCAGATGGCTCTCGGGCGGTGTGATGAACTCATAGAGCCCGCCGCTGCCCACCGTCGAGGGCATTCCGAAGAATTTATTGATGTCCTCCGCGCTGAAGTTGACCGCCCATCCCAGCTTGGCGAAGGCCCGCTTTATCGATTCGTACACGGCGGGGAGGGAGGGGACAATCGTCCCGTCCATGTCGAAGATGATGAGGCCTACCTCGTTGGGATTTATCATCGGGGATTATAGCGACTGCTTGAGCACCATTATTTGCGTTGGCGCCGGCAGCGCCCCCGCTTTGAGATCGATTTCGCTGCCGTTGACTTTCGTGACGTTGCTCTTGCCTTTGGTAAATTCGTCCGCCCCGGTGATAGGAAATTCGAGTTTTTCCGTCTTGTAGTGCATGGGGATGATTATTCTGGGTTTGAGCTGCTCGCCGACTTTCGTCGCTGTTTTCGCGTCGATAGTGAAGAAACCGCCCACCGGTATCATTAAGACGTCCACTTTGCCGATGGCTTTGACCTGCTCCTCGCTGAGCGTGTGCCCGAGGTCGCCGGCGTGGCAGATATTGACGCCGTCCACCTCGAAGCAAAAAATGGTGTTCTTGCCCCGCTGGCTTCCCCCTTTATCGTCGTGGGCGGCCGGAATGGCCCTGATTTTTATCCCTTTGACTTCGCCGCCGCTCCTGACGATTTTCGGGTTGCCCCTGACGGCGCCGGTGTTGTTGTGGTCGCCGTGCTCATGGCTGACGGTCACGATGTCCGCCGTCTCTTTTATCTCCCCGTGTTTGATGCCGGGCGAAGTCGCGTAGGGGTCGGTGACGATTCTAACGCCGGAGTCGGACGTAATTAAAAAGGCGGCGTGCGCGAGATATTTTATCTTCATGGTGTCCTCCTTGTTTTGCTTATTTATTGTGCCATCGTCAGGACCAGATTGATGAGCGTCCTGACCGGTATGCCGGTGGCGCCTTTGATGGTATAGCCCTTTTCCTTGTCCGTGTAGTATGTCCCGGCGATGTCCAGGTGTACCCATGGCGTCTTATCGACGAACTCCTCGAGGAACTTGGCGCCGGTGATGGCGCCGCCCCATCGGTTGCCGATGTTCTTGATGTCGGCGACGTCGCTTTTAAGCTGCTCTTTGTACTCCTCGTACATGGGCAGCTGCCACATCAGTTCTCCGGTCTCTTTTCCGGCGGCGATTACCTTGTCCGCCAGCGCCTGGTCGTTGGTGAAAGCGCCGCTGCAGATGCTCCCCAGCGCCACGTGGCAGGCGCCGGTGAGCGTGGCCACGTCTACGATGGCTTTGGCGCCGATTTTTTTCGCGTAGCTCAGGGCGTCGGCCAGGATGAGCCGCCCTTCGGCGTCCGTGTTGAGGACCTCGATGGTCTTGCCGTTCATGGCGGTGATGATGTCGCCGGGTTTCATGGCCGTGCCGCTGGGCAGGTTTTCCGTGGCCGGCACCAGCGCCGTGACGTTGATTTTGGGCTTGAGCTGCGCCAGGGCCGCGAGCGTGGCCATGACCGAGGCGCCCCCCGCCATGTCCCCTTTCATTTCTTCCATCCCCTCCGATGGCTTGATGTCGATGCCGCCGGAGTCGAAGGTGATGCCCTTGCCTACCAGCGCCAGGTCGATTTCGTCTGAGAGTCGGCCCCGGTAGCCGAGGATGATGAATCGGGGCGGCTGCTGGCTGCCCTGCGACACGCCGAGCAGGCCTCCCATGCCCAGTTCCTTCATTTTTTCTCGCTCGAGTACTTCCACCTTGAGCCCGTATGTTGCGGCGAGCCGGCGGGCGGCTTCGGCCATCGCCGCCGGCGTCATGAAGTTGGCTGGCTCGTTGACCATGTCGCGCGCCCGGTTGGCGGCCTCCGCCAGTATCTGCCCTTTACCGATGGTCTTTTCCAGCGCTCCCTTTTCTTTACCAATTATGATGAAATTTTTAATCTCCCCGAAGTTATTTTCTTTTTGTGTGATGTGCCGTCGAAAGGTGTAGAGCCCGAGCAGCGCTCCCTCGGTCATGGCCTCGACCGCCTCCTCGGTTTTGATTTCGTTAACGCCCGCCCCTTGTATGCCGCTGGCCGCGCTGGCAATCCCCTTTCCCCTCAGGTACCGGCAGGTCTCGGCGACGGCGCTGCGTATCTTGTTGGTATTCAGTTCTTTTTTCTTGCCCAGCCCGGTGACGACTATCCGGGCGGCCGGCAGCTTGCCCAGGCTGTGTATGAGCGTTATTTCGTTGGGCTTGCCTTTGATATCGCCCTGCTTGATGAGCTGCGTGATGGCTCCGCCCAGCGCTTTGTCCGCGGCGGCGGCGTCCCCCTCCGGGCGTTTCATCCCTTCGTAGTGGTTCACCACGATGGCATCGCATTTAATTTTTAACAGGTCACCGGTGGCGGCTTTTATCTCCATGTTTTATCTCCTCTTATCTTTTAGCTTCCCTCACGATTTTTCCCACGGCCGGTGTGATGTCTTTGGCTGTATCTACCGTGAAGTGCTGGCGGCGGATTTTTTCCGCGGTGGCGCTGAGCTTCAGGTAGACTTCCCAGTCCGCGTCGGAGCTGCCGTTGTGTCTCTTTTTAGTCCTGTCTTTCAGTCGTTCGCGCACCACTTCCGGCGGCGCTTTGGTGTGGGCGATGATGAGCCTGGCTTTGTGTTTTTCCGCGATGTTATATAGGCGCTCGCGGTATCTCTCCGTCAGGTTGGTGGCGTCCAGGATCAGGGATATGCCTTTCTCGAGCAGGTCTTCTATCAGGCGGTGGATGGCGCGGAAGAGAATGCCGCTTTCGATGGCGGAATAGGTCGGCGCGGGGAAAAGCTGTTTGCGCAGGGCGTCGCTTTCCAGGACGGGGTAGGCGAGGCGCTCCGCCAGCCGGCGGCTCAGGTAGGATTTCCCTGTCCCGGGCAGGCCGCTGACGACGATCAAGACCGGCGGAGCCTCCGGCGCGGGGAGCTGGCCGAGGCTTTCCGCGATCCGCCGGGCATCGGCTTCGACCCGTGGATTGACCATACCATAGATTATAGTTTGTTTAAGGTGTTTTTGGCTAGGGAGGCTATTCTTCCCCGTAGAAGGCCACGCCGATGAGCCCCGGCCCGGTATGCACCCCCATGACCGGCGTGAACTCCGTGAGGAATATTTCCCGGCACTCGAATTGCGATTCGATTCTATTCTTGAAAGCCAGCGCTTGTTCCGGCGCGTCGGCGTGCATGACCGCCACGTGCAGCGCCCGCCCCTTCTTGACCATGGTCTTCATCAGCTTGAGCATGCGGTTTATCGCGCTTTTCATCGTCCGCGGTAGGGCTACCGTGTGGGCGTCGGCGTGATTAAGGCTGAAGACCGGTTTAATGTTGAGGATGTTGTTGACCATGGCGGCGGCCTGCGGGACGCGCCCGCTCTTGGCGAGGTACTGTATCGTGTTGAGGCTCGCCAGCAGGTTCACCCTCGACATGATGTTCCGGGCGATGTCCTTGACCGCTTCCAGGGGCTTGTCCAGCGCGGCGGCTTTGGCGGCGGCCAGCGCCACCAGCCCCAGGCCCGCCGCTGCCGTCGTGCAATCGAGGATTTCAATGGTGGTATTGCGCAGCGTTTCTCTGGCCATGTCCGCCGCGATGCGGGCGGAGTTGAACATGGCGCTGAACTTGGACGGCTCCGTCAGGCACAGGATATTCGGCGCCCTCTGGCTGGCCCGGCGGTAGGCTTCGAGGTAGTTATCGGGCGAGGAGCTGGAGGTGGTGGGCTTTTTTGACTTTCGCAGGAGGGCGTAGAACTCGCTGGCTTTGATGTCGATGCCGTCCCGGTAGCTCTTCCCATCGACGATGAGCAGTATCGGCACCACCTCGATGTTATACTCGTTGACCTGTTCCGGGGGCACGCAGGCGGTGGTGTCCGTGACGATGGCTACTTTTTGTTTCATGGTACGTTTTTGTCCATTTTTTAAGGCGTTTACGCTGGTCGCTTTTCTTTTTTCCAGCCGGAGTCATGCCTGTTTCTGATGAGGTATCGTTCCAGGAGGGGAGGGGCGAGGAAGACGCACCACATCACCAGATTTAGCCCGAAGAAAGTAGGCAGGTCCAGCCGCCCGGTGCTGTAGTAAACGACCAGTGATAGCGAGAGCATCCCCGATACCGCCAGTACCACGACCCTCAGGACGCGCTGCCGCAGGCGGAGGAATGCCGCGATAGTGGCGGCCAGTATCAGGAAGCTGAGTCCTATCCAGGGAGCGAAATAGTAGAGGCGCTGGAGGCTGTATGCGTTGAATTTCCCCGTAGGCGAGACGGCCAGGTACCACCCGGCGATTATCGGCAGGGGCAGGAGCATGAGTGTGCTGAGGAGCCAGTCCCGCCGCACCGTCTGGACGATGACGTGGAAGAGCCACCACAGCGCCAGCGGGAAGTAGATGCCCAGCGCCAGCCATGACCACCCTATTGGCAAATAGAGCAGGAATATCCCGGCCGCCAGGACCGGCAACAGGGTGTAGCCCAGCGACGGGAAAAGCCAGGTCGGTTTACCGCGCCCCCACCCGAAGACCGTCATGGCCAGGATGAGCGCCAGGACTATTGATAGCCACCCCGGGTAATGCCACCAGTTGAGGACGAACAGTAGCCCGAAGAGGAGGTGGGGCATGGCGGCGAGCAGTACCTGCTTCCAGCTGCCCTGGCTGTAGGCTTCGTATATCCGGCGGGCGATGAGCTTGGTGCTGCCCATTTGCCCCAGGCAGACTTTCAGGGCTTCGTCTTCGGTTAGCCCTCGTTCCGTCAGCTCTTCTACCCTGTCTTCGATGTGCGTCTTGAGTTCACTCATGACCCCGTTTTCGTCGTCGGGCCCGAGCTTGGCACTCCCTCTGATGCTTTCCAGGTATTGCGTTAGTTCCGGTGTCACTTTGTCGACCTCTCTTAAATGCGGGCCGGTTCCGGTTGCAGTATCATCTTGATGGCCGCGAGGAAGTCCTGCCACTGCACCTTTTCCGCGGTCAGTTCGGCCTCTCCTTTGGCGGTGATATGGTAATAGCGCCTCTGCCGCCCGTTGGGCAGCATTTGCCACGTCCCGGTAATCAGCCCGGCTTTTTCCAGGCGGTGCAGGGCCGGGTAGAGCGTTCCCTCTTTGAATTTAAAATAGCCCTGGCTCCTCGTTTCGAGTTCCTTGACGATCTGGTAGCCGTACATCGCCTGCCGCTCCAGCAGACTGAGCAGGAGCGAGTTGGAGCTGCCTTTTATTAAATCATGTTTTGATACCACTTGAATCACCTCTCTATTGCACACAACGTTTACTTAGATATTCTATGTACGTCAATACTAGCAAAAATTCTCCGTTTTTTCAAGGGGTCGGGGCTCTTTTTTATAAATTTGGCTGGGGCGGCCGTCCGTGAAGACTTTTTTTAAGGAAATTCGGGGTCTTACTCGGATTTAACGAAGGCGCCCACCAGCGCCAGGAGGGCGGTGATAATGCCGAAGACGATTCCTACCCAGCTTTCGTGGACGAAAGAGCTCAGAAATACCCAGATGCCGAGAGAGCAGATTGCCAGATTCGTTAGTTTCATGATATCGGTGACCTCCTTTTTAAGGCTTTATATATCGGTGCGGCCGCCCCGGCCGTCGCTTATACCTTGATATACATAATACATCGGACATCTAGGTATAATAGCACCACCCCTCCGACTTGTCAATAGGGGCATGGATGGCCACTTGAGACAGCCTGCACAAAATGCTATAGTACCTGCGGGGGAGTGCCGGAACTGGCAGACGGGCCAGACTTAGGATCTGGTGCAGCAATGCATGGGGGTTCGAGTCCCCCCTTCCCCATATAGCAAGGGACCTCTATTTTGACTGAAGACAAACCGGATAGCGGTAAAAATAGGCCCAACCCCATGCTACGGGACTGGACCAAAGGCAGCATCCCCGGCAATCTCTGGTCGCTCGCCTGGCCCATGACCGTCAGCTCCAGCCTGATGACGCTGGGTCCCTTTATTGACGCTATCTGGATCGGCCGGCTCGGCTCCGCCCCGATGGCCGGCGTGATGATGTCCGGCACCATCGTTTCGCTGATCAACTCCCTGATATTCGGCCTTTTCACCGGCCTGCAGGCGGTTATCGCCCGCTCTGTCGGCGCCGGTGACGATGTTCAGGCTAACCACGCCTCCCAGCAGGCTTTCGTCGTTGGCGCCGCCCTCTCGCTATTCCTGGCGCTGATAGGCATGTTCTTCGCCGAGTCGATTTTGAGTCTCTGGAAACTGGAGCCGGATGTCGTTGCCGCCGGTGCTACCTACCTGCGCATCGAGCTCATCGGCACTTTCACCATGTCCTTCGCCGCTCTGGCGCAGCGGATTATGCAGGCTTCCGGCGACGCCAGGACCCCGATGAAAATCAGCCTCGGCACGCGGGTTTTCAATATCATCCTGTCTCCTTTACTGATTTTCGGCTGGTGGGGCATCTTCCCGGCTATGGGCGTCAGGGGGGCGGCCCTGGCCGGAGTTATTTCCCAGGGTATCTTCGCGGCTGTCGCCCTCTGGATTGTCTTTAGCGGCCATACGCGCTTGCGCCTGACCATGCGCCGCTTCGGCTTCGATTCGTCCATGATCTGGCGTATCGTGAAAATCGGCATCCCAGCTTCCCTCGGTGGCATCCACATGAATGTCGGCAGCATTGTTTTCATGTGGTTTATCGCCCCCTTCGGCACCCTCGCTATTGCCGGGCACATGCTGGTCTCCCGTATCGATATGCTGATTCTTATGCCGGCCATGGGCCTGGGCGCCGCGGCCGGCATACTGGCGGCGCAGAACCTGGGGGCTTTGCAGCCTCACCGCGCGGAAAAGACCGCCTGGATTGCCGTCGGTTTGTTCACCGGTGTCATGTTTATCTTCACTATCGCCATACTGATATGGGCGAACTCTATCGCGACGATTTTTAACGCCGAGCCCGACCTCGTTGATATGGCCGGCAAGTTCCTTAAAATCCAGACGGTCAGCTACATGTTCAACGGGCTGATGATCGTGATGATGAGTATTATGAACAGCGTGGGCGATACCCTGATAGCTTTCATCATCGACCTCGTGACGATGTGGGGTATCCGGGTGCCGCTGGCGGTCGTTTTGCCTAAAATTGCCGGACTGGGTGTCTACGGCATCCGCTGGGCGCTGGTGGCGGATACCGTCTCCTCGGCGATTATTTTCATCATCTATTTCCGGTCGGGGCGCTGGAAACATAAGAAGGTTTAGTCTATACTCTCTTGGGCAGCGCTATTTTGTCGGGACGGGAGGTATGTTATGGACCTGCTTTTAAAAGATAAGGTGGCTCTGGTGACGGGGGCGGGCAGCCAGATCGGCTATGGTAAGGCTATCTGCCTGACGTTAGCGGAGGAGGGCTGCGATGTCGTCTGTGCCGATATTAATCTGGAGGGGGCGAAGCAGACCGCTGCGGAAATTAAGGCACTGGGTCGCCGCGCCCTGGCGGTGAAAGCCGATGTCACCCAACAGGCGCAGGTGGATGCCATGGTCGAGAAAGCCATGAAGAAGTTCGGCAAAATCGATATCCTGGTCAATAACGCGGGCGCCAGCAGCCAGTTGCGGCCCTTTATCGAGATGACGGAAAAGGACTGGGACTTTGATATCCAGACCAACCTGGTCAGCCAGATGCGGGTCGCCCGCGCTGTGCTGCCCCACATGATTGCCCGCAGGTACGGCCGCATCGTGAATACCTCCGGTGGGCAGGGCTTCCCCGATATTTCTATCTATGGCGCTGCCAAGGGCGGCGTCGTCCAGTTCACTAAAGCGCTGGCGCGCGAGGTGGCTCGTTACGGGATTATCGTTAACGCCGTAGGTCCCGGCCTGGGCAGGACCGGCCTGGTCTGGCGCGCCCCGAAATCGATGCTGGAAGGGGAGAAAAAGGCTTCGCTCCTGCACCGACTCTGCGAGCCCCGCGACGTGGCGCCGGTGGTGGCTTTCCTGGCTTCGGATAAGTGCAGTTACATGCTCGGGCAACTTATCCAACTGGGTACGACTTAATCTATCCTATTCTTCTTTTAAACTCTCCCACGGCTCTTCCAGCGGCGGCACCGGAATCTCTATTATCACCGGCCTGCCGGCATTAACAGCTAACCCCAACTTTTTACCCAGTTCTTCGCGGTTGTCCACCCTTATTCCCACCGCCCCGAACGCCTCGGCGAATTTGACATAATCCGGGTTATGCAGCTTGTTGCCGATGTACCGCCCGTCGAACTGCCGGCGCTGGATGTTAGTGACCGTCCCGTAGGCGTTGTCCGTGAACAGCAGGACGATGACGTTTATTTTTTCCTGGACGGCCGTGGCCAGCTCCGCGGATGCGTAGGGGAACCCCCCGTCCCCGCATATCGCCGCCACGGGCCTGTCCGGGTTGCCGACTTTCGCCCCGAGCGCGGTCGGGAAGGCGAAGCCGAGCGTGGCGAAGTACGAGGAGTCCACGTAGCTGTTTATCCCGCCGACCGGGTAGGCGATGTCGCACCAGTAGCCCATGTTGGTGACGTCCGGCACGATGATGCCGTCGTCCCCGAGGACCTCGTGGATGGTATTGATGATGGACATCTGCAGCGGCGCCGCCTTTTCCAATCGATTCTTTAGTCTGGCGCGGAGCCGTGCGATTTCTTCTTCTTGCCACTGGCTGGCGGTCTTTTTCCCCAGGGAGGTGATCAGGGCCGCCAGCGTTAGTTTGGCGTCGGCGGAGATGCCGAGGTCGATTCTGTGGTTTCTCCCCAGCTCTGCAGCGTCGCAGTCCACCTGGACGACTTTTACTTCCGGTTTGAGATTGAGCCGTGTGTTGCCGGAGGCGCGCAGTCGGCTCCCCACCACGATGATGGCGTCGGTCTCCTGGAAGATGGGATTGAGCCAGAGCGTGGCGTTGCCGCCGTAAAACGGGTGCGCGACGGTTATGAGCCCCTGTCCTTCCGGTGTCATGACCACCGGCGCCCTGAGCCGCTCGGCCAGCTGCTTTATTTCCGGCGCGGTCCCCGCCTTGACCGCCCCCCGCCCGGCTAAAATCATCGGACGGCGGGCGTCTTTGAGTATCGCGGCGACTTTTTCGATGTCTTCGGGATCGGGCGGGATTGGCGCGGGCCTTTCGGTGCTCCCGAGGGTCATTTCGCCCTGCTTCGCCCACAGATCGTAGGGCACCTCGATTTCCGCCGGGCGCGGTCGGCCGGTCTTGAGCTGCCGCAGGGCCTCCGTGGCGATATCCGGGATGTCCTCCGCCCGCCGGGCGCGGGCGGTATATTTGGTCAGGTGGCGGAAGATGTCGCTTTGCGTGTCGAGTTCGTGCAGGACGCCCCGGTGGCGGCCGATGTGCTGGCTTTCTATCTGGCCGCTGATGAGCAGCACCGGCGCCGAGGCGGCGTAGGCCGTGCCGATGGCGGCGGCGGTGTTGAGCGCGCCGGGTCCCGGCAGCACCATCGCCGCGCCGATTTTCCCCGTGGTGAGGGCGTAGCCGTAGGCCATGTAGGCGGCGGTCTGCTCGTGCCGGGTGGATATCCAGCGTAGGCGCTTGTCCCGGTAGATGGCGTCGACGGCTTCCATTATCTGTACGCCCGGTATCCCGAAGACTACCGTGACCCCTTCCCGCGCCAGTAACTCCACCAGGGCTTCCGCGCCGCTCATGTTGGGCATGGTCCACTCACCTCACGCTATGTAAATATCATTATATTACAAAAATAATGGAAAGGTAATTCTATCGCCTTTAAAAACAAAAAGAGGGGCTTGCGCCCCTCTTGGACACCTGCTTGGCTTTTTGCTTTTAGTTCACGCGTAGCTCTTCACGCCAGGCCCTCCGAGCCGCGCTTTGATTTCTTTGATTCTTGCCTCTTCACTGGCTATCAGTTCCGTGCGCCGGTTCATCCAATTTTTGATTTCCCGGTCCGGCACCCCCATCGCCCACGCGATGTCGGCGGTCTCTTTGGTTATTTTTTTTGAGTATCCGGTCCTTTCTTCAAGGCGGGCGGCCACGCCCCGGGCGATGGCTTCCATCCTGTCGTCTGGTCTCAGACTTTCCGTTGCGTTCGGTCGTTTTGTCAGGGTCATTATTTCTTGTCTCCTTCGCTGGCGTTGTTGAACAGCCAGGTGTTGACGGGCATGTCCCACCTGATGAGGAATTTTTTGAAGTCCATCCTGTCGATGCGGTAGTGGCCGCTGGGCAGCCGGAAGGCTTTCAGCCGGTCGCTTTTTATCCATTCGAGCACCGTGCTCTTGCTGACCTGGCAGTAGTCGGCGATGTCTCGTGATGTCAGCCGGACATTCTTTCGGTAGTGTCTGCTGGGCAATATGCTCCTTTTCCGTGCGGCTTTGATGTCTCGTGTGTTTGACGTGTTTTTTACGAAGTCTGCGTATCATTCATATCATAGGATATTTAATATTAAAATAAATCACAAAACGGGCTAAAAAAGTCACAAGAAAATCACAAAGACGCTATTTCAGATGTGATAATCCACCCCCGTATCCCCCTCCTTTACAAAAGGAGGGGGAAATAAAGAAAGAGGGGCTAAGCCCCTCTTAAACGCCCTGTGGTTGCGACGGATTTGACATCGCCGTTATATTGCTGGTAATATAGGACGTCGCGAGTTTTCAGGAAATGATGAAGAGAGAAACTGAATAATAAGATTCCGGAGTTCGGCGTCAAGCACGGCGTCCGCTCCGGCCATAAGCCGGAGTCCGGCATCGTGGTGCGGAGCAAGGTCTGGCTGGAGAAGGACGGCAAGCTTTTCATGGGTTGGGGCAGGGCGACGCTTCTTGAGCGCATCGACCAGCTCGGCTCGATATCGGCGGCCGCCCGCTCGATGAACCTGGCTTACCGCAACGCCTGGCTCTGGGTCGAGGCCATGAACCGCCTGGCCCCGTCGCCGCTGGTGGAGAAGTCCACCGGGGGCGCCCGCGGCGGCTATGCCCGCCTCACCTCTGAGGGAAGGAGGATTATTAAGGAATATAAGGAGAAACGCGCCAGCGTCAGGGAAATCATTAACCGTTAGAGGTATTATTTTTTTGCCATGACGTTATATTGACGATAATATGACGCAGTGTATTTTAAACGATAAATTCTGGAAAGGGGACAAAGAATAGTGAAAAAAGCTTATACTGGTTTTGATTGGGGTGATGTTATTTATGGCTATCGGTGGATGTGCCGGGACCGGATCGAAGACGGTAACCGCTTTCGTCGGCTCTGCCAGCAAACCCCCCATGGAAGAGGCCGCCCAGGCTTTCCAGAAAAAGACCGGTATCCAGGTCTATCTTAACTTCGGCGGCTCGGGGGCGCTTCTCTCTCAGATTGAGTTATCCCGGAGTGGAGATTTATATATCCCCGGCAGCCCCGACTACATGATAAAAGCTGAAAAGAAGGATTTCATCGATGCCGCGTCGGTGAAAAAGATTGCTTACCTCATTCCCGTTATTGCCGTCCAGCACGGCAACCCTCAAAATATTCAGTCGCTCTCTGACCTCTCCCGGCCCGGCATTGAGGTCGGCATCGGTAATCCGGAGGCGGTCTGCGTTGGACTTTATGCCATTGAAATACTGGACTATAATCATTTGCTTGAAGAGGTGAGTAAAAATATCATCGTTAATGCGAAAAGCTGTGATGATACCGCGACATTAATCTCCCTGAAATCGGTGGATGCCGTCATCGGCTGGGATGTTTTTCACCACTGGGACCCTGATAATATTGATGTCGTTTACCTGCCTCCGGGACAGCTTCCCAGAATTGCCTATATTCCCGGCGCGGTACTGAAATTTGCTCAGGATACAGCCGATGCCCGTAAATTCCTCGATTTTCTGGTATCCTCGGAGGGGCAGTTGATTTTCCAGAAATGGGGCTATATCACTGCCGAAAGCGAAGCCAGAAAGCTGGCTCCTGACGCCGAAATCGGCGGTGAGTATCAACTTCCGGCAAATTATCCGTAAACTACTGATAGAGAAAAACCTGATGTTTAGAATTTTGAAAGGTGCCGGCGGTGAGAGGGTCTTCAGGGTCGCCACCATCAGCGCCCTGGTGGTGCTGGCGGTGTTCTTTATCGGCATCGTCGTCTCCATGCTTTCTTATACCGATTGGTCGACCTTTATCTCTGCGCTGACCTCTAAAGAAATCCTGTTCGCTATCCGCTTGAGCCTGGAAACGGCGACCATTGCCGCGATTATTTCCCTGTTGATTGCCGTGCCGGTGGCTTATGCCATTTCCCGCTCCCGTTTCCCCGGTAAGGACATTGTCGATAGCCTCCTGGATTTGCCTATCGTTATCTCGCCGGTGGCTTTGGGTGCCGTCCTGCTGGTCTTTTTCAATACCCCCCTCGGCTCCGCCATCAATAATAATGTCATCAGGTTCGTCTTTGCCGTGCCGGGCATCGTGCTGGCGCAGGTCACCGTTATCAGCGCCCTGGCCGTCCGCCTGTTGAAGTCCACTTTCGATGCCATCGACCCCCGCTATGAGCAGGTTGCCCGGACGCTCGGCTGCTCCAAGCCGGAGGCGTTTTTCCGGGTGACCCTGCCCATGGCGCGGGACGGGCTGGTGGCTTCTGCTATTCTCACCTGGGCGCGCGCTATCGGGGAGTTCGGCGCGACGGTGATGCTGGCGGGTGCCACGGCATTAAAGACGGAGACGCTCCCCACGGCCATCTTCCTGAGCCTGGCTTCGGCTGATGTCGAGAAGGCGATTGCCGTGATTCTGGTGCTGATCGTGATTGCGGTCGTGGCCCTGCTGGTCATCAGGAAGCTCATCGGCAGAAGGTATCAGATATGATTGAAGTGAAGGGACTTTCGCTGCGTCTGGGCGAGTTTAATCTCAGGGACATCAACCTGTCCATCGCTGACGGCGAGTATTTCGTTATCCTCGGCCCGACGGGCGCCGGCAAGACGGTGCTCATGGAGTGCCTCGCCGGGATTCATCACCCGAAACACGGAGAAATATGGCTGGACGGCGCTGATATCACCCGCCTGGCGCCGGAGGAGCGGGACCTGGGCTACGTGCCCCAGGACTATGTCCTGTTCCCGTTTCTTAACGTCTTCGATAACGTTGCCTTCGGTCTGAAGCGAAAACAGCGTGGTAACGGTGTCCGTGCGCAGGTCGACCGCCTGGCCGCGCTGACCGGCATTACCCATCTGCTGCCGCGCGATACGCGCTCCCTGAGCGGCGGTGAGAAGCAGCGCGTGGCCCTGGCCAGGGCTTTGGCCCCTTCCCCCCGCATCCTCCTCCTCGATGAGCCGCTGGGCGCGCTCGACCAGCGCACCGCCCGGAACTTGCGACTTGAGCTTAAGCGCGTCCACCGTGAGCTGGGTCTGACCACCGTCCATATTACCCACGACCTCATGGAGGCGCTGGAGATGGCGGACCGGGTGGCCGTGATTCAGGACGGCCGCATTGAGCAGGTGGCGCCGCCCGAAGAGATGCTTTTCTATCCCCGGGGAGAGGGCGTGTCCGATTTCATTGGCGCGCCGAATATTCTCGACTGCGATTACTGCCGCGATTTAGGCCAGGGTATCGTCGAGGTCGGCTGCGGGGCGCTCAGGCTGACCGTCCCCCACGAGGGCGGTCCTGTCCGCAAGGTAGCTATCCTGCCCCGCCATATCTATATCTCGGAGGCGCGCCCGCCCGGCCTGAGCGTTAACGGCTTTGAGGGCGTCGTCACCGCCGTCAGGCAGGCCGGCAACACGGTGAAAATTTGGGTCGACGTTATGAACATTAACCTGATGGTGGAGTCCCCCACCTTTATCTTCGAGGAGATGGACCTGGCAGTCGGCAGCGAAGTCTTCGTTATTCTGAGGATGCGCCGTATCCGCTGCTACGAGGGCCGTAATTAAAAAGAGGGGCGATAGCCCCTCTTAAACACCCCGTTTTCTAAGGGGAGTAGCCTGCCGAGAGGGGGCGAAGCCCCCTCTCATATTCTTTCCCCCTCCCAAACATGAAATAGGACGAGAAAGAAAAATATAGCTGTTTGAGAGGGGGTAGGGGGTGAGCCTTGAATGACAGTCTATTGATACAGCTTTGATTTTTAAGCTATGGTTTTGAGCTTTGACTTTTGAGTTTTGAGCTTATCTATTATTTCTTCCCGTCCCAGCCCTTCTATTTCTATTATCTTGTTCCGGCTGGTCTTGCCTTTGATAATGGTAATGGCGGACTTTTTTATCCCCAGCGCCCGCCCGAGGAAATCGATGAGCTCTTTGTTGGCTTTGCCTTTTTCCGGCGCCGCGGCGATTTTTATCTGGAGGACGTCGCCGCGCCAGCCCGTTATTTCGTTACGGCCGGTGTTGGGACTGACTTTTATTGCCAGCCGGCGGTCTTTGCGCTTGGTTTTGTCGGTCAAGTGAAATATCTATCTCTTTAATATTTCGGGAGTGCTAATCGCTTCCGCCCGGACTCCGCCCCAATAGAGAGGTTATCGCCGCCAGGAAAAGTATCGCCGATAGCGCGAACCAGAACCCCCAGGTGAGTTTGTCGCTGATGATGGGCGTGTCCGTGACCTCCAGGATATTGACGATGCCCAGTGCCGCGCATACCGCCCCGATGCCCCCGAGAATTGCCCCCATTAGTCCCATATCGTGCCCTCCTTTTCGTTTTATTATCGGGCTCTCGTTATTATATAATTGTCTGCGGGTATCCGGTGCTTTGGAGATAAT
Source organism: uncultured Chloroflexia bacterium (assembly GCA_963727315.1). Lineage (GTDB taxonomy): Bacteria > Chloroflexota > Dehalococcoidia > Dehalococcoidales > RBG-16-60-22 > JBFYTX01. The sequence goes on along the minus strand of CAVSFE010000002.1, from coordinate 375,471 downwards.
ATAGCATGAAATTGACAAATAATCTATATATGTACCCCGAGCAGGCCGTGCTGGACTGCAATACCTATGTCATTAAAGGTAAGCCCGGTATCATCATCGACCCCGGCGGTGTCCAGTTTCTGGCGGCGCGGTTGGAAGGTCTGCGGCAGGACGGCATCGACCCCGCCGATATCGGCGTTATCGTCAATACGCACCTTCACATCGACCATTGTGGTGCTGACGCGGCGTTTAAAAAGCTGTCCGGGGCGAGAATCGCCCTTCATCCCGTCCAGGAGCAGAACTTTCAGCTGGTGGTCGTCGATGGCGCCCGGCTTTTCGGCATGGCGCCGCCGGATTTCGCCGCTGATTACCTGCTGGATGATAGCCTTTTAAACGGCAGCGTGTCGTTGGAGCTTATTCCGTCGCCGGGGCATTCGCCGGACTGCGTCTGCTTTTATGATCGGGCGGATAAATGGCTGGTCTGCGGCGATGTCCTTTTCGAGATGAATACCGGCCGCGTTGACCTTCCCGGCGGCGATGGCCTCCTGTTGAAAAAGTCCATCGAGGCTTTGTCCCTGCTTGATGTCGAGTATCTGCTGCCCGGTCACATGGGCATCGTCACCGGCACTGATAGAGTGGCGGAAAACTTTGGTTTCATCCGTCGCGATGTCTTCCCGTGGCTTTAAAAGGGGGTGCTATATGGTCGGTCTGGAATGGGAAATCGGCGATTTATTGAGGCGGTACGGCCTGACCCTGGGCGTGGTGGAGTCGGCTACCGGCGGGCTGATATCCCACCTTATTACCAGCGTGCCCGGCAGCTCGGACTATTTTAAAGGTGCGGTCACGGCCTATAGCAACGAAATCAAGGTTAAACTTATCGGCGTTAAGCTGGATACGTTGAAAAAATACGGCTCGGTGAGCCCGCAGGTCGCCGGGGAAATGGCTTCTGGCGGCCGGCAGGCGCTGGCGTGCGATATTTGCGTCTCGGATACCGGCATCGCCGGACCGGGTGGCGCCGCGCCGGGCAAGCCGGTGGGACTTTTCTATATCGGGCTCGCCTCTAAGGACGGCGTCTCCAGTCGCCGACTCGACCTCCGCGATGACCGCGCCCGGAACCAGCTCGATGCCGCCCGTTCGGCTTTGGCCTGGCTGAGGGAATATCTGCTTTCCCTGCGCGCTTGATCATCTAATTTCACCGTATCATAGCCTCACCCCCTTGCCCCTCTCGGCTGGCTCATCCCTTATTTAATGGGGCGTCTAAAGGGGGAGAAGCCCCACTCCTTATCCCTCCCCCTTAGCCGGGGCGTCTAAGAGGGGTCACGACCCCTCTTCTTATTTCCCCCTCTCAAACAAGAAATACATCGATGATGAAAATATGACTGTTTGAGAGGGGGATTAAGGGGGTGAGTGTTGAAAATTAAATATGCCGATGATAAACAAACTTGACACCTGCCAAATCACTTCACTAATATGCATTTAGTCGGGAGGTGTCTATGCCTGAGACAGAAAAGTTTACCGTTTCCGGTGACCAGGTGGTTAAAAAGATTAAGCAGCTTATCCACGAGGGCAACATCCGTAACATCCGCCTAATTCATAAAGGCCGGACCATCATTGAAATCCCCCTGAGTGTCGGCGCGCCGGTGGCGGCGTTGGGCATTATCGCCGCGCCTGTCCTGGCGGCGGTGGGTGCTTTCGCCGCCCTCGTCACCGAGTGCACTATCGAGGTGGAAAAAATAGAGGCAAAGAAGTAGCCCGACTTTACAGATTGAGCCTGATAGGGTTACAATGCGAATTGTTGACTCTGTTATATGGGGGTGGTAACTGTGGACATTGGATGGTTCCGTGACCTGGTGCTTTGTATCTTCGGCCTGAGCGCCACGGTGGCGATCATTATTCTGGTGGTGCTGGCGTTCCTGTTCTATTTCCGCCTCAAGCCTCTCCTCGATTCCATGAAGAGGATGGCCGGCACCGTGGCTAAAATTACGGATACCGTGGAGACCGAGATGGCCGGGCCTATGGCGCAGATTGTCTCTTTCGTTCAGGGTTGCCGGCAGGCCATCGGCCTGTTCAATCGTTTTTTCCGGAGAGAAGAAGAGGAGGAAGACTAGCATGGCTGATAGAGAAGGTGGCTCGGGTTTTTTGGTTGGATTTATCATCGGCGCTATCGCCGGGCTGGCGGTCGGTTTTCTTTATGCCCCCAAGGCCGGTAAAGAGACCCGGGCTATTTTGAAAGAGAAGGCGGGACAGCTTAAGACTAAGGCCGGTGAGATGTTTTCCCGGGGGCGGGAATCTGAGAAAGACTAGCGCTAACAAGGTCGTACCTCACCCCCTTGATCCCCCTCTCCTTCAAAGGAGAGGGGGAGGTAAAAAAAGAGGGGCTTCCGCCCCTCTTAAACACCCTATATATTTACCCCTTTTCCCCTCCCCTCTGTTATAATTATCTCATGGCAAACCCTCTTTTGGTCCTCTTTGACGGCAATGCTATCGTGCACCGCGCTTTCCATGCCTTCGGCGCCACCAAGTACCGCCAGGCCACCCCGCTCACTATCTCCAGGACCGGCGAGGTCGTCTCCGCCGTCTACGGCTTTGCCCTGATGCTGCTCAAGGTCTTGAACGAGTTGAAGCCCACCCACTTCGCCGTCGCCTTCGATAAGAAGGGGCCGACTTTCCGGCACGAGCTTTTCGATGGTTATAAGGCCCAGCGCCCGCCCGTCCCCGAGGAGCTCGGCAGCCAGATCGCCCGCGTCAAGGAGATGGTGAAGACCTTTAAAATCCCCCTTTTCGAGGTCGATAGGTATGAGGCGGACGACGTCCTGGGCACCCTGAGCAAACAGGCCGCCGCTCTTGGAGTCGATACCGTTATCGTCACCGGTGACGCCGATACCATGCAGCTGGTCTCCCCGCGCGTCAAGGTGCTTTACCCCAAGGCCGGCCGCGCTTTTAGCGATACCGCCCTCTTCGACGAGGCGGCTGTCCGCGAGAAGTATGGCGTCGGCCCCGAGCGCATTGCCGACTTCAAGGCTTTGGTGGGCGACCCCTCCGATAATATCCCCGGCGTTAAGGGCATCGGCGAAAAGACCGCCGTCAAGCTCATCCAGCAGTTCGGTTCGGTGGATGATATCTATCGACATCTGGACGAGGTGGAGCCTCCTAAACTCCGGGAGAAGCTGCGTGAGAACGAGGCTGCCGCCCGCCGCAGCAAGGAGCTGGCCACTATCGTGACGGAGATGCCGGTGCAGCTTGGTCTGGACGAGACCCGCGTCTCCCGCTTCGACCGTAAGCAGGCCGCCGACTTGTTCCGCGAGCTTGAGTTCTACAGTCTTTTGCCCCGTCTGCCGGAAGGGCAGGGCGACCTGGCCCCCGTCGAGGTCAAACCCGCCGCCCCCACCGACTATGCTATCGTTTCCACCGAATCTGAGCTTCAGGATATGGTCAACCGCCTGTCCGCCGCGAAATCCTTCTCTTTCGATACGGAGACCACCTCCTTTAACCCCCTGGTCTCCCCGCTGGTCGGCATCTCGCTCTCCACCGCGGAGGGTCAGGCCTGGTATATCCCCGTCGGCCATACTTTGTTGGACGAGGTGCCGCAGCTCCCGATGGCTCAGGTCGCCGATTGCCTTAAACCCGTTCTTGAAGACCCGAAAATCCCCAAGTCCGCCCACAACGCCAAGTTCGATATGATGGCGTTGGCGGAAATCGGCATCGCTGTCGCCGGCCTCGCGTTCGATACCATGATTGCCGCCCATCTGCTGGGCGAAAAAGCCCTGGCGTTGAAGGCGCTGGCTTTCACCAAGCTTGGCGTCGAGATGACGCCCATTACCGACCTTATCGGCACGGGCTCTAAACAGATTCCCATGTCGCAGGTGCCCATTAAAAAGACCGCCGCTTACTCCGGCGCTGACGCCGATATGACCTTCCGGCTGGCCGGACTGCTCGCCAAAGACCTGGAAAAGCAGTCTCTGACGAAGCTCTTTAATGAGGTTGAAATGCCTTTAGTGCCGGTGCTCTTGCTCATGGAGAGGAACGGTATAGCGGTGGACTGCTCTATCCTGGAGGAGATGTCGCAGCGTCTCGGCGAGCAGGTGGCCGTGCTGGAGCAGAAGATATACGAGGAAGCCAAGCACGAGTTTAACCTTAATTCGCCTTTACAGCTGGGCAAGGTCCTCTTCGACGAGATGCAGTTGCCGACTTCCCGCCGGGGTAAGAATAAGTATTCCACCGAGGCGTCCGTCATTGAGGAGCTCCGTCTTGTCCATCCCATCGCCGGCTTCATCCTGGAATACCGCCAGCTTGCCAAGATTAAGTCCACCTATATCGATACCCTGCCGGCCCTGGTCAACCCAAAGACCGGCCGCATCCATACCAGCTTTAACCAGACCCGCACCACCACCGGCCGGCTGTCTTCTTCCGACCCCAATATGCAGAACATCCCGGTGCGCGGTGAGCTGGGCGGGCAGGTCCGCCAGGCTTTCATCGCCCCGCCCGGCGCTTTCCTCCTCGCCGGCGACTATTCTCAGATCGACCTCCGCGCCCTGGCGCATTTATCTCAGGACGAAAATCTCTTGAAGGCTTTCCGCTATGACGCCGATATCCACGCCGCCACGGCTTCCCTGCTGTACTCGGTGGAGACCGCTCAGGTGACGCCCGATATGCGGCGCTCCGCCAAGACCATCAATTTCGGCGTCATCTACGGCATGTCCGACTATGGTCTGGAGCAGGCGACCGAGTTCTCCCGCGAGGAAGCCGGCAAGTTCATCCGGGCCTATTTTGAGAAGTATCCCGGCGTGCGTAGGTATCTCGACGAGACCAAGGCGAAAGCCCGCCGGGACGGTTACGTGGAGACTTTGCTGGGCCGCCGCCGCTATATCCCCGATATCAATTCGGCCAACCGCCAGGTGCGTGAGGCCGCCGAGCGTATGGCCATCAATATGCCGGTTCAGGGCACCTCCGCCGACATCATTAAGGTGGCCATGATTGACCTCTACCGCGAGATGGCCCGGCGGAAGATGAAGAGTAAGATGCTCCTCCAGGTCCATGACGAGCTCGTCTTTGAGGTGCCGGACGGAGAACTGGAGGAACTGCGCCGCCTGGTGTGCGAGATAATGCCCGCGGCGATAAAACTGGACGTGCCTCTGAAGGTGGATACGAAGGTCGGTAAAAACTGGGGCGAGATGAAGTGAGCAGGCCGTCTGAGAGGGCGCCGCACTATCCGGGTTTTTTTGAGCAGGGCGTCTAAGAGGGGCGCTAGCCCCTCTTCCAAAATCACTCCCCCTCTCCTTGAAGGAGAGGGGGATATAGGGGGTGAGGTTCATAGAAATGCTCGAACGAAGGATTATGAAAAAATGCCCGAGCTCCCTGAAGTAGAAACTATCAAAAACGAGCTTTCGCCCTTCGTCCTCGGCCGCACCATAAAGGGCGTTGATATTTTCTGGAATAAAATGGTGCGCCAGCCTTCTTTAGCCGAATTTAAACGCCGCATTGTCGGCAAAAAAATCACCGGTCTTTTCCGCCGAGGCAAATATCTATTTTTTCGCCTGGATGGTAACGGCGTCCTCGTCATGCACATGAAAATGACCGGTTCTTTGCTGGTCAATCCCTCGGATGATAAGTTTTCCCGCGCCGTATTTCACCTGGACGACGGCGCCGCCGTTCATTTCCGCGACCCGCGTAAGTTCGGGGTGATGTGGCTGGCCGACGATGAGAGCGCCGTAAACGCCATGCTCGGCATTGAGCCCCTCGACCCCGCTTTCACCCCCGACGTGCTGGCGAAGCTTTTAAAAGGACGCAAAGCCCCGGTGAAGCCTGTCCTCCTCGACCAGTCTGTTATCGCCGGTATCGGTAATATGTATGCCGACGAAGCCCTCTTCGAGGCGAGAATCCATCCTCTGAGACCGGCGGGGGAGCTTTCTGCGGACGAAGTTAAAAGACTTCACCGCGCCATCCGGCACGTGCTGCGTAAGGCTTTAGATAGGGGCGGCGCCAGTGTGCGTAACTATATCCGCCCCGATGGTTCGCCGGGCACCGCCCACGACGAGTTTGTGGTTGCCCATGGCGTTGGTAAAGAGTGCCCCGGTTGCGGTGGCCCCATCGAGTGTATCGTGGTGCGCGGCCGCGGCACCTATATCTGCCCCCGCTGCCAGCGACTGTAGTTATTCTTCCAGGCGGAAGGGCGGGTATTCGTCCGTCATCAGTGATGCGTAAGCCCCCACCCGTATTGCCCAGCGGTTGAATCCCATCAGCAGCTTGAACAGGTCTTTAGGATACTTGCCGGAGAATAAAAGCCACACCCCGGCGATGATCGCCACGGCAAATATCAGCCCGCCCCAGCTCATCTGCCACCCTTCCATGTGGTACACGTGATTGTTAATTGTCCAGTCCCAACCCTGCATTTTCCAGGTCGGGCCGCTTACAAAAAAGCTGACGATGATATAGTGCGGTATCGCCAGCAGCCACCATTTTATCAGCACCAGCCCTTTCGAAAGCTTCTCCGGGTAGGGTATCTCCAGGTCGGCGGGATAGTTGGGGTCGGGCTCCAGACTGAACGGCGGATATTTGTCCGTAGCCAGCGCTCCGTAGCTGTAGAAAGCTACGCGCCACCCCCAGCGTAATACCCCGACGTTAAAATCGAACATGCCTTTTGGGTATTTGCCAGTGAAAAGGATGGCTAAGAAGGCTATCACGGCAACGACGAGAAACGCTATCCCTAAAAATATTAGTATGAAGTAATGCGGTATACCCAGCAGCCACTTTATCAACCACCAGCCGCGTTCTGGCGGCGCCGTAAGCTCTCCCCTGATATTCACCGGATATGATGTTGCCGGACTGGTCATTTAAGCCTCCTTTTCATTCGTGATTGTGTTGTTTGATAGATTACTATGACCTCTCTGTCTTGTCAAGGAATATTTTCTGGCGTTTTTATCACTTAACATAACATTGTTAGGTAATTCTGAGTGTTTGTTACCTCGGTTAAAATGTGCGGAGAGCAATTACTCTACTGTAACTAAAGCTACCCGCGAGAAAAGTCGCCTTATCACAGTTTATCGTCTCCTCCGGAGTAAAAGGAACAGCAAAACAACCACTATTACCCCGACCGCTACGCCCACGATGACTGCCAGATTTGACCCCGCCGCTGAACTCGAAGCTGACGGGATAGTAGGAGAAGCACTTGGTGTTAACGTATACTCAATGTGAATCTTGGCAGATAGAGAAGAAGAGTAATCATAAGTCCGAACTACGTTTTTGCTACTTCTCCCGTCGTTAGGCTTCCACATCACCTGGATAGCTTGGTTGCTTAGACCATAGGTATTGATTAATTCTTGCATCGGGGTAACCAGAAAAGGTGAGTTATTCCAGCTATCGCTACTCAAAGGGCCGTCCCATTCGGTGTAGTTACCGGTCAATATCCTTGAAAGATAGTCGTTGTAACCAGAAATCTGGCTGGGATTCTGAGCCTTCTCAAAATATATTTGTGTCAAAGGGCTGCCGTTGCCCATAGTGGTCTCATAGACAGATATGTAGCATGAAGTGATTGTAGCTCCCTGCGGGATCGTGATGCCGGTAAAACGTAGGAAGGTCCGGAGATAAGTTTCCTCCATGCCAGTTTTTGTAAAGACGCTGTAATTATCAATGATAGTCGGGTATTCAACCCAGCCGTCGTCTCCGCTGGCTCCGACCTGTGCATCTACAACTGTGCTGGCATAAACATTATCAATATGCAAACCAGCCAGAGGAAAAGCCAGTATCATAAAAATGGCTACAAACGTCACCAAAAAATACCGGGAATTTCTCTTAGTCATTCTTATACCCCGTTTTTCTCTTTTTACCAAGTCCGCTTTCATCCCCTTATTCTTCGGCACATATCATCGCCACAGTATTTGCACTTGTAAACTGGATAGACGAAAAGCTGCCGCCCCTTGTTGAGGCGGCACATCGCACTTTTTAATAACCTAAGCTTCCTCGGTGCCTGCATCTCATGTGGAAGAACTCGTATTTGCACCAAGAATAGCACAACACGACGGTTCTTTCAATCACGTGGAGAGCCAGTTTAAAACTATAGGATGTGGACAACATCGGCTTTAAGCAGGGGTCTGGCCCCTCTCAATAATCCTTGACATTTAAAATGAGCTATAACTATACTTTACTTTGTTATTGCCTCAGCAGAAAGACATTTGATGTTTTGCCCTAAGTGCGGCCAGGAAAATCCCCCGGGAGCGAACTATTGTAGCCGCTGCGGCGCCGCCCTGTTACCGGCGGGGGCGTTAGCGCCGGGCGTGGGCTCGGCTTTCGGCCACGGCTGGCGGACCCTCCGCCGTAATTTCGCCGATCTGTTTCTGGCGTTGGTTGTTTATCTGGCTCTGGTTATACCGGTTGCCGTCATCCTGGGGCTTATCGTTTACTTCACCGCGCCGGGCCCTTTTATCTCTGATACGGAGCATGTGCTCGGGGAGCTGTCGTGGCAGTTTCAGCTGGCGAATACCGTGATTAGCATCGTCTATTACATCCCTCTGGCTTTGGGCCTGTTTTTCGTCTTCCTGGCGGCGGTCCGCGGTCAAAAAACCAAGCTCGGCGATATCTTTGCCTCTTTTCGTCATTACCCCGCTGTCGCCCTGGCCGCCCTTATTTTTGTCGTTTTATCGAGCGGGGTCTCAAATTTGTTGTCTCTCTTGACCGCGCACCTTCCCGTGCTGGGGACGCTCCTTTCGATTGCCTGGGCGGTGTTCTATATCGTCCTTATCTGCAAGCTGGCGTTTGTGCCGTTTCTCCTGCTCGACCGCCGCATGAAAGTCCTTGACGCTATCCGGGCCGGCTGGATTATGACCCGCGGTCACGAATGGCAGATTTTTGCCATCGGCCTGCTGGCTGTTTTGATGTTTGTCGCGGTGGGGATAATCGCGTTTCTGATAGCGCTGATTTTTATCTTGCTGCCTGTTGCCCTGTTCGTGGGTCTGATTGTCGGCGTCATCGGCATGATATTCTTATGGATGTGGGTATTGTCCACGTGGGCTTCGCTGTATCACGCCGTCAGTGGCTTGTCTGCCTCCCCGCCTTTTCCCCCCGCCCCATAAAAAGAAAGAGGGGCTGTCGCCCTTCACTTCAGTGGTGACCTCAGTGGAACCAGGGTGAACCCTCACTTCGTGGTGACCTCAGTGGAACCAGGCTGAACCCCTCTTATATGCCCCTAAAAGCTAACTGTCAATAGCTATAAATACTTTTTGAGTCTCTCTATCTCTTTCATGAGTTCCGCGAACTGGCTCGGGTAGAGCGACTGAGTCCCGTCGGACAGTGCGTGGGCCGGGTCGTTATGCACTTCCACTAAAAGCCCGTCCGCTCCGACCGCTATCGCCCCCCGTGATAGCGGTATCACGTAGTCCCGCCTTCCGGCCGCGTGGCTGGGGTCGACGATGACCGGCAGGTGGCTGGCTTCTTTGATGGACGGTATGGCGCTGAGGTCGAGCGTGTTGCGCGTGTTGTCCGAGAAGGTGCGTATGCCCCTTTCGCAGAGGATGACGCGCCGGTTCCCCTCGGACATGATGTATTCGGCCGCCATGAGCCACTCGTCGATGGTGGCCGCCATCCCTCGCTTGAGCAGGACCGCTTTGGACGTCTGGCCGGCGAGCCGCAGCAGCGAATAGTTCTGCATGTTCCGCGCCCCGATTTGTATGATGTCCGCGTATTTTTCGACGAGCGTCAGGCTTTCGTTGTCGATGGCTTCGGTGATAATCAGCAGGCCCGTCTCCTGGCGTACCTTTTGCAGTATTTTGAGTCCTTTTTCGCCGAGTCCCTGGAAGCTGTAGGGTGATGTCCTGGGCTTGAAAGCCCCTCCCCGGTAGACTTGCGCCCCGTGTTTTTTCACGATCTGCGCGATGGTGAGTGCCTGCTCTTCGCTCTCTATAGCGCAGGGCCCCGCCATGATGACCGGCTCCCCGGCGCCGATTTTTATATCGCCGACCACTACCGTCGTCGACTCCGGGTGCGTTTCCCGGCTGACGAGTTTGTAAGCTTTGGTGACTGGGATGGTCTCTTTGACGCCTTCGAGGGCGCGCAGGTTGGTGTCTTCGACCGGTCCCTTGTTCCCGATGATGCAGATGGCCGTTCTCTGGGCGCCCGGCATGGGCACGCCGCGGAACCCCATTTTCTCTATCTCCCTGATAACGGCTTTCACCTGTTCTTCGGTGGCGTCATTTTTCATCACGACGAGCATTTGACTTTCACTCCTTAGCGGTCTTTCTCTTCTATTATATCGCGGAGCGCAAGGGCGTAGGCGTCGAGGGTTCGTGCGTCGAAGAGGACAAAGACCACCTCTTTAATCGAGCTGGACTTCTCCAGGAAAGCGACGACCGTTCTGAGGGCTGTCCGCGCGGCCTGGTCGACGGGATATCCGTAGGCGCCGGTGCTGATGGAAGGAAAGGAGATGCTGGCAAGATTATTGGCGGCGGCGAGCTTGAGGCTTTCCCGGTAGGCGCTGGCGAGCAGTTCGACTTCTCCCTGGCGGCCGCCCTGCCATACGGGCCCGACCGTGTGGATGACGTGTCTGGTCGCCATGTTGCCGGCGGTGGTGATGACCGCCTGGCCGGTCGGCAGGCGGCCTTGCCGCGCGACGATTTTCCGGCATTCCTCGAGTATGGCCGGCCCGCCGGCGCGGTGGATGGCCCCGTCCACCCCGCCTCCCCCCATCAGGCTCGAGTTCGCCGCGTTGACGATGGCGTCGCTGGCCTGGCGGGTGATGTCGCCCTGGATTATGGAGATATTGGCTTTATTTACGGTGTAGGTCGTCTTGGCGTTCATTTTTTTATCCCCCGTGGGCGGTGAGATAATCGATGGCCCACTGGACCTCTTCGTCTCCGGTAATGGCGAGTGTAATATCGGGTTCGATGCCCTGCCCTTCGATAAGGCGGCCGTTCGGGGTCAGCCAGCGCGCGATGGTGAGGTAAAGTCCGGAACCGTCGCTTAGCTGGTAGAGCGAGTCGACGCTGCCTTTGCCGTAAGTTGTCGTGCCCGCGATAGTAGCCCGACCGTGGTCCTGTAGCGCCCCGGCGAGCACTTCGCTGCCGCTGGCGCTGTCATTGTCCACCAGGACGACCATCGGGAGGTCGGTTCTTGGCCGGTCTTTCTTGACGCTGGTCGTGGTTATTTTACCTTGGTTGCTCCTTACCTGAACGACGATGCCCTCGGAGAGGAAGGAGCTGGCGACGTCCACCACTTGCTCGAGCAGGCCTCCGGGATTGCCTCTCAGGTCGAGGATAATGCCCTTGGCTTGGTTGTCCGCGACGCTTTGCAGCGCCGTGTCGAGTTCATCGGGGGTGCGCTCGCTGAAATTGGTGATATTGATTGAGGCCATTTCGCCTTTCATTTCAAACTGGACGCTGGGGATGTCGAAGTTGGCCCGGGTTATCTCTATTTCCACCGGCGTCGTTTCTCCTTTGTGCTGCACCAGGAGTGTTACCGTTGTGCCTGTCGGGCCGCGGACTTTGATAATGGCTTCGGCCAGGCTCAGGCCGGCGGTAGATTGTCCGTTTATTTCCAGGACGATATCGCCGGCTTTGATGCCCGCTTTGTCCGCCGGAGAGCCGGCGATCGGGGCGCTGATCGTTATCTGGTTGTCGGTGACGGTCACATAGGCGCCGATGCCCTCGTAGCTTCCTCCGAGGAGGCTCTGGCCGAGTATGTAGTCCTGCGGGTCAAGATATGATGTATAGGGGTCGTTAATCGCTTGCAGCATCCCTTCGATGGCGGCGCGGGTCATGTTGGCGGAGTCCAGCTTGCTCTGGTCGACGTAGTTGGCGAAAATGATGTCCCACGCCTCTCCGATGGCCGCGCGCCTTGCCAGCGTTGAGGTGGACGTGGCGGTGTTGGTGGCGTGAGAGGTGCCGAGGACGCAGCCTCCCAGGAAGGTGATGGCGATGGTGATAATAAGCAGTATGGTTAAAACGGTCCGGCTGGTCTTCGGCATGGTCTGATGTTCTCCTTTTTCAATATCGAGCGAGAGAAGCCAGTGCGATAAGAAGGTGGGTCAAGTAAATCTGTAAGCCGAGTTCTGTGTCCTTCCCGTAAGGGAGGGACGGCGACCATCTATCTGGTCCCGATGTTGCCATCGGGTTCAAGCGACCAACCCGGGGAACGGGCCGGGCGTCCCTTTGTCCCTCTATTTGGTCTTGCTCCGGATGGGGTTTGCACGGCCTCCGGTTCGCACCGGAGCCGGTGAGCTCTTACCTCGCCATTTCACCCTTACCCCGATGACCCCGTGTTAATCGGGGGAATCGGGGCGGTATGTTTCTGTGGCACTTTCCGTAGGGTCACCCCTCCTGGGCGTTACCCAGCATCCTGCCCGGCGGAGCTCGGACTTTCCTCCCCGATAAGCGTTAGCGCATCGGGGCGGTCACCCGGTCTACTTGACCCGTTTATAGTGTAGTCGAGAGATAGGGGATAGTCAATACTCTCAGGCGCGAATTAGCCTCTGTCCAGCGCTTTGTTCGCCAGCGCGTCCGCCTCGGCGTTCTGCTCGCGGGGGACGTAAGCGATGGTAAAGCTTTCCAGTGAGCCGGTAAGCCTGACCACCTGCTGGTAGAGAGGCCGCAGGGCGGTGTTCTTTATCTTGTATCGGCCGTTGATTTGTTCGACCACCAGCTCCGAGTCCGATTTCACTATCACCTGCTTGACGCCGGCGCTGATGGCTTTTTTCAGGGCGGCGATGATGGCCTGGTATTCCGCCTGGTTGTTGGTGGTGACGCCGATGGACCGGGAAATGCGCCCTGTAACGTTGCCGCTTTCGTCTTTGATGACCGCGCCGATGGCCGCCGGGCCGGGATTGCCGCGGGCGGCGCCGTCGACGTTGATGATGACCTTCGTGACTTTCAAATTTGCCTTCAGGAGATGAACAGGATGCGCCCGCAGGAGCCGCACTGCACCGGCTGTCCGCTGCGGGCTTTCTGGAGGACGCTGGCCGATAGCAAGATGCGGCAGGCGCGGCAGATGCCCTGCTCGACTTTCGCCACCGCCTGTTTTTTCTGCTGCTTGATTTTTTCGTAGAGGGTGACGGCGGATATATCGATTTGTTCCATGAGCTGCCGGCGTTTCTCGTTGAGGTCGGCGAGGGAAGTGTTGAGTTGCTCTATCTCTTCGCCGAGCTGTTTTTGCCGGAGGCGCCATTCTTCTTCGAGCTTTTGATAGTCGCGGCTCTGGTCGGCGACGCTCTTTTCCGCGTTTTCTACCTGGTCGATGATCTCCAGGGCTGCGGTCTCGAGCTGGTCGCTGTGCGACTTCATGGTGTTTACTTCATGCTGGAGGCCGGAGAGCTCCTTGGGGTTGGTGATTCTGCCGCCGTAGAGTTGTTTTTCGGCGTCGGCTATCTTGCTGAGGACGTCGTCCAGCTCGCTCTCGGCGTCACGCCGTTGTTTGTTGAGTTCTTTCAGATGTTGCTGGGCGGCGGCGAGTCGACCCTGCGCGTCGTCGAGCGCCTCCCTCTTGCCCACCTGTACCGGTCTTTACGGTGAGGGACTGTTCTTCCTGCTCGATGCGCGTGTCGAGCTCCTGGAGCTGGTAGAGCTGTCTGGATACGGCCATTTTATCTCCGTCGTATTCTATAACGGGCAGGGGATAATAGCAACCCCACCCCTTATTGCCCTGTCATTGCGAGGAGTCCTTCCACAGGAAGGACGACGTGGCAATCTCATCGTCCCGTCATTCCCGTGAAAACGGGAATCTAATCACCTCACCTCACCCCCTTTATCCCCCGCCCCTTTTCGCCCGCCCCCAATATGACAAAAACCCGTAGCCAATCAAGAACATATGTGCTATTATCATCACGGAAAAGGGGGGTGAAAGATGAGTTTATTGAAGTACGCGTTGAAAAAAGAGCGGTGGGACCTGGCGGCGCATGCCATCGTGCTGGCCACCGTCAGGGTCCTGAATCAGGGGGTGAAGTGGGATGAGCGGGACGTTAAATCAAAAAAAGGGCGGTCAAAAAGGTAACCGGAACGCCGTAAAACATGGTTTTTATACCAGGGTCTTCGATGAAGCGGAGAGGTTCGATTTTGTCTGCGCGGCCGGCATTGAGGGCATCGATGAAGAGATCGCTTTGCTGCGCCTGGAGATAAAGAAGGCGATTTCCGGCGGGGAAGCGAGGAACCTCATTTTGCTGGTGAAGGCCGTCGGCGCCCTGGACAAGCTGGTGCGCACGCGCTACCAGATAACCGCGACGCAGCGCAAGGGGCTTAAGGAGGCTATCGGCAACGTTATTAAGGATGTCCTGGTGCCTCTGGGTGTGAACATCGGCAGCGCGATGGCCACTAAAAAAATATCGGGATGATTTTACATAATTCGAAAAACGAATGCCCGGAAATAAAGCTGACTTACCATAAAACGAAAAACGAATAATTACGAACAAATCGTGCGTGGCAATGAATAAAAAATTTCTTAAAAACGAATAACGAATAATGGATGAAAAAACGGTTATCAATCAATTAAGGCCTTACCAGCGCGAAGTGGCCACCGCCATTCTCGATAGCGTGTTCGGGAAAAAGGGCCTGACCTTCTCGGTGGAAATCGCCCGGCAGGGCGGCAAAAACGAGCTCTCGGCCCAGGTCGAGCTGGCGCTGCTGACCCTGTTCATGGCCGAGCCCAGGAACCTGGTAAAATGCTCGCCGACCTTCAAACCCCAGACGGTCATCTCCATGATGAGGCTCAAAGACCGGCTCAACGACTCCGGGTTCGCCGGGATATGGGAGTCCGAGCTCGGGTACATCGTCAAGCTCGGCAGCGCCCGGGCGATATTCCTCTCGGCGGACGAGTCGGCCAGCGTCGTCGGCAACACCGCCCACCTCCTCCTTGAAATCGACGAGTCGCAGGACGTCGGCAAGGACAAGTACACTAAGGAGTTCAAGCCGATGGGGGCCACGACTAATTGTACCTGTGTACATTATGGCACGACCTGGGACGATAGCACCCTGCTTGAAGAGGTCAAGCAGTCGAACCTTGAGCTTGAGCGGCGCGACGGCGTCAGGCGCCACTTCCGCTACGATTGGCAGGACGTGGCGAGGTACAATCCGGACTACCTCGCCTACGTGCTGTCGGAGAGGGAAAGGCTGGGGGAAAATCACCCGTTGTTTCTTACGCAGTACCGCCTGTTGCCGATACACGGTGGCGGCGGTTTTTTAAGCGTTCAGCAGCGGGAGCAGCTCCGGGGCGAGCATCCGCGCCTGAGAAGGGGCGAAGCTGGCCGGACCTACGTGGCGGGTATCGACCTGGCGGGAGAAGAGGAGACTGAAGCGCTCATTTCGAATCCCGGGCGGGACGCTACGGTGGTGACCATCGGTGAACTGGAGTTTCCGGCCGGCGACGGCGTCGTTAAAGAGCCGCGCCTCAGGGTCGTCGAGCACTATCGCTGGACGGGGAAAAAGCACACCGAGCTTTACGCGCAGCTCGTGGATATCTTGAAGAACGTCTGGCGCTGCCGGAGGGTGGCGGTGGATGCGACGGGCGTCGGCGAGCCGGTGGCGTCGTTCCTGCGAAAGGCGCTGGGCTCCAGGGTGGCGCCGTTCACGTTCACGCAGCGGAGCAAAAGCGAGCTGGGGTTCAACCTGCTGGCGGCGGTTAACTCCGGCCGACTCAAGATTTATCAGGCCGACGGTTCCGAGGAGTGCCAGGTGTTCTGGGAGGAGATGGAGCAGGCTAAGAGCAGCTACCGCCCTAACCAGACGATGAACTTCTACGTCGAGCCGGGCCGCGGCCATGACGACTTTCTGATGAGCCTGGCGTTGTGCGTGGAAGCTGGCAGAGACTATGAGCCTCGAAGTGCCAGAGGGGGAGAACGGGAGGGATGATGCCCAGAGGAGAGTAGCCTGCGAAGAGGGGGGCATTAGTGCCCCCCTTGTTTTTTATGCTAATATACAGTCAACCAAAACTCAACGTAAAGGAGACGCTATGGGAAATCAGCTGGATGTATCGCCGCTTTCGATGGACAGGACTGGCCTGGTTAAAAATGCGCTGGAAGGGGACGTGGCGGTGGTGACGGGCGGGGCGGGGACTATCGGCTTAGCCACGGCGAGGAGCCTGGCGTGGCTCGGGGCAAAGATAGTGATCGCCAGCCGGAGCCAACAGACAGGAAGGGCCGCCGCGGAGCTGATAGACAAGGAGAACAGGCCCGGTACCGCTCTGCACGTGCCGACCGACGTTTCCGATGCCGCCAGCATGATAGCCATGGCCAAAGAGGCTTTCCGGACCTTCGGGAAGGTGGATATACTGGTAAATAACGCGATGGATATGTCCCTCGGGACTAACATTTTAAAGACCTCGGTGGAAGCTTTGGATAAACAATATGAAATAGCCGTGAGGGGGGCGCTGCTGGGCATACAGGCCTTCGTCCCGGGCATGGTCGAGCGGCATCACGGCGTGGTGACGTATATCGCCACCGCTTTCCGCTATCCTTCAGGCCCCGGCAACTATTGTGCCGTTAAGGCGGCCACCAGCTCCATGATGATGTCGCTGGCGGCGGAACTGGGGCCGGTCAAACAGACCGGCGTCGCGGTGTTCATGTACGTCCCGACGCTGGTGGCGAGACCCCTCCGTCCCGATGCCGGCCCGACGTGGCTGGCTAATTTTGTGCGCCCGGCATCGATTATCGGGTACGGGCACGGTTACGGGCCGATTCCTCCGGAGGACGCCGGGGCGACGCTGGCTTACTGTATCGTCCACGCCGCGGATATACACGGCTCCGGGGTCAACGCGGGGCAGGCCCAGAAGCGCATGAAATGGCCTTTTCCCGACCCCGCCAGCGTACCGGGCAAAGATTTCGACCGTATCCGGGACCAGGTGGCGGTGCGGATGTTCGGGTATGTCGGGCCGGGCTGGCCGGGTAGGATAGAGCCGCTGGTGACGGTGAACCGCTCCGAGGCGCCGCCGGACGAGTCTTTAGGGATTTCGGCGCTCAGGGAGTCAGGGAAGTAGGGAATTAGTGCCGCTGGAGCGTCCGGTATATTGCGGTATCGGCGGGCATGCTGTCAGTCTGCCGTTTCGGTCAACCCCTGTAAAGGATATCCGGTTAATAGTAAAAGGCGGTGCGCCGGCCGAGCCAGAATCCGATGAACAATAGTAACACACCACCCACACTGCCTATCAGGGGCCAGACCCAGCCGGGCAAGCCGGAGGCAGCGCCTCCGCCGCTGGTATGGAAATCAAACACCGAGGACCAGGCGCTTTCGTTGAGGGCGGCATCGACGGCTTTTACGCGCCAGAAGTTGGCTCCGCCGTTTGCCTGGGTCAGCCCATCCGCTGCCGTTGAAATGAAACCGGATGTAGCCAGGGCTTTTTTATCCAGCACGATGGAACCGGCGGCAAAGGCCTGATTTGTCGCTATCTGAAAATCGTAAGTAACCGGCAGACTGGCGTCGGTGACGTCTGTCCAGTCGAACGTTATCGGGATTTCAACTTTAGCGCCGGTCTCCGGCGTAAGCGGCGCCGGCACTGGCGGTGGTGTTGTTTCCACGGTGAAGTTGGCCGTCGCGACATTTACGCCGTCGGAAATAGTGAACTGGTGGACGCCCAGTTTGAGGGCCGGAATTTCGAAAATCACCTGAAAAGTGGTATCGTTGCCGACCTTGGCGCTGGCGATGGTCTCGCCGGCGTACTTGATGGTGACGTTGGCCCCGGCGGCAAAGCCGATGCCGGCTATGCCGAGAGACGCACCGACGTTATAGGCATTCTGGACAACGTTGACCGTCTTCTGAGTGGGTGGGGGAGTGGGCGTAGCAGTAGGTGTGGATGTGGGTGTTGAACTGCCTGTGACCGTGAATATACTGGTGAGAGTCGTCGCGCCGACCGATACGGAGATGATATGGTCACCGGCGGCCGTGCCCGCCGGAACGTTGACGATGCTGTAAAAACCCCCCACGGGGCTGGTCGTGTTGTCTGCCGTCGGCGTTAACGTGGTGCCGCCGATTTTAAAGATGATGGATTGGCTCGCCGGGAAGTTCGCGCCGGTGATACTTATCTCGGTGCCCACCGGGCCGGACTCCGGCGAAATATCTATCACGGCGCTGGCGGCGACGGTGACAGTAAAAGTGGCCGTAGCCGTGCCCGTGCCAGCAGTAACCGTTATGATGTAGGCGCCGGGCGAGGCGCCGGCGGGTACGGTAATCGTACTAAGGAACATACCGCCACTTGTAGTTTGAGTACTACCGCTTTTTATTGGTAGCGTCGTCGTATCATGCTTGAAGACCAGGGCGGTGCTGGCCGGGAAATTGGCGCCGGAGACTGTTACATCCGTGCCGGCCGGACCAGTGGCAGGTGAAAGCGGGTCAAGGGCGGCGCTCGCGGTGACGGTAAAACTAGCCGTGGCCGTGCCCGTGCCGGCAGTGACCGTTATAGTGTGGGCACCGGCTGTAGCGCTGGCGGGAACGGTAATGGTGCTAAGAAAGATGCCGCTGGTGCGCGTCGCTGTGTCTCCTGATTTGGGTGTAATCACCGTGGTATCGAACTTGAAGACAAGCGCGGTGCTGGCCGGGAAATTAGCGCCCGAGATGGCCACGTCGGTGCCGGCGGCGCCAGTGGCCGGGGAAAGCGGGTCCAGGGCGGCGCTGGCAGTGACCGTAAAGGTATTTTTAGTTATGATAGTTTTTCCTATAACATCTGGAGTGACGCCATCGAGATAATATTTATTTGTTGTTACATAGATATAATAAGTGCCGGCTCTTACACTGTCATGATAGGAAGCAACGGCATAATCATCTAGTTGCGAAGGTACCTGAAATGTTAAAGAGAAGTCACCTGTCGTGGCGTCAATCGGCAATTCCGATTCTCCAACATATTTATAGGTCTTGACATCGATATCGATTTGTTTTCCGACAATTACATTATCTTCGGCGAACCAAATCTCTGCATAAGAATCATAAGTTGGCATAGATTTATAGCTGGTAAAAGCGTCACCTATCACATTGATATTGTCTCCGATTTTGCCTGAAGTCGGCGATAGGGTAGTGCTAATCGCCAGTGCCGGCATCGCCGGTACTATTAGCAGGAGCAGGGACAGGACGACGGCGATGGTAAAAATCCTTAGAATTTTTGCGTGTTTCATAAAGGCCTCCCGGGATATAGTTTTTCTACCGGCAGGGCACATGGACTCTCTGCCCGCCCGGTCCGCGGATATCTAATATTATTAACGAACGAGACGCGAAAAGGTTGCGGAACCGGCCCTTTTCCCCGTTCACTTTATCAGCCTCTTGCGGGCGCCGCGGCTGGGATTATAGGTCCCGGCGAAGTTGTCCAGGGTGTCCCGGTTGATGAGCCAGGTATTGTGGATTTTATTCGCCGGGAGGTCACCCTGGCGGCAGAGCCGTTTCACCGTTTCCGGATGGACCTTGAGACGGCGGCTGGCCTCGATCACTGTAAGATAATTGTCCCAGACCGGCATATTTCTACGATTTTTCAATAATATTGCTTTATCGAAGCAATTATAATGGCTGCGAGCGTAAATGTCAATAGACGGGACTAAAAGGTGACAATTTTCAATTGACAAATAAGAACGCATGTTCTAGTATCTACCTGTTAGGTGCTTTAGAGGTGCGTTATGGATTTTCCAACCTGTGAGATTAGCGGAGCTGACCCGGAACTGAAAGAGGAGACAGGCCAGCGGGGCGGGCGGGACTTGCCCCCGGAATTTTGCCATTACCGTGACGAAGGATGCGAATATGCCGAGTCCTGCCTGGCCTGTCCTTTCCCCCAGTGTCTTTACGATGAGCCGCGGGGAAGGCAGCGCTGGCTTAAAGACCTGC
The DNA here is from genome assembly GCA_963727315.1 of uncultured Chloroflexia bacterium. Lineage (GTDB taxonomy): Bacteria > Chloroflexota > Dehalococcoidia > Dehalococcoidales > RBG-16-60-22 > JBFYTX01. The sequence goes on along the minus strand of CAVSFE010000002.1, from coordinate 355,729 downwards.
GCAACAGGGAGATAAAAAGGCTTTTTCACGGCGGGTGGAAAATCAACGAACTGGCGCCTCTGTTCGGCGTGAGCCATAGGACGATTCAGAGGGCTTTGAGTGGAGAGAAGGGAAACAATAACCAGATAACTGGCACTGAGTAATAACTGATAGGAGCGGGATAAATGGCTAACGAAGCAATTGTGGAAAAGCTGGCGAGAATGGATATCGAGAGGATCAGGGGCTACCAGGAACTGCTCGATTTTTACAACGGCCGCCAGTGGGAGGGCCGGGAGAGGCGGGGAGAAAGGCGGCTGATTTTTAACTACGCCCGGGTCTTCGTGGAAAAAATGACGTCGTACTTGATGACGGGAATGGGTTTCGATATCGAGCCTGTTGACGATACCGCGGCCGCCCGGGCCGCCGCCGGAAAAGCCGAAAGCGCCGTCTATAAAATGTACGCCGAAAATTATCTGGAGCAGCTCGACCTGGAGACGGAAATCGACGCCGCGGTGCTCGGCGATGCCTGCTATAAAGTCATCTGGGACGCCGGCGAGAAAAGGGTCAAGGTGACCGCCCCGGATATACAGGGCATCTATGCCTGGTGTTCCGGGGACGATATTTCCAGGATTTGGCGCATCGCCTCCCGGTATCGGCTCGACGCTGAGGAGGTCGAGCTCACTTACGGAGTAAAGCCCAAAAGTAAAACGGCGGTGATGGTCGAGTTGTGGACGGACCGTGATTTTGAGTTGTACCTGGATAACACCCTGATGGAAAGCAAGCCCAATCCCTACGGATTTATCCCGTTTGTGTTATTCCCCAACCTTCGCGAACCCAAGAAATTCTGGGGAGTCTCTGACCTGCCCCAGATAATGGAATCGCAGCGGGAGCTCAACCGGGCGATGAGCCAGCTTTCCCGCATACTGGAGCTTTCCGGGAACCCCATCGCCGTGCTGGAGAACGTCGAGGAATCGGAGGATATCGCCATCAGGCCGGGGGCGGTCTGGAATATCCCTGAGGACGCCAAGGCCTACCTCCTCGACCTGCTTCAGGGCGGCGGCGTCAACCTGCATATCGATTACATTAATTTGATTTACCGCGCCCTGCATGACCTGTCCGAGTCGCCGCGGTCGGCCTTCGGCAGCACGGAGAGGGACCTGTCCGGCGTGGCGATGGAAATCGACCTCCAGCCGCTGCTGCAGAAGGTCATGCGTAAGAGGATTATCCGGACGGCGGCCTATAACCGCCGCAGCGAGATGGTCCTGAAGCTTTTGGAAAAGTATCAGGGCGAGGACTTTGGTCCTTCGTTGGAGGGCCGCTTGCATGTCGTCTGGGGGCCGGTGCTGCCCAGGGACCTCGAGCGGCGGGTCAACAGCGAGCAGGTCATGGTGCAGACGGGGATACACTCGCGCCGGACGGCCATGAACGAAGTAGGCGTGCGCGACCCCGAGTTCGAGTTCAAGCAGTGGCTGGAAGAAAGGGAGTCCATACTCAGGATGAACAAAGAGCTTAATGCTAAATCGGCGCGGGGTGGAGCGAGAGAGAGTGCTTTACTATCCCGGGCGGAAAGCGTTGAGGAGTAACCAGGAGGGAAGATGGATACGGAAAAAGAACCGGAAAAGAACGAGGAAGTCGATGGCGAAAGCGAAGCAATCGATAGCCTCCGGCGGGAGAACGAGTCCCTTGCCGGCGCGGTCAAATCGCGGGATGCCTCAATACTGAAGCTCGAAGAGGCCCTCAGGGCGAAGGAGAGTGAGATAGTCGACCTGAAAAAGGAGCGCGACGGGCTGAAGCAGGCATTGGACGAGGCGGCTGAGGCGCTGGCTCAAGCGGTGGCCGCCTATAAAGAAGCGGTCGTCCAGGCCAACCCGGGCCTGCCGGCGGAGCTCATCACCGGCGATACCATCGACGCGGTAAAAGAGTCGGTGAAAAACGCCCGCGCCATTATGGACAGGGTCCGTCAGGAGATGGAAGCCGCCGCCGCTAAAACGAGGGTGCCGGCCGGCGCGCCGCAGAGGGCGCCGCTGGACCTCTCGGGACTATCGCCGCGGGAGAAAATCCAGCAGGGTTTAAAGTAAGCGGTTACATGACATAAAACGAAAAACGAATGCCCGGAATTGAAGCTGATTTAACATAAAACGAAAAACGAATAACCAGCTACGAATCGTACGTAAAAAGTCGATAAAAAAAATAAAAAAACGAATAACGAATACTGAATACGGGAGGTAATAATAAATGGCTTTAACATTAGCGGAAGCATCCAAGCTTTCTAACGATTTACTGATGCAGGGGGTGGTGGAGACCATCGTCAAGGACTCGCCGGTGCTCCAGAAGCTGCCCTTCGTTGAAATCGTGGGTAACGGGCTGACCTATAACCGGGAGAACACCCTCCCCAATATCGATTTCTATGACGTGGGCGATACCTGGGCGGAATCGACTCCTACCTTCACGCAGGTGACCGCCAACCTGAAAATCATGGGCGGCGATGCCGACGTCGACAACTTCCTCAAGGCGACCCGCAACAACGTCCAGGACCTCGAAGCGGCGGTCGTCGAGCTCAAGGCCAAGGCGCTCCAGCAGAAATTCGAAGACGCCTTCATCTACGGCGATAGCTCGGTCAACGCCAAGCAGTTCGACGGTCTCAAGAAAATCATCAATACCGCGACGGCGGGGAGCCAGGTCATCGCCATGGGGGCGACCGGCGCCACGCTGACGCTCGCCAAGCTGGACGAGCTCATCGACGCGGTCAAGGGCGGCAAGCCCGACCTGCTGGTGATGAGTCGGCGTTCGCGGCGTAAAATCAATACCCTGGTCAGGACGGCCGGCGGTATGATCGAGACCAGCCAGGACAAATGGGGCAACTTCGTCCAGCTCTGGGACGGCGTGCCCATCGGCGTCAACGACTTTATTCTGGACACGCATGTCCTCAGCGGCAGTGTCGAGACGGCCACCACCGGCGGCACCTGCTCCACGATTTACGCCCTGCAGCTCGGGGAGGGCGCCCTGTGCGGGCTCACCAGCCCCGGCTATCTCCAGGCCGAGCCCATCGGCTCGCTGGAGACCAAGGACGCCACCAGGACCAGGGTCAAGTGGTATGTCTCCCTGGCGCTGTTCAGCTCCATCAAGGCGGCGGCGCTTATCGGTGTCCAGGACTAATTGACTTAAGAAATAGCGAGGGGGTCCCGATGCTCTCGGGGCCCCCGTTGAGGAGGGAGCAATGAAAAGAAAAGAATCAGCCAGGTGGTTATGCCGGTTCCGGCTCAGCAAGTATCGGGAGGACATCGAAGCGTACCGGGGAAATGAGGCGGAGTTCCACCGGCTCTTTAGACCCGGCGAGGTCATCGACGGGGAGGGCAACCTCCTGCTCAACAGCGGCATCGACGAGATGTGGGACCTCATCGTCGGGGATTCGGCCAATCACTTCAACAACACTTACGCCCAAATCGGCGTCGGCGATAGCAATACCGCCGCCAACGCCTCCCAGACCGACCTCCAGGCGAGCACCAATAAGACCTATAAGGGCATGGAGTCCGGCTATCCCACGTCCACCAGCCAGAAAGCCACCTTTAAGGCCAGTTTCGGCGATAGCGAAGCCAACTATGCCTGGAACGAATGGGTGGTCAAGCAGTCCGCCAGCGGGAAGTGTCTCAACCGCAAGGTGGAGTCGCTGGGGACGAAAGCCAGCGGCACCTGGACTTTAGAGGTCACCGTCACTTTAAGCTAGACAGGCGAAAATGCAGTTCGGAATTGGGAGTTAAAAGACCGTGTACGTAAAGTTTAACCCGACCGGCACACATATCAGGAATGGTTGGCTTAAGGTAAGGTTCGACCTTTATCCTGACGTGGCCAGCCAGACCTATGCCAGTCAATATGTTCCTCACTTTGACCGGGAACCTACTAAAGAGGAACTAGCTGACAGGTCTAAACTTGCCTTGATTCCCACTCACCTGGAATTGAATCCCTGTCTGTGCCATTTCATCACGGTGCCGGAGTTTTTTACGCCGGAAGATTTGGAGAATTATGCTTACGGCGTTTTTGATAAGGATATTCTGGCTACTCTGGATAACCTTTTAGTCCTTCCCGATTCTGCCCACATGATAAGTCCCTTGATGAGGAACAGGGGGAGGTTCGCGAGTAAGGCAATCAGCGCCAGGGACCCCGCCGACCTTATAAGTACCATCAATGACCGTTTCAAGAGTCTGGTCGTGCTCCTGGAAGGAAACGGCAAAGCCCAATTCATCGAACCAGAGTCAATTGATATTGGTGCCAGTCCGATTGACCGTCCATCACAGGGAGATATTTCCGATTATACCGTTATTTGTACCATCAATCCCGCCAACGCTACAGGAATATTGGATACGGTTCAAGTATGGTCATATTCAGGGTTGTCAAACTTTAGAGTAGGGACTGCAACTATATCAGGTTCCACCGGCACTTGTAGGGATAGTACCGGCAATCTGGGGAATATACCGTACGGAAGTTTACAGACGATAACGGGGCAATCCTTTAACGTAGTAACGGGCGATTACATTATATTTTATGCGACTGGTGGTACAGTAGAAATGGGAGCGGGTGCAGGTGGCGACTCCTACTATGCTGAAGGAGAGCACATAGACCCCTCAGACAGCGCAACTTGTGTCACCTATAACCAGGTTTGGAGTGTATATGCCACAGGAACAGAAGGAGGCGCCACAGCCAAGACATCGGCGGAAACGGGCGCTGGCGCCGAGGGCTCAGCGTTACGGGCGGCCATGCAAAGAGCGGAGTCGGCTGGCGGGGCGGATACCAGGCAATCATTGCTGGCCAGCCTGACCAGAAATGAAAATGGGACCGGTGTCGAGCAGAGCCTGCTGTCTTCGCTGGTCGCCAGGCTGGCGGCGGAAACGGGGTCGGGCATCGAGACGCGCAGCCTGGTCGCCAGGTTGGTTTCGAGCGATGTCGGGCACGGCGTCGATACCGGCGTCATACCCGGACTTAAAAGCATCTTCGGCAACGACGGGGGCATCGGCTATGATGCCCTGAAGGCCTTAATCGGGACCTCCGGTGCCGTCTCGGACATGAAGCTGCCCGGACGGCAGGGTCAGGTAAAAATACCATCCAAGGGGGTGAGTTTATGAATCTATCGGATATGATAACCCTGGTCAGGAAGGACCTGCGTGACCAGGACAGCGAAAACTATCGGTGGTCGGATGACGAGCTGACGAGGCACATCAACCGGACGGTGAGGGAGTTTTCGGAGGAAGTCCCTCTGCCGTCCCGGGCCACCCTGCCCACCGACCAGCGATTCCAGGGAGGTCGATATCTCGACCCTCACGGGGAGGATTATGGTGGAAGCCGTAGAGTACCCGTTGCTGTCGTTCCCGCCGGACTACCAGCAGTTCACCGTCTGGGGGGATACCCTGACCATCATCAGCGGCAGCGAGCCGGACGGCTCTAACTGCTATATCTACTACGGCAGGCTGCATACCCTGGACGCCGGCGGTTCGACCGTCCCGCCTAAGTATGAGGATATCGTCGCGTCCGGGGCTTGCGGCTACGCCGCCGTGGAATGGGCGGTCTATGCCGTCAATCGGGTCAATGTCGGCGGGACGCTGACGGCGCGGGATTACCTCGAGTGGGGCACCCGGAAGCTGTCTGATTTCCGGCAGGAATTGAAGAGACTGGGAAGGAAAAACCGGGTGAGGGTCAGCTCGCTTTACCAGCCTTACCATCCCGTCGTCAATCGGTCGGCCGATTACGGCCCTTATTGACGCGGTAGCGGAGAAAACGATGCGTGAACTTACCTCAACTCTTTTGGACGCCCAGAAGCAGGCAACGGCCGTCCCTTATGTGAAGATAGAAGCCGTCAACAAGATAGCGGGCGTCGTCAGGCTGGACTGGTCCCGGCTTTATACCGGCTCCGAGCCGGATTACTACCACGCGCTGGCCATGCCGTCCGATGGTTCCCTCGTCAGAGCCAGAATAACGCCGCCCGCCGATGCCCGCAAGCTTTATCGCCAGCGGGTGGCTTCGCCCGGGCCGGGCAGCGATTTCTCCCAGTGGACCTATACCAGCCAGTACAACGCCGTGGTGACGGCGTCGGCGGCGCTGGGGGCGGAGGTCTCGATATTCTGGATAAATACCAGCCGCGAGGTGCGGCGTATTAAAAGCACGGACTCAGGTGCGACCTGGGGCAGCCCCGAGCTCCTCGACTACTCGCCGACTACCTCTATCTACGGCCTGGCGGCGGCGTACAAGACCGGCGGCGACCTGGCTATTTTCTTCGCCGACCAGGCTACCTCTATACGTTAAAAAGTGCGTTGGTGGCCAGTGGCAGACCAAAGCCGCCTGGGATAAAACGACCGGTAACCTGTCGGGTTTAGCCGCTATCTATGACGGCGACTGGGCCCTTCTGGTGACTGGCAGGGATACGCCCGGTAATTTCAAGCTATGGAGCCTTATTTACGGTGACGGCGGCGCTGTCCCCGCCGGCACCTGGTCGGCGCTGAAAGAGCTTGCCGCGGCGCCGTCGGGCGGGGATTTCGAGTACCGCCAGCCGTTCCTGGATAAGACCGGCGTTTATCGCTGTTTTTTCATTGAAAAGTTTATCGGCAGCGAAGCCTATAACCGCCCTTTCCGGTCTCATGCCGTCCCCGGCGCGGGCTTTACGGACGGTCTGTGGCGGGAGCCTGTGCCGTTTAACTTATCGTCGGAGTACGGCCTGGCGATGGCACATAATAACGACTACGGCTGGCTTTCCAGTCCCGCCGGCGTTTGGCGGGCCCCGCTGGCGGTGCAGGCCATCGAGCTCACTGAGGACGTTATCAGCGCCCGGCAGGAGAGTACTGAAGAGTCGGGCAGTCTGACGATAGAGGTGAGAAACGATGACGGGAGGTATGCCGCGCCGGGGCAGGGCGCTCTGGCCGTCCTCGATACTGGCTGCCAGATAGATTTTGCTCCCGGTTACATGACCTCCGCCGGCAGCGAATCAAGCGCTGGCATGAGCTTTCAACTGGAGTCTTACGAGCACACCAGCGCCGGCGGTAAAGCCAGCCTGGTGCTGCGGGCTTGGGATGGTTGGGCGGCGCTGGCCGATTGGAAAGCCAGGCACCAGTTCCGCTGGAACAAGGCTGCCGACGATACCAACGTCCTGGGGATTATGCGCTTCATACTAGCCAGGGCCGGCCTGACGCTGGAAGTAAAATCGCAGTCGTCGGTAATGACCGGCTTTTACCCTGACTTCACGGTGAGCCCGGAGGACAGCGGGCGCGAGGTAATACTCAAGCTGTTGTCTTTCGTCCCGGACGTTATCTTTATCGAGGGTAACATGGCTTATCTCGTTAATCCTTCGGTGTCGGACAGCGCGGTCTATAGCTACGGTGACGGTCACTTGATTTTCGAGGGGACGTACCGCCGGGCGGCCATGAAAACTAATCGGGTGCAGGTGGAGGGCTACGGTACCGCCATGATTTTGGCCGATAGCTTCGCCTGGGGCGAGGTCGACCGGCTCAACGACCGGCTGATGCCGGTCGGGGATCGGGACATAAGCACCGTCGCCGAAGCCCAGCAGCGCGGCCAGGCCTATTTAAGGGAGGCGGAGATAGAAGCGGAGGGGGGCGGTATTTTAATACCCGTCAACTGCGGCCAGCAGCTCTATGACGTCGTCGCGGTAACGGATGCGCGGGCCGGCCTTGATGCGGCGAAGAAAAGGGTGCTGGGCGTCGTCCTGGGTTATTACCCGCGGCGGGGCGAATACCGCCAGCGCCTGCTGCTCGGAGCGGTTTAGAAAGGGGCTTGATTATGAAATTTAAGAAAGCGGAGCTGAGGAGCTTTAATTCCGGTAACTATACGGCCACGGTGCGACTGGCCAGCAGCTATAAAGTCTACCTGGAGGACGTGGCGGTGGCGAGGAACCTGCCGGCCGCGGAAATGGTCGCCGGACGCCGGGTGGCGGTGTTGTTCTTTGATGAGCACAGCCCTAAGGAAGCGGTGGTGGTGGCGGTCTATACTTAGCGGGCGTTTTTTTAGGTAAGTTCGCCGAGGAACGATTTCAGGCGTTCCATCAGTTTGTCTTTGAACTCGTTGAACTCCGCCCGGGTGACGTATTCCACGGGTTTCCCGCCTTTTTTTTGTGGAGGGCGGATCATCGCCGGCAGACTTCTCTGGGCGGCTTCAATCACTATTTGCGCCTGGTCGTTGGCGATCAGCTTGTTCAGTACCAGCCTCAGGTGGCGCCGGACGGCGTCCTCGTTGATGCCGAGTTTTACGGCGGCCTGCTCGGGGTTGCTGCCGGCCGCCAGGCTATCGAGCACCTGTTTCTCTTTCTGGGTAAGGTGCGCCAGCAGGTTGTCCATGTGCTCGTTCAGGGCGCTGAGGTTATCGAATTCCGCCAGGGCCATCGCCGCCAGTCCCGGCGCCGCCAGGTCTTCCACGATGGGGATGCTGCCTTGGGAGACCACCCGGATGATATCGAGGAGCTGTTCGGGCTCGGAGTCCTTGGTCAGGCAGGCGCTGGCGCCGCTTTTCATCGCCTCGAAGAGTGTCTCGTCCTCTTTTTTCTCCATGGTCAGGATAACGGCCACCGAGGGCTGGCTCCGCTTGATGCGGCGGGCGGTGTCCGTGCCGTCGGATTTTTTGTCCTGCAGGCTCAGGACGGCTATGTTCGGCGGGTTGGCTTCGATGAGGGTAAAAGCCTCTTCGTTGCTGGTCGTTTCGCCGGTAACCTCGAAGTCCTCCTCGCCCGAAAGGATGAAGTGAATGCCCTCGCGGAAGAGGATCTGCGGGTCGGAGAGAAACACTTTTACTTTTTCCATTATTGTTCTCTGTAACGGTTCTAATTATACCACTATTTTCGGCGCTATTTAACTTTAGCACGAGGACATAAAGATATGTCTAACGATAGTTAAATTTTCATAAAATTGTCGTAAACTTCTGATAAAGATTAAATAATATAATTGAGTATTAGGTAGATGTCTGGCGGCATTAATAAATGTGCTCCTTGGTCGGCCGCCGGTGGAGGATTTAATTGCCGGCGGGGCGGATGAATTTATAGCCGATGCCGTGCTCCGTGACGATGATGTTGGGCGATTCGGCATTGTCTTCGAGCTTCTGCCGGAGGTGCTGGATGTGCACCCGGAGCAGGTCGCGGGCGTCGACGTACGTGTCCCCCCAGACCTTGGCGAGCAGGCTTTCGTGGGAAAGTATGCGCCCCTCGTTCCGGATCAAGTAGTAGAGCAGTTTCCTTTCGGTGGAGGTCAGCTTTACCGGACGGCCGCCCAGCGTGACCTCGTTCCGGTTGAAGTCCACCGATAGCCTGCCGCTGGTGAAGGGGCGCTCTTCATCGGTTACGGCCAGCCCCTGGGCGCGGCGCAGGACCGCCTGCACCCTGGCGATTAGCTCGATATGGCTGAAGGGCTTGGTGATATAGTCGTCCGCGCCCAGCTCCAGCCCCTTGGCGACGTCGGTGTCCTCGCCGCGGACGGTCAGCATGATGACCGGTACGTCGGCAAAACGGCGTATCTCCTTCAATACCTGGTAACCGTCGATGTCCGGCAGGCCGATATCGAGGATAACGACGTCCGGGCTTTCGGTCTCCACGAGCGCTACGCCCTCGCGGCCGTTGGCCGCCGATATCACCGTGGTGCCGCTCCAGCGCAGTTGAAAGCAAAGCGAAACGACCTCGATGATGCCGGGGTCGTCCTCGATAACCAGGACCTTCATGTCTCTCCTTTATGTTTACGCGGGTCTTTTTACCGGCTGCCGCGGCAGGGAAAACGAGAACGTGCTGCCTTTGCCCGGCTCGCTCTCCACCCAGATTTTACCACCGTGCAGCTCCACGACCTGCTTGGCCAGCGCCAGGCCCAGTCCCAGACCCGGATAGCGTTGTCTGTCCGAGCTGAGGCGACCGTACGGCTTGAAAAGTCTGGACTGCTCTTCTCGGGCGATGCCGATGCCGTCGTCTTTTACGTCGATGACCAGACTGGCGTCTTCTTTCCGCACCCTCACCAGGATATGGCCCCCCTCCGGGGTGAACTTGGCGGCGTTGGTCATGAGGTTGAGCAGCACCTGCTCCAGCCGCTGCCCGTCGCCGTGGATGATGGGGACGGTATCGGGGAGTTCCGTGTTCAGCTTCTGGCCCTTGCCGCGGAGCATGGGGCTGATTTGCTGGCACGTCCCGAGGACGAGCGACTTCATGTCTACCGGCCCGACCTGTAGCTGGAGCTTGCCGCTGCCGGTCTTGACGATGTCCAGTAGTTCGGCCAGCCTGGTTTCTAATGTGTTGGCGTTGTGGATGATGGTCTGAATCAATTTCTGGTGGGGCTGGTCGCTGGTCTCGAGTTCCTCGGCCAGCAGGCCGGCCGCCGCGATAATCGACGTTAGCGGGGTTTTAAGCTCATGGCTGAGGGTATCGACAAACCTCAGCCATTCTTCTTCCTTGGTCTCCATCGGGCCCTTACTTCCTGTGCCGGCGTTCGCCAGTGACGTTGTCCCATTAAATGTATCACTTTTTTTCAGGACATGGCAAGTTTCCGGCCGGCAGGTGATTTCAGCGCGGGGCGGTATGACCTGTCCTCTTGGGGCGACTGCGCCGGAATGGACGTGGCAGGATTTATTTCGCCATGCCCTTGGCGACGCTTTTCAGGAGGCTGAGAATACCGATAACCGAGCGCTGCACCTCGGGGGGTTCTTCCGCCAGCATCCTGGCGACATACGGGTCGAGCTGCCGGCTGCTGTAGCGTGCGCCTTCTTCAGCCACGCTGGGCGACTGGGGGGAGAGGAATCCGGCCAGGGTGAAAAGCTCGTCTTCATCGAAGCCGAGGGGTTTGGCGATTTTCCTCAGGATGCGCGCCGAGGGAAAACGCTCGCTCCTCTCGATGCGCCCCAGGTGGGATGAAGATACGCCCGATTCTGCCGAGAGCTCCTGTAAGGTCAGCGGGATGGTGATGCGCTGCTGTTTGAGGATTTTCCCCAGGTCATTGTTAGCATAATCCATGACACTATTATAATTTGCCAAATGGCAAATGTCAACCCTTCTAACCTCACTTTTCCTACCATTCTGTCCATATTATAGCATTTTATGGTCAGATACGGCTAATCCCTTGACGGATAGATGGGCCGACGATATAATTATGTCGGCACCACACGTTAAATCGCGCGGCCCTGAAGCTGAGAGACTTCTGTCCGGATAGTCTGTCTCGGCTTTTTCATGTAAAGGCTGGGGAAATGCCGGAGAAATATGATGTCATTATTATCGGCGGCGGTCCGGCCGGTATCTTTGCGGCTCTGGAACTGGCGCAAAAAGACCGTTTGAGCGTTCTGCTCGTGGAGAAGGGCAAGGACCTGGGCGAGCGCCGCTGCCCGGTGCGGGACACGGGCGGTTCGTGCGTTAAGTGCCTGCCCTGCAACCTGGTGTGCGGACTGGGCGGGGCGGGCGCTTTCAGTGACGGTAAGCTGGTTCTTTCTTCGGAGGTGGGCGGGCATCTGAGCGAATATCTCGGCGTAGAGCGTACCGCTTCTCTGATTAAATACGTTGATAAATTGTACTTGAAGTTCGGCGCGTCGCCGAAGCTTTTCAGCGGGAAAAGCGCCGTGAAAGAAATCGGCGAGAAGGCCGGTCGGGCGGGACTGCGCCTGATACCGATGCTCGTGCGTCACATGGGGACGGAAAATTGCTATGAGGTCCTCAAGGCGATGCAGGACTACCTGTACCCGCGACTTCAACTGAAGCTCGGCGTGATGGCCGCTAAAGTGCTGACGGACAATGGCGAGGTCAGGGGCATCGAGACGGAAGACGGCGAAAAATTTCTCTGCCGTTATCTCGTTCTGGCGCCCGGCCGGGAGGGCGCCGACTGGCTTTACCGCGAGGCCGGCCGCCTGCGCCTGACCGTGCGCAACAATCCCATCGATGTCGGTGTCCGGGTGGAGGTGCCTCATGCGGTCATGAAAGAGTTGACCGATGTGCTTTATGAGGTCAAACTGGAATATAGGTCGCTGAGCTTTAACGACCGCGTCCGGACGTTCTGTATGTGTCCCGCCGGAGAGGTAATTACCGAGTCGACGGGCGGCAGCGACCCCGTGGTGACGGTCAATGGCCATAGCTATGCCGGCCGGAAGAGCGATAATACCAATTTCGCTTTGCTGGTGAGCACCGATTTTACCCGGCCTTTCCACGAGCCGATTGCCTACGGTAAATACCTGGCCAAGCTGGCTAATCTGTTGGGCGGAGGTGTGTTGGTGCAGCGTTTCGGCGACCTCATCGGCGGCCGCCGCTCCACGCCGGAGCGCATTGAACAGGGGAAGGTGAAGCCCACCCTGCCCAGCGCCACACCGGGCGATTTAAGTTTCGCACTGCCTTTCCGGCATCTTACCGGCCTGATCGAGATGCTGATGGCGATGGATAAGCTGGCGCCGGGTGTGGCCTCCGATGATACCCTGCTGTACGGCATCGAGGTCAAGTTCTACTCGTTCCGGCCGCAGCTGAGCGCCTGCCTGGAGACGGAGGTCAGAAATATGTTCGCCGTCGGCGATGGTACCGGGGTCAGCCGCGGCCTGGTGCAGGCGTCGGCTTCCGGCGTGGTGGTGGCGGAGGAGATATTGAGAAGGGTCGAGGCGTCTTAATTGTCCTCGGTGAGATATTTCTTGACAGTTCCCTTCCCGACCTCTACAATGATTAAGGTGTTTTTTATCTAATTTTAGAAGGGGAGTGATGCCAGTTGGCTGAAGTCACCGCTGGTCAGGATGAGAACTTTGACAGCTTGCTGAAGCGGTTTAACCGGAAGGTGCAGCAGGACGGTATCCTGGCGGAGTTACGCCGCCGGGAGCACTACGAAAAACCCAGCGTAAAGCGCAAGCGGAAGAAGGCGGCCAAGAAACGCGGTTCCGCCCGGACGGGCCGGATATTCCGGCGGGCGAGCGCCCGCTAATCAAATACCATATTTACGCAGTCAGATTATCCGATGGAAGAACAGGCGGCCCTCAAGGGGAAATTTTCCGATGACCTCAGGCAGGCGATGCGGGCCGGCGATACGGTCCGGCGCGACACGCTCCGCATGCTGATAGCCTCGGTCAATAACGCCGAAATCGCCAAGCAGTCCGCCCTTACTGATGCCGATATTCTCGGCGTGGTCGCTAAAGATGTCAAGCGCCACCTGGAAAGCATTGACGCCTTTAAGAAGGGCAACCGCGCCGACCTCGTCTCAAAAGAGGAGGCGGAGAAGGTGGTCCTGCAGAGCTATCTGCCGGAGCAGATGAGCCGCGACGATATTGTGGCGGCGGCGCGGGAGGTCATCGCGTCGGTGGGGGCCTTGGGCCTGGGTGATAAGGGTAAAGTCATGCAGCAGCTCATGCCGAAGCTCAAGGGCAAGGCCGACGGCAAAGAAATCAACGACGTCGTGACCGGGCTGCTGCAACCGTAAGGTTAAGCCACCGCCTTTTCCAGTTCACCGCAGAGTCTTTCGGTTTTCATCCCTGAATCGATAAATCCCCAAGGCAGCTTTTTCGCTGTGTCCCATCTCCGGTTGGCGTAATATTCGACGTCTAGTTGGTGAGTTTCAACCGCCTGGCGCCAGCCGGCCAGTGAAACTTCCTCCATCTCCGCCAGGACTTTGGCCACCCCTTCATCCCCCCGCGAAAGCACCCCCTGGATTTGGCTCCACGCCGGGCTTTCGTCGTTGAGCTTGATGCCTTTGAGCGGCAGGCGGCTCCTCAATATCCCCAGGCGGCGGTTGAGTGTTTCCTGCTTGGCCATGGGCAGCCACTGGAATGGCGTGCCCGCCTTGGGCACGAAAGGCGCCGCGTTGATGATGATGCGTATATTGCTCCGCTGCCTTTCAACGCGGTCTTTAATTGCCAGGCTCAGCCGGACGATTTCCTCGATGTCGTCGTCGGTCTCGGTGGGGAGGCCGACGATAAAATAGAGCTTGAGCTGGGTGAAGCGGTGCCCGGCAATCCTGTCCGCCGCCTCTAGGATGTCATCCCCGTTTATGCCTTTGTTAATGACTTCTCTCAGGCGGTCGGAGCCTGCCTCGGGGGCGATGGTGATGGTCTGGGCTTTGCCCTTTTCCAGGGCGCCGAGGATTTCCTCGGATAGTGTGTCTATCCGCAGTGAGCTGATGGATATCTCGGCATTCAGCTTGAGCAGGCCGTCCAGTATATCTTTTATGTGGGGGTGGTCGGTGACCGCCGGTCCGATGAGCCCGATGCGCCGGCGGTGGTGCAGGCCTTCCCACGCCTGCTTGATTATCCCGTCCGCCGCCCGGAAGCGTACCGGGGCGAAGGCGCTATTGACCAGGCAGAAGCGGCAGCCCCTCCGGCAGCCCCGCTCCGCCTCGATGAGGAACAGCTCGCCGAGCTCGGTGTCCGGCGTGAGCACTACCGAGCTCACCGGGAAATCGTCCAGGTTTTTGGCATACTGGCGGACGACCGGCTTTTCCGGGGGGTATTTCGGCACGTAGACGCCGGGCAGCGTTGCCAGCTCTTTGAGCAGGGCGTCACGCGCCCCGCCGCTGCCCTCGAAAAGCACGGGAAGCATGGCGGGCAGTATCGACTCGCCTTCGCCGATGCCGAGGCCGTCGAAAAACGGCGCCAGCGGCATGGGATTGGCGGTGACACACGGCCCCCCGGCGATGACCAGCGGCTGGCTTTCGTCGCGTTCGGCGGCGAAGAGCGGTATGCCCGCCGCTTTAAGTATGCTCACGACATTGAAATAGTCGAGCTCGTAAGAAATCGAAAAAGCGAGCACGGCGAAGTCGGCCTAGCGGCCGGCCCGATTCTAAAGCGACCGGTGTGTTTTTCTCCGTGGTATCGAGGAAGACGCGCTCGCAGACGACCTTCAGGTTGCTGTTGAGGAGCTTGTAGATGGCGTGAATGCCCAGGTTGGACATGCCCAGGTAATATCTATTGGGGTAGATGAGGGCGACCGGCAGCCGGCCGCCCCAGTCCTTGACGATGGCGCCCTCTTCCTTGAGGGCGCGCTCCCCGGGACGCCCCTTGGCCTCCCGGGATTTTTTGGCTTTATCTTTCATTGACTCGGTCAGCGGCCTGCCGTCACTTCCAGCAGTCCTTGAGCAGGCGGGCGTTAATCGGTATCACCATGTCGGCGACGGACCGCAACAATTGCGAGGTGCCCTGCTTGCCGAAAAGCGCTACCTCGACGTGTTTGCCGTTGTCTTTGACGGCCTGGACGGCCCCGGCGAAGTCGTTGTCTCCCGCCACCAGGATGGCTACGTCGTAATTGCCTTTATAGCTGTGGGTAATCATATCGGTAGCCAGTTGGACGTCGGTGCCCTTCTCGTAGGGAGGGACGTTGGGCCACTGGTTGGTATAGACCAGTCGACCCAGCCTTAGCTCCGTATAGGGTATGGCGTTGACGCCGGCGAAGAAAGCCTGCTGCTGTTTGTAGAGCTCGGGCTCCTGCTTCTGTCCTACCCTGGCGTTATAGTAATAGATTCTGATGAGCTGGCGCCGGTTTAAAACCTTGCGGCAAAACCTGCCGATGTCAAGGTCGGTCCTGTTGAAATGATTTTTCAGGGAGTGGTAAAAATTGCTCCCATCGATAAATATCATTACTCTCTCCAAATTTTTCTCACCTCCTTCATTGCGAATATAGTTTACCTGTTTATTATATCTCTTTTTATGGTAAGAATGCGACTTTTTTCCTTCGGAACGTTGCCTGCGTTTTAAGACAGGTGTTATAATTGGCTGCATAACCGTCGGGGAGGATTTATGAAACTTAGTCGTGAAGAGGTGCTGCATATCGCCCGTCTGGCGCGGGTCGCCCTGTCCGAAGAGGAGATAACGCGCATGAGCGAGCAGCTGTCCGACCTGCTGGGG
Source organism: uncultured Chloroflexia bacterium (assembly GCA_963727315.1). Lineage (GTDB taxonomy): Bacteria > Chloroflexota > Dehalococcoidia > Dehalococcoidales > RBG-16-60-22 > JBFYTX01. The sequence goes on along the minus strand of CAVSFE010000002.1, from coordinate 339,940 downwards.
CACTTCGAGATTTTACAGCGGGTGGCTACCGAGGGCGTGCCGCCTACCGCGCAGTCGGTGACTCTCCAGAGCGTCATGCGCGCGGACGAGGTAAAGCCGTCTTTGCCGCCGGAGGACGTGCTGGCTAACGCCCCGCGGCGTGAAGGCGACCTCTTTAGAGTGCGGGCGGTGCTGGAATGACGAAAATGCCGTTGACCATCCACGAAGCGCACTCTCTGCTCAAGGCAAAGAAAATATCTTCGGTTGAGTTGACTCGTAACTACTTTGATCGCATTAAAAATGTCGAGCCCTCGGTCAAGGCTTTCGTTACGGTCACGGAAGATTTAGCGCTGGTGCAGGCGCGCCGGGCCGATTCGGTTATCGCCGCTGGCGGGGGCGGTCCGCTGACGGGTATCCCCCTGGCGATTAAAGACGTTATCTGCACCAGGGGTGTGCGGACCACCTGTTCATCGAAGATGCTGGAAAATTTCGTGCCGCCTTATGATGCCGCGGTCATGGAAAAGCTTCATGCCGCCGGGGCGGTGATGCTGGGCAAGGCTAACATGGACGAGTTCGCCATGGGCTCTTCGACGGAGAACTCGGCGTTTTTCCCCACCCGTAATCCCTGGGACCTGTCGCGCGTGCCCGGCGGCTCGAGCGGCGGTTCGGCCGTGGCGGTGGCGGCGGGGGAGGCCGCCGGCGCCCTGGGGTCGGACACGGGCGGCAGCATCCGCCAGCCGGCGGGCTTTTGCAGCGTGGTGGGCTTGAAGCCGACCTATGGCCGGGTGAGCCGGTACGGACTGGTGGCTTTCGCGAGCTCCCTCGACCAGATAGGGCCGCTGGCGCAGGACGTGACCGACTGCGCCCTTTTATTGAATGCTGTCTCGGGACATGATAAGAGGGATTCGACTTCCGTGCCCGAGCCGGTGCCGGACTATACAAAATCGCTGAAAACAGACTTAAAGGGTATGCGACTCGGCATCCCCAGGGAATACTACGTGGAGGGGATGCAGCCGGGCGTTGCGGATGTCATGAAGGCGGCGATAAAAAAGCTGGAGGAGCTGGGGGCGCATCTTGACGAGGTTTCTCTGCCCCACACCCCTTATTCCCTGGCCGTCTATTATATCATCGCCCCCAGCGAGGCGTCCGCCAACCTGGCGCGCTACGATGGCGTTAAGTACGGCTATTCGTATAAGGGCGAGACCATGTGGGAGAGCTTGGAAAAGACGCGCGGGAACGGCTTCGGGCCGGAGGTCAAGCGCCGCATCATGCTCGGCACTTACGCCCTTTCCGCCGGCTACTATGACGCCTGGTATTTGAAAGCGCAAAAGGTGCGCACCCTGATAAGGCGCGAGTTCGATGCCGTCTTTGAAAAATACGATGCTTTGGTGACCCCCACCTCCCCCACCGTTCCCTTTAAAATAGGGGAGAAGACGGACGACCCGCTCTCGATGTACCTGAGCGATGTCTGTACCCTGCCCATCAATATCGCCGGGGTCCCGGGTATCTCTATCCCGGCCGGCTTTGTGGACGGCCTCCCCGTCGGCATGCAGATTATCGGCAAGCACTTTAGCGAGGAGACCTTGTTGTGCGTCGCCTACGCCTACGAGCAGTCGACCGACTGGCATAAACAAAAACCAAATATCTGATAAGGGGTTTAAGGGAGGAGAATATGGTTGGTGAAAGAACGGCAGATGTTGAATTCTGGAAGGTGACGGGACACAGAAGCCGATTACGTTGTGGTATTTTTAACTGGTTTCCCTTTTGGCAAGGCCAAAATCCGCAATTTTGGTTAACGATTGAAGCACAGGTAGATATTAATCATGATACCAAATTCCTTTATTCTATCCAATATTCTAATGGTGAAAAAGACCCGGTGCATCAGATCTCAATATCACCAACTATAAATAAAGGAAAAAGAGAAATTAAATTAGTACCGATGCCCCTAATTTATACAGGAGACACTTTTTTAGTAGTTGCAGAAATATTAAATAATTCAACAACATCGGAATATCAAACAGCATATTCTTTTAATACCACAAATAGAAGTTGGCTTTTTCTAGCAATTGTCACTGGTGTATTAGCAGGTATCTTCGCCACAATTGGCAATTGTATAATTCATATTTCCAATTAAGGTATTTTTTACTTCCTTTTAATCTCACTTGTGTCTGATTTTCTGGACTCACCCCCTGTATCCCCCTCTCGAACAGGAACATCATTTAATGCCAATCTCTATTTGTTCAAAAGGGGGAAAGAATATGAGAGGGGGCGAAGCCCCCACTCAACTTAATTCCCCCTCTCCGACCAATTCATGTAGCCATCTCCACGATAAACATGTCGGAGAGGGGGTCAGGGGGTGAGGCTATCATTGGGCCGCCTTAACTAAATGCGTCATCATTCTCTTCCTTTTCTTTGCCCACTTCTTTATACTGTAAAGGAGTCCATGAGCGAAGCATGGTTGAGCCTTGTGCGAGCATCGTTCACCCTTTTATTCCTTGCGGAGCACAAAGCGACCCATGTTTCGCCAAATAAATAGCTAGCTTAACATAAATCGAAAAACGAATACTTGATTTTGAAGCTAGTTTAACATAAAACGAAAAACGAATAATTGAAGCTAATTAGCTTCGGAAAAAATAAAAAAAAATTTAAAAAACGAATAAAGAATCGGCTTGAATTCACCCCTTGTAAATGTTATCCTGTTGATATCTGTTTTTCTCCGGGGAAAAGGTGAGGAGGCGAGTGTATGCTGAAGGACATTTTAAAGATTCTGGAAAACGATGCCCGCACCACCGGCCGGCAGATAGCCACCATGACCGGCCTGTCCACCGCCGAGGTCGCCAGTGCCATCGGGCAGGCGGAGAAAGACCGGATTATCCTGAAGTACAAGACGGTGGTCAACTGGGACCGGGTCGAGAACGACGAGCCGGTCTGGGCACTTATCGAGGTCAAGGTCAAGCCGGAGCCGGAGGTCGGCTTCGACTCCATCGCTGGGCGCATCGCGCAATATGAACAGGTGCGTTCCCTCTTTCTCGCCTCCGGCACCTACGACCTGCTCCTGGTGGTCGTCGGCAAGACGGAGCGCAAAGTGGCGGACTTTGTCTCGCAGAACCTGGCCCACCTCGAGGGCGTGCAGGGGACGGTGACGCATTTTGTCCTGAAGCGCTATAAGGATGATGGGGAGATTTTAGAGGGTGGGGAAGGGGTCAAGCGGCAGCCGGTAATTCTATAAACAGGTGCGATATGACAGTATCGAAAAATAAGAAAATCATCTCGGAGCGGGCCAATCGACTTTCCCCGTCCGGGATACGTAAGTTCTTCGACCTCCTGGAGAATATGGAAGGCGTCATCTCGCTCGGGGTCGGCGAGCCGGACTACGCCACGCCCTGGCATATCAGCGAGGCGGCGGTGAAGAGCCTGGAGCGCGGTTATACCATGTACACCTCCAACTCCGGCATCCCCGAATTGCGCGAGCTGACCGCTAAGTACCTTAAAGAAAAATATGGTATCGAATACGACCCCTACGGAGAAATTCTGATGACCGTGGGCGTCAGCGAGGCGCTCGACCTGGCGATGCGGGCGATTGTTAATCCCGGCGACGAGGTCATTATGACCGACCCCCATTACGTGGCTTACGATTCCTGTGTTGTCCTTGCCCATGGCGAGCCGGTCATGGTGCCGACTTACCAGAAAAAAGACTTCGAGGTCGAGGCAAAGGACATCGAAGCTAGGATTACCTCTAAGACCAAGGCGGTACTCATCGGTTATCCTGCCAACCCCACCGGGGCGGTGATGCCCCGGCAAAAGCTCCTGGATATCGCGGCCGTGGCCAAACGCCATCACCTCACGGTGATATCTGACGAAATTTACGCCCGGCTGACCTATGGGGCGGAGCACACCTGTTTCGCCAGCCTGCCCGGGGTCAGGGAAAATACCATTCTGCTGGGGGGCTTTTCCAAGGCCTATGCCATGACTGGCTGGCGCATCGGCTACGCGGTGGCGCCGCGGGAGATTATCGCCGCCATGACCAAGATTCACCAGTACACCATCATGAGCGCCCCCACCCCCGCCCAGGTGGCGGCCATCGAGGCGTTAAAGACCGGCGAGCCGGACGTCGTGGAAATGGTCGAGGACTATAATCGGCGCCGTCTGGTCATCGTCAAAGGCCTGAACGATATCGGCCTGCCCTGCTTTGAGCCGAAGGGGGCTTTTTACGCCTTCCCGCAGATAACCGGCACGGGTATGAGCTCGGAGGAGTTCTCTGAGAAACTGCTCATGGAGGAAAAGGTGGCGGTAGTGCCGGGTTCGGCTTTCGGGCAGTGCGGGGAGGGCTACGTGCGCTGTTGCTACGCCACGTCCCTGGCCGAAATCGAGGAAGCGCTAACGCGCATGGGTCGCTTCGTGAAGAAGTACCAGAAGTAGAGTTTCACGCCGTCTCCACCACGAAATCGAATGTTGCCTTCTGCCCATCCGGCGTATCTTTAACTTCCATCACCGTGCTTTTTTCAAAGAGGGAGTCGGTGGCGTTTTTCTTTTCGCCCGGGAAAAATAACTGGACCGTCAGCACCGGCGCATTTTCCTTGGCCCGCACCTTAACGTGAATGTGCGGGGCGCGCATCATATAATCCAGGGGTCTAACTGTCTCCAGGTGATAACGGCCGTTTTTATCGGTGTACTGGTGGCCCCGCAGGTTGAAGCCCTCGTTATCGTACCGGCCGCGGCCGTCGGCCTGCCAGAAGTCCAGCCAGGCATGGGCTATCGGATTGCCGTTCCTGTCCAGCACCCGCCCCTCCACCACTAGTTTAGTCCCGTAAGTACCTTTCCCGGCGATGGCCGTTCGCTCCGGCGAGCCTGGTGTATAGTAAGGGCCTTCCTCGACCGATGGCGTCAGTGACAGTCTGCGCTTGGATGTGCTTTTTTCTGGCATTTCCGCCTCCTGTCAAGCTTTTTAATGTTTTAAATTTAAATCTTCCGGCAGGCGATGTATGTAAGAAATGTCACATGGTGGGGTTCTTTATCCTTGCGTAGTGCGGGCATCCTGCCGTCGCAGCAATAGTATTACCGCCATGGAAGCCGCCGCGATGGCCGCCCCCATGATGAACGCCCCGTTATAGTTAGAAGTAAGGTCGAAGATTTTTCCCGCCAGCCATGGCCCCAGCGCCCCGCCCAGTCCCGCCGCGAAAACGGTCATGCCCATGAGCGTCGCCATTGACTGTGTGCCGAAGTATCTGCCGATGACCAGCGGCATCTGGGTCACTTCGCCGCCGTAAGGAATGCTGAAGAGCACCGCAAAAAGGTAGAAAGACCAGGTTGACCGTGTGAAAAGCAGCAGGACGAACGCCAGCGCCAGGAAAAGGCACATCGCTACGAGGCTCCGGTACAGGCCGACCTTTTCCGCGATGACCCCCGTGGAGAGGCGGCTGGCGATGCTGGCAACCCCGATAATTCCAACGAACGTGGCGGCCACGAGGGGGTCGATGCCCGCATCGGTGGCGTAATTGACAAGGTGCACCATAATGATTTGCGTGCCGAAAAAGAAAAGCAGAAACGCCGCCATCGTCAGGTACAGGCGGGTGTCCCTCAGGGCCTGCCCGAGCGATGCCCCCGCTCGCTTCGCCGCATCTCTCGCCGGTGCCACCTCGTGCTCTCTGGGCGGGCGCAGCAATAGGGCCCCGATAAGCATTAACGACCCCGCGGCGATGCCGATAGCGAAAAACGCCGAAGATAATTTCACCTGGCTGACGAGTCGTTCGGCGGCAGGCACTATCAGGAAGGTGCCCAGTCCCGACCCCGAAGCCACGATGCCGAGGGCGAACCCGAGGTTTTTGGTGAACCATCTGGTTACCAGCGCCGTTCCGATGCCGAAAATGCCGCTCATGCCGATGGCCTCGATAACGGCATAGGTGAGGAAGAACTGCCACAGAGAGCCTGCCCGACTTGACAGCAGGTAGCCGGCCGCCATCATGAGTCCGCAGAAGACCATCATCTTCCTCCCGCCGTACCTATCGGCCAGCCAGCCTACGCCTATTGCCGCCACGCCGCGGATAATCATTGACGCCGAGTAAATCATGGACACGGTCGCCCTGTCCCAGTGGAATGACGTTGCCAGGGGTTTGAAAAAGACGCTGTAGCTGTAGATTAGCCCGTAGGTGACGAAAATCATCAGGGCGCAGGCTGCCAGGATGACCCAGCCGTAGGTCGGGGTAGGACGATCGACTGCATTCCCGGCAGGGGGCGATTCTTTCTGCATGGAATGGCTCATTTGGGGAAAAGAAGAACTAAAAGCTATCCTAATCCAACCCTCTTTTTTACCTCGGCGAGCATTTTCTCAGCCATGGGATGGGCTTTAGCCGCCCCTTCTTTTAGTATGGCGTCGATATGGCCAGTCTCGGCGGTCAGGGCTTTATAGCGTTCCTGCAACGGGCGCAACCCCTCGATGATTACTTCGGCCAGGGCTTTCTTGAGGTCGCCGTAGCCTTTGCCTTCGAACTTTGCTTCTATCTCTTTTTTACTCTCGCCGGTGAAGGCATGATAAATGGTCAGCAGGTTGTTGATGCCCGGTCGGCTTTCATCGAAGCGGATTTCTTTCAGCGAGTCGGTGGTCGCCCGCATTATCTTGGAGCGTATAATATCCGGTGTATCGAGCAGGGCGATAGCGTGGTTCGGGGCCTTCTTCGCTACCTGCTCATTTTCTTGGTGGGGTCGTCCAGCCCCATGATGCGCGCCCCGACGTCCGGGATGAGCGGCTCCGGCAGCACGAAGGTCTCGCCGTAGACGTTGTTGAAGCGCTGGGCGGCGTCCCTGGCCAGCTCAACGTGCTGTTTCTGGTCCTCACCCACCGGCACCACGTCCGTTCTGTAGAGCAGGATATCCGCCGCCATCAGCGAAGGGTAATCGAAAAGCCCCACGCTGACCTGCCCTTTGAGCTTGGCGGACTTCTCTTTATACTGGGTCATGCGCTGCATCCACCCCATCGGGATAAAACCGTTGAGAATCCAGGCCAGCTCGCTGTGGGCGCAGACGTGCGACTGCACGAACAGTATAGAGCGTTCCGGGTCGATGCCGGCGGCCATAAGCAGGCCGGCGACCTCGCGGATTCGCCCTTTAAGCAATTCGGGGTCCTGCGGTACGGTAATGGCGTGCAGGTCCACGACGCAGAAAATACTATCGTAATTGTCCTGCATGGCCACCCAGTGCCTGATGGCGCCCACATACCGGCCGATGTGGATCTCGCCGGTCGGCTGGATGCCCGAAAAGACGCGTTTTTTCATACCGAACCTTTCTGCGACTACATTTTCTCCGGGGCGTTCATGCCCATGAGGTTCAAAGTCCTCCCCAGGACGAGCTTGGCGGCCCTCACCAGACTTGAGCCGGGCCCCCGTCATGGCTGTATCGCCGGTGACGACGCGGCAGTTTTTATAGAAGGCATGGAAGGCGGTCGCCAGGTCCTGCGCGTAGTAGGTGAGGTGGTGCGGCTCAAGCGTCTGGGCGATGGTCTCCACTATCTCGGGCAGGAGCAGCATTTTGCGTATCAGGGTAAGCTCGGACGCGTCGGTCAGGAGCGAAACATCGCCGGCGATGTCTTTAATACCTCGGTCTTCCGCCAGGCGCAGGATGCTGGCGATACGGGCGTGGGCGTACTGGACGTAGTAGACGGGATTGTCCACCGACTGCTTTTTCGCCAGCTCGAGGTCGAAGTCCATCTGGCTATCGGCGGTGCGGGCCAGGAAAAAGAAGCGGCAGGCGTCCACGCCGACCTCGTCGATGAGCTCCCTGAGGGTGACGATGTCCCCGCTGCGCTTGGAAATCTTAACGACCTCCCCGTCCCGCCGCAGCGTGACCATCTGATGGACGATTATTTGAAGTCGGGCCGGGTCGATGCCAAGGGCATCGACGACCGCTTTCATGCGGGAGACATGCCCCTGGTGGTCGGCGCCCCAGATGTTGATGACGCGGTCGAACTTGCGCTCGATGAACTTATTATAATGGTAAGCGATATCGGCGCCGAAATAGGTCGGCGAGCCGTTGCTGCGGACGACCACGTTGTCCTTGTCCTCCCCGAGTGAGGTGGCCACGAACCAGGTGGCGCCCTCGCGTTCGGCGAGATACCCGCCCTGCTTGAGGAGCTTCATCGCCTTATCGAACTGGCCGTTCTCGTAGAGGGTCTTTTCGCTGTACCACACGTCGAACTCGACGCGCAGCCGTTTGAGGTCGGCGCGGGTGCCGGCGAGAATCTTCGTCAGCCCGAGCCTGCATAGCTCTTCAATGCCCTCGGCCTCCGGCAGGTTGAGAAAACGGTCGCCTTTCTCGCTGATGATTTCGGCGGCGAGGTCGACCATGTAGGCGCCGTTATAGCCGTCGGCGGGCATCTCGGCGTTCCGGCCGAGCTGCTGCTGGTAGCGAGCCCACAGCGAGTTGCGGAAGGCGTCCATCTGGCTGCCGGCGTCGTTGAAGTAGTACTCCTTAACGACTTTATAGCCCGCGGCGGTCATGATATTGCAGAGGGTGCTGCCGAGGACGGCGCCGCGCCCGTGGCCGACGTGCAGCGGGCCGGTGGGGTTGATACTGACGAACTCGATTTGTATTGGTTTGTTTTGCCCGAGGCTGATATCGCCATAAGTGCTGCCGGCGGCGGATATCTCGTCCACCTGCCCGGCGAGCCAGCCGTTCTTCAGGGTGAAGTTGATAAAGCCCGGGGGAGCCACCGTGACGCTTTCAATCTCCGCGGAGGGCCGGATGTAGCTGGCTATCTGTTTAGCAATATTCAGGGGGTTGGTCCCCGCCGCCCGCGCCAGCTTTAGAGAGATGCTGGAGGCGTAGTCGCCGTGCTCCGGTTTCTGCGGCCGCTCGATGACGATTTCCGGGAGGGAAATGGCGGGGAGCTTGCCCTCCTGCTGCGCTTTGGCAATCGCCTGCGTTAATAGTTCAGTAATGGTCTGCTTGAGCATTAGAGTCGATAGTCCTGATTTTAGAAAAGATTACGAAGAAATTATAGCATATCTGTGTGGCGTGTCATAGAGGATTCGTTATTCGTTTTTAAAATATTTTTTTATTTTTTACGTACGATTTGTTCGTGAATATTCGTTTTTCGTTATATGTTAAGTTAGCTTCAGAAATCGGTATTCGTTTTTCGATTTATGGTAAGCTGGCTATTTTTTTGCGAAGCATGGGTCGCCGCGACTCCGCAAGGAATGAAAGGGTGAACAGTGCGCGACGAGGCTCAACCATGTTTCGCGGAATAACCCTAAATATATTATAAGGTAGTTGAGGGAGATAAAGAAGGGGATTTTGTCCGGGGGAATAAAGATATTGAGAGGCTGGTGTCCGTCGGTAAGGTCCGTTGGTGAGGATAGTATAAAATATGTCAGGAAAATGTTATAACCAGTACGAAAAATTTGTTGACAAACTTTTTACCCTGTGCTATCCTTATACTTGCATATGATGAAGGCGAAAACATAAGATAGAAATCTGGTGGTAGATTGCCAGCCGATGAGGTCTGGCGGCCAAACCGCCAGACCTTTTCTTTTGCCTTCCGCACTTTAACAACCGAATAGAGTTGATGGGTCTAAAGTAAAATACATCTGCAATCAAAATACATCTAATATCAAACCTGAAGCAGGTCAAGCACAAAGGGCATACGGTGAATGCCTTGGCATCAAGGGCCGAAGAAGGGCGTGGCAAGACTGCGAAAAGCCCCGGCTAGCTGTCTAGCAAGCTTAACCGGGGATACCCGAATGGGGCAACCCATCCCGATAAAATCGGGATACCGCCGGCCGAACACATAGGCCGGATGGAGGTAAGCGGGGGAAGTGAAACATCTCAGTACCCCGAGGAAAAGAAAAAGACATTTATTCCCCAAGTAGTGGCGAACGAACGGGGAACAGCCTAAACCCGTTAAACCTAACGGCATCAGGGCCTATGTTTGACGGGTGTCGTAAGGCAGGTAGGGCCGAACCTGAAATAGGCCGAGGAGTTATCAACCCAACCCTAGTTGAAGGTCCCTGGAAAGGGCCACCATAGAGGGCGAGAGTCCCGTAAACGAAAGGGGCAAGCTCCTTACCTGTTCTTGAGTACCACGGGACACGAGAAACCTTGTGGGAAGCTACCCAGACCACTGGGTAAGGCTAAATACCCTTGATGACCGATAGTGAACCAGTACCGTGAGGGAAAGGTGAAAAGAACCCCGGGAGGGGAGTGAAATAGTTCCTGAAACCGTATGCTTACAAGCAGTCAGAGCCTTTCACCCGCAAGGGTGACGGGTGATGGCGTGCCTATTGAAGAATGAGCCGGTGAGTTAATCTACGTGGCTGGTTAAGTCACTTTAGTGACGGAGCCGTAGCGAAAGCGAGTCTGAATAGGGCGTCTATAGTCGCGTGGATTAGACCCGAAGCCGGGTGAGCTATCCATGGCCAGGGTGAAGCCCCGATAAAATCGGGGTGGAGGCCCGAACCGGTTAACGTTGCAAAGTTATCGGAGGAGCTGTGGATAGGGGTGATATGCCAACCGAACCCGGTGATAGCTGGTTCTCCCCGAAATGCATTGAGGTGCAGCCTCAGGGATTAGTTAGTGGAGGTAGGGCACTGGATGGACTAGGGGGCGAGTAGCTTACCAACTCCAACCAAACCACGAATTCCATTAACCCATACCCTGGGAGTGAGACGGCGGGGGATAAGCTTCGTCGTCAAAAGGGAAACAGCCCAGACCATCAGCTAAGGTCCCCAAGAGCAGGCTAAGTGGGAAAGGAAGTAAAATCGCACAGACAGCCAGGAGGTTGGCTTAGAAGCAGCCACCCTTTAAAGAATGCGTAATAGCTCACTGGTTTAGTGGTTCTGCGCCGACAATCCAACGGGGCTCAAGTCTGCCACCGAAGCTATGGCTCCCGATAGTAATATCGGAGGGGTAGGGGAGCGTTCCCCCAGCTGTGAAGCTCTTCCGTGAGGGAGGGTGGAGCTAAGGGAAGTGAGACTGCCGGCATGAGTAGCGCAAGCTTGATGAGAAATCAGGCCACCGAAAACCTGAGGTTTCCTACGCAAGGTTAATCCGCGTAGGGTTAGTCGGGCCTAAGCTGAGGCCGGAAGGCGTAAGCGATGGACAACGGGTTATTATTCCCGTACCGTCTCTGTGGAGGCAGGGGAGGGACGCGGCAAGGTAAGCCAGGCATACCTATTGGACATGGTGTGTCGCCTATCCCAGGTGATGCCGGGGCAGGGAAATCCACCCCGGATATTTAGCTGAAGGTAGGCGGAAGTTGAGGAGTAATCCGAGACGATCTGGTCGATCCTATACCGCCAAGAAAAGCTTCGCTGTCTTTGAAGCAGGGGCGCCCGTACCGCAAACCGACTCTGGTAGGTGGGGATAAATGTCCCAAGGTGATCGAGAGAACCCTCGTTAAGGAACTCGGCAATCTTACCCCGTAACTTCGGGAAAAGGGGTGCCCCGGTGAATAGCCGGGGCGGCACAGAATTGGCCCAAGTGACTGTTTAACAAAAACACAGCTCTCTGCAAAAGCGTAAGCTGAAGTATAGGGGGTGATACCTGCCCAGTGCTGGAAGGTTAAGGAGAGGTGTCATCCTTCTTCGGAAGGATGAAGCACTGAACTGAAGCCCCAGTGAACGGCGGCCGTAACTATAACGGTCCTAAGGTAGCGAAATTCCTTGTCGGGTAAGTTCCGACCCGCACGAACGGTTTAACAACTTGGGCGCTGTCTCAACGAGGGACTCGGTGAAATTGAAATGGCCGTGCAGATGCGGCCTACCCGCGGATGGACAAAAAGACCCCGTGGAGCTTTACTATAACTTGGCACTGAGTCTGAGTTTATCTTGTGTAGGATAGGTGGGAGGCTTTGAAGCCCTTCCCCCAGGAAGGGTGGAGCCAACGTTGAAATACCACCCTGGATGAATTTAGCCTCTAACCCTGGTTCCAGCCAGGGGACCGTGCCTGGCGGGTAGTTTGACTGGGGCGGTCGCCTCCTAAATTGTAACGGAGGCGCCCAAAGGTCCCCTCAGGGTGGATGGAAATCACCCATAGAGTGCATTGGCATAAGGGGGCTTGACTGCGAGACCTACAAGTCGAGCAGGGACGAAAGTCGGGCAAAGTGATCCTACGGTACCGAGTGGAAGGGCCGTGGCTTAACGGATAAAAGCTACCCCGGGGATAACAGGCTTATCTTGCCCAATAGTTCACATAGACGGCAAGGTTTGGCACCTCGATGTCGGCTCATCGCATCCTGGGGCTGAAGTAGGTCCCAAGGGTCCGGCTGTTCGCCGGTTAAAGCGGTACGCGAGCTGGGTTCAGACCGTCGTGAGACAGGTCGGTCTCTATCCTCCGTGGGCGAATGGAGATTTGAGGGGAGCTCTCTCTAGTACGAGAGGACCGAGAGGGACAGACCTCTGGTGTGCCAGCTGTCCTGCCAAGGGCACCGCTGGGTAGCTATGTCTGGAAGGGATAAGCGCTGAAAGCATCTAAGTGTGAAGCCCACCCCAAGATGAGATCTCCCATCCTTCTTCGGAAGGAGTAAGACCGCTAGTAGACTACTAGTTTGATAGGCGGCGTGTGTAAGTACAGTAATGTATTGAGCTTAGCCGTACTAATGGTCGAGGGCTTGACTTGCTTCAGGATTGGTATTAGATAGTTAGATAAATGAGAAGAGGCGCGTAACAGCGCCTCTTTTTGTTATAAGGGGAGTTCTTAAGAGGAGCGCCAACCCCTCTTTTCTTTTTCTTCCCCCTTCCCCGCGGGAAGGGGGATAAAGGGGGATAGATTTTCAGGCTCAGATTGAGCGTGGGAAATGGCCGGGGCTTTTATGTTATCATTAAAATAGAGGATGTATAAAGAATGAAGAAAATACTGATAATAATAATATCGTTAACCCTATTGATATTGGCCGGCAACATCTGGCTCGTCTCCTGCCAGACGCGTGTACCGGAAACCGCTTTAATAACAGGCGCGGTGACCATCGGGCCGATAACACCGGTGGAACAGCCGGGGCAATGCCCGCCGGTATCTCCGGAGACCTTTTCCATCCGTAAGGTGATGATTTACGATGAGTCCGGCAATAACTTGGTGAAGGAAGTCAACATCATCCAGATAGGACAGACCGCCAGCGGCTACTATACCGTCCTGATAGCCCCCGGCACCTACACCATCGATATCAACCACGCCGGCATCGACAGAGCCGACGGCCTCCCGCGGAAAATAACCATCGCCGCCGGTGAGACGGTCACCGTTGACATAAATATCGATACGGGCATACGATAGTTTGTTCTATTCTGGCAGCTTTCTTCATAAAAGCCGCTCAGACTTGACTTTTGTTACGACTGTGTTAGATAATGCCATTAGTAAATATTGCGTTTGCGAAAGGGGTACCCTGATTGTTCCTATCAGCCAGATGGAAAGCCTATCTCAAGAACCTGCATGACAAAGACGAGGAAGGTGACGACACACAAAAGAGCATTTACCAGATCTACCATTCCCAGAAAATCTGGTTTACCCGCGACAAAGGAAACGGCCACGGCAAGGCTGCTGAGGCACATTTAAAAGAAAGCAACGCTTTGCTTGAAGACTGCGCGGAGCGCAACGAAGCCCTCGAGGAGACCCTCGCCAACACGCCCAAGCCCAGCGAGGTGCTGGACTGGGGCCGTCTCTGGTAATATCCAGCGCCCCGACCCTTTCTTGAATTGTCCCCGATTTAATGCTAAAGTTGACTCAATGCGGCAGCGAGCTATTGCCCGATTCCACACCAGGAGGTAGCTATCCCCGCTTTTGCCGGGGGTAGCTTTTTTAATGCCTATGGCCGATAAGATCCATCTCACGATTGACGGTAAAAGCGTCGAGGTTCAAAAGGGCATCACAGTCCTCAACGCCGCCCGCAGCGCCGGAATCTATATCCCCACCCTCTGCTTTCACCCCGATTTACCGCCCTACGGCGGCTGCCGACTCTGCATCGTCGAGATTGAGAGCATGCGCGGCCTGCCCACCGCCTGCACCACCCCCGCCGCCGACGGCATGAAGGTGACGACGAACTCCGAGCAGCTCAAGGAGCTGCGCCGCGCCTTTTTACAGCTTATCCTCAGCGAGCACCCCAACGCCTGCCTCACCTGCGAGAGACGGGAGCGCTGCGGACCCAACGATATCTGCCTGCGTCACGTAGCCGTCACCGAGCGCTGCGTCAACTGCCCCGCCAACGGGCACTGCGAGCTGCAGCAGGTTACGGACTATATCGGCATCGAAGAGATATCCGTTCCCTATAAATACAAGCAGCTGCCCGTGGACTTCGCCCGCGAGCCCCTCATCCGGCGCGACTACAATCTCTGCATCCTCTGCGGGCGCTGCGTGCAGATGTGCGCCGACGTGCGGGGTATCGGGGTGTACAGCTTCATCAACCGCGGCTTCGATACCGTCGTCGGCACGGCCTTTGACAAGCCCCTCCAGGACTCGGGCTGCCGTTTCTGCGGCGCCTGCGTCGAGGTCTGCCCCACGGGCGCTTTAATGGACGCCGCGGCGGCCTATAAGCCGGCGTGCGATTGGCAGGAGGTGGCCGTGCCCTGCCAGCATGCCTGTCCCGCCGGCATTAACGTCCCCCTCTATGTCTATCTCGTGGGGCAGGGGAAATACCAGGAGTCGCTGGCCATTGTCCGGGAAAAAGTCCCCTTCCCCGGCGTTCTGGGCCGGGTGTGTATCCATCCCTGCGAGGAGGCCTGCCGGCGCGGCGCCCTGAACGAACCTATTTCCATCAAGTCTTTGAAGCGTTTCGTGGCCGACCGCGATTACGGGTTCTGGAAACATTATTCCCTCCACCTCCCCCCGACTGGTAAAAAGGTGGCGATAGTGGGCTCCGGTCCGGCCGGGCTGACCGCCGGCTATTACCTGGCCAAGGCCGGGCATGTCGTCACGGTCTTCGAGCAGTTGCCGGTGGCCGGCGGCATGATGCGCGTCGGCATCCCGGACTATCGTTTGCCGCCGGCGGTGCTCGAGGGCGAAATTGACATTATCCGAGAAGCCGGCGTCGACATAAAACTTAATACTAAAGTCGACTCCGTCGACAGCCTTTTCGACCAGGGCTACGAAGCGATATTTCTGGCGCCGGGGGCGCACCGCGGCCAGTCCCTGGGCGTTGAGGGCGATAAGCTGCCCGGCGTTTACGACGGCGCGTCATTCCTGCGGGACGTTAATCTGGGGGAAAAGGTGAACGTGGGCAAAAAAGTAGCCGTCATCGGCGGCGGCAACGTGGCTATCGATGGCGCCCGCGTCGCCCTGCGCCTGGGCGCGGAAGAAGTCCATATCATCTACCGCCGCACCCGCGCCGAAATGCCCGCCAGCGCTGAAGAGGTGGAGGCGGCGCTGGAGGAAAAAATAATCATCGATTTTCTTACCGGGCATGTTAAGGTGAGTCAAAAGGGTAATCGACTTGTCCTGACCTGTAATCGCATGGAGCTGGGTGAGCCGGACGTCAGCGGGCGCCGCCGTCCCGTGCCGGTGAAGGGCTCCGAGTACGATGTCGAATACGATGTCGTAATCGGCGCCATCGGCCAGACGCCGGAAATACCCGCCGGCTTTAAGGTCAGGACAGGCCGGGGCAACACCATCCAGGCGGATATGACGACCATGTCCACGGACCGCAAGGGCGTCTGGGCGGGCGGTGATGCCGTTACGGGGCCGGACTCCGTTATCCGGGCGATTGCCGCCGGGAGGACGGCGGCGAGCTCCATCGACAGGTATCTCGGCGGCAGCGGCAATATCGACGAAAAATTGACCGTCGAAAGAGCGATAGGGACCTGCGCCGGGCTGACGGTCGCCGACTTTCCGACCCAGCCCCGCGTTAAAATGCCCGTCCTGCCTCCGGAGCAGGTGACGGGCAACTTTACTGAGGTTGAAACGGGCCTCCTTAATGACGGCGCCGTCGCCGAGGGGAGGCGCTGTTTCCAGTGCGGGTTCCGGTCGCAGATATCCCCGGCGCCGCGCCCGCCGGCCGTGCCCAGGCAAGCCCTGGCGCCGGTGGAAGCTGAATCGAGCGTTTAGTCCGTCACAAGTTCAACTTTCCGGGCTATCATTTTTCAGGCTGATTATGAACAACGATGCCAATGTCGACGTTAAAAGAAGCATCGTGCTCGTCGTCTCCACCGTGACGGGCTTTATCACGCCGTTCCTATCGGCGGCGATAAATATCGCCATACCCACGCTGCGGGACCAGTTCAACCTGGAAGCGGTGGCGATGACCTGGGTCAGCACGATATTCTTCCTGTCGGTCGCGGTGGTCCAGGTACCGTGCGGTCGACTGGCCGACATCTACGGGCGGAGGAAGCTTTTCGTCATCGGGCTGCTGGTGACCATCTTTGCCTCGGCAGTCGGGGCGCTGGCCAACTCGGTGGTGATGCTGCTTATCAGTATGTCTTTCATAGGCATAGGTTCCGGGATAATGTTCAACAACAGCGTCTCCATACTGACCTCGGTCTTTCCCCCCGAGAGGAGGGGGCGCGTCCTGGGGATAAGCACCGCCGGGACCTACGCCGGACTTTCGCTGGGGCCGTTCCTCGGCGGGGTGCTCACCAGGACGTTCGGCTGGCAGAGCATTTTCGTCTTCGCCGGTATCCTCAACGTGGTGCTGCTGGCGCTCGTTTTTTATGCCCTCAAGGGCGAGTGGCGCGAGGCGGAAGGCGAAAAATTCGACTTCATCGGCTCGGTCGCCTACGGCATTTCCATCGTTCTGGCTATCTATGGTTTTTCCTCCCTGCCGGACTTGCTCGGCGTCGTCCTCCTGGTGCTGGGGGCGGCCGGCCTGGCGTTTTTCGCGCGCTGGGAAGCGAGGACGGTCAGCCCCATCTTCGACGTCGCCCTCTTCAAAGAGAACCGCGTCTTTTTATTTTCCAACCTGGCCATTTTCATCTCTTATATCGCCACCTTCGCCGTCAGTTTCCTCCTGAGCATTTACCTCCAGGACATCAAGGGGCTGCACCCGGACCGGGCCGGGCTGGTGCTCATCACGGCCTCGGTGCTGATGGCCATCTTCACCCCGATTTCCGGGCGCCTCTCGGACAAAATCGAGCCGAGGCTGGTCGCCTCGGTGGGGATGTCGCTCAACTGCGTGGCGCTGGCGATGCTGGTCTTCGTTAGCGCCGCCACGCCCATCTGGTATATCATGCTGGCGCTGGCGGTCAACGGCCTGGGCATCGGTATTTTCGCTTCCCCCAACACCAACGCCATCATGAGCGCGGTGGACAGGAAATCGCTGGGGGTGGCCGCCGGCACGTTGGGAACGATGCGGACGGCCGGGATGATGGTCAGCATGGGCATCATGATGATTTTATTCTCGCTGTACATCGGCCAGACGGAAATAACGCCGGAGCATTACCCGCAGTTCCTGGCGAGCCTCCGGACGGGCTTCATCATCTTTACGGTGATCAGCGTCTTCGGGCTCCTCTGCCAGTCCATTGCCCGCAGCGCCGCCAAAGCGCGCCATGCGGCGTAGTCTTTAATTAATAACCTCATTATTTAAACCTCACCCGTTTAAACCTCACCGCCCCTCTCGGCGGGCTACTCCCCTTAGATAACGGGGCGTTTAAGAGGGGTACAAACCCCTCTTTTTCCCCTTCCCCCTCTCAAATAAAATAAAAATCGAGTGCCAAAAGAAAAATCTGTTTGAGAGGGGGATAAAGGGGGTGAGCAGCGAAAATCAATCATAAGCAAACAGAAAAATCCCTTTTTATGCGTACGTTTTATAACGAATTCATGCTAAAATAGCACGGGTGCGCCAATTTTTATCCAGGAGTAGTTATTGGAAAGCCTGGGCATAGCCCGTGACCTGCTCATCGTGCTGGTGACGGCCGTCGTCGGCGGCATGCTGGCGCGCCGGCTGCGGCTGCCCGTCATCCTGGGATACCTGGCGGGGGGCGTCGCCATCGGACCCCACGGACTGCGTTTTGTGCAGGAGTCCGCGACGATTTCATCGCTGGCGGAAATCGGGGTCATTCTGCTGCTGTTCGCCATCGGCCTCGAATTCTCCCTGAAAGAGCTTTTAAAGCTGGGCAGGGTCGCCGTCATCGGCGGCATCGCCCAGATAGTCCTCACGGCGGCGGTAGGGTTCGGGCTCGGACGCGGGGTGGGGCTGAACACCACCGGCTCGGCGTTTTTCGGGTTCATCATCGCCATGAGCAGCACCATGGTAGTATTGAAAATCCTCATGGACCGCGGCGAGCTGGATACCGTGCACGGGCGCATCATGCTCGGCATACTTTTAGTACAGGACCTGAGCGTAGTGCCGGTAATGGTGCTGATACCGGCGGTAGGCGCCGGCACGGGCAGCCTGTGGGCGCCCTTGGGCATCGCCCTCGGCAAGGCGGTCGGCTTCATCGCCGCGATGCTGGCGTTCGGCTACTGGGGGATGCCCTGGCTGATGAAGAGGGTGGCGGGGCAGCGCACCCGGGAGCTTTTCCTCCTGACGGTGGTGGTCCTGTGCCTGGCGGCGGCCTTCGGCACCTATTACGTCGGGCTTTCGGCGGCGTTCGGCGCTTTTGCCGCCGGTCTGCTGGTCAGCCAGTCCGGCTTCGCCCGGCAGGCCTTCGCCGATATCCTCCCGCTGCGGGACACCTTCGGGGCGCTGTTTTTCGTTTCCCTGGGCATGCTGGCCAATCTGGAGTTCATCGGCGACAACCTGGGAACGGTCGCCGTGGTGGTCGTGACGATAATGCTGGTGAAATTCATCATTTCAACAGCCATCACGCGTTTTTTCGGCTACAGCCACAAGACGGTGCTGATGGTGGGCACGGGACTGGTACAGCTGGGCGAGTTCAGCTTTATCCTGGCGCTGATGGGCTGGAGGGAGGGGCTGTTTTCCGAGCGCCTGTATAATCTGACGATAGCCGCCGCCCTCGTCACGATGTTCCTGACGCCTTTTATCATGGGACTGAACTCTTTCCTCTACCGGTGGCTCAGCCAGCAGCCGTGGTTCGCCCGCCAGTTGACCAGTCGCGTCGACCCCGGCGCGCGCGTGGAGAAGCTGGAGCTTTCGCGGCACGCCGTCATCTGCGGCTACGGCGACGTCGGCCGGCGCATCGCGGGAGTGCTGGAGAAACAGAAGTTCAGCTACCTGGTCATCGACCTCGATCCCACCGTGGTCGCGGAGCTGCGGAGCCGGGGCATCCCGGTCATTTACGGGGACGCCAGCAACCCGGAGATACTGGCCCACGCCTCGCTGGACAAAGCGCGCGTCCTGATTTGCACCATACCGGACTACGTTGCCGAGGAGCTGACGGCGCGCAACGCCCTGCGCATCAATCCGAAGCTGGACATCGTGGCGAGGGTCCACCGTGACAGCGACGTCGGGTTGCTCAAGGGACTGGGCGTGACGGAGATAGTCCTGCCTTTCTTCGAGGGCAGCCTGGAGATGATAAGGCACACCCTGCACCGCTTCGGCATGGGCGGCACGGATATTCAGTATATCTTAAATAACCTGCGGCAGGGGCAGATAGAGAAGAAAGAGTAAGATGGCTACGGTACCATTTTCGCCACTTCCGCCATGGTGAGCACAGGGTAGATGAACACCCGGTTCCATTCCATGAGGTGCAGCTCTATAGCCATCCGGCTGATGTCGTGGGCGTTGTTGGCATCGACGAGCATGTAGATGATGTGGGCCGGGGCGTCTACCCAGCTGCCGTTCATCTTGATGTTCAGTTTCTTGGTGACGTCGTTCAGGTGGTCCATCGCGTAACGCATCTTGTCCGCCGCCTTGGGGTCGGTCATAGGGCAAATCTCCGGTTCGTGCGTGGATACTACCATGTACAGCATATTTCCCTCCTTTTCCGTTCTTTGTCGATTAAAGCATCTTTCAAGTGAAATAGTTATAAAATCCTACGGTATAAAGTAACAAAGTTATTACGTTTTGGATTTTTCTTTCGCCTGGATTTCCGCTAGAATATGCTTGCCATGAAAGATGACGTTACCCCCGTCCGCCGCCAGTACCTCCGCATCAAGAAGCAGTATCCCAACGCCATCGTGCTCTTTAGACTGGGGGACTTTTACGAGACCTTCGACGAGGACGCCCGGATAGCCTCTAAAGAGCTGGAAATCGTCCTGACCTCCCGGGAAATGGGCAAGGGCAACAAGATTCCGCTGGCGGGCATCCCGTACCACGCGCTGGACGGCTACCTGGCCAGACTGATAAATCGAGGCTACAAAGTCGCCATCTGCGAGCAGCTCACCAAGCCCGGCGAGACCAAAGGGATGCTCGAGCGCGACGTCGTCCGGCTGGTGACGCCGGGCACGGTCGTCGAGCCGGGACTGTTAAACAGCAAAAGCAACAACTACCTGGCCGGCTTGGCGGTGGGAGAAGGGGAGGTCGGCCTGGCCTTCGTAGACATCACCACCAGCGAGTTCGCCGTGACACAGCTGCCTTTGACCAGGGCGATTACGGAGTTGCAGAGGTTGAATCCATCGGAGATCATCGCCGCCGAGGGGGTCAATCTGGACAGCCTGGGAATCGCCGAAAACGTTACCCGCCTCGACCCCTATCGTTTTGAAGTGGAGATTGCCCGCCAGGCCCTGCTCGAACACTTCGGTGTGACTACCCTCGAAGGCTACGGCTGCGCGCGCCTGCCGCTGGCGATAAGGGCGGCGGGGGCGATCGTCCACTACATCGGGGAGACGCAAAAGACCGTGCTGGGGCAACTGACCCATCTTACCACCTATTCGACCGACGGTTTCATGGCCCTGGACGAGCAGACCCAGCGTAACCTGGAGATTTTCCAGGGCGCCCGCTCGGGGTCGGTGGAAGGCTCGCTGCTGTCGGTGATTGACGCTACGAAAACGCCGATGGGCGGCCGGCTGCTGCGGAAATGGCTGGGGCAGCCCCTGCTGGACGCGGCGGCGCTGGATAAGAGACTCGACGCCATCGAATGGTTTGCCGGAGTCGCTCTCGTCCGCCGCCAGCTTATGGGGGCATTAAAAGATGTCTCCGACCTCGAGCGACTGATTAACCGGGTGCGGGGGGAAATCGCCATCCCGCGGGAGCTGGTAAGCTTACGCCGCAGCCTGGAAGCCGTACCCAAACTTAAAGAGATAATAGATAGCGGTGACAGCGCCGGGGCTATCGACTGGCTCAAGGACGGACTGAAGCCCTGCCGGGAGGTGGTCGATTTAATCGCGGGCGCCATCGTCGATGAGCCTTCGTCAGCTCCGGGCGAGGGCGGGGTGATAAGACCGGGGTTTTCTAAAGAGCTGGACGACCTGCGCCAGTCATCCGGCAATGCCCGCAAGTACCTCGCCGACCTCGAGCGGAAGGAACGCGAGCGCACCGGCATTAAAAACCTCAAGGTCGGCTTTAACAACGTCTTCGGCTACTACATCGAGGTGTCCAACGCCAATCTCAAGCAGGTACCGGCGGACTTTATCCGCAAGCAGACCCTCGTCAACGGCGAGCGCTTTTTCACGCCGGAGCTTAAAGAGTACGAATCGCTCATCCTGAACGCCCGCGACCGCATCGAGGCGATGGAGACCGACCTTTTCCGGAGGGTGTGTCAACAGGTGGCCGCCGAAAGCGAAAAGGTCCTGGCGCTGGCGTCCACCCTGGCGCATCTCGATGTCTTTTCGAGTCTGGCGGAGGTAGCGGTACACCATAACTATGTCCGCCCGGAGCTTAACGACGGTAACGTAATTGATATTCGCCAAGGCCGACATCCGGTCGTGGAGAAGAGCCTCGCCGCCGGCAGCTTCGTCCCCAACGACATCTATTTGTCCCGCGACGACGCCCAGCTTATCGTCCTCACCGGGCCGAATATGTCCGGCAAGTCCACGTATTTGAGGCAGGTCGCCCTTATCGTCCTGCTGGCGCAAATCGGCAGCTACGTCCCGGCGGAGTCGGCCAAAATAGGCATCGTCGACCGCATTTTCACCCGCATCGGGGCGCGGGACGACCTCGCCGCCGGGCAGTCGACTTTTATGGTGGAGATGGTCGAAACCGCCAATATTTTAAATAACGCCACGCCGCGCTCCCTCCTCATCCTGGACGAAATCGGCCGCGGCACGTCTACCTACGACGGACTCTCCATCGCCCGCGCCGTCGCCGAATACATCCACAACTATAAAGGGCTCGGCGCCCGGACAGTCTTCGCCACGCACTACCACGAGATGGTGGCTCTAGCGGGGTACCTGCCCCGGGTCAAAAATTTCAACGTGGCGGTCATCGAGGAGGCGGGTAAAGTGATTTTCCTGCACAAAATCGTGCCGGGCGGGGTGGACAAGAGCTACGGCATCCACGTGGCGCAACTGGCCGGCCTGCCGCGGTCGGTGCTGCACCGCGCCCGCGAGGTCCTCGATGAGCTCGAGACCAACGGGCGTCAGGGGAAGCCCGCCAAACGTTCGCGGGAACCCGTCCAGCAGATGCCTCTGTTCGGTGGGAAATCGGCGGTGGAGGAAGAGCTCAAAGGGCTTGACCTCGACGGCCTGACGCCGCTGGAAGCCCTGAATAAACTATATGAGTTGAAGAAGAAAGCAGGAGAGGGATTGACATAGTCCGTGGTTGGGGATAGATTTATAGCGCCGGGTGATGCATCAGCGAAATCCATAAAAAAGGAGGTGGTCCATGGTAAGAAATGTTCTATTAATGAAATTGACAGAACAGGGAGCTAAAACCATCAAAGATGCGCCGCAGCGAATCGACCTGGCGTTAAAAACATTGGAAAAGATGGGCGGTAAATTATTGGGCTTTTATGTAATTACCGGAGAGTACGATTATGTAGCCATCGGCGAAATGCCCAGTGATGAAGCCGGCCTAGCCTTTGTCCTGGGACTGACGGCGCAAGGTAATGTTAAAGTAACGACATGCAAGGCATACACGCAACAGGAGTTTGCCGCGATAGTCAAGAAACTCCCTTAATACCAGATCGATATAATGAAACCGCTGGTGCATCACCCTTTTCATGAAAATCAATCACTCAAAGTCCTGGGAAGTCCCTCAGTTGCATTCTCTCCCCGTTTATATTACGCTATATAACAATATAACGGATAACGGAGAAGAATAATGAAAGATTTTGCGGGTAAAGTCCTGTTTATTACCGGAGGGGCTTCCGGCGCCGGCTTCGGCCAGGCCAAGGTGTTCTCGGAGGCGGGCTGTAAAATCGTCATCGCCGATGTCCGGCAGGACCATCTCGACGAGGCGAAGGCGTATTTCAAAGACAAAAAGATTAAAGTCCATACCATAAAGCTGGATATCACCGACCGCAAGGCGTATGCCGAAGCCGCCGACGAGGTGGAAAAGGCGTTCGGGGGCCCGCCCCAGATGCTGTTCAATACCGCGGGCGTCAACACCTTCGGGCCGGCGGAAGCCTCGACGTTCGAAGACTACGACTGGGTGATGGGCGTCGATCTCGGCGGCGTTATCAACGGCATGGTGACGTTCGTCCCGCGCATGATCAAGGCCGGCCAGGGAGGCTATATCGCCACCACATCCTCGATGGGAGGGTTCATGGGGACATCGGGGTGCGCGCCGTACTCGGCGGCCAAGGCGGCGGTCAATAACCTCATGGAGAGCTATTACACGGCGCTCAAGCCCTATGGCATCGGCGTCTCCGTCCTTTGCCCTGCCAATATCAGGTCGAACATCGCCGAGGCGGTGTACACGCGGCCGGAGCATTTGAAAAATACCGGTTATAACGTCACGGAAAAGACCATCGACCTGCTGCGCTCCATTCACGCGCAGGGGATGGACCCCGTGGAGCTGGCGGGGTGGCTCAAGAGGGGCATCGAGAACGAGCAACTCTATATCATCCCGTATCCCAACGCCGAGCAGATGCTGCGGGACAACTTCGAGCGGGTCATCAACTGGTCCAGTCCCGAAGGCATCAAGCGGCAGGAAGAGCTGATGCGAAAAAGGTTCGAGGAGATGGCCAAGCGCCAGCCCATGAGTCCGTACCGGAACAGCGGGGACGTGGGTTTTGGGCAGGCGCGCAAAGATTTGACGTGGGTCAAGCCGTCCCGTATGCCCGGCGCGCCGCCGCCGAAGAAATAATATCGCCAAAAAGAGAGGCAGCTAATGAAAGATTTCGCGGGCAAAGTCGCGTTTATCACCGGAGGGGCTTCCGGGGCCGGGCTCGGCCAGGCCAAGGTCTTTTCGGAAGCCGGCTGCAAAATTTGCATCGCCGATATCCGCCAGGACCACCTCGACGAGGCCAAGGCCTATTTTAAAGATAAAAAAGTGAAAATCCATGCCATCAAGCTGGACATCACCGACCGCAAGGCTTATGCCGAAGCCGCCGACGAGGTGGAAAAGGTGTTCGGGGAGCCGCCGCAGCTTTTATTCAATACGGCGGGCGTCAATGCCTTCGGGCCGGCGGAAGCCTCGACGTTTGAAGACTACGACTGGGTCATGGGAGTCTGCCTGGGCGGGGTCGTCAACGGCATGGTGACGTTCGTACCTCGCATGATAAAGGCCGGCAAGGGCGGGCATATCGCCACCACCGCCTCGATGGGGGGACTCATGGGAGGAGTCGGGACAGCCCCGTACTCGGCGGCTAAAGCCGCGGTCATCAACCTCATGGAGAGCTATTACATCGCCCTCAAGCCGTACGGCATCGGCGTATCCTGCCTTTGCCCCGGCGGCATCAAGACCAACATCGGCGAATCTTCCTACACGCGCCCGAAGCGCCTGGCCAACACCGGCTACAACACCAATGAAAAGACCATCGCGTTTATGCGCCACCATTACTCTTTCGGCTTCGATCCCGTCGAGCTGGCGCATATCTTTAAAAAGGGGATTGAAAACGACGTGCTTTACGTTATGCCGATGCCGGAACCGGAGAAGATGATGCGGGGCATCTGCGAGCGGATGGCCAACTATACCACCCCCGAAGGCATGAAGCGGCAGGAAGAGGCGAACCGGAAGCGCATGGAAGAAATGAGGAAAAACCCGGCCCCGATGATGCAGGGGGCGGCGGAGGCAGGGTGGGGAAGGGCCAGAGAGGACCTGACCTGGGTCAAGAACATCGGCCCCCGCACCTGAATACTAGAACCATCGAACGGAGGAAAGCCATGACGATTCAACTGCTGGATAATGTCATCAGCCCCGAAGCGGGAGTCCAGAAAATTACGGGAGGGCCTCCGCCGGGCATGGGCGGACCTCCCAGCGGCGCCGTCGCGAGGTCCTATGGGCGGACCTCCCAGACCTCAGGGAGGACCTCCGCCGGGATTTGGCGGCCCGCCGCCTTCCGGCCCGATGGCCAAGCGGCTGGGTACGCTGGATAAAAAAACGGTCTACCTCGTGGATACCGGCTTCGGCGGGAGCTACCAGTTCATGCGGCAACTGCAGAAGTGGTTTGCCGAAAACATGCCGTCCGTCACCACCATCCGCAAGCGCAAACCGGGCAGCGTCTTCATGGACGATAACAACGAGCTCTGGGAAGAGGTCAAAGTGAAAGGGAACGCGGTCGTCCTCGGGGTGGCGGGCTGACCGGGCTGCGTGGCAGCGGTCGCTGCCGGCACCCGCAAACTCGAATATACTTACGGCATACCGGTTGCCCCGGTTTCGACGCTCGCCTTCAAGAGCGTCGCCGACGAAAACCAGAGAACGTCGAAAAGCTATTTGCCCATTATTTTTACGCCGCACCCGGTTATCGGCCTGTCCCCCGAAGCCCTCGATAAATACATCGTCGGCAACGACCCCGACACCGGCCGGCCGGTCATCGAAGAGATAATCGACGTCCTGACCAAGCCGTTAAAAGAAAGGAAACCGGAGGCTGGGGCAACTCAAGCGGTCAAAGCCGTCCCGGCCCCGAAGTACCTGAAGCCGGACACGGAAGACAATCTGCAGCGCCTCTTCTACGAAAAGGGCTGGACGGACGGCTCGCCGATAATCCTGCCCACCGAAGAGCGGGTGCAGAAGATGCTCGCCGGCACCGCCGCCGCCCCGGACGACGTCGTCGCCGAGACATTCCAGTTCGAAACCAGAGAGGTCGCCCGGCACACCGTGGCGGAGATTGCGGTTATCGCAGTCATGGCCGGCGCCAGGCCGGAATATTTCCCGGTGATACTCGCCGTCGCGTCCCTCAGGCAACCGTCGCTCATGCCCTCGACGACCCCATTCGAGGCCATGCTCCTGGTGAACGGGCCCATCCGCAATGAAATCGGCATGAACAGCGGCGTCGGGGCTTTCAGCGCGGTGAACATGGCGAACTCCGTCATCGGCAGGGCCTGGACGCTGATGAGCATCTGCTGGGGCTATGCCAAGGCCGGAAGGACGCTCTGGAGCTCCCAGGGGAACAACCATACCTATAATAATATGTGCTGCGCCGAGAACGAGGAGAGGAGCGTCTGGGAGCCTTTCCACGCGGGCAAGGGCTTCAAGGCGGACGAGAGCGTGGTGAGCATCTTCCGGGGGTGGTCCATGCTGAACAGTACCGGCGCGGCCGCCAACCGCTCGATAACGGAAGAACTGAATATCGAACTGGCCGTCATGCCCCCGCTCAATTCCTCGGCGACGATAATCATGGACCCGATGGTCGCCAGGAACCTGAAGGAGAACGAGGGCTTTACTACCAAGCTGGACTTCGCGCGGCATTTATCGCAGAACATCAAGATGAGGGCGGGGCAGTACTGGAAGACCGACTATATCGACATGCTGGTGGCATCCGAGGCCTACAAGGGGGTGGAGCCATACGCCTCGTGGAAAAACCTACCGGACGACGCGCTCATCGCCCCCTATCATCGGCCGGAAAACATCAATATCATCGTCGTGGGCGGGGAAACGAGCCCGCTGTGGAAGGCCGCGGACTACGGTTACTCGGGGAGCGCGTCCGTTGACAAGTGGCGCGCCAAGAAGTCCGGCGCCGAGTGCGAGGACGACTCTTGCGGGCTACCGGACGCGGCGACCGACGCCGATTACGATAAATAGGTTGATACGATAAGTGTGTGGGGGCACTTCGCACGCCCCCACAAGCAGGGCGTCTAAGAGGGGCGTCAGCCCCTCTTCATTTTAATACCCTCTCCAACCAAATAGTGAAGGGTCGGAAAAATGAAGAGGTTGGAGAGGGCAGGGTGAGGTAAAAACTGATACAGGAGCATCACATGAAAATCTTAGCCATCTCTTTCAGTCCAAGGAAAAACGGCAACACCGTCGCCATGCTGGGTAAGGCTTTAGCCGGGGCGGCGGGAGAAGGGGCGGAGACCGAGCTTTACAGCGTCGCCGGGAAAAACATCCAGCCCTGCGACGGCTGCTGGGACTGCATGAAGGCGGGCAAGTGCCACATCAAGGACGACGCGCCGGAGCTTTTCGAGAAGATCATGGCGGCGGACGGCCTGATCCTGGGGACGCCGGTGTATTTCTGGGGCATGACGGCGCAGGCGAAGGCGGTCATCGACCGCTCAATTTCCCTCGCGCGGCACGGAGCATAACTACAACAATAAAGTCTGCGGGGCGGTGACTTCCTGCGGCAGCCTGGGGATGGCGAACGTTTTAAAAGACCTGACGCTACTTCATCGTGCAGCGGCGGATGCTGCCCGCCAACCAGGTCTCGGCCTACGTCGGCAGTCCCGAGGAGCTTCAAAAGATGCCCAAGTGCCTGAAAGCCCTGGACGACCTCGGCAAGCAGATGGTGGCGCTGGTAAAAATGAAATTTAAGTACCCGGCGGAGTTTGTGGGGGGGCCGGGAGCGTTCGGGACGCATACGAAGTAAAAATTAAAGGTCAAATCTTAAAAGTTAAAAAAATAAAAACGTGGGGCGGGGCGCGCTTAAGCGCGCCCCGCCCCACGGTGTACTTTCTTCCTTGTCACTTTCTAACTTTTAGAGTACACTAAATTATCTCTCTTTTAACGGAGGTGCCATAATGAAAGCTATTGTCATCTATGATTCACAGTATGGCAACACGGAGCAGATCGCTAAGGCCATCGGCAGCGGGTTCGGGGAGGAGACCAGGGTTGTCAAGGTCGGGGAGGTCAAGGCGGAGGATATCGCCCCTTACCATTTCGTCATCATCGGTTCGCCCACGCAGGGAGGCCGGCAGACCGCCGCCATCAAAGATTTCCTGGATAAACTACCCGCGGAAGCGTTAAAAGAGAAACGCCTGGCCGCTTTTGATACCCGTCTGAAAAATATCTTCGTTAAAATGTTCGGGTATGCGGCGCCGCGCATCGAAGCCGCCATCAAAGAAAAAGGCGGCAACGCCACCGCGCAGCCCCAGGGATTTTTCGTTAAAAGCGCTAAAGGACCGCTGCTGGATGGAGAACTGGAGAGGGCTACTACCTGGGCAAAATCCGTCGCCGCCGGTGTCCCGACCAGCCAGATGCCCGGGGAATACCAGTTTAAGAAAAAGGAATAGGCGGTATTTCCTTAGCACATAAATACAAATATTACGTTATCAAGGAGGTCTCCCATGGCTGTAAAAGCGCCCAAAGGCTGGTATGATATCTCCGTCCCCCTCAAGCAGGGGATGGTCTATTTCCCCACCGACCCCGTTCCGCCCAAGATTTACCGCTACAGCGACCGCGAATCTCGGCTCTAAAGTCACCATGTCCATGCTGGAAATCATCTCCCACACCGGCACGCACATCGATTCCCCCCTCCACTTTATCGCGGGCGGCTCGACCATCAGCGATATGCCGCTCGATGCCACGATCGGCCCGGCGCGCGTTATCGCCATCAAGGACAGGGAAAGCATTAAAGCCGCCGAGCTGAAAAAACACGGCATCAAAAAAGGCGAGCGCGTGCTCTTCAAGACCCGCAACTCGCCGGCGGGCTACGAGGCCGAAAAGTTCAACGACGACTATTGCTACCTGGACGAAAGCGCCGCCGATTACCTCGTGAAAGTGGGAGTTAAGCTGGTCGGCATCGACTTTATCACTATCGGCTCCTACAAACGCCCGGAAAACATCGGCAAAACGCACACGGCGCTGCTCGGCGCCGGCATTTATGTCCTCGAGGACTGCGCCCTGGCGGGAGTACCGCCCGGCGAGTACGAGCTGCTCTGCCTGCCTCTCCTCATGTGGCACGGCGACGCCGGCCCCTGCCGTGCGATACTAAGACCGCTTAAAAAATAGAGGAAAATTGATTGATTTTCTTAACTCACCCCTCTTAGACGCCCCCTCTCCTTTTTTACCGTTAACAAATTCTTAATATTCCTTCGTTAAGATAATAACGGGTACGAAAATACGGGGTAACATTCACCTAAAGTACGGGGCAGAGCCGTTGCCGTTCCCTAGCTGAAGGGTGCTACAATCTAGATAGAGGCTGAGGTAACCTCAAACTACCCTCAATCGTTATATAAAGTGAGGGTAGTTTTTTTGTGACCTTTTTGTAACGGTTCACATTATCAATGAGACACTACTGTATTGCGCTGCGGTTATGATTAAAAATGAATCATCTGTAAAAAAATGTGAGTAAAGGTGAGATATGAATGAGATTCAGGGCAAGACCATAAAAGTTGACGGACGCGACGTCCATTATTACACCGCCGGTCATGGCGAGCCCCTGGTGGTAATCCACGGCGGGGGTGGGGATGCGCGCACCTGGGGAAAGAACATCATCGAGCTCTCGGAGAAATATACGGTCTACGCCCCGGACCTGCCCGGCTACGGGGGCAGCCAGCCGCTGGACGGCAACTACTATATCCCCGAGCTTTCCCGAGTTCCTCGGCAGCTTCGCCAGCAACCTCGGCCTGGAGAAATTCTACCTCGTGGGGCATTCGCATGGGGGGCGGCGTCGCGCTGGACTACGCCCTCAAATCACCCCAGAAAATAAAGAAACTGGTGCTGGTGAGCAGCCTGTGCCTGGACCGGGAAATCGCCTTCTGGGTCAGGCTGCTATCGATACGGGCTTTACTGCGGTCGCTCGGGGCGTTGACCATCGGGGTTTTGAAAAGTATTAAATGGCTGGCCGAGCATTTGAATCCGGCCGAGTTCATCATGCCGCTTTCACCGGCCAGCATGACCGTCGGCGGTAACATCACGACCCTCAGACAACAGTCTGTGGTGCTGAAGGACAGGCTTGCCGAGGTGGCGGTGCCGACGCTGCTGGTATGGGGCGCGAAAGACCCCATCGTGCCGGTAAGGCAGGCCTACCAGGCGGCGAAAGTCATTCCCGATTGCCAGGTGAAAGTCTTCGAGAACCACGGCCATAACGTCCATCGCGACGCGCTCGCGGAGTTCTCCAGCACCCTCACCGGCTTCCTGGGCTAATCGCCTTTATAGGCCGACTGGAATTCACGGTACTCTTTGACGATATCTGCGTGCCTGGCGAGCGCCCCGCCGATGCCATACTGTTTGCTGAGTCGCAGAGGCACGCAGCAGCAGGAACAGCAGGAGCATATCGCGTAAAAGTCCTCCCGGCACTTGAGGATGGTGAAAATCAGCCCGCGTGCCTGGCTCCGGCGCAGGATTTCTCCGGCTTCTTCACGGGTTATTTCACGTGAGTCTTTCGGCATGGCCTCCAGCATGACGTGGCGCGTCGGGCCGAGCAATATCTCGGTGTCCAACGGATGGTCGCAGTTTTTAAAGACCCGGCGGCAGTCGCAGGCGGTCACCGCCAGCCCCTCGGCGGTGTTGACCAGCTCAAATGCTTCCGGCGGCGTCAGCAGGTAGGCGCGGTGCAGGTTGCTGCCCGTAAGCGTTAGCCGTCCACCTCGCCAGCCTTCCCAGCAGGGGAACGCGGGTCAGCCCACCGAAGAACATGTAGAACCGTAACACCATCGGGCGGTTGCCGCTATAGAACTTCAGGCTATGGTGCATATCTCACTCAAAACCGCTCGTGGAGAGCCTGTTGAACCGGCGTTAGAGGCGCGGTTTGCAGATTATCTCTTTGACCCTGAGATTGAAAAAGCGGTGGGTATATGACGGCTGCAGGACAACGGCCGTGTCGGCGCCGCGGCCGGTGCCGCCGATGGAGACTATTTCTTCGTCGGTGCGGACCAGGCCGGCGTCGGCGGCCATGGCGGCGATTTCACAGGCGACTTTCATGCCCTGGCCGAAGTTCCGCAGCGTCATGGCGACGATGTCCCCGATGGCGCTGGAAGGAGCTGGCGGGCCGCCGGTGGGGCCCAGGGAGCGATGGATGGCGCCGAAGGCATGCGCGGCCGTAACAAGGATGCCACCCTTCTTCTCGACGATTTTGCGGTTGTCTTCGGTGAACTCCTGGGTATTGGGCTCACGCATGCCAGCGACATGGGTCACGATGATTACTTTAAATCCTTTAAAGGCATTAACTGCTTTAACGGCGGTATCGCCCACCGTGGAAGCGACGACGATCGTTTTTATCCCCAGCGCTTTCGCCCGGGTTTTAGCCAACACCAGCGTTTTGGCGGTATTTTCTTCGCCGCCGGGTTTTTCAAAATAGACTGTTTTTTGGTCCATATTGCTCCTTAGACTAGATATTTTATGTCTTTCGCGATTTCACTAGCTGGGCGATGCCGCAGCCGCATACTGCCAGCCCGAACGCTAAAATTGCCCCGCTAGCCGATTGCACATCCAGTAAAGACCTGACCGGATTATTATTTATTATTAGTATCATATCACTGCCGCCACCCATAGCGGTATGGAATTCCGTAGGGTATCCCCACCTTGTTATGATAATAGCCAGTGCCACTACCAGCACGCCGGCGATGACATTTGTTATTATTAGCCTCCGTGCGCGTGCTTTAGCTTTTACAGACTGTATTGCGCCAATGATTAGCACCAGGACGCCGAGAACAGGCAGGGCATAAGAGCCGTATCTCGATACGTTAAAAAGCCCTTCGTCTTTTGGGGTGACATCGATATATGTTACTCCACCGGTGTCATTGGGCATTGGTTGTCTGAATTGAGACGGCGCTTTATATATCATCCAGCCGGTGACGTAGCAGGCGGCAAAGATGATGAGTATGCCCAACGCCATTTGCGTTACCGATAATTTCATTCTATTTCCTGCTTTACCACATAGTTCCTCAGCGTACCGATGCCCTCTATCTTTACCTCGATGACGTCGCCCGGCTGCATGGGGCCGATGCCGCTAGCCGTCCCGGTGGCGATAACGTCGCCGGGAAGCAGGGTCATGACGTGCGAGATAAAGCTCACCAGAAAATCGACGGGGAAAATGAGCTGGCTGGTGCGGGTCTGCTGCCTGATTTCCCCGTTGAGCACGGTCTCCAGCGCCAGGTCGGACGGGTCCAGCTCCGTCTCGATGCAGGGGCCGATGGGGCAAAAAGTGTCAAAGCCCTTGGCGCGCGTCCACTGCCTGTCTTTTGCCTGGAGGTCGCGGGCGGTAACGTCGTTGACGCAGGTATAGCCCAGAATATAATTAAAGACTTCCTCTTTAGGTACGCGGTAGGCGACCGACTTTATCACCACGCCCAGCTCGCCCTCGTAGTCGACCCTCTGCGATGATTCCGGGTAGATGATATTATCTTCCGTGCCGATGACGGAGGTCGATGGCTTGATGAATATCAGGGGCTCGGCGGGCACGGAGCTTTTCATCTCTTCGCCGTGGCTGCGGTAGTTCACCCCCAGCGCCACGATTTTGGTGGGCAGGCAGGGCGACAGCAGCCTCATCTCGGTGGGACGGTAATAGTTATGGGTAAAGCTGATTTCCTCAAACGGCGGACCCGCGATACCCTGTATCATATCGCCATCGTGGACTCCGTATTCAATTCGACTGCCGGTAGCAAATCTGACTATCTTCATCGCGGCGCCCCGGAGGGTCGTTAAGACTCTATATTTTCAGCTTCGATACAGTTTTAAGCCAGTCTTTGGGACCCACCGGGCAGTAGGCGAGGCACTGGCCGCAAAAAAAGGCGGACACCCCGCCGATGACCTCGCCCCGCTGGCGGGGGTCGATTTGCCGGCGGGCCTCTTCGATATCTTCATAGGTGGGATTTTCCGGTATGGGGATGTCCTTGAGCCCCAGGGTCTTTTTCGTCAAGCCCTCGGCACCGATGCGGCAGCGGTTGAAATCCACCCAGCCGTAGGTTAACTGGCGGCCGCCCATGGTAACGGTCTTCGAGCGGGTGGGGCTGATGGCGTGGGTGGGGCAGACTCTGACACAGATGCCGCATTTCTCGGGGTTGCAGAGCGCCGGCCCGCTGTACATGGGGTCGGGCTCGATATTGGCGCGGGTGATAACACTGACCAGGCGTATCCTCGGTCCGTAGTCCGGCGCCAGGACGATGCCCAGCCAGCCGAAATCGCCGATGCCCGCCGCTACCGCAGCATGCCGGTGGGAAAGGGGAGCGCCGGCGCCGCCCGGCCCCGAGGGCATGGGAGCGGACATGTGCCCCTTCTTTTCCAGGAAACGCGCTATGCTATAGGCGGCGAACTTAAGATAGTAGTTGGGGAACAGCGAATAGCCGTACGAGCCGTAAATGCACAACGCCTGTCTCAAGCCATCCTCGTGGCCGCGGAAAATCGCCTGCACCGCTCCCAGGCTCAACCTGACCGCCATTACGACCACGGACTTAGCGCCGGGGAGCAAATCGGTCGGCCGGGAACCTTCGGGCGCCCCGGCCAGCCGGTCCACGCCGGTCACGCCAACATAGTCCATATCCAGTTTTTCCAGGGCATAGCGTTTAATCTCATCTTTTAGCGTCAAAATACCCCTCCTGTCTTACCTGATATTATAACAACACCAGGCGTAAAGCAAAAACGGCGTTTTTCCTGCCTCCGGCGATTGCCTGCCGAAGCTATATATGATATATTTGAGGAATGAAAACCGGAGCGGACTTTATCCCGTCGGGAGGGGTCACTTCGCCGCGGGGTTTCCTCGCCGGCGCCGTAAGCGCCGGGATTAAGCCTGCCGATAAGCGCCGCCTCGACCTCGGTATACTCTTCTCCGAAGCGCCATGCGCCGCCGCGGCGGTCTTTACTACCAATAAAGTAAAAGCGGCGCCGGTGCGGCTCGACCAGGAACGATTGAAAAATGGCGCGGCCAGGGCGGTGGTGATGAACAGCGGCGGCGCCAACGCCTGCACCGGGGCACAGGGCATGGCGGACGCGGTCGAGATGACCCAACTGGCGGCCCGGCACATCGGCGTCAGGCCGGAGGATGTCCTGGAGGCGAGCACCGGGGTTATCGGCGTGCCGCTGCCGATGGAACGCATCAGGAAGGCGATACCGCGGGTGGTCCTCAGCACCGCCGGCGGCCATGACCTCGCCCGGGCAATCATGACCACCGACACTACACCCAAGGAGGCAGCGGTAAAGACCGGCGACTTTGTCATCGGGGGGATGCTGAAGGGGGCGGGCATGATTCATCCCGAGCTGGCTACCATGCTCTGTTTCCTCACTACCGATGCCCCCGTCGACGCCTTTTTTCTAAAACAGGCTTTGCGCCGGGCGGCGGACATATCTTTTAACATGGTATCCATCGATAGCGATTCAAGCACCAACGATACCGCGCTTATCATGGCCAACGGGCTGGCCGGCGGGGCAATGATTACGCAGGGCAGCCGGCGGGCGGCGGCCTTCCAGCGGGCGCTCACTAAGCTCTGTATTCACCTGGCCAGGGAAAGCGCCCGCGACGGCGAGGGGGCCACCAAGCTCATCGAGGTGAAAGTGAGAGGGGCGGCGACGCTAAGGGACGCCCGAAAAGCCGCGCGGACGATTGTCAGCTCGATGCTGGTCAAGGCGGCGGTACACGGCAGCGATCCCAACTGGGGGAGGGTGCTGGCGGCCGCCGGGCGCAGCGGGGCGGCGATCGAAACGGACAAAATGGAACTATATATGGGCGGTATCCGCGTGGTGAAGGGCGGAGAGCCAGCTCCTTTCGACAAAAGGGACGTCGTAAAGCACCTCGATGGCAAAGAAGTAGTTATCTCTTTAAATCTCCACCTGGGGCGCGCGGAGGCCGTCGCCTGGGGCTGCGACCTCTCCGAGGAATACGTTAAAATCAACGCCGAATATACGACGTAAAGGGCAGCATATGAGAGACATAACCATCGTCAAGATAGGCGGCTCGACCTTCGGCAGCGGCGATACGACCATCTCAGACATCGTTGCGCTGCAGAAGAAGGGTATAGCGTTGATTGTGGTGCACGGGGGCGGTTCTACCGTCACCGACTGGCTGAAAAGGCTGGGCGCCGGCACAAAATTTGTCCGCGGGGAGCGCGTCACCAACCTGCGGACTCTTGAGGTGGCCGCGGCGGTGCTCTCCGGCCTCGTGAACAAAGAGATTACCGCGGCGATTAACCTGGGGGGCGGCAAAGCGGTCGGCATCAGCGGCGCCGACGGCGCCCTTATCGAAAGCAAAGTGAAAGATACAGCGCTGGGCTACGTGGGGTCGGTGGAAAAGGTCAACCCGGCCCTGCTGACGGCTTTGCTCAAGGCAGGCTTCGTTCCTGTTATTGCTCCGGTCAGCCTGTATTCTATGGACAGACCCGCCGAAGCCCCGGCGATACTCAACGTTAATGGCGACCCCGTGGCCGGCGATATCGCCGCGGCTTTGAAGGCGCAAAGGCTCGTTTTCCTGACCGACGTTCCCGGCATTAGCGATAAGTCGGGCAAAGTAATCCCACGTCTTTCATCACACCAGGCCGAGGCGATGATAGCCACGGGGGAGATATCCGGGGGCATGGTCCCCAAGATAAACGCCTGCCTCCGGGCTTTAAAAGCAGGTTCCGTTACCCGTATAATAGACGGGAGAAAACCTCACGCCCTGCTTCGCGAAATAGAAAGCGCTGCAGGCGGCACGACGCTTTACCGATAAGGGGTGAGGTAAATAGCCCCACCAGAGAAGGTGGAAAGATGACTGACTGGCCGGAAATCGAAAAAAAGTACCTGATGCGCACCTTCGAAAAGGTGCGCGTGCCGGTAGTGCTGGTGAGGGGCAAAGGCGCCCGGGCCTGGGACGAGAAAGGCAGGCAGTACCTGGACTTTGTCGGCGGGTGGGCGGTCAACTGCCTGGGGCACTCTCACCCGGTGGTGGTCAAAGCCCTGCACGACCAGGCGAAAAAGCTCATCCATACCTCGAACCAGTTCTATACCGTGCCCCAGCTCCAGCTGGCCGAGCTGCTGGTAAACAACAGCTGCCTGCAGCGGGTGTTCTTCGGCAACAGCGGGCTCGAAGCCAACGAAGGCGCCGTGAAGCTCGCCCGCCGCTACGGCAAGCTCAAGCTCAACGGCGCCTACGAGGTCATCACCGCCATCGGCTCTTTCCACGGGCGTTCGCTGGCCATGACGGCGGCGACGGGGCAGGAATCGTTCCACCTACCCTATATCCCCCTGCCGGAGGGTTTTATCAACGTCAAGTACAACGATATCGAAGCCATCCAGAACGCGACCACGGAAAAGACCTGCGCCGTGATGCTCGAGCTCATCGAAGCGGAAAGCGGCGTTAATATCCCCGACCCGGACTACGTTAAAAAAGTCCGCCGGTGGTGCGATAGCCGCGGTATTCTGCTTATCCTGGACGAAATACAGACCGGCATCGGCCGCCTGGGCAGGCTCTTCGGCTACCAGCTTTACGACGTGGAGCCGGACATTATGACCCTGGCCAAGGGGCTGGCGGGCGGCGTGCCCATCGGGGCGTTCCTGGCTAAAGAGAACGCCTCGGTGTTTGCCCCCGGCGACCACGGCGGCACGTTCGGCGGCAATCCGCTCGCCTGCGCCGTCGGCTACGCCGTGATGAAATATATGATTGACAACGATATCGCCGGCCACGCCGCCGCTATCGGCAAATACCTTGTCGAGAAGCTCGAAAAACTAGAGAAAAAATACCCCTTCATCACCGAGGTGCGCGGTCGCGGACTGCTGCTGGCGGTTGAATTCGATAAAGACATCGGACAGCAGGTATTGATGTCCTGCCTGGAGAAAGGCCTGCTGGTCAATAAGGTCAAAGCCAATGCTATCCGTCTGATGCCGCCGCTGATTATCGGCAACAAAGATGTTGATGAAGCCGCCGGCATCCTGGACAAAGTGTTTTCTGGAATTGATAAGTAATCGTTGTTAGAATAGGTCTTAAGGGCGCGAATGTATAAAAAAATCGGCAAAGCAGGGATCGCGGTAGGGCTCGTCGCGATTATCCTCTTCGGTGTAGTCTGGCTGACCCTCATCAACCTGGAGGTCGGCATGGCTAAGGAAATCGGCGTCCAGGAACCCGCCCTGCCGGCGTATGACCGCGCTTCGGTGCCTCAGAACATCGTTGACGATGCGACGGGAATAGCCAACGAGCTCGTGGGCAAAAGCAAGGAAAAGCTACCAAACGTGGTCGACGAGCTGCTGTCTTCGTACGTGGAAGCCAAAAACTCGGACGTCGTCATTTTCTTTAATTCGGGGGGGTGGGGATGGAACACACTCCAGGACACGCCCGGCTGGACGAGCATTCTTGACGGCATAAGATCGCAGCTGCAGGTCCTGGGGTACCAGTCCTTCGTCCTGAGCTACCAGCGCACCACCCGCAATCTGAAAGGGTGCGTCAAGGAATTTTTCGAAGCAGCCGCCGAATATCCGCGTAAAGCGCACGACCTGTCGCTCCGGGTGGCGTTCCTCTCCGACCATCTTCCGGACTTAAAAGTGATTATCGCCGGAGAAAGCCTCGGCACCGTGATATCGGATAGGGCGATGAATATCCTAAGCTACAACGTCAACGTTTATAGCATCCAGACGGGCACGCCGTTCTGGTACCAGCCGAAGGTTCTGGACCGGAAGCTATTGATGAACAACAACGGCCGCGGTATTGATACCTTCAGCCACGGCAATCTCCCCGCGATGATCTGGGCCACCGTCAGGGGGTGGTTCGGGTTGACATCGCCGGAAGATCATCCCGGGGGACATCCTGACCTGGCTGAAGGCCCCGGGGCACGACTACTCCTGGGCGTATCCCGGCATATCTTCGGCGGTCATCAAATTTTTAGACGAAAATTTTAAGGACCAAAGCCAACAGGTCTTTTTGACGGAGGCAGCGTGTGACGGATAAGGTTGTCCTGGCTTACAGCGGCGGACTGGATACCTCGGTGGCCATCAAGTGGCTGCGCGACAAATATCACGTGGACATTATCGCCGTGACGATCGACGTCGGCAACGAAAAAGACTTTGACGCCGTCCGGCAGAAAGCGCTCAAGGTCGGCGCCGTGAAGGCCCTCGTTATTGACGGCAAGGAGCTGTTCGTTAAATATTTTGTCTTCCCGGCGTTACAGGCCAACGCCATTTACGAGGGGCAGTACCCCCTGGCGACGGCCTTATCCCGCCCCCTCATGGCCAAGCTCCTGGTGGACACGGCGGTCGCCGAAGGGGCGGTGGCCATCGCCCACGGCTGTACCGGCAAGGGCAACGACCAGGTCCGGTTCGAAGTCGGCATCAACGCCCTGGCCCCGCAGATGAAAATTATCGCCCCCGCCCGAGAGTGGGGGATGACCCGCGAGGAGACCATCGCCTACGCCAAAAAATACGATATCCCGATTCCCGTTACCGTCTCCAGTCCCTATTCGATCGACGAGAACCTGTGGGGCAGAGCTATTGAGTGCGGCGCCCTGGAGGACCCCTGGGTCGAGCCCCCCGCCGACGCCTATACCCTGACCAATTCGCCCGCCCAGGCCCCGGACAAGCCGCAGTACCTGGAAATCGGGTTTGAGAAGGGCATCCCGGTCACACTCGACGATAAAGAGATGGACGGGATAGCCCTGATTAAAAAGCTCAACGAAATAGCCGGCAGACACGGCATCGGCCGCGTCGACCACATCGAAAACAGATTGGTCGGCATAAAGACGCGGGAGGTCTACGAGGCGCCGGCGGCTTTAGTCCTCATCCAGGCGCACCAGGCGCTGGAAGCCATGACCATGTCCAAGGACCAGCTGCGCTTCAAACAGAAGGTGGCGGTGGAGTACGCCGACCTCATCTATAACGGGCTGTGGTTCAGCCAGCTCAACCGCGACCTCTCGGCTTATATCTTGAGCTCGCAGCGCTACGTCACCGGGACTGTCAGAATGAAGCTGTTCAAAGGGCAGGCGACGGTAGTCGGGCGCAAGGCACCGTATTCGCTGTATAACCTCAGCCTGGCAACTTACGATAAGGGCGATAAGTTCAACCAGAAAGCCGCCGAGGGTTTCATCCACCTGTGGGGCCTGCCGCTCAAGACGCAGGCGCAGGTACAGCTTCTAGGGGACAAGGAGGGGCCGCTGAGCATTATGGGCCCGGCCGAAGGGGAGGAAAAATAGCATGACTAATATCCGTGGTCGTTTCGGCAAACCGGCGGATAAATCGGCGGCGCAGTATACCACCTCCCTCCCTTTTGACCGCCGACTATATAAACAGGACATAGCGGGCAGTATTGCCCACGCTAAAATGCTCGCCAGACAGGGCATTATCTCCGACGAAGAAGCACGCCAGATTACCGCCGGACTGGCTTCCATCCGCAAAGATATCGAGCAGGGCACGTTCGATTTTAAGGTCGAGACCGAAGATATTCACATGGCGATAGAAGCTCGCCTGATTGAGTTGCTGGGGGAGGCGGGGCGGAAAATCCATACCGCCCGCTCCCGCAACGACCAGGTGGCGCTGGACATGCGGCTTTTTACCCGAGAAGCCATCGCCGACATTATTAAAGATATACGGGAGTTCCAGCGTGCTTTACTGGACGTTGCCGAAGCAAATATTAAAGTCATTATGCCCGGCTACACCCATCTGCAGGTAGCCCAGCCGGTCCTCTTTGCCCATCACCTGCTCGCTTACTTCGAGATGCTGGAGCGAGATGTCGCCCGCTTCAACGATTGCCTGAAGCGCCTGGACGTCCTGCCGCTGGGCAGCGGTGCCCTGGCGGGCGTAGCTTATAATATCGACCGCGAATTCCTGGCTAAAGAGCTGGGTTTTTCCCAAATAAGTAAAAATAGCCTCGACGCCGTCTCCGACCGTGATTTCGTCGTGGAATATATCGCCGCGGCGGCTATCTGCATGATGCATATCTCCCGCCTGGCCGAGGAAATCGTAATATGGTCGACGGCGGAGTTCGCTTTTATCGAACTTGACGACGCCTATGCCACCGGCAGCAGCATCATGCCGCAGAAAAAGAACCCGGACGTAGCCGAGCTTGCCCGCGGCAAGACGGGGCGTGTCTACGGCCATTTGATAGCTTTGTTAACCATGCTGAAAAGCCTGCCCCTCGCTTATAACCGCGACATGCAGGAAGACAAGGAAGCCCTCTTCGATACCATTGATACATTACTGGCGACGCTGGAAGTCTTGGCCGGCATGGTGCGGACTTTTAAGGTAAAACCTGATAAAATGTTAATAGCGGCGGGGCGGGGCCTCGGCCTGAAGTCTCGGCCTGAAGGCTATATTCTGGCTACGGACCTGGCCGACTACCTCGTAAAAAAGGGCGAGCCCTTCCGCACCGCCCACGAAATCGTCGCCAGGCTGGTGAGCTATGCTGTCGGCAAGGGCAAGGCCTTTACCGAGCTTGACATAAAGGAATATCGAAAATTCTCGCCGCTCTTCGACACGGACGTGCGTAAAATTACCCTCGAATCATCTGTCGCCGCCCGGAATGTCCCCGGCGGCACCGCCCCGGCGCAGGTCAAGCGGGCGCTGGCCAGAGCACGGCGAAGTATCGAAAAGGGTTAGTAAAAAGAGAAACATTGTCTTCAGG
Source organism: uncultured Chloroflexia bacterium (assembly GCA_963727315.1). Classification (GTDB taxonomy): domain Bacteria; phylum Chloroflexota; class Dehalococcoidia; order Dehalococcoidales; family RBG-16-60-22; genus JBFYTX01. Next base: position 299,450 of record CAVSFE010000002.1, on the reverse strand, counting down.
AGAGCCAAAATGAACGCACCTATCGTCATCGAGAACCTGACCAAGTACTATAATAAGTTCCTCGCCCTCGATAAGCTGAGTCTTATCGTGCCGGAAAAGGAGAATATCGGCCTGCTGGGCCCCAACGGCGCCGGCAAGAGCACCACGCTGAAGATTCTCTGTGGCCTTATCCGCCCCTCCTCCGGCCAGGCCTTCATCGACGGCATTAACATCGTGGAAAAGCCGGAGCAGGCTTTATCGAGAATCGGCGCGATAATCGAGACGCCCGAGTTTTATACCTACCTCACGCCGACCGAGACCCTCAGCTATCTTGGCCGGCTCCGCGGCATGGACGCGCATAGCCTCAAAAAACGCATTGACGAGGTCATTGCCCTCGTCAAGCTGGAGAGGTGGGCGAAGGTCAAGATTGAGAAGTTCTCCCGCGGCATGAAACAGCGTCTCGGCCTGGCCCAGACGCTGCTCCACGACCCGCCGATTCTCATCCTCGACGAGCCGGCTTTAGGGCTCGACCCCCGGGGGGTGGTCGAGTTCCGCGAGATTATCGGGACGATGGGCCAGCAAAAAACGGTCTTTTTCGCCTCGCACCAGCTGGTCGAGGTCGCCCAGATATGCAAAAAGGTGGCGATAATCAATAACGGCAAGCTGCTCGCATACGACACGATTGCTGACCTGGAGAAGAAATATCAGACGCTCGAGCAGGCTTACCTTCAGTTGACAGGAGGTTCCGGTGATAGAATTTGATAAGCTAAGAGTGGTTATGATGTACGAGTTCCTCAAGCATATCAGGCGGCGGCGGCTCTACATTATCATGGCCATCGCCCTGGCCGCCGAGGCGCTGGCCCTTATCCTGGTCCCGACCTTGATGACCGGCGGCTTCCCGAAGGATAAGATTATAGGCGGCGTGGTGATAAGGGGTGTGATGCTCATGGCGGTGATATTGACCTTCGGCGCGAGCCTGGCGGCCATTGGCTCCGTCTTTTTCGCCGGGGACGCCATCGCCGGCGAATACGAAAGCAAAACGGGCTTTATTCTATTCACCAACCCCATCAGGCGGATAACGCTCTGGACGGGGAAATACCTGGCTGGCCTGCTGGCGGTGGGGCTGCTGATTATTTTCACCTACGTGGTCATGGCTATCGCCCTCGCGGCGATTTATCACGAAGTTCCCATCCAGATATTCGGCTCGCTCGGCCTGTGCCTGCTGTATGCCGCGGCCGTGCTTTCGCTGACCTTTTTATTCAGCGCCATATCCAAGGGCTCGATGGGGGCCACGGTGATTACCCTGCTCTTTATCTGGGTGCTGTCCAATATCGTGGAAAGCATCCTGGCCTTTACCAGTAACCCCTACTGGTTCATGATATCCGCCGGTGGAGACAGCGTCACCCTGCCTTACGGGAGTCTACGGGAACTTATGCAGGGACTGGGCTTTGGAGGGGGCGGGGGGCCCTTCGGAGGTGGCAATGTGGGGAGTTTCGGCATGCTGACCATCCCTATGGCGATATGGGGCATGCTCATCTATCTTGTCGTGGGGCTCGCGGGGAGTGTCTTGATAAGTCGGCGGAGGCAACTGGCTTAGCTATGCTGAAGCATCGGGTTCTGGCGATTGACGAGGAGCGATGGGGAAACGCGGTGCCGGCCGGACTAGGCTTTAGCGGCCTTGTGCTGCGTGCGCAGGCACCGGGTGCACAGGTTGAGGTGCCTGGCCTTGCCGTCGATATATATCGTAGCGGGATGAATGTTGGGCGTCCAGCGCCGGTTGGTGTGGCGCTTGGAGTGACTGACGTTATGGCCGAAAAGCGGCGTTTTGCCGCATAAATCGCACTTCAATTCTCTCCGACTCCTTGATTTTTGTAGCTGGCCTATTGCAAATCGCTTAAATACATAGTATCATAATGCCGCGAGATTAGCAAGAAATGCCCTATCGCCGAAGCTAATCCGGGCAGGCAGTCCGGGAAGGCGGTGTAAATGAGTAAAACAAGCATTGTCGCCGGTCAGGAGCTCAGGGACATGTTTTCCGCGGCTACGTCCTGGCTGGAAAAGAGTTCTGCAGACATCGATGCCCTTAATGTCTTTCCCGTGCCGGACGGTGACACCGGCACGAACATGATGCTCACCATGCGTTCCACGATGGAAGAAGCCTACCGCGCCCCTGACCACAGCGCCGCCGGCGTCGCCCATGCCATGGCCAAGGGCGCGCTGATGGGGGCGCGGGGCAACAGCGGCGTTATCCTCTCCCAGATATGGCGCGGCCTGGCGCAGGGGCTGGAGGACAAGGAGGTCTTCAATGCCTCCGAGTTGGCCGATGCCCTGGAGAAATCGGCGCAGACCGCCTATAAAGGGGTGAGCAACCCGGTGGAAGGGACGATGCTCACGGTCATCCACGACGCGGCCAGGGCCGCCCGGGCGCAGATAGATGAAGGCAACGACGATATCATCCAGGTGCTGGAAGCGGTGGTCGAAGCCGCCGGGGAATCGGTGGCCAATACGCCCCGTCTCCTTAAAGTGCTGAAAGATGCCGGCGTCGTCGATGCCGGCGGTCAGGGCATTTACACGCTTTTGGAGGGAGCGTTACGCTACCTCAAGGGCGAGACGGAGCAGATGCGCCTCCGCAAACCGCAGATAATCGTCAGCGAGCTGCCCTATACCGCTCCTCTGCTGCAGGTCTCGGGCATCGACGAGGTGCCCTACGGCTACTGCACCGAGTTCCTCTTAAAAGGAGAGGACCTCGACCCGGAAGAGATTCGCAAGCGGCTGGAAAAGAAGGGCGAATCGCTGATTGTCGTCGGGGACGACGCGGCGGTGCGCATCCATATCCATACCCTCACGCCCGGCAACATCATCTCCCTGGCCACCAAGCTGGGCACGCTGCACCAGGTCAGCATCCGCAACATGGACGAGCAGCACCAGGACTTCCTGGAAATGCAGAAGGAAAAAATGCCCACCACCGATACCGCCGTCATCGCCGTGGCCTCCGGGGACGGCCTGAAAGACGTCTTCGGCTCTCTGGGCGCCGCCGCCGTAGTACCCGGCGGACAAACGATGAACCCCAGCACCAAGGACATCCTCCAGACCGTCGAAGCCACCCCCTCGGATAACGTGATTATCCTCCCCAACAATAAAAACATCATCGCCACCGCTAACCAGGTGCAGGCCCTCACCCAGAAGAAAATCAAAGTCGTGCCCACGCGCACCATCCCGCAGGGCGTCGTGGCGCTGCTGGCTTTCGACTACGAAGCCGATTTTAAAGCCAACGCCGAAATTATGGCCAAGGCGCTGACGTCGGTAAAGACCATCGAGATAACACGCTCCGTGCGCGCCACCCAGATAAACGGCCTGAAAATCCGCCGTAAACAGCCCATCGGCCTCCTCGACGGCGAGCTTATCGCCGTCGGAGATACCGACCTCGAGGTGGTCAACCAGCTTTTCTCCCGGCTCGACATGGACGAGGCCGAGGTGGTCACCATCTACTACGGGGATGAAGTCGAAGCCGCCGAGGCCGAGGAAATCAGCGCCAGCATTACCGGGCAGTACCCGAAGCTGCAGGTCGAGGTCATCCGCGGCGGCCAGCCGCATTACAGCTACATCATTTCCGTGGAATAGAAAGGTGGTGCCCGGGCATGGCCGTGAAGATAGTGACGGATACCCTTTCCGATATCACCGGCGACCTCGCTAAAGAGACGGGGCTCACCGTGGTGCCGCTCTACGTGCGCTTCGGCAAACAGATATACCGCGACCGGGTGGAAATTACCAGCGAGGACTTTTACCGCCGGCTGGTCAACGAGCCGGTCCTGCCTTCCACCACCCAGCCCACGCCCCACGATTTTGCCGAGGTCTATCAGAAACTGGCCCAGGAGACCGACGAGATACTGGTCATTGTCGTCTCCAGCAAGCTGAGCGGCACCTATCAATCGGCCACGCAGGCCAAGGACTATGTGAAAGGGAAGTGCCGCATCGAGATCGTTGATTCGCAGACCGTGGCGATGGCGGAGGGGCTCATCGTGCTGTCCGCCGCCAGGAAGGTCAAAGAAGGTGCCAATCTGGCCGCGGTGGCGGAGATGGCGCGCCAAGCGGCGCCCCGTTCCCACTTAATCGCCTATTTCGATACGCTTAAATACCTTGCCAAGGGCGGGCGCATCGGCAAGGCGCAGGGGCTCCTTGGCTCGGTGCTGTCCGTCAAGCCAATACTAACGGTGAAAGACGGCGAGATGGCACCACTGACCAGGGTGCGGTCGATGAGCGCCGGCCTGGACTATCTTTATAATTTAGTCGCCGGATATAAAAATATCGAAGGGCTGGCCGTCGAACACGCCACCACGCCTGACGACGCCGATGCCCTCGTGGCGCGGATCGGCTCAATTTTCCCCAAAGAGAAAATCTACCGTGCGGTAATCAGCCCGGTCATCGGGACATATGCCGGGCCCAATGCCCTCGCCCTCACCATTCTCGAAGCGGAAAAGAAGTAGATGCCGGCATCTACGAATAATTATAATTATTCCCGAATATTTACCCAGGTGGCGTTTTTTTGCTATGACAGTAAAAATCATCACCGATAGCGTCTCTGATATCCCTCCCGATATCGTTCAGGAGCTGGACATCACGGTCATCCCAGTCCTTCTCCGCTTCGGTGAGGAGACCTACCGGGACGGCATCGACATGACCACCGACCAGTTCTACGCGAGGCTGGCCACCAGCAAGGTCATGCCGACCACTTCGGTGCCTTCACTCGACCTGTTCGCCAGGACCTATGCCAGGCTCGCCCAGGAGACGGATGAAATCCTGGTCATCATGCTCAGCGCCAAGCTGAGCGGCCTCTATAACGCCGCCCGTCAGAGCGCCGACCTTATCGAAGGCGGCTGCCGCATCGTAGTGGTGGATTCCGGGCAAGCCGTCATGGCGCAGGGGTTTATCGTCATCAAAGCGGCGCAGGCGGCGCGGGACGGCGCCACCCTCGACGAAATACTGGAAATCGTCCGTCAGACCATACCGCGCGTGGAGATGCACGCGGCTTTCGACACGCTGGAATATCTGAAAAGGGGCGGGCGCATCGGCCGGGCGCAGGCCTTCATGGGGTCGGTGCTGAGGGTGAACCCCATCATCACTTTAAAAGACGGCGTGGTCGAGCCGGCCGGCCGGGCGCGCTCACGTTCCAGGGCGATTGATGCCCTTTTCGACTTCGCCGCCGGCTATTCGCATATCGAAGGGCTGGCCGTAGAAGGGGCTGCCTGCCCTCAGGACGTTGACCGCATGGTGGAGCGTCTGGGCGCCATCTTTCCCAAAGAAAAAATTCTCCGCTCCCGCACCACGCCGGTCATCGGCACGCACACCGGCCCCGGCCTGCTGCTGGTGGCTGTCCTCGGCGATAAATAAAAAGCCCCTCTTAGACACCTCAATGAACTGGCAACTTCCCGTTTGGTCATTGTATCTTGGTTATTGGTTATTGTTATAATAATGCCAGATGAACGCCGAAGCCCTCCGTAAAGTCCTCTCCCTCGAAGAGAAGAGGGGTTATAACGATACCGCCGTCTTCGGCGGGCTGGACAAATTCCTGCGCAACTGGTCCGGTCCGGCCGCCGAGGCTTTGCCCGTCGCCTCACTCGTGAAACGCTTCCGCCAGCTTTTCAGCTTGAACTATGCCTCGATGGACGCCGAGAAGCGCCGGGCGTGGGCGCGGGACGTCTTGAGCTTTCTGGACGGTTTAGAAAAGGAAAATAAAGTTTCCACATCACCGGCCGTTGTCCCCAAACCTCCGCGCCAAAAAGGGATATCGCCTGTATCAAAACCGGTGTTATCGAAAGTAAAAAAAAGTTCGGCCGAGGTAGACGCCCTAAACGCCCCGATTACTGTCGTTAAAGGCATTAGCACCGGGCTCTCGACCAGCTTCGGAAAAATGGGCGTGAAGACCGTGCGCGACCTCCTCTACTTTTTCCCCCACCGCCACCTCGACTACAGCCAGTTGAAGTTCATCTCCCAGCTTACTGAGGGCGAGGAGCAGACCATCGTGGCGAATGTCTGGCAGGCGTTTGAGTCGCGCCCGGGCGGCCGGCGCAGCACCGAGGCCATCGTCGGCGACGAGACGGGCAATATCCGGGTGGTCTGGTTCAACCAGCCTTACCTGGCGAAGAAGCTGACCACCAACGCCCGCATCATGCTGAGCGGCCGGGTCAGCCTGTTTAAAGGCCGCCATGTCTTTCTCTCGCCGGAGTGGGAGCTTGAGGAAGGCCAGGACCTGGTCCACACCGCCAGGCTGGTGCCGGTGTATCCCTTGACCCACGGACTGCGGCCGCGCCAGGTCCGCCGCTTGATGAAGGGCTTCATCGATCGATGGGCCCCGCAGGTGACGGACTTTCTACCGGACGAGCTGCGCCGCCGACTCAATCTCCTGGAGCTGCCGGCGGCCATCATCCAGGCGCACTATCCGGACGACGTTACGACCAAAGACAGGGCCCGCGTCCGACTGGCTTTCGACGAGCTTTTTCTGCTTCAGCTGGGCGTGATGACGAAAAAACGCGACTGGCAGGAAGGTCAGCCGGGCTGTCCCATCGACGTAAAAGCGCCGGTGCTGGACAGATTTTTAAAGTCGCTCCCCTTTACCCTGACCCCCGCCCAGGATAAGGTCCTCAAAGAAATCATGGCCGACCTTTCGAAAAACCAGCCGATGAGCCGGCTCTTGCAGGGGGAGGTGGGCAGCGGCAAGACGGTGGTCGCCACGGCAGCCCTGCTGATGGCCGCCGCCAGCGGTTTCCAGGGGGCTTTCATGGCTCCCACCGAAATCCTCGCCGAGCAGCATTTCGCCACCGTCGGCCAGCTTTTATCGCGGCTGGGCGGCGAGGAGGGCGAGGGCTATTTAAAAAGCTATAAAGGTATATTGTCGCGTCCTCTCAAGGTGGCACTGCTCATCGGCGATATACGGCAGGCCGGCAAGAAACAGCTCCAGAAGCAGATAAAACAGGGCGATATCGATATCGCCATCGGCACGCACGCCCTCGTCCAGAAGGGGGTCGCGTTCCATAAGCTGGGTCTGGCGGTCGTTGACGAGCAGCACCGCTTCGGCGTGGAGCAGCGCTCGGCCCTGCGCGAAAAGGGGTTCAGCCCCCACATGCTGGTCATGACCGCCACCCCCATCCCCCGCACGCTGGCGCTCACGCTCTACGGCGACCTCGACCTCTCGGTCATTGACGAGCTGCCGCCGGGCCGACAGATGGTCAAGACCAAGTGGCTGAAGCCGGGGCAGCGGGACAGCGCCTATGCCTTCCTGCGCAAGCAGGTGGCCGCCGGGCGCCAGGCTTTTATCCTCTGCCCCCTTATCGAGGAGTCGGAAGCCATCGCCGCTCAGGCGGCCGTCGTTGAGTACGAGCGCCTTTCGCAGGACGTCTTCCCCGACCTGCGCCTGGGGCTTTTACACGGCCGGCTGTCGGCGGCGGAGAAGGACAGGGCCATGGCGGAATTCCGCGCCGGCAACCTGGATATCCTGGTCTCGACGCCGGTCATCGAGGTAGGCATCGATATCCCCAATGCCACGGTCATGCTCGTCGAGAGCGCCGACCGCTTCGGGCTATCGCAGCTCCACCAGTTCCGCGGTCGGGTGGGGCGGGGCAAAGAGCAGAGCTACTGCATGCTGCTGGCGGAAAATCCTTCTGAAGTCGCCCGGGAGCGACTTGACATAATCGAAAACATGCAGGACGGTTTCAAGCTCGCCGAGGCCGACCTCAAGATGCGGGGCCCGGGCGAGTTCTTCGGCACGCGCCAGAGCGGCTTGCCCGACCTCCGCATGGCCAGAATCTCGGATGTCGCCCTGCTGGAGCTGGCCCGCCGTGAAGCCGTTAAGCTCTTTCAGTCCGACCCTGCGCTGGAGAGGGCGGAAAACCGGCGGCTGGGACAGGAGATGGCGCGGGTCTGGACCGGGGCCGGCGAGTGGAGCTGAAAAAGCTTTATACAATTATTATGATAACTTAATACGAAATTGGTATTTACTCACCTTATACTAACTTTAATCTAACTTTAATCTTACTTTATGGTAATATACTGTTGACGGACCGTGGGCTCATGGAATGCTCTTACGGGAGTTAAATGAATTCGCCGTACGCTAAGGTCATCGTTAATCCCGTAGCCGGCGCCGGCCGTACCCGCCGGGAATGGCCGCGGATAATGGGCCTGTTCCGGGCGAGCGGCCTGCGCTTCGAGCATGAAATCACCGAAGCGCCGGGGCACGCCATTGAGCTGGCTAAAGCGGCGGCCAGCAACGGCTATGATACGGTCGTTTCGGTCGGCGGCGACGGCACCATCAACGAGGTCGTCAATGGCCTGTACGCCTCGGGCAATATCAGGGACATCGCGCTGGGCATCGTCAGCACGGGGACCGGCAGCGACTATATCCGCACCGTGGGCGTCCCCCGCCGCTATGAGGACGCCTGCCGCTGTCTCCTGCAGCCGAGAAGGCGCACCGTCGACCTGGGTGTTGTCGAGTACACGGACAATGGGAGTCTTAAACAGCGTCTCTTCGTTAACTTCTCCGGCTTTGGCTTTGACGCCGAGATAGTCCGGCGCACCACCCGGCAGTTTAAAGCTCTGGGCAGCCTGCCCGCCTATTTGATGGGACTGCTCGTCACGCTGGTGGCTTACCGCAATAAAGATATTTCCCTGAAATTGGACGGCGAGCTGCTGGAGAGGCGGGTCTGCGCGGTGATTATGAACAACGGCAAATACGGCGGCGGCGGGATGTTCGCCGCTCCCGGTGCCGACCTCGCCGATGGCTGGCTCGACGTGTTGATTATCGGCGACATGAGCAAGCCCGACCTCCTCAGGTCGCTGCCGCGCATCTATAAAGGCACGCACCTGACCCACCCCAAGGTCGCCATGAAAAGGGCCAAAGAAATCGAGGTCGAATGCCGGGGCGGCCGGATGCAGTCTGCAGGCTGACGGCGAGCTTCTGGGCGAGGTGCCGGCGCGTTTCCGCGTCCTGCCTTCGTTACTCAATGTTATCGTCTAGTTGAACGGATATACCTATATGATGAGGCTATTTTCGCCGGTGGGTCGAACCAGGATGAAAGTCCTCCTCGGGACGCTGATATTTTTCGTTGTCCTGGACGGCCTGCTGACCGAGCTGCTTATCAAACGGGGCGCGGCGCGCGAGATTAATCCCTTCCTGCAGCCGCTGGTCGGTGACCTCGGCTTCATGTTGCTCAAGGTATTCGGCGCGCTGCTCTGCGCCCTGATTCTCTGGGATATCTACCGGCGTTTTCCGAAACTGGCGTCCATCGCCACCTGGATTGCGGTGGGCGGCTACGGCGTCATCGTGGTCTGGAACGCCAGCCTGTTCATCATGGCGTGAGGTCGGCTATTTCAGCGCCGGCCGGCCGCCTCCAAAGCGGTATCTCTTCCGGCATGGTCGCCACGAACTCTATTTCCCGCGGCAGCTTATAGTCGGCCATGCGTCCCTGGCAGAACTGCCTTATTTCCTGCTCGGTGGCCCGGGCGTCCGGCTTCAGCTTTACCAGGGCTTTGACCGTTTCCCCCCGCACCAGGTCGATGTCCCCCATCACTCTGGCCTCGGCTATCGCGGGATGGGAACAGAGGACCTCCTCGATGTCGGCGGGGAAGATATTCTGGCCCTTCAGGATGAGCATCCTCCTTATCCGACCCGTAATGTATAAAAATCCCTCCGCGTCCATCCGGCCGATATCGCCGGTATGCAGCCAGCCGTTTCTCATGATGCGGGCGGTGGCGTCCGGCTTGTTCCAGAAGCCGGTCATCACCGGACCCCGCGTCACGATTTCTCCCTCCTCGCCGGGGGGCAGCCCGTTATCGTTTTTATCGAAGATTTTTATCTCCCAGCAGGGCAACGCCTTGCCCGATGAGCCTGCCGGGCCCGAACCGTCCCTGGGCATCATCGTGATGTGGCAGACGGTCTCGGTCTGCCCGTAGACGTCGATGATGTTGAAGCCGCAGTGCTGTTTGAAAAGGCGGATGACGGCGGGTTCCAGGGGCGCGCCGCCGCTGACCCAGAGACGCAACGAGTTTAAATCGTACCTGATGCCCTCGCGTCGGGCGACGTTCGTCATCAGGGAATATATGTAGGGAACGCCGCAGTAGATGGTGCCTTTTTCCCTCTCGACCGCCTCCATGAAGCTGTCTATCGACCGCCCCGTTCCCGGCACCACCACCAGGGAATTGCCTGTATGTATCGAGGACAGCAGCACGGCCGTCAGGCCGAACTGGTGGTACATGGGCAGGGCGAACTGCATCATCACGTCTTTGTCCGTCTGGGCCATGGTCGCGGCGGAGTTGACGACCTCGGTGCAGACGCTCCGGTGGGACAGCGCCACGCCGTGCGGCTTGAGGGTGGGGCCGCCGGTGTAGGATATTATGGCGATATCTTCCGGATCGACGGGGACATCGACTTTTTCCGGCGGATTTTTCGCCAGGATTTCCCGGTAGCTGGTAAATCGCCCGTCGCGTTCCGTATTGACGGTGATAATGTGCTCGATGGTATCGAACTGCGGCAGGGCCGGCAGCAACGACTCTAAGGGCGGGTCTTCGACGACCAGCACCCGCGGACGGCAGTCGTCAAAGAGGCTGGCGAGCTCGTCGGGGACGTAACGGGAATCGAGCGGCACGGCGATGCCCCCGGCTTTGATTATCCCAAAGAAAATATTGACGAATTCCGGGTTGCTGGCCTGTATCATCGCCACGCGGTCGCCTTTTTTCACTCCCATTTTTAACAGGGCTCGGGCGACGCGATTGGAATCCGCTTCCAGCTCGGCGAAGGTAACGCGCCGCTCGCCCATGACGATGGCGGTCTTTCCGCCGCGACGCCGGGCGGTGTCCGCCAGCAACGACTTTAAATTGGTTGGTGCTGTCACTCTCACCTGCCTGAAAAAAAGTATGGACTACGGTTTATATTTGGAACAAGTCCAGTATAGCAGACCTGAGTCACGTTTGAAAAGTTGTCCTGCTTAGCAAGCCGTGAGGCGGTGTTTCGTAATTATTCTTTATTTCATGTATAATCTTGAAGGACTTTGTTGTCCGCGCTATGGAAACGAGCCTCTATTTAATAATCCCCGTCATCATCATCGCCCTTGTTTTCGACTTCACCAATGGCATGCACGATGCCGCCAATTCTATTTCTACCGTCGTTTCCACCAGGGTTTTATCACAGCGTCAGGCCGTCGTCTGGGCGGCCTTTTTTAACTTCATCGCTTTTTTGATATTCGGCACGGGCGTGGCGAATACCATCGGCAAGGACATGATTGACATCGAAATTGTGACCGCCACCGTCATCCTGGCGGGCCTGATAGGCGCCATCGCCTGGAATCTCATTACCTGGTATCTCGGCCTGCCGAGCAGCTCTTCCCACTCGTTAATCGGCGGCTACGCGGGGGCGGCCATCGCCAAGAGCGGGTTCGGCGTGATTATCGCTTCCGGCTGGACCAAGACGCTGATATTCATTATCGTGGCGCCGCTAATCGGGCTTTTTCTGGGCGCTTTTCTTAAAGTCGCTACCTCGTGGATTGTCCGGAAACAAAGCCCGGCGGCCGTCGGTAAATGGTCGAGGGTGGCGCAGTTGTTCTCCGCGGCGTCTTTCAGCCTGGGCCACGGCGGCAACGACGCCCAGAAGACGATGGGCATTATCACCAGTCTCCTCTTCACCGGCGGCATTATCGGCCAGTTTCACGTGCCCCTTTGGGTCGTCCTGAGCGCGCATGCAGCGATAGCCCTGGGCACTTTAACCGGCGGGTGGCGCATCGTTAAAACGATGGGACAGAAGATTACCAAATTACAGCCCATCGATGGTTTTTGCGCCGAGACGGCCGCGGCTTCGAGTATCTTTTTGTCGACTTTTCTTAAAATCCCGGTCAGCACCACCCACGTTATTACCGGGGCGATATCCGGGGTGGGCGCGGCACAGAGGGTCTCCGCGGTGCGCTGGGGCGTGACGCTGCGCATTGTCTGGGCCTGGATATTTACCATCCCGGCTTCCGCGCTGATTGCTTCGGCTATCTACATGTTAATCCGGCTGGTCTCATGAAAGCAGGGCGTTTATCTCTGCCTGGCTCAGCCGCCTCACCTCTCCCTCTTTGAGCTCGCCCAGGCTCAGGTGGCCGACGCGTACCCTTTTTAAAGCCAGCAGGGGATGTTTCACCCTTTCGAACATGCGGCTCACCTGTCTTTTTCTGCCTTCGTGGATGGTGATGCTGTAGTTGAACGGCGGGAGCGAGACCTCTTCGACCCGCGCCGGGTGGGTCAGGCCGTCTTCCAGCCTGATGCCGCGTTCCAGCTGGCTTTTTTCCTCCGCCCCGAGCCTGCCCTTTATCCTGACCAGGTACTCTTTTTCGTGTTCGAACTTCGGGTGGGTCAGCCGGTAGGTGAGGTCGCCGTCGTTGGTGAGCAGGAGTAAACCGGTGGTATCGATGTCCAGCCGTCCCACCGGGTAAAGCCGGTATTTTTTATATTGCCCGGGCAGGATATCCAGGACGGTGCGGCGGCCTTTTTCGTCACTGGCGGTGGAGACGACACCGGCCGGTTTATTAAACATCGAGGCAGACTGTCTCGTCCGGTTTTAGCTCGACCGCCTTCCCCCCGAAGGTAACACGGTCGCTTTCCGTGTTGATGGGTTGTGTGAACGACTCGGCGGTTTCCCCGTTGACCTTGACCTTACCCTGCTTGATAGCCTCGGCCATGCGGCGCCGCGGGCCGATGCCGGCTTCGGTCAGGGCTTTAATTAGAGGCTTGGTAGGCATCTTTTTCTCATCAGCCCCGGGTGACCTGGCAGAGCTGCGATTTGCAGGGGAGGAAACCTGAAATCGGGTCGAGGGTGCGGTCATCGACCAGCGTGTTGACATTAGCTTCGCCCGGCCAGTGGTGCGGCAGGGAAACGACGCCGCTCAGGATGGCGTCGGTGACGTTAGCTTTCATCTTGATGCTGCCGCGCGGCGAGCTTATGGTCACCGTGTCGCCGGTCTTGATGCCCCTCGGGGCGGCGTCGGCGGGATTGATATCAACGAGGGGGTCGGGCATGAGTTTACGCAGGCGCGGGATATTGCGGAACTGCGAGTGGGTATACGCCATGACCCTCGCCCCCGAGGTCATGACCAGCGGGTATTTTCCCAGCAGGTCGGGCCGGCTCAGCGGACTCTCGGGAGGCTCATGATATACCGGCAGGGCGTCGAGGCCCTGCTCCGCCAGCGCGGCGCAGGCTATTTCCACCTTGCCGGAGGGAGTCGGGAAACCCGTTTTTTCGTAGCTTTTCTCCGGTCTGGGCCGGGTGGGGAGTTTGATGCCTTCGGGGCGCTGTTTCAGGTCGGCGGCAGTTATATTCATTGGTTCCAGGATATGGTCGGCGCACTTATAGAAATCGCCGTCCCAGAACAGGTCGCCGAAGCCCAGTCGCTGCGCCAGCGCGGCGTAGATGTCCCACTCTGTCCGGCTTTCCCCAACCGGTTTTATGGCCGGCTCGATGAGCTTGGCGTAGCCGCCGTAGTCGGTCAAAAGAATCGGCCGCTCCAGCCAGGACGCGATGGGCAGCACGATATCCGCCAGCTGCGTGCCCGGCGTGTGGAAATACTCGCTCACGGCGATGAAATCGAGCTTCTTAACCGTTTCGGCGAACCGGTTCGAGTTGCCGAAAAACTGCATGTCCAGCCCCGGTGAAAAAAGCGCCTTGAGGGGATACGGGTCGCCGCTTTCTATCTGGTCGGCGATGGCGTTCGACTGCATTTCGCGGTAGCGTTTCGTCCATATCGGGAAGCGCTTCGAGCCGATGCCCGGCGGCATATCGACCACTCTTTCGTGCAGGGTGATATCGTTGGGGTGGACGGCGGCGTAGTCGCCCAGCCGGTTGCCGCCCGTGACGCCGATATTGCCGGTGATGGCTGCCAGCAGGATGACCGCCCGGTGGTTCTGGACGCCGTTGGCGTGATGGGTGGTGCTGTTGCTGCTGAGGTGGAGCCTGGCCGGCTTGCTGGAGGCGTAGAGCCTCGCCGCTTCTCTGATTTTAGCCGCGGGGACGCGTGTTATTTTCTCAACGCGGTCTGGGGTATATTCCCCGGCCAGCTTTTTCAGTCCGTCGAAACCGACCGTCCACTTCTCGCAGAACTCTTTATCATGGAGATTTTCGCCGATGATGACGTTCATCATGCCCAGCGCCAGGGCGCCGTCAGTGCCGGGCCGCAGCTGCAGGTGGATATCGGCTTTTGAGGCTATTGTTGTCCGCCGCGGGTCGACGACGATGAGCTTGACGCCTTTTTTCCTGGCGTCCAGGTTTTCCTGCCAGACATTCGGAGAGGAGACCACGGCCGCGCCCCAGATGAGCTTGCAGCGCGTTTCCGGTCCCGCGCTGCCGCCCGAGCCCGCCATGTAAGAGTATTCCGGTCCGTAGGTCAGGTTGGCGGCAATCCAGGTGCCGGAGAAACAGTTGCTGCTCTCGGTGCAGTAGTTGGGCGAGCCGAAGGCGTGCGCCAGGCGGTGGAAATAGGGGCGGGGCTCTTTGGTGTAGGCAATCCAGAAGACCACCGACTCCGCTCCGTATTTATCTTTGGCCGATTGCAGGTTCTCCGCCACGGTATCCAGGGCCTCGTCCCAGGAGATGCGCCGCCACGAGCCGCCGCCGCGCGCTCCCGCGCGCTTCAGGGGGTATTGCAGGCGCTCGGGGTGATAGATAAAGTCAAGCTGGGCTTTCCAGCGGGGACAGTGGGCCACCTTCGGATCGGCGATATCGATTTTTATGGCTTTGCCGTCGCGTACATGGACGCGCGTGGGGCAGGCATTGGTGCACATGTAGCAGAGTCCGTCTTTAATTTCTACCGATTTTGCCATTTTTTATCGCTCTCTTTTTGTTTTAATTATATCAGGCTTGGTGGACTAATTGAAATTCACTGGTCTCTTTCATTACTATGGTATAATCTAAGAAATAACAAGCAGGAGATTTAACGAACTGGAAGGCATCGAGATAGCCCGACGCGCGGTGGAAATCGCCAGCGAAAAGCAGGCCAGCAATATTGTTTTGCTGGATGTCCGCGACATTTGCAGCTTCGCGGACTATTTTGTTTTCTGCACCGGCGACAGCCAGCGGCAGGTCCGCACCATCCTCGATGATATCGAGCTGAGCCTGAAAAGGGAGGGCGTCCTGCCGCATCACGACGAGGGCGCGCTGGACTCCGGCTGGCTCCTGCTCGACTATGGCGACGTTATCGTGCACATCTTCAGCCCCGAGGAACGGGATTACTATAACCTCGACGGGCTCTGGAGCGAAGCCAAACCCATCGTGAGAATTCAATAAATCTATCCGAAAATCTCGCTCTTTTTAAAGAACAACGCTATCTCTTTTTCGGCGTTTTCCGGCGAGTCCGAGGCATGCGTGGAGTTCCGCTGCAGGTCCAGTCCGTAGTCTTTCCGTATCGTACCCGGGGCGGCCCTGGCGGGGTCGGTGGCTCCCATGAGCTTCCGGATTTTCTCCACCGCCCCTTCCCCCTCGAAGACGGCGGCCACGATGGGCGTGGACGTGATATATTCCACCAGATCGTTGAAAAATGTTTTGCCCTTGTGGACGGCGTAATGCCGCTCCGCCAGGGTTTTATCCATGCGCAGCATTCTCAGCGCGATGAGACGCAGCCCCTCCCCCTGCAGCCGCCCGATGATTGCCCCCGCCAGCCCTCTCTCCATGGCGTCCGGCTTGACGAGCACCAGTGACCGTTCCATTTTAAACTCCTTATGAACTGTTAAAAAGTCCCCGCAAGTCGATGATGCCGACTTTTTCCAGTGTGTCTACGATTAAATCCGCATTTTTGAGGGCTTCCTTGGGGTGGCTGTTGGTCACCGCGACGCATTTCATGCCGGCCCGCCTGGCGGCGGCCACCCCGGCGATGGCGTCCTCGATGACGACGCAGTCGGCGGGTCTCACCTTGAGTTTTTTCGCCGCCAGCAGGAATATCTGCGGGCTCGGCTTGCCCTCTTTGGCCTCCATGCCGTGGACGATGGCCTGGAAACAGTCGGCGATGCCCAGCCCCCGGACGATTATTTCAATGTTTTCCGGCACCGCCGACGAGGCAATCGCCTGCTTTATTCCTTGCTCGTGGAGCGATTTTATTAGCGCGATGACTCCCGGCAGCGCCACGATATTGTTTCGCCACCCGGCGGCGGTAATTTCGCTGCTTTTCTTCGGTAATGGCTTCGAACTCTTCCGGCGATAGCCTGTCGCCGAGGACGGACCTGATGATGGTATCATGCCTCCTCCCGAAATAAGGCATGAAGTCCGCTCTGCTGTAGTCCACCCCCCGCTCCCCGAAGACATCCCGCCAGGCCAGATAGTGGTATTCGGCGGTATCGGCGATGACGCCATCGAGGTCCCAGACCACCGCTTCGAGATGTCCTTCAGACATGGCGGCGGGACTCCCTGACCCGGTCCCTTTTCCCCGCGGCGTTTCCCGCGACGAACTGCTTGGCGGTGCTTTCGGCGACGACGGTGCCGTCTTTAAAGCAGACCTGCCCTTCTGTCTCGATGAGCCTTTTCCCATGTCGGGTTATCCGGGCGGTGATGACGAGAGGCACCTCGACTTTTATCGGCTGTTTGATTCTGATGTTGATGCTGGCGGTGAGGCAGGTGCTGCCGGTAGCATAGGCGGCGTTACTCATCGCTTCATCGAGCAGGGCGCCCAGGATACCGCCGTGCAATAGTCCCGGCCACCCCTGGTGGGTCCGGTCCGGTGTGAATTCGGTGCGGATAGTATCACCATCCCGGGTGAATTTCAGTTTCAGCCCGATGGGGTTGTTACGCCCGCAGCCGAAGCAGAACCCTTCGTCGAGGTCGGCGTTAAGCGTTACTCTGGGTATGGCTACCATATCTTTCTCCGTTACATTAGAAATGCGACCATCCCGTTTGGCTCTATTTTCACGGGACTGCCTCTGGCGTCGCGCAGGTCTATTTGACCCGCTTGGCCCGCGGTGATTTCGCCGATGATGGTCACCGGGCAGGTCATTTCCGCCTTCACCCGCTCGATGGCATCGGCGCGGCCGGTAAAAAGCAGCTCGTAGTCCTCCCCGCCCGCCAGCGCCAGCTCCACCGCCCTTTCCCCGAAGCCGGCCTTGACTGCTTCGTGAATGGGCAGTCGGTCTATCTCTACCCGCGCGCCGACCCGGCTGGCCTCGCAGATATGGCGCAGGTCGGCGAGGAGCCCGTCGCTGATATCGATGGCGGTCGTTATGCCGTTCTTTACGAGCAGCTGTCCTTCGGCAATCCGGGGCAGGGGGTGCAGAAAAGCGTCCCGAAGATATTTCGCTGCATCCGGCTTGAACTTGAGCTTCTTGGCCAGCATTTCACGTCCGCCGGCGGCGCTGCCCGGATGCCCGGTGACGGCAATGATATCGCCGGGAATGGCGGTATCGCGCCGCAGCATTTTATTCTCCGGGCTGCTCCCCAGGACGGTAATCGTAATCGAGATTTCCGGTGCGCGGCTGATGTTCCCGCCGACTATCGCCAGCTGATACTGCCGGGCGGCGGCAATCATGCCCTCGTAGATTTTCGTGACCGCTGCCACCGGCGTGTCTTCCGGCAGGGCCAGGGCCACTAAAGCGTATTTGGGCACGCCCCCCATGGCGGCGATATCGCTGAGATTAATGGCGAGGGACTTCCAGCCGAGCTCCTGCCAGGTGATGGTCTTAAGAGAGAAGTGGACGTCCTGCACCATGGTGTCGACGGTCGCCAGCTGGATGGCGTTATCGCCGCGCCAGGCGGCGGCGTCGTCCCCGATGCCGATTATCGGCTGTTCCTCCCCGATTTTATCCACCCCCGCATCCTTTATCATCTTTGCCAGGAGGTCAATCAGCCCGAACTCCCCGAGTTCCGCCACTTTCATGATAAAAAGTATAGCATATCCGGGGAGCGGCTGGCTTTTTAAGAAGATGATTCCGCGTTTCGTCCTTTCATGACTATCAAAATGCCCTGCCGATGTCGTATAATAAAAACCAATAATGGCTGTCATAACCACCAGAGCGAAAAGATATCTCGCTATAGGTATACTGGCCGCGACGGTTATCATCAGTGTCGTCGGCTCTGTTTATCTCATTCAGCACTGGGAATACATCACGCGGCTTGAGCAGGAGGGTTTTCTGGGGCTTTTTTTAATTTCCCTCTTCGCCGGCTCGCCTATACCTATCCCCACCCCCAGCATGATTCTGACCTTTACACTGGGGAGCATTTTAAATCCGGCGCTGGTCGCCCTGGTCTCCGGTTTCGGCAATAGCGTCGGGCAGGCGCTGGTATACTGGACCGGCCGCGGCGGTCATCGTCTTTTTTAAAAACCTCGGTTTCTCCTGGAAAATCGATGAAAACAGCCCTTCCTGGTTTAGCAGGGTCATGCGCAAGCTCAGCATGCCCAGGATGAGGGAGTTTGCCCGCCGCCGCGTGTTATGGGCGGTCTTTATCCTGGGAATGTATCCCAATCCGGTGCTCATGCCCATCATCATGGGTATGGGGGCGGCGCGCTATAGTTTCTGGAAGTTCTACGTCGTCTGCTTGGCGGGCAAGACCGTCGAGGCCGCCGTTTTAAGCTATCTCGGCTACTTCGGCCTGCGCAATCTGCTGCGCTATATCGGCATCGAATTACCCTAAAATCCGCGTCTACGTGTGTATCGACTTTCCCTCGCGGCGAAAACCTGCTATATTGTTTCTAAATGCGTTACGCAATCCTGGCGGACATCCATGCCAACCTGGCGGCCTTCGAGGCGGTGCTGCGGGACATCGAGGAGAAGGGTGGGGTGGACGCGTTGTGGTGCCTGGGGGATATCGTGGGCTACGGGCCGGACCCCTCCGGGTGCATCGAGCTCTTGCGCAAACATGAGCCCGTCTGTATCGCCGGCAATCACGACCTGGGCGCTATCGGCAGGCTGGACCTCTCTTATTTCAATCCGGCCGCGGCGGCCGCCTGCCGGTGGACGGCGGGGCGCTTGAGCCCTGCGGACATTCAATACCTGGAAAGCCTGCCCATGGCCGCCACGAGAGGCGATTTTTACCTGGTGCATGGCAGTCCCGCCGAGCCTGTCCTGGAGTACGTCGTTTCTACCGGCATCGCCGCCAAGAATTTTTCGTTCTTCACTTCGCCTTATTGCCTGGTGGGGCATACCCACGCGCCGCTGGCGTTCAAACAGGTAGGCGCTATCTGTTCGTCGATTGCGCTGTCGCCTAATATCGGGCTGGTGCTCGGCGAACACCGGATGATTATCAATCCGGGCGGGGTGGGCCAGCCGAGGGACGGCGACCCCCGGGCCAGCTATGCCATTTATGATAGCGAGGGCCGCGTCCTGCGACTTCACCGCGTGGAGTACGATATCGACGCGACGCAGGAGAAAATGATCAAGGCCGGCCTGCCGATGTCGCTGGTATCACGACTTCAAGACGGGTGGTAAGCCCCTCTCCTTTATCCCCCTAGGAAATCTATCCCCCTTTATCCCCCTTCCTTTGCCAAAGGAAGGGGGAAGAAAGAAAGAGGGGCTTCGCCCCTCTTAAACGCCCTACTAATATTAACGTTATTAAAGGTATACTGATAATTAGTATGCGGCGGTTACTGTCATATTAATACTTGCAGATGAAGAAGAGAAACAGCTGCAATTTCATTGGTCCGATTTACTGCCTCTGGATGAAAATCAATATCATTTTTCCAATAGATTCCCATAACATTGGAACAGAGTAATCACAAACAGTAGTATCCCAATTTTAAAAATCCATCCATATCGTCTTTTCCGTACTGCTGTCTCCTCAATGATATAGCTCACTATAGCGCTCCCTAATTTGCCATTAATATATTATACAACGTCCACGGTTCCTCCTTGACAAACCCTCTCTCACCCTTTACCCTTTAGTTGAGGTCGTGCTAGATGGGGAGCCAGCGGTGCCCTGTACCTGAAATCCGCTATAGCAGGGTCGAATTCCCGTCTGAGGCTTTTATCCGGTGGGACTGCCCGTGCTAAGTGGCGTTGAAGGCCGGGTCCTGCGCGGCGGAATGCTATGAACCCCGTCAGGTCCGAAAGGAAGCAGCGGTAAATAGTTATATCCGGGTGCCGCAGGTGAGCCTGGCTGGAGCCGGCTGGCCCGGGCAAGCCGTCGGGTGGAGTCGAGGGCGGGTGCACGGCCTCTGATTTTTATGAATAGCCGCCCCTCGCTTTTAAGTCAGACGAAGGCCCTGCTGCGCCGCTACGGCATCAGGGCGAAAAAGGGATTGGGACAGAATTTCCTCGTCGATGGGGCCGTGCTGGAGACTATCGTGGAGGCGGCCGCGCTGTCTCTTCAGGATACGGTTATCGAGGTCGGGCCCGGACTGGGTATCCTGACCGCCGAGCTGGCGAGGCGCGCCGGTTGGGTCATCGCCATCGAGCTGGACGAACGCCTCGCTGAGATCCTAGCGAAGATATTGCCTTATGATAACGTCGTTATTCTGAACCAGGATGTCCTCGGCACCGACCCCGCTGCATTATTGCGGGGGCGCGCCCCTTCCTTCCCGCCGGCGCTGCGCTCTTACAAGGTCGTGGCCAACCTGCCGTACTATATCACCTCGCCCGTCCTGCGCCATTTCCTCGAAGCGCCCGTTAAACCAGAGCTAATGGTGTTAATGGTGCAGAAAGAGGTGGCGGAGACCATCGTGGCTGGGGCGGGACAGCGCAGCCTGCTCAGCATCGCCGTCCAGTTTTACGGTCGACCGGAAATAGTCGCTGATGTCCCCGCCGCCGCCTTTTTCCCCCGCCGGAGGTCGATTCCGCCGTCGTAAAGATAGAGGTTTACCCCCGTCCCCCCGTCGAGGTGGACGACGCGGACGGTTTCTTTAAGCTGGTGCGCGCCGGGTTTTCGGCGGCCCGCAAGCAAATTTCAAATTCTCTCTCGCATAGCCTCGGCCTGCCCAAGGAAGAAGTCGCCGCCATGCTGGCAAAAGCGGGCATCGACGCGAAGCGCAGAGCGGAGACCCTTTCTCTCGAAGACTGGGCGGACCTATGGCGCACCTATAATCGGGTGGTGAAATAGAGTGTTTACCGTTAATGCCCCCGCCAAGATAAACCTGACTTTAGAGGTCCTGCGGAAACGCCCGGACGGCTATCACGAAATCCGCAGCGTGCTCCAGACCATCGACCTTTACGACACCTTACATATTGAATCGGGCAAGCATATTTCCTTCCAGTGCGATATGCCGGGGTGGTCGGCGAAAAACAGCCTTTTAAGCAAGGCTATCAAGCTTTTACAGAAAGCCGCCGGCGGTAGGCATGGGGCGGCGGTATCGCTGGAAAAACGCATCCCCCTGCTGTCCGGCCTCGGCGGCGATAGCTCCGACGCCGCCGCTTTGTTGAAGGGACTTAACGATTTCTGGGGACTTGATCTTTCGTATGAGAAACTCAAGGAACTGGCAATGCGGCTGGGTTCGGATGTGCCTTTCTTTTTAAACGGCGGCACCGCCCTGGCAGAAGGCCGGGGCGAGATAATTACACCCCTCCCCCCTCTCCAAGAGTTGTGGATTCTGGTCATCGTCCCGGATTTCAAGGTCAGCCCGTTCAAGACGGCCAGGATGTATGCGAACCTTAATGCTTCTCATTTCACCGATGGCTCGGCCACTGACCGCCTGGCGGCCGCCATCAAGGAAGGTAAAATACCAGATGCCTCTCTGCTGTTTAACGTTTTTAAAAACATCGCCTTCCATGTCTATTCCGGACTGCTCCTCTTTAATGTAAGCCTCATTAAAGTCGGCGTTTGCGATGTTTACCTCGCCGGCTCGGGCCCGGCTCTATTTGCCGTATTTAAAGAAAAATCCCGAGCCGAAGAACTGTACCGGCGCTGCCAGGCGCAGGGCATGAAAATTTATCTGGCTGCCACGATATGATATATTAGGTGAGATATCAGGATAGGAGATTTTTCATGACTCTGATTGAAGTGAACAAGGAGACGTGTACCAAGTGCGGACTTTGCGCGGCGACCTGCGCTGGCGGCATGATCTATTTTAAAGAGGGTAGCTACCCGCGTCAGGTGCCGGGGACAGACGAATTCTGCATGCGCTGCGGTCACTGCGTAGGGATTTGCCCCACCGGCAGCCTGACGCACCGGGAAATGCCGGCAGAACAGACCCCATTAATAAAAAAATCGCTGGAGACTTCCTTTGACCGGTGTGCCCAGCTGATTAAGAGTCGGCGGTCGATTCGGGAGTTTAAAGATAAAGACGTACCAAAAGAAGAAATCGAGCGTATCATCGAGGTCGCCCGCTATGCCCCGACCGGCCACAATATGCAGGAGGTGCAGTGGCTGGTCATTAA
This sequence comes from uncultured Chloroflexia bacterium, assembly GCA_963727315.1. Classification (GTDB taxonomy): domain Bacteria; phylum Chloroflexota; class Dehalococcoidia; order Dehalococcoidales; family RBG-16-60-22; genus JBFYTX01. Next base: position 277,175 of record CAVSFE010000002.1, on the reverse strand, counting down.
CGACCGCGCTCATATGCGCCGACTGGCGGCCATCGGGGCCGACTGGCTGCGTTTCATGGTCAAAAGCAATAAGCCGTTTGGAGCGCTGTTCGCAGGTATTGTGCAGGCGCTCGACGCCGGCATCGACGCGTTCTTCCACGACGCTCCGGCCGCTGTTATAGCTTATTCGGAAAAGGGCAATCCCATCGCCGCTACGGACTGCGCCATCGCGCTGGGCTACTTCGACCTCGCGGCGATAAGCGCCGGGCTTGGCTGCTGCTGGGACGGATTTTTTTATATGTCGGCCGGCTCTTATCCCCCGATGATGGAGGCTATCGCCTTTCCGGAAGGATTTGCACCTTACGGCGCCCTGGTGGTAGGCTATCCTGAACATAAATATCGGCGAATACCGGCCCGTAAACCGGCTCGCATTATCTATCGTCCTTAGTATAAAATTAAGAAAAATAGTCGGGGGGTTCGATATGGCATATCAGACCGAGAACAATTTGCAGGAAGCTTTCGGCGGAGAGAGCAAGGCCAACCGCCGCTACGTGTTCTTTGCCGAGAAGGCGGACAAGGAAGGCCATCCTCAGGTCGCCAGACTATTCCGCGCCGTGGCCGAGGCCGAGACGGTGCACGCCCGTAATCACCTGAATGCCATGGACGCCATCGGTTCGACCAGGGACAACCTGATGGCGGCGAACATCGGGGAGCACCAGGAGTTCACCGGCATGTACCCGCATTTTATTGAAGTGGCCAAACAGGAGATGAACGAGCGCGCCGAGCGCACCTTCGACTGGGCGAACAAGGTGGAGAAAATCCATTACGGTTACTTCGAGGTGGCTTTGAAAGCTGTTAAAGAAGGCAAGAAGCCGGAGGACGCCACCTATTACGTCTGCCAGGTCTGCGGTAATACCGTAACGGGTTCACCGCCGGACAAGTGCCCTATCTGCGGGTCAGCGGCCAGGGTGTTTAAGAAGATGGAGTAGGGATTATCGGTGGATGCTAATCGCTAACCGCTAATTGCCTCACCATCTCTTCTTCTTCTTTTCTACTGGCCACCTTGCCATCGAGGCGAGCCTCGCGGAGCTTCTGCAATATCTCTTTAATCTTCGGCCCCGCCGGCACGCCCATTTTTTTAAGGTCGTCTCCGCCGAGGGCGGGGTTGACGTGCCTCAGGACGTTAATATAGAGCTCGATGTGCTCAGCGGCGGTGGCGGAGCCGGCCGCCAGCGAGGCGGCCGTGAGCGCGGTCATGCCGAAGTCGTGGACAAGCCCGTAAATCTGGCCCGGCGGCAGGCCTTGGGCGGAAAGCTCGCTGATTCTCGCTTTAAGCGCCAGTGTCTCTCTCAGGGTCTGCGCCGAGGTTTTAGGCAGGCGCAGGCAGGAAATCAGCCTTTCGTTCTCTTCGGGGGACAGCCGGTAGCACAGCAGCGCCAGGTAAAGCTCGGGGGGAGGGAATGTCTCAGGCAGGGTGCGCTCGCGGGCCAGGGTGAAAGTCTCCATGAGCCAGTCGTCGCATTTCAGCGAGGGGTGCATCCTGGCGAGCGCCCCCAGTTCATCGGCGCGGCGCAGGACCTTCTCCGGCCGCTCTTCCTTTAAGACGCGCTCGAGCTCGTGGCGGATGCGGTCGCCGCTGACGGTATCCAGATAGACGGTGCCCCGTTTCAGCAGCTTCAGGGTCGTTTGTTCCAGATGGAAGTCCAGGCGCTGCTCGTAACGCAGGGCGCGCCAGACGCGGGTGGCATCGTCGACGAAGCTCCTGTCGTGCAACACCCGCACCAGCTTTTTATCGATGTCCTGCCTGCCCCCGTGCGGGTCGACGAGGTCGCCGAAGCGGCGCGGATTGAGCTCGACGGCCATGGCGTTGATGGTGAAGTCGCGCCGGGAAAGGTCATCTTTAATCGTCCCGGGCCTTACCGCAGGCAGCGCCCCGGGCCTGGCGTAGGTCTCGGCTCGAGCGGTGGCGAAATCGATGCTGCGGTTAGACCAGCGAAGCGTGGCGGTGCCGAAACGGGGATGGGCAGTCACTTTCGCCGACCTGCCCCCGGCTATCTCCTGCGCCAGCTTGATGGCGTCACCCTCGACGACCAGGTCGAGGTCGAGGTTGCGGCACTCCAGGAGCAGGTCGCGGACTACCCCGCCGACCAGGTACAGGCGCTGCTGGTCGCGCTCGGCCGCCTCGCCGGCCTGCCTGATGAAATCGATTAAGTCCCGGGGCAGCCGCTCCCTGATGCTTCCCGCCAGATTGATTTTATCCGGCATTTTACATATTATAACACAGCCCGTCCAGCCCCTTAACGTTGTTATTTCCTGTGTCGACCCATTATAATAAGACCGTATGAAAATCGTCGCGATTGTCGGGATGGTGGGCTCCGGGAAGTCGGAGGTGGCCAGGGTTTTCAAGGACAAAGGCTTTGCCGTCGTCAGGTTCGGCGAGATTACCGACGAGGCGATTAAAAAGCAGGGCCTACCTCTCAGTGAGGAGAACGAGCGTCCCATTCGGGAGAGCATCAGGAAAGAGCACGGCATGGCCGCCTATGCAAAGCTAAGCGTGCCCCGCATCGATGCCGCCCTGAAGAACGCCAATGTCGTGGTGGACGGGCTTTACTCCTGGGAGGAATACACTTTTCTTAAGGACTATTACGGGGACAGGTTTATCGTCGTGGCGGTATGGGCGCCGGCGCCCACAAGGTACCCCCGGCTCAGAGGTCGCCAAATCAGGCCGCTAACGCCGCCGCAAGCCGCCAGCCGTGACCGCTCCGAAATCGAGAACCTCAATAAGGGCGGGCCGATAGCCATGGCCGATTTTACCATTCTGAACGATAGTTCGATTAACGACTTGAAGAACCAAGTGGAAAAGGTTATCGCTAAAATAAAATGACCTTATTAAAGCGCCCGGAAATCGACGAATATTTTCTGAAGATAGCCTCGGTAGTCGCCGAGCGTTCCACCTGCCGCCGACATCACATCGGCGCTATCGCGGTGAGGGACAAGCACATCCTGACGACCGGCTATAACGGTGCGCCGGCGGGGGCCAAAGACTGCCTGGAGCTCGGCTGTCTCCGCGACGAGCTTGGTATACCGTCCGGGACCAGGCACGAGATATGCCGCGCCATCCATGCCGAGCAGAATGTGATTATCCAGGCGGGACTTCACGGGGTCAGTCTGGAGGGGAGCACCGTCTACTGCACCCACACGCCCTGCGTGCTCTGCGCCAAGATGCTGGTCAACGCCAGGATTTCACGCTTTGTCACCTTCGGGAAGTACAGCGACGACAGCTTTATCGCGATATTCAAAGAGGCCGGTATCAAGGTTGATATCAAAGACAGGCCTTCGGCGCAGATAACCTGCCTGGACTAGCCCTTTCTCTTTATCGCCTCACGCACGGCGGCGACTATATCTTTGGAAGTCAGCCCGTACCTTTCCAGGAGCTCCGCCGGCTTGCCGGACTGCCCGAAAACGTCTTTAACCGCGACGAACTCCATGGGCACCGGACAACACCTGGCGGTAATCCGCGCCACGATACTGCCAAGTCCGCCGTGCTCCTGGTGCTCCTCGGCGGTAACGATAGCGCCGGTCTCACGGGCGGCTTTGACGATAGCCGTTTCGTCTATCGGCTTTAACGTGGACATATTAATGACCCGGCAATTAATGCGTTCCTGCGCCAGCTGATTCGCGGCTTCCAGCGCCGGCGACACCATGACGCCGATAGCTATTATCGTGGCATCGCTGCCCGGCCTCATTTCCACCGCTTGGCCGATTTGAAATTTGTAGTTATTGTCATAAATAACTGGCAGCTTGGGTCGGCACAGTCTGACGTAGCAGGGGCCGTTATGCGCGGCCACGGCCCTGATGGCCTGGGCGGTCTCGACGGCGTCCGCCGGGACGATAACGGTAAAGCCGGGCAGGGAGCAGATAAGCGCCAGGTCTTCCAGAGCCTGGTGGGAAGCGCCGTCCTCGCCGACGGTCAGGCCGGCATGGGTGACCACTATTTTCACGTTGAGCTTCGCCTGGGCCACCGAAACACGAATCTGGTCGAAGCAGCGCCCCGGAGCAAAGACGGCGAAGGTGCTCGCGAACGGTATCTTGCCCGAAGCCGCCAGCCCGCAGGCAATCCCGATCATGTTCTGCTCGGCGATGCCGACCTCGAAGAAACGTTCGGGGAACTCCTTTTCGAAATAATAGGTCATCGTCGAAGGCTTGAGGTCGGCGTCCAGCACCACGATATCCGGGATTTTCCCGGCCCAGTTCCACCAGCGTTTTGCCGTAGACTTCCCTCGGGGCAATCTCTTCAGCCACGTTACGCCAGCTCCTTCAGGGCTTTTTCCAGCTGCTCGGCATTCGGGGCTTTGCCGTGGAAATCGACGTTGTTTTCCATAAAGCTGACCCCCTTGCCCTTGACGGTATGGGCGATGATGACGGCGGGTTTCCCTTTGACCTTTTGAGCTTTGCCGATGCCATCCAGAATCTGGGAAAAGTCGTGGCCGTCAACCTCGAAGACCTGCCAGCCGAAGGCGTCCCATTTCTTGTTCAGCGGGTCGAGGTTCATGATGTCTTTATTAAAGCCGCTCAACTGGATGCCGTTGTTGTCCACGATAGCGGTCAGGTTGTCCAGCTTGAATTTCGGGGCGGACATCGCCGCCTCCCAGGTCTGGCCCTCGTCGCACTCGCCGTCGCTCAGCAGGGCATAGACGCGCCACGTTTTTTTATCGAGTCGTCCCGCCAGGGCGCAGCCGATGGCGAAAGAAAGCCCCTGCCCCAGGCTCCCCGAGGACATTTCGACGCCATGAGTAGCGTTGCGGTCGGCGTGTCCCTGCAAATGGCTGTCGAGCTGGCGCAGCGTCGCCAGCTCGGCAAGGGGGAAATAGCCGCACTCCGCCAGGACGGCGTAGAGGACGGGGGCGGCGTGCCCCTTGCTCAGGATGAACCTGTCCCTGTCCGGCCACTGCGGTTCGGACGGCCTATGCCGCAATACCCTCCAGTAAAGCGCGGTGACTATCTCCACGGCGGAAAGAGAGCCGCCGGGATGCCCGCTGCCGGCTTTGCCTATCATCGTGACGATGTCGCGGCGCAGCCTCCTGGCGACCGTTTTCAGGTCTTCGCTGGAAGAAAAAACCCCGGCTTTGGCGCTATCTGCCATTTTTATTCCTTGGTTTTCCGGGAGAGCTCGCGCACTTTGCGGACAATCTGCTGTTTTTCCACGAAATTCGTCGTATACCTGCCGCTGTTGAACAACGGGTCGTCCATCGTGATACGGTGAAACAGGAGATTGGTATCGATTCCCTCGATTTTCATTTCATTCAGGGCCCGCTTCATGCGTAAAATGGCCTCTTCTCTGGTCTTGCCCCACGCCATGAGCTTGAGGAGCAGCGGGTCGTAGTAAAACGGGACAGTGTAACCTTCGTAGATTCCCTCGTCTATCCTCAGTCCCAGGCCGTGCGGCAGGTGCATACCGGTTATTTTACCGGGGGAGGGCAGGAAGTTGCGCGCGACGTCTTCGGCGGTAATGCGGCATTGTATCGCCCAGCCGTTGCGATGGATATCATCCTGAGTATAAGCCAGCTGCTCACCGGCGGCGATTCTAATCTGCTCTTTGACGATGTCCACGTCGGTGACGAGCTCGGTGACACAGTGCTCCACCTGCAATCTCGTGTTTACCTCGTTGAAATAGAACTCCTGCGTTTCCGGAATATAAAAGAACTCGACGGTCATGGCATTGACATACTTCATGGCCAGGGCGATATCCAGAGCGGCCGCGCCCATTTTCATCCTGAGATGCGGCGATAATATCGAGCAAGGGGCCTCTTCTATCAGCTTCTGAAACCGACGTTGAATAGAACAATCGCGCTCGCCAAGGTGAATGACATTCCCGTATTTATCGGCCAGCACCTGGAACTCGATGTGCTTGATACTCGGGAGATACTTTTCGACGTAGAAAGAAGAGATGCCGAAGAGCTTGCGGCCTCTTTCTTCCACGTAGCGCACCGCCTTCCCCAGCTCTTCCGGGTTGCGGGCAATCGACATGCCGATGCCGCCGCCGCCACCCGAAGGCTTGACGATGACCGGGTACCCCAGTTTTTCGGCTACTTGCTGGACCTGCCGGAATCCCTCGGTGGTCGAGTCCAGCAAAATATGGTCGTGGCCCGGGATGACGGGTATATTGAGGAGATTCATCAGATTGCGGGCGGCATGTTTAGGTTTGACCTGGTACATGGACTGGCTGGGCGGGCCTATAAAAGTGAGACCGTTTTGCTCGCACATCTGCACAAATTCGGGGTTTTCCGCCAGAAAGCCGTAGCCAGGGTGCAGGGCTTCGGCGCGGCTCTTCCGGGCCACTTCCAGAATCTTCCCGGCGTTGAGGTAGCTTTGCTCCGTTTCCGCCGGGCCGATGCTATACGCTTCGTCGGCGAGCTTTACGTGGAGGGAATCGGCGTCGATATCCGAATAGACCGCGACCGTGCGTATCCCCATCTCATAGCAGGTCCGGATGATTCTCACGGCGATTTCGCCGCGGTTGGCGATTAAAATTTTCTTGAACAAGGTCTAAACCCCGATAGATTATATCACGTCAGAAGCGGTTGTCCTAGCGAATGAAGTAGATGCTGAGGGCCATGATAACCATACCGGCGATGACCCCGATGATTACCAGGTGCTCTTTGCCGTAGAGGTGGGCAGTAGGCAGGAGCTCGTCGAGGCTGATATAGACCATGATGCCGGCGGCGAAGGCCAGCAGCGAATATATCACGGTGGGCGTGAGAAAATTGAAGAGGAAGGCATAACCGATAGCGGCGCCGATGGGCTCGGCCAGGCCGGCGGCAAAGGAATAGAGAAAAGCCCGGTTGCGGGAGCCGGTCGCTTCCCAGATAGGTATCGATACGCTGATGCCTTCCGGGATATTATGGAGGGCGATGGCGATGGCCACGAGGAAGCCGAAAGTGCGGTCGCCGGTAATGCCGCTGCTGAAGACGGCCAGCCCTTCAGGGAAGTTGTGAATAGCGATGCCGATAGCCGTGAGCATGCCGGCGTGCATGAGGTGCGAGCGCCTGTCCCTTTGTCCGTAGTCGATACCGAGCGGGGAAATTCGTCAGCGCTGACGGCGGCGCCGGGCGGTTCGTCGATATGCTCCTGCTTGTACTCGTGGGGGATGAGGATATCCAGCACGGCGATGAAGGCAATGCCGATGAAAAAGCCGATGTTGCCGGTAGCGAAACCGACTTTATCAAACGATTGATGAAGCAACTCGGCGAAGGAGATATAGAGCATGACGCCGGCGGAAAAGCCGAGAATCAGCGACATGCTGGTAGACCCGGGCTTGCGCATGAAATAGGCGATAGCGCTGCCGATGCCGGTGGACAACCCGGCAAGCAGGGTCAAGAGAAAAGCAAAAGTTACATCACCTGACATAAAAAACCTGTCTTTCAAACCCCACCGCGGTTTATATTATCCGTCGGGGTTTCTGGTGATGGTTTAATTATATAATACGCAGTACGATACTGTCCATGAGGCGCGCAAGCTGTGGCCAGCTCGTTTAAATTGATTTTTCTCGTGAATTATGGTTAAATTGAAAGGTTGAAAGGGGAAAAATGGAAGAACTGAAAATAACGGCCGCTAAAAGGGATGTGCTCGGGAAGAGGAACCGGTTTTTACGCCGCCGGGGACTCACGCCGGCCCATCTCTTCGGTCATAGCCTGGAATCGTTATCTCTGCAATGCGATACCGCCGAACTGAAGAAAATCGTCGCCCGCGCCGGCACGACGCGCCTCGTCAGCCTTAAAATCGACGGCGATAAAGGGCCTAAAAACGTTTTCGTCAGGGAAATCCAGAGGGACGTCCTGGGCAAAAACCTGCTCCACGTCGATTTCTACCAGGTGAGGAAGGGCGAAAAGATGACGATGGACGTGCCCATCGTCCTGGTAGGCGAGGCCCCGGCGATGAAGGGCAAAGGGCGCCTGCTTTCCCGCGGTATTACCATTTTGAGCATCGAATGTCTGCCGGAAAAGGTGCCGCCGCAGATAGAAGTTGACATAAGTCCACTAACCGAGCTGGAACAGGCTCTTCATGTCAAGGATATCGTCCTCGACCCGGAAATCACCGTCCATGCCGACCCCGAACAGCTGGTCGTCAAGGTCACGGAAGTCATAATTAAGGTCGAGGAAGAGAAACCGGTCGTCGCGGAAGAGGTCGTCGCCGAGGGTGAAGAAGAGGCCGAGGGCGCCGCGGAAAAGCCGGCCGCTGAAGCGGCCGGAGCCAAAGCCGAAAAGCCTGAAAAGCCCGAAAAGAAAGAATAGCTTTTCTCCGCCGACTCTACCACGGCCATGTGGTGCGATAATGATAATCGATTTCCACACGCATGCGCTGCCGCCACGGGTAAAAAACAACCGCAGTCGCTATGTGGAAAGAGACGCCGCCTTTGCCGAGATCTACTCGACTGAAAAAGCCGCCATCGCCACGGCCGACGACCTCATCGCCAGCATGGACCGCGAGGGTATCGATATCTCCGTCATCGTCAACTACGGCTGGAGCACCCACGATTTCTGCGTAGAGACCAACGACTATATCCTGGAGTCCATCGCCCGCTATCCGAAAAGACTGGTCGGTTTTTGCGCTGTCGCCAACTACCACGATAATGAATCCCTCATCGAGATAGAGCGCTGCGTGAGCGGGGGGATTAAGGGCGTGGGCGAGCTCCGCCCGGACGCACAACTGCCCGGGGCGGTCAGCCAGGAAATGCTGGCGCCTTTGGCACAACTGCTGCTTAAACATAAGCTGATTCTATTGACGCATTCCTCCGACCCGGTCGGCCATCATTACCGCGGCAAGGGGACAGCCACCCCGGAAAAACTCGAGAAATTTATCGCCAGTTTCAGCGGCGTGCCTGTAGTCTGCGCGCACTGGGGTGGCGGCCTGCCGTTCTATACCCTCATGCCCGAGGTGCGGCAGGCGCTGGAGAATGTCTACTTCGATACAGCCGTATCCCCGTTCCTTTACCGGCCCGAGATTTACCGGTACGTCAGAGATTTAGCCGGGGCCGACCGCATTCTCTTCGGGAGCGACTACCCGGCGATGGCGCCATCGCGCCTGCTCAAGGAATTCTATAACGTGGAACTCTCTGATGAAGAACGCGCCATGATATTATCCGGCAATGCGCGGCGGCTCCTCGGTATATAAATATGGAAGAGATACGTTCGTTTATCGCTATTGAGTTGCCGCCGGAGATGAAATTAACGCTTGCCCGGCTACAAAACCGGCTGAAATCGGGCAGCCGTGCGCCGGTAAAGTGGGTCGACCCGGAAAGCGTGCACCTGACGCTTAAGTTTCTCGGCAATATAAACACCGAGCTGACCGGCAGGATAACCGCGGTGCTGGAAGAAGCCAGCCGCGGGATACGTCCGTTCTCCCTGGAAATCGGCGGACTCGGTGTTTTTCCCAACGCGAGGCGGGTCCGGGTGGTCTGGGTGGGGCTGACCGGAGAGACCGAAAAGCTCGGCCAGCTCCAAAAACGCCTTGACGACGGCCTGGCGCCGCTGGGATTTAAGGCGGAGCTGCGGCCTTTCACGCCTCATCTTACGCTGGCCAGGGTCCGCGAACAGGCCGGACCGGACGAAAGAGAGGCGCTGGGGCGGCTGGTTGCCGGCACCGCCATAGAAGGCGGCGGCAGTGTCAACGTAAATACTGTCCATCTCATGAGAAGCCAGCTAACGAGAAGCGGCCCGATATATACGCAAATAAGCTCCGTAATTCTGAAATAGATTTCTATCCTATTTTTCTACTGACCTCACCTCTTATCGCTTGTCACCAGGGTATTAAGAGCCCCGATACAATCGGGGCTCTTTTATTTCCCTATTTTCTCTAGGTGGTCAGGCTCGATAATTTTTACTAATTGTTTATTCGCCACGTGGATAATTTACGTCTTGTTTAGCTCCTGCCTCATAAAATGAATACAAATGGCCCAAAGGTCGGAAGGAGCGAGAATGACGGAACCGAAGGAAAAGATACTCCTGGTTGATGACGAGGAAGCCATCAGATGCATCCTGAATAAAGGCCTGGCCATGCGCGGCTATACCTGCGATGAGGCCCAGGATGGCGACCAGGCGCTCAAAAAGCTGGAAAAAAGTCCCTCCGACCTGGTCATCATGGATATCAATATGCCGGGCAGATCGGGCAGTGACGTGCTGCCGGACATCGTCAACCGTTTCCCGGAGACGGCCGTCATTATGGCCAGTGGTATCACCGATCCGCTGATCGTGGCGCAGTGCATCAAGGAAGGCGCTCAGGACTTCATTAACAAACCGTTCCGGTTCGAGCAGGTCTTGCAGAGCGTCAGCGGCAGCCTCGACAAACGCAGGGTGGAGCTGGAGATCCAGCGATATCTGCGGGACATGGGTAAGAAAGCCTCCCGGCAGGCGGTGGAACCCCGGAAGCTCTTCGTCGGGGCTATCGAGAACCTGGTCAACACCCTGGAGTCCCTGGACAGCTATACCAAGGGCCACTCCCAGGCGGTCGCCGGGCTGTCCCTGACTATCGGCAAACAGCTTAACCTTTCCCCGGGGGAAATGGAAGACCTGCGCTGGGCCGCCCTTCTGCACGACGTCGGTAAGATAGCGGTCGACCCGGACATTCTCAACAAGCCCCGCGAGTTGACCCCCGGCGAGTACCGGCACATCATGACCCATGCCATCATCGGTCCCCGGCTGGTGAAGCCGTTTGTCAATGATAACGTGGTGCAGATAATCTCGCACCACCATGACCATTACGACGGCACTGGCCTCGGGCAGACCGTCCGGGGCAAGGACATACCCCTGGGGGCACGGATTGTCGCCGTGGCTGATGCCTATCACGCCATGATTTCCGACCGCCCTTACCGTCGGGCCCTGACAACGGCGGACGCTATCGACGAGCTGCTGTGGTGCAGCGGCTCCCAGTTCGACCCCATGATAGCTAATATCATTATCAACAACGTACAGTTACAGTGCGAATTTCAGGCAAAACCCGTCGGCCAGACTTAACCCGGACTGAGTTTACCATAAAGTCAATTGTGCCAGTTGTGTTATTATCCTTCAAACACTTGACATAAGAACATGATTTTGTCCGGGGCATCCCGCCAGCATCATCAATACCTGCATAAGGAGATTCTCAACAACGTCATAAAAACACTCTCTGTTATCTTATAGATGGTATTTCCAGTTTCAGCAGGAACTTCTTCATGGCAAGCCCACCGCTAAAGCCCCCCAGTTGGCCGTCTCCCGCCAGCACGCGGTGACAGGGAATGATAACCGGGAGCGGATTTCTGGCCAGGGCCTGTCCTGCCGCCCGCGCGGCTTTTGGATTACCGGCCCGGTCGGCCACCCAGGCGTAGCCACGGGTCTGGCCGTAAGGTATTTGCCGCGTCGCCTGCCACACGGCGCGCTGAAAAGGCGTCGCCCCATCAAGGTCGAGTTCATCCGGGAATTCCACTCGGTGCCCGGAAAAATAAGCCCGGTAACGGTCGATGAGATCTCTGAACCGCTGTGATGATGCTGTGGCGTTTTTCAGGCCATCTCCCATGAGGTCGTATACCGCCCGTTCCGACCGCTGCGGTAGCGTAGCGCGGCGTAGACCGTTGGCTGAGCCCAGTATCCCCACCCAGCCCGCGGCAGTCTCAAACACGGCGTAGTACATCTATTTGAATTCCGGCTCGATGAGGCCGTAGTTGCCGTCCTTGCGCCGGTACAGCAGCCGGACCTCCTGGACATCGGCGTCAACGAAAAGGAAAAAATCGTGACCGAGTTGTTCCATCCGGGCGATGGCCTCTTCGCGGGACATCGGCTCGATGATGAAATGCTTGGTCTTGACCACTTTCCTCTCGGCGACAGGCGGCGGCGACTCCCGATACTTGCCCCTGGCCAGCAGGCTGCCCCGGCCCCGGTCGTAGAGCTTGCCCTTGTGGCGTTCTAGCTGCCGGGTCATGATGTTCACCACCCGGTCGATTGCCTTGAACAGGTCCTCGCCCCTCTCCTCGCCGTGAAAGACCGCGCCGGCCACGCCGCTATTGACCGTCACCCGCACCAGGTAGCGCTGCTGCGGCGATCGCGTTTTCTCCTCGGAAATTTCGGCTTTTACGTCGATAATATCGGGCAGGTGCTTGTTAAGCTTGCCCAGTTTACGTTCGATATAGCGCTGCGCGGCTGGCGTAATTTCCGTATTGGTCCCGGCTATCTGTAATTCCATCTTTCCAGGCTCCTCTTTCTATAGTTCCAGTGCCACCACCAGTCCCCACACCTGAACGGCCCCGGCGGACCTGAGCGACCCGGCGCAGGCGTTAAGAGTGGCCCCGGAGGTAGAAACGTCGTCTATCAGGAGCACGCGCTGTCCGTCGAACCGGCGGTCGGGACAGGTAAAAGCATCGGCGACGTTTCTCTGCCGCTCGCTGACGCCGGCCGACCTCGCCTGGGGCGCGGCGTAAAGGTGGCGGACGAGGCCGTCTGTGGCCACGGGCAGGCCGCTGAGCCGGCCGAGCTCTCCGGCCAGCAGAGCGGACTGGTTGTAGCCGCGGTCGCGAAGTCTTTTATGATGCAGCGGCACCGGCACCAGCACGTCCGCCGCCACAGGGTTTTCGACCAGGTAGTCGTAGAGCCACCCGGCCATCGCCGGCGCGAGCGCCCTCAGGTTGCGGTACTTCAGCTCGTGGATAGCCTGCCGTATGATGCCTTCGAAAACGAACGGGGCGCGGACGCCGTCCAACTGCGCCCGCGTGTCACGGCAGTCGGGGCAAACGCTCCCTTGAGAGTTGGGGCGCCCGCATACGGGGCAAATCGGTGGAGTAATGACCTGCATGAGCTCGCGGCAGGCGCGGCAAATATAATCGTCTTCTTTCCCGCAGCCGATGCACCAGCGGGGAAAAAGCAGGTCAAGTGCTACCCTCTTGAGACCGGTAATATGAGGAAGCACATTTGCCATCCGCAGTCCGCTTTTTTTACTGGACTCCCCCGATACTATCGGGGCCGGGAGTTATGGAGCGTGCCGCTCATGATAGGTTCGTCTCTATAGACGTCACCGTTGCGGATTTTCAGATTGAAGCCGCAATCGGGATTAGTGCAGACCCAGGCTTTATACTGGATAGATGCCCCCTGGCTGCCGAAGTCCGATAAAGGCACCAGGTCTCCAGAATTGCACTTCTGACACTTGGGGAAAGCAGTTAGTTCCATGAGGTCCTCCTCCCAACCAAAATAAGAATAAACCTTACTAGTATAACCTGAAATGAAGCCGTTTGACAAGTGTCCTTAAGGCTTATTTTTGGCGGTAGAGGGGATGTTTGAGATGGGAGAAGCCCGGTAAAGTCTCCGCCGGGACTCCGCGGTGCCTCTTAACATGAGATTGAGGTAATCCGTTTCGTATTCCTCGATAAGCCCTTCGGCGGCGAAACTGAAATAGCGGTTATCGCCGATGACGATGTGGTCGAGGACACGGAGCCGCATCACCTTGCCGGCGTAGACGAGCTCACGGGTCAACGATTTATCGCTCGGGCTGGGCTCGGGATTACCGGAGGGGTGGTTGTGGACGAAGACCAGCCCGGTGCCATGGTTTTTTACGGCCCCCTCGACGACCTCGCGGGTAGAAATGGCGCCGCCGTTGACCGTGCCTTCGGCAAGGTTGACCGTATCGATAATCTGGTTCTGGCTGTTCAGATAAAGCACCTTGAAAGTCTCCTTCTTGAGGTCTCGCATGGCATGGTAGAGGTAGTCGAAGACCTCCTGGGAGGAGCGATAAAAGGGTTTTTCCAGTATCCTTGCCTTGAGGAACTCGCGGGCGACCTCCTGCACCAGCTTTATGGCGAAGGCGCTTTTCGCCCCGATGCCGGCGATCTGCTCCAGCTCTTCGGCGGGGGCTTCGAGGACACCGCGTAGCGTATGGAACCTTTTTATGGCTTCTTTCGCCGGTACCTTGCAGTCCCTGCGCGGCGTGCCCAGGCTGAGGAGCAGCTCGATAATTTCGTAATCGTGAAAGGCCGGCAGGCCGGACCTCAGGAACTTTTCCCGCAGCCTCTTACGGTGGCCCCGATGACGATCTTCAGAAGGTTTTTCCGGTTTTTCCATAACCATACCCGGTACTTTAGTTATCATATTCTAGCACCAAGCGGTGGAGGTTTCCAGATTTATCTTGTGTTATAATTATACATAAAGAGTCGGAATGACGCTTTAAGGAGATAAATATGGCCGACAAAGTGACACCCAAGCACGATATTTTCAGCAAACCGCTCCCGGAGCTCCTGGATGAAATCGAAGCGGCGGCGGCGGACGCCAGAGCGGCGGCGGACGAGGCGAGGATGGCCGGCGAAAAGGCCGCCCAGGACGTCATGAAGAGGCTGAAGAAACTGTTCCTGAAGATGTCACGCGACATTACCGAGGAACTGACGGAACCGAAGAAATAAAAGACTAAGTGACGGCTTCCACGCTGAGGCCGTCTTCGCCGATGAGTTCGACCAGTTGCTGCCTGAGTTCGGGGCAGTAGCCGGTATAGATACTGGGGAGCTTGAGAGGGATGGCGGCGCCGCCGTTCAGGATGTTCAGGCGCACCTCGTCGCGGCCGGTGTAAGTCCTGAGGGCGGCGATAATCTTGTTAAGCCGGGAGATGTCCCCCGGCGCGTCGGTGGTCTGCTTGATGTGTATCGTCAGCCGGCGTCTCTCCGGGGGAGGGGTGGGGGCTTTAACCGCTGACGGACCGGCGACCGCGGTTTGTGGTTTAAGTGGGGCGGCGGCTACCTCGTCTTCGATGGGCGGTTCGTAATACTTAACGTCATCACAGATAACGCTTACCTCGTCGTCCCTCGCCCGCACCCTGCCCTGGACGATAAGCTCGTTGCCCTCTTTCCAGAGTTCTTCGGTCTGGCTGAAGACCTGAGGCCAGGCGACCACTTCGACCTTGCCGCTGACGTCTTCGAGGGTAACGATAGCGAAAGACTCGCTCTTCCTGGTAAGCGAATAACGCGCCGAGATAACGCGCCCGGCCGTAACGATAACGTGCTTGTCCAGCTCGGCATCGATGTTGCCGCAGAAGACGGCGTTGGCCTGCTTTACGCTGAACACCGGACTGAACGGCTTTTCGGAGAAGCTGACGCCGGTAAGCTCTTTTTCCCAGAACGCCTTTTCACGGTCGGTGGCCCCGGACGGTGTCAGCTCAAGGCTGGGCAAAGGCACCGCCGCTGCTCTCACCGAACATATCGAACATAGTGGACTGCCCTGTCTCGCGCAGTCGCTGCTCGCGCTGCGCCAGGGACAGGATGCGCCCCAGGCTGTTGAGCAGCGTGCCGCGCTCTTCCAGTTTATCGAACGCCCCCACCTTGATCAGGCTTTCCATCACGCGGCGGTTGACCGCCTGGAGTTCACTGCGGCGACACAGGTCCTCAACGGACTTGAATGGGCCGTTTTTATCGCGCTCGCCGATGATGGGCTCGATGGCCCCGGTGCCGACGTTCTTTATCGCCGCCAGCCCGAAGCGTATGGCCGACTGGCCGGCGTGGCTGTCTTCCAGGGAGAAAAAGAGCTGGCTGCGGTTGATATCCGGCGGCAGGATTTCGATACCCAGGCGCCGGCACTCGGCGGCGGCGCTGGCAGTCTTCTCCAGCTCTCCGGCGTGGGTCGTCAGGAAAGCGTTGATATATTCCGCCGGGTAGTTTGCCTTCAAATACGCGGTCTGGTAGGCGATGAGGGCGTAGCAGAAGGCGTGGGCTTTATTAAAGGCATAGCCGGCGAACGGCTCGATAAGGGCGAAGACCTCCTCCGCAACCTCGGAGGAATAATTGTGTTTTTTAGCGCCGTTGATGAAATTACGCTTTTCTTTCTTCATTACCTCGGCGATTTTCTTGCCCATGGCCTTGCGGAAGATATCCGCCTGCCCCAGGCTATAGCCGGCGAACTCCCTGACGATAAACAGCACCTGCTCCTGGTAGACGATGACGCCGTAGGTCTCTTTAAGGATATTTTCCAGAGCGGGGTGGGGATACCGTATCGGGGTGCGCCCATGCTTGGAATCGATGAATCGGGGGATGTGCTCCATGGGGCCGGGGCGGTACAGGGCGACCATCGCGGAGATGTCGCCGAAGACGTTCGGTTTGAGGTCTTTGATATAGCGCCGCATGCCGGCGCCTTCGAGCTGGAACACTCCTGCGGTCTCACCCGCGGAAAGCAGCGCGAAGGTCTTTTTATCATTCATGGGGATTTTATAGAGGTCGATGTCCACGCCCCTGTGCTGGCGGATAATATCCCGCGCCCTGCCTAATATCGTGAGGTTGGCCAGCCCGAGGAAGTCCATTTTCAGCAGTCCGATGTGGGCGATGGCTTCCATGGAAAACTGGGTCATGACTGCTTCCTGGCCGTTGACTTTAGCGCCGCGCTGGAGCGGCACGTGGTCGGTCAGGGGGTCTCGGGATATAACGACGCCGGCGGCGTGGGTGCTGGCATGGCGCGAGATGCCTTCCACGCGACGGGCCTGGGTGACCAGGTTGCGCACGATTTCGTCGTCCTGGTAGATGGTCTTGAGTTCGGCGTTCTCGTCCATCGCGCGGGCGAGGGTCATGCCGACGACGTTGGGTATGAGCCGGGCGACGCGGTCGACGTCGCCGTAGGGCATTCCCAGCGCCCGCCCCACGTCCCGGATGGCCGCCCGCGCGCCGAGCGTCCCGAAGGTGATAATCTGCGCCACGTGGTCCTGGCCGTATTTCTGCGAGACATAGTTGATGACCTCGTCACGGCGGTCGTCCTGGAAGTCCATATCGATATCCGGCATCTCCTTGCGCTCGATGTTGAGGAAGCGCTCGAAGACGAGCCCGTGTTCCAGGGGGTCGAGGGGGGTGATGCCCAGGCAGTGCAGGACGAGGCTGGAGGCCGCGCTGCCCCTGACGCCGAAAAGTATGTTTTGCCGCTTGGTAAATGAGATGATGTCCCAGACGACCAGGACATAGTTAGCGAACTGTGTTTGCTTGATAACGTCCAGCTCGTATTCGAGGCGCTGCTCAATCTCCGGCGTTGGGTTCGGGTAATATTGCCTGAAACCCTGATGGCACAGGTCGGCCAGGTATTGGTCGGCGGTCTTGCCCTGCGGCAGCTCGATTTCCGGCAGGTGTAAACGCCCGAACTCGAGGTCCAGGTTGCACATATCCGCGATACGCTGCGTGTTTTCCAGCGCTTCCGGGATATCTTTAAATAGCTCCGCCATTTCCTCCGGGCTCTTGACATAATAGAAATCACCGGGCATTTTCAGGCGTTTCTCATCGTGAATGGTGGTATTCATCCCGATGCACATGCAGCAGGTCGTGGGCGGAGGCGTCTTCGCGGTTAATGTAGTGGATATCGTTGGTAGCCACCAGGGGAATGTCGAGCTCCGGCGCCATCTGCACGAGGTAATTATTGACGGCCTCCATTTCCGGGAAGGGATGCCGCATGATTTCCAGATAGAAATCGCCGAATATCTCTTTGTACCAGAGGGCAGCCTTTCTGGCGTCATCGTAGCGCCGACTCAATATGAGCTGGGAAACCTCCCCGGAGAGGCAGGCGCTCAGAGCAATTAGACCTTCACGATGCTGCTTCAGGAGCTCTCTATCGACCCTGGGTCGATAGTAAAAGCCTTCCAGGTGGGCTTTAGTGGTAAGCTGGATGAGGTTCTGATAGCCGGCCCTGTCTTTGGCGAGAAGAATGAGGTGGTAGTTATTTTTATCGGCGGCGCCGCGGCCGAAGCGACTGCCCGGCGCGATATATATTTCCACGCCGATGATGGGTTTGACTCCGGCCTCTTTAGCGGCCTGGTAAAACTCGATAGCGCCGTACATCACGCCGTGGTCGGTGATGGCTAGGCTGTCCATGCCCATTTCCTTGGCCTTCTGGATGAGCTTTGGTATGCGGCACATGCCGTCCAGCAGGCTGTATTCGGTGTGGACATGAAGGTGGGTAAACATCGTTCTCCCGGCGCGGAAATCTGGTTAATTATAACACAGGGGTGTAAAATCAAGATAGCGATGACTATCCTCAAGACTATCGCCCAATGGCTGTTCTCGCTCTGCCTGCCGATTCTGCTCCTGACGGCCAGTGTGAGCGCCGCGGCGAACTGCATCTGGCTTTATAAATACGGCTTCGAGAAATACGATGTCGACCAGGTGACGGGACTGGCGCCAGCGGAGCTCGACAAAGCCGCCCGGGGACTCATCGGCTACTTCAATAACGACGAGGAATATATCAACATTACCGTGGAGAAGGACGGCCAGCCTTTTACGCTTTTTAACGAACGCGAGGTCGCCCACCTCAAAGACGTCAAGGGGCTTTTCCGGCTGGTATACAAAATATTGCTGGGGACGGGAGTCTACGCCCTGGTCTTCATCGGGGCCTGTTTATTCTGGTGGCGGGATAAACGGCGGCTGGGCGGGGGACTGTTTTTCGGGGGCGGCCTTACGCTGTTATTCATGCTGGCGCTGGGGCTGGTGATCGCGTTCGACTTCGACCAATTTTTTCTACAGTTTCACCTGCTTAGCTTCGCCAACGATTTCTGGATATTGGACCCCACTAGAGATTATCTCATCATGCTCTTTCCGCAGGGGTTCTGGTTCGATGTGGCGCTGTTTTGCGCCATCGCCACAGCCGTGGGGGCAATTATCCTGGGAGGAATAGGGTGGTGGCTAAGGAGGAAAAAGAGAGCGTCGTAAAATTACGATATACTATTCCTGCACCGGCCGCGGCTTATAGACAATAAAAACGGCGATAAGGACTCCCCCGAGAATCAATATGCCTAGGCTGAACCATTGCAGCGGTAGCAGGGAGTCTTTGATGACGCCGGGGAGCCAACCCTTCAGCGAAGACGGCAGGTCCGGAATAAACCGGATAAAATCGAAATATCTGACGAAAAGGACGCCGGCAAATTCCGCGACCCCGTAAATGAGAAAGACTATTCCCATGGCCCGGCAGATTTCTTTGATATTGCGATTTATCAGGATGATGCCGGCGACCAGCAAGACCATAAAGGCAATCAGGGCGTAGTAAACGATATAGAAGTAGCCGATGCTGCTCCTGGCCATCTGCAGGCCGTCCGTGACATCCGCGGGTAAATCGTTCTCGGTTATGGCGTCGGGAAAATCAGCGATGAAATCGTCGTAATAGCGGTCGAAATACGGCTGAATCTGCCCGAGGATCAGGCCGGATACGCCCGGCACCATGAAAGCCTTCTGGAGCATGGCCGTGACCTCATCATAGTGCGTGTCGAGGTAGTTCCTGAGCGCCGGGCCGGTCAGGCCGACCATCCCCGGCGGCAAATACTGCGAGGGAATCAGGGGAACTATCTCCTGGTAATGTTCGTCGATATAGGGCATGAGCAGGTCGGGCGGGACCGACGATGCCTCCCGGGCAAGGAATTTTTGCAGCGTCTGCCACAGGCTGTCCCTGATGTTTGTCTTCAAATCGTCCAGGGGAATATTGATTTCAAGGTGCTCGCTTTTCCCCAATAAATAGTCGTAGCCGATGTAGACAGCATGGTCCAGCTGCTCTTTTAGCCAGGGTTCCTGGTCGGCGATAACATGGTAAACGGCTTCTTTCAGGAATGTCACGTCCTGCGGCGATTCCTCGCTGATGGACTCATCGGCGTAGTCACGCGCCGCGGCGGTCATATCGAGCTTGTCCACCTGCGCCGCGACGAAATCGGGTTTAAGCGCGGTGCTATTGACGAGAAACATCATGCCGAAGACGGACAGGGATATCAGCAGCAGGAAGCTCAAAAACCCTGTCCCCGCGCGTTTGAGCGCATTCATTTATGCCGTCCTCCAGGTCTATCCCGGTAGCCGGTTTCCGCCGCGTGTGACATGTTTGGAGAGTATTTTATCACATCGGGGTAAAAATGGCATCTGTAAGTGGTTGACGGGAAAACAGGTATCTAGTAGAATAACTAGAGTTACGGGCGGTTAGCTCAGCTGGTTAGAGCGCCGCGTTGACATCGCGGAGGTCAGTGGTTCAAGTCCTCTACCGCCCACCATCCAGACGCCATTAGCTATATTCACCTTTCACTCTCGGGGTGGTGGCTGCAAATGGAATGGCCACCAGTTCCAGCGTCCGATTAGTACCGCGATTGACGGTACCAGCAGCGCCCGAACCACAAAAGTATCGATGATTATGCCTATAGCTATGGCAGTACCGATTTGCATTACCATCTGGAGGGATGATGCCACCAGAGTGGCGAAGGTCCCGGCCAGGATAATACCGCATGACGTTATTACGCCGCCGGTATTGGCTAAAGCATGAGTTATGGCTTCTTTTAACGGCCGCTGATGGGCCTCTTCCTTGATGCGTGAAACAAGGAATATATTGTAATCGGCTCCCAGAGCTACCAGAACAATAAATATAAAAATCGGCAACATATAAATCATGCCGCTCTGCTTCAGGATGCTGGTGAAGATCCATGTCGTAATGCCCAGCGTGGCACCGTAATTTAGGAGAACGGTCGCGACCATATACAGGGGGGCGACCAGACTGCGGAGCAGGATTATTATCACAACCAGTATTCCGGCAATGGCGGCGCCGAACACCATGCCGAAGTCGGCATCGTTGGTTATCATGATATCAGCGCGTATGGCGCTTTCCCCGCCGACGTAGTAAGCCCCCCCTTTCAAACTGGATGAGCCGATGCCTCTATCAGCTGCTTCCCGGAGACTGATAATCGTGTCCACGGTTTCCGAGGCATAGGGACTGCTGGCCAGCGCGATGTTGATTCTCGCCATGGTTCCATCGGTAGAAAAGTAAGTATTAAGGAGAGAAGCGGTAAAGGGACTGCTGTCGGTGAGGTTAAACTCTCCAACGAGAGCTACCAGGCTGTCGGCAATATTATACATGGCGGTCTGCAATTGTGTTAACAGTGCCGGCAGACTGGCCGGGTCGGCCGTGGAAATTTGACCGGACAGCGTCGAAGCTTCGCCCAGGCTGGTCTGTATCTGCTGGAAATTCTGGCTTTGCACAATTCCCGGATATTGCAGGACCAGTCCCTGCAATGTATTACCGACCGTGTGAAGCACGGAAACATTGCTGGTACCTTGGCCCATTGCATCTCCGGTTCCGCGCACCTGCGCCGCCAGCGCCGATAGCTGGCTGCTCGGTGCCGAATAATAGTCAACCCGGGAAACACCGGGTACGTTTTGCAGTGATTGGGCTATCGCAGTTATTGATGGCCGGGAGTCCGGTCCGGTAATATTCCCTCCGGGAGACTCTATGAGGAGAAATACCGGCGATAGCTCACCCGCCGGGAAGTGCTCTTCCATCAATTTATAGCCCTGTACCGATGGCGTGCTGTCGGGCATCTGGCTGATGATGTCATTGGTTTTCGTGAAGTGTGAAAACGCGACGTACGGAATTAGCAGCAATACGATGATAGGCAAGGCAAATATCAAGCGGGTGCCGCACTATCCAGTCGCCGACCCTGGCCCAGCTGAACCTTCCTTCGCCACGCGACCTGGATGCCCAGCCCGGCCAGAAGAGGTATTTGCCGAAAAGCGACATCAGCGCCGGCACCAGCGTTAAGCCCGCCAGCAGGGTGATGCCTATACCGAGTGCCAGGGCATATCCTGAAGTTTGATTCATACCGAAACGTGACAGGCCCAGGCAGAGGAAGGCGACGATGACAGTGAGGGCGCTGGCGGCTATGACCGGCCCGATACGTCTCATGGAATAGTTCAGAGCTTCAACCGACCCGGTCTTTTTACGTTCTTCCCGGAAGCGGGACACGATGAAAAGACAATAATCGGTGCCCACACCGAAGATAACGACGACCAGGTAGGCTTCCATCAGCGTGAAAAATTTCACGCCGGCTTGGCCCAGGAAGCCGAGTATGCCCATGGATGCCAGGAAACTGCAGCCGATGGCAACCAAGGGCAGCAATGCCGCCACCGGCGAACGGTAAATGATGAGCAAGATAATGAGCACCAGTATAATGGTGACGATGGTGGTTTTGCTTACGGTCTGCTGGACAGATTGGAACAGGTCTTGTATCAGTCCGGTTTCCCCGGTAAAGTATGCCATGATGTCGGGGTGATTGCTGCCGATGTATTCTCTAATCTGGCTTACGGCTGTTTTGGCTTCATCGGATAGAGCCGTATTTGAGAAATATACCATCATCATCATGGTGGTCTGGTCCGGGCTTATGAGTGTCTGGCGGAGCAGGTCGCTGTCGAAAACCGAGGTAACTCGTTCGATGGCTCCCGGTGCTGAGCTGGAGACCAGCCAGTCCCGGATGACTTTTGCCTCCTGCATATTTTCATCCGCCAGCCCGTCGGGATTGTAAATGACGATGATGCCGCTGCTCGCTGGTGTCTCGGCGCCGGCCGCAAACTTCTCTTTGAGAAGTTTTGTCGCCGCAGCGGACTGGGTATCCTGGGGAAGGAACTGGCTTTCATCAGTCACCGCCACGTCGGAAAACGGCGGTGCGCCAAGATATAGGGCCGCGGCGGCCGCTATCCAGACAATGACGACTACTATGCGGTATTTCTGCGCGAATCTGGCTATGGCGGAAAATACCATTTAGCCCTCGCTCTCCCCGGCCGACATCTGACGGTTTGTGCTGTTCGATTGAGCGCTGGAAAGGATAAACCCGGCCACTTCCGCTGCCTTTTTAAGCTGTTCCAGAGTAAGGCCTTGCAGGAGCTTCTCTATTTGGACTCGTCCCAACATCCATAGCCGGTTAATGAGTTTTTTCCCTTCGGGAGATAGTGTACAGATAACCAGACGGCGGTCTTCAGGAACATCACTCCGTACCACCAGGCTTTTTTTTACCAGGTTATCAACGATACTGGTGGCCGTTGATATCGCGATGCCTATGCGGGAAGCGATAGAGCTCATCCGGCTCGACCCTTGGGCATACAGGACAAGCAGAACTCTCAGTTGGGCTACGGTAACATCCGAGGTCAGCCATTCGGAAGGGATAATCGGTTTTATTTCTCGAAAAATTTCCTCGGCTAACTTCAAGATTCGCTTGATCAGGGCTCGGCTCTCTTTGTTATTCGATTGCACCATATTATTAATATATACAAAATATTTCGAGTTAACCTAAGTATTATATATATTAGATAGCAATCTTGTCAAGTTCTATACCATGGTGTTTTGTGCGAAGTTTCATCAATGAGGACAAGAACTGGCACGTTTATCGTCCCCCTCCCGGGGTTCGGGAGTCATATATTATATTAGTAATATTATTTCGGGATTTCGCTAAGTTTTATCCCCGTAGCTTGGGCGACACCTTCGCCATAAGCCCTGTCGGCCTTTAGGCAGTGGCTGATATGCTTGATTTTAATTTCTTTCGGCGTACTGCCAATATCACGAGCGGTGTTTTCAAAGAGTGCTTTCTGTTGCTCAGGTTTCATCAGGCGGAAGAGTAAACCCGGTTGAGTATAGTAATCAGTATCTTCACGATGATTCCACCGGTCAGCGGCACCTTCTAATTTGAGCGGCGGTTCGGTAAAATCGGGTTGCTGTTGCCACTCGCCGTAGCTATTGGGTTCATAACCAAGCGTACTGCCGTGGTTGCCGTCAACCCGCATGGCGCCGTCGCGATGGAAGCTGTTAACAGGGCAGCGGGGAGCGTTGACCGGAATTAAATGATGATTAACCCCCAAACGATAACGCTGAGCATCACCGTAGGAGAAAAGCCGACCTTGCAGCATCTTGTCCGGAGAGAAACCGATACCAGGGACGATGTTGGCCGGGTTGAAAGCCGCTTGCTCGACATCCGCAAAATAGTTTGCGGGGTTGCGGTTAAGCTCCAGCACACCCACCTCAATCAATGGGTAGTCCTTATGCAACCAGACTTTGGTGAGGTCGAATGGATTGAAGAGGTAGGTCGCTGCTTCTTTTTCGGGCATGATTTGAATATACATCGTCCAGCGGGGATAATCCCCCTTCGAGATGCTTTCAAAGAGGTCACGCTGGTGGCTCTCGCGGTCCTTAGCAATGATTGCCTGGGCTTCTTCATCTGTCAGGTTACGAATACCCTGTTGGGTTTTGAGATGGAACTTAACCCAGTGCCTTTCGTTCTTGGCATTGATGAGGCTGAAAGTGTGGCTGCCAAATCCGTGCATGTGGCGGTAAGAATAAGGGATACCGCGGTCGCTCATGACGATGGTCACCTGGTGCAGTGCCTCTGGAAGGGACGTGAAGAAGTCCCACTGGTTCCGAGCGCTGCGCATATTGGTATGGGGGTCCCTCTTGACAGCATGGTTCAGGTCAGGAAACTTCAGCGGGTCGCGCAGGAAGAATACGGGGGTATTGTTGCCGACCAAATCCCAGTTGCCTTCTTCTGTGTAGAACTTGATAGCAAACCCACGGATATCACGCTCGGCATCGGCGGCGCCACGTTCTCCCGCTACCGTGGAAAATCGTAGGAAAAGATCGGTCTTTTTACCCACGGCGGAAAAGATTTTGGCTTTGGTATAGCGGGTAATATCGTGGGTAACTGTGAAGTTACCGAAAGCGCCGGAACCTTTGGCGTGCATGCGCCGCTCGGGAATAACCTCACGGTCAAAATGGCCTAGTTTTTCCAGGAACCATACGTCCTGTAATAATGCGGGGCCCCGGGGACCGGCGGTCATCGTATTCTGGTTATCCGGGACCGGAGCGCCAGCAACGGTGGTCAGTTTCTTATTAATATCATTCTTTTTTGGCATTTCCTCCTCCTTTAATTATCTTATTAAGATCAGGTCTTCTTTTTTAATAATTCTCCGCTAGTTATTCGTAATATACCTGGGCGTGTTAGCAGGCGGGACATTCTTTCGACGCTTCTTTTAACACATTCTTTTCTGTCTGGGTACCTTTGACTGACTTGCTCATTATAACCTCCAAGAAAATCTGAATTGGTAACGCCGATAGATACTATGCTTTCAGTATATCCTTATGGCGTAAGGCACGCTCCAGCGAGGGCTGCATCTTCATCTCGCGGAACTCCCTGATGGCAAAGTCCAGGTGCTCTAATGCTTCCTTTTTCTCATCCGGGTAGTGCTCCAGCAAAAGCTCGGCAAGCTGGAGGCGAGAGAGAGCAAGCTCCGGGCGAAACCTCATCTCCGTGCAGATTCTAATGGCTTCTTGGTAATATTTGCGGGCTTCTCCATATTTACCCAAGAGTGCTGCCGCCCCGCCCAGATTGCGGGCCACGCATGAACCTTCAAGATTATACTGGCTGCATTTGACCAAACGTTTCAATAGCAGCTCGGCAGACCGCTGATGCCCGACCAATACAGCAACCTCAAGATAGGCATTGTCCAAATAAGCTGCCGTCATATCCTCGGCGGTGCCGCTACCAGGCCGTTTTACACCGAGTTTTCCCATGGCGCGGGCCTCGCGCTTGATGCGGGTGCGGGCGACTTCGTCCAGCTTCTCGGTCTTGATGAGGGCGAAGGCGACATCTCTATCTAGTACGGTATCGTGGGCGAGGTAGACTTTTTTCTTGCCGCCTTCTCCTAAAAACTTCTTGACCTGATAGCGGCCGCCGGCAAAGGAGGCGGGCAGGGGGAAGACGGTTTGGCGAGTAGTAGTTCCTTTTCTGCCAGGGGTTGACCACACTTGTTGCAGAACGCACTATCATGCAGGTTACTATGCCCACATTTGGGACACACTGTTTCAAGCCGCAGCGATTGTCCACATGTTCTACAATATTCTGAACCTTCGGGATTTTCAGCCTGGCAGTGCGGGCACTTCACAGAGAGCACCTCCCCAAAATGCTGATTAAGTCTATAATTACAGTTTATATATGTCAAGACGCTTAATCCTCTTATCGGGGGAAAGTCACTAAGGTGATCAACTTACCATCGTTATATTGTCCGCTGATCTTTGAAGGACTGTATAAAAAGAGTAGGAGTTAATGGGACAAGTAAAAAAAGGAAGCCTCCCGGCCTGGGGAGGCTTCCCCGTTTCTAACCTGAGCTATGGATGCTTTATTCCCAACGGAAAACCTTGAGGGAAATAACATAGCAGGCCAGTACCCACGCCGCCATCACCAGCAGTTGCTGCCAGATATCACCGATACCTGCGTGCTGGTATAGGGCTTTTTACTGGCCGGTCGGGCAGGGAGCACGAATATGGGTGCGGAGCAAGCCATTTCTCATTTCAGCTTCATTGAGCGGTCTTCATCAAATTACCTACTTGATAATATTGAGATAGGCTTCCTCCAGTGTCGGGTCGCGCATGACGATGGACTCGATGTTGCCTTCCCCGATGATGTTCGTGACGTTCGCTTTCACTTCCGTCCCCGGCGCCGCATGTATCGTGAGTCGCTGTAGGGGGCCGTCCGGGCTGGAATTGACGCGCTGGACGTCCGGCAGCGCCTGCACTTTTTCCAGCGCCCCGGTCGCCGTCTGCCGGCAAATGGCCTCGCAGACGATTATTAGTAGCTACCCCTTGAGTGCCTTCTGGATGTATTCATAGCCAAGGTCGAAGGCTTTGATATTTATCTCGCCGACCTTTCCCTTGAAGCGCGCCAGTATCGCTTCCTTGGCCGTCTCCTCTTTGACGGGCATGAGTCCCGTGCCGAACAGCGCCCCCAGCATGACCACGTTGGCCGCCTGCAGGCTCCCCGCCTGCTTTGCCAGCCCGCTGGCATCCAGCGTGATAATGCGGTCGGTGACTTTACGGAGCTTTTCGATTATTTCGTCCTGGGACGGATACCCGCTCTTGCCCAGGTAGACGGTGTACGGCAGGACGGTCGTCGTGTTGAGGACGACCACGCTGTTTTTCGCGAGGTATTGAATATTTCTCAACGCTTCCGATGGCTCCACGGCGATGAGGACATCGCATTTGCCTTCCGGGGTCATCGGGGCGATGGCCTCGCCGCCCAGCCGCAGGTTGCTGAACACGGAGCCTCCCCGCTGCGCCATCCCCAGCACTTCCGAGCCCTTGACCGCCACTTTGCCCCTCACCGCCGCATTGCCCAGCAGCTCGGAGACCAGGACGACGCCCTGTCCCCCCACCCCGCAGATGATGATGTTAATCTCGTTCTTCGCGGCCATCTTACACTCCTGCTTTTATCGCTTCGTGCGGGCAGACCTGGGCGCAGACCCCGCACCCCGGGCACCCGGAGCTATCGATCGTCACCTTGCCTTTTTCGGTTATCAGGGCGGGGCAGCCGAGCAGATTGATACAGATACGGCAGTCGCAGGAGAGGCAGCGTTTCGCCTCTTTTACGGCCGCCTCCCGCGTCAGGCCCAAATCGACCTCTTTGAAGTTGCCTTTTCTCCGGGCGACGGGCAGCGCCGGCATGGCCGCCCTCGGTTCCTGGTAGATGCTCCAGGTATCCACGATGAGCTTGCTCTCGAAGACCTCTTCGCCTTCACGCCCTTTGTCCAGCGGCTCGCCCTTGAAGTATTTGTCGATGGACCTGGCGGCTTTTCGGCCCGCCGCCATGGCCTGGATGACCGTGGCCGCCCCGGTGACCGCGTCCCCGCCGGCGAAGACGCCTTTAATGCCGGTGGCGAGCGTGACGGGGTCGGCTTTGATATGGCCATCGGCGACCGCCCCCGCCATGTCCCCGCCCATGAAAGCGAGGTCGGGCTCTTCACCGACGGCTGAGATAATCAGCCCCGTCTCGATAACGAACTCCGAGCCCTTAATCGGCTCCGGCCTTCTCCGTCCCGCTGGCGTCCGGCTCGCCGAGCTTCATTTTGATGCATTCGAGCCCTGATACTTTTCCGCCCTTCAGCACGACCTTGCTCGGACCGGACAGCAGCGTCAGTTTGACGCCTTCGTGCTCGGCTTCGGTCACTTCCTCGGCGATGGCGGGCATTTCCGCCCTGGAGCGCCGGTAGACGATATTCACGTCTTTAAAGCCCAGCCGCACGCAGGTGCGGGCGCAGTCGACAGCCACGTTGCCGCCGCCCACCACCACCACCCTGTCTTCGGTCTTTATTTTCTCGCCGGTGTTGACCTTGTATAAAAACTCCGTGCCGTCGATAACGCCGCTGGCATGCTCATTTTCTATGCCCGAGGCTTCTGCCTTTATGAGCGCCCACGGCGATAAAAACGGCGTCATAGTCTTTCCTCAAATCCGCCAGTTTAACGTCTTTGCCGACCCTCGTGTTGAGCTTTATCTCCACGCCCAGCTTTTTAATAATATCCGTTTCTTCACTGGAGAATATTCCGCGGCAACCGGAACTCGGGGATGCCCACCGCCATCATCCCGCCCAGCTTATCCAGGGCTTCGAAGATAGTTACTTTATAGCCGGCCTTGCGCAGGTCGTAGGCCGCCATCATGCCGGCCGGTCCCCCGCCGATAATCGCCACCCGCTCTTTCTTTTCCGCGGCGATGGTGTAATCTTCCGTATATTTCCCGTATTCGGTCGCCGCGCGCTTGAGGGCGTTGATGGCTATCGCCTCCTCGACCTCCCTCCGCACGCACTTGCCTTCGCAGGGTCGCGTGCAGATCCGGCCGATGATGCCGGGGAAGGGCAGGGTCTTTTTGATGAGCGCCAGCGCCTCGTCGAACTTGCCCTCTTTTATCAGGGCGATATATCCCCGGATATCAATATGCAGGGGGCAGGTGGCCTGGCAGGCCGGCGGACTGCCCGCCACGCATTTCTCCGGTATCGACCACATAAGGAGACGGTCTTTTCGCCGGCTTTTCGTTTCTCCCGCTGGTCGAGGATATTGCAGAGCCGGCGGGCGACGATGACCGAAGGCCCTTTAAATTTTATCGCCTTCTCCAGGACGTCGATAAGCTTTGGCAGGTCGAAGGCGTCAACGACCTCCACCATCTTGACGCCGCTGGCGCGGGCGATATCTTCTATTTTTATGTCGAAGCCACGTCGCCGCTGGCGCCGGGGTGCGGCTGGAAACCCGTCATGCCGGTGGTCGAGTTGTCCATCACGACCATGGTCACGTTGGCTTTGTTATAGACGGCGTTAATCATCGGCGGGATGCCGGAGTGGAAAAAAGTGCTATCGCCCAGGTGCGCCACCACCGGCGCGTCCTGAACGTGGGCGAATCCGTTGGCGAGGCCGAAAGCGCCGCCCATGCAGATGGCGACGTCGTCCGCGTTCAGCGGCGGGTTGGCGGAGAGGGCGTAACAGCCGATGTCGCCGGTCTTTACCGGCTCGATGCCGGTCTCTTGCTGGTAGCGCCGGATGGCGATATTGATGGCGTAGGCGGAAGCCCGGTGCGGGCAGCCGGCGCACATGGTCGGCGGGCGGAAGGGCAACAGCGCCGCCGTTTCTTCTCTTAATTTATCAATCTCCGCGAAATCCATCGGCGGCTTGACTCCGGTCAGCTTGCTCAAAGCCTCGGCGACCTGCCGTGTCGATAGCTCCCCGGCCAGGGGAATGACGTCCTTGCCGTGGATTTTCACGCTGATATCGCTGTCCTTGGCGATGACCTTGACGCCGTCCTCGACAAAAGGCTCAAGCTCCTCGACCACCAGCGCCTCCGGCACGGACTTTAAAAACTGCTGCGTCATTTTTACCGGCAGCGGGTAAGGCGTACCTATTTTCAACACGGAAATTTTTTCTTCTAGTCCCATCCACCGTATGGCCTCCACGGCGTAGCCGTAGGAAATGCCGCTGGCGATGACGCCCAATTTGGCGCCTTTCTTAAGCGTTATGTGGTTATACGGCAGGGTGTCCACGACGTCTTTTATTTTCGCCATTCTTTGAATGACCATGCCGGCGGTTGACGCGGAAATTGGCCGGCAGGCACACCAGCCTTTGGAAGTCTTTAGTGAACTTCCCCTGGCGCTTTTGCCCCTCTATCCCGCCCAGCACGACGTCGCTGCGGGCGTGGCCGATGCGCGTCACCGAGCGCAGCATGAACATCTGCCCGAACTCCTCGGAAAGGCGGTAGGCATCGACCATCATGTCCTTGCCTTCCTGCGCGGTCGCGGGCTCCAGCACCGGTATATAGCACTGGCGGGCGATGTAGCGGTTGTCCTGCTCGTTCTGCGAGCTCCACTGGCCGGGGTCGTCGGCGGAAATGAGCACCAGGCCGCCGAGTCCCATATAGCTGGCGGACGTCAGGGCGTCGTGGGCGACGTTCACGCCGACATGCTTCATAATCGCCAGCGAGCGCAGGCCGCTCATGGCGCCGGCCATGGCTACTTCCAGGGCGACCTTCTCGTTAATCGACCACTCGGCGTACATGCCGGTGATTTTGGCGTTGTTCACCAGCGTCTCGGTGATTTCGCTCGAAGGCGTGCCGGGATAGGCCGCCACCACCTGCACGCCCGCCTCGATAGCCCCCCGGGCGATGGCTTCGTTGCCGAGCATGAAGAGCGTGGCGCCGGGGGCATCGGAAGCCAGCGTTATTTCCGCAACCTTGTTCAAGTTAGTCCTCCTGACCGGAGCATGGATTGTTCCGGGTAATATATTTCCGTTAAAGGGGATTAGGATATTCTTCAGCGTGAATTATTCTCCAGCTATATTTTACACGCTTTTTAAAGCTATGGTGGCAAATCATTTGACAATAACTGTGTCATTACCTACAATAATAAAACTTATTAAAAGGAGGCATTCTAATGAACACTAAAAATTTCGCGGAAAAATTTATTAAAGCTGAAAACGAGGCATGGATTAAGGGCAACGTCGATGCCCTGGATGAAGTTGAAAACACCGATGTCGTCTATCATTTAACGCCTCCGCTGCCGGACGTTGTAGGGCGGGAGGCGCATAAACAGTTTATCACCGCCGCGCGGAAGGCATTTTCCGATATCCGCTTTGATATTAAATATCTAACGGGTGAAGGCAACCTCGTCGGGTTTTTATATAGCGGCCACGAGAATTTTACCGGGCGAATTCCCGGCCTGCCGCCAGCAAAGGGTCAAGAGGTCGTCGCCAACGAGCTCTGGCTTTTCCGTTTGAAGAACGGCAAGGTCATCGAAGGCTGGATGTACGGCACGACTACCGGCTTTACTTAGGTCGGTGACAAAATCCCATTTCTTTTTTCTGGCAGTCTCTTTATACTAGAAACTTTGAGCTGTAAGCAAGGGATGTTCGCTATTTAACATAAATCGAAAAACGAATCCCCGATTTTGAAGCTGATTTAACATAAAACGAAAAACGAATATTTACGAATGAATCGAACGTGAACGTTAACAAAAAAATTGTAAAAAACGAATAACGAATCCGGTTTCAAAACATAATCACGTTGCGTATCACGTCGCCCTTTTCCGATGATACCAGCGCCTCGTTAATCTTATCGAAGCGGATAGTGGCCGGAAATAAGCTCGTCCAGCTTGAGTCGGCCGACTCTGTACAGCTCAATCAGGCGGGGGATATCTATCCGGAGCCTTACCGCCCCCATCGCGCTGCCGGTGAGCTTTTTGCCCGCCATGAAGTCCAGCGGCGTGAAAGCGGACATCTGCTCGCCGAAGCCGTGCCCGATAATATTGCGTAGTGCCGTCCCGCGCCGACATCATGAACCCCTGGCGCAGGATTTCTATGCCCGCCACCGCCACGATGACCGTATCCGCCCCGCGACCGTAGGTAAGCTCGTGCACCTTCTTAATGGGGTCTTTTTCCGTTTTGGCGTTGACCGTATGCGTCGCGCCGAAGACTTTAGCGCGTTTCCAGCTTGTTGTCGCGCACGTCCACGGCGATGACCGGGTAAGCCCCGGCAAAGACCGCCCCCTGGATGGCGTTGAGCCCGACTCCCCCGCAGCCGATGACGGCGACGCTGCTGTTGGCCGTGACCTTAGCGCGGTACAGCACCGCCCCGAACCCCGAGATAACCCCGCAGGCGAGCAGGCACGCCCGGTCTACGGGCAGGTCCTCCGGCACTTTCACCAGGTTGACCTCGGGGATGGTGGCGTATTCGGCGAAGCCGGCCACGGCGCCGGCGTACTGCGTGATGCGCTGGCCTTTTTTATTGACATATTTCCCTTTCCCTATCAGATAGAGTCGGTTGGTGGTGCACTGGCTGCCAAGGCCGATGCGGCAATAGTAGCACTGCCCGCAGCCCTCCGGTATGATGCTGGCGACCACTTTATCGCCGGGTTTGACGTAGGTGACGCCGTCGCCGGTTTCCTCGACGTAGCCGCATATCTCGTGACCGGCGATGGCCGGCAGCTGGATATCGCCGTGCTCCCCCTTGAAGGCGTGGATATCGCTGTGGCAGATGGCCGTCGCCGCCATTCTTATTTTTACCTCGCCCTTTCCCGGCGGGTCCAGAGTCACTTCCTCCATCGATAAAGGCTTCCCGAGTTCGTTACAGATGGCCGCTTTGACTTTCATTTTGTCTCCTTTGTGAAATCGTCGGAAATTAACCTTACCAGTAGTCTATCTATTAGGCTGGATGATGTCAAACGTGCCCGGTATGCCTGTTTGACAGCTATCATCGCGTTGCGATAACATTCAGGACAATGAAATGAAAGGAGGGCATGATGGCCGTAACCGGCATGGCTTATAAAATAGATACGAAAAAATGTCTTAAGTGCGGCTTGTGCGTTACCCAGTGCCCGGAGAAAGCTATCATGGTGGTTAAAAAGGTCATCGAAAGCGACGGCCTGACCCTCTATACGACGAGAATAGATACGAAAAAATGCACCGGGTGCGATGTCTGTTTCTCCCACGAATGGTGGTGCCCCGCCAAGGCGATTACTAAGGGCTAACTGAATCAATCCAGAAACTGTTGTGATTATGCCGGAGGTTAATGTAACATGGCAGAACTGAAATACAGCCAGTACTTCCTTAATGAGCTCCCCGAAGCGCAGCGGAAGAAAGGTTTCGGGCGCATGCCCTCGATGGTCGCCTTTACCGACGCTGGTATCATCGAAGGCAGTAAATATTTTTCCGTGATGTGGATGGGCGAGGAAGCGACGAAGCACGCCGGTCACGGCCCCCATATCCATAACGACCCCGAACTGCTCGTGGCGCTGGGGACCGACCCGTCTCATCCGAGAGATCTGGGCGCGGACATGGAAATGTGCATGGGGCCGGAGATGGAGAGCCATATCGTCAGCGAGTCCACGATGATATGGATACCGGCCAGGTTCATCCATGCCCCTTTCCGGATATTAAAGGTGCGCCGGCCCTTCCTCTTCATCCAGTGCCAGTACGCGCCGAAACTGACCGAGACCGCTCTGAAAAAACTGGTCGCCCGCGAACTACGGGACAAGATGGTTTTTATTGACGCCGACGGCAAGCAAAGGGACTGAGAAAACAGATGCGCCTTTGAGTTGTTTAGTTGTTGTTAGCGATGATATAAATACCGCCCAGGGCCGTCAAGAGAAAGAATATACCGAGTCCCAGTGACAGGTGTATCCCGTTTAGAAGGGACACCTCTGAGGTTACCGTCACCTGGCCGAGGAAACTGACCAGCATCCCCAGGATACTGCCGCAAACTATGATAACGCCGCACAAAACCCGCATATCATCACCTCCCAGCCATCAACCACATACTGAGTGTTTCCTCCGATAAATACGATTCTAATAATATTTTTGCATCTCCGATAATCTACTTCAATCATACTAAAGTAGCGGGTGGCCTGTGCCTTAAGTAGCCCGACTTTTAGCGTTCGACCCGGTTGGCCGGATTAAATGACATAATAAAGTTGACAATAGCCGGGATTGGAGTATAATGACTCTGTTTTTCCGGACTGAAGGCGGACTTCTGAAAGGAGGCGGACCGTGGCAGATAGCGTGACCGGGAAGGATAAAAAAACTTTTGAAATCGGGCTGGTACTGGCAGGGGCGGTCTCGGCGGGGGCCTATTCGGCCGGCGTCGTCGATTTTCTCATTGAGGCCATCGACCTGTGGTACGCCGCCAAGGAAAGCGAGGCTTCCCGGGGCGTTCCCCGCGAGCAGTGGCAGGTCCCGCCGCACGACATCCGTCTCAGGGCGATATCGGGTTCCTCGGCCGGCAGTATGGTCGCTGCGCTGGCGGCCGTGGTCTTTAACGAAGCCCCCTGCGCCGTCAACCCGGCCCGCCTGCCCGAAAAATACGATGAAACGAACAAGCTTTACTCGAGCTGGGTGGTCAAAGCCGATATCGCCTCCATGCTCACCACCGCCGACCTCAAAGAAAAAGCGGGAAAATTGACTTCGCTGCTCGACTCCTCGTTTTTGAAAAATCTGGCTGAGGAAACCATGATTGCGCGGCCGCCGCTTAACCCCCGCGCTTATGTCGCCGACCCGCTTGCCCTTTTCATCTGCGTCACCAACCTGCGCGGCGTGCCTTACGCCATCGATTTCCTTGGTGATCGCCGGGGCGGTTTCCAGGGCCCGAAGGTCATCGAGCACTGGATGTCCAACCACGCCGATTACCTCCGGTTTGACGTTGTTAAACCTGAAGCCGGCAACCGCAGCGGTCCTGTTCCCGCAGGTGTGTTGCTCCATCCCGACCCGCACGACGAAAAAGAAAAGACGGCCTGGAAGAAGCTGGCGCAGGCGGCCGTGGCCAGCGGCGCTTTTCCCTTCGCCCTGGCCCCCCGGATTATCGAGCGGGACGCCGGGGACTATAACGAGCGGGCGTGGACCGTACCGTCCTCCGGGCGCGAAAAAATACCGCCGGACTGGGACGGAAATGCGCCATCCGACTACTTTTTCCTGGCGGTGGACGGCGGCGTGATGAACAACGAGCCTCTTGAGTACGCCCGCCGGGAAATCGCCGGCGCCGGAGCGGCGTAACGAAAGAGACGGTGACAAAGCCACCCGGGCCATCGTCATGATCGACCCTTTCCCTGATGCGGTACCGGTCAGCGCCGATTATACGGCGGAGCCCGGTCTATTCAATGTCGCCGGGGCGATTTTCCGAAGCCTGATGTCCCAGGCCAAGTTCAAAATTGATGAGCTGAAGCTCGCCCGCGACCCGAATGTTTTCAGTCGTTTTGTCATCACGCCCACCCGAGATAAAACCGCGCGGGAAAGCCAGAGAGAAAAATGGCCGGCCCTTGCCTCCAACTCCCTCTTTCATTTCGGCGGTTTTTTAAACGAGGACTTCCGGCGTCATGATTTCCTCCTGGGTCGCCGCAACTGCCAGCGGTTCCTGCAAAAGTACTTTATCCTGCCCGTGGAAAACCCTCTCTTCGAGCCGTGGCCTCCGGGCTTGAAACAGCCCGGCTCGCCGTACCTCGTAACCGTGCCCGTTGACGGAAAGGATACCTATTACCTGCCTATCATTCCGCTCGTCGGCGACCTCAATCAGTGAAACCAGAGAGCCGCAGCCGCCGTGGCCGGCGATGCCCGAGGCCGACCTGGAGAAACTTAAAAAGGGCTTGAGCGTCCGGACGAAACTCGTGGTCAACCAGGCGCTTAGCGGACTTATCGGCTCCAGGGGGAAATCAAACAGCCCGCCCTCAAAATGGAAATCGATTCTATTAAAGGTATTGCTCTTCATATTACAGCTCCTGGTAAAGCCCTTGCTCGGCTGGTTTGCCGGGTGGCTGGCGGGAACACTGATAAAAAAGATAAAGGAAAATCTGGCCGGCGCGGAGCTGCTGAAAAAAGGGCGTTAGTGCGTTTGACAAATTCCCTCTTCAAAGGTTACACTCGAACTCGGATATATTCCACTTTGAAGGAGGAAAAATGTTAGACCAGACCAGCCAGTGGTACAAACTGCAGTACCCGGAATGCTTCGTGAACGAAGAGCAGCGCATGATGCAAAAGCTCTGGGCGGATTTCACCGATAAAGAAATCTTGCCCGTCCGCGATAAAATCGACGACGATGTGACCCACGAAAAAATAATCAATCCCATCCTGAAAAAACTGCAGGTAGACCTGGGCTGCCAGAAGAATATGATACCGAAAGAATACGGCGGCAACGAGCTGCTTTCTATCGTTACGGGCGCCCTGAAGCAGGAGCAGATAGCACGCGGCGACTACGGCATCAGTATGCACGGCGCCGTCACCGACTGGGGATGGACGCCGGCGACCCTGGCCTACCTAACGGCGCCGACCCCGGAAGCGAAGGCGTGGGGCAAGGCCGTCCTCGATGAGTTCGCCCCGATGTTCGTCGGGGATGAGCTCCGTGCCGCCTGCTTCAATATGAGCGAGCCCGAGTCCGCCTGCGACATCGAAAACCTGACCAACGAAGGCAAGACGGTAAGGGTACGGGCCAAGCTCGAAGGCGACGAATGGGTCATCAACGGCAACAAGTTCTGGGCGTCTAACGCCGGCATCGCCGACCTCAACTGCGTTATCTGTAATATGGACCCGAGGTTGGGAAAAGACGCGTTCGCCCTGGTCTACGTCCCCGAGCCTTGGCCGGGTGTCTCCCACGGCAAATTCGAGGTCAAATGCGGCATGCACGCCGATAGGAACACATCGACGTATTTCGATAACGTCCGCGTGCCGAGGGAGTGGGGGCTCAAGGGACCCGTGGCGTGGTCGATTTTTGAAACGGCTTCGTCCGCTCCTTTCCCCCTCAACTCAGGGCATATGACGGGCATACTCCAGGGCGCCTTCGACGTGCTCCTCGACTACACCGGGCAGAGGGTAGCCGGCGGTCGACTGATTAACCAGCACCTCGACGCGGCCATGATTATCGGCGAGATAGCCTCGTTTATCACCGTGGCGCAGGGCCTCTTTCCTGGAGCTGGCGCATGAGTTCGACCACCCGGAAATTTACGGCGCTTGGGACACGAGAAGCATGGTGGCTAAGGGACATGCGGTGCACACGATGATTACCAGGACGGCCGCCGACCTGATTCTCAAGGGGATGGAAATCATGGGGTGTTACGGCTATATCCGCGAGAACCATTATGAAAAATATTACCGCGACGCACCGGTGGCGAAGCTGGTCATGGGGGGCAGTCACCTGGGCTATTTCGCGGTCTGCCGCCAGTTTTACGACCTCGATTACTCTTCGTTCGGCCCGGGCAAGCTTCCTGACCCGACCAAGGGGAAAAAGGGATAATTATTAAAGAGCGATAGCTAGCTGAGCACCCGCTTGTAGAAACCTTTTATCCCCGCCCAGAGCAACAGCGCCCCGAAGCCAATTAGCACGGGATAGATGACATACAGCTGCATATGCGGCGCCGTGGTCAATGCCGCGCGAAATCCCTCGGTAATATAAATCAGCGGATTCAGGCAGACCAGCGCCTGCAGCCAGGGAAATCCGGCAATCTGGATGGCCGATAGCGTCGTCCACGGATAGTACGTGCCGCCGAGAAAAGTCATGGGGAGCACGATAAACCCGAACATGACGCTGATATTGCGGGGCGATATGCGCGTGCCAAGTGCCAGGCCGAGGCTGGACGTCATGATGCAGGCGAGAGGTATGAGCGTCAGCAGGGTCACCCAGTGGACGGCCAGGTTCGGATGCACGCCCGGCGCGTGAATGACGGAAGCAATCGGGAACACAATGACCGCCGCGATAAGTCCCTGGATAGCCCCGGCGATGACCTTGCCGATGGCGACCAGCGACACCGGCATCGGCGCCAGCACGCGGTCTTCGATTTCC
Source organism: uncultured Chloroflexia bacterium (assembly GCA_963727315.1). Taxonomy (GTDB): domain Bacteria; phylum Chloroflexota; class Dehalococcoidia; order Dehalococcoidales; family RBG-16-60-22; genus JBFYTX01. Next base: position 239,835 of record CAVSFE010000002.1, on the reverse strand, counting down.
TTGGTGTAGCCGAATTCGTTAGCCAGCGGCAGAGCCACCGCCTGTATCCCCTGGAACATTATAGATAGGCCGACCACGCCGGCCACCAGCACGGTCGCGAACTCAGACAATCCGCCGGCCCCTGAAGAGCCGCCCACTCCCTCGCCGATTTTAGGGAAGACGTACAGGAAAACAAAAACCAGCAGAAAAGGTTGGATAAGCGTGCGCGCGATAAAGACGCCCAGGCTCTTCTTTAGCACTGTGAGGTCGCGCAGCAGCAACGCCCCGAAGGCACTGCGACTGGCGGCGGCCTCCGAACGCGTAGGTTTAACGGGAAGAGAACATTCGATGGTATCAGTCATTACTCCCTGAGCTCCTTGCCGGTAAGTTTGATGAACACCGACTCGAGCGTGGGCTGGGCGATAGACAGGTCAACGATGCTGAAGCCCCCCTGCTCCGCCACATTGACTACCCTGGGCAGCAGGCCGGAGGCCCCTTTGACCAGAAGCTGGATATTGCTATCGAGTCGGCGGCTTTCCGTTACGCCCTCAATCTGTTCTCTAAGGAGCCTGGCTAAGGCATCCAGGTCGCCCTTGGCCGACACGGTGATAATGCTGTCGGCGGCGATTGATTCTTTTAAATTATGCGGCGTATCCAGGGCGAGGATGTGTCCGTGGTCCATGATCGCCAGGCGGTCGCAGACCGATTCCGCCTCTTCCATATAGTGGGTAGTCAGCATGATGGTCTGGCCCTTGATGTGGAGTCTTTGCAGTATCTCCCAGAGGGCGAGCCGACTCTGCGGGTCGAGTCCTGCCGTGGGCTCGTCGAGGAAGAGGACCGATGGACCGTGGAGCAGTGTACGCGCTACCTGGAGGCGTTTGGCCATGCCGCCCGAGATAGCCGCTACATCGGCCTTGGCATGCTCGGTCAGGCGGAACTCAACCAGAAATCGTTCGGCGGCCTCCCGACTTTCCCTGGCGCTCATCCCGAAGTAGCGACCATGGTAATAAAGGTTCTCCCGGACTGTCAGGGCGCGGTCAAGGTTGTTGGTCTGCGATACCACGCCGATAACCTGTTTCACCAGCGCCGGGTGGGCGATAACGTCGAGGCCGGCTACAAATGCCTTGCCCGATGTGGGAACCACGAGGGTCGTGAGCATGCCGACGGTGGTCGTCTTGCCCGCGCCATTAGGTCCGAGCAGTCCGAAAATCTCGCCCTCATGCACACGCAGGTTGAGTCGGTCTACCGCCAGGGTGCCGCCGGGATAGCGCTTGGTCAACTCCTGGCAGCAGATAACGTCGCTCCCGATATCATCCGTAATGTTGTCTTCCTTTTTTGTCATCGCGTTTCGAGCTTCCTGCGAATATTATTACTGGGAAAGGCGTTGGATTACCGGCAGTGCCTCTTTAATATTGATGGCGTAGCCCATCCCTTCGATACCGGCGGCCGACAGCCACGTGAGGTATTTATTCATCATCACCATCCTCCTTCGCATGGTTCTAACCGGGCCAGAACCCGATGTGAACGTAAGAGCTGGCGAAATGCCCGACGACGAATAAAATAAGGACCAGCCAGTAGAAAGAGTGAAAACGATAAAAAGACCGGAACCCGGTGTTGCTAAGCGGTCCCTTCTCGGCGAACAGGTTGGCCAGACCGACCAGACTCCGGCACGAAGAAAACACCGCCACTACCATGACCAGCGCGCCGAAGGCGAACGAAAGGATTACCCAGTGTATCGCGGCGTCGGGGTCACCGGGGGTCGGAAGGCCGGTATGCATTATGGTGGTAAGGAGATGCAGTACCAGAGCGAAGAGAAATGTCCACCAGTAGTAACCGTGGTATCGGTAGAACGCGCGGTACCATTTATTTTCCATAAGGTCTTTAAGCCCTAAGCGCGCCAGGAAAGAAAGACAAGTCCGGCAGGAAGCGAATGTCGCCAGGGCGGACACCAGCGTGACGAAACCGAGCGCGACCGCCAGCCTTTCTTCGTTTAATCCAATATTGCCGGATATGAATGACATTTTTCGGTTCTCCCGGGAGGACGGCCTTATCGCGCGTAGGCGGCGATAACGGCGAACTCGCTCCAGTGCATGATGAAGTATACTATCGTCCAGACGAACATGCCGATAAATAGCAGCCAGAGAAAGGCGGTCAGGCCGCCGTGCCCCTCTTTAATCGTTCCCGCGAAATCGGTGGCATGGGCCTGCGTATCGTGGACGGAATACTTCGAGCCGGAAATGAAAAGCAAAAAAAGCAGGACAAACGACAGCACCGAGCCGATCGTCACCCAGAACATCTGCCAGAAGGTCATGGCTTCTCACCCCCTCCCGCCCCGGGGTTCTGCGGCGGGGAATTGCTGGGGGGCTTTTCGTTCTTTTTGTCGCGCAACACCTGGTACTTGGCCTCCTCTATGTTCTTGAACTGCCCCGAGCGGATGCCCCAGATTAAAAAGCCCAGAAATGAAATTAGCAGGAGGCCCGTCATCACCGTCAATGCGATAGTACCTTCATTCATGTCGTCACCCCTTCAAATCCCGGGCGAAGGTGTCGGTGTATAGAGGCGCCCATTTATTGATATAATCGTCACGCGTGGAAAAACTCTGCTCGTAGAAGATGACCTGGAATATTTCCTCCGGGCTCAGGGCGTATTTCCAGGGCGGCATGTTCGTCGTCTCCACGCCTTCGGTGACCTTCCAGACCCAGCGGCCGTAGTTGGTGAAGTCCCCGCCGCTCTCCTCGAAATTGGCTGGCTCGGGCCGGATATAGCCTCCGTCTGTGGCGATGGAAGCGGGACCGTCGCCGTGTCCGTCGGCGCCATGGCACTGGGCGCAGTAAAGCGCATAGAGGGCTTGTCCCTTGTCGAAATCCTCCAGGGTGCCGGCTATCAATGGCATGGGGTGAGTCTCGGCGTCGAACTGGTCGCCCTCGTCATCCGATACGCTCCCGTCGATCGTCCTGATGGAGCCCTGGGCGAAGCTCATTTCATAAGTAGCTATCTTCCAGATGGTGTCCTCGTCCAGGCTCAGGCCCCAGGAAGGCATGGCGGTGCCCGGCACCCCTTCGAAGATACGCCAGTAATGGAAGGCTTCCGGGTTGGTCTCCGGGAAATTCGATATCCTCTCGTTCAGGTTGGCCGGACGGGTGACCGTCTGGCGGGCGTAGGGGCCCTGCCCGTTCCCAGAACAACCGTGGCAGGAAAGGCATTTTTGCGTGAAGAGGGCTTTACCCTCATCGAAAAGCGTGCCCCACTGTTCTCCCTCCGCCTGGGGGCCGGAGTAGGTGTCGTTCTCACTATCATAGCCAGCCTCGACCAGCGTCATCAGCGGCAGGTTGGGGTTTTCGTTGAAACGGAACTCGTACGGCACCGGCTGCTGGAAGTCGCGGGTCTCCAGGTCTTCGCTGCCCAGGGTATCGAGGTAGGCCACGAGCGATTCCAGCTGGGTATCTGTGAGAAAATCTCCGAACGAAGGCATGATGGAGCTCGGCGAGACCGAGCGCGGGTCTTTGATATGCTGCACGTTCCATTCCGTGGGGCGCTTGCCGCCTATCTGCCCCAGCGTGGGGCCCGTCCTCTCCGTGCCGAGGAAGTTGGGAATAGAAAAATAAAAGTCCCCTGCCTGGGAGGTATAGCCCATCGCCCAGTCCTGCGGCCTGATGAACTGGCTGTGACAGTAGAAGCACCCCATGCTCTTATAGACAGCCTGCCCCTCCTGCTCCTGCGCGGTCAGCTCGTGCGCCCTCCAGCTGGGGGCGTCCGCCGAGAACATGTAGGGCATCGCCACGACCATGAAGGTCATGACGGAAAATACCGCCAGTCCTCCTCCGATAATAATCGGCACGTTCAGGTGTTCCTGGCTGCGGCGCAGGAAGCCGGAATGGGGCTTGTTGGAAATCGGCGGAATAACCTCGATGTGCTCTTCCTCGTGGGCCTCGCCGCGGCGGAAAAGGGTGACTAAAATGTTGTAGGCGAAGAGGATAGCGGCGATAACGATGACCCCACCGGAAATGGCCCGCCAGACCAGGTCCGTCGTCAGGGTCGGCAGGGTCTCCACGACATTGATGTGCGTGTACCAGTTGGCGTTCTGCTGGAGCCCCGTGACCACCATGGAGGCGAAGAAGGAAAAGAACCCGATAAAGGCGAGCCACCAGCTCCATCGCATCAGTTTCTGGCTGTAGAGTTTGAACCCGGTAATGCGCGGCACCAGGAAATAGGCCATGCCCGCCACCAGGAAGCCGAATCCCCCCAGCAGGGCCAGGTGCGAATGGCTCACCGGCCACTGCGAGAAGTGAAGATAGGCGTTGGTGCTCCTGAGTCCCTGCAATGTGCCCTGTATCGAGACCAGCACGTACATCACGAAACCGGCGAAGACGAATTGCAGGGCCGTGTTGCCGATCAATCGGTGCCACGACCCGCGCATCGTGAGGCCGATATTGACCAGGAAGGCGAGCACCGGGACCATCATCAGGACGGTCATGGTGACGGCGATGGTCTTGAGCCACTCGGGTATGGGCGACTGCAGCAGGTGATGCCCGCCGACCCCGGTATAAAAGAAGGCGATGCTGAAAAAGGCGATTAACGAAAGCAGGTGGCTGTAAAGCGGCCTTTTTATCATCCTGGGAATGAAGTAGTACCAGGCGGCGATGCCCAGCGTGGTAAACCACAGGCCTAATACGTTGTGACCGTAGTACCAGTTAAAGACGGCATCGGTCGTCCCGTTGAGGGCGCCTTCCGGGGGCTTCCACATGACGTTCCCGATAAAATACACAATGGGAAACCAGATGGTCGTCCCCAGGTAATACCATAGGGACACGTACAGCTTCTTTTCTCGGCGTTTGATAACGGTGCCCCAGATGATGTAGGCGTTTAGCCCCAGGGCGACCATGACCGCTACATCGATGCCCCAGGGAAGCTCGGCGTACTCCCGGCCCTGGCTGCCGCCGAAAAGAATCCAGATGATTCCCCCCAGTACGGCGAAATTCCAGAGGAACGGGGTCACCAGGGCCAGCTTGGCGCGGTAAAGCCCCCGCGCGCACAGGCGCGGCGTAATCCAGAACATCGCCCCGATCAGTCCGGAGGAAACAAAGCCGAAGAGGACGCCGTTCACGTGGGAAGGTCGGATGCGCCCGAAGGTGTCCCACGCCGCGTCGCTGAGAAAGGTGGGAAAGAAGAACTTGATCGCCAGAAGAAAACCGAAAGCTGCGAAGAAAGGGAACCACAGCGCGGAAAACAGCAGCCAGACCTTGGCTACCCGGTCGCCCTCTTTGTATTCGCTTTCATCAGGCACCGGAATTGCGGTATCTCTCGGTTCCGGACTATTCATCATCACCCCCAAGAGTTTGCCTTTCCGCGCTAAGCTTATTTTCTGATGTCTATTTCAAAGTGCAGTTCGCCCTTACGGTGACGGGCTGGTCCAGAGGCGTGTCGTCGTTGTTGACCAGTTGAACGGTGAACATACGTTGTCCCGGCGGCACGTCCGGCCAGGTATAAGAAGTCTCTGTGGAAACCGCGAAGGTACCCGGAGCGGTGGTCGCGGGGGTCCCCAGCTTGAGCGGCGCGCTGACGTCCAGGTAGTAAATGACGTGTCCCTCACCCCCTCGGTTGGCCTGCCCCGTGTCCGGGACAATGCTGAAATTCTGTAAATAAATCCGCACCTCGACGTCCCCGCTGTTTAATATTTCACCATTGTTCGGGGAAATCAGTACGGCGATGGGTTCTTCCGGAGCGAGGGGCGCGGCGGTGCGGCAGGAGGGCAGCAACATAATAACTGGTATCAGGAGTATGAGAAATAGCTTATGTTTCCGCATATAACTTTTCTATCGCCGCATAATATTCCTATAATATATACAACTTTTTGGTGATTTTAGCAATAGGGGCATTACAAAGTAGTTTCAATCGAGGGGGAAATATAACATATTTATGACATTTAGCGCCGGATGGCAAATGGGACAGGTTTTTTTGATTAAGAGAGGGATTGTTATTTGCTCTTAGGCAGATTCACGCCCTGTTTGATGAGGCTCCTTTGCAGGGCTTTATAGTCCACTTTTCGCGGCGGGATGCCGGCTTTGACGGCTAAGGCGGCCGCCGTTCCCGCGGCCTGGCCGTAGCAAAGACAGGGCGGGATGATATTAAAATACTGGTTGATGCTGTCCTCCGAGGAGAAAGCCCGGCAGGCAACGAGCAGTCCTTCAATCTTCCTCGGGTACCAGGCAGCGGTAGGGGACGCAGAGAGTCGGGTGCCTGGCGGAAATTTCTCCTAAATCGTTATTGGCGAGGACGGCAATCGTGTCCTCGAAGACCCGGTCGGCGACGATGTCATCCTGGGTAAGCGTATATTCTCCGGTAACGCGGCGGCCTCCCTGCGTGCCCAGCTGCGGGGCGGTCTGCATGACGAAGCACTTCTCAAATCCGGGGACGTTCTTCCTCATGAAATCGTGGGTGATGAGGGCGCGTTTTCTGGCTTTGATATCTATTTGCGTCAGTTGCTCTACGTCCATGGCGTCGGTGGGGTTGGGCTGCGGCTGCATGCAGTGGTACCAGAGCACGCCGGACTGGTTTTCCAGGACGCCTTTAAAGAAACGCGGATAGCCGCCCGAGCTTTAAAAGCTCGTCCATCAGTGCCTTGTGTTTTTCCGGCTGCGAAGCCTGGAAGTCCTCGTATTTTTTAATGTCCACGTTGGCCACCCAGAAAGTGAAAGCCAGCCAGGCGGAGCGGTATTTGTTGTTCAGGGTAGCGTCGAAGTCGGCGCCGGCCGCCACGAAGATATCGCCGTCGCCGGTGGCGTCGATAACGACTTTGCCCAGGATCGCCTGCCGCCCGGACTTGCTCTCGAAGATAACGCCCTTGACCGTATCCCCGTCCATGATAGGTTGCGTGCCCCAGGAATGCAGGAAAAGCTCCGCCCCTGCCCCCAGCACCATATCGTTGAGCTCGTCCTTAAGTATCTCGGGGTCGATGACGGCGGTATAAAGCACTGCCTGTTTACCGCCGCGGTTGGGGTCTTTGCGCACGTAGAAAAAACCGAGATTGGCATTAAGATAGTAATCGACCACTTTGGGGTCGGTGGTGCCCCAGTCCTCTTTACGGGGATACGAAGCCCCGCCGCGCCTGTCCAGGCGGTCGATGATTTCCTGTGTGAGCCCGAAGATATGCTGCTTGCCGCTGATATCGCTCAGGTTGGGGAAAATATTGATCAGGCCGCCGGTGGCCATGCCGCCGAGGTGCCCGTATCTTTCGATGAGGACGGTTTTGGCGCCGTTTCTCGCCGCGCTGATGGCCGAGGCGACCCCTCCCGGTCCGCCCCCCACCACGACCACGTCCACTTCGCGGATTACTTTAAGTTTGCGGGAGGATTCGGTAATAGTTTTTTGGGCTGTCATTGAACTCGCCCTGTTTAATGTGGCGGTGTAAACGCCGGCCCGACCAGCGCCGGCCCTTTATACTTATAGTCCACCTTTTTCTTCATATCCGGCAGCGGCACGCCCTGCTTGGCGAGCTGCTTCTGCAGGGCTTTGATATCCACGTCCTTAACACCCACGCCGGCGCTGAGCGCCATGGCCGACGCCGCGCCGGCGGCCTCGCCGAAGGCGATGCAGTGCGGGATGAGGTTGAAGTAGTCCTGGACGTGCATGTCCGAGGAAAAGGCGCGGCAGGCCACCAGGAAGTTGTCCACGTTCTTGGGCAGCAGGCAGCGGTAGGGGATGTACATGTTGGGATGGTCCAGCGACTCCTGGCCGCGGTCAAGGTCGGGGAAGATAGCGATGGTATCTTCGAACGGCTGATTGTCCGCCAGGTCTTTTTCGGTGAGCTGGTACTCGCCGACCATGCGGCGGCTGGAGCGGGTGCCCAGCTGCGGGCCGGTAAGTACAATAAAGCTCTTTTCGAAACCCGGCACGTTCTTTTTAAAGAATTCGGCAGTCTTTATCGCCTTTTTGCGGCCTTCGAACTCGACGCGGGTAAGCTCCTCGACGTCTACCTGGCTCTTGTTGGGGAAACGGTTGTGGAACCAGACGACCGCGTCCTGATTGGGCAGGTTGCTGGGCATAAAGCCTCCCTGGCCGCCGTATTCCATAGCCTTGCGGTTCAACTCCATGAATTCCTTCGGGTTGTTCTGGCGGAACTCCATCGCCTTCTTGAGGTCGACGCCGGCAACCCAGAAACATAAAGCCAGGTTGGCGATGCGGAAGTTGGGCGGGATATTATCTTCGAACTCGATGCCGGCGTAGGGGAAGAGGTCGCCATCGCCGGTGGAATCGATAACGATTTTGCCCAGGATAGCCTGCCGGCCGGACTTGCTCTCGATGATGACGCCCCTGCAGTGGTTGCCCTCCATGATAGGCTCGGTGCCCCAGGCATGGCAATAGACCTTGATTTTAGCCTCTTCCACCATTTCGTTGAGGATAAACTTGGAGACCTCGGCATCGATGATGGCGGCGTAGACCACGCGGTCGAGGCGCGTCATGAAAAAGCTGCGCTGGAAATAGTAGCGGACAAGCTCCTTGTCCAGGGAGCCCCAGTGCTCTTTTTTAGGCATGTCCACGGCGTTGCGGGCGATAAGGCGGTCGATCCACTCCTGCGTGATGCCGGCAATCTGCTGCTTGCCGGTGTAGTCGGTCAACTGGGGGATGAAGGTGACGAGACCGCCGGTGCCCATGCCGCCGAGGTAGCCGTAGCGCTCGATGAGAACGGTATCCGCGCCGTTGCGGGCGGCCGAGATGGCGGCCCCGATGCCGCCCGGTCCGCCGCCGACGACTACCACATCGGCTTCACGGATGACTTTGGTATCTCTCGCGCGTTCTCTAATCGTTTTCACCATGGTATTTCTTGCCATGAAACTCCTCCTGAATGCGCTTTAAGCGGTGTTAATAAAAAGCATATAAGAAAGGAGGGGTTAAGTCAAATAGATTAGCACCAGTCCTTCGAATGCGGCGCTTTATCGATGCCGGTGAAGGCCTTCGCTTCATTGATGACCACGTTGCAGGTGCCCTCGCGGCGGGTCAGCCTTCCCTTGATTATGAGGAACGCCGAGCGGAAGGTATGCTCGTAGCGCTCGTAGGTCTTGCCGAAGACCATGCAGGGGATATGGCCGAACTCGTCCTCCAGGGTGATAAAGACCACCTTGCCGTGGGGCCGCTGGCGGCGGATGACCAGCCCCGCCGCGGTGATGTGAGCGCCGTCGCGGAGTTTTTCAATCTCCCTGCTGGTGCGGAAGCCGTTTTTAAAGCGGGGGCGCAACCGGGACATGATGTGGCCGGCGGGGAAAAGGCCCAACACGTCATACTCGCCTTTCATCCGCTCCCAGTCGGTCGGCGTGGCCAGCTCTACCATGTCCTGCGCTACGGGCAGGGGGAGGGGCAGCTGAGAGTTGACGGGACGGTAGCGCAGGCCGATTTCCCACTTCACCTGGCGTCGGTTGGGCTCGAGGCTGTCGAAGGCGCCGGCGGAGGCGAGGTTTAAAGCGACCTCTTCCAGCACGCCGGTGCGTTCGAGGAAGTCGCCGATGGTTTTAAACGCCCCCTGTTTTGCCCGCCCCTCCTCGATAGCTTTGGCGAAGACCTCGCCGAGTCCGTTGACGTTCAGGAAGCCCAATCGCAGGGCGGCGCCCGTACCGTCATTCCCGCGAAAGCGGGAATCCAGTGAGACCTCCGCGTGTCGTTCATTCCTGGCTTTCTTATCACCCTCACCCTGCCCTCTCCCATTAAGGGAGAGGGGGAAATGATTATTTTCGAAGGGGCTGGCGCCCCTTCGAGCTTCCCCTGCCGTTTCTATCGTGCATTTGGCGCTGCTCTTATTTATATCCGGGTTCAGCGCCGTGATACCGTGCCGCCGGGCGTCCTCCTTCAGCGTTTCCAGGTTATAAAAGCCCATCGGCTGCTGGTTAAATATCGCCACGAAGAACTCCAGGGGATAGTAATACTTGAGCCAGGACGCCTGGTAGGCCGTTACCCCGAAGGCGAACGCGTGCGACTCCGGGAACATGTACTGGCCGTTGAACTTCTTAAAGACCGTTTCCGCGGCTTTTTCATCAACGCCGCGCTCTTTAGCCCCGGCCAGGAACTTTTGATGGTACTGCTCGATAAGCTCGTCGTTATGCTTGCGCCCGAAGGCGCGGCGGAGGCGGTCGGCCTCGCTGGGGGCAAAGCCGGCGACGTCTATCGCCAGCTGGTTGACCTGGTCCTGGAACAAGACCACGCCCAGGGTGCGCTCCAGGGCCCGCTGCTCAAGGGGGTGGTCGTAGGTTACGGGCTTGCGTTTGCTGCGCCGCGCCAAGTACTCCTGCACGCCGTGGTTAACGCCCACGCCGGGCCGGACGGCGCCCACTTCGTGCGCCATGTCCAGCAGATTTCTCGGCTTTAGGCGGGTAATGTTCTGCATCTGGGCGGCCGACTCCACCTGGAAAATGCCGATGGTATCGCCCTTGCAGAGCATATCGTAGACCTTGGCGTCCTCGAAATCGATGCGGGACATATCGATTCTTTCGCCGGTGCGGCCCTTGATAAGGTCGATGGCGTCCTGAAGCTGAGACAAAGCGCCGAGAGCTAAAAAGTCGATTTTCACGAAGCCGGCGTCGTCGATACTGTCCTTGTCCCACTGGCAGACGTAGCGCCCCTCGATAGCCCCCCGCTGGACGGGCACGATATCGATGAGGGGGGTGGAGGAAAGAATCATACCGCCGGGGTGCTGCCCCGTGTACTTGGGAAAGCCGTCCAGCTCGGCCGCCAGGCTGATGAGGTCGCGCCAGACGGGGGCGTCTACCTTATCTTTAAAGTTGGGCATGCGCTCCATCTTGCTGCCGAGCTTTTTGGCGCTGCCCCAGTCCGCCTGCTTGGAAAGCTGGTCGATTTCCGCCTCCGGCAGTCCTAAGGCTTTGCCCAGGTCCCTGACCGCCCCCTTGATCATATAGGTGCAGATGGTGCCGGCGAGGGCAGCGTGCCGCCAGCCCCACTTCTGGTGCGTGCGCAGGATGAGCTCCTCGCGGATGGAGCGGGGAAAATCCAGGTCAATATCCGGCACGTTGGTCATGGTATCGGCGGGGAGGAAACGCTCTAACGACAGATTATACTTGAGAGGGTCGATGTGCGAGAGGCCGATGAGGTAGCCTACCAGTAAAGCCACCGATGAGCCGCGACCCCTCCCCGGCGGGTTCTCCTCGACGGTCAGGGACGGGTCGCTCAGGCCCAGGTCGATCATGACGTCCCGCCCCAGCTTGATGACCTCGTGGTACATCAGCAGGAAGCCGGCGAGGCTGTATTTTTTTATCAGGGCGAACTCCTCATCCAGCCTGGCTTTTACCTGCGGGGTGATGGAACCGTAGCGTCGCACCGCCGCCTCGTGGCAGAGCTTTTCCAGGTAGGTCTGCGGCGTGAACCCTTCCGGCGCGGGGTATTCGGGGAAGATATAGCTTAAGTCCTCCGTCAGGTCAAGAGTACAGCGTTCGGCTATTTTGAGGGTGTTTTCTAAAGCTTCCGGGCAGTCTTTGAAGAGGACTTTAAGCTCATCCACAGGGCGCAGATAGTATTCTGAGTTGGGGCGCCTTTCGCGGTGGGTCTCCTCGAGGCTTTTCAGGTTCTTGACCGCCACCAGGCAGTCCTGTAAACGATGTCTTTCCCTGACGTGGTAGTGGACGTTGCCGGTGGCGACCGCTTTGGCGCCCGTTTCTTTAGCCAGCTTCAGCAGGGCGATGTTGCGCGCCGTGTCGCCGTGGGCCAGGTTCTGCTGGAGCTCGATGTAGTAGTTGTCTGAACCGAACCAGTCGAGGTATTGCTTTACTAAAGCTTTGGCCTCGGGCAGGCGATTTTTAGCTGCCAGCTGCGATAATTCTCCCTGCAGGCAGCCGGAGAGGGCGATGAGTCCTTCGGCATGCTCCGGCAGGAGCGCAGGGGAAAGAGCCGGGGCGTTGCGCTCGCCGGAGTTCTGGGCGGCGGTGATGAGGCGGCAGAGGTTTTTATAGCCCGTTCCGTCTTTAGCCAGCAGGGTTAAATGAAAACCGTTTTCCAGCGTCAGTTCCGCGCCGGTAATGCCTTGCATCTCCAGTGATTTGGCCAGCTGCGCGAAGCACATCGCCCCGCATAAATTATCGTGGTCGGTGACGGCTAGGGCGCGGTAGCCGAGGCCTTTGGCGCGCACCATGAGCTCTTCCAGCGACGCAGCGCCGTCGTGGAAGGAATAATAGCTGTGGCAGTGAAGCTCGGCGTAAGACATGGCAGTAGTATCCTAATACTCCTGCTGGTACCATTCACCCGTAACGAGGTCTTTATAGAGCACCAGGCGCTGGCCGGAGGCGAGCAGGACATTATAATAAATCGCTTGATACCGGCTCCGCCCGCCACCATTCGTCGTCGAGTCGCCAGCGGTCTTCGATAGAGTTGACGGCCTGCCGCCGCTTCGTCCTGACGGCAATCGGTAGACCATCGGCGTCTTCCTCCACCCGTAGCGGCTCCGGCGCGTTTACCGGCTTGTAGGCGTCAGCGCGTAGCGTCTTTCCGGTATCCGCGACCACGGCTCGACCTCCTTGACTTTATATATCTGGGGATTGCCCAGCCTCGACTCCAGCTGCTTGATGTCTTCCGCCAGGTGCTCTTTAGCCCTCATATCTGAAAAAAGGCTTCGCTGCCGACCCCGCGGATAGCCCAGACCGGTAATGCTCATGCCCAGCTGCTCGACCGGGCCGGGCTGGGGATAGTCCTCCAGGGTGCGCTTGACGCGGGACAGGGCGTTTTTCAGGTCCATGGCCGGCTCCTTGAAGCGGATGGTGCGCTCCCAGCTCTCGGCGTTCCAGGTGCGGGTCCACAGGTTGAGACTGCGGATGCCCAGCCCCCTGCGGGCGAGGCTATCGAAGACCCGCCGTAGGAGCGTCTCCACCGTGAACAGTATCGCCTCCAGGGAGACGGTCACCGAAGGCAGCGCGGCGGACTCCTCGCGGGCCGCCTCCATCATGCGGGGATAAAGGGGGGTGGCGTCGATGCCCCCGGCAAGCTCCCATATCCTTTTACCCTCCGGCCCGAACTGGGACTGGAAGGGGCCGGGCGGCAGGGCGCTTACCTGCCCGAGCGTGTTCAGGCCGAAGTCGCGCAGCTTGCTCAGGCTCTTTAAAGACACCGGCAGGACATCGCAGGGGAGGTCTTTAAGGAGGGGGGCGGCATCGCCTGAGTATACCTGGTGCCCGCCGGGAGGACTGCGGCGGGCGGCCAGATACGCCAGGAACTTGTTCCCGGCTATTCCCATCCGGGGCATAAAGACCGCCGGCACGGCTTCCCGCACGGCGGCGATGATAGCGCTATCGTCCGGGTAGATAAGATGCAGGCCATCGCTGCCGATATATGCGCAGCCGAGGTCGGCCTCTTCGACCAGCGGGCTGATGTTCTCCAGGGCATCCAGTATTTCATTAAAGGCGGCGCGGTAAAAGGGCACGTCCGCCGGGAGCAGCGCGGCCTGCCCGTGCCGTGCCAGCGCCTGCTGGAGGGGCATATCGGGCTGCAGGTCATCGAGCTCCGGGGCCCAGTCCAGCACCAGCTTCGGCGAACCGGCTACGTCCTTCGACTGGACGACTAATGCCGGGCGGCCGGCGAGGTCGGGGTTTCTCCGGACTTCGCACCGCCAGGGGAAATGGGGCAGCAGGACGCAGAGCAATTTCATAGTTCCACCCGATGAGACCATTATAGTAGAACAAATGTTCTTTTGTCAAGTCCATTCCCCTTAACTCATTAAGACACTTGCTTTTGCCTATCATGAACGTTCGTGATATTCTGAAGAATATGGAGCGCTATATCTGCATCCACGGGCATTTCTATCAGCCGCCCCGCGAAAATGCCTGGCTGGGGCGCGTCGAATGGCAGGATTCGGCCTATCCTTACCACGACTGGAATGAGAGGGTTACCGCCGAGTGCTATCTGCCCAACGCCACCTCACGTATCCTGGACGGGGAAGGTTATATCGGCCGCATCGTCAACAACTACGCTAAAATAAGCTTTGATTTCGGCCCCACGCTCCTCGCCTGGATGGAGTCGAATAGCCCGGACGTTTACCGGGCGATTGTCGCGGCCGACCGGGAGAGCCGAAATAAGTATTCCGGGCACGGGTCGGCGCTGGCGGGGGTCTATAACCACATGATTATGCCGCTCGCCAACCACCGGGACAGGTACAGCCAGGTGTCCTGGGGAATCATGGACTTTGAGCACCGCTTCGGGCGCCGACCGGAAGGGATGTGGCTGCCTGAGATGGCCGTCGACCTGGAGACACTGGATATCATGGCGGAGCTGGGCTTGAAGTTCACCATCCTGGCCCCGCACCAGGCCGGGCAGGTGCGCCGCCTTGGCGCATCGGACTGGAACGACGTCAGGGGCGGCAGTATCGATACCACGCAGGCTTATCGGGTCGACCTCCCCTCGGGGCGGCGTTTCAATGTCTTTTTTTACGATGGCCCCATCGCCGGGGAAGTCTCCTTTACGGATATATTGAAAAACGGTGATGTCTTTGCCGGAAGGCTTTTCAACGCTTTTTCGGATAAAAGAAATTATCCTCAGCTGGTGAACATCGCCACCGACGGCGAGAACTACGGGCACCACCATCGCTACGGGGACATGGCGCTGGCTTTTGCCCTCGACCGCATCGAGGCGAACGGCCTGGCCAGGCTTATCAACTACGGAGAATTTCTGGAGAAATATCCCCCCGCCCGCGAGGTGGAAATTATCGAAAAAACATCCTGGAGCTGCGTCCACGGCGTCGACCGCTGGTGGAGCGATTGCGGTGACAGGGCCGGCTCGGGTGATCACCCGGACTGGAACCAGAAGTGGCGGACTCCATTGCGCAATGCCTTCGACTGGCTGCGCGATAATCTGGCCGGGCGGTATGAAGAAAAGGCCCGCCGGCTTTTTAAGGACCCCTGGGCGGCCCGCGACGGCTATATCGATGTCGTCCTCGACCGCTCGCAGGACAGCGTCAATCGTTTCTTCAACGAATACGCCGTCCGCGTGCTTAGCGGGGACGAAAGAACCACCGCGCTTAAGCTGCTTGAGCTGCAGCGGCATGCCCTGCTGATGTACACCAGTGATGGCTGGTACTTCGACGAGCTTTCGCGTCCCGAGCCGGTGCAGGTCATGCAGTACGCCGGTCGGGCCGTGCAGCTGGCAGAGGAGCTCTTCGGGGACGGGATAGAGGAGGGGTTTTTAAGTGTCCTGCAGCAGGCGAAAAGCAATCTGCCGGCGCAGGGTGACGGGCGGCGTATTTATGAGAATATGGTGCGGCCGGCGATGGCCAGGGCGAAGGCGCCTCCCGGCTACGATGAGCAGCGCCAGTTCCTCAATTCTGTCATCGAAATGGCGGCCACCGGCGTCGAAGTATTATTTTCCCCCCTCTTTAAAGAGTTGTTTCCGCTGGAGCGCTTTTCCGCCGAGCTCGGCGGGCCGGTGCCGCGGCCTTTCCAGATTGTCGAAGAATTGACCATCAATAATGCCCTGCGCCGGGCGGTCAGGAGCGACCCCGTCGACGCTGCCCAGGTGCGGGAGCTGCTTGACGCCGCCGCTAAATGGCAGATAGCCGTTGATGCCGCCGGCATCGGCCACGACTTCAAGCTAAATCTGGAAAAGATGGCCGCCGCGCTGGCTAAGGACCCGACGGACACCGGCCGGCTGGCCGACCTTCTGGCGGCGGTGACACTGGCGCGCGGCCTGCCTTTCCCCGTGGATTTGTGGAAAGTGCAGAACATTTTCTGGGAAATGCTGGCGGACGCCTATCCTCAGTTCAAAGCCAAGAAAGAATGGGCGGATGCCTTCGTTTCTCTTGGTAAACAGTTGAACTTCCGTATACAATAAGTCTTTGCTCACCCCCTTTATCCCCCTCTCAAAGGATTACATTTTTCGTTCTCGCTTTATCCCTGATTTGAGAGGGGGAATAAAAAAAGAGGGGCCGAGACCCCTCTTAACGCCCCATTTTTAAAAGGGAGTGCGCTAACGAGAGGGGGCGAAGCCCCCTCTCTCCTATACTCCCCTCTCCAGCCAGAGGAAAAATCGATTTAAACAATACTATTGGCTGGAGAGGGGTAAGGGGTGAGGTTAGTTTAGGTTATCGAGAGGCAGGCTTTAAGCATTTCAAGAAAATCGCCGCCAGAGGCGGTATCGTGAGACTCAGGGAAAAAGGCCGGCCGTGCTTACCCGCGTTCGACGCTTTTAACGGGTCGGGATTGCCTTTCCCGCTGCCGCCGTATTTCGTCGCGTCGCTGTTCAGAATTTCCGTCCACTCTCCCGCCATGGGCACGCCGATGTCGTAGTTGAAATGCGTCTCGGACGTAAAGTTCAGCACCACGACTATCATTTCCTCCGGCGCGTGCCCCTTGCGGATGAAGCTTAAAATGCTGTGCTGGAAGTCGCTGGTATCGATCCATTCAAAACCCGCGGGGTCGAAATCTAACTGATAGAGGGACGGCTGTTCCCGGTAGCATAGATTAAGGTCGGTTACCCACTGCTGCAGGCCTTGATGCGGTGGGTATTGGAGCAAATGCCATTCCAGGCTTTCTTCATGGGACCATTCCCGCCGCTGCCCGAACTCCCCGCCCATGAATAAGAGCTTTTTCCCGGGCTGGGCGTACATGTAGCCGAGGAGCAGCCGCAGGTTGGCAAACTTCTGCCAGTCGTCCCCCGGCATCTTGGAAAGCAGCGAGGCCTTACCGTAAACGACCTCGTCATGGGAGAGCGGCAGGATGAAATTCTCGGTAAAGGCGTAGACCATGCGGAAGGTGAGGTCGTTCTGGTGAAAGCTGCGGTGAATGGGGTCGCGCGTTATATAGACCAGGGTATCGTGCATCCAGCCCATGTCCCATTTCAGACCGAACCCAAGGCCGCCGCTATACGTTGGACGCGACACCATCGGCCACGCAGTCGATTCCTCGGCGACTGTCTGGATATCGGGCTTTTCTTCATATACTGTCTCATTGAACTGCTTGAGGAAATCAATCGCCTCAAGGTTTTCCCGTCCCCCGTTTTTATTGGACAGCCACTCGCCGTCTTTCCGGCCGTAGTCCAGGTAGAGCATGGAAGCCACGGCGTCGACCCGCAGTCCGTCGGCGTGGTATTTGTCCAGCCAGAAAAGGGCGCTGCTCTTTAAAAAGCTCCTCACCTCGTTGCGCCCGTAGTTAAAGATATAGGTGTTCCAATCGGGGTGAATGCCCTGGATGGGGTCCTGGTGTTCGTAGAGGTGGGTGCCGTCGAAAAAACCTAGCGCGTGCTGGTCATTGGGAAAGTGGGAGGGCACCCAGTCCAGAATGACGCCGATATTATGCTGGTGCAAATAATCTATCAGGTACATGAAGTCCTGCGGCGTCCCGTAGCGGGCGGTAGGGGCGAAGTACCCGGTGGTCTGGTATCCCCAGGAGCCGTAGAAAGGGTGCTCCATGACCGGCAGGAGCTCGATGTGTGTGAAGCCCATTTTGTTGACATAATCCGCAAGCAGCGGGGCCATCTCACGATAGGTCAGCCAGCGGTTGCCTTCCTCGGGGACGCGCCGCCACGAGCCGGGATGGACCTCATAGATGGAAACCGGCGCGTCGAGCTTATTACGTCCGCGGCGCTCCTGCATCCACGTTTTGTCGCCCCAGGTATAGGCGAGGTCGCGCACTATCGAGCCGGTTTTCGGGGGAACCTCGCCGAAGAAAGCCAAAGGGTCGGCTTTCTCGACCGTATAGTTGTTATACTGGGAAACGATGTAGTATTTATAGACGCTGCCGGCGCCGATGCCACGGATGAAACCTTCCCGGATGCCGGAATTCTCCCTGGACTGGAGACGGTGGCTGGTCCGGTCCCAGCCGTTGAAATCGCCGGTGACGAACACCTCGCGGGCGTTAGGGGCCCATACGGCGAAATACGTCCCGGCGGCGCCGTTGGCTTTGAGCGTGTGCGCGCCCAGCTTGTCATAAAGTTGATGGTGGTTGCCTTCGTTAAATAGATAGAGGTCGATGTCGGAGAGCAGGGAGACGCTATAGTCTACGTTTGCCGGCGGTCTTTCACTCTTGCGCGGGGACATCGACGGCACTCTCCACGATTTTTTCTTCGGCGTGCGTGAGGTCGAGGAGGCGAAAGACATGGGCGGGGCAGACGGTAGGGTTAAGCTCGACGTAGTTCCATTCGCCGCCCCAGGTATAGCTTTTATCGCTCAGGAGGTCATGTACCTCGAACGGTTTTTCCGTGTCGAAGCCCCATGATTTCAGCGGCACGTTGACCGTGCCCGATTGCATGGCGTGGGGGTCGAGGTTAACGACCGTTAATATAATATTGGAAAGGTCGTCGGTGTGTTTGCTGTAGCATATCAGCTGGTCGTTGCTAGTGGTGTTAAACCAGAGGTTGCGATTGCGCCGGAGGGCGGCGTTCTCGCGGCGGATGCGGTTAATGCGGCCGATGAAATCTTTGAGGCTATCGGGCCGGTCGATATCCCAGTGTTTAATTTCATACTTTTCCGAGTTTAAATATTCCTCGCTGCCCGGCTCCCGCGGCCTGTTCTCCATGAGCTCGAAGGCGGGCCCGTAGATGCCGTAGTTGGAGCTCAGCGTCGCCGCCAGGACAAGGCGTGCCATGAAAGCCGCCCGGCCGCCGGTCTGCAAGTACTCGTGGAGGATGTCCGGCGTGTTGGGCCAGAAGTTGGGCCGGAAGAAGTCCTTGACCGGCGTTCGCGTCAGCTCGGTAAGGTATTCAGTAATGTCTTTTTTATTATTGCGCCACGTGAAATAGGTATACGACTGCGTAAATCCCAGCTTGGCCAGGTGGTACATGATTTTGGGTCGGGTAAACGCCTCAGAGAGGAACAGGGTATCCGGGTACGGTTTTTTCACCTCGGCGATGAGCCACTCCCAGAACGCGAAGGGCTTGGTATGCGGGTTGTCCACGCGGAAGATGCGGACGCCGTTTTTAGCCCAGTAAAGGACGATGCCCTTGAGTTCCTCCCGGAGCCCTTTCCAGTCCTCCGTATCGAAGTTAAGAGGGTAAATGTCCTGGTATTTCTTGGGTGGGTTTTCGGCGTACTGGATGGAGCCGTCGGGCCGCCGCAGGAACCACTCGGGGTGCTCTTTAACGTAAGGATGGTCCGGCGAGCACTGGAAGGCGATGTCCAGGGCGACCTCGATATTATATTTTTTAGCTTTAACCAGCAGGCGCTTGAAGTCCTCCAGCGTGCCCAGCCGGGGGTTGATGGCTTTATGCCCGCCTTCCTCCGAGCCGATGGCCCAGGGCGTCCCGGGGTCTTCCGGTCCGGCGTTTAGGGTGTTGTTTTTTCCTTTGCGTCCGGTCTTTCCGATGGGGTGAATGGGAGGTAGATAGAGAACGTCGAAACCCATTTCGGCGATATAGGGCAGGCGTACCTCGCAGTCTTTGAAAGTGCCGTGCCGACCGGGTACGGGGGAGGCGGAGCGGGGGAACATCTCGTACCAGGCGCTGCATCCGGCTTTTTCCCGGTCGACGTTAACTATGAGCTCACGCGGATATGTGATAACGTAGCGTTGGTCATCAACCCATGCCTTTATTGTGAATATATATTCGCCTGTTTTGGCGGCGGTGAATGAGCCGCGCCAGCGGTCGTTGCCGAGGTGGCGCATCGGCGTCTCGGTCCAGCCGGTCTCATCCTGGTAGCGATAAAGCAGGTGCGCCGAGATGGCATCGTGCCCGTCGGCGTAGATGTCCGCCTCGACATCCACCGTATCGCCGGCGACGCTCTTGGCCGGGAAACGGCCGCCGTCGACCTCCGGGCTGACGCCCTCGATGACGATGCGGTAGCGGCCCTCGCTCAGTTCCATGGACTGTATCCCATCCTCTAGTATCGATGTCAGGATTTCGCGGCCGGCAGGTACATTTTCTCGCAGTATTCTTTGAGCATCCGCCGCGCCGAGAACACCGGCGCTATTGAGCTTATCGATTTTTTTACCATGTCAATCCAGCCCCGCGGCGTGCCGCTCCGGTCGAGTTGGTAATAAAGGGGCACGACCTTTTCCTCGAGCAGGGTGTAAAGCGACTCGGCATCGGACCTGTCCTCGGCCTCCGTGCTTATTTTGATCGTGTCGTCGCCGATGACCCAGCCGTTATCGCCGTTAAAGCCTTCGTGCCACCAGCCGTCCGGCACGCTCAGGTGGAGCACGCCGTTCATGGCGGCTTTCATCCCGCTGGTGCCGGAGGCCTCCTGCAGGCGGCGCGGCGTATTCAGCCAGACGTCCACCCCCTGCACCAGGTACCTGGCCAGGCGTATGTCATAGTCTTCGAGGAAGGCTATCCTCCCCTGGAAGATGCGGTCCTTGGCCATGGTGTGCACGCGCTGGAGGAGTATTTTCGAGGCGGTGTCCGCGGGATGCGACTTGCCGGCGAAGATTATCTGGACGGGCCGGAACGGGTCGTTGACTATCTTTATCAGCCGTTCGATGTCCCGGAACAGGAGCGACGGTCGCTTGTATTCCGTAAAACGCCGGACGAAACCTATCGTTAAAGTATCGGAGTCAAGCAAAGCGCCCATGGCCAGGATTTGCTGCGGCGAGGCCTCGCCCCTGGCCCAGCGCAGCTGCGCCCGTTCCAGGATAACGTGGAACAGCTTTCTCTTCAATATCAGGTGCGTTTGCCAGAGTTCCTCGTCCGGGATATCGGCGATGTGCTTCCAGAGCTCGACGTCGTCCTGCCTTTCCATGAGGTCGCTGCCGAGGTATTTTTCATAGAGCTGGCGGTTCTCCAGGGAGACCCAGGTCGGCAGGTGCACGCCGTTCGTCACGTAGGTGATGGGCACCTCGTCCTCGGGGCAGTCCATCCATAGTCCGCACCACATGCGTCGCGTCACGATGCCGTGGAGCCGGCTGACGCCGTTGCGGTGGCCGGAGGTCTTTAGCGAGAGGACGGTCATGTTGAAATTGCCGTCGGTGCTGCGGCTCTTCCGCCCTAAATCGAGGAAGTCCTGCCGGTTGATACCCAGGGACGGCCAGTAGTTCTCAAAGTACGGAGAAATAAGTTCGTTGGTGAAAACGTCGTGGCCGGCCGGGACCGGCGTATGGGTGGTGAATACGGAGCTCGTTTGCACGCTCTCGAGTGCCTGGTCGAAGGGCTTGCCTTTAACCGTTTCCTCTCTAATGCGTTCCAGCATCATAAAGCCGGTATGGCCTTCGTTGGCGTGCCAGACGGAGGGCTGGATGCCCAGCGTCCGCAGGACGCGCACGCCGCCGATGCCCAGCAGGATTTCCTGCTGCAGGCGGTGTTCGCGGTCGCCGGTGTAGAGTCGACTCGACAGCTGCCGGTCCTGGGTGTCGTTTTCGTCCAGGCCGGTATCGAGGAGATACAGGTTTACTCGACCCAGGTTGACCAGCCACGCCCCGATGTGCAGCGTATGATTTTTCAGATTGACCTCGGCCAGGCATTTCTGGCCGGTGGCGGACAGGATGGGGCGCACCGGGGCCTTGCTGAAGTCCAGCTGCTGGTATTCCTCTTCCTGCCAGCCGTCCGCGGAGATACGCTGCCGGAAATATCCCTGCGGGTACATGAAACCCACCGCCACCAGCGGTATCCCCAGGTCGCTGGCCTCTTTACAGATATCGCCGGCCAGCACCCCCAGGCCGCCGGCATAGATGGGCAGCGAGTTGTGAATGGCGAATTCCATGGAAAAGTAGGCGATGGGCCCCGTGAAAGCGCCGGCGTGGTTGAGATTGTACCAGGAGTTGCCGTCTTTTTTCTCGCTGTCAAAGGCGGCAATGGCGGTGTCATATAAAGAGAGGAAGGCGGGGTCGGCGGCGGCGGCCTCGAGCTTTTCCCGGCTGATTTGGTAGAGCTGCTGGACTGGATTGTGCCCGCTCTGGTGCCATAGCATATAGTCCAGCGTCCTGAAGACGGTCCTCCCGACCATGTGCCAGCTCCACCAGAGGCTGTTGGCCAGCTCGTCGAGCCGGCTGATGCGTTCCGGGATTTTGGTATATGTCATAAAAAAGTCCCCGGTTGTTTTTTATGCCGGTATAAACCTGACTATTTGCTTCTTTATAGTCAATGGATGGTCGGAATGGTGAGCCGTGGAGGACTCGAACCTCCAACCTGATGATTAAGAGTCATCTGCTCTACCAGTTGAGCTAACGGCCCGGAATATAATCATTTTAACATCAGGAGACGTATCGTGGCAAGAGAACCGAAGCTGTCACAGTCACAACTCAGCTATAAAAGAAAGCCCTCCCTCGATGGGAAGGAGAGCTTCGATTGGCCTGACCGGATGTTGTTGTCCTAGTTTTGCCGGTTGTTCCCCAGTTTCACCCCGTCGACCGGCGCCAGCAGGTTGCCGCCGGTGTCAATGAGGTCCTTCGGGCTAACGATTTTCACCTCGCGTTCCGGGTGGGCGATGCGGAACTTCTTCATAATTTCATCGTGTTTCTGGAAGGACTCCCGGTCGTCCCTGGACGGGCCTTTTCCGTCTTCGGCTTTTCTCTTGCTTACCCACAGGATAATCAATCTGTTTTTACCTCCCGGTTGGTCTTTCGGGGTCGTTTGGCTATTTAGTTTTCACCAGCGAGGGCAGGCGCACAAGCTCGGCCAGGCCATTCTGCCTCAGGGTGTCTTTAATCCGCTTTTTCAGAACATCGCCGCCGAAAGGCTTGGTGAGATAGTTGTCCGCGCTCAGGTTGAGTCCCCGCACTGTGCCGTGGCCCGTGCCCCAGGTGCTGAGCATCATGACGGGGGTCCTTGTCCACTGCCTGAGCTGCAGGCACAGGCTGATGCCGTCGAGCGAGGGCATCACGATATCGAGGATGATAAACCCCGGGCGCTCGGCATCGAGGACCTCTTTGAGCTGGACGCCGCTTTGCTGGGTGTGGACCACCTCATACTCGCCCTGTTCGAGTTCCTGTTGCAGGAAATTAACGAGCAAGGGGTCGCGGCTGACAGCCAGTACCTTCGTTTTCGCTAACATGTTAGTCTCCTTCGGTAATTCACCGTAACGTTATAGACTAACATCCGGACGATAAACGGGGCATAAACGGGGTGGGAGATAAGATAAATATCTTATTAATGAATTTGGCAGGAGGGCATGAGACAAAGGGAAAGATTGTAAATATATAATTGTTTACCCTCTCCAGCCGGAAACGATTGTGGAAACCATAGACATTACTGGCTGGAGAGGGGAGTGAAGGAGAGAGGGGGCGAAGCCCCCTCTCATATACTTACCCCCTTTCAAACACGGGATAATACGAGGACGTAAAATATGTCTGTTTGAGAGGGGGTAAGGGGGTGAGTATAAAAAAGCAAATAACACTAGGCTATTTCTTGGCTTTGACTGCCGGTTTAGCTTTAACTGCTTCTCGCGCCGGAGGGGGCAGGTTGCTGTGGTACTTCCGCGTCAGCATTATCTCCAGGAAGATCACGGGCTTGGGGAGCTTCTTGAAATAAAGCGGTCCGTGCGGCAGTCCCTTGGGGAGGGGGACGATGACCGGGGAGTCGATGATATGCTTTTCCTCTTCCTTGCCCAGACATAGCTCGATGACCGCCCCTCCGAAGTCGCGGACGTTTTTCGGGTTCGTCCCCAGGAAGCAGAGAATCTGCATGAAATCGTCGTGATAGTGAGATTCCTTGAGCACGTATTCCGGCTTTGAGAAAACATGGTGCGTTAAAATGCAGTCGGCGTCCATCTCGTCGCCGCTGGCGGAGAGGCCTTCCATCTGGTGGTGTTTCTTGAAGGCGTTCCTCAGAATGTACTTGCCATATTTCGTTTTGTCTGCCATGGCTCGCTCCTTTTTAATTGATTGTTGTTAAACGAATTCTTCGTCGCCGGATGTCCTCGTGTACTCCGTGCCGTTGCCGGCCGTCCAGAAGAAAATGGGATAATCGATTCTTTTAAGGGTCAGCGGCAGGTGCTTCATACCGCGCGGAACATAGACCAGGCAGCTTTTGGTGATGGTGAATTTCTCGTCTTCCAGCCATAGCTCCAGTTCTCCGCCCAGCTCATGCGGTTTGTCGGGCACGGTGCCCACGAACCCCAGCGTCTCGTCGAAGTTATGGGTGTGGGCGATCTCGATATCGAGGGGCTCGGCGCCGTGCTTTTTCCAGAGCCAGACGCAGTTGGTATAAAAAGCCCCCGCGGCAATTCTGTTATCCAGGGCGAACAACCATGTGCCGTCAAAGTAGTTGCCTTTAGCCCGCGCTTCCTCCAGGCGCTTGGGTTGCGGGAGAGGTCTCACGCCCGGCTTCGGTTTTGGGGGTTCGTAGACGATATATTGGCTATACTTTGATATTGGCAATTTGTTTCTCCTTTGATGGCTCTTTTCTCGTCGATTTTCCGGCGGCGGTGGCCGTTTTCTCTGGCGGCGGCCGACGCCCGCCCCGTTTCCAGATGCGTGTCAGCGATATCTCCAGGAAGACGAGCGGCTTGCTTACTTTAGTGAAAACGATCGGGCAGTGCTTCACGCCGGCGGGTATCGAGACCACCGCCGGTGTTTTAATGGTATGCTTTTCGCCGCCCAGCGTAAACTCGATAGTTGCCCCGAAATCGGTGATATCTTCCGCCCGGCCGCCGATAAAGCAGAGCATCTCCGGGAATTTATGGGAGTGGGGGAAATCGAAGGACATGGGCTTGGCGATGCAGTGGTAGCCTATCGAGCAGTCGGCGTCGAGTTCGCCGTCGTGCGCCACGATGGATTTACCGCCGTAATACGCTATTTTCCTGATAAGGTCTTCAGTATGGATGCACTTTCCGTATTTGGTTTTCGCCGCCATATATTGTCCTCTCTATTTCTTTTTGGACTTTGGTTTGGCTGCGGATTTCGGCGCAGCCTTGACTTTGGCTTTGGCCGCCGCGATAAGCCTGGCGTTCTTGGCTTTGTCCGAGGCCGGTCTGCCGGTGACCGGGTGGTTGTAGTGGAAGGGGAAAATATAGCCGGAAACGAAACGCGGGTCGAAGTCCTCGGGGGGGATATCGGCGATAGGACCTTTGAAGTTCCTGATGGCGTTGACGAAGTTCTCCACCGGTATCCAGCTTTCCGAGGGTATCCTGATATTCAGCGGGATGATCCAGTCGATTTTCAGCATTTTCCAGACGCCGTTCTGCTTGATGTACTCGATTTCGTACAGCCCGCCGACGATTGAGCAGTTGAATTTCCCCGGCTCGTCGGCCCTGGGTATGGCGACCCCGCCGAAGGAGTACCAGCGCCCCTTGGCCCGCTGGCCGTCCGGCGTGACATCGACTACCCCCGCGATGGGCATGACCTGGTGGAGAAAGCCGGGCGGCGGTTCCGGCCGGTCCGACCCCACCCCGAAATAGCGTTTCACGCCCTCTTTGCCCAGCCAGGTGCCCTCCAGCCAGTGCAGCCTTACCTCAGGATGGTCGGCGAACAAATCATAAATTTCATCGCGCATCATGTGCATGACGTAGTAGCTATAGACGCGCTGGAGCCGCTTCACCTCGTTGATGTCCTCCAGAATGCCGACCTTTTTTTCCAGGGCTTTCAGCCGGGCTTCCGTTTCTTTAGCGGTCATAAAAACTCCTTCCGATTTTAAGTTAAAATGTTTTAACTGATTTTACTCCTAAAGGGGGGAGATAGACAAATAAAAAAGGGGGCCGTTGCGGCCCCCTCGTTAAGAACTTGAAAAAGAATTATCTTATTTGGCCGTCGAAAGGTGGTAGCCCACGCCGGGGATGGTCTGGATATAGCGGGGGTTCTTGGGGTCGGGTTCCAGTTTGCGGCGTAGCCGCCCGACGAAGACCCGCAGGTATTCCTTCTCCGATGAGTATTCGTTGCCCCAGACGCTCTGCAAAAGCATACTGTGGGTCAGGACTTTATCCGAGTTCACCGCCAGGTGCTGCAGCATGGCGTACTCCGTGGGGGTCAGCGATACCTCCTTGCCGGCCACCGTGACGCGCCTCTTGGCGTAGTTGATTTCCAGTTCGTCGCAGACGAAGTTGGCCTGGGCCGGAGCCACGGAGGGGTCGCCGCGATGGCGGAAGGCCGTTTTGATTCTGGCCATCAGCTCGGCGATCCCGAAGGGCTTGGTCAGGTAGTCGTCCGCGCCCAATTCAAGGCACTTGACCTTATCTTTCTCGTCGCCGCGCGCGCTGAGGATGATAATCGGCACATCGGACCACTGCCGGATGCGGCGGCAGACCTCGACCCCGTCCACCTTGGGCATCATGAGGTCCAGTATGATGAGGTCGATGAACTCATTCTGCAGCGACTCTAATGATTCCTCTCCGTTGGTCGCGGTGACGACCTCGTAGCCGCGCGCCTTGAGGTTGGTGCTGAGCAGCCTCAGTATCGCCGGGTCGTCGTCGACAATCAGTATGCGTTTTTTGTCCATAGTGTGTTCCCCCTTTAGTCCACCGGCAGCGTGAAGCTGAATTTGGCGCCCCTGCCCGGCGTGCTTTCCACCCGGATTTTTCCGCCGTGCGCCTCGATAATGCCCCGGCAGATGGCCAGCCCCAGTCCGGTCCCTTTTCTCCGCCCGGCCTTGCGGCCTTCCCCCTGGAAGAACCGCTCGAAGATTTTCTGGTGCAGTTCCGGCGGGATGCCGATGCCTTCGTCGGTCACGCTGACCGTCACTTCTTTGCC
Source organism: uncultured Chloroflexia bacterium (assembly GCA_963727315.1). GTDB lineage: Bacteria > Chloroflexota > Dehalococcoidia > Dehalococcoidales > RBG-16-60-22 > JBFYTX01. The sequence continues at coordinate 213,337 of CAVSFE010000002.1, read as the reverse complement.
GCTGAGTTTTGCTTCGATGATAATGGTGGTGTTGTCGTCGGAGAACTTCACGGCGTTTTCCACCAGGTTGGTGAGCACCTCGCCGATACGGCCGTCGTCGATGGGCACCGGCGGCAAGCCTTCGGGGATGCGTATGCGCAGGTTATGTCTGGCGGTCAGGCTGTCCAGCCTGTCTTTGATGCCGACGATTACTTCGGCGAGGCGGTGGGGTTTTTTCCGCACCTCCAGGGCTTCGGCTTCCAGACGCGATATCATCAGCAGGTCGTCCACCAGACGGGTAAGCGTGTCGGCGTCGCGGTCTATCGACGCCAGGAAATCGCGCCGCGTCTGTTCGTCGAAAATCACGTCCGGTTGCAGCAGGCTGTTGGCCGAGCCCTTGATAACGGAGAGCGGCGTGCGCAGCTCGTGGGACACGTTGGCCAGGAACTCGGAGCGCATGGTGTCGAGCTCCCGGAGGGCTTTGGCGCTGGAGGCCTCTTCGTAGAGCTGCGCGTTCCGCACGGCGATGGCGATTTCTCGGGCGATGCCGGCGAGCAGCTCGATATTATTGGCGCTGAAATAGCGGGCGAAGCTGGTCGTTACGCCGAGCACGCCGATGCCCTCGCCCAGGATGGTCAGGGGCACCCCGGCGAACGAGTGATAACCGCCCGCGCTCAGGAAGCCCAGGTCTATCTGGGGATATTTTCCCAGCCCCTCGATAACGTCCACGCGGCCCTGCTGGAAGATGCGGCCGATGGTGCCGCTCCCGTGGCCGATTTCCTTCGGCAGGGCTTCAATCATTCTCCGCGACAGGCCGTGGTGCGCTTTAAGCACTAAATGCTCATTCAGGTTGAGATAGATGAAGCTGGCTTCCAGGCCGGTGCACTGCGCCACCCGCTCCAGCGCCGCGTCCAGTATTGCGTGCAGGTCGAGGGACTGTGACACCGCCTGCGACACATTCAGCAGGGTGTTGGTGATGTGGTTGTGTCTTTCCAGCTCTTCCAGCAGTAGCCGGTTTTCGATGACCAGCCGCTGCTTTTCCAGGCCGCGCTCGATGACCGATAGCAGGTTGGCCGTGTCGAGTGGTTTTTCGAGGTAGGCGAAGGCGCCGCGGTTCAGCGACTTGATGGCGTTCTGCACTGAGGAGTGGCCCGTGAGCATGATGGCGATGATGTCCGGGTGCATTTCGAGAATCTGGGAAAGTAGCTCGGTGCCGTCGGCGTCCGGCAGGCTGATGTCCAGGATAGTGACGTTATAGAAACGCTCTTTCAGTTGCGCCGTCGCCTCGGCCGCCGAAGGAGCGGCGCCGACCTCATACCCCTTCTTTTCCAGGATGAGACGGATAATCTGCAGGAAATCGAGGTCGTCGTCGACGATTAATATGCTTTCTTTATTTTTTATCGGTTCAGCTGACATGGTGCCACCTTCCATTTAGCAGCGATGGCTCCGGAGGTTCGCATGTATCGGCGTCGTCGTCGATGACCAGAATGGGCTGGTCGTCGGCCGCCGCGTTGATAAGCTCGATGAGCCGGTCGACTCTTTACCGGCTTATGGACGATGTGGCGGGCGCCCTCGTCGCGGGCAATCTTGAGCAGCGCTTCGTCGGAATAGCCCGTCATCAGGATGATCGCGGCTTCGGGGTGCATCTCCTTTATCCTGCGTGACGCTTCCACCCCGTTCATCCCGGGCATGACGATGTCCATTAAAGCCACGTCGAACCGGCGTTTTTTGTATTTATCTACCGCCGAGAGGCCGTTTTCGGCGGTCTCGACCAGGAAGCCGCGCCGCTTGAGAATCGTGGCGAAGGTTTTAAGCAGGTCCGCGTTATCGTCGGCGACGAGGACCGTCAGTTCATGACTCATCTGGTCAGCTCCTTTTCTCCAGCGGTAGCTTTACGGTGAAAGTCGCCCCCTGTCCTGCCTGGCTGACGACCTCGATTTTGCCGCCGTTTTCCTCGACCAGCCTCTTGGATATCGCCAGGCCCAGGCCGATGCCTTTCGGCTTGGTGGTAAAAAGCGGCTCGAATATCTTTTCCAGGTTCTCGGCCGCGATGCCGCAGCCGCTATCGCGGAACTTTACCCAGATATAGTCGCCGTCTTCGCCCGTTTCTATGGCCAGCTCGCCGCCCCTGGCGTTCATGGCCTGGATGGCGTTGGCGATGATGTTGGCAAAGACGCGGCTTATTTGCTCGGGGTCGGTCCTCACCGGCCGGGAATTGCCGTTGACATTTATCCTGAGGGTAACCTGCGACGGCACCGTTATCCAGGACAGGCTTTCGTTGATTAGGTTCTTGAGGTCGACTCTGACCTGCGACGGCGGTGTGATGCGGGTAAAGTCGAGCAGGTCGGTGACGATTTTATTGGCGATATCGATTTGTTTGTCCAGCACGGCCAGGGTATTCACGGCCTCGGCGTCGTCTTTCTCGGAGAGGGGCATCTTGAGCAGGTAGGCGCAGTTCCTGATGACGTTAAGCGGATTGCGGAGCTCGTGCCCCACGCCCGAGGCCAGCTCCCCGACGGCCGCCAGCCTTTCGGAGCGGATGAGCTTGTCCTGGACCTGCTGCATATCTTTGATCCGCCTGGCGACTTCCTCCTCGAGACGTTCGTGATAGCTCCGGCTCTGCTGTTCGCTCTTGCGCCACAATGCGACGGCGGCGCCGATGACACCGAGAGCGATGGAAAAGACCCCCAGTTTAAATAAATATTCGGCGTAGTTATCGGTGAGTACGGCGAAGGGCAACCTGATGAGCAGGGTGGTGACGGTGACGATTATCGCCGGTATCAGGCCCAGCGCAAAGGCGGCGTAGATTACGGGCGCGAAAAACGCTATGCCGAGGATATCGATGCCGTAAAAATCGTGGAAGGGTTTGAGGGTGTTGTACAGGGAAGCCCAGCCTGCCCGGTTCCCGATGGCGGGCAAGTAGTAAATCAGGGAACACAGCGCCATAACGGCGATGATGTACCAAAGGTGCTTACTGGCACGCAGGCCCTTTATATTGCGCTCACGTTCCATGTTCGGCCTTTCCCGGCTATACAGTCAATTTACATCCGCCGTCCCGCCGTTACGACAACGCTATCCCCAATCCTGGTATGCCATTTTCCTTATTCCCGTCAGGGTCTCTCCTGCAGCCTTAAAGCAGGGAAATCACCAAGAGAAATTGGGGGGCAGCATCCATTACCGGGCAGGGGTCACGATGCGAAAATCAGAAATAGAGGCCGGTCGGGCGATAAAACATAATGAAATATTAATGATTATTTAATGGGATATTTATGAATCTTTATTACTCTCTTTATATATCAGGTCTAGAATTTTAGATGGTCGCTGTAGGTGGGATAAGTGAGGAAAAGTAAGGATGAGTGAGTATTTAAAGCGCTCAGGGGAAAGGTAAGTATATGAACCCAGCCAAGTCGGAAAACGTCAGCCTGTACGTCGTCGAAGAGCAGGAAATCTATCGCGAAATCTACCACGGCATCATGTCAGCTAGGGCCGATATCCAGCTGCTGCGGATTTCGGAGAACGGCGAGACCGGGGCTATGATGCAGGCGGTCGCCGAGCTTCACCCGCAGGTCCTGCTGCTGAGCGTTAAGAAACTTGATGCCGGTATTATCGAAGAGCTGGAGCGCATCAGGAACAGTTGCCCCAAAATGGGGATTGTCATTTTAATTATATTTTACAGCTCTCAGGATATTGAGTTGCTCCGCCGTTTAGCCCTGCGCGGCGAGAGCGGCATGGCGCTCTTTCTAAAACAATCGCTGGATACGGTCGACCAGCTGTGCCGGACGATTCTGGCTGTCAGCCAGGGACAGGTCATCCTCGACCCGCCGCTGGCGACCTACATGTTCGCCGGCAAACCGGACTGCCCCTTCCTCAAGCAGCTTACCACCCGCGAGCTGGAAATCCTCAGCCTGCTGGCCCAGGGCTATACCAACTCGGCCATCGCCGATACGCTTTTCATCGATATCAAGACCGTCGAGCACCATCTGAACAGCATGTACAGCAAGCTCAAGGCCGACCCCGAATACAACACCAAGCACCTGCGCGTCAGCGCCGCCAGGCTGTACCTGGAAACGATGGGCGGACTGTATCGGAAGGAAGAAAATCTTGCGCGCAGCGGGGCAAGGTAAGAGCTAAAACTAGAAGGCGAAAAGCTGCCAGATATTCCACACGACGACCGCTCCCAGCGCCGCGATGCACGGCCAGAGCAGCCGGCCCGGCATTATCCAGGCGGCGGCCACCGGAATCACCAGCTTGATTAATATCAGCAGTAGCGGGACGTGTACCAGGAACCTCACCAGCGGGTTCATTTCCCACAGCCCCAGGTACATCGCCAGGACCGTCAGGATAAGGTCAAAAAAGGCCAGGAGAATAAACGTGACTTTCAAGGCGGTGCTTTTTTTAAATGTCACCGCCGAGTCCAGCCAGCCGGATGTCATTTTCTCACCCCGCCCCCTTCAGACAATATCCTTGCGATGTTATTTCTGTTCCCAGGTCTTTATCGGCTCGCAGCTGAGCGCCCATTTGACTTCGAACTTGCGGCTTTTCCAGGTCTCTTCCATTTCTTCTCTGACCGCTTTAAATTCAGGACTGCCCATCATGCCGTTTAAGTCTTCGTTGTTATCGAATTCGTAAATCGCGATGTATCTCGGTTTCGCCCCGGGGGCTTCGATCGTCTTGTAGCGGGTGACCTTCTTTATGCCCTTGTATTTCAAGAGACAGCGGGATATGCACTTCGTTATACCATTTATTGAATTTCGCGTCGTTTTCCGGCGGACATTCCGTCGCCACGATATTTAATATTCTGGCTTTAGCCATGTCCTGCTCTCCTTTCGTGTGATTCTTCCAGACCTATCATAAATTTATAGCTGCTGCTTTGTCAACGGATTATCCTCCCAATTTGACTTTATTTACCCCAGGAAATAGACTGGTGGTGCGCCAGGTTAAATCAAAGGAGGACAATGTGAAAGCCGCCGTCTGTTACGAACTGAATAAGCCGCTGGTCGTCGAGGAAGTGGACATCGACCCGCCCAAGACGGGCGAGGTGAAGGTGAAAATCGCCGCCACGGCCGTCTGCCACAGCGACATCCACATGTTCAAGGGGGAGCTTCCCTTCCAGCCGCCCCTGGTCGGCGGGCACGAGTCCGCCGGCTACGTTGATGAGGTAGGCAGAGGCGTTACCGACTTTAAGTCCGGCGACCGCGTGGTGATATCGTTGATGGCCAACTGCGGCAAGTGTAAGTACTGTCTGACCGGCCGCAGCCACATGTGCAACGCCGTCTGGCCGCTGGAAAAGGAAGCCCGCCTGCACGATAAAAAGGGCGTGGGCCTGTTACAGCCCTTCAGGATCGGCAGCTTCGCCGAATATAATATCGTTCACCAGTCGCAGCTGGTGAAAATCCCCGCCGATATGCCGCTGGACAGTGCCGCGCTGCTGGCCTGCGGCGTTATCACCGGCTTCGGGGCAGTGGTCAACCGTGCTAAGGTTGAGCCGATGCAAAGCTGCGTCATTATCGGGTGCGGCGGCGTAGGACTTAATGCCATCCAGGGGGCGAGAATTTCCGGGGCTTATCCCATTATCGCGGTGGATATCGAGGACAGCAAGCTCAAAGCCGCCAAATCTTTCGGCGCGACTCACACGGTTAATGCTTCTAAGGGGGACGCCGTTAAAGATGTCCAGGCGCTCACGGAAGGCGGCGCCGACTTCGTTTTCGTGACTGTGGGCAGTGTCCCCGCTATCGGCCAGGGACTGTTTATGTCCGGCCCGCGCGGTATGACGGTCATCGTCGGCCTGCCGGGTATGAAGGATATGCTCCAGATGCCGCCTTTCATCTTCATCAAAGACGAGCGGGTGCTGACCGGCAGTTACATGGGCACGACGCAGTTCCAGACGGAAATCCCCAGGCTGGTGGCGCTCTATAAGGCGGGGATTCTCAAGCTCGATGAGTTGATTACCGCCCGTTTCCCGCTGGAAGATATCAATAAGGCTATCGACCTGGTGGTAAACGGCAAAGCGCTGCGCAACGTGATTATGTTTGAATAAAATGGACGAAACTCACCCCCTTTATCCCCCTCTCCAAACAATAAAATCACCCTTTGTTATATCTAGAGGTGTTTGGAGAGGAGGTCAGGAGTGAGGCCCGCGCGACAAAATTCCCTTCCCTTTCCCCCACCTATCCCTTATTATTTATTTGAGGCGAAATGGGCGAAGCATGGTTGAGACTCGTACGAGCACTATTCACCCTTTTATGGTGAGCTTGTCGAACCATTATTCCTTGCGGAGTACGAGGCGACCCATGCTTCGCTAAATAAATTGCTAATTTTACATAAACCTAAAAACGAATACCGAAAATCGTAGCTGATTTAACATAAAACGAAAAACGAATATCTAGCTGCGGGTTAGCTACAAAACCGAAGAAATTAAAAAATAAAAAACGAATAACGAATAAAAAGAAGGGCGGGTTTACGCCCGCCCCCTTTGGTTATTGTATCTTGGTTATTGCCTCTTACTTCCCGTCCTCGGCTTTATACACCTTGCACAAAAGGGCGGTCAGGTCCGGCGACCCGTACATGGGGTCGCAGTGGTTATTGTTCGTCAGGACGTTCGGATTCGACTTCATCAGCCCGTGCAGTGGCGCCGGGTCTTCCGGGTAAAAGCAGTTGGCGGTAGCCATCACCACGCCCGGGTGTATCCCCGGGAAAAGGCGCGCCTTCTGCTTTATCCTGCCCCGCGGGCTCTCTATCCAGGCCCAGTCGCCGTCCTCGATGCCGTATTGCTTCGCCGTGTCCGGGTGTATCTGCATCACCGGGTCTTTCTGGAAGCTCCGCAGCCACGGTATGTTCCGGTACTGCGATAGGAAGTAGAACGGCTGCCGGTACCCCGTGGAAAGCACCAGCGGGTATTCTTTGGCCAGCTCCGGGGTTGACACCGGACTCTCGCCCGGCTCCTGGAAATACGGTAGCGGGTCGTAGCCGAGGTTCTCCAGCACGGTGGAATAAAGCTCCATCTTGCCGGTGGGCGTGGCAAAACCGCCGCCTTTTCTCCAGAAATCGGTCTTGTATTTGTAGTAAATCTGGTCTTTCCCCATCCTTGCCAGGAACACCATCTGGCTGAACTCTTTCCAGGTCAGGTTGGCTTTACGCAGCTGGTAATCGAGCATCTTTTCGACGTTTTCGAACCAGTATTGCGGCGCCAGCCTTTTTCCGAGCTCGTTGAATATCCAGCTGTCCTGCCTGGCCTCTCCGGGCGGGTCGACCACCCGATTATGGGCCTCGATCATGAAGCGGGGGTGCATGTCGTAGATATCGTCGATTTCCAGCCAGTGCGCCGCCGGCAGGACGATGTCCGCGTGTTCCGCCATCGGCCCCATGAACTGGTCGACGTGTGCCAGGAACTCCAGGTTCATGAATGCCTGGAGAACCTCTTTGGTATTGGCGAGGTGCAGTATCTGCTGCCCGCCCACGCTGAACCAGACTTTTATGACCGGGTTGCCGTTCAGTAGTTGCTTGATGACCGTATCGGAATGGGCGGTCCGCGCCGACCCCATCTTGTATTCGCTGGCGCCGACTATACCCTTGCGCATTTCGTCGGTAATGGGAATCTCGGTGAAGAAGTCCTCGCGCAGGCCTGTCTCCGGCGGCATCCAGGCCATCATGCTGCCGGGCCTCTCGATGTTTCCCGTTACGCCGAGGAGGCAGATAATCGCCCTCAGCGTCTGCCCGCAGTTGGCCTGCCGCTCCAGCGAGCTGCCGACCTGTATGCAGCCGGGCGTATCGATAGCGAAGAGGCGGGCCGCTTTTCGGATATCGTCCGCCTTGAGCCAGGTGATTTCCGCCGCGCGCTCCGGCGTGTATTCCTGTACCCTCTCGTTGAGCTTATCGAAGCCGTACGTCCACTTCTCTACGAAATCCTTGTCCCACAGCCCCTCGTTGATAATGACGTTTATCATGCCCAGTGCCAGGGCGGCGTCCGTGCCCGGGCGGATTTGCAGCCAGAGCGTCGCCCGGGAAGACAGCGCCGTTTCCCGCGGGTCGATGACGATGAGGTTTTTAACGTGCCGCAGCGAGTTCATGTACCAGACGGCCATCTCGCCGTCGGCGCTGCTGATTTCGAGCTGTTTCGCCCAGGAAATCTGCGTTTTGGGGTATTCTCCGCCCCAGCCGTGATAGTCGCAGTAGAGTCGACCGTAGCCCGTCACCAGGCCGTACAGGCCGAGGCGCGGACTGTGGCAGATATAGCCGGGGGTAATGATATTCGCCGTGCCGATGGAGCGGGCGAAACGGTGGGTGTACTCGTTATAGCCGCGGCCGGTGCCCTGAGACACCGCGACGGAGGACTTGCCGTATTTCTCCTGGCTTTCTTTAATTTTAGACGCTATCGTATCCAGGGCTTCGTCCCAGTTGATGCGCTCCCATTTGCCCTCGCCCCTTTTCCCCGTCCTTTTCATGGGGTATTTCAGGCGGTCGGGGTGATTGACGTGCTGGATGGAGGAAAGACCCTTGGAGCACATCGTGCCCTTGGTCGGCGCCTCCGGATTGCCTTCTATATGTATGATTTTGCCGTCGCGGACGGTCACCAGCGCGCCGCAGCCGCCGTGGCAGCTTTTACAGGTGGTCTTGATTATCTTTTCTTCGCTCATATTTCATTCCATGCTGAATTAGTATTTTAATATCACTGAAATGCCGGGACCGGTGGATGATGCTCTATCCCGGTTTAGCGACCAGCGGCTTATAGGCGCCGGCTTTGAGGACGCAGTATCGCAGGGCCAGGCCGCCGATGATTTCACAGGTCACGGCGGTCAAAAGCAGCGCCGGGGGGACTTCGATAATTATACCCGATACGGCAATAGCCAGCGGCATCACGATTCCCAGCAGCACCACCCCGGTCCAGAATATCGGGGCGTTTTCGCCGCTGATCTGCTCCAGCACCGACTGCCTGCCGACGTGTTCCCGCCGGGAGGCCCGCCAGAGATATATCACGATAAGCAGGGCGTTAGCGATAAGCAGCCACCGACTCCCCGTTTCCGCGGCGGCCAGGTTGATGCCCCCGCCGTTCAGGGCGATGACGACCGAAAGCCCGAAGCCGCCCAGTATCCCGCAGATGACGAACAGCACCGGCAGCAGCAGCGAGTTCCAGAAGGGCACGCCCTTGACGTTTTTCAGGATGATGCCGGTATAGACCGCCACGCCGAACGCCGTTATCCCCGCCAGTACCTTGAAGACTATTTCCGCGGCGGTGCCGGGCGCCCAGTGCGATAATATCATCTGTACCGCCCCGAGACCGACAAACAGCATGACGAAAATAAATCCCCTCGCCAGCCACGAGGTCTGCGGTCGCGTTACAATTCTCCAGAACCTCGCGGGTCGGCCGAGGTACATGAGATGCGCTCCCCCTTTTATGACGGCGATGATGAGCCAGCTTATAAGCATCCCCCACAGGCTGTTGAAGAAGAGCGATACCAGGTAGAGCCCGCCGCCGAGCCCGCCGGCATAGAACGCGATCCACAGGAAGATGCCCCGTTTATCTATCCATTCCGTCTGCCGGGTGTAGTTGACCATCCATTCGTGGACCTGCTGCATGTTAGCCCTCCGCTCCCGCGGCTATCGGCTCGCGCCGTGTTTCTCCCGTTGCGGGCGTCTCGTCCGTCTGCCCGATTTTTCCATCGATAAAGAATACGGATGGGTCGGTTTCGTATTCGGGATGAAGCTGGAATCCTTTTCTTTCCCTGATCAGTCTGGATACTTCGCTGTCGGGGTCGTCGAGGTCGCCGAAGGTGAGCGCCCTGGCCGGGCAGGTGTTGACGCAGGCCGGCGTCGCCTCGCGGTCGACCCCCGGCTTAAGCCCTTTAGCGGTCCCGGCGTCGATTCTCTCGGCGCAGAAGTTGCACTTCTCGGTCGTGCCGAGCTGGTGGGCATATAGCTCCTTGCCGACCTTTTCAAAGTCGGTCTGTATCCTGCCCGGGAAAAAACCCCGGTCTTTATCTTTAGAAAGGAAAGTGCGGTTCTGGTAGGGGCAGGCGATGACGCAGTACCGGCAGCCGACGCACTTGTCCTGGTCGACCACGATAATGCCGTCCTCGCGCTGTCTGGTCGCGCCGGTCGGGCATGCCTCGACGCAGGGGGCGTTTTTGCACTGGTTGCAGCGCACCGAGTAGGTGGATACTTCCGGGCTGCCGTGATTGGTCTCCAGCGCTACCAGTTTTGGCCAGGTCACGCCCATCGGCAGGAAGTGCTCGACGCGGCAGGCGGCGATGCAGGCGTAGCACCGCACGCATTTTGATAAGTCAACGACCATTCCCCATCTCATTTTCCTATACCTCTAGATATAGAATATCATATTGCATATTATTTGTCAATAGAATATCATCAATACGTAATATTATTGGAGTTAAATATGTGCAAACGAATATATTATAACAGAAAATATATCAATATGCAAAAGATACCATTACGTTTCATTAATTCCGTAGTGGAGTCCCAGGGGAGTAAGGTTCCGAATGCCAACTGTGATTGGCATAAAATCTGTATTAATGTTAAATTATGTTATTGCGATAAAACCCTTCTATATTAATTATATCAAGGAGAACACTGTGAGCGAAAGAGGTAAACCGATAGTAGCTACAAAATCCGGGAAAATCGAAGGGAGCTTTGAAAACGGGCTTTACGTTTTCAAGGGGATCCCTTATGCCGTGCCGCCCGTCGGTAAATTACGCTGGATGCCGCCGCAGCCGGTAAAGAAATGGAACGGCATCAGGCCGGCCAAAAAATACGGGGCGATTGCCCCCCAGAATCTCATGCCCATACCCCTTCCGGGCGGTCCGATCTATGGGAACATGGAACAGGACGAAGACTGCCTGTCCCTGAATATCTGGACGCCCGGGCTGGACGATGCCCGCCGCCCCGTCCTGTTCTGGATTCACGGCGGGGCTTTTATTATCGGCTCGGGCTGCGAGTCTTTCCTGGAGTTCGGGACGCTGCCCCGCCGCGGGGATATCGTCCTGGTCAGCATTAACTACCGTCTGGGGGCTTTCGGCTTCGTGAACCTGAAAGAGATAACCGGCGGCAAGATACCGGCTACCGGCAGCGAAGGCCTGCTCGACCAGGTAACGGCGCTGGATTGGGTGGTCGAAAACATCAGAGCTTTCGGCGGTGACCCGGACAATATCACGGTCTCCGGGTTTTCCGCCGGCGGCATGAGCACGGGCAACCTTCTGGGCATGCCCCTGGCCCGCGGCAAGTTCCGGAAAGCCATTAACCGGAGCGGCTCCGGCAACGTCGTCGGCACTATCGAAAGCGCTGTCAAAGTGACGGAAAAATATCTTGAAATACTCAAAATTAACGGCAAGGATACCGACTCTTTACGCCGTCTTTCCACCAAGCAGCTGATGGATGCCCAGCTGGAATTGCAGAATAGATTGCGCCTGTCCGAATACAGACTAACGCCGTTTCAGCCGGTCCTGGACGGCAAGGTCCTCCCCGAATGGCCGCTGGTGGCGATTAAAAAAGGCGCGGCGAAGAATATCCCCGTTATCGCGGGCACATCCCTGGACGAACTCAAAATGTCGAGCACTTTAGACCCCGCCGTGCGTAACCTGGACGAAGCGGGGCTGGTCAGGAGACTGAACGACCTGTTGCCTGAAAAAATAGTGCCGGACATGATAAAAGTGTACCGCTCCGCGCTGAAGAGGCGTGGCATCGATGCCAGCCCGGTGGAAATCCTGGGTACGGTAAATACGGATTACCTGTTCCGCATTCCCACCATCCGGCTCATCGAAGCGCAGCGTGACAACGGCGCGCCGGCCTACAACTATCTGTTTACCTATAGGTCGCCGGCGATGGGCGGCGTCCTGGGCGCCATGCACGGACTGGACAATCCTTTCCTCTTCGGGTGTCTGGATAAGGAGTTCAGCGGCGACGGCCCCGAGGAGCAAGCCCTGGCGATAAAAATGCAGGACTCCACGCTGGCTTTCCTGCGCACCGGCGACCCCTCCTGCCAGAGCATCGGCAAGTGGCCGGTTTACGGTAAAGACCGCCTGACGATGGTCCTGGATAAAAAGACCCGCGTCGAAGCCGCTCCCTTCGAAGACGAGCGCCGTGTCTGGGATGGATATGATATGGTATCTTCCCGGCCGCTATAAGCCCTGAGTCATACTGGCTCTATTTTTACGTCGAGTACGGCCGCTTGACCGCCCTTCACCACCGCCAGGCAGTCTTTGAGGGCTGCGGGGACTTCGGCGGGGTCGGCCACCAGGCGCCCGTAGGCGTTGTTGGCGCGGGCAATCAGGGAGTAATCGGGCGGGGTGGTGATATCGGCGCCCATGTTATCCACGTCATACCTCTCGCGGAATAGCCCTTTGATTGCCCCGTAGCCCTGGTTGTCGTAGATAATGGCGAGGAACGGGGCTTTATAGAAACTGGCCGACCACAGCGACGCCTCCGGGCAGCCGTAGATGAAGGCGCCGTCCCCCATGAGGCTGACCACCGTCCTATCCGGCGCCGCCAGCTTTACCCCCAGCGCCGCTCCGGGCGCCCAGCCGATGCAGCCCCCCGCGCAGGAGAGCAGCGTGCCCGGCTTTGCCCGGTGCACCTGGTGCGCCACGATGGCCGCCGGCGAAATGGTCTGGTTCACGATTATCGTGTCATCGTCGATGACTTCATCGATGCACCGGCTCAGCCAATTGGCGGTAATCGGCGTTTTATTTGACTGGCCTATCGCCAGCACCCGCCACTCGCTGTCGAGTTTTTTGTGCTCCGCTTCCAGCAGCTGGTAGCGTTTCTGTAGCTGCGCCCGCCTTTCTGCCGTCAGTTTCTGCTTAGTAATCTTGGTCAGCGCCGGTATCGCCAGAGCGGAGTCGGCTTTAATGAGGATATCCGGTTTTCTGCCCCAGAGCGGGACTCCTTTTTTCGCGGTGTCGATATCGATGTGTATGATTCTGGCGCCGGGTGCCGGTGAGGTCGGCGGTGCCGCGTAGTGCATATCGTAGTCGATGGCCAGGATAACGTCGGCTTCAGCGAGCCGGGGATTGCCGAAGCCGCCGCCCGGCGGGAGATACGCCGTCAGGGGGTGCGTGTTGGGGAAATTCACGCGGATATCCGAAGTCAGCACTCTGGCAGATAGCGTCTCCGCCAATTCTACGAGCGAAGCTACCGACGTTAGGTTCCTGCCTGAATACCCGGCGAAGATGAGCGGGTTTTCGGCCTCGATGAGAAATTCGGCCGCCCGGTTAAGCAGGGCGGTATCGGCCGCGGGGGCTTTTTCCCTCGTTATTTTGTATTGTTTGCTTTTCGGGCCTTGTCCTTTGCTCCACATGACCCCCCGCGGCAGCGCCAGGTAAACAGGACCGCACGGCTCGCTGGCCGCGATGCCGAAAGCTTTATTGAACACCTCGCCGATATCGTCGGTCTCTTTGAGTGTGTAGTCCCACTTGACGAAGTTGCGCACCATCGTCCCCTGGTCGAAGCTGTCGCCGCGCCAGTCGGTGCGCTGCGGCGGGCCCTGTATTTCCGTGAAAAAGACCACCGGCACCTTGCCCCACTGGGCGTTATGCAGCGCGCCGCCGATTTGCAAGACGCCGAGCTCCGAGTGCACCGAGACCGCCTGTGGCCGGCCCGAGGCCATGGAGCTGCCGTGGGCGGCCGTCATGGCGACGAACTCGTCCAGGCAGAGTATGCCCCGCGGTGCTTGGCGGCCGGACGCCCGGTCTTTTGATATCGTTTCGAGCAGGGGGACGTTATCGATGCCGGGATTGAAGAACAGGAATTCCACGCCGTTGGCGTTGCAGACCTCGATGATGGCATTTATCGCGCCGTATTCTTCCATATGTTTTGCCTGTTATTTATTACGGTACCGCCCGTATTCCCGCACCGCCGCCATCATCGCTTGGAGGTTTTCCAGCTTGGGATTGTCCGCCACGGAGCCGGCCGAAAGGATAAAACCGCCGCCCTTGCCGACTTCCTCGATGAGCCGGCGGCAGTACTCCTTGACGTCCTTCGGGTGGCCGGTCACAATCATCGATGACGGCACGTTGCCCTGCAGGCAGTATTTCTTGCCCAGGATCTTCTTGGCTAGGGACATGTCCGTGCGGTCGAAGTACCATACCACCGAGCCCTTGGGGAACTCGTCGATGTGCGCCAGGCGGGTATTGAAGCTGCCCTCGGCGAACATGACCTGGATGAGCCCCTCATTAATAAAGGCGTTCATCACCTTTTTAAGGGACGGCCAGTAAAAGGTATCGAACTGCTTCTGGGACATCCAGCCGTCCGCCCCTTTGTGCAGGGGGTACATGACGGTGGTGAGCCTTTCGATGTTGGGCGATTTTAAGACCGTGCTTATCTGCAGGTCAGCCAGCACGTCCAGGGCTTTTAAAACCTTTTCGGGCCGGCGGAACATGTCCTTCATGATGGCGCTGGTGCCCCGCAGCGTATCGCCGAGGGTATCGAAAGGCGCTTTGGCGAACCCTCCGCCCATGAACGCCAGCGATGTGCCCCCCATCCCGGCTTTCCCCATGACCTGCATGAGCTTCTGGTATTCTTTGCCCACGTCGAGCATTTTCTGGAGCATCTCCTGTACCTGCGGCGCCGCCAGGGGCATGAACTGGCTGACGTGAACGTTTTCGGTGATATTGGTGAAGGGCTGGAACAGCCGCAGAGGCTCGAGGGCGCCGAAGACCCTCGGCATATAGGTCCTTATCCAGAAGTCGGAGGGGTCGCGGATAAGGTCGTCGTATTCGTCTTCCCTCATGTATTCGCCCTCGATGAACTGCCAGCTCGTGCCGTCTTTAACGAGACCGTGCCCCGGCCAGGCGTAGAGTTTATAGTCCAGCAGGTCCAGGACCTGTCCCGGCGAGTAGAAAAAGCCGGCGGTGGACTCCAGCTCCTCGGCGTATTTTTGATTGAATTTGGCCGTGGCCTGGAGGGATTTCTCGATGTCGTACATCGCGTCGTAGGCAGTCACGCCGAACATTTTCAGGGGCAGATTGCCCACCGGCAGTGTAACCGGCACCTGGTCCGGCTCGGTCACGTTATACACGTCAATTAGCCTCTGTATCCTCGTTTTAAAGGCTTTTTCAACTTCAGAGTTGGGGAACTTAATTCCCCAGTTATTCAGCCATCCCTTTAGACGCCGGTCCCTTTTTTCCTGCGGGGTCATCTCGGCCCAGGCCTTGTCAGTCATGCTCGGTTCGTTCCTTTCTTATCGCTAATAAAATATTTACCCATGATTATACCAGCGCGCTACGGATATTACAAAAGCGGGCGCTGCTTAACCATCAACCTCCCGGAATTTTCCGGGCTCAATAACTTTTTTTGCCGGCTGACGTTATATAGATTGTGGTGGCAGGGAAAAAGGGGACAAGGAGGTCGGGTTATGAAACAAAATATCTTCAAAGTCATCGGGCTCATCATGGTGCTGGCGTTCGTCATCGGGCTGGTGCCCTCGTGCGGTCGGCCCGCGCTGGCGGCCAGCAGCTATATCGCGGTCCTGCCCAAAGTCCTGCACAGCGGCCGCACCGAGGCCATCTCGCTGGCGCTTTTCGCCGGCGACGAGCTTACCAGAGAAAAAGTGGAGGTCGCCCTTTTCAAGGACGGCCGGAAAATTACCAGCGCTAAACAGACTATCGATGGAAAAGGCACTGTTTCTCTTGATATACCCGAAGTTGCCGACGGCCAGTACGAAATCCAGGTCAAGGGCAGCGCCTTCTCTGATAAAGCCAGTATCAATGTCGAGAACAGCTTTCTCGTCTTTATCGAGACCGATAAACCCATCTATAAGCCTGGGCAGACCATCCACATGCGCGTCCTCACCCTCGACCCCGAGCTGAAGCCGGTCACCGAGCCGGTCACGCTGGATGTCCTCGATTACAAAGGCATCAAGGTCTTTAGCTCTGATGTAAACACGGACGACTACGGTATGGCCAGCGTCGACCTGCCTCTCTCCGATGAACCTAACCTCGGCGTCTGGAAAATCAACGCCGTCACCGATAAAGCCAGCAGCCAGCTGGACGTGCGCGTTGAGGAATACGTCCTGCCCAAGTACGAGGTCACCGTCGACCTGCCTAAGGAGTGGTTCCTGGTGGACGAGCCGGTACGGGGCACCGTCAGCGCCAATTACAGCTTCGGCAAACCGGTCGGTGGTGAGGTGACCGTCGTCGCCACCAGGTACGTCGGGCAGTGGGAAGAATATGCCACCCTGACGAAAGAAATCGATGGCGAAACCGATTTTGAGCTGCCGCCCGCCGAATACGTGGCGGGCACGCCGTCTGCCGGCGGGCAGGGCAACGTCCAGCTTGACATAACTGTTACCGAGAAAGCCACCGGCTACGTCGAAAAGACCAGCCGACTGCTTACCGTGGCGCAGTCTTCGGTGAATCTCCAGCTTATCCCGGAAGGCTCGGTCTTCAAGCCCGGCCTGCCTTTTAATGTCCTGGTGCTGACCGAGACGCCGGATAATCAGCCGGTGGACAGTCGGGTAAACCTGACCATTACTTACATGGATGATAATTTCGAGGATTTCAAGACGGAAACTAAAACCGTCAATACATCTAAAGGCAAGGCGCTCCTCGAGCTCGCCCCGCCGGAAGAAGCCATCGCCATGATGATTGAAGCCAGCTCCGGAGACTCTTATGCCTCGCAGACGATACAGTCTTCATATTCGCCTTCCGGCAACTTTATCCACCTGGAACAGACCACGGAAGGAACGGCGAAAATCGGGCAGAAAATCGGCTTCAAAGTATATTCTACCGACCGCGCCACGAACTTTTACTACGAAGTGCTTTCCCGGGGCGCCGTCGTCTTCTCCGACTATACCACCAGCCGGGACATTTCTTTTAGCGTCACGCCGCTGATGGCGCCCTCGGCGAAGCTGCTGGTCTACCAGATATTGCCTAACGCCGAAGTGGCGGCTGACTATCTCCCGTTCCAGGTGGAGGAGGTCTATCCGCTTTCGGTGGATGCCGGGTTTAGCCAGGACGAGGCCACGCTCGGCGAAAACATCGATTTGAATATCCAGACGGACGGCCAGGCCAGGGTCGGCATTGCCGCCGTCGATAAATCGGTGTTTATTCTGGCGGAGAACCGCCTCAACCTCCAGCAGGTCTTCGATGAGCTGGAGCGGCTTTACATGGAGCCGCAGGCGGAGGTTCACGAGGTCTCTTTTTACCCCACCTATACCGTCCCCGGCACCGAGGATATTTTCAAGGACGCCGGTGTGGTGGTAATGACCAATAAGAAATTGCCGCAGAGCAAAGAATATGAAGCGGAAAACGGCATCGCCAGCAGGATTGCGAATTTCTTCGGGATGTGGAACGGACCCGACAAAGCCGGGGGACTGATCTTGCCCGTGGCTACGCCCGCCCCAACCCCGACTATATTAATTCCCCCTGCTGCCCATGAAGACGCCGGCCAGCTGGCCGATGTGCAGCGTGTCCGCCAGTTCTTCCCGGAGACGTGGCTCTGGGATGACTTCGAGACCAATGACGACGGCCAGGTGACCAAACAGGTAACGGTGCCGGATTCCATCACCACCTGGATGTTGCGGGCCGTGGCTATCTCTAAGGACAAGGGTCTCGGGGTGGCGGAATCTTCCCTCAAGGTGTTCCAGCCTTTCTTCCTGACTATCGACCTGCCTTATTCGGCCATTCGTGGCGAGGAGTTCCCGGTGAGCGTATCTGTCTATAACTATCTCGATACGCCTCAGGATGTGCAGGTAGATATCGAAGAGGGCGACTGGTTCGAGCTGCTGGATAGCCCGACGCAGACTATTAATATCGCCGCCAACGATATCGGGTCGGCGCAGTTCACGATACGTCCCGTCGGCCTCGGCATTAAGGACGTCAGGATAAGCGCCCGCAGCGCTGAGGCGGCGGACGCTGTGGTCAAGAACATCATCATCGAGCCTGAAGGCGTGCCGCGGGAAATTATCGATAATATTACTCTTAAAGGCGGCATCACGGAATCTATCGACACTTCCATCCCCGGCGAGGTGGTCGAGGACTCGGGCCGGGTCTATGTTGCCGTGACCTCCAGCTTCCTGACGCAGACCATCGACGGGCTGGATGCCCTCCTGCAGATGCCCTTCGGCTGCGGCGAGCAGAACATGATTGTCTTCGCCCCGGACGTCTATATCACCAAGTACCTGCAATCGAGCGGCCAGATTAAGCCGGAAATCATGGCTAAGGCGGAAAAGCTCATGGTCACCGGCTATCAGCGCGAGCTGACTTACCGCCGCACGGACGGCAGCTTCAGCGCCTTCGGGATGAGCGACGAGTCCGGCAGCCTGTGGCTGACGGCCTTCGTGCTGAAGTGCTTCGCCCAGGCGAAGGGGCTTATCTATATCGATGAAAGTGTGCTGAATCAGGCCGCCGACTGGATTACTTCTTATCAAAACGCCGACGGCTCTTTCGACCAGGTCGGCTTTGTCTGCCACCAGGAGATGCTGGGCGGGCTGAAGGGCAAGGACGCCCTCACCGCCTTTGTGGCCATCGCCCTCCTCGAAGCCGGCGAAACGGACGCCGGCGGCCGGGCGGTCAGGTACCTCGAGGCCAAGCTGGATGGGATGACCGACCCCTATGCGGTCGCCATTACGGCTTACGCCCTGGAGCTAGCCGATAGCCCATTAAAGGAAGAAGCTTATAACAAACTGATGTCGCTGGCGAAAGAGGACGAGAACGGCCTGCACTGGGGCAGCGATGAAATCATCGAGCCCCTCCCCGAACCGCAGGGGAAAGAGGGCGGACCGATGATGGTAGCGCCGTTCCGACCGGAAATCAATCAGTGTTCGGACATCGAGAACACCGCCTACGCCGCCCTGGCGCTGGTCGGGCACGGCGACGCCATGAACGCTTCCCGGGCTTCGCAGTGGCTCGTCTCGAAACGCAATGCTAATGGCGGCTTCGGCTCCACGCAGGATACCGTGGTCGCCCTGCAGGCGCTTATCGAGTATGCCACCGGGGCGCGGTCGGATGTAGACCTTACGGTGACGCTGAAGGGCGATGGCATCGATAGGACATTGAAAATAGATAAGGACAACTTCGATGTCCTGCAGATTGTGCCGGTGCCGGTTAACGCCGATGTTGAAATGATCGTGGCAGGGCAGGGCGATGCTATCGCCCAGGTAGTGCGCCGTTATAATCTGCCCGCTACGGATGAAACGCCGGCGGCGCAGATGCTCAATATAGACGTGGGCTACGATACCACTGAGGTTGCCGTCGATGACCTCGTTAAAGTGTCGGTGGCTCTCGAGTTTAATCCTCTGCCCGAACTGGATATCTCCGAAGCCGGCATGATTGTGCTCGATGTCTCGGTGCCCACGGGCTTCGCCGCGGTGACCGGTTCCATCGACGCCATGATACTGCGCATGCCGAATATCAAGCGATATGACATAGCCGGCCGAAAGGTCATCTTCTACGTGGAGAACATGAAGCCGGGCCAGCGGATTGCCTTCGATTTCCAGGTCAGGGCGCTGTACCCGGTGAAGGCCAAGGGCGTGCTTTCAACCGCTTATTCCTACTACCAGCCGGATATCAAGGGAGAGACCCTGGGCGCGGCGGTAACCGTGCATTAATGGATTGCTCCCTCCATTCGCTTTCCCCTCCCCCGGCTCGCTAACCGGGGGAGGGGATTTTATTTGGCATTACCATTTCAGCCAGCCGAGCCGGTAGAAAATCCATGCCAGCACCAGCATCAACAGCAGGGGGACCGTAAAGACCTGCCAGAGCTGAATGCCCCAGGGGTTCCCGGACACGTTCGTACCCAGGGCGCCCAGTATGATGGCGGGGATTATCCCCAGGCAGGTCAGCACGGCGATGAGCCGCATCACTTTATTCATCTGGTGGGAAGTCGTGTTGATATAAAGGTCTATCATCGACTCTAAATTGTCCCTGACGTTCACGGCGTTTTCATGCAGGTAGGATGCCTCGTCCATCAGAATATCGAAGACTTTCTCATGTCGTTCGCTGAATCCTTCCAGCGGCACACGCTTGGAGGAAATCTCGGAGATGATTTCCTTGAGGTGCATCAGCGACGGTACGACCTGGTTGACCTCTTTGCGAAGGTTGAAAGTCACCTCCAGGAAATTGGAAGGGCTGTCTTTGAAAGGTATGCTTTCCAGGCTGACGAGCTCCTGCTCCAGGGAGGTGACAATCTGTTTATCTTTATCGAGTATGTGCCTCAGGAGAGTATATAAAATCGTCACGACCAGCGGCTCCTGGGCGGTATGGATTTTCTTGGCCTTTTCCAGTATCAGGTCGAAGATTCTGGTATGGGTTTTCGAAAGCGTCATGATGTTCTGCCCCTGGCAGATAACGAGGAAGCCATCGCGGTCCACGATAATTTTCCCGGGGCTCTTATCAGTGGTCTTCATGTTGGCGACCCGCGCGAATATCATCGACGAATTTTCAAAGTAGTCGATCCTCGGAAAAGCCTCGTCGACGAGCTCGCTTTCGAGGAGGATGCGCGGTATACCGAAGATATTGCTCAGTCGTTCGAAGTCGCCCTCGGTGATGCCGGAAATATCTATCCATGTGTTCGTCGAGTTGGTAAGAAAATCCCGCAGCCGGCCGTACTGGACGTCTTTATACACGCTTTCCAGGTTCCTGTCCATTACCTGTATTTCCGAGGTAGGTTTTAACGCGGCGGCGGCTTCGTGTCCGGGGACGGCCATCTCTCTTTTTCTGTCGATGGCCCGGCCGCCCAGGGCGAATATCCGTAATATCCGTATTAGCCGCAGGACCGGGAAAGAAAGGCCGAAGTCGGTGGCGAAGACGGGCAGGAGGCTTAACAGGGGTAAAACGATAATCACCAGGTCGAGGAGGTGCCAAGGACTGAGGATGCGTTTCACGACGTCCCGGGCGAAGATGGTTTTAAGGAGATACTCGATGATAAATATGCCTAGGATAAAATAATCGGCGAACTTTAACGATGTATCAACGGTCGCCGGCAACGTCACGAAAATAGGCACCAGCACGATGGGCGCCATGATGGCGGCCAGCACGATCATCAGGCCGTCCGGCAGCAGCAGATTGACTTTTTCCCGGATGTTTTTCTTGGGGTCGGACCTGTCGACTTCGCCGTAAGAGGCGTCTTGTTTTAAAGCCCTGTTCATACCATTGAATAGTATGGCACAATTATATCACTTCGGCAACGTGACTTTAGAGGCATTCTCGAGACTGTTATAGCGAGTCGCCATCGCCCACCACGTAATACCAGTTGGCGGGATTTGTAGCGAGCTCCTTGGGAATATTTGGGTCAAGTATACGGACGTTAAGGCATGGACCGCACTTCGTACCTAACCTTTTCATTATGCCCAGGCGCCGGTAGTCAGGGTGGACCATCAAATCAATACCGTGGCTGCCTCGGGTGACCTGGTCCCCGACTTTTAAAGGCACGAGTATAACCGCCATTGACCCGATTATCCTCTGCTTTGCCTCGGCAACCATTAACAAAGCGCTCCGGGCCGTCCCGGTACATCCATTTCCACTATGTCAGGTCGCGGCGGCCGCTCAGTACGATCCCCCGGAGCTCAAGTATCTGTGCTTCATCGCCTTCCCGGTATTCCCGGATAGACCATTCCCGCTCGGGCTCACTGGATGTTACCATTTTAACCATCTCCAAATTAGGCAGTTTACCTCACCATCAGGCAATCGCTCGACCTGTAATACAGGCCATCCCTGACGACCGGATACAACCCGGCGAATTTAAAACCGGCCTTGGTATATTCGCTGATGCTGTCAGTCCAGGGCGGCGCTTTATCGTAAATGGGCTTCTGATAGACCTCCGTCTGGATGGCCACGATGTTTTCCCTGATGCTCCGGGCGCCTTTGAAGACCTCCAGGTCATACCCCTGGGTGTCCGTTTTTAAAAAAATCTTCCTTGAATAAACGTTAAAAGGCATCTCTTTCACGATATCGTCAAGACGGCGAATCTGGACCTTTTCTTTCACCGGGTTGGCGGCTCCCGCTCCAAAACGCCGGGCGCTTTCTTCATTCGTTTCCAGCAGCGAGCTCAACTGGTCCATTTCATATACGTTCATTTCCTGCTCGCCTGATTCGTTTCCCAGCGCGTAGTTAAATTTGAACCAGTTTTTATCGTCCGGGGCCGTTTCTTTTAGTACCGCGAAAGTATGTGATACAGGTTCGAAGGAAATTATCGGGCCTTGATATATTCTCCGCATGCAAAAGGCGAACTGGCCCACGTTGGCACCGACATCCAGCACCAGGTCGACTTTGTACTCATCCAGAATCGACTTTACTATCGATGGGTAGGAAAACCACGCCTGCCGCCGTTTTTTCTGCCGCCGCTGCTATCTCAAAAGCAGGCCTTGTTGTTACCTGATGATGCGACTGAAAGACGTGGAGGCCAGGCCGACCAGGACGGCTGTCGCCAGAAACGTCACGCCGAAGTCCAGGGCTATCCGGTGGTAGTCTGCGGTCACCAGCAATGCCCGCATGGCCTCGACGATATAGCTGAGGGGATTAATCTGGGCGATCACCTTCAGCCACGTGGGCATGATGTCGATCGGGTAGATGGCGCTCGAGGCAAAGAAGAGGGGCATGATAATAGCCTGGCCGATGCCCATCATGCGTTCACGGGTCTTGAAGAACGAAGCCAGGAAGATGGACAGGCTGGAGAAGCACATGCCGGTGAGGACGATAATCACCAGTACCCCGATGACGCTTACCGGCGTCAATATCAGGTGGACGCGGATGATCAGCGCCAGGATAAATACTACCGCGGCTTGAATGACCGAACGTACCCCGGCGGAAAGCGTTTTGCCCAGAACGATACTGTAGCGGGGTATGGGGGTGGAGAGTAGTTTGTGTAACAGCCCCATGTCCCGGTCCATGACCATATTAAACCCATAGAAAATGGCGACGAAGATGACTGACTGGGCCAGAACGCCGGGGGTAAGGAATTGAATGTAGTCGTAGTTGCCGGTGGGGAGCAGGCGGGTCGCGGCAAAGACCTGGCCGAAGACGAGCAGCCATAGGACCGGCTGCACCGCCCGGATGAAGACCTGTGAAACGTCATGCCATATCTTTCTCAATTCAAAATCGGTTATCGTGAAAATATCGGTAAAGAGCCGGACAACATTCATTTATCCATGCCTCCTGGCCGTTCTCCGGACGGCCCTCGTTGTCTGCCAGTTCAGGTCGCCCTCGCCGATGCGCTTGCCGGCGTATTTGAGAAAGACATCGTCCAGCGTGCCCACTTTCAGCGAGACCGAGACGGTGCTGACCCCTTCGCTTTTCAGTCTATCGATAATCTCGGGTATCTTCCTTTCGCCATCGTCAACCACCAGGTCGCAGGCGCTGTCCTGGGACTGGGGCAGGAGCTGGTAGCCCAGATCTTGCAGCACCTGGCGGCATCCGGAGTTGTCCGAGGCAATACTTACGACGTCGCCGCCCAGTTCCGTCTTGAGCTTGGCGGGCGCGCCGATGACGGCGATTTTGCCGCCGTTCATAATAGCGATGCGGTCGCAGAGATGGTCGGCCTCGTTCATGTCATGGGTGGTCAGCAGGATGGTGGCGTCAAACTCGCTGCGTAGTCTTTCAATGTAGTCCCAGACCATCCGCTTGGCCACCGGGTCGAGCCCGATACTCGGCTCATCGAGGAAGAGCACCCGGGGGCGGTTGACCAGCACCTGGCCTATTTCCAGGCGCCGCATCATGCCGCCAGAATAGTTTCGGGCCAGTTCGTTGGCCTTATCGCTGAGCTCCATGAAACGGATGACCTCCCGGATGCGCTCTTTCCGCACCGACCCCGGGACGTGGAAGAGCTCGGCGTAAAAGAGCAGGTTCTCGTAGCCGGTGAGGTCGCCGTCCACCGAGACGTCCTGCGGCACGTACCCGGATGCCTCGCGTACCTGCTGCGGTTTTTTCAGGATATCGATGCCGGCCACCTTCCCGCTGCCGGCGGTCGGCGGGATAAGGGTGAGCAGGCAGCGTATGGTGGTCGTTTTACCGGCTCCGTTCGGACCGAGAAGACCGAATATCTCGCCTTTTTCGACCTGGAAAGAGATATTGTCCACGGCCGTAAATTGACCGAACCGCTTGGTCAGGCCTTCGACTTCAATCATGTTCATTTCCGGTCTCTCCTTCGCGCCTTTCCGCGGCCCTGGCCAACGGATTGAGCCCCCGGGCTAGTATCGCCAGCTCATCTGCGTCCAGACGCCCTAGCAAATCTGAGAGATAGGTTCTCCGTCTCTCCCTGAGTTTTGTCACCAGCTCTTCGCCCCTGCCCGTGGCCTGCAGCAGCATCACGCGGCGGTCCTGCGCATCCTCCGTGCGGCTCACCAGGCCCTGCTTTATCAGCCGGTCGATGATGCCCGTCACGTTGGTCGGCGTGACCCCGAGCGCGGCTGCCAGCTTCCCCGGGTGCGTGCTCCCCTGATTGCTGATGAAAAACAGGCTCTTGAGTTGGGCCATGGTAAGGGGCAGGTCCATCCAGACACCGAGCTCATATTGCCTACGGGCCCGGTCTACTTTCCGCTGAAGCTTAATAATTTCCGCTATCAACTCCTGTTTCTCCATTGCTTATTCCTACCTTCATAGTGTATGTTATATTAATATTGTAATCTACATTCATTAATATTGTCAATATTGATTTAAATAAAGCCGACCGGGTGGGTGACTATTGATGAGGGACCGATGTGATATTCCGCGAATCACTAAACTGGCGACCCCGGGGGGATTTGAACCCCCGATCTCCACCGTGACAGGGTGGCATGTTAGACCGCTACACCACGGGGCCTTCCGGTCCTGGCGCTAACGCCCGGGAAAAGCGTTGCGGCGCACCTATAGAGTCTAGCAAAGGCAGACTGACGTGTCAAGGTGTTTTGCCTTCGGCAGGATTGGCTGTAAACTCCGCTCTGGCTTTACGTAGTTGTCTCTAGTTTGGGATTATGGTATAATAACCTAAAATTGTGCGAGGAATTAGCGTGGCGAGAAAAAAGCAGGTACAAAAGGCAGCGGCAGACAGGCGGCTGCAGGACTATGAGCTGATATACATTATCAATCCTGATGTGGCCGAGGATGCCCTGGAGGCTCGGGTCAACGGCATCAGCCAGTTTATCACCAGCCGGGACGGCGTTATCGCCAGTGTTGATAAGTGGGGCAAGAAAAAACTGGCCTATCCCCTGAAACACTATCTGGAGGGCAATTACGTCCTGACGAAATTCAAGATAAGCCCGGCCAGATTGAAAGAAATCGAGGCGAACTTAAAAATATCCGAGGAGGTCCTGAGGCACCTCCTCGTTAAAGCGGAGAGTTAAGTCCGGGGATTTTAGCCACCTGAGTTGTTCCGGGGAGGTGAAGAGGCCATGCCGAGTCTAAATAAAATTACGATTATCGGGAATGTCGGGAACGAACCTGAGATGCGCTTTACGCCGAACGGTAAACCGGTGACGTCTTTTTCCGTGGCCACCAACTGGGTCTATACCTCGCCGGAAGGGGAGCGCCGCCAGGAAACGGAATGGTTCAGCGTGGTGGCCTGGAACCGGCTGGCCGAGCAGTGCAACCAGTTCCTCGCCAAAGGCAGGCTGGTCTACGCCGAGGGCCGGATACACACCCGCAACTGGGAAAGCCAGGACGGCCAGCCCCATTCGAAAATCGAAGTAATTGCCAACCGGGTGATATTCCTGGACAGGAAGGGCGCGGCGCCTCTCTCCGATGAAAAACCGGAGGAAACGGGCGTGGCCGAGCTCGAACCGGAAGACCTGCCGTTTTAGTAAAATTCGAGATTTCATAATATAATAATATTGAGGGCAGCATGACATATTCTAGAGACACCAGGCCGCGGAGAACAGGGCGGGCCAAATATATTCCCAAGCGCAAAATCTGTTTCTTTTGTCGGGACAAGGTGGAATACATCGATTATAAAGACCCTGTGATACTGCGCCCCTATATATCGGACAGGGGCAAAATCGCCCCCCGGCGCAAGAGCGGCGCCTGCGCCAGGCACCAGCGCGCCCTGACCACCTCCATCAAGAGGGCGCGGCACCTGGCTTTATTGCCGTTTGTTTCCGCTCACATCCAGAAGACGGGCGGCGTCGGGTTAAGGGCCTGATATTGCCGTTTTAATTTGACCGGGTTTTCTGATATCTCAATAAGTGGTCGAGCATTGAACGGGAGTTAAAGTGCCAAAAAGGACCTATCAACCCAAGAGCATCCCGAGGAAGCGCGAGCACGGATTTCTGAAAAGGATGAGCACGCGCGGGGGCCGGGCCGTCTTGAAGGCCAGACGGCTGAAAAAGCGGCAAAAATTGACCGTGGTGTAGCGGGCTCTTGAGGGCCCGGGGCTCGGTAGCGTGAGGGGAGAACGTTATCTTACCAGGGACAGTCAGTTCCAGCTCGTTTATCGTAACGGCAGGTCCTGGGCGGGCCGGGAAATTGTGGTCAGGGCCCTGCCCAACGGGCTTGATTTGACCAGATACGGCTTTGCAGTCGGCCGGCGTGTAGGCAAAGCGGTGGTCAGGAACAGGATAAAACGGCGACTGCGCGAGATATTGAGAAAAGCGCCGCTGTACCCCGGCTGGGATATTATTATTATTGCCCGCAACCCGGCCGCGCAGGCGGACTATAAAAGCCTGGAAAAATCGGTCGCCGCTTTGTTGGTGAAAGCCGGTTTATCGTCAGGAGAATATGAAGGCGTTCGCTCTGGGGTTAATTAAAGTCTATCAGCATACCTGGTCGCAGGTTATGCCGCCGGCCTGCCGCTTTCAGCCGACGTGTTCTCAATATACCTATGAAGCCATCCGCCGGTACGGTTTTTTTAAGGGGACTTGGTTGGGAATGCGGCGGTTTTTCCGGTGTCATCCCTGGAACGAAGGCGGCTACGACCCCGTGCCCTAGTTGCAAAAATTCGAAATAAGAATATCTAAATAGGATTTAATTTTTTATTTTGAGATAATTATGAAACGTAAGTCTGGTTGGCTGTTAAAACTCCCGTTTCTCTTGGCCGCAGTTGTGTCTTTGATATTGGTCATCGCGGGCTGTGTCAGCGGTCTATCAGCCGTGGGATGGTCCGGCGGCACGGTATCCGATGGCATTCTCTACGTCGGCTCCCGGGAAGGTAAGCTGGTGACGGTCAATCTCTCCGACGATAGCCGGCTTTTTTCCGAGGCGCTGATACCGGTCAGTCAGGGGGGATTATTCGGTTGTGCCCCGGCGACGGGTGTGGGCGGCTGCGCCGGAGGTGCCGGCGGCGTGCCCGTGTACGGGACGCCGGTGGTCTCCGGCAATCTCACCTATATGGCCGGGTATAACGGCAAGGTCTATGCCTACAGTGTCGGTAATCTCGCGGTGAGGTGGGTCTATCCCCGCGAAGGCTATCTCCAGCCTATCGTTGGCAGCATCGTTGCCGCCGGTGGCAAGCTGTTTTTCGGCTGCACGGATGGCAAGGTCTATGCCCTGGATGCCGCCCTCGGCGACAAGGTCTGGGAGTCTGCCGCCACCGGCGATAAGATATGGGGGACGCCGGCCATCGCTGGCGATACGCTTTATATCGGCTCTTTCGATAAAAAGCTGTACGCCCTGAATATCGCCGACGGCACTAAAAAGTGGGAGTATGCCACCGGAGGTTCTATCATTTCTACCCCCCTGATATACAAGGATAACGTTATTTTCGGCTCTTTCGACCGTAACCTGTATGCCTTGAACGCCTCCGATGGCACGCTGAAATGGAAGTTCCGGGGCGGCAACTTTTTCTGGGCCGAGTCGGTCGTCTACAACGACACGCTCTACGTCGGCTGTCTCGATAAATTTGCTTACGTTTTAAATCCGGCTACCGGTGCTGAAATCGCGGGGTTCGACCTCGGGAGCCCGGTATCGTCCACTCCGGTCATCGTCGCTGATTCTATCATTTTCGCCAGCGGCAAAGGCGTTATCTATTCTTTATCTACCGCCACCAATGAAATCAAGACGCTGGTGGACCTTAAAAAGACCGTCGACGGGCCGCTGGCCGCCTACGGGGGAATTGTCTATATCCATACCCAGGACCTGGAATTGCAGCGCGTTAATGCCGCCACCGGCGCCTTGTTGAGCCCGATTTCTTTAAAGAGCTCGGGATAAGGAAAGATGGGAGTTTAGGGCTTTGAACGTCTGGGAACTGATCATCCAGCAGCCGCTGATTAACATCCTGATTGTCATCGCGCATTTCATGGGCGGCAGCTTCGGGGTGTCTATCATCGCCCTGACCATCATTGTCAACCTGTGCATGCTGCCGCTGACGCTGAGCCAGATACGGTCCACCCGGGCGATGCAGGCCCTCCAGCCCAGGCTCTCCGAGCTCCAGAAAAAGTACGGCAAGGACCGGCAGAAACTGTCCCAGGAGCAGATGAACCTCTATAAGACCGCCGGAGTCAAGCCGGCCGGTTGCTTTATTACCATGATCATCCAGATGCCGGTGTGGATTGCCCTGTATCAGTCCATCATGCTGGCGATGGCGGTGGCCCCGGAGGGCCTGTTGAATCTGGCCCGGTTTCTTTACCCGTGGGACGCCGTCTACTCTGCCCTGCCGCTGAGCCGGGTTTTCCTCTGGTTGAATCTGGCGTCGCCGGATATTTTCCTGGCTATCCTGACGGGCGCCACGCAGTGGGTACAGCAGAAAATGTCGATGACCCCGTCGACCGACCCCAAGCAGGCCCAGCAGGCCCAGATGATGCTCTGGATGATGCCGATGATGTTCGGGCTGCTGGCGCTTTCTTTCCCGAGCGGCCTGGCCCTTTACTGGGTGGTCAATAACACCTTCAGGATTATCCTGCAGTACCGCGTCAGCGGCTGGGGCGGGCTCCGCCGTCAGGCGAAAAAGCCCACCGAGGCCGAGAAGAAGTACCTGAAATTTGATAAATCGGCCGAGGAGAAGCCCGCCGAGCCGGAAAGTGCCGGGACTATCGTCGCCGATACCGGGTCCAAGGTCATGGACAAGAATAGTCTCAAGCCGGGCAAAAGCAGGTTCCAGCCCGGCAAGGACAGGCAGAAAAATCGCCCCAGAAAATAAAGGGGGGTTATCGTTAAGGGGTTAGGATTTATGGAAATGCCGGTAAATCAAAAGGAAATATACGAAGCCACTAAAGAGGTGCTGGAGAAGCTCTTGAGCCTGATGGACCTGCCCGCCAGGGTATCGCCCTCCGATGAATTTACCGTGATGGATGAAAGCGGCGAGGTCGCTTCCGTCGGGCTTAACATCGAGGGCGAAGACTTGGGCATTATTATCGGGCGGCGCGGCCAGACCATGGTCTCTTTACAGCAGATCGTCAGGCTCATCATGACGCATAAAATGCAGGTCAGGGTGCCCATCGTTCTCGACGTGGAGAACTACAAGCAGCGCCGCTGCGAGGGACTGCGCGTTCTGGCCATCCGGCTCGCCGAGCAGGTCAAGGTGAAGAAAACGCCTTTTTCCATGGAGCCGATGCCGGCTTTTGAAAGGCGCGTCGTCCACCTCGCCCTGGCCGACCACCCCGATGTCACCACCGAGAGCACCGGCTTCGGCGAGTCCCGGAAAGTCGTCATCATCCCCAAGAAGCTCCCCGGCAATTGATTTCTCCCCCGACTTGTGTTAACATAAGTCTGTTAAAGGCTGTGACGGAGAAGAGTAGGGGCGGTCTAGGATAGCCAGCGAGTCGGGAAGGTGCGAGCCGATATATCCTTACCCCGAAAATCGCTCCCGAGCTGCCAACCGAAATCCCGATGTAATCGGGAGAGTAGACTTGGACGGTCCCGTCAACCGTTATCCGTGACGAGGGCATGAGTCGTGCCCTGCTGAGTGTTCCCCTTCCTTGGAAGGGGGGAATCAGGGTGGTACCGCGGGAGCTTTAAGCCTCGTCCCTTGGGACGGGGCTGTTTTATTTAGGAGAGCGTTATGTTTAAACCTGTGAGCAGCCGGGTAAGCTTTCCTCAGATGGAGGAGGCGATACTGGCCCTGTGGCAAAAAGACGATACCTTCCGGCGCAGTGTGGCCGCGCGTCAGGGCGGCCCGGGCTTTATTCTCTACGATGGCCCCCCCACCGTCAACGGCAGCCCCGCCCTCCATCATGCCTTCATGTCCATTTTCAAGGATGTCATCCCCCGCTATAAGGTGATGAAGGGCTTTTATGCCCCGCGCATCGCCGGCTGGGACACCCACGGCCTGCCCGTCGAGCTCGAGATTGAAAAACAGCTCGGCATTTCCTCCAAGAAGCAGATAGAGGAGTACGGCATCGACCGCTTTAACGAGATGTGCCGTCAGAGCGTTTTTAAATACCTGCGCGAGTTCGAGGACATCTTAAAGCGCGTCGGCTACTGGGTGGATTTCGATAACGCCTATATCACCCTGAGCAAAGAGTATATCGAGTCCTGCTGGTGGGCCATCAAGCAGATGTGGGATAAGGGCTGGGTCTATCAGGGCTACCGCGTTACCCCCCACTGCCCCCGCTGCGGCACCTCGTTGAGCTCCCACGAGGTCGCCCAGGGCTATAAAGAGGACACGGAAGACCCGTCGGTTTACATAAAGTTTAAGGTCTCCGGCCAGTTCACTGTCGCTCTTCCGGAGGTCAAGCCGGTCTACCTGCTCGCCTGGACGACCACCCCCTGGACTCTGCCGGGCAATACCGCCCTGGCCGTCTCTCCCGATGCCGATTATGTTGTGCTCCAGGGAGAAAACGATTATCTGGTTCTGGCGGCACAGCTTTCCGGACCCTTGAAAATAGAGGGCTATCAGCCCGTTAGTGACTGTTAAAGGCAGGGATTTGGTGGACGTCAAATATGAGCCCCTTTTCAATCCCCAGGATTTTTCCGTGGAGAGAAAGCGATTTCATAAAAGCGGTTCGCTATCGACTCAAAAAGCGGTGAAAACTTTGACCTATCGCGTTATCGCTGGCGATTTCGTCACTCTTGGACGAAGGCACCGGTATCGTCCATATCGCCCCGGCTTTCGGCGAGGTCGATTTTGAAGCCGGTAAACAAGATGAGCTGGATTTCGTCCAGCCCGTCGACCTCCAGGGAAAAATGACCGGCACTTATACTTTCGCCGGCAAGTTCGTTAAAGACGCCGACCCTCTAATCCTTGAAGACCTGAAGTCGCGCGGCCTGCTGTTCCGCCGCGGCATCATCAAGCATACCTACCCCTTCTGCTGGCGCTGCGAGACCCCCCTGCTCTATTATGCCAAGACCACCTGGTATATCCGCACCACCGCCGTCAAGGACCGCCTTATCTCCGGCAACGAGGAGATAAACTGGTATCCGGAGCATATCAAGTACGGCCGCTTCGGCGACTGGCTCCAGAACAATATCGACTGGGCTTTCTCGCGGGAGCGCTACTGGGGCACGCCGCTGCCTGTCTGGCGCTGCGAAAAGTGCGGCGCTTTCGAGTGTATCGGCGGTGTCGCCGAACTAAAGGGAAAACCTGATTTTTCCGGATTGCCGGAGCCTTTAGATTTGCACCGCCCCCATGTCGATGCAGATAACCTTTGCCTGCTCTAAGTGCGGCGGTAAAATGCGGCGCGTTCCGGAGGTTATCGATTGCTGGTTCGATTCCGGCGCGATGCCTTTCGCCCAGAATCATTATCCTTTCGATAATCAGTCCATGATGGAAGACGGGCGCTTCCCGGCCGACTTCATCTGCGAGGCCGTCGACCAGACCCGCGGCTGGTTTTATAGTCTGCACGCCATTTCCACCCTCCTTTTCGACCGCCCCTGCTTTAAAAACGTCATCTGTCTCGGTCATATCCTGGACGCCAGGGGCGAGAAGATGAGTAAGCGCAAGGGCAATGTCGTCTATCCCGGGGATGTCGTGAAAAAATACGGCGCGGACGCCCTGCGCTGGTACTTATATACCGCCTCCGCCCCGGGCAATCCCCGCCAGTTCGACGCCAAACAGGTGGACGAGGTGTCCCGCCGCTTCCTCTCGACCCTCTGGAACGTCTATTCCTTTTTCGTCATGTACGCTAATATCGATAATTACCGGCCTTCGGCTGAACCTTTCGCTCTATCCCGGAACTGAGCTTGACCGGTGGATTCTCTCCGAGCTTAACCAGCTTATTGTGGACGTTGATGCCGGTCTGGCCGGCTATAGCCCCACCGACGCCGGCCGCAAAATAGAGACCTTTGTCGATGGCCTCTCCAACTGGTATGTCCGGCGGAGCCGGCGGCGTTTCTGGAAGAGCGAAAATGACGCCGATAAGCTCTCCGCCTATAACACCCTCTATCAATGCCTGGTGACTTTATCGAAGCTCCTCGCCCCCTTTACCCCCTTCCTGGCCGAGGAGCTTTACCAGAACCTGGTGCGCTCGGCTTTCCCGGATGCGCCGGAGAGCGTTCATTTGACGGATTTCCCCGTGGCGAACCCGGCGATGATAGATAAGGAGCTTGCCGGGGACAACCGTCTGGCGATGCGGGTCTGCAGTCTGGGGAGGGCGGCGCGCAGCCAGGCCGGTATTAAGGTGCGTCAGCCCCTGGCGGAAATCTTTGTCGGCGTTAAATCGGAGCGGAAAAACGCGCCCTGGAACGTATGGCGCCCTTGCTGCTGGACGAGCTTAACATCAAGGAGATGCAGTTGGGCACGGTTGAGCAGGTGGCCGGTAAAGAGGACTCAGGGTGTTGCCATCGGTCAGTGAGCCGCGGCCAGGCGTGGCGGTCTCCTGTTATATCACCGCCGAGCTGGAGGCGGAAGGCATGGCGCGGGAGATTGTGCACCGCGTGCAGACGATGCGCCGCACCGCCGGCTATGACATCGCCGACCACATTATCCTGTATTACGAGGCGGACGCCTTTATCATGCAGTCGCTGTCTTCCTTCGCCGACTACGTCATGCAGGAGACGCTGGCGCGCTCTATAGAAGACACCGTCCCTGATGACGTCGACCTCAAGGAGAGCTTTAAGGTCAGCGGCTATAACCTTTTGCTGGGCGTTAAGAAGGTTAGCTAGTCGTCGGTTTCGGGCTTTCGATGGGCGTTGCCGTGGTGGTGTATTCTTTATTGCCGCGCCAGTACTTGATTTCCAGCGGCTGCCCGATGGTCGAGGCGTGCAGTACCTTGGTGAATTCCTCGACCGTGGTGACGTCCTGCCCGCCGATGCTGACGACCACGTCGTATTGTTTCTAATCCCGCCTGGTCCGCCGGGCTGCCGGCGACCACCTCGGTAAGCAGGACGCCCTTGTCTACGGACAGGTTCAGCTGCTGGATGGCCAGCTCGTCGACGGTGTAAAGTCCCACCCCCAGCCATGGCCGCGTGATGTATCCTTTGTTGACCAGCTCCTGGATGATCGGCGATGCCGTGTTGATGCTGATGGCGTAGCCCATGCCCTCGATGCCCACGTCGGCGATTTTGGCGTTGGTGATGCCGATGACCTCTCCGGACAGGTTCACCAGCGGCCCGCCGCTGTTGCCGGGGTTGATGGCGGCGGTGGTCTCGATGAGGTCGTATAGCGTTTGCCCCTGCTCTATCTGGAGCGAGACGTCCGTCAGGCTGATGATTCCTTCGGAGGCCCGGATGCCCTGTCCGAGGGCGTTGCCGATGGCGATGACCCAGTCGCCGACCCTCATCGGTGAGGAGTCGCCGATTTTTACCGTCGGCAGGTTTTGGGCATCTATTTTAACTATGGCCAGGTCGTTGAGAGGGTCGGTGGCGATGGCGTTGACGTCGGCGGAATAAGTAGTGCCGTCCCAGGTGGTTACGGTGACGGTCTTGGCGCCTTCGACGACGTGGTTATTGGTGACGATGATGCCGTTTTTATCGATGATCCACCCCGAGCCCGCCCCTTGCTCCGTGTAAGGCCGATTGAAAAAGTCGTAGGACACTACTTCCGTGTTGATGGCTACCACCGCCGGTTTCACCAGCGCCACGACGTCGGCGATGTCGGGCAGTTCTTGGCTGGTATTGCTGGGTGTCGGCGGTGTCCATGAGGGATTAATCGCCGTGGCTGTTGGCGTCGTTGCCGTGGCGGTCGGTGTCGCCGATTCCCCCTTGCCGGTTATCTCGATGCACCCGGTGACGGGTATCACTACCAGCATTACCGCGAGGACAAATACTAAAATCAGGGTTTTCAAATTGAATTTTTTCATTTTTTTATCCTCTTTGCTATCTACTTTAATTATAACATACGATTAAATTATTAATAAATTATGAAAAATCAGGTTTATTTCTCCTTTAGCAGGGGAGTGCGCAGCGAGAGGGGGCGAAGCCCCCTCTTAAAATCATTTCCCCCTCTCCGTTAACGGAGAGGGGGATTAAGGGGGTGAGGTGAAAAACAAGGCCCCCTCTTCCTCCCGGAAAGAGAGGGCCTGTCGTCCTTATAAATTCAGCTCTATCTGAATTGGGCAGGCACTTCGGGCAGGGATTTCAGCGCCTGTTTTACCATTTCCTCGGGGTAAGCGAAGTCCTGTAGCTTACCGGAAAGGTAAGATTCGTAGGCGCCCATGTCGAAGTGACCGTGCCCGCTGTGCGCCAGCAGGATGACTTTCGATTTGCCTTCCTGCTTGCATTTCAGGGCTTCGTCAATGGTCACCCGGATGGCATGGTTGGTCTCCGGCGCGCTGATGATACCCTCGGTGCGGGCGAAGGTGACGCCAGCTTCGAAGGTTGCCAGCTGGGGCACGGCTTTCGCCTCGACGAATCCGAGTTTGTGAAGGTGGCAGACGATCGGTGCCATGCCGTGGTAGCGCAGGCCGCCGGCGTGGACGGGCGGTGGCATGAAGGTGTGCCCCAGCGTGTACATCTTGACGATGGGGGCGATGCCGGCCACGTCGCCGAAGTCATAGGCGTAAAGCCCCTTGGTCAGCGTGGGGCAGCTCTCCGGCTCGACGCAGATGATGCGCAGGTCTTTATTCCGCCCGGCCAGCTTGTCCTTAACGAAAGGCAGGAACATCCCGGCGAAGTTCGAGCCGCCGCCTACGCAGCCGACGATGATATCCGGATAGGCCCCGGCCATTTCCATCTGCTTCATGGCTTCCTGGCCGATGATGGTCTGGTGCAGGAGGACATGGTTGAGCACGCTGCCCAGCGAATAGTGGGTATCGTCTCTCTTGACCGCGTCCTCGACGGCCTCGCTGATGGCCAGCCCGAGGCTGCCCGGGCATTCCGGGTCTTTGGCGAGCATGTCGCGCCCGGCTTTGGTGTCGGTACTGGGACTGGGCACGCAGGTGGCGCCCCAGCTCTGCATCATAATGCGGCGATAGGGCTTCTGGTTGTAACTGACCTTGACCATGTAGACCTTGCACTCTAGTCCGAAGAGGTTACAGGCGAAAGCCAGCGAGCTTCCCCACTGTCCCGCCCCGGTCTCCGTCGTGATGCGCTTGATGCCTTCCTTCTTGTTGTAGTACGCCTGGGCGACGGCGGTGTTGGGCTTGTGGCTCCCCGGAGGGCTGCTCCCTTCGTATTTATAGTAGATCTTGGCGGGGGTATCCAGGTACTTTTCCAGGCGGTATGCCCGGTAGAGCTGGGTCGGCCGCCAGAGGTGGTACACCTCCTGCACTTCCTCCGGTATATCGATGTAGTGTTCCTGGCTGACCTCCTGCTTGATGAGCTCCATCGGGAACAGGGGTGCCAGGTCGGCCGGGCCGAGCGGCTGCTTGGTGACCGGGTGGAGCGGTGGGGGCAGTGGCTTCGGCAGGTCGGGCTGGACGTTATACCAGCGGGTCGGCATGTCCTTTTCGTTGAGAATAAATTTCGTCCTGTCCATTTTTACCTCCTTATCATAATTTGCTGATACGGTATTTAGATTATAATGAATTTTCCCTGTTATTTCACCTCCTTCTCGATTTAGCCCGAATCAAGCGACCGCCTCAGGCTGGTGACGAAGGCCCTGAGCGAGCCCAGTGTCGCGTCTTCTTCAATCAGCTGTATAATACGGCTCCCTACGATAACGCCGTCGGCGATGGCGGCGACCCTCCGCGCCTGTGCCGAGCTGGATATCCCGAAGCCCACGCACAGGGGCTGCTTCGCCTGTTCTCTCACCCTTCTCACGAAGTTCTCCAGCTCCGGCGGCAGTTCTTCCCTGGCGCCGGTGACGCCGGTCAGGGAGACCAGGTAGATAAATCCCCGCGACCTTTTCCCCACCTCCTCGATTCTCGCTTCGGTGCTGGTGGGCGCCAGCATATAAATCATGTCGATGTCTTGCTTTCTTGTTATGGCTTCGAGCTCTCTTCCCTCTTCCGGCGGTAAATCAGGGACGATTAAACCATTTACGCCGGCCTTCCCGCAGCTGCGGCAGAACGCCTCAAGGCCGTAGTTCAGCACCGGGTTATAATAGGTCATAAAGACCAGCGGCGTCTTTATCCTGTGCCTTATCTCCTCGGCCGCTTTGAGACATGCCTCCGGTGTCGTGCCTGATTGCAGGGCCTGGTAGCTGGCTTTCTGGATGGTGGCCCCGTCCGCCAGCGGGTCGGAGAAGGGTATGCCCAGTTCGATGATGTCGCTGCCGTTTTCGGCCAGCAGTTGCGCTATCTCCGGCGTGGCTTTGATATCGGGATAGCCCGCCGTAATGTAGGCCAGCAGCGCTTTATGTCCCCCCTTGAATACCGATGTTATCGGGTTCATGCGTCCATCCCCAGCTCTTTCGTGACGATTTCCAGGTCTTTATCGCCCCTCCCCGATAGGTTAACGATGATTAATTTGTCTTTGGATAGTTCCGGCGCCATTTTCGCCGCGTAATAGATGGCGTGAGATGGCTCCAGCGCCGGGATGATGCCCTCGGTCTCGCTGAGCAGCCTGAATCCCTCCAGCGCTTGCGCGTCGGTCACCGCCGTGTAGGTGGCCCGCCCGCTGTCTTGATAAAAGCTGTGCTCCGGTCCCACCCCCGGGTAGTCCAGCCCCGGCGCGATGCTGTGCGTCTCTTTTATCTGTCCGTGCTTGTCCTCGAGGATATAAGACTTTGTCCCGTGCAGTACGCCGGCCCTGCCTCTGGCCAGCGTTGCGGAATGTTGATTGGTGTTTAATCCCTTTCCCGCCGCCTCCACCCCGATAAACTTTACGTTGCTGTCGTCGTAAAACGGATGGAAAAGCCCGATGCTGTTCGAGCCCCCGCCCACGCATGCCACCAGGTAGTCCGGCAGGCGAGAGTAAACCGCTAATACTTGTTGCCGCGTTTCCCGGCCGATGACCGCCTGGAAGTTTCGCACCATCATGGGATAGGGGTGGGGGCCTACCACCGAGCCGAGCAGGTAGTGGGTGTCGCGCACGTTGCTGACCCAGTCGCGGATGGCTTCGTTGATGGCATCCTTGAGGGTCCGGCTCCCCGATGTCACCGGGCGCACTTCCGCCCCCATCAGTTTCATGCGGTTGACGTTGGGCGCCTGGCGTCTGATGTCTTCCGACCCCATGTAGATGATGCATTCGAGTCCCAGCATGGCGCACACCGATGCCACCGCCACGCCGTGCTGGCCGGCCCCGGTCTCGGCGATGATGCGCCTCTTTCCCATGCGCTGCGCCAGCAGCCCCTGCCCCAGGGCGTTGTTTATCTTGTGCGCGCCGGTATGGGCGAGGTCCTCGCGCTTGAGCAGGATGGTCGCCCCGCCGGCTTTTTCCGATAGTTTTGTGGCGTAATAGAGCGGTGTCGGCCGCCCGATATAGTCGCGGCACAGCCGGTCGAACTCCTGGTTAAAGCTGGCGTCGGCCATGGCTGCGGCGTAGGCTGTCTCCAGCTCGTCGAGGGCCGGCATGAGCGTCTCCGGCACGAACTTGCCGCCGTACTGCCCGTAGTAGCCGCGCGCGTCAGGCATGGGCA
The DNA here is from genome assembly GCA_963727315.1 of uncultured Chloroflexia bacterium. GTDB lineage: Bacteria > Chloroflexota > Dehalococcoidia > Dehalococcoidales > RBG-16-60-22 > JBFYTX01. The sequence continues at coordinate 175,678 of CAVSFE010000002.1, read as the reverse complement.
TCGGTCTGCCTCACCGCTGCGATGAATCCCCTGATTTTTTTCACGTCTTTTACGCCTCCGGTCTCGACTCCGGTGGAAACGTCCACTCCCCACGGCGAAATCTTCTTTATCGCCCGGGAAACGTTGGCCGGCGTCAGCCCCCCGGCGATAATAACCGGGAACCGCCGGGCTATCGGCCGGGCTGAATCCCAGTCGAAGGCCTCGCCCGTGCCGCCGTATTTCTCCCTGGATTTTGTGTCGAGCAGGATTCCTGCTTCCCGCCCGTTCAGTATTTTCATGCCGTACTCGATGTCCTTTAAAATCCGCTCCGCCGGCTCATTCCGGCTGACCCGCATCACCTTGATAATCGGCCGGTGGAGGTCTCGGCAGTATTCCCAGGGCTCGTCGCCGCTGAGCTGGATGCGGTCGAGATGGCAGTCTTCAGCTATCCGCTCGACCTCGCCTGCATCGGTATTGACGAACACACCGACCGCCTCGATAGTCGGTTTTTCTTTCTTTAGTGCCGCGACTATTTTAGCGGCGGTTTCGGGCGTGACCTGCCGGGGGCCCGGCGCGAAGACCAGCCCGATGAAGTCGGCGCCGGCTTTGGCCGCGGCGATGGCCTGCGCTTCGGTCTTGATGCCGCAAATCTTGATGCGCGTCATGACATGAGTTCCTTGATTTTTTTCGGGATATTTCTGGCGGTGACCAGCGCCTCGCCGATGAGCACGGCGTCCACCCCCCAACTTTCGAGTTTTTTTACGTCTCCCCGCCGGCCTATCCCGCTTTCGCTGACCACGATTTTATCTTCGGGCACGAACGGCAGGAGGCGCCGCGTGGTATCGAGGTCGACCTCGAAAGTATTCAGGTTGCGGTTATTGATGCCGATGATTTCCGCCCCGCTTTGCAAGGCTATTTTGAGCTCTTCCTCGTTGTGTACCTCCACCAGGCACCCCAGCCCGAGACTGTGGCTGAGATTCAACATTTTTGCCAGCTGCTGGGGTTCCAGGATGGCCGCAATCAATAGCAGGGCGTCGGCCCCGTAGGCGGCGGACTCGTAGACCTGGTATTCGTCATAGATAAAGTCCTTGCGCAGCAGCGGCAGGCTGACCGTTTGCCGGATGGCTGCCAGGTGTTCGGGGCTGCCCTGGAAGTATTCGGCGTCGGTCAGTACCGATATCGCCGCGGCGCCGTTCTCGGCGTAGGTCTTCGCCAGCGCCATGGGGTCGAAATACGGACGCAAAACCCCTTTGGACGGCGAAGCCTTTTTGACCTCGGCGATGAGTTTTATCCCGTCGCCTTTAAGGGACGCCGCGAAAGCGAGCGGCGCCTGCCGGCGGCCGATGCACTCGAGCAGGCAGGAGAGGTGGACCGACCGCTTGTACCGCTCGACCTCCCGCTTCTTCGTGGCGAGGATTTTATCCAGTATGGTCTTGGGCATCTTTCACCAGGCTCCAGCTGAGTTCCATCAGGGCGTAGAGTTTTTCTTTGGCCCGGCCGCTGTCGATGGCTTCCCCGGCCCGGCGGGCCGCCTCTTTCATATCTGACGTAATGTCCCCCGCGATGAGCGCCGCGGCGGCATTGATGACCGTAATGTCCCGCAGGCTGCCTCTTTTCCCGTCGAGTATGTTGAGCAGTTTTTCGGCGTTTTCTTTGGGCGTGCCGCCTTTGATTTCGGCGATATCCGCTTTGTCGAGTCCGAAGCTCTTTGGACTGACCTCGTAAGGCGGCGATATCTTCCCTGCGGTGACGTCCCAGATGATCGATTTCCCGCCGATGGATATTTCGTCGAGTCCATCTTTGCCGTGCACCACCAGCGCGTGCTTCGTGCCGAGTCTATGGAGGACGGCGGCTATCTTGCCGCCGAGTTCTTCGCTGGGCACGCCGAGCACGATATGTTCCACGCGGGCGGGATTGGTCAGCGGCCCCAGTATATTGAATACTGTACGGATGCCCATTTCCCGCCGCACCGGGGCGGCGTGTTTCATGGCCGGGTGGTAAACGGGGGCGAACATAAACCCGATGCCTACCCTTTCGATGCACGCCGCCACTTCCGCCGGCCCCAGGTCTATCTTGACCCCCAGCGCTTCGAGGACGTCGGCGCTGCCGCACTGGCTGCTAGCGGCGCGGTTGCCGTGCTTGGCTACTTTGAGCCCCGCCCCCGCCGCCACGAAGGCCGCCGCCGTGGAGATGTTGAAGCTCCCCGAGCCGTCTCCCCCCGTCCCCACGATGTCGATAGCCGGACCCGATATCTTTACCGGGGTGGCTTTGGCGCGCATGACGCTGGCCATCCCCGCTATCTCGTCGGGGGTCTCCCCTTTCAGTCGCAGCGCGGTGAGGAAGGACGCTATCTGCGCCGGCGTGGCTTCCCCGCCCATTATCTCCCCCATGACGAAGTAGGCTTCTTCGTAGGTGAGGTTCTTGCGCTCAATCAGCGTGGCGATGGCTTCTTTAATCATTGCTAGTAATCCGCTACCCTTCTATTAAAATTTCAGGAAGTTTTTCAGTATCTCCTTCCCCGCTTTCGTCAATATCGACTCCGGGTGGAACTGCACGCCTTCCACTTTATAATGCCGGTGCCTTACTCCCATGATTATATCGTTTTCTGTCCAGGCGCTCACCTCCAGGCACGTCGGCAGGCTTGAGCGCTGTATTGCCAGTGAGTGATAGCGTACCGCCGTGAACGGACTGGCGATGCCTTTGAAGACCCCTTTGCCGTCATGGTAAATTAACGACGTTTTGCCGTGCTTTATCTCCCCCGCGTGGTCGACCGCCCCCCCGTAGGCCTGGCCGATGCATTGGTGCCCCAGGCAGACCCCCAGTATCGGCACCCGCCCCCCGAATTTCAATATTACCTCATTGGAAATGCCGGCGTCTTCCGGCCTGCCCGGCCCCGGCGAGATAACGATTCTTTCCGGCGCCATCCCCTCTATCTCTTTGAGGGTAATTTTATCGTTGCGCTCTACCTTGACCTCTTCTCCCAGCTCGCTGAGATACTGGTAGAGGTTATAGGTGAAGCTGTCGTAGTTGTCGATGAGTAAGATCATTTTACCCCGCCTCCGCTTTGTCGATGGCGGCCAGGAGCGCCTGGGCTTTATTCAGGCACTCCCGGTACTCGTTTTCGGGGACACTGTCGGCCACGATGCCCGCCCCCGCCTGCACGTAGGCCGTGCCGTCCTTGACGATGATGGTGCGGATGTTGATGGCGGTGTCCATGTTGCCGCGGAAATCGAAGTAGCCCACCGCCCCCGCGTAGGGCCCCCGCTTGTCCGGCTCGAGCTCGGCGATAATCTGCATGGCGCGTATCTTGGGGGCGCCGGAGACCGTGCCGGCCGGGAAGCAGGCGCGCAGGGCGTCGAACTGCGTTAGACCCCGCCTGAGCTTCCCCTGGACGTGCGATACCAGGTGCATGACGTGCGAGTAGCGCTCGATGTCCATGAACTGCGTGACCTTTACCGTGCCGGGCTGGCTGATTCTGCCGACGTCGTTGCGGGCGAGGTCCACCAGCATGACGTGCTCGGCGCGCTCTTTCTCGTCTTTTTTCAGTTCCTCGCCCAGTGCTTTGTCCTTTTTGCTGTCCTGACTGCGCGGGCGGGTGCCGGCGATGGGGTGGTTGGAGACGATGCCGTCCTCGACGCGTACCAGCAGCTCCGGTGAAGCCCCGACGATGTGGAAATCGTCGAGGTGGAGGAAATACATGTACGGCGAAGGGTTGACCGAGCGCAGGGCGCGGTAGATGGCGAAAGGACTGGCATTGGTCCGCCGGGCCAGCCGCAGCGATGGGACGGCCTGGATGATATCGCCGTCGTAGATGTATTTTTTCATGCGCGTCACGATGGATTCGTACTGCTTCTGGGTGAGGTTGGCCGTTGTCGCCGATTTAGCGGTGGCTGTCGCTTCGGGCTCTGGTACGTCGACAGGTTGCTGCAGTCTGGCTATCAGGCGGTCGATTTTCCGGGTGGTCTGCCGGTAGCTTTTTTCGATGTCGCCGTCGAGCCGGGCGTGGGAGACCACCTTGATGACGTGTGCCAGGTGGTCGAAGATTAGTAGCGTGTCCGCCAGCATCAGCACCGCCTCGGGCAGTCCCATCGGGTCGTTGGACGGCGATGGCAGCTTTTCGAAATGTCCGGCTACCTCGTAGCCCAGGTAGCCGACCATTCCCCCGTGAAAACGCGGCAGCCCTTCGATGGCTATCGGCTTGAATCGCTTGAATTCTTTTTCTACCAGTATCAATGGGTCGGGCGCTATAGCGCCGCCGGTGATGAGGATTTTTGAAGGCTCGGTGCCCAGGAAGCTATAGCGCGCCAGCCTTTCCCCGCCCTCGACGCTCTCCAGCAGGAAAGAATATTTCCCCCGTGCTATCTTGAGGTAGGCGGACACGGGCGTGTCGAGGTCGGCCTGGATTTCCCGGTAGACCGGCACCAGGTTGCCCGATTTCTTCAGCTTTTTCAGTTCTTCGAGTGTCGGATGGTACATCATTTTCCCCAAATAAAAAGCCCCCGTCCTTAAAGGGGCGGGGGCTTTAGCTTCCGCGGTGCCACCCTTATTTATCCTTCCAGTCGGAAGGACCTCAGTGGGTACAGTCCTTATTTTATCGGGACGATACCCCGGGATTCTTTAACGCTTCCCCTGCGGCAAAGCCTATTTATCCTGAGCTCGTCGAAGGATTATCCTGAGCCTGTCGAAGGACTTTCGGTTTGCGGCTCCCCGGCCCATTCGGCCCCGGCGCTGGCGTCGGCTCACACCTTCCCCGACTCTCTTTGCCCCGCTCGTGGACTTACTATTCCGGTTCGTAGCCTTTACATAATTTAATTACTCTCAATCTAACATGATATAGAACGTTTGTCAAGCTATCTTTTCTTCACCCTATCCCCTTTGTCCCCTTCCCCTTTCAAGGGGAAGGGGAGTAAAAAAAGAAGGGTCGTGGCCCCTCTTAAACACCCTATTATTTAAAGGGAGTAGCTCGCCGAGAGGGGCGCTAGCCCCTCTCAAATTACATTCCCCCTCTCCAGCCAAAATAGACTCCGCATAAAAAATGTATCAAGCTGGAGAGGGGGACAAAGAGGGTGAGGTTATGAAATGAGGTCATCAGTCTTCTATAACGTCATGGATATAATCGCCCCGGCGATGTAAGCTATCACCCACCATCCGTAGGCGATGCGCGTATAAAGGTGCAGGCGAGGTGATACCCTGTTGCCGCCGTTCTTGCGCCGGTGCCGCCATATCAGGATGGCGTCGATGAGCATCACCGTTAGCGCTGTGTACCCGATGATGCCGTGAACGGTCAGGGGTATGTTGCCCGAGTTAATAATCATCAGTGTCGTGGAAGTGATATCCAGAATGACACCAACGGTAAGAAAGAACAGGACGGGACGGGTTACGGCGTGCTTCCTCTGCTCGGTGATAACTCCGACGGAGTAAAATACCAGGGCTACGGTGACCACGGCGACCGCCCTTATCAGGCCCGGATTCATCAAGGTCTCCTTTCCCTCAATTGGGATTTGGAGCTTGGAATTTGGAATTTACAATTATCCCTGCTTCCAGACCTTCCCGCCTTCCGGCAGGATAAACAGGTCTTCACCGGCCAGCTTGGCCAGCAGGGTGTCCTTGAGGGCGGGGACGGGGACGCGTATCTGGTCCATGCTGTCGCGCTCGCGGATGGTTGCCATATTGTCCTCGAGCGACTGGAAGTCGATGGTCACGCAGTAGGGAGTGCCCAGCTCGTCCTGGCGGCGGTAGCGCCGCCCGATGCTCTGGGTATCGTCGTACTGGGTGGTGAAGCAGGGACGGAGGGCTGAATAGACATCCTTCGCGAAAGCCGCCAGGTTCTCCTTCCGGCTCAGCGGTAGGACGGCCACTTTTATCGGGGCGAGGTCGGGGTGGAAATGCAGGACCACGCGTATCTCGTCCTTGTCCGGCTCTTCGTCGTAGGCGTCGCAGAGAAAAGCCATTATCGCCCGGTCCGCTCCTACGGAAGGCTCGACGATATACGGTAGATAGTGCTCCTTGGTCTCGTCGTCGAAATACTCCATGGACTTGCCGCTGGCGGCGCTGTGCTGCTTGAGGTCGAAGTCGGTGCGGTTGGCGATGCCCTCCAGTTCCGCCCAGCCGTGCGGAAACAGGTAGGTAATATCGGTGCAGCCGCGGGCGTAGTGCGCCAGCTTCTCCTTAGGGTGCTGGAAGAGCTTGAGGTGTTCTTTAGCGATGCCCAGCTTTATGTACCAGTTAAGGCGCTCTTCGACCCAGTAGTCGAACCATTTCTCGTCCGTCCCCGGTTTGACGAAGTATTCGAACTCCATGATTTCGAACTCTCGACTGCGGAAGATAAAGTTGCCGGTGGTGATTTCGTTGCGGAAGGCTTTGCCCTGCTGGGCGATGCCGAACGGCAGGCGCCTGCGGCTGGTATTCAGGGCGTTTTGAAAGTTGACGAACATTCCCTGGGCGGTCTCCGGCCGCAGGTAGACCGTCGCCGCGTCCTCTTCCACCGGCCCGATGAAGGTCTTGAACATGGTATTGAACATGCGCTCCTCGGTGAGCTCGCCGCCGCAGGACGGGCATTTATTTTCGGTGAGGTCGTCCGCCTTCCATCTCAGGTGGCAGTCCTTGCACTCCACCAGCGGGTCTTTGAAGTTGGCGAGGTGGCCGCTGGCTTCCCAGACCTTGGAGTTCATCAATATGCTGGTGTCCATCCCGAGCATGTCGTCGCGCTCCTGTACGATGGTGCGCCACCAGGCCTCCTTGACGTTCCGTTTCAGCTCGATGCCCACGGGACCGTAGTCCCAGCAGCCGGAGAGTCCGCCGTAAATATCGCTGCTGGGGAAGATGAAGCCGCGCCGCTGGCTCAGGGACACGAGCTTTTCCAGGCTCACTTTACCGGCCGCTTTTTCTGACATCTGTTTTCACTCCTGACGGGTTTTGATGTGCTGGCGGTGGGACTGGCGGATGGTCCGGATAAAGAACGCCCCCAGGACGACCACGCCCAGGACCATAATGACCAGGGCGAACACCCATAAGGGTATCAGCCGTATTTGATAAGCATTGTAGAGGAAAATATCGAGCATTGCAAAGGTGAGGATGATCTGTGGCAGCGCCAGCATGTTGCCCATGACCGGCAGGGCTCTTCTCATCAGCGTATCGTCCAGCGGCCAGTAGCGCGCGCTCAGCAGCACCAGCCTGACGATGATAAAAGACAGCAGGGCTAAAAAGCCTTGCGGCAGTAGGAGCCAGGTCACGAAAGCGCCGCGACTCAGCCATCGGTCCGGCGAGCCGCCTTGGAAGTGGTAGGCAATCTGCGCCGGCAGCCGCGTGTAAAAAACGGCGGTCAGCACCAGGGAAATAATAAGGATAACCACGGGCAGGACGATGAACGTCCACCGGAACGCTGGTTTCGATGCTGGGGTTTCAGTGTTTATGTCGGCACCTGCTTAAAGCTGTTTTACCATTAAGATTATCAGCTTTATGTTCAGGTGTCAAAATCTCTTCGCCTGTTACGGCCCGATGAAAGTCCCGTTCAAATCGCCGGAGTTGGAATAGCCCCGCTCCTCCCAGTAGCCTCTATAGTTGATGTTATCGGAGAGCTCTATTTGCGTTATCCATTTTATCCATTTATAGCCCCACTTGCTCTCGGCCACGAGCTGGAAAGGGAACCCTCTCTCCGGCGGGAGAACGACCTCGTTCATCTTATAGGCCATGAGGATGTTATTATTAAAGATGTATTCGATGGGGAAAGAAGTCGTGTACCCGTCGTAGGCGTGGAAGATGACCACTTTGGCTTCCGGCGTGGGCACGGCTTTCGCCAGTATGTCTTTAAGCTGCACCCCTTCCCAGAGGATATTCACCGACCATCCCTCGACGCAGTCCAGTTCGACCACTTTTTTATAGCTGGTAAAGTCGTTAATCACTTCATCGTAGGTGTAGCTGGTCGGATTGGCCACCAGGCCGGTGATATCGAGATGGTAGCTGTTGATATCGATGTACTGCGGCCCGTTAATGGAGTTTTCCTCGAAATCGTTTATCGAGGAGAGGTTTTGCCCCTGGTATTCCCTCACCTCGGTGGTCGTCAGCTGGATGGTTGACCCGCAGGATACCAGTCCCCCGATGAATGTCGCGAGAATAATAACAATGGTGATATTGATGACGGCGATTTTTTTCATGCCAAAGTCCTCAGTAAAAATTTTTCTGGGTCTCTATTCTCAGGATATTTTGCCGGGTGTGAGGTTTATATGACTTTTATCCCATGCGCACGCGCTTGAGACGGCCAATGTCTTTGCTGTAATGCAGGGGAAGCTTGGCGATGCCGGTTCTCCCCGGTTATGAAGCGCAGGTGCTGCAATCGCCGGAGCTGCAGTTGGCACAGGAACTGCCGCCGGTCCCGGCAATCGTTTGGGACACGCCTCCGGCCGTCGTGCTGAAGCAGGCGAAGGTGGATATTTTGCGCCGGGCGGGTTTATGGCATCGGGGGCACTCAGCCGCCTTGTCGGACTGGCTCAGCGGGCGCATTTGCTCGAATTTGGTGTCGCATTCCGAGCAGATATATTCATAGATAGGCATTACTGGTCTCCTGTTTATAGTTTAACGCGTTTCCTGCCGACTTTCAAGATAGACTCTTGATGCGTTATTACCTGCGAGCTATCCATTTAAGATTAAGGGGCGTCTAAGAGGGGCGAAACCCCTCTTTCCACCCATATAAATAATATTGCTGTCGGGGCGTTTAAGAGGGGCGTCAGCCCCTCTTTTTCTCTCCCCCTCTCCAAACATTAAATCACTCGCCTTGCACTATACGGCTGTTTGGAGAGGGGGTTAGGGGGTGAGGTGACAAAAACATCTTCCTTTTATCCTCCATTCCATATATACTGTAACTGTAAACTGATAACTAAAAAATTGATTTACATAAATCGAAAAACGAATCCCCGGATTTGAAGCTGATTTGACATAAAACGAAAAACGAATATTTAGCTACGGGTTAGCTATAAGACCCAAAAATAAAAAAATAAAAAACGAATAACGAATCGGATGCTTAAGAAGATTGAAATAAAGACCCGCTCCCGCGTTGAGTTCCAGGACATAACCTCGAAGGTACGCGATGTCGTCGCGGCCAGCGGCGTCAGGAACGGCCTGTGTTTCATCTTCGTGCCGCATACCACCGCCGGCCTGTTAGTCAACGAGCACGCCGACCCCGCCGTCGTCGAGGACATCGCCGCGCAGCTGGACGCGATGGTGCCGCAGCATAAAAGCTACCGTCATACGGAGGGGAACTCACCGGCGCATATCAAAGCCGGCATCCTGGGGGATTCCAGGACGTTGTTCATCGAGTCCGGTGAACTGGTGCTGGGGACGTGGCAGGGCATTTTCTTCGCGGAGTTTGACGGCCCCAGGAGCCGTAGTATCCTGGTAAAGATAATGGCCGCCAGCTAAAAAAACGAATTATCAGGCGAAGCATGGTTGAGCCTCGTATGAGTATCATTCACCCTTTTATTCCTTGCGGAGTACGAGGCGACCCTTGCTTCGCCGGAGAACGTAAAAGCTAATCGGTAATACTTGAGGGCTCAGCGAAAGGTCAGCCGGTAGGCCAGGATATCGAGCAGGCTGTACATGAAGGCCAGCCAATCTTTTAGCAGCCTCATCTTCAGGCGCCCCGTTTCTGCGCCGGCGCCATGAACGCCAGCTTGTCCCAGAAGTCTGATTCGCGCAGCAGTATCCGGTAAAGGCCGCAATAGCGGCAGCGGCAGTACTTCCCGTGAAGGTGATAGAGTCCTTTGCGGCCGCAGTGCGGGCAGTAGCTGTATTCCTGTATTACCCTCGTTCGGGTGGTTTTATCGCCGGTATTGTTCATGCGTATTTAAGTTTATAAAGTGTATCTTACACGGCAATCACAAACAATAGCACAAACGTCACAGGTACCTCACAAACTAAATGGGAAACAATGTAACGGAGTTGAATTATGCTATCGAGATTGTCCGGTGCGGTTCTTGATGAAGAAGACCAGCGGTAATGACATGGCCGCCAGGGCGGACCAGAAGTAAAATGGATAGCCCGGGTTGATATCGGCTAGGCTGTTGCCGATGGGCGGGGCGAGGAAAGCGCCGACCATGGAAATGGTGTTGGCCAGCCCGAGGGCGGTGCCGCCGTAGGTGCTGCCGACCCCCTCGATCTCGAAGATTATCACGTTGAACAGGGCGGCCCCGCCGCTCCTTAAAAACCCGCAGGCGATGACCAGCACCCATATCCCCGCCGTGCCCGCTGTGGGTATCAGGGCCAGGGTGACGATTACCGCCGTGATCGAGATAAAAACTATGATTTTGCGCGAGCGGATTTTATCCGAGAGCAGCACCATCGGTAACACGCCGATGGTGTTCACGCCGCTGAAAACGGTGATGACGCTGTCGGCGCTGGCCGGCGTCCAGCCGATGTTCCGCAAATAGAGCGGCAGGTAGCCGATGAGCCCCATGCTGGCTCCCCAGAGGAACGTAGTCATCAGCCCGACGAGCCAGACATCTTTTATCCTTAATACCCGCGATATCGCCTCTTTAAACGGTATCTTGTTCGCCGTGGTATCGGGCAGTTCGCTGGCGGTAGGCTCCCGCGTGGTCAGCCAGAGCAGCCCTATTAGCACGCAGGGCACGCCGTAAAACAGCAATACCCATCTCCAGCTTCCCAGGAGCGGCGATAGCACCGTGGCGCTGGATATGGTGGCGGCCATGGCGCCGACGCCCCAGGCGACGTTCAGCAGGGCGTTGGCCAGCCCAAGCTGCCGCCCGCCGAACCATTCGGCCGTGACCTTGGGTATGACGCTGGGCGCCGCCGCTGCCATCAGCCCGAACAGGAACATGAGGGCCGCCATGCTCATGAAGTTGACCGATATTCCCCTCAGGGCGCCGAAAATTCCGGCCAGGATGCAAACGATCGCTATGGTGCGTCTCACGCCGAAGCGGTCGGCCAGGAGCCCGCCCGGCAGCCCGATGAAAATACCGGCCAGCGGGTCCATGCCCCATATCGTGCCGATCTGGGTAATGCTTAGCCCCAGTTCATCGGATATCTGCTTGAAAAGCACCGGCATGCATAGCCTGGCGGCCCCGGTGACGATGCCGTAGGTGAGCATGGTGACCGCCAGGATGTACCAGCGGTAATTCGGACTGTGTTTTCGTATCATTTGAGGGTTCTTTTAATCATCGTATCATCTTTCCTCGAACAGTGGCAATCGGGTATGGCCTTGTCTTCACCTAGAGCATCTATGCTATAATGGGTTCGTATGACCGTGGTCGTTACCGGCGCGACCGGGCATCTCGGTGCCAACTTGGTACGCGCTTTGATTGCTCAGGGCCGCCCGGTGCGCTGCCTGGTGCACGTAAATTCCCGGCCCATCGATGGCCTGGCCGTCGAGACGGTCGCCGGTGACGTCTCCGACCTCGATTCTCTGTGCTGGGCTTTTCAGGGCGCCGATGTCGTCTATCACCTGGCCGCCCGTATATCCTTGTCGATGGACGATTGGCCGGCGCTGGAGGCGGTAAATGTCGCCGGCACTCACAACGTCGTCGAAGCCTGCCTGAAGGCCGGTGTGCGTCGGCTGGTACATTTCAGCTCTATCCATGCCCTGCAACAGGAGCCGCTGTCAGTCCCGGTTGACGAGTCGCGCCCGCTGGTGGCGTCGCGGCGCTGCCCGCCCTACGACCGTTCCAAGGCCGCCGCGGAGCTATTGGTGCGGCGGGCTATCGAGCGCGGGCTGGATGCCGTTATTATCTACCCTACGGCGATTCTCGGTCCCTACGATTATGAGCCCTCGTATTTCGGCGAAGCCCTGCTTTTGCTCGCCAGGCATAGACTGCCGGCGCTGGTCACCGGCGGGTTCGACTGGGTGGACGTACGGGACGTCGTCGCGGGAGCGCTGATCGCCGAGGCAAGCGCGCCGCCTGGCGCCGGCTATTTGCTTTCCGGGCACTGGGTATCGATGTGCGATATTGCCGCCGGCGTGGCGGAAATTACCGGCGTGCCCGCTACCAAGTTCGTCTGTCCGCTCTGGCTGGCGCGGGCCGGCGCCCCGATAATTCAGGGGATAAGTCGCGTGAGCGGCAAACCCCCGCTTTATACCGGCGCCTCCCTACGGGCGTTGAAAAGCAATCGGCGCATCAGCCACGACAAGGCCACCCGCGAGCTGGGCTATCAGCCGCGTCCTTTCCGGGAAACGCTGGCCGACACCCTGCGCTGGTTCGAGGAAAACGGACAGCTTTCAAGCCCGGCGCTTTTAAAAACCGGGAGTCCCCGGTGACCGAACTGGACGTTTTTCACGGTCTGCTGGTGGGATGGTTCATCGTTGGCGTGGTCGTTTTTGTGCTGCTCTTCTTTATCGCCGCCCCGTACGGACGCCATATCCGGCGTGGCTGGGGCATCACCATCGATAATAAACTGGGCTGGGTGCTCATGGAAGCCCCGGCGCCGATTGTCTTCGCGGTGTTTGCTTTTCTCGGCGATTCTGTTAACGCCGTCAGCCTTGCCTTCCTCGTTCTCTGGGAGGCGCATTACCTGCACCGGGCTTTTATCTATCCCTTCGGACTGCGCGGCCCGGCTAAACGCATGCCGCTGGTAATTATGGGCTTCGGGTTTATTTTCAACGTCATGAACGGCTACCTGAACGGCCGCTATATCTTCACCTTTTCCGGCGGCTATGATAGTTCGTGGCTCATTGACCCGCGCTTTATCCTGGGAACAGCCCTGTTCATCATCGGTTACATCATTAACCGCCGGGCCGATTATGTCCTGCGGGAGTTACGGAACCCCGGCGAACCGGGGTACAAAATATCCCATGACCGGCTCTACCGCTGGGTTTCCAGCCCCAACTATCTCGGTGAAATCATCATCTGGACCGGCTGGGCGTTGGCGACCTGGTCGCTGCCGGGTCTGGCTTTCGCTTTCTGGACGGCGGCCAACTTAGTACCGCGGGCGAGGGCTCATCATGCCTGGTATCATGCGACCTTTCCCGATTATCCCCCGGAGCGTAAAGCCCTGTTGCCCGGCCTCTGGTAAAGGCTGTCTTTATTGGGGTTGGCCAGGGCAATCAGCACGGCCATGATGATTAAGAGCAGGTTCCGGAGGAGCAGTATGGATACCGGCAGCGATTCTCCCAGTTCGAACCCTATGTAGTTATAGGGATAAACGTACTGCGTCAGTACTCCCGCCAGCATAAAAAGCGACGGTATCAGGAGCTGTCTTCCTCCGACGACTAACGGCAGCAGGGGACAGAGCCAGGCCATGTACTGGGCGGAGAAGACTTTGTTCGTCAGCATGAACACGGTGACCGCCAGCGCCGTATATTGGAGGAGAGTGACCGCGGACGATCCTGTTATCTTAGTTATTGGATTTTCGTCTGAGTCCTTCCGGAGCCGCCAGGTAAATAGTCCGTAGACGATAAGCAGAATGGCTGCCGTTAGAGGAAACGATATTTTCGCCAGGCTGTCCGCCAGCGGTGAGCTCAGGTTCCAGGAGCCGAAGGTCAGCGCCCCTTCGACTTTCGTCAGGCCCAGCACCTGGCCTGCCAGGAGCACGGTGCCGTAGGTGCTCTCGGAGTGGAGCCCTCTTTCGAAATGATAGGTGAAGGAGTGCCAGAAGCCGCTCCCGTCGATGATTATCCAGGGCAGGAAAAGGACCAGGAGCGTTATTACGAAGGCCGCCCCGCCTTTAATGAGTCGACTGTACTGCCTGTTTTTCACCTGGTAAATAAAGAAAATCGGGACGATGATTATCGGATATAGTTTGGCCGCGAAGCCCAGCGCGGCGGCCGCCCAGGCCAGCTTGTTTTTACCTTTGATGAATGCCCATACCGCCGCCAGCACCAGCATGGCGGGCAGGAGGTCGTAGCGCCCCACCAGTATCGGCCCGACCGCTAATATAAGCAGGGTGTAGACCGATAGCGTATTTTTCATGGAGATTTTCAGGGTGGAAGCGAGGTCGGCTATCATGAACAGGGCGATGAGATCGAATATCATCAGCTCGGCGGCGAATAACCAGGCATACGCCACTATTGAAGTTGTAATCAGCCCTGGTAAAAGGAAGCTAAGGAGAGCCAGCGGCGGGTATTCGCTGGCAAAATCGTGGTAGGGTATCTGGCCGCCTCGCATCAGCTGGGCGATGTAGTTTTCGAGCCCTCCGGTGCCGGGATAGAAATAATGGGCCAGCAGCGGCAGCAGGACGAGAAAAATAAATATATGAATGAAAACGAAGATAATGACCGTTCTTTTAAAATTCGTCTGGTCCATGCGAAGTCTCTTTGTTATATATTAATACAACCGCCTGTTTTTCCGCCATATTAGATCGGGGTGTCTAAGAGGGGTCACGACCCCTCTTCTTACTCTTCCCCCTCTCCGCTTGCGGAGAGGGGATAAAGGGGGTGAGGCGAGAAAATCAATCATTTATTAGTGACATGTAAATTGACGCCGCGTTTTTTCAAATTATATTATTTAAATAGAGGCAGGAGTATTTTATCATGTCGGATTTGAGTGACAGAATCGGCAAGCTGGCGCAGTGGATGCACGAATCGAATTACCTCGTCGTGTTCACTGGCGCCGGCATCAGCACGGAGTCCGGCCTGCGCGATTTCCGTGGTCCGGACGGCCTCTGGACGCGCCGCGATAAAGGCCTGCCCACGCCACAGCAGGACTTTACCGGCGTGAGTCCCAATACGGGACATTTTGCCATCGCCGACCTTCATAGTCTGGGCAAGCTGGCTTTCCTCATCTCCCAGAACGTGGACAACCTGCACCTGAAGTCCGGCATCCGGCCGGAGCTTCTGGCGGAGCTCCACGGCAACCTCACCAGGGTGCGCTGCGTGGGGTGCGACTTTAAGATGGACCGGATGGAGGGGGAGAGAGCCTGTCCCCTGTGCGGGGGCAGGCTGGTGTCCACGGTCGTTAACTTCGGCGACTCTCTGCCGGCTAAAGACCTCGCCGAATCATATAAGCATTCGCAGAAGTGCGACCTCTTTATTGTGGTGGGTTCGAGTTTGGTCGTCTATCCGGCGGCGGACATGCCCGCGGTGGCCTTGGAAGCCGGTGCCAGGCTGGTCATCATCAACCAGGGCGAGACGCCTTTCGATGGGCATGCCCACCTGCGTTTCTCCGAAGCCATCGGCCAGGTCCTGCCGCCGGCGGTCGAGCAGCTCAAGAGGTTGATGGCAAAGGCATCTCAGGCCTCTTGCCATTCGTAGACCGTGCTTGACCAGACGCGGCTGATGGCGTTTTCCAGCACCGCCTGCCTCGGTTCTGGTATGTCCAGCAGCGGTGGCAGGGTGGGTGTTTCCAGCTTGCCTAATAAAGGACATTGTTTCTGCAGCAGGAGTATGGTCGTTCGGGCGCCGCCGTAAACGATGTAGTCCAGCGACTTTACATATGGTTCTATCTGTTCACGGGCGTGCTGGCAAACACGGGTGAGGAAGTACTCTATCTGCTTGTCGCGGTGCCGCTCGAAACGGTGTGCCGATGAGCCTCCCTGCCGATGCCGGCCGTGCACTAGGCCGGTGCCGACCTTGCTCGTTAGCAGGGTTTCGCCGCGGGACACGCCGATGGCGTATGAGCCCAGACGTATTAATACCAGGGCGATGGTGAGGTCTTTTTCCAGCTGGGAGCGTATTTGTGCCAGGTTCAGTGTTGGGGTGACCTGTTTTTCGGTCGTCGGGAACGGGGGGACGACCAGGCATTTTTGTCCCGCGCTCCAGAGCACGTAGCACCCTGTCCCGGAGCCGGCGGCCAGCTTTACCAGGTGAGGGTGTACATCCGCAGGTATGTCACCCAGTTTACAAACTCCCTGGGTCTCTTCCGGTGCCAGGTGGGGAGGCAGGCAAAACTTGGCGGCTTTCCCGCCGGGCACGCCGGCCAGCCCCTGGAGATAGTCCAGTGTTTTTGCCCTGTTAAGCAGGCGTCTTTTCGCTTTAAGCATGATAAGTTCACTCCCGGATTAAAGTCTGACTACCGTCGCGCCGTCCCCGCCTTCATTCCGCTCCCCCGCCCGGAAAGACTTCACCAGCGGGTGCCTGGCCAGGAACTCCCGCACGATGTTGCGCACCGTCCCCGTGGCGATGCCGTGGATGATGCGCACCTCGGTCAGGTTCGACTGCGCTGCGTCGTTGAGATAGCTGTCCAGGGCCGGCTCCACCTCGTCGGCGCGCTTGCCGCGCAGGTCGAACTCCATTGGTACCCTTCGCGCGGCCGGCTGGATTCCCACGAGGGGTATCTCCTTCCCGGACGGCTTTATTTTCGCCACGCTGTCGAGGCTGAGTGTCATTTTGCTCCGGCCCGACTGCACTTCGATTTCCCGTGAGTCTTCCGAGATTGAGAGCACGCTGGCTATCAGGCCGACCTCTTTGACCTGCACCGTGTCCCCGACTTTTATGACTTCGTCGGTCGGCTCTGCCTCTTCAACTTTAGGCTGCCAGGCCTCGCTGTCGAGCTGTTTTCGTACCCCGGCCAGGGCGCGTTTCGCCTTCTCGATGCCTTCACGGCTTTTTTCCTTCCTTAATTCCGCGGCCGCCTGCCGGATTTCCCGGTGCAGCTCCGCCGTCTCCTTGACAATGGCATCACGGGCTTCCCGTATGGCTTTTCGTTCTTCCGTCTTGATGCGCTTGAGTTCCACGCTCAGCTCGGTGTTGCGCCGGTTATATTCGTCACGCTCGGACTTCACCTCGCGCTGGAGCGACTCTATGGTTTGTTTTTCGGCCATGAGGCTGCCGAGGAGTTTTTCCAGCTCCTGGCTGCCTTCGGACAGCATGCCCCGGGCATCGTCGATGATCTCCATCGGTATGCCGAGTCGGGCGGCGGTGGCCATGGCGTTGCTGCCTCCCGGCGTCCCCACCGTCAGTTTGTAAGTGGGTGTCAGCGTTACGGGGTCGAACTCCAGCGAGGCATTTTGAAATCCGGCGGTCGCGTGGGCGAAAGCCTTGAGGTCGCTGTAGTGGGTGGTGGCGGCCGCCAGTGTCCCCCGGACGAGAAAGTAGCGTAGTATCGCCCGCGCCAGTGCCGAGCCTTCGGCGGGGTCGGTGCTCGTTCCCAGCTCGTCGAGGAGGACCAGGCTTTTGCCGGTGGCGCCCTTGATGACGCGGACGACGTTGCCCATGTGCCAGCTGAAGCTGGAGAGGGTCTGTTCGATACTCTGCTCGTCGCCGATATCCGCGAAAATGCCGTCGAAGAGCGGTATCCGGCTTTCGCCGGAGGCGGGAATCGGTATGCCTGCCTGGGCCATCAGGCTGAGCAGGCCGAGTGTCTTTAAAGTGACCGTTTTGCCGCCGGTATTTGGTCCGGTTATAACGAGTATGGAAAAGTCACGCCCGATTTCCAGCGAAAAGGGCACGGCCTTGTCCCCGAGCAGCGGGTGCCGGGCATCGACGAGCTTTAAAAAACCATTCCTGTTTTTGGTATCCGGCTCGATGATTACAGGCTCGGTCGCCTTTATCCTTTTGGCGTACCTGGCTTTAGCCAGCACCAGGTCGAGCTCGGCCGCCAGTTCTATATTTCTTGTTAGCTCGTCGCTGTGCGCCCCCACTTCGGCGCTTAGCAACTGTAAAATCTTCTCTATCTCGCGCCTCTCCTCGATGATTAGCTCCCTCATGGCATTACCTAATCCCACGGTGACGGTCGGTTCCATGAATACCGTCGCGCCGGTGTTGGAGATGTCGTGGACGATGCCTTTGATTTCGTGGCGGCACTCGGTCTTGACGAGGATGACGTAGCGCCCCTCCCGCTCGGTGATGACATCTTCCTGGAGGATGCGCTTCCCCCTCGTTGATGTTACGATGGCCTCGAGGCGTTCCTGTATCTGTCCCCGCGTCTCCCGCAGCTGCTGGCGGATGCTCGATAATGTCGGCGACGCTGTATCCAATACTTCGCCGTCCGGCCCGAGACAGCTGCCGATATCTTTCTCGATTTGCCTCAGCTCGACGATGCCCCCGCCGATGTCCCAGAGCAAAGGAAAATCTCCGCGTATGCTTTTCAGATAGCGGTACAGCTCGTGGAGGGCGGCCAGCGTTTGCTGGATTTCCAGCAGGCTGGCTGTTTCCAGGACGCCTTCCAGCGCGGCCAGTCTGGTCTTTTCCCGCACGTCAAGAATATTGCCGATGGAGAAACCGCGGTCGAGGTTAAGCAGTTGGCGCGCCTCGGCGGTCTGCCTCAGCAATAGAGAAATACGTTCGTAATCGCGGAGAGGATTCAGGGCGAGTGCCAGTTCCCGGCTCGCCGAAAACGACGTGAATCCGGCCAGTATCTCCTTTATCCTGGGAAACTCCAGCATCTCAAGGCTTTTATCATCCATAAGCTCAACCCGACGCGACGTGCTGGTCTATTATAGCACGATGGGCAGAATGCCTGTGCGTTCCAGTGTGGTGCATCGCTAATATTATGATATAATTATATTAGTTCGTGAAATTTGTTTTTATTTAGTTCTTATTAATTCCCGTGACTCAAGAAACTCAAGCATTACCTATCGGCCTGCGCTCATTACCCAGGAAACAGGTAGTTTTTACCTTCGCCGGCGTAATGTTGGCGATGTTTCTAGGCGCCCTTGACCAGACCATCGTGGGCACCGCCATGCCGCGCATCATCTCCGACCTGGGTGGATTCAGTCAATATACCTGGATTACCACGGCTTACATTATCACCTCGGCGGTCACCGTTCCCATCACCGGAAAACTGACGGATATCTACGGACGCAAATATTTTTACCTCGGCGGCCTGATTATCTTTCTCCTCGGTTCTGTCCTGTGCGGTATCAGCCAGACCATGAGCCAGATTATTATCTTCCGCGGCCTCCAGGGAATCGGCGCCGGCGTCATTATGGCTAACGCCTTCACCGTTATCGGCGACCTTTTTCCCCCCGCTGTGAGGGGGAAATACCAGGGCTTCATGAGCGCCGTCTTCGGCATTTCCTCGATAGTCGGGCCAACGCTGGGAGGTTATATCACCGATAGCCTCTCCTGGCATTGGGTATTTTTTGTTAATCTCCCCCTGGGTCTAATAGTTATTGTGCTGTTTATCTTTTTCTTCCCTAACTTCCGCCCCGATAATCTCAAACACAGCATTGATTATGCAGGGGTCGTCCTGTTGATACTGGGCGTGGTGCCGCTCATGCTGGCGTTATCTTGGGGCGGCGTGGAATATGAGTGGGGATCGCCGCAGATTATTAGCATGTTTATATTCTCTGTTTTGGCGCTGTCAATTTTCCTATGGGTGGAATACCGCAGTAAAGAGCCCATTGTCCCTCTGTCTATATTCAAAGATCCTATCGTATCGATATCCTCGTTGATGATATTCCTTACAGCGGTGGGTATGTTCGGCTCCATCGTCTTCATCCCGCTTTTTTTCCAGGGCGTTCTCGGGGCATCCGCCACCTCAAGTGGCAACTTCGTCACGCCGATGATGCTGGGGACAGTCTTTGGCAGCACCATTTCGGGGCAGGTGCTCTCGCGTGCCGGAGGGCACTACCGCCTGCAGGGCGCCGTCGGACTAGCGTTGATGGCTTTCGGGATGTGGCTGCTTTCCGGGTTGACGGTGGCGACCACCAACGGCATCGCCGTGAGAAACATGGTTATTACCGGCATCGGTCTGGGTATAACCATGCCTCTTTACATGCTGGCCGTGCAGAATACTGTGCCTTATAACATCCTCGGCGCCGCCACTTCCGCCACCGCCTTTTTCCGCTCCATCGGCGGCTCGGTCGGCCTGGCAGTATTCGGTTCGGTAATGAATAACCGATTTGCCGCGGAGTTGACCACAAGGCTTCCTGCTGATTTCATTAAACTGGTTCCGTCGCAGCAGCTTACTACGCTGATGCACAACCCCGAAGCGTTGATGAACCCGGAAGCGCTGAGCCAGCTGCAGCAAATCATTAGCAACCTGGGAGAACAGGGCGTGACCATGTTACAGCAGGTGATGCAGGCGCTGCGCGAATCCCTGGCCCTCTCGATATCTCACGTTTTTCTCTACGCCCTTTTTGCCATCGCGCTGGCTTTCGTCATCAACTTGTTTCTCCGGGAAATTCCGCTCCGCACGCACCACGAAGTTAGTACGGAGAAAACCGCCAAAAAATAAGGGGATATTAACTGTTTATTACCGGAATAGTAAAGGTGAAGGTGCTGCCCTGGCCCGGTTCGCTTTTGACCTCGATGGTGCCGCCGTGAGCTTCCACCAGGCGTTTGGCGATGGTCAGACCCAGTCCGCTGCCGCCGGTCTTCCTGTTGCGTGACCTGTCTACGCGATAGAACCGCTCGAATATCAGCGGCAGGTCTTTGGCGGGGATGCCTTCGCCGGTATCAGCCACGCTGACATATACCGTTTTATCCTGCTGCCTGGCCGTTACCGTTATCCTGCCGCCCTTGTCCGTGTGCGTCACCGCGTTCTCCAGCAGATTGAGCAGTACCTGCTTGATGCGGTGGGAATCGATGCTTACCGCCTGAAGTGACGCCGGCAGGTCGGCGGATAATTCCAGGCCCCTGGCGGTTGTTTTGGCCTGCATTCCGGCCACGGTATCTTTGATCAGACCGGTAATATCTTCCGGCTGGATGTTCAGCTTGATTTCGCCGGCGTCGGCCAGGCTCAGTTCCTGAAGGTCGTCGACCAGGCGCGAGAGTATCGACGCCTCTTCGTTAAGTGAATGGATGGTGTTTTTATCCGGCTTGATAAGGCCGTCGCTGACGGCCTCCAGGTAGCCTTTAAGGTTGGACAGGGGGGTCCTGAGTTCATGGGCGACATCCGCCACCATGTTGCGCCTCAGGCGTTCGGTGCGTTCCAGGTCGGCGGCCATCGAGTTGAAAGACTGCGCCAGCTCGCCGAGTTCTCCCTTATCTTTATCGTCCACCCTCCGGGAAAAGTCACCTTTCCCGAAATGCCTCGTGGCCGAGATGAGGGACTTGACCGGCGCCAGGATGTGGCGCGACAGGAAAAAGGTCAGCAGCAGGGCGATGGCAATGGCCACCAGCCCTCCCCAGATGAAATACTGACCTATTGTTTGGTAGGTAATTTGCAGCGCCGCCCGGTTGATGTCCGCCGAATCTCCGGGGAGCACGCGAAGGACACCAACAATATTCTGTTTCCGCAGCAGGTTCCGCTGATTGGGCAGGGTTTAGGGCGAAAAACGCGCCGAATAGCTGGCCGGGTTGGAGCACCAGCGCCGTGGGCTGACTGTCTTTATCGTCTGTATAGGAGCTTCCTATCAGACTTTCATCGGAGTCTGCTAATACGATGTCATCTTTATCGGTCAGGATAATCCGGCGTCCGTACAGATTGCCCCACTGGACGACGATAGACTGCACTCCTTGCCAGCTCCCTTCGAACTGATAATAACGGCTTAACTCTATTTCTATTCTGGTATCCTGTATTTGTTCGAGGCGTCCTTCCACTTGGCTGATTTCGTGGCGCGTCGTGCGGTAGGTGAAAAAAAATACGGAGCCGATGGTGACGATAATTACCAGTGTGAAGGCCGCCAGCAGACGGAAGTTCAGACTATGCATCGCCGTCTTGTTCCAGGAGCTTATAGCCGGCTCCATAGACTGTCTTAATCAACCTGGGATGGCGCGGGTCTTTTTCGAGCTTGCGGCGCAATTTGAGGATATGGACGTCGATGGTTCTGTCGAAGCCGTCAAAGTCATGGCCGAGCGCTTTTTCGATAATCTGCGCCCGACTGAACACGCGGCCCGGTTCTTTCACCAGGGCGCCCAGCACCTTGAACTCAACCGGAGTCAGGCCCAGCGGCTCGCCTTCCAGAAAGGCTTCGTGTTTCAGGAAATTTACGCTAAGTGCCCCGTAATCGATTTTGTCCGGCCCCCTCTCCCCGGGGATGCGGCGCAGTACCGCCCTCACCCTGGCGGCCAGTTCCCGGGGGCTGAAGGGCTTGGTTACGTAGTCATCGGCACCCAGGTCGAGGCCGGTCAACCGGTCTTCGTCGGTCGTGAGCGCCGTGAGCATAATAATAGGAACGTCGGACTCTTTGCGCAGGATGCGGCAAACCTCGAGACCGCTGATGCCGGGCAGCATTAGGTCAAGGACAATAAGGTCGGGCTTGGCCTCGCGGGCCAGTTGCAGGGCGTCGTTGCCGTTATAAGCGGTAAGGACACGGTAGCCATCTCGGTTAAGGTATAGTTTCACGAGCTCTACCGTTTTAACGTCGTCGTCAACTACCAGCACCTTTTTACCGGACATCTCTGAATCCCTGCTATCTGCTAGCTTCATATAAATTTATACCATAAATGTTAAAGAATTGTTAATTTAGTGTTCCTTCGTGCCTGAGACCGGCATGGTGTCATCTGAACAGAAAGGAGGGGGGTTATCCCCCTCCTTTGGCGTTATTCCTATTTTTACTAATAATTACTGGTTATTGGGCATCGGTGTCAGGAGCACACCGGAGTCCGGCCCTGAACCCCATTCTGAAGTTGCCCATACCGCCTTGCATTCCCCCGAATGGTCCCATTCCCATCCCATTATCACCGCCGAAAAGCCCCGGGATGTCCGGGCGGGATTGCAGCCACGAATTAAATTCATCCAGGCTCGGTCTGGAGTCCCACCAGGCTTTAAACTGGTCGGCCTGCTCCTGGGTTATCTTTCCATCGGCCACGAGTTTCTTGAGGTAGTTGTCCAGCGCTTCGTCTCGCATCGCCTGTCTGGCTTCGGTTATCGCCTGCTGCAGCTGCTGCGGGTCGATAGTGACGCCGGTGTTATTTTTATAAATTTCCGCCACCTTGTCCAGGAACGTTGTGACATTCGCCGTCGCTGTCGGGGTCGTGTTCGCGTTCTGGTCATCCGCCTGAGCGATGGCAACGCCACCCAGAGTGCCTCCCACCACCAGCACAGTCAATACAGCGATGAATAATGAATTTCTTGCTTCGCCACATAGTGTCACCTCCTTTCTTTGGCTTTCTAGAAATAAAGATAACAATCAATTGTTAAGATTTGATTAATATGGATAGATTTGAAGCTCATTAGCATGAGATGTTGGTCACATACAATGGTCGTAGCCCCCGTTATGATAAAATTGTATTGAGTTTAGTTATATGGCAATAAAAACAGGGAAATCACAGAAAGCCCGCATACAAATTACCGGCATGACCTGTACCACCTGCGCCGCCACCGTAGAGAAGGCCTTGGCGGAGACTCCGGGGGTCGAAGGGGCCAGGGTCAATTTTGCCTCTGAAAAGGCCACTGTAGAGTACGACCCGGAAAAGACCGGCCTGGATAAAATCACGCAGGCTGTTGCCGAATCAGGCTATGGCGTCGCAGTCAAAAAAACGATTTTCCCGGTGCGCGGCATGACCTGTGCTTCTTGTGTCAACCGCGTCGAGGAAGCCCTGAAAAGCGTTCCCGGCGTCGTTTCGGTGGCTGTTAACTTGGCTTCCGAGAAAGCCACGGTAGAATACCTCGATAGCGTTGAGGTGGCTGACCTGCGCCGGGCAGTCCACGACGCCGGCTACGAACTCGGCGAGGAAGCGGAGACGCTAGAAGACGTTACCACAGCGTCTCGGCGGGAAATGATTGGCGTCAGGAACCGGTTTATCCTGGCGATAGTCCTCGGGGCCATCATCATGACTCTGAGCTTGTTGCCCGGTTTTACCGGCAAGTCCTACCTGCTCTGGGCCCTCGCCACTCCGGTGCAGTTCTGGGCGGGCTGGCGGTTCTACCGCGGGTTCTGGGTCGCCCTCAGGCACCGTACCGCCGACATGAACACTCTCATCGCCGTGGGCACGTCCGCCGCCTATTTTTACAGCGCGGTGGCGGTGCTTTTCCCGTCGGCACTGACGATTGGCGGCACGGCCCCCGACCTTTATTTCGATACTTCCTCCATGATTATCGCCCTGATTCTGCTGGGGCGTTTCCTGGAGGCCAGGGCCAGGGGACAAACATCAGCGGCCATCAAAAAGCTCATCGGCCTGCAGCCGAAGACGGCCCTGGTCATCCGTGATGGTCAGGAGAGAGAAATCAATGTCGACGAGGTACAGGTCGGCGACCTCATCCTGGTACGGCCGGGCGAAAGGGTGCCCGTAGACGGCGTTATCCGCCAGGGGCATCCCAGCCTGGACGAGTCCATGGTTACCGGCGAGAGTCTGCCGGTGGAAAAGAAAGAGGGCGACGAGGTCATCGGGGCGACCATCAATAAGACGGGCAGCTTTCAGTTAGAAGCGACGCGTATCGGCAAGGACACCACGCTGGCGAGGATTGTGCGTCTGGTGGAAGAAGCCCAGGGGAGCAAAGCGCCCATTCAGCGCCTCGCCGATATTATCGCCAGCTACTTCGTGCCGGCGGTTATCGCCATTGCCGTCGTTACATTTATAATCTGGTACTTTTTCGGTCCCTCTCCTTCGCTGACCTTCGCTTTCCTCAACTTCATCGCCGTGCTGATTATCGCCTGTCCCTGCGCCCTGGGACTAGCCACGCCCACGGCCATCATGGTAGGCACGGGCAAGGGCGCCGAGCACGGTATCCTCATCAGGAGCGCCGGAGCGCTGGAGAGGTTTTATAAAATCGATACGCTGCTCCTGGACAAGACCGGGACGCTTACCGAGGGCAGACCCGAGGTGACCGATATCATCGCCGCCGCCCCATTTTCTGAAAATGAAGTGCTCGGGCTGGCGGCCGCCGTGGAACACGATTCCGAGCACCCGCTCGGCGAGGCCGTCGTCCGCGCCGCCAGTGAAAGACAACTGAAGATTCAGTCGACCTCTGATTTTACCGCTATCCCCGGACATGGCGCCGAAGCTGCCATAAATGGCAAGAAGCTCCTGCTGGGCAACTTCAAGCTAATGCAGGACCGCGGCGTGGTCCTGGGGGCACTGGGGGAGAAGGCTGAGGGCCTTTTCGAGTCCGGCAAGACGGTCACGTTCCTGGCGATGGACAGCCGGGGGATTGGCATCATCGGGCTGGCCGATACCCTCAAGCCGAATGCCGCTAGATGTTATGGCCGAAATAAGGAGAATGGGCATCGAGGTAGCTATGGTCACCGGCGATAACCGGCGCACCGCCGAGGCAATCGCCCGCCAGGCCGGTATCGACCGCGTCCTGGCCGAGGTGCTGCCGGAAAAGAAGTCCGAGGAAGTGAAAAAGCTTCAGGAAGAAGGGCGCATCGTCGCCATGGTAGGCGACGGCATTAACGACGCCCCGGCCCTGGCGCAGGCCGATGTCGGCATCGCTATCGGCACCGGCACCGACGTCGCCATGGAGACCGGCGATATCACCCTCATCAGCGGCGACCTGGCCGGAATCGCCACCGCCATTTCCCTGAGCCGGCGCACCATACGGACCATCAAGCAAAACCTCTTCTGGGCTTTTGCCTATAACGTGATTCTTATCCCGGTGGCGGCGGGCATCCTTTACCTTGCCTTCGGGGGAGGGGGCGTTCCTTCGGGACTCAGCTTTATCCTCGGCAAGTACGGTTTCCTGAATCCGATTCTGGCGGCGGCCGCCATGGCGTTAAGCTCAATAACGGTGGTGTCCAACTCACTGCGTCTGCGGTCTTTCCGGCCACCGAAACTGGCAAATTGAACGATGGAGGTGTCATATGGCGATTGACCCCGTGTGCAAGATGAAAGTCGACGAAAAGAAAGCTCCGGCGACCTCGGAATACCAGGGCAAGAAATACTATTTCTGCGCGCGTGGGCTGCAAGAAGGCTTTCGACGCCAACCCGGAGAAATATCTACTCGAAGTAAAACAGGATTCGTTATTCGTTTTTAAAATTTTTTTTGAATTCCGAAGCTAATCAGCTAGGGGTATTCGTTTTTCGTTATATGTTAAGTTAGCTTCAAAATCGGGGTATTCGTTTTTAGAGTTATGTTAATTAGTTTACCGCTAACGGTTTACGGTTATAGTATACACGCGGTGGGGGAGAATAGAAAGAGGAATTTGTCAGGAGATTGACATAACGCAGCTTCCGGCACGACTTTATATTTTCCTGTCCTGGTTGGCCCAGTATTTCTCCCGCAGTTCGCGTTTCATAATCTTGCCGGCGGCATTCTTGGGCAGGGCATCCACGAACTCGACTGATTTGGGGACCTTATAGCCGGCCAGGCTTTTTTTGGCAAAATCGATAAGCTCGTTGGCGGTAGCCTTAGCGCCTTTTTCCAGGGCGACAACGGCATGGACCTTTTCCACCCAGTAGGGGTCGGGGATGCCGATTACCGCGACCTCGTGTACTTTAGGGTAGCGGTAGAGAACCTCCTCGATTTCTCTCGGGAATACGTTTTCACCGCCGGTAATGATCATGTCCTTTTTACGGTCGACGAGGAAAACGTAGCCTTTTTCATCGTAACGGCCGATATCTCCGGTATGCAGCCACCCGTCGACGATGGTGGTGCTGGTGTCTTTGGGTTTCTTCCAGTATTCGAGCATGTTGTGTTTGCTGCGGACGATGATTTCACCCAGTTCGCCGACGTCGACGTCCCTTCCCTTGTCATCGACAATCCTCACCTGCACGCCGATGTCCGGCTGCCCGACGGACGCGAGCCTTTTTTCCTCCGGTTTGCCGACGACGTTGTGGTCTTCTTTCGCCAAATGGCAGATGGCCGGGCCGCTTTCGCTCTGGCCGTAGCCCTGCCCGAAAATAGGCCCGAAAGTCTGCAAGCCTCTTTTCAGCACCTCCACGGGCATGGGCGAACCGCCGTACCAGATGAATTTAAGGCTGCTGATATCATATTTCTTAACATCGGGCAGAGCCAGCATGGCTACGAGGTGGGTCGGCACGATGGATATGTGGGTCGCCCGGTGCCCCTGGATCAGCTGCAGCGTGGCCGCCGGATCGAAAAATTTCATGATGATATTACATCCGCCCATATATAAGATGGACCGGACCATGGTATCGCCGGCGATGTGAAACATGGGCGATACCTGGATGTGCTTATCATCCGGCTGGATGCTGAGGTTGATGATATAGGTACGGGCGTCGTCCCAGGCCTCGCGGTGGGAATACACCGCGCCGCGGGGCACTCCGGTGGTGCCGCTCGTGTATATGATGAAAAATCCGTTGTCTTCCTCTACCCGGACATAGGGTTCGTCGTCAGGCTTGGAGTCCATCAGGTCGTGCATATACATCATGTTGGGAACGCGGTTTTCCAGGGAGATATAGTTCTTGATGCCGGGTATTTTAGGCCGGAGCGTTTCGGTGACGGCCACCAGTTCCAGCCCGACGAAAAGCGTTTTGACCTCGGAATAATTGATGAGGTAGTCCAGCTCTTCGGCCTGCAGGCGGGGATTGAAACGCGAAATGATATACCCGCCTTTCATCGCGGCGCCATAGATAATGGCGTAATCAAGGCAGTTCCAGGACAATAAGCCGATAGCGTCTCCCTTTTTTACGCCCAGGTCCTGTAAAGCGTGCACCAGCCTGTTTACCTTGGAGTTGAACTGAGAATAGGTCAGTTGCTCCTCGCCGTAAATATAGGCCACCTTATCGGGACGGAGTAGCGATTGCCGGTAGATAATATCGGCGAAGGTCCCTATGTTGTACCGGGAGAGTTCCTTCAGTAGTTTCTTGGCGGGCATTTTCTCCTCCATATTAAACAGAAGTTGCTAGCTCCGAATTGTCCGGCGACTCAGGCGGGCCCGATTATTTAACTTACTATAATACCACGAAAAGTAATATTTTGTAAATTCAGTCATGGATGTGGCGTGACTGGCACAGCGTTTGGCTAGACCGGGTAGGTTTCGGGGAAAATGGCAATCGTTTTTCAGGTAGGTGGCGGGCTAGTCCGGGCGGCTGGCGTCTTTATACAGGAACGTTTCTACGTCACCGAGGCTGAACCTGTAATCGCGCCGCTTGCCGATGCGATAGGACTTGAGCGTCCCGATCTTGCTCCAGAGCCTTATGGTGTTAGGATGGACGTGCAGCAGATGGGCAACTTCGGTTACGGTCAGCATCTGGCGGGGTGACAGGTTATTTCCGGGAGTATTTTCTAACATTTAATTTCTCTTGATGAATATCCCTATATTTTCTTAATTAATCCTAACTCTTAATAAACATCTCCACCATAGGGCCAACACCTAATTTCCATCGGTGACAGCACCCATAGTAGCGGTTCAGGGATAAAACCGCGGGGTGACTTGGACCAAAAAAGAGGGAAATCTTGGCGGTTACGGAAGCTATCAGACGGCTTCGCCGACGACGTTCCTCAGGCGTTTGGCCAGGCTATCTTTAAACCTGGTGAATTCTTCCTGGGTCAGGTACTCTTCGGAGGGCTTTTTCGACCGGCCGGCAGTATTTATGACGGAAGACAGGCTGCGCTGTACGGTGATAATGACCGCACGGGTCTGGTCGTTGGCGGCCAGCTTATCTAAAACAAGCTTCAGATTATTTCTAATCGACTCTTCATCCAAATTCAATTTGGCGGTGACCTGTTCGATATTGTTCCCGGCGGCGGTACTATTTAGAATCTGCGTCTCTTTCATGGTAAGGCCGGCTATGAGATTGTCCATTCCTTCGTTTAAAGACTTGATGTCTTCAAACTCAGCCAGTACTCTGGCGGCCATCTCCGGCGTCAATAGCTCCTCAATAACGGGAAACCCGCCTTGGGAGACGTCCCTGACGGTGTCCAGCAGGTGCTCGGGGTCGGCGTCTTTAGTCAAGAAGGCGCTGGCGCCGCTTTTTATTACCTCAAATAGTTGCTCTGCGTCTTTTTTCTCGATGGTCAAAATGGCGGATATGGCAGGCAGGCGTCTTTTAATGAGGCGGATGGCCTCGGGGCCGGGGAGTTTTTTATCCTCCATATTAAGGATGACGATGTGCGGCGGGTTGGTCTCGATGCGGGCCAGGGCGTCTTCGTTATTGGTGGCTTCCCCGATAACTTCAAAATCGTCTTCGCCGGAGAGGATGAAGTGTATGCCTTCCCGGAAGAGGACCTGCGGGTCGGAGAGAAAGATTTTTATTCTTTTTATATCCACCTGTTCCCCCGCCGTTCGAACCCGGGTAATTTCCCCGTTGATAACACAATAGTACGGCCGGCATTGACTTGTCAACACAATAATAAGCCGCGTCGGGTAGGTTGAAACGGTCATCACTTAAGCTGGTCGAGCGCCTGCTGCGCCCTTTGAATCATCCAGGGGTCGTTCTGAGCCTGGGCCAGTTCAAGGCATTTCTCAAGGTCGGGTCTGGCTAAATCATTTTTACCCGTTTCCGCATATAACCTGCCCCGGTCATAATAAAAGAAAGTGATATTGGGATTTAGCTGGATGGCTTTATTATAATCTAATAACGCCAGGTCATTTTTCCCCAGGGCAAAATCATATAAGTTGCCCCGCCAATCGTAAAGAAAAGCGTTTCCCGAGTCTAACTGGATGCCTTTATTAAAATCTGCCAGCGCCAGGTCGTATTCCTGCAAGGACCCATAAGTGATACCCCGTGAGCCGTAGAGGTTAGAATTATTCGGCTCTAGCTGGATGGCTTTATTGCAGTCGGCCAGCGCCAAATCGCTTTTCCCTCTTTCCATGTAAACAGCCGCCCTGCTAGAGTAGCGCATAGCATTGTTTGGCTCCAGCGCGATGGTTTTAGTGTAGTCAGCGATGGCAAGGTCAAATGCTTCCATACCCTTGGCTTCGCCGCCGGTGATATCCCGATAAACTCTCCCTATTTGATTCCAGTAGGCATTTCCCCGATTGGCGTAGGCATTGGCATCATTGGGGTGCAGCGTGACCGCATTGTCCAGGTCCTTTAGCACGAGGTCATATAGCTTCTGTTCCGCCTGCTGAGCCCAAAGCGGTACCTGGGAGACCACCACGCATGTGGCGTAGTCGATAATAGCGAGGCCGTTTTCGCCCTTAAATTGATATGTTGAGCCCCGGAAGAAGTAAGTTAAAGCATAATTCGGGTCCAGCTGGATAGCGTTGTTGTAATCGGTTAAAGCCAAGTCGTTCTGGCCCAAGCCATTATAGACAGAGCCCCGCTGAGTGTAAGAGTCGGCTCTACTGGGGTCAAGCTGGATGGATTTATTCGAGTCAGCCAGCGCCAGTGAGAATTCATTTTTACCACCGTAAACAACACTACGTTCATTGTAATACATGGCATTATCCGAATCGAGCTGGATGGCCTTGCTGGCATCAGCTAACGCCAGGTCGTACTGTATTTTATCCCAATAGATCCAGAACCGCTGGCCATAGTAGGATGCGTTGTTTGGCTCCAGCTCGATGGCTTTGTTATAATCAGCTAATGCTTGATCAGATTTCTGTTCGGCGTTATAGACATTACCGCGTTCGAAGTAATAACCGGCATTATCCGGGTCAAGCTCGATAGCTCTGGTATAGTCAGCTAAAGCCAGGTCATTTTCTCCGTTGCCTTTATACACATTCGCCCGGAGGTTGTAAGCCTTGGCGTAGCCGGGGTCCACCTTAATACCCGGGTCCAGCGAGAGAGCCTGGTCCAGGTCGGCAAGCGCCTGGTCGTAAAGGCCCAGTCCGGAATAAGCCAGTCCGCGGACGCTATAAGCCGCAGCGTAGGCGGAATCCAGGTTCATCGCCGGATTTAGCTTATGGGCTTTATCAAAATCGGCGAACGCCTGGATATATTGACCGCTACCGGAGTACTTGAGTCCCCGGTTATAATATGCATTAGCGAATTTGGGGTCGACGTTAATGGTCGGGTCTATCGTCAGGGCTTTGGTCAAATCGTCAATCGCCTGGTCGTAGTTAGCGTTATCGATATTGACCCGTCCCAGGTCATAGTAGGCTACGGCGTAACTCGGGTCTACGACGATACCGGGGTTCAGTCCCTGGGCTTTAGCGAGGTCGTTTAGCGCTCCGTCATATTGACCTATCTTAACCAAAACGCGCCCGCGAAAGATGTAAAAATCCGCCTCGTCAGGCTTAATTCCGATGGCACTGGTGAGGTCGGCGACGGCTTTTTCGTATTCCCCTTTTTGATAGTAGGCGATACCGCGGTCGTAGTAGGCATAATAGTAATTGGGGTTCAGGCCGATGGCCTTGCTAAAACCCTCAATGGCTTTATCATAGTCTCCCTGATAGAGATAAGTGTCCGCCCGGAAGTGATAGGCATCGGCGTAGTTGCCGTCCAGCTCGATAGCCCTGGTGAAATCGGTAATCGCCTGGTCGTATTTCTCCTGTTTGTAGTTGTCAAGCCCCAGGTTATAGTAGACGACGGCATAGCCCGGGTCCACGATAATACCGGGATTCAGCCCCTGGGCTTTTTCCAAATCGAGAATCGCCTTTTCGTACTCACCCTTATTAGAATAGGCCAGCCCCCGAGCGTGGTAGGCTTGGACGTAGTTGGGGTCTATCTGAATAGCCTTATCCAACTCGGCGATGGCCTCGTCGTATTTACCTTCGGAGAGGAGGGTAACCCCGGCGTTATAGGACTGCTCGGCGTCCGCCGGGCCTGTCGTTCCGTGCGGTCTCACGATTATTGCCATCAAGACAAACACCAGAACCACCGTTGCCCCGGCCCATGACCATCGGGACTTGATTATTTTCTTTAGCCATGGGGTGGGCATCCCGGCGGAGGCTATTCTTTTTGCCTCGCGCCTGGCCCTTTCCTGGGCTTCGCCCTCCTGTTTTGCTTGCGCTCTGGCGACTTTTTCGGCGGCCCGCCCCGCCTTTTCCCTGGCGACTTCCTCGGCTTTCCGTCTTGCCTTCTCCCCGGCAATTTCTTCGGCTTCTTGCTTTGCCTTTTGTTTGGCAATTACCTCGGCTTTTTCTCTTGCCTTTTCCCTGGCGACTTCTTCGGCTTCTCGTTTTACCTTTTCTCTAACGGCTTCCTCGGCTTCCTGTCTTGCCTTCTCCCTGGCAGTTTCCTCGGCTTGCCGGCTTACCTTCTCCCTGGCGGTTTCCTCAGCCTCCCGTTTTGCCTTCTCCCTGGCGGTTTCTTCGGCCTCCCGTCTCGCCTTTTCTCTGGCGGCGACTTCCTCCCGGGCGGCCACCTGGGCCAGGTGTTGTTTCACTTCAGCGACCAGTCGCGGTAAGTGCTGCTTCAGGGGCGGCTTCTGCGCATCGAACCACTGTATACTTTGAAGATAAAACTCCATTTCACCGGAAGGGACCTTGGCATCGATGATAAAGGGAATGATGCTGGTTCTTCGGTTGAATGCCGTGTGTACTTCGTTGATACAATACGCCGATTCGTTGGAGTTAGCCGAAAAGACCAGGACCATGACGCGGCATTGGGAAATCGCCCCCATAATCGCTTCGGTAAATTTTTGGCCAATAGCTACGTTGCGCGGGGCTATCCAGCACGGGACGCCGCTTTCCTCCAGCTTGGAACAGATGGCGTCAGCAACCGTTTTATCCTGGTTGGCATAGCAGATAAATACTTCGTGAGCCATTCTCAATCTCTTACCCGCTTGGAGATCTCAGGCTGGCGTGGGATACCAATTCTGTCACATTTTTAATACTTTGTCTATCCCTGAAACGGAGTTAGTTCAAGTTTTCAACTTTACCATCATATATCCGGCCCTGGCGAGAATCCGGGGAATTCCTTTCACCAGGACACGGTCTTTTTCTCTTTCGTGTTCGGGAAGCTTATCCCAGTCCACCAGGTACTTATGCAGCTTTCTGGATTTGACGGTCTTGACGGCGTATTTCCATCCGGCGGCGAATTTCTCCTTCACGTAGCGTTCGTGCTCGACCTCCGCCAGTTTTTCAATTTCCTCGGCGGTGAAATCGTCCGGTCTTTCCGTGCCGCGCGCCGGGATGAAGATGTAACCGGCCATCGCCAGCTTATTGGGGATATCCCGGACATTATTGCGGTTCTGTTCCTTCTCGGTTTCCGGCAATGCCGCGTAAGGCCGGAGCGAACTGTGCTCTTTTTTCTTGACGCTGGTTAACGGTCCATACTTGTAGTGTTTTGCCTTGAGGGTATCGTAGAATATCGCGTGGCAGGCCTGCGCCAGCCTTTCCACCGTGTCCTTATCGAGCTCGATTTTCTGCACAATGGCGGAAAAGTCGAGGCCGTCCACGTGCAGATTCAGCTGCGTTTCGGACGGCAGGCAGGAGCGCTCAAAACAGGTCTTACCGGCCAGTTGACTCATCGCCATGATTGCCTCTATCGACCGCGCGCCGTGCCGGTACTCCCTGGCCAGCAGGAAGGCGCGTAAAACTCCCTCGTCAATATTGGCGATTCTTTTACCTCCTTCGTATTTAAGGAGCTGGGGAGAAAAGCGTTCCAGATTCGACCGCAAAATAATCGCCCTCCGGATGACATAATAGGGGTCGGCGTATTCGCTTAGGGCGCCCGCGCTTATCTGGCGGTTGGGGCCGAGGATATTGAGGAAGCCTTTCAACCGGCTGACGAAGTCCGGTAGTTTAACCGCCGCGCGTTCTTTTTCGGAAAGATTAGCGCCAAAGGTCTCGACGTTGTGGCTCGTGCCACCGGCGAAAACAAAAATACATCGGCCGATGGGGTGGATAATCTGCCCTTCCTGAAATTCTCCGTCCTGCATGGGCGCGAGGAAATAGCGCAGCCATCCCAGCGGCTCATTTTGCAGCCGCGTGTCGAATTCGTCCCAAAAGACGAGGGGCAACTTACCGGATAAGGAGATATCGCGCACCTGGTGGAAGGCATCGAACAGATTTTCCGGTCCGGTGAACTGCGATAGATTGAACGACAGCTTTTTAATATCGTCCGGCATAACCGATTTGGCAACTTCCTCGACGGAAAAAGACTTACCTGAGCCAGGCGGACCGAAGACGGCGATGGAAAGCGGGGTCTGGCGGTAACGCCGGGCATAGTCGGTGATAAGAGTGCTGATGTTGTGGAGGCTTTCAATTTCCTGTCGGTCCACCGTCCTGAGATTTCCGAAACGTCCTATCGGCACATCTTTCAGGGCAGACTCCAATCCTTCGCGCACAATTTGCCCTGCCACAGCCTCGAGTGAGGCGGGGTTTTTATCTTCGAGGATGGTCCAGAAACGACCCGGTAGAGATTGGGTAGGATTTTTGATACGGGCGGTCGCCAGTAATTTGCCTTCTTCACTCAATGCTTCGGTTATTCTGCTTTCCGGGAGGGCGAGATTGATTTGCCCCTCACCGCCGGTATATTTACCGTATCCTTCCACGTGGAGTCGGCGCATCGCCCGGATGCCGGACTGTATCCCCGCGAGTATATCCGGTTGCTGAGTATTCAGCATCAATTCGCGGGCAATACCGGCGATGAGGCAGGAGTTGTATCCTACCATGTGCCCCTTGTAGTTGGCGCCCCACTCGCCCTCCATCGCCGCGGGGTCGAAGAAGAGTGTTCCTTCCGGGGTATTCTTCATGCCCGGCGAGAGAAGGACGACGCCGGCCGGGCCGAAGGAGACGATAACGTGCGCGCAGCGGGCCAGCATGTTTACCTGCGAGTTGTGCAGCAGCTCCCAGACCAGGTCCTGGGCGGTGCGTTCCCAGGAGAGCTGGCGGCTGACCTGCACCTGGCTGCCCCGCAAATCTCCGACCGGCATGACCACGATAAGGCGCCCGGCGTGATTTTTGTATAAATGCTCCCAGAGTTCCCCCCGCGCGATCGGCTTGGCCATTTTTACCAGCACCCAGGGGGCGGCCTTATTTTTTGATATGGCCTGAGGCCACGACTGCGGATGGTCGCGGAAACCCAGGTTGGCGTCAT
Source organism: uncultured Chloroflexia bacterium (assembly GCA_963727315.1). Classification (GTDB taxonomy): domain Bacteria; phylum Chloroflexota; class Dehalococcoidia; order Dehalococcoidales; family RBG-16-60-22; genus JBFYTX01. The sequence goes on along the minus strand of CAVSFE010000002.1, from coordinate 141,153 downwards.
CCAGTATAACGATATCTGGTGAAACCGGGTCATCGGTGACCTTTTCCAGTCTCTCGGCCGGGCCGTAATACAGCGGGTTCAGTCCCAAGAATTCCTGCACGCGCCACACATTGCCTGAGTCCGGCTGGCGTTCGTCCATTTTAAACGGCGCCCAGGTAGCGTAAGAGTGGTGCAGGCGGCTATCGGTAGGGGACAACGGGCCGCGGGGCAAATTAACCTGCCGGATAGTAAAATTTAGATGCCGGGCCTGTTTCAATTCACGGGCAACGGCATTGACAAGGTCGGCCAGCATGGCGGCGCCGCCGCGCTGGTAAAAAACGGCGGTGACCTCATTCGCGGTCCAGGCCTGTGTCATGCCTTCCAGGCGCGGCAGGCGCGCTATATTCCAGTCTATGGTTACGTCACCGGTGACAACGATGGTCCTGGTTTTCATAGCCGCAACCCCCGAATTATGAATGGTAATAACTATATTTATAGTCCTTAATGACGATATTATGTTCTATAGAGTGGCAATAGTCAATGGCTCGTGCCGGATTGGACATTTATTGAATCATGACGTACAATTTGAGTTGTCAATAATGACTCTAAAATAATAGAGGAGGACTAAATGGAATTAGATGCGGCTATTCAGAAGAGATGCACGATAAGAAGGTGGAAGCCGGACCCCGTAGAAAAAGTCAAGATTGAAAAGGTGCTGGAGGCGGGGCGGCGGGCGCCGTCCTGGGGGAACACGCAGCCGTGGCGTTTCATCGTCGTTCAGGACAAGGCGGAAATCGACAAAGTCAATAAAGCTTCCGGCGGGCAGCCGCAGGTCGGGACCGCTCCTGTATTAATCGTTTGCTGCGTTACCACCGAAGATTTCACCAAGCAGGGGCATGGAGACGCTTTAAGGAGTCTGATACCTGTCGGCGCCATGACCCCCGAGCTGGTGGAGTTTGTTCTACAGAGCGATGTTTTCGCGCCGTACCTGCGCGGAGATGCCATTATGGCCATCAGGGCCGGCGAGCAACTCATGATCGCCATCGCGTTCATGATGCTGGAAGCGGTCAACCAGGGGCTCGGGACCTGCTGCGCCGGGGCGATAACTCCTAAAGAAGTCCACCAGGCCATGAACCTGCCGGACAATATCCTGGTGCATACGATATTGGCGATGGGGTATCCGGGCGAGGACCCCAAACCCAGGCCCAGAAAAGACCCCAGCAAAATCATCTTCTGGGGGAAATATAAATAACGGAAACGACCTCAGGAAGACCGGGAAAGGGCTTACCTGGATTAGCCGCCTTTGTCTTGCGGCGTTAGAGCTCTATTTCCTTTAAGTCCGCGGCCGGCGTAAGCCTGGCCTCGGTCAGGTTCTGTATCTCCTGGAACGTCCAGCCGGGGGCTCTCTCTTTGAGAATCAGGCCTTTCGGGGTCACCTCGATGACGGCCAGGTCGGTAATAATCAGGTTGACGCATGTCCTGGCGGTCAGGGGAAAAGTACAGTTCCTAACAATACGCGGCTGGCCTTCCCTGGTCGTGTGGAGCATGGTGACGATGACCCTGCCCGCGCCCGCGGCGAGGTCCATGCCCCCGCCCATACCCGTGGCCGACCGGCCCGGCCGCCCCCAGTTGGCCAGGTCGCCCTTCTCGGAGACCTGGTAAGCCCCCAGAACGACGACGTCGATATGGCCCCCCCGTATCATGTCGAACGACGCCGCGCTATCGAAAAAGCACATGCCGGGCGCGGGGGTAACCGGCTGGTCGGCGGCGTTGATCATCTCGTAGTCTTTTTCGGCGTCGGTGGCGAGACCTCCGTAGCCCAGTATGCCGTTCTCGCTCTGAAAGAAAACGGTCCTGCCCTCAGGAATGAGGTCGGCACAGAGACAGGGCATGCCGTAGCCAAGGTTGACCACCGAGCCGTCGGCGAACTCGCGGGCTGCCCGCAGGGCAATCGTCTGCTCTTCGAGTCGCGTCTTCATTTCGGCACCTCGACGATGCGTTTCACGTAAACATGGGGGGTAATGATGACCTCCGGGTCAAGCTCGCCTGTTGGCACTATCTGGTCGACTTCTGCAATGGTGACCCTGGCGGCCATCGCCATAACCGGATTAAAGCATCGGGCAGTTTCGCGGTACACGAGGTTTCCCAGCCTATCGGACTTATGGGCTTTAATCAGCGCGAAATCGGCTTTTAAGGGCAGTTCCAGAATGTATTCCCTGCCGCCAATGACCTTTTTCTCTTTGCCCTTCTCGACGACCGTGCCGATGCCCACCGGCGTATAGAAACCCCCCAGCCCTCCCGCCCCGCAGCGTATCCTCTCCGCCAAGGTGCCCTGCGGTACTACCTCCACCTCGACTTTGCCTTCGCGATATAACTTCTCGAAGGGAGAATCGGGCGGCATGCCGCCCAGGGCCGGTACCGAGGCGATGAGTTTCTTCACCTGGCCCCGTTCGAAGACAGTCCCCAGGTCGTAGTAGCCCTCCGGCTTGATGCGCTTGGTCAGCTCAAAGCCTACGCCGCCCATATTGGCGATAACGGTCAGGTTTTTCGCCCCCTGGTTGGCGAGGGCGACAATCAGGTTGATGGGCAGGCCGCTGAAAGAGCCGAAGCCGCCGACCATGATGGTGGCGCCGTCAAAGATATCGGCGACGGCCTCGTCACAGGTCTTAAAAATTTTGTTTACGGGCATTATTTTTTGATTCCTATTTTTTGTTTGTAATTTGTTTTTTGGTTATTGATTTTTTGGCGGGGCAGAGCGGGCTTGGTGGGCCATTGTGGACTCGAACCACAGACCCCAGTCTTATCAGGACTGTGCTCTAACCAGCTGAGCTAATGGCCCCGGAAACGCTATTAATTGTACGATGAAGGAGAGGGAAAAATCAAGCTTTCTTCCTCTCCTTCTACCCCGCCCAAACCTATCCCCCTGCCCCTTCAGGGTGAGCCTTCAGGGTGAACCCCTTCCCTTTCAAGGGAAGGGGGGGAAAAAAGAGAGGGGCTAACGCCCCTCTCTAACACCCCCCAAATAAAATCACCTTAACCACTGGACAGCGGAAGGAAAGTAATTTCACCGGTTTTTTATAGGACCGGTGACCGACCTAGGAGAATAGGTTACACACCTGTTTTCATCTCCCTAGAAAGGAGGTGATCCAGCCGCAGCTTCCGCTACGGCTACCTTGTTACGACTTCGTCCCAATTACCGACCCCACCCTAGGCGACTGCCCCCCCGAAGGGTTAGCTCATCGGCTTCAGGTGTTGCCGACTTTCATGACGTGACGGGCGGTGTGTACAAGGCCCGAGAACGTATTCACCGCGGCAAGCTGATACGCGGTTACTAGCAACTCCGACTTCATGCAGGCGAATTTCAGCCTGCAATCCGTACTGAGGATGGTTTTGAGGATTAGCTCCGGATCGCTCCATTGCAACCTGTTGTACCACCCATTGTAGCGTGTGTGTGGCCCAGGGCATAAAGGCCATACTGACTTGACGTCATCCCCGCCTTCCTCCCCGTTTTGCGGGGCAGTCTCGCCAGAGAAAATTAACTGGCAACAGGGGTTGCGCTCGTTATGGGACTTAACCCTACACCTCACGGCACGAGCTGACGACAGCCATGCAGCACCTGTGATGGCTCCTGACTTAACAGGTCGTTCCGCTTTCGCTTCACTACTTCCAACATGTCAAGCCCTGGTAAGGTTCTTCGTGTCGCATCGAATTAAACCACACGCTCCGCTGCTTGTGCGGGCCCCCGTCAATTCCTTTGAGTTTTAGTCTTGCGACCGTACTCCCCAGGCGGGATACTTAAAGCGTTAGCTTCGGCACGGAAAGGGTCGATACTCCCCATACCTAGTATCCATCGTTTACTGCGCGGACTACCAGGGTATCTAATCCTGTTTGCTCCCCGCGCCTTCGGACCTCAGCGTCAGTTACATCCCAGGAGACCGCCTTCGCCACTAGTGTTCCTCCCGATATCTACGCATTTCACCACTACACCGGGAATTCCATCTCCCTCTGCTGCACTCCAGCCCATCAGTATCCGGTGCACCCTCCCAGTTAAGCCGGGAGATTTCACATCGGACTTGACAGGCCGCCTACGCCCGCTTTACGCCCAGTAAATCCGGATAACGCTCGCCTCCTACGTATTACCGCGGCTGCTGGCACGTAGTTAGCCGAGGCTTATTCGCCGGGTACCGTCATTATTCTTCCCCGAAAAAAGAGGTTTACAACCCGAAGGTCTTCTTCCCCCACGCGGTGTCGCTGGGTCAGGCTTTCGCCCATTGCCCAATATTCCTTGCTGCTGCCTCCCGTAGGAGTCGGGGCCGTGTCTCAGTCCCCGTGTGGCTGGTCGTCCTCTCAAACCAGCTACCGATCGTCGCCTTGGTGGGCCGTTACCTCGCCAACTAGCTAATCGGAAGCAAGCCCCTCCTCTAGCGCCTTGCGGCTTTAATCCTTCACCTAACGTGAAGGACCACATGCGGTATTAGCTCCGATTTCTCAGAGTTGTTCCCCACTTGAGGACAGGTCACTTACTTGTTACTCACCCGTTCGCCACTCCCCGATTTGCATCGGGGCGTACGACTTGCATGCATAAAGCACACCGCCAGCGTTTATCCTGAGCCGGGATCAAACTCTCCAAAAAAAACGTTGACTTGCTTATTGACTTTACTTAAGAACCTTCCTTCCGCTATCCAGTTGTTAAGGTGCAAAAAGCGCTCTTCTTCCAGAGCGCAATTTAAATAATACCATAAATACAAAATGGATGTCAACAAAAATTATGGTATTATCTATCCGTGACTAAAGCTTTATTCCCTTCCTCTATAACCCGCGGTCTCGGCACCTCTTTTATCGGGCAAAAAGTAATATATTATCCGAGTCTGCCGTCAACGATGGACGCGGCGCGAGAGGCGGCGAGGGGAGGGGCTAAAAAAGGAACCGTCATCGTCGCGGGGGAGCAGACCGCCGGTAAAGGCAGGCTAAGGCGTACATGGCTTACGCCGCCGGGCAATATAGCCTTATCCATCATCGTCTACCCCGATATAGCGAGCCTGCCATATCTCGTGATGATAGCTGCCCTGGCGGCGGTCCATAGCATCGAGGGGGTCACCGGGATAAAAACACAGATAAAGTGGCCTAACGATATACTCATTGACGGGAAAAAGGCGGGCGGGATTCTGATAGAAAATGAAGTGAAGAAGAATAGAGTAGCCTATTCGATCGTTGGCATCGGCATCAACGTGGGATTGAAGGTTGCCGATTATCCTGAAATATCCGCCGCGTCCACCAGCCTCAACAGTGAATCGGTCCCGGACTTAAAATTAAAAATTATACAGGCTTTACTTAACGAATTTGAGAGGTTATATCTTAAAATACCCAGTGGAGAAGCGGTCTACGAAGAATGGCGCTCTCGATTGGTGACGCTGGGCAAAAAAGTGCGGGCGACCTCAGGTAATAAAGTTGTTGAAGGTACCGCCGAATCCGTTAATGAAAGCGGCGCTCTCGTTATCCGCCGGGCTAACGGCCGTCTGGTTAAAGTTGTGGCCGGGGACGTCACGCTGAGTGAAAAGTAGGGGCGGGGAGTAAAATCTCCCCGCCCTCATTCCCGTCTTGATTATTCGGTCGGCTTCTTCTCTTCTTTGGCCCCGAATGCTTTTAACATCTCGAGGGGTAGCGGGAAAATTATCGTGTTGCTCTTGCCACCAGCGGCTACTTCGGTAAGGGTGGAGAGGTAACGCAGCTGGATGGTCGCCGTTTCCCGCCCGATAACGGCGGCCGCCTGCGCCAGCTTTTCCGAGGCCTGCAGCTCGCCCTCGGCGTGGATGATTTTCGCGCGCCTCTCGCGCTCGGCTTCCGCCTGGGCGGCCATGGAGCGCTTCATCTCCTCGGCCAGCTCGACCTCTTTGATTTCTACGATGCTGACTTTAACGCCCCAGGGGTCGGTGTGCTCGTCAATGATCTTCTGAAGCATCTGGTTGAGCTTTTCCCGCTTGGTTAAAAGCTCGTCGAGCTCGGATTGGCCCAGCACGTTCCGCAGCGTCGTCTGTGAAATTTGCGAGGTGGCCCTGACGTGGTCAAGGACCTTGATAAACGCAGCCTCGGGGTCGACCACGCGGAAATAGACCACGGCGTTAACGCGTACGGTGACGTTGTCCCTGGTGATGACCTCCTGCGAGGGCACGTCCATGGTGACGACGCGCAGGTCGACCTTCGTCATGCGGTCGATGAAGGGGATGATGAGGAACAGACCCGGGCCCTTGGCCCCGACCAGCCTGCCCAGGCGCAGGATGACGCCGCGCTCGAACTCCGTCACGATTTTCACGCTCATGGAAAGAATGATAAGAACGAGAATGGCGGCAATAATGATACCTATAACAGTTCCAGTCATATAACTACCTCCTTATTGTTTTTTGGTTACGAACAATTTCAAGCCATCGACCCTGGTTATAGTCACCTCCTCTTCCGGCTCGGCGCGGCCCTTATCGATGACGGCGGTCCAGCGCTCCCCCTCGACCAGCACCAGCCCTTTCGGCGCCAGGGCGGTTTTCACCACGCCCGTCTTGCCGATGAGCTCTTCACGCCCCGCCGCTATCTGTTTGCGGTAAGTCCTGAGCGTCCAGATTACCACAAAGTATATAGCGACAGACGCGACGATGACGCCCAAAGCGATCCAACCGGCCAAGCGCTACCTCCTGTTTGCCTATATCTTACTATTTCTTTCTGGTAACGTACAGCGTCAGGCCGTCCAGCCTTTTGATGGAGACCTCTTCGCCGATTTTAATCGCGCCTTCCTCGGAGATGGCCGACCAGAGCTCGCCTTTGAAAAACACGGTCCCCTGCGGGTCCAGGGCCTCTCTGACTGTGGCCGTCTTGCCGATTAGTTCTTCACGGCCGGTCGTGGCCTGCTTGCGATGGATTTTAATCGTCCGCTGGATGATAAATCCCATGCCTCCGGCGATTAAAACAATGACGAGGACGATCAGCCACCAGTCCACGCGGAACAGCGCCGGGGCCCCCTGAAAAAGCAGCAACGAACCCATAATGAGGGACACAATACCCCCTCCGAAGAGCAGCCCGAAACCGGGCGTGAGCGCCTCGGCGATAAACAGGCCGAAAGCCAGCAGGACGAGGAGAACGCCGGCGTAATTCACCGGCAGCACTCCCAGCGAATAGAAAGCCAGCAGCAGGCAGATGCCGCCGACTATCCCGGGGAAAATAAGCCCGGGATTGAATATCTCCGCCATGATGCCCAGCATGGCGACGCTCATCAGGACATAGGCGATATTGGGGTCGGAAATGGCAAGCAAGAATTTCTCAACAAGGCTCATTTCCTTGCTTATCAATGTATAGCTGGCGGTAGCGACGGTCACTCTGGCACCGCCGGTCAAAACTACTTCTCGGCCGTTAATCTGAGAAAGTAGGCTCTCCAGAGAAGCGGCACGCAGGTCGATGAGGCCGGCATTCAAGGCGTCGACATCGGTAAAGGACTTACTTTCCGTTACCGCCAGCTGAGCTTCCTCCATATTACGGCCGCGCTCCTGGGCAATGGTCTTTATCCATTTTGCCGAGAACTCGGTCACCTTCTTCATCTCGTCTTCCGGAATCGCCTCGCCACCGCCAGACACGGGGTGGGCGGCCCCGATAGTGGTGCCCGGCGCCATTACGGCGATATTGGCCGCCAGGGTAATAAAAGTCCCCGCCGAAGCCGCCCAGGCACCTCCGGGAGACACGTAAACGACGACGGGGACATGGGCATTCAAAATTCTCTGGACGATAGTTTCAGTAGAACCTAATAGCCCGCCAGGCGTGTCCAGCTCGATGACACAGACAGCGGAGTTTTCGTCTTCGGCGCGGCTGATGCCCTTGTCGATATAATCGGCAATGACCGGTACGATGGCTCCCTTGACGGATATAACGACTACCGTCGAATCCTGCGCCCTAACGCTCACCCCGATGGATATCGCCAGCAGCAGGACGACGATGGCCAGAGCGATGCGCCTGATTTTTATCATAGTGCCTTTCAAAGTCTTTTCATTATAGATTGTATGACAATTCAAATGCAAAGGAAAATATAATTGAATAGCTGTGCCAATTAGTGTAAATTATATAGTATCTGTTTTTGATATTTAAGGATGAAACAATGAAAATCCAGCGATGCAAGGGTATGCGCGACCTCTCCCCTGAGGAGATGACGCTTTTCCGACTGGTCGAGGGGATATGCCGCGACGGCTTTTTAAAATGGGGCTACCGCGAGGTCCGCACGCCGACCATCGAGTACCTGCACCTCTTTACCTCGGCGGGAACGCTGACCCCCGGGCGGCTCGGCAAAGTCTATTCCTTTCTCGACTGGGACGGATGGAGCGGGGAGAGGGTGGTGCTCCGCCCCGACGGCACCATCCCCGTGGCGCGCTTTTATACCGAGAGTCTACAGGGCCATGGACCGGCGAGGCTTTTTTACGCGGCGAATACCTTTATCTTTGAAGAGGCGGCGGAAAGACCCCGGGAGCGCTGGCAGTGCGGCGCCGAGCTTATCGGGGCGCGCTCCCCGGCCGCCGACGCCGAGCTGATTGCCCTGTCCCTGGAAACTTTAACCAAACTCGGACTGAAAGATATCGGGCTCAAACTATCTCACGCCGGCCTGATTAAGTCGTTACTGGGGAAGCTCGGGCTCAGCGAGGAAGAGCAACACCGCGCGTTCGACCTCATTCTCGATGGCGACGCGGCGGCGCTGGCGAAAATCGGGCGGGAATCGCCGGAGCTGGCGCGCCTTTTGCAGCCGCTCCTGAGCCCTGACGGCCAGTCCCCCGACTTTCTCCGCGGCCGGAAAGACCTCTTCGCCCGGTCGCTGCCGGAAATCTCCCCGTCCCTGGATGATTTTCTGAGGACTGTCGCCCTCCTGGACGACCTCGGGATAAAGTACCAGATTAACATCGCTTCGGGCGCGGGCTTTGAGTACTATACCGGCGTAATTTTTCAATACTTTATCGGGGGGGAGAGGGTGGGTGGGGGAGGCCGTTACGACGCCCTTATCGCGGCCATGGGCGGCGGCGATATACCCGCCTGCGGCTTTGCCCTTTACCTCGACCGCCTCATGGGGCTGGTGAAGCCGGGGACTATCGCGGGAGCCGCCCCGGAGAAGATTCCGGTCCGGGCTGGATCTACCGACGGATTGAAAACCGCTTTCGAGCTGGCCGGCAGGCTGCGCCGGGCGGGATATATCGCTGAGCTTGACCTCGGCGGCCAAAAAACGACCGCCATGCGGGCCATCGAGGTGCGGCGTGAAGAGCCGCGGTTTGTTTTGACAGATAACGTAAGGTCGGCGCGTTCTGAATTTAAAACCATCGACGAACTCCTGAAACGTTTGGAGACAAAACATGCCGATTAAGCTCGCCCTGCCCAAGGGACGCCTGCTGCGCCGAACGGCTGCCATGTTTCAAAAGGCGGGGTGGGGTCTCGATGAATACCATGCGAAAACAGGCTTCTATCGTCCGCGCTCGCAAAAATTCCCGGGCATCCTGTTGCGGGTCTTCCACGAGAAGGATATCCCCATCCAGATAGCCATGGGAAACTACGACCTGGGCATCTGCTGCCTGGACTGGATCGAGGAGCTGCGTGTAAAGTACCCCAGCAGCGATGTCGTCAAAGTGCTGGACCTAGGCTACGGCGAGGGCGCCCTGTACGCGGCGTCGGTATCCTCCTCGGAAGATTTCCAGCGTAACGGCGCCCCGGTGCGCATCGCCAGCGAGTACCCAAACCTGGCGGAGTCTTTCGCGTTGAAAAAGCGCCTCGGCCGGTTCAGCATTTTCCCCGTCTGGGGCGCCGCCGAAGCCTATCCCCCGGAGAACGCGGACATCGTGCTGCTGAGCGCCCGGTCCGGCTCCGATTTGCACAGCTACGGCATCGTGTCTATCAGCAAAGTGCTAGATTTCGGCGCCTTTCTCATCGCCAACCGCAACAGCTTAAAGTCTAAAAATCTCGATAGTGTTGCCGCTTCCATACGCGATACGCTGGCGGGTGCCGAAAAGAGAGCGCCTATCGCCGAGGACATTTGTCCGGTGGGAATCCCCGGGTTCGCCCGCGAACGAAAGACGTCTGATGGCGTCGTCAGACTGGCTTTGCCTGACGGCCACCAGCAGCAGTTCGCCGACAGACTCTTACGCGACGCCGGCATCGAACTCGATGATTATCCCTCGGAGACGGGCAACCGCCGTCCTAAAATCAACCTTACCGGCGTTACCGTTAAAGTCATCCGTCCCCAGGACATGCCGCAACAGGTAGCCAGCGGCAATTTCGACCTCGCCATTACCGGTCGCGACTGGCTCACCGAGCACCTCGACCAGTTCCCGTCGAGTCCGGTCAAAGAGCTGGTCGACCTCAAACTGGGGCGGGTCAGGCTAGTAGCGGTGGTCAGCCGTGAGCTCGCGGTCAACAACCCGCCGGGCCTGTCCCGGCTCATTTCTCAAAGTGAAACGCCGCTACGGGTCGCCTCCGAATACGTGAATATCGCCGACAAGTACGCGCGGGACAACCACCTCGGTCATTACCGCGTTATCCCCACCTGGGGCGCCTCCGAGGCATTCCTGCCGGAGGACGCCGACCTCCTTATCGAAAATACAGAAACGGGACGGACCATCGCCCGCCACAACCTGAAAATCATCGACACGCTTTTCGAGTCCACCGCCTGTCTTATCGGCAACAGCAGTATCAAGGCTGACTCGGTCAAAGCCGGGTGGATCGAGGGCATAGCTAAAAAGCTGCGCGCGGCCGCCGAGGCTATCGTATGAAAATCATAACCGACTTTGAAAAAGCCAAAAAGTTGATGTCCCGGCAGTCCCTGGGATTTTCTCCGGGTGCCGTTAAGGAGGAAAAGGTTGTCCGGCAAATCATCGATGACGTGCGCCAACGCGGCGATGCCGCCCTCTTCGATTACACCGAAAAGTTCGACGGGGTAAGGCTGACTTCACTGGAAGTCGGGAAAAGGGAGATAAGCGCGGCCTTCCGCAGGATTGACGCCAGTCTTCTTTCAGCCCTCAAACTGGCGGCGGAGCGGATTGCGAATTTTCATATAAAACAGAAGAGGGCCCTCCTCCGCGACAGTGCCCGGGCACATCTCGGCTGGCTGGTGCGCCCGCTGGAAAGGGCCGGCATCTACGTACCCGGCGGCACGGCGCCGCTGCCCTCGTCGCTGTTGATGACGGCCATTCCGGCGCGGGTCGCCGGGGTGAAAGAAATCGTCCTGATGACGCCGCCGGGAAAATCGGGGAGCGTACCGCCGATAACGCTGGTGGCCGCCGCCATCGCCGGCATTGAGCGCGTTTTTTCCGTCGGCGGCGCCCAGGCCATCGCCGCCCTGGCTTACGGCACGGAGTCCGTCCCGCGCGTAGACAAGGTCTGCGGGCCGGGCAACATTTATGTGATTTTAGCGAAGAAAATGGTCTATGGCGCGGTCGGCATCGATGGACTGTTCGGTCCCAGCGAGGTTGTCATCGTCGCCGACGATACTGCTGACGCCGAATTTATGGCCGCCGACCTCCTTGCCCAGGCGGAGCACGGCTCCGGGGCTTCGGCTATCCTGATAACAACCTCGCGCCGGGTGACCAGCGCCGTCAACCGAGAAATCTCCAGGCAGGTCAAGGCTCTGGAACGCCGTGATATTATCGCGGAATCCCTCGAGAAACGCGGGATGATCGTCATTGTAGATAGCATTGACATGGCCCTGGAGCTAGCCAACCTTTACGCGCCGGAGCACCTATGTCTCGTCGTGAAAGGTGCCGCTTCTTATATCGAAAAGGTAAAGAACGCCGGTTGTCTTTTCATCGGGGAAAACTCCGTGGAAGTCCTCGTAGATTACGTCGCCGGGCCGAGCCACGTCCTGCCCACGGGCGGTACGGCGCGCTTCGGCTCGCCACTGAATATACTGGATTTCGTTAAGTTGATTTCTCTCGTCAACACGGACGAAAAAGATATTCGTCGACTTGGCAGGGCGGCCTCTGTGATGGCTAAGGCGGAAGGGCTTGACGCCCACGCCCGGGCCGCGGATTTAAGGTTTCGGCGTTTCGCACAGGGAGGCAGGAAATGACTGATTCCGAAGGCATAGAAAAGCTGGTCCGCCCCAACCTGGTCGGGTTCACCGGATACAGCGCCAGCACCTCGCCGGACACACTGGCGGGTAAACTGGATGTCACCGCGGAGGGTATCGTCAAGATGAACGCCAACGAGAACCCCTACGGGTGCTCTCCGAAGGTCCTGAAAGCGCTGGCGACCGCCTCCAACCTAAACATCTATCCCGACGACGGCCAGCAGGAGCTTCGCCAACGCTTGGCCGGCTATGCCGGCGCCCCCGCCGAGTGTATCGTGGCAGGGCACGGCAGCAACTCGCTCATCGACCTCATTGTCCGGCTTTTTGTAGGACCTGGCGACGAGGTAATCAACGGCGTGCCAACCTTCGATATCTACCGTTTCAGCACCGAGATATGCGGCGGCACCGTTATTAACGTCAACCGCGACGAGAATTTCGCGGTGAATGTTAAGGATGTTAAGAAAGCTATCAATAAAAAGACCAAATTGATATTTCTGGCCACGCCCAATAACCCCACGGGCAATATCATCCCTCAAAAAGACCTGCTGGAGATAGCGGCAGCTGGTTTACCTCTTATCGTTGACGAGGCCTACTACGAGTTCAGCGGCGAGACCATCATGCCTTATCGCAACGAATATAAAAATATCATCGTGCTGCGGTCGTTCAGCAAGTGGGCCGGCCTGGCCGGTCTGCGGGTCGGCTACGGCGTTTTCCCGCCCCGCATCGCCGCCTATATCATGGCGATAAAAATCCCCCATAACGTCAACGCGGCCGCCGAGATTGCCGTCCGCGAGTCCTTAAACGACCTTGCCTATCTTCAGGGGAGGGTAAAAGCCATCATCGAGGAAAGGTCAAGGCTATATCAAGAGCTACAGAAATTCAACTGGCTGAAGCCGTATCCTTCGCGGGCTAACTTTATATATGTCTCCGTCCTCAGAGGCAGCGCCGGCGACCTGCACCTTAAACTCCAGAGAAAAGGCATACTGGTACGCTACTTCGATAGGCCGTTTTTAAAGAACAGCATTCGCGTCAGCGTGGGCAAACCGGAGCACACCGATGCCCTCGTCAGAGCGCTTAAAGAGCTGTCCGACTAGCGGATTTCTGCTTATTCTGTCATCTGTTAAAGATATTTACATTTTTGTTACTATTTTATCTTGACAAATTCGAAAAAGATGTTATAATAATTAACAGATGGTGTTAAGAGGAGCCATTATGGAAACGGCGAACGAGGTAATGGCAAAGGTCATCCAATATCAAAAAGACCACGGCTACTCCGACCAGCAGATGGCGGAGAAAATAGGGTGCAGCCGGCCTCTCTACCAGCGCACCCGTACCGGCCGCATAACGGTCGGCGGCACTTTCTTAAAGGGAGCTATGAAGTTGCTGGCCACTTCGCAGGCGGGAAATCGCAGTTCGATGGTCAGGCGGGAGACCAAAGAGACCAATATCAGCCTTGAATTGAATATCGACGGCACCGGAAAATGGGAGATTGCCACCGGCATCCATATCTTCGACCATCTGTTATCCGCCCTGGTGAAACACGGACTATTTGACATAAAACTGGTAGCCGCCGGCGACGACCCGCACCATATCGTGGAAGACGTGGCCATCTGCCTGGGACAGGCTTTTCTCGAAGCGCTGGGAAATAAAAAGGGCATCGTGCGCCTGGCTGACGCGGCCGTGCCCATGGACGACGCTTTAGCCACGGCTATCGTCGACCTGAGCGGACGGGGATATACTGTCCTGGACCTATCGTTTGCCGGCAACGACATGGTCGGCTTTCCCCCCGACCTTATCCGCCACTTCCTGGAGACTTTTGCCAGCGAGGGCCGGATGAACCTGCATGCGAAGATTCTATATGGGAGCAACGACCACCACAAGGCTGAGGCGCTTTTTAAAGCCCTGGGACGGGCGCTGGACGCCGCCACGCGGATCGACCCGCGTATCACGGGGGAGTTCCCCAGCACCAAGGGATTGCTGGAAGGCTAGCGCTACTCCAGAGTCGCTAACTTCCTGCCGGTAAGCCTCTCGTAGGCCTGGACGTACCTTTTCGTCGCTGCTTCAATGACATCCTGCGGCAGAGCCGGGGCGGGGGGTTCTTTGTTCCAGCCGGACGCTATAAGCCAGTCGCGCACAGGCTGTTTATCCAGGCTCGCCTGCGGACGCCCCGCCTGATAGTGGTTGGCGTCCCAGAACCTCGATGAGTCGGGGGTAATGAGCTCATCGATCAGCGCCAGGCGCCCGTTATCGATGCCGAACTCGAACTTGGTATCGGCGATAATAATGCCCCTGCTCCTGGCGTACTCCCGGGCATAGGCATATACCGCCAGGCTCTTTTCCTCCACCTCCCTGGCGAGGCTGGACCCCAGCATTTTTCCGATTTCCTTCGCGGAGATGGGCTCATCGTGGCCTTCCTCGGCCTTGGTAGTGGGGGTAAATATCGGCTGCGCCAGCTCCTGGCTTTCTTCAAGTCCTTTGGGCATCGTCTGGCCGCCGATAGTGCCGCGCTCTTGATACTCCACCCACGCCGACCCCGCTACGTAACCGCGCACCACGCATTCTACCGCGATGCGTTTCAGCTTCTTGACAATCATCGAGCGCCCGCGCAGGTAAGACGGATAGGCAAAACGCGATTCCTTAGGGACGTAGGAGTCCAGGCTGTGGACGTCGTCAACGGCCTCGGTCATGTGATTGGGAATTATCCCGGCCGTGCGCCGGAACCAGAAAGAGGAAAGGCGGTTCAGGACATGTCCCTTAAGCGGGATGCCGTTCGGCAGCACCACATCGAAGGCGGAAATACGGTCGGTGGAGACGATCAGCAGGTGGCTGCCGAGGTCGTAGGTATCCCGCACCTTGCCGCGGATGAAGACCGGCAGCGGCAGCTCCGTTTTCAATAATACCGGCGGCACTTTATCGGGCATGGCTAATTGCCTTTCCAGTCGGGGGCTATATCCCCTTCGACTCCGACTGTTTGCTCTCGGGAATAATTCCCTGCCACTGCGACTTGGTCAGGCCCAGTCTCTGGAATATTTCGTCTACGTGCTGCAGGTAATACTGGTAATCGAAGAGCGCTTCGAGCTCTTTCGTCGGCAGGGCGCCGGTAACCTCCGCGTCGGCTTTGAGCAGGGCCAGAAAGCTCCGGTTTCCCTTCCAGGCCTTCATGGCGTTTCTCTGGACCATTTCATAGGCTTTTTGCCGTCCCAGCCCCTTATTTATCAGCGCCAACATGACCCTCTGGGAAAAGACCAGCCCGTGCGTCAGGTCGAGGTTCTTTTTCATGCGGGCCGGGTACACCTGCAGATTTTTCATCACCGACGCGAAAAGCGCCAGGATATAGTCGAGCGTCAGACAGGCGTCAGGGAGGACGATGCGCTCGTTGGAGGAGTGGCTGATGTCCCGTTCGTGCCAGAGGGCGATGTTTTCCAGCGACGTCAGCGCAAAGCCACGCGCCAGCCGCGCCAGGCCGCAGATCCTCTCGGTCAGCTCGGGATTGCGCTTGTGCGGCATGGCCGACGAGCCGGTCTGACCGGAACTGAAGGGCTCTTCCACTTCACGGACCTCGGTCTTTTGCAGGGCCCGGATTTCCGTGGCGAACTTTTCCAGCGAGCCGGCGATGATGGCGAGCGTGGTGACATACTGCGCATGGCGGTCGCGCTGCAGTATCTGGTTGGATATCGGGGCGGGGTCGAGGCCGAGTTTATAGCAGGCCCGCAACTCGACCTGCGGAGGCACGGTGGCATAATTGCCGACCGCCCCCGATATTTTGCCCACGGAGATAATTTTTCTGGCCTCGGCCAGGCGGTGCAGGTTGCGCCGCATTTCCTCGACCCAGAGCGCCAGCTTCAGCCCGAAGGACGTAGGCTCGGCATGGACGCCGTGGGTGCGCCCGATTATCAGGGTGTTTTTATGCTCCATCGCCCGCTGGGCCAGGACGGCGGTGAGGTCTTTGACATCCTGGATTAAAATATTGGCCGCTTCCACCAGCTGGAGGCTGGTGGCGGTGTCCATGACATCGGAAGACGTCAGACCCATGTGGATGAAGCGCGATTCATCGCCGATGCTTTCGGCGACCGAGCCGAGGAAAGCGGTCATGTCGTGGCGGGTCTCCTGAAGGATTTCCTCCATGCGTTTAAGGCTGCACTTGGCGAGCTTGATCTTGGGGATGGCGTTGCGCGGGATGGCGCCCTGTTCGGCCCAGGCGTCGCAGACGGCTATCTCCACGTCGAGCCATTTGCTGTACTTGTTCTCATCCGACCACACCCGTTTCATTTCGGGCCGGGAATACCGCTCAATCATGACGCTCTCCTTGCCAGCCTGTCATTTTAACATTTCTGCAACAATCATGCCAGTTAGAGATTTCAGAAGGTCAATGGAAATTTGACGTCGGTTTATCTATTAAGTCCCCTGCGGTATTTTTCGTAAGACCGTCTTATTTTATCATGTTTCAGTCCGAGAATCTCGGCGGCGAGGTAAGCGGCGTTCTTCGCTCCGGCGGCGCCGATGGCCATGCAGGCGACCGGTATCCCCGCCGGCATCTGGACGATAGAATAGAGCGCATCCACGCCTTTTAATTCCCCGCTGGACACGGGCACCCCGATTATCGGCAGGGTCGTCCAACTGGCCAGGACGCCGGGCAGGTGCGCCGCCATCCCGGCACCGGCGATAATGACCTCAATGCCCCGCTCACGCGCCGATTGCGCATATTCTTTCGCCTTCTCCGGGGTGCGGTGCGCCGAGATAACGTTTACCTCATACTCGATGTCCAGGGCAGTCAATACATCCAACACCGCCTGCATAATTTCCGCATCCGATTTAGAGCCCATGACCACGCCGACTAAGGGTTGAATCATATTTTCTACCTTACCCCCTGTGTCCCTCTCTCCTTAAAAGTGGAGGGAGAGTAATCTGGAAGAGGGATTTCATCCCTCTTAACCGCCCTATTTAATTAACGCGATATCCTTCCTGTAATAGCAGCCTTCGAATTTTATTCTGGTGATATTTTTATATGCTTTTTCTCTGGCGTCTTGCAGGTCTTTACCCCTCGCCACTACCGTCAGGACACGACCGCCGTTAGTGAGCACTTCGCCTTTTCCGCCCGCCTTCGTCCCCGCATGAAAGACTAAGACGTCTTTATCGACGTCATCAAGTCCGGTGACGGGGAAGCCGGTCTTATAGCCGCCCGGGTATCCGCCGGACGCCATCACCACGCCCACGACGTCGTCGTCATCGAACTCTATTTTAATTTTATCCAGTCTGTTGTCCAGCACCGCCAGCACGATTTCCACAAGGTCTGTTTTTAGTCGAGGCAATACCACCTGCGTCTCAGGGTCGCCGAGGCGCGCGTTGAACTCGATTACTTTCGGCACATTATGGGAAATCATGAGACCGCCGTAGAGGGTGCCCCGGTACGGTCGGCCTTCGTCCGCCAGCGCCAGAGTGACCGGCCCCATGATGGTCTTCATGATGATGCTGCCCAGGAGGTCGTTATAAAACTCCGGCGGGCTGTAGCTGCCCATGCCGCCCGTGTTCGGCCCTTTATTGCCATCGAAGATACGCTTGTAGTCGCAGGCGGGCACCGTGGGCGCTATCGTTTTACCGTCGGTGAAGACGAAGAAGCTCATCTCCCTCCCGATGAGGTGCTCCTCGACGACTACCCTGTTCCCCGCCGCCCCGAAACTCTTCGCCTCCATCATTTCGTCCAGGGCTTTTTCAGCGTTGAGGACAGATTCGGCAATAATGACCCCCTTACCCTCCGCCAGGCCGTCGGCTTTAAGGACGATAGGGGGTTTTTGTTTCTTTACATAATCTTTAGCTTTTTCAATATCAGAGAAAGCCACGCTCCTGGCGCAGGGGATGCCGTGCCTCTGCATCAGGTCTTTGGCGAAGACCTTGCTCGACTCTATCTCGGCGGCTTTTTGCGTTGGGCCGAAAATTGCCAGGCCGTTCTTTGAGAATAAATCTACGATGCCGTTGGCCAGCGGCTGTTCCGGTCCCACCACCGTCAGGTCGATGCGGTTCTCTCTGGCGAATTTGAGCAGACCTTCGCTGTCCTCGGCTTTAATATCTATATTGTGCGCTATCCTGGCCGTGCCGGCGTTGCCCGGCGCGGCGTACATTTCTTTGGCTTTAGGGCTTTGCGCGAGCCTCCAGGTCAGCGTGTGCTCCCTGGCTCCCTTGCCGATGACAAGTATTTTCAATAAATTATCCTGTCTTCATGCAACTTCTATTCATTCCATTTCAACACATCTGATAACTTTACATCAGGATGGTGATACCTTTTTCTCTTTATGGTTGCGTTCTTAAATTGTATCGCCTGCCTAGGGCACCATTGAATACAGGCCAGGCACTTTTCGCAGTTATGTTGCCAGGCGGGTTTATCGTTAACCAAGATGATATTTCTAACCGGGCAGACTCTCAGGCAAATACTGCATCCGTTGCATTTATTATCCGTCCAGAAATTCTTGTCGATATCCGGACTTAACTCGCCTCCCAGATATTGTTTGTCAATACGCTTCGAAAATATATTGGTCATCAGCGGATTGAACTTCTCCTGTAAGCCACTCTTACTGCTACTAATATGGTCAGCTATTTTGTCCGCTTTCTTCCTCCAGTTGCGGAACATCATTTTCTGCATGAAAACCGGCAGGGCACCGGCGTCGTGGATATAATTGGCCGGCATGCGCACGATGAAGCCGGCGGCGAGATTGCCGCCGCGCGTGCCGATGGCTTCCGAAAGCCGCTCCAGTATGCCTCCGGCAACGCCGCCGACAGTAACGATAACGAAGATATACCTGGATTGTAGGTTGGTAAGCTTACCGATGAATCTTGCCACGATTCTCGGTATTCTCATATAGTAAGCCGGGGTAACGATGCCGATGACATTAACATCGATTTTTATGCTGTCCCTGTCCATTATGGAAGGAATGGATATCAGTTTCGCGTTAACTTTCCTTGCCATATCGCCGGCTACAGCGAGTGAATTCCCGGTTCCCGTAAAGTAATATAGTTCTGTATTCATGGCAATGTCTTCCCTTCATTTCTCCTTCCCTCCCAATATCTTTATCTACCTCACCCCCTCTGTCCCCTTCAGGGAGAACCCCTCAGGGTGAACCCCTCTCTTTCAAAGGAGAGGGGGAGGAATTGGGAAGAGGGGCTTCGCCCCTCTTAAACGCCCTTCTCTACTCCCACTCTATCGTGCTCGGCGGCTTGGAGGTGATATCGTAGACCACGCGATTGATGCCGGAACATTCGTTGACGATTCTATTCGATACCCTCGCCAGCAAATCATAAGGCAGCCGGGCCCAGTCGGCGGTCATAGCGTCCTCGCTGGTGACTGCCCGTATCGCCGCCAGGTAGCCGTAAGTCCTGAAGTCCCCCATCACTCCCACCGACCTCACGTCGGTCAGCACGCAGAAGCTCTGCCAGAGCTGCCGGTATAATTTCGCCTTCTTTATCTCGTTCATTAAAATAAAGTCCGCCCCGCGCAGTATCTCCAGTTTCTCCCGGGTGACCTCACCGATGCACCGGATGGCGAGGCCGGGCCCTGGAAACGGCTGCCGCCAGACCATCTCTTCCGGCAGGCCGAGCTCGGCGCCCACCTGCCTCACCTCGTCCTTAAAGAGGAAACGCAGCGGCTCGAGCAGCTTTAAAGTCATTTTCGCCGGCAGGCCACCGACGTTATGGTGGGACTTTATCTTGGCGGAGACGCTGCTCACGGACGAAACGCTCTCGATGACATCGGGGTAAAGTGTGCCCTGCGCCAGGAAGTCTACCTTGCCGATACGGTTGGCTTCGTCTTCGAAGACCCTGATGAACTCCTCGCCGATGATTTTACGCTTTTCCTCGGGGTCGATAACTCCCTTTAACCGGTTGAGGAACCGTTCGGTGGCGTCGACGTAGACAATGCTCATACCGAGATTGTTCTTAAAGACTTTTAGCGTGCGTTCCGCTTCTTCGCGCCGCAGGAGACCGTTATTGACGAAGATGCAGGTAAGCTGGTCGCCGATGGCCCGGTGGATGAGCGTGGCCACCACCGAGGAGTCCACCCCTCCCGAGAGGGCGCTGATGACTTTCCCGCCGCCCACCTGTTCTTTGATGCGAGCGATGCTATCGTTGACGAAATGCCCCATCGTCCAGTTGCCCCGGCACCCGCAAATTTTATAGACGAAATTCTTGAGGATGGTCTTGCCTTCGGGGGTGTGGGCGACTTCCGGGTGGAACTGCAGGCCGAAGATGTTTTTACCGTTGCCGATGACGGCATACGGCGAGTTTTCGGTGTAGGCGAGCGCGCTGAAGCCCGACGGCATCGTTTCTATTTTATCGCCGTGGCTCATCCAGACCGGCGTCGATTCGGGGAGTTTGGCGAACAGCGGTGATTCCGTATCACTGATATGCAGCACCGCGTGCCCGTATTCGCGTCTGGAGCCAGGCGTTACTTCTCCACCGAGCTGCTTGGCAATGACCTGCATGCCGTAGCAGATGCCCAGCACCGGCAGGCCGCTTTCGTAAACGTAGGCCGGGGCGAGGGGGGCGTTAGCTTCGTAAACGCTGGCCGGCCCACCGGACAGAATGAAGCCTTTTGGATTGAGGGGTTCGATTTTTTCCCAGGGCGTATCGTGGGGCATGAGCTCGCAGTAGACCTGAGCTTCACGCACCCGGCGGGCGATGAGCATGTTGTACTGGGAGCCGAAGTCCAGGACAATGATGGCCTCGCGCTCGGCCCCGGAGACGGCCTCTTCGGTCACGGCCGGCTGCTGGCCGCTGATTTCCCTGGCAATCTCAAGATAGGTCGAGACCTCGATGTCGTCGGTGGTGGCTACGCGGCGGCTTTCGTCGGCGGGCGGGGTGGGGTTTTCAGTATCCATAGAATAATTTACCATAACGCCCCCTTTTCCCGCAACCCCCGTATTCTCTTGCTTTGGGACATTATAGTTAGTAAAATGGTAGTTAAATCATAAGCATCGAGCAAGATAATACTATAGTGTAAGAATTCTATTTAATATAATGAATATTTTCTCGCAGAGTCAGGCCACCCCGAGAATAAGGCTTTTTTTTATTGCCATCTTTCTTAAAATTATCGGCTCGTGCCTTTCCGGGGTTGGCTTCGTTTTGGCGATTTCCTCATTTTCTGTCTCCAGTATCTTTATCTGGCTTGTTTTTTTAATTATACTGCTTCTGGTAGCTTCGCCTGCCACGGATATTTACCTCAAAGACCGGGCGCACTGGCTGAAACCAGCCGCCATAACCATCGCTGTTTTTTTCTGCACTGTCGGGCTGGCGCTGATAGCCGTTATCAGCACCATTGGCATTAAATCGATCGGCGTGGATAAACCGAAGGATATAGCCTACCTGATGACGTCTTTCGACACGATGTTCGGCTATAACGATGCCACCGCGCTCGACCACCAGGCTGCCGTCAACCTCTTGGATGGGAAAAACCCTTATGCCGTGTCGAATATCGTTACCGCCACGATTGAGTACAACGGCGCTACGGACAAACTGACGCCGCTGCGGGTGGGTGCCTTTGCCGATATTTTCCCTTACCCCACTCAGGACCAGATTGAGCAGCTGTGGCAGGAAGCTCAAAAAACCCCAAACCAAATCCCCCCCGAGCTCGAATCGAAGTTCGACTATCCCGCCGGCTCCTTTTTACTGGCGGCCCCTTTTATCTGGCTGGGCGTGGGCGATATGCGTCTCGTCTTTCTTATTTTTCTGATACCCGCCTTGGTCTACGTGATATTCAGGATACCCGGCAGGTACCGATTATATTTCATCGCCGCTCTTATCGCCAGCCTCGAACTCTGGAACTCTCTGGCTGCGGGGGAGACGGGTTTTCTCACCTTCCCTTTCCTTCTGCTGGCCTGGGTATTGTACCGGAGGAATTTATGGGTGTCGGCTTTTTTTATGGCGATAGTTATTGCTACCAAGCAGGTTACCTGGTTCTTTCTGCCTTTTTACCTCATCGTCATTTTCCGAACGATGGGCTGGAAAAAAGTGCTGGCGGCGGCCGGCATCGTGGCGGGGGTCTTTATCGCCGCCAATATCTGGTTTTTCGCCAGCGACCCGGCGCTATGGCTCTCTTCGATATTCGCCCCCGTGTTGGATAAGATGTTTCCCATGGGAGTCGGGATAGTATCACTCGTGACCGGCGGACTTGTTTCGGTCCAGTCGTCGATAATATTTAATATCATGGAGATTGGCGTTTTTGTTCTGGCGATCGTCTGGTATTTCTTTAACTGCCGCCGCTACCCGGATACCGCCCCCGTCCTGTCCGTCCTGCCGCTGTTCTTCGCCTGGCGCAGCCTCTGGGGCTATTTCTTCTATATCGATATCATCGTGCTGGCGTCGATTCTTATCAACGAATACGACAGACAGCCGGCCGGACGAATTGGCGTGGCTCCAGCTCTGACGACACCGCCGTAAGCGGAGTTACTTCCAGGTCAGCCACGTATTGAGCACGTAGTTCCACAGCGTAGCAATAATAATGCCGATAACATAGGACGCAAGGTCGTACAAGCCCCACACGTGGTAGAGCAGGGCGTAGACCCCGGCCTGGACGCCGGCGCCGGCGATGCATATGATATTGAATTTTAACAGGCGCAGGAAGAAGCTGGCGCCGGGTGAACGGCGGTCGCGGAAGGTAAAATATTCGTTCAGAGTAAAATTGAAGATGATGGTCAACTCAGTGGCAATCGCCAGAGCCAGGAAGTCCTGTTTTTTCATGCCTCCGAAGCGGGTCAGCAGGGCGAAGATTCCCAGGTTTACGCCCACCCCGCTCGCCCCCACCAGGCAGAACTTGAAGAACCGCAGCAATTCGCCCGTCCGCCGCATCAGACTAAAAAGGTGCTTTAAGTATTCGATTTGCTGGCCCGCGTTGAGTTTGCTTTCCCCGCCGCTCCGGTTCTCGAAGGTAAAAGGGACTTCCGCCACGTTGCGGAATTTTCCCTCTATCAATGTCTCAAGGAGTATCTTGTAGCCGGTCGGGTTAAGGCGGGACCCGTCCAAGGATTGCCTTTTAAAGGCAAAAAAGCCGGACATGGGGTCTTTCACTTTCCTGGTGGCCGGCAGGAGCAGGTGGGCCAGCATGATGGCGCCCTTCGATATTATTCTCCTGGTAAGGCCCCACTCCTTCATCCCGCCACCCGCAACGTACCGGCTGGCGATGGCGATGTCCGCGCCGCTTTCCAATTTATTTAATAAAGCGGGGATGACCTCCGGCGGGTGCTGCAAATCGGCGTCCATGACGACGATAGTGTCGCCATCACTGTGCTCTATACCGTGGATAACCGCCGTCGCCAGACCCCTTTCGTCCTTACGAACTATCGCCCTGACGGGGTATCTACCCGACAGACTGTTGATGAGCCCGGTCGTGCCGTCCCGGCTGTTATCATCGACGAACACCACCTCGTAATCGCGCGGGGACATGGCGCGGTCGATGCGTTCTACCAGCGGGGAGATGTTTTCCCGTTCGTTGTAGGTAGGAATGATGATGGAAACAGACTTGCTCATGGCTTCTCTATTCAGACAGCATAATATCATAGCTATACGCGTTGCGCAATAAAAGACACATGGTCGTCTACTTACTCACCCCCTTAAATCCCCCTCTCGAACAGATTTATTATTGTAACCCGAATTTCATTTTGTTCAAGAGGGGGAGAAAATATGAGAGGGGGCAAAGCCCCCTCTCTCCTTCACTCCCCTCTCCAGCAAGGAATATTTTGGCTGGCATGATGAAACGAGCTGGAGAGGGGCAAGGGGTGAGGTTAAGCCTGCTTGGGAGTGTTCGATGGGAAATGTTATACTATCCTCGAATGAAGTACCTGTTTATAAGCCATGGTCCGGCGGCGACTTCGGCGCTCGGGAAAAAGACCGGGGGGCTCCTCGAAGCCGGCACCGTCATTGGCTTAATCGGGGAGCTGGGCTGCGGCAAAACGCTGCTGACCCGCGGCATCTGCGCCGGACTCGACGTCCCTTTGAGGCAGGTCAACAGCCCCACCTTCGTCCTCGTTAACGAGTATCAAGGCCGCCTGCCTGTTTTTCACCTTGACCTCTACCGCATCGGCAGCGAAGCCGACGGCGTCGAGCTCGGCATCGCGGACTACCTGCGGCGCGCCGCTTCCGGCGTTATCATTATCGAGTGGGCGGAGAAAATTTTGCCCCTCCTGCCCTACGATATCCTGATAATTAAGTTCGAGATACTTGCAGCACGGAAACGCCGCATTGTCTTTAGGTCGGCGGCCAAGAGGTACGCTAGTCTCTTTAAAGAGCTAAAGAAATCATGATAGTTTTGGGCATCGATACGTCGGGTTACGTTAACGCGGTGGGCGTCTGCGACGGCACGCGCGTCCTGGCGGACAATATATTTCCCGCCAAGACGGACTCGCTCGAGCAAATTGTCCCCAATATCGATACCACCCTGAAAAGACTGGGATTGAGTCTCAAAGACGTCCAGGGAGTCGGCGTGGGCCTGGGGCCCGGCTCGTGGACGGGCATCAGGGTGGGGGTAACGGTGGGGAAAACGCTGGCTTTCAGCGCCGACCGGCCGGTCTGCGGCGTGCCCACTTTAGCGGCGCTGGCTTTCTCGGTCCGGCATGGGGCTCCACTTATCTGTGCCGTTATTTCCGTCGGTGTCGGGGACGCCGTTTACGCCGGTCTTTATCGTACCGTGAAGGATACGGTGGCACAAATCGGCGATTATTACACCGGCGATGTTAGAGGATTATCAACGTTGATAACAAGTCCGGCGGTAATCGTCGGCTCAGGAGTTCAACAATACACCCACCTGATTGAGCTCAAGTCCGGTATAAAAGTCAGAGCTGTTGAAGCTTTGCCGTCGGGCGCGGCCGTCGCTTCTCTGGCCGCCAATCGACTTGAGCGAGGCGAAAGCGACGATGCCCTCGCCCTGACGCCTCTCTATCTTAAAGAATCGACCGCTAAAGTATTCGTGAATCGATATTTAAAAAAGTAAAGGTTATACATGCTGGTCTTAGGCATCGAGACATCCTGTGACGAGACCGCCGCGGCGCTGGTCGCCGATGGCAAAACTATCCTGTCCAGCGCCATCGCCACGCAGCTCGATTTGCTAAAGAAGTACGGCGGCGTGGTGCCGGAGATTGCCGCCCGGAGGCATACGGAGCTCATCGGCTACGTCATTAAAGAGGCCCTGGATTCCGCCGGCAAGGCCCTGGATGATGTCGAGGCCGTCGCCGTGACATCGCGGCAGGGACTCGTCGGCTGCCTGATGGTCGGCGCGGCGGCGGCCAAGACGATATGCTACGTAAAAAACATCCCTCTTATCGGCGTGCACCACATCGAAGGGCATGTCTTCGCCAACCTGCTTTCTCACCCGGATTTGCCTTTTCCCCATGTCTGCCTGACCGTCTCCGGGGGCCACAATATGCTGCTTTACGTCCAAAAGCCCTGCCGCTACGAGGTCCTCGGCGTGACCCTCGACGATGCCGCCGGCGAGGCTTTTGATAAAGTCGCCAAGTTCCTGGGGATGGACTTCCCCGGCGGCCCGGTCATTGATAAGCTTTCCCGGCAGGGGAATAGGAAAGCTTTCAGGTTCCCGCGTCCCATGATAAGCAGTCAGTCGTCCGATTTCAGTTTCAGCGGGCTGAAAACGGCGGTGGTCAATATGTTCCGGGACCGCCTCGCCCGCGGCGAAACGCTGCCCCTCGACGATATCGCCGCCAGCTTTCAGGAGGCCGTCGTGGATGTGCTCGTCGCCAAGACTGTACGGGCGGCTCAGGAAAAAGGCGTCACGGCCATCGGCGTTACCGGCGGCGTCTCCGCCAACAGCCGACTCCGCCAGGTGTTTGCCGAGACCGGTAAGAAACAGGGGATAGATGTCTTTTTCCCGGCATTATCCTTGTGCACCGATAACGCCGCTATGATTGCAGCCGCCGGATACGCTAGAATGGGGCTGGGGGAAAGGTCGGACCTACGTCTCAATGTTTTTCCCACCTCTCCGCTGGGCCTGCCCTGAGCCTGTCGAAGGGGAGAATAAAGTGAAGACGAAGATAGAAAAGGTCGATGCCGCCAATCCCGATGCCAGAGTCGTTGAGCGCGCCGCCCGGCTGATAGAACGGGGCGAGGTAATCGTTTGCCCCACCGATACCGGCTACGCCTTCTCCGCCGATGCCCTGAACGCCCGCGCCGTGGCCAGGGTCTTTCAACTCAAAGGACGCGCCTACTCCAACCCGATTCATGTCGCCGTCAGCTCCATTGACGAGGCGGCGAAATACGCCCGCGTGACCGATGCCGCCCGCTACCTGGCGTCACGCTATCTCCCCGGTGCCCTGACGCTGGTGCTGAAAAAAAGAGAGATTGTCCCCCCGATGCTGGTGGCCGGACTGGATACCGTCGGCATCCGCGTACCGGACAACCAGGTGATACTCCGCCTGGCGGAAATGAGCGGTCGTCCGCTGACGGCGACCAGCGCCAATATCAGCGGTCGGCCGGGGACTTACTCGATAGACGAGGTCATAGCGCAGCTTGGAGATAATCTAGCACAGGTAGCTCTGGCGCTCGACCAGGGGGCGCTGCCTTCCCGAGGGCTTTCGACTATCGTTGATTTAACGGTGAGCCCGCCCCAGCTTGTCCGGCAGGGGCGAATATCCTGGCTGGAGATACGTGAAGCCCTGAGCCTGTTTCACCATCCGTCGGAACCTGAAAATACTCAAGCAGGAGGCTAGTCCAATGCACATCGCTATCGGCAACGACCACCGGGGCTGTAATTTGAAACCAACCGTGATTAAAGTCATTTCGGAGGCCGGCCATACCTATCACGACTTCGGCTGTTACACGGAGGAAGCCGTCGATTATCCGGATATCGCCGTGCAGGTGGCGGAGGCTATCGTCCGGGGCGAATATGACGGGGGCATCCTGATCTGCGGCACCGGTATCGGCATGTGCATCGCCGCCAATAAGGTGCGGGGCATCCGCGCCGCCCAGTGCTATGATATCTTTACCGCCCACCGCGCCCGCCTTCATAACGACGCCCAGATTTGCTGTCTGGCCGCGGAGGAGATTGACATCAAAGTTAAGGCTATCGTCGAGGACTTCCTGGCGACGGAATTCGAGGGCGGCCGGCACATTGTCCGCATTAATAAGATAAAGGAAATCGAGGACGAGCAATGTAAGTAAGGAGGCTTCTATGGAAAATCACTATCGCTTCAAAATCGGTGATTTCGAGTGCCTCGCCGTCAGTGACGGTTCTCATACCTATACCCCGCCCCAGTTCCCCCCTCCCGAAGTCATGCTTTTCGCTAATGCTTCACCGGAATCGCTGGCCTCAGTGCGGCAGCGATATAATTTGCCGACGCCATGGACGGAATGGGTAAGTCCGTACACCTGCCTGGTAGTCAGGACAGATAAGCATCTGGTGCTCGTGGACACGGGGGCGGGCAGCCTGGCGACCACTACGGGTAAGCTTATTGCCAATCTCCGCGCGGCCGGCATCGCCCCCGGCGATATCGATACGGTCGTCAATACGCACGGTCACCCCGACCATCTCGGCGGCAACACGACCGCCGACGGTAAGCCAGCCTTCCCCAAGGCACGCTACGTTATTTCCAGGGACGAGTGGGACTTCTGGACCTCCGCCCAAGCGGAGCAAAAGATCGATGAGCATTCCAGGGAAATACTGGTGGGCACCGCCCGACGGAACCTCCTGCCGCTTAAAGACCGGCTGCAGCTGGTCGGCGGTGAAGCTGAAATCGTCCCCGGCATGCAGGCGATACCGGCGCCGGGGCACACCCCCGGGCTGATGGCCCTGGCCGTTTCTTCAAAAAACGAGCGGCTGCTGTGTATCTCGGACGTCGTTCTACATCCCGTCCACCTAGAGATGCCGGAGTGGTTTTCCGTCTTCGACGTTTTCCCCGATTCGCTGGTTCTCACACGCCGAAAACTGCTGTCCTCCGCCGGTAAAGCCCTGATAATGGCGTTCCACTTTCCGTTCCCGGGGCTCGGACGCGTCGTCCGGAAAGGAAAGACCTGGCGGTGGCAAACCGCGTAATAGAGTCCAGATAGCTTGACAATAACCTCCCCCCATGTTATCTTTAGATACGGGCTTCTGTCTTAAAAATCTTTCCCCGGTCCGTCTTGAGAGACGGTTATTTTTTTAGTAGCGCTTTTTAAGAGGCACGCAAATGAAAAGTGACGCTGTGAAGAAAGGGATCGAAAGGGCGCCGCACCGCTCGCTGCTCTACGCCCTGGGCTGCTCTCCCGAGGACCTCGATAAGCCGCTCATCGGCATCGTCAACAGCTTTACCGAGGTCGTGCCCGGCCACGTCCACCTGCGCGAAATCGCGGCCGCGGTAAAAGAAGGCGTGCGCGCCGCCGGGGGCATTCCCTTCGAGTTCAACACCATCGCCGTCTGCGACGGCATCGCCATGAACCACGCCGGCATGAAATACAGCCTGCCCAGTCGCGAACTCATCGCCGACTCCGTAGAAATCATGGCGGAGGCGCATGCCTTCGATGCCCTGGTATTTATTCCTAACTGCGATAAGATAGTCCCCGGCATGCTGATGGCCGCGGTACGTTTGAACCTCCCCGCCATCTTTGTCAGCGGCGGCCCCATGCTGGCGGGACACCTCGACGGGAAAAAAGTCGACCTTAATAACGTCTTCGAAGCCGTCGGCGCGGTATCCGCCGGCAATATGTCGGAAGCGGAGCTGGCGCGTTTAGAGCGGCTGGCCTGTCCCGGCTGCGGCAGTTGCGCCGGCATGTTCACCGCTAACACGATGAACTGCCTGACCGAGGCGTTGGGCATGGGACTGCCGGGCAACGGCACCATTCCCGCCGTCGACGCCCGACGCCGGGCCCTGGCGCGTCAGGCCGGCGAGCAGGTGCTCCGGCTATTGGCGAACGATACCCGCCCGCGCGAGATTATTACGTCCGACGCCATTTTCAACGCCTTTACGGTGGATATGGCCCTGGGCGGCAGCAGCAACTCGGTGCTGCACCTCATGGCTATCGCCAGAGAGGCCGGAATCGAGTTTAATCTGGCGACAGTCAATGAAATCAGTAAACGCACTCCGTATATATGCTCGCTCCGCCCCGTCGGCCCCCATCACATTGAGGACCTCGATAGGGCGGGGGGCATTCCGGCCGTCATGGGCGAACTGAAGGAGCTATTAAGGCTCAAATCGTCTACCGTAACCGGCAAAACGCTCGGGGAAAATCTCGCCGGAGTAAAAACACTGGACAAAGAGGTCATCCGCCCGGTGAAGAACGCCCATGCGGCCACTGGCGGCCTGGCGCTGCTTTTCGGCAACCTGGCGCCGGAGGGCGCGGTGGTCAAGAAAGCGGCCGTCGCCTCGGAGATGATGGTGCACCGCGGCCCCGCCCGTGTCTTCGACTCCGAGGAAGAGGTCACCAGGGCCATCATGGACAAGAAAATCAAGCCCGGCGACGTGCTGGTCATCCGCTACGAGGGACCTAAAGGCGGCCCGGGCATGCGCGAGATGCTCACGCCGACATCTTTGATTACCGGCCTCGGACTGGATAAAGAGGTGGCGCTGATTACCGATGGCCGCTTCTCCGGAGCTACCCGCGGTGCGTCTATCGGTCACGTGTCCCCGGAAGCCGCCGCCCGCGGTCCCATCGCCGCCGTAAAAGAAGGGGACATCATTAATATTGACATTCCGGGCAATAAACTGAATGTCGAGCTTTCTGATAAAGAAATTAAAGACCGCCTGGCGAAGCTGCCGGCTTTCCGGTCGCGGATAAAGTCGGGTTACCTGAGCCGCTATGTCGAGAAGGTGTCTTCGGCCAGCACCGGCGCGGTCTTCGAACATTGAATAGGGGGAAGATATGAAAAAAACAGGTGCCCAGATAATTTGTGAAAGCCTTCTCGCCGAGGGCGTCGACGTCATGTTCGGCTTCCCCGGCGGTGTGCTATTGCCCTTTTACGATACCCTGCCCCAGTACCCGCAGCTGCGGCACATCCTGGTGCGTCATGAGCAGGGCGCCGCCCACGCAGCCGACGGCTACGCCCGCGCGACCGGCAAGGTCGGCGTCTGCATGGCCACCTCCGGCCCCGGCGCCACCAACCTGGTGACCGGCATCGCTAATGCTTACATGGACTCCGTCCCGATAGTAGCCCTGACCGGTCAGGTCGCCACGCCTTTCATCGGCAAGGACGCCTTCCAGGAGATCGACATCACCGGCATCACGCTGCCGATTACGAAACATAGCTATCTGGTGACGGACACCGCCGACCTCGCGGAGGTCTTTAAAGAGTCTTTTTACATCGCCCGCACCGGTCGGCCTGGCCCGGTCCTCATCGACCTTCCGCGCGATGTCCAGCTGGAGCAGGCGGAATACGAAATCCCGCCCGGCGAGGTAAAGCTGGCCGGCTATAAGATACCCACCAAAGGCCACCCGACGCAGCTCAAGAGCGCCGCCAAGCTCATCAACGAGTCCCACCGCCCCCTGATTATCGCCGGGCGCGGCGTGATAATATCCGGCGCCAGCGAGGATCTGAAAAAGTTCGCCGAGGCCGCCCAGCTCCCGGTCGTCACCACTCTGCTGGGCATCGGCTGCTTTCCGGAGAACCACGTGCTGAGCTACGGCATGGCCGGCATGCACGGCTCCGGCTACGCCAACAAAGCTATCGATAACACCGACCTGCTGATTGCCGTGGGCATGAGGTTCGACGACAGGGTGACGGGCAAGATAAGCGCTTTCGCCCCCCACGCCAAAATTATCCACGTGGACCTGGACCCGGCGGAAATAGGCAAGAACGTCCGCGTCGACGTGCCCATCGTCGGCGATGTCAAGGTCGTGCTCCAGGCTTTACATAAGATGGTTGATACCCGGCTGCACGTCGAGTGGCTACAGCAGCTCGAAGAGTGGCGCAAACAGCACCCGATGCTGGAAGTCAGGGAAGGGCCCGAACTGCTGCCCCAGTATATCATCCAGCAGCTCTACCAAGCCACGCGCGGCGAGGCGATCGTCGTGACCGGAGTAGGGCAGCACCAGATGTGGACCGCCCAGCACTATATCTTCCGTGAGCCGGGCAGTTTTATCTCGTCCGGCGGCCTGGGCACGATGGGCTTCGGGCTGCCGGCCGCGATGGGCGCCAAGGTCGGCCGGCCCGACAAGACCGTCTGGCTGGTCGACGGGGACGGCAGCTTTCAAATGACCATCCAGGAGCTGGCGACCCTCGTCCAGGACAAAATCGCCGTCAAGATAGGGATAATGAATAACGGCTACCTGGGCATGGTAAGGCAGTGGCAGGAGCTCTTTTACAATAAGAGGTACGTCGCCACGCCGCTTTCCTGCCCGGATTTCGTGAAGGTCGCCGAGGCTTACTGTATCCCCGCCCTCCGCGTTACCCAGCGTGAAGAGGTAGACAACGCCATTCAGCAGGCTATGGATAGCCAGGGGCCTTTCCTGATAGATTTTAAGGTAGAGCCCGAGGAAAACGTGTACCCGATCGTGCCCCCCGGCGCGTCCAATGCTGAATTCCTGGAACATCCGAAGAAAGAGGTGTCGGCATGGCCACGACGAAGCACACCCTAGTTGCTATCGTCCGGGATAAACCGGGCGTCCTCAATCGCATGGTGAGTCTTTTCCGGCGGCGTGGGTTTAACATCGATAGCATCGCCGTCGGCCACAGCGAAGAAGAGGGCCTGTCGCGGGTGACCATCGTCGTCAACGGGACGACCGCCATGGTGGAGCAGGTGCGCAAGCAGCTCGACAAACTCATCGACGTTGTCCGGGTGTCCGATATCTCCGGCGATAAGATTACCGTGCGCGAGCTGGCGATGGTGAAGGTAAAAGCCACCTCGGCCACCCGCTCCGAGATTCTGGAAATTGCGGACATTTTCCGCGCCAATATCGTCGATGTCTCCTCGGACTCATTGACTATCGAGATTACCGGGGACGAAGATAAAATCGACTCCATGCTGAAGCTGCTGCGCGCCTTCGGCGTCAAGGAGATAGCCCGCACCGGACGCGTCGCGATGATTCGCGGCAATATCGGTGTCCCGTCGGCAGAAGAAAAGTCGGCCAGAGGCCGGACTAAATAATAATAAGGAAGGAAGTGATAAATATGGCGCTTATCGATTTCGGCGGCGTCAAGGAAGAGGTCGTCATGCGGAGCGAGTTCCCGATGGAGAAAGCCCGCAAAGTACTAAAGAACGAACTAATCGCGGTCATCGGCTATGGCGTCCAGGGGCCGGGGCAATCGCTGAACATGAAGGACAACGGCTTTAAAGTCATTATCGGGCAGAGCCGCCAGTTCCCGGAAGATTGGAAGCGGGCGGAAAAGGACGGCTGGGTGGCCGGCAAAGACCTGTTCGAAATTGAGGAAGCGGCCAGGCGCGGCACGATTATCGAGATGCTGGTGACGGACGCCGCCCAGAAGCTAATCTGGTCCACGATAAAAAAGCATTTAACGAAAGGCAAAGCCCTCTATTTCTCGCACGGCTTCTCGATTGTCTATAAAGACCAGACCAAAATCATACCGCCGAAGGGCATCGATGTCATCATGGTCGCGCCCAAGGGCTCGGGCACCTCGCTGCGTCGCAACTTCCTCTCCGGGGCGGGCATCAATGCCAGCTACGCCATCTTTCAGGACGCCACCGGCCGGGCTAAGGAGCGCTGCCTGGCGCTCGGTATCGCCATCGGCTCCGGCTATCTCTTCCCCACCACTTTTGAAAATGAGGTCTTTTCCGACCTGGTCGGGGAGCGGGGCGTGCTGATGGGCGCTTTAGCCGGTATCATGGAAGCCCAGTACGATACTTTAAGAAAGCATGGGCACAGTCCCAGCGAGGCGTTTAATGAGACCGTCGAAGAGCTTACCGAGAGCCTGATAAGGCTCGTCGCCGAGAACGGCATGGACTGGATGTACGCCAACTGCTCCGCCACCGCCCAGCGCGGCGCCCTCGATTGGAAACCGAAGTTCAAGAAGGCGGTCATGCCGGTCTTTAAAGAGCTTTACGAGAGGGTGGCGGCCGGCATCGAGACCCGCCGCGTTATCCGCGCTTGTGGTCGGCCGGACTACAAACAGCTTCTGGGCAAAGAGTTAGCGGTAATGGGGAACTCGGAGATGTGGCAGGCCGGCAAGGCCACCCGCTCTCTGCGTCCCAAAGAGGCGGAAAAAGCCAATATCAAGACCGCCAGGGGCACAGCCGGGCGGCAATCCAACTAATTTTCTGGAATTAGTGAAGCATGAATAGGCCCGCCACTAAGGTTCAGCTTCTGGAAGGTATCCGGGTGGAGTGTCAACGCCTGGAAGACTCACTCAAAGGTCTTGCGGCTGCCGATATGGTCAGGTCACCCAGGCCCGGCGCCTGGTCCGTCAAGGACATATTAGCGCATGTCTCTGCCTGGGAAGATACTTTTGTGGGGTGGTATCAGGCCGGGCTTAAGGGCGGCAAAGTGGGTAAGCCGGATTTCCGCCAGGCGGGCGTCCTGGCTGAAGTAAATCGCGGCATTTATGAGGCTAATAAGAACCGTAGCCTTGAGGATGTTCTGGCGGGCTTTAAAAACTCGTATGAATGCATCCTGGCGTTGGTCGCCTCCATACCGGAAGAAGATATCTTTACCCGCGGTAAATTTGCCTGGACCGGCACTCAAAAACTGGTTAGCTACATCACCTCCAATACCAGCTCGCATTACCCCATGCATCTAAGAATGATCGAAGCCCTTAAGCGGAAATACGGCATCTGAGTATTTCGATTCATCTTTCGCCGGGGGCAAGGGGTAAGGTATAAAAGCTGCCCCTCTAGACAATCACTCTAAAACCATATATAATGTAGCTAACCATGTCGTACCATAGATGTTCTTATCCGCGGAGAATTAACCTCATCCTTATCCGCCCCTCTCTAATCAGGTAGAGAGGGGGACCGGCGT
Organism: uncultured Chloroflexia bacterium; assembly: GCA_963727315.1. Lineage (GTDB taxonomy): Bacteria > Chloroflexota > Dehalococcoidia > Dehalococcoidales > RBG-16-60-22 > JBFYTX01. The sequence continues at coordinate 107,237 of CAVSFE010000002.1, read as the reverse complement.
TTTTATCCAGAATTAATTCTCCAGGGAGGAACATGAATATGGACAGGGTTATCATCTTTGACACCACACTAAGGGACGGGGAGCAGGCGGCGGGGGGCACTCTCAACGTTCAGGAAAAGCTGGAAATCGCGCGCCAACTGGAAAAGCTCGGCGTTGATGTTATCGAGGCGGGCTTTCCGGCCAGCAGCCCCGGCGATTTCGAAGCGGTCACCCTTATTTCCCACGAAATAAAAAACTCGACTGTCTGCGCGCTGACCCACGCGAATATTAACGCCATCGACCGCGCCTGGGAGGCGGTCAAGGAAGCCGCCCGCTCTCGCATCCATATCTTCCTCTCGGCCTCGGATATCCACCTGGTGCACCAGCTCAAGAAGACCCGTGAGGAAGTCCTGAAAATGGCGTGCGATTCGGTCGCCAGGGCCAGGCAGTATACCTCCGATATTGAGTTCTCCCCGATGGACGCCAGCCGCACCGAGCCGGCCTATCTTTACCAGATTCTGGAAGGGGTCATCGATGCCGGCGCGTCCACCGTCAATATCCCGGATACGGTCGGCTATGCCATCCCCGGCGAGTTCGGCGGACTCATTCGGGGCATTTTCCAGAACGTGAAAAACATCGCTAAAGCCGTGGTGAGCGTTCACTGCCACAACGACCTCGGCCTGGCCGTGGCTAACAGCCCTGGAGGCCATCCGGTGCGGCGCCCGTCAGGCGGAGTGCACCATCAACGGCATCGGTGAAAGGGCGGGCAACGCCTCGCTGGAAGAAATCGTCATGGCGATTAAGACCCGCGCCGATTTCTTTAACCTGACGACCGGCATCGATACCACGCAGATTTATCGCGCCAGCCGGCTGGTCAGCGATTTGACCGGCTTCCTCGTGCAGGCCAATAAGGCTATCGTGGGCGCTAACGCCTTCGCGCACGAATCTGGGATACACCAGGACGGCGTTATTAAGAAGCCCATCACCTACGAGATAATCGACCCCCGGACGGTCGGCGTTCCTTCGAGCAGCCTGGTGCTGGGTAAACTGAGCGGGCGGCACGCCTTCAAGCAGAGATTGTCCGAGCTGGGCTATAACCTCAAGGAAGACGACCTGAACCGGGCCTTCACCGCCTTTAAGGAGCTGGCGGACAAGAAGAAAGACATCACCGACCGGGATATCGAGTCGCTGGTGGCCGAGGAGCAGCGCACCGTCTCCGAGGAGTACCACCTTGACCGCCTTCAGGTGACCTGCGGCGACCAGGGCCTGCCCATGGCGGGCGTCAGGCTCGTCGGTCCCGGCGGGAAGACGCTTATCGAAGGCGCGGCACTGGGCACCGGCCCGGTGGATGCCGTCTACAAGGCGATAAACCTGTGCGTCAAGGTGCCCAATAACCTCACCGAGTTCACCGTGAAATCGGTCACCGAGGGCATCGACGCCATCGGCGAGGTGCTCATCAGGATAGAGAGCGATGGCGTTACCTATACCGGCCGCGGCGCGGACACCGATATTATCGTCTCCAGCGCCAAGGCGTATATTAACGCCCTCAATCGCCTCCTGAACGCCCGTAAAAGCGGGGTGGTTAAATGAATGTAGACCTGGAAATAAGTCTGCGTCTGCTCCTGGCCGCCTTTCTTGGGGGGGTCATCGGTTTCCAGCGGGAGATGTCGGGTAAAGAGGCCGGCCTGAGGACGAACATGCTTATTTGCCTGGGTTCGGCTTTGTTTACCGTCATATCTATTTACGGCTTCTCCGGCAGCGACCCCGCCCGTATCGCGGCCGGCATCGCTACCGGCATTGGCTTTATCGGTGCCGGGGTTATCCTGCACCAGACCGGCGGCCCTGTTATCGGTCTCACTTCCGCCGCCACCATCTGGGCGGTGGCGGGCATAGGTATGGCCGCCGGGGCCGGACTTTATATCGTTTCGCCGGTTGCCACGGCGATATCGCTGGTGATACTGATGCTCCCTCACATTCACCGACCGAGTCAATAGTGGTCATAATATTGATGGAGAATTGAATTGAACTTAGCTGAAAAAATACTGGCGGCCCATGCCGATAAAAAAGAAGTGGCCCCCGGCGAGTTTATTAACGCCCGGGTCGACCTGATCGTGTCCAACGATATCACGGCGCCCATCGCCATACGGGAGTTCCGGCGGCTCGGCGTGAAGGTCTTCGACCCCGCGAAAATCGTCATGGTGCCCGACCATTTCGTGCCGAATAAGGATATCCTCTCCGCCGAGCAGGCGAGGCTGATGCGGGACTTCTGCCGCGAGCAGGGGATACGTTACTTTGAGGTCGGGCAGATGGGCATCGAGCACGTCTTGATTCCGGAGCAGGGCCTGGTGCTCCCCGGCGATGTGGTCATCGGGGCGGACTCCCATACCTGCACCTATGGCGCGGTGGGGGCTTTCGCCACCGGCATGGGCTCGACGGATATCGCCGCGGCGATGGCTACCGGCGACATCTGGATGAAGGTGCCGCCGACCATCAAGTTCGTCTATCACGGCGCGCTGGGAAAGTGGGTGGGGGGCAAGGACCTGATTCTTTACACGATAGGCAATATAGGGGTTGACGGAGCTCTGTACGCGGCGATGGAGTTCGCTGGCGAGGCTGTTGAAGCTTTGTCCATGGACGGGCGGTTTACCATGGCTAACATGGCCATCGAGGCCGGCGGCAAGGCCGGACTTTTCCACGTCGACAATAAAACCCAGCTTTACATAAAGTCCAGAGCCAAGCGCGACTACCTGGTCTATGAGCCGGACCCCGACGCCGTTTATGCCAGAGTGATTGAGTATGACGTTTCGACCATCGAGCCGCAGGTCGCAATGCCGCATTCGCCGGAAAATGCCAGACCGGTCAGCCAGGTAGGCGATGTTGCCATCGACCAGGCGGTCATCGGCAGCTGCACCAATGGCCGCATCGAGGACCTGCGGCTGGCAGCGCTGATATTTAAAAGACACAAGGTCCACCCCGGCGTGAGGTGCATCATCATCCCCGGGACGCAGCAGGTCTACCTCGACGCCCTGGCCGAGGGGCTGATAGAGTTATTTATCAAAGCGGGGGCGGTCGTGAGCACGCCGACCTGCGGGCCCTGCCTGGGCGGGCACATGGGCGTACTGGCGGAAGGCGAGCGCTGCATCTCCACCACCAACCGCAACTTCGTCGGGCGCATGGGCAGCGCGAAGTCGGAGGTCTACCTGGCGAACCCGGCCGTGGCCGCCGCCAGCGCCGCCGCCGGTAAAATAGTCCACCCGGACGAGGTGATGAAATAGATAATAATGGCGTCCAAGAGGGGCGAAGCCCCTCTTAAAAATCCTCCCCCTCTCCTTTCAAGGAGAGGGGGCAGGGGGTGAGGTTAAAATATGAAGCTAAAAGGCAAGGTCTTTAAATACGGCGCCGATATCAATACGGACGTCATCATACCCGCCCGCTACCTCAATCTATCCGAGCCGGCAGAGCTGGCCAGGCATTGCATGGAGGACATCGACGCCGAATTCCTTAAGAAGGTAAAGCCCGGCGATATCATCATGGCCACGACCAACTTTGGCTGCGGCTCGTCCCGCGAACATGCCCCGCTGGCTATCAAGGCGGCCGGGATCTCCTGCGTCATCGCCGCCAGCTTCGCCCGCATCTTCTTCCGCAACGCCATCGACATCGGCCTGCCGCTCCTTGAATGTCCCGAGGCCATAGATAATACCGATACCGGTGACGTCCTTGAAGTTGACCTCTCTAAAGGCAAAATCAAAAACGTGACCAAAGCGGAAGACTTTTACCGCCAGGCCTTATCCCGAATTCATGTCGGAGCTGATTTCCGCCGGCGGACTTATCGAATATACCAAGAAGCGACTTGCCAGGAGGATTTGAGTGAACTTTAACCTGATAGTTTTACCCGGAGACGGCGTCGGCCCGGAGGTCATCGACGAAGGCGTCAAAGTATTGCAGGCAATCGGCAGGAAATACGGGCATGTGTTTAACCTCAACCGCCGTTTGGTGGGCGGGGCGGCGATAGATACCGAGGGCGCGGCCGTTTCGAAAGAGACGGTGCGACTCTGCCAAAAGGCCGATGCCGTGCTGCTCGGGGCGGTGGGCGGCCCAAAGTGGGACGACCCCCTGGCCAAAGTCCGGCCCGAGGATGGACTGCTGGAGCTGCGTAAGAGTTTGAAACTGTTCGCCAACCTGCGGCCGGTGCATGTCTATCCCGTGCTGGTGGACTCCACCAACCTCAAGCCTGAGGTCATTAAAGGGGTCGACTTCGTCTTTGTCCGCGAGCTCACCGGCGGGCTTTATTTCGGCCAGCCCAAGAAACGCTGGCAAACGGAGAAAGGACGGAAAGCCGTCGACTCCATGCTGTATTCGGAGCAGGAAATCGAGCGCATCGTCAGGGTCGGCTTCGAGCTGGCCAGGCGCCGCCAGAAAAAGCTCATCTCGGTGGATAAAGCCAACGTGCTGGAATCATCCCGGCTCTGGCGGCAGGTGGCGATAGAGGTAGCGAAGGACTACCCGGACGTGACACTGGAGCACATGCTCGTGGACGCCTGTTCCATGAGGATTATCCAGAACCCGAAATACCTGGATACCCTGGTCACGGAAAACACCTTCGGGGATATCCTGACCGACGAGGCTTCGATGCTGGCCGGCTCGATGGGCATGCTGCCCTCGGCAAGCCTGGCCGGAGTGCCGCAGTCCGGCGCCAGGATATTCGGCCTCTATGAGCCGATTCACGGCAGCGCGCCGCGCCATGCCGGTAAGAACGACGTCAATCCCATCGCCACGATATTAAGCGTGGCCATGATGCTGCGCTACTCTCTGGGGCTGGAAAAAGAGGCGGGGGCGGTCGAAAAAGCCGTCGAGGACGCGCTGAATGATGGCTATCGTACCTATGATATAATGAGTGAAGGCAAAAACAGGGTGGGGACGAAAGAGATGGGCGATGTCATCGCCAGCGAAGGCGGGAGGGTAGAATTGGCACCGGTTAAACTATACGATACTACGTTGCGTGACGGGGCGCAGAGCGAAGGGATATCCTTTTCCGTGGTGGACAAGCTGCATATCGCCCGGAAGCTGGACGAGCTGGGCATCCACTACATCGAAGGCGGCTGGCCGGGCTCGAATCCCAAAGACGCCCAGTTCTACGAGCGACTGCGGGAACTGAAGCTCAAGAACGCGCGGATAGCTGTTTTCGGCAGCACGCGCCGGGCCAATACCAAGGTCGAACTGGACGACAACATCGTCATGCTGGTAAGGTCGGGGGCAAAAATCGCGACCATCGTCGGCAAGGGCTCAGAACTGCAGGTCAGACACGTACTGATGACGACCCCGGAAGAAAATCTGAAGATGATCGCCGATTCCATAAGCTATCTGAAGAAAAACGGGATGACGGTATTCTGGGACGTCGAGCACTTCTTTGACGGCTTTAAAAGCAACCCCGAATACTCTCTGAAGACCTTGGAAGTAGCGGCGGAGTCCGGCGTCGACTGCCTGGTCCTCTGCGATACCAACGGCGGCGCGCTACCCGAGGAAATATCCCGGGCAGTTGAGGCGGCCGGAAAAAAGACAAACGTGCCGCTGGGAATTCACTGCCATAACGACGGCGGCCTGGCGGTCGCCAACACGCTGGCGGCGGTAAAAGCCGGGGCCACTCAGGTGCAGGGCACCATCAACGGCTACGGGGAGCGTTGCGGGAACGCCAACCTGTGCAGCATCATCCCCGCTTTAAAACTGAAAATGGGCATCGACTGCGTCAGCGACGCACAACTGGGCATATTAACCGAAGTCTCTCGCTATATCAGCGAGCTGGCGAATCTCGTGCCCGACCCTTTTTCGCCTTACGTCGGCGCCAGCGCCTTCAGCCACAAAGCCGGCTACCACATGGACGGGATTATCAAGTGGCCGGACGCCTACCAGCACATCGAACCGGCGAAAGTGGGCAACCGCCAGAGAACGGTCGTGTCCGACCAGTCCGGTAAGCGAAATATCGTTACCAAAGCGAAAGAGCTGGGAATAGACTTAATGACGACGGACAAAGAAGTCAAAGAGCTGTTGGCGCGGGTCAAACAGCTGGAAAGCCGCGGCTTCCAGTACGATAACGCCGAGGCGTCTTTCGAACTGCTGCTCCACCGGGCCAGGCCGGACTATAAACCGCCCTTTGAGCTGGTCGATTTCATGGTAGTGGTGGAATCCAAGCGCCGGCCTTCGACGAGAAAAGACAGCCGAAGAAATGATTTCCGAGGCGATGGTCAAGGTAAAAGTGGGTGGGGAAATAATACACACGGCGGCCGAGGGCGACGGCCCCGTCAACGCGCTCGACCTGGCTTTACGCAAGGCGCTCCTGCAGTACTACCCCAGCCTGGAGAAGGTCAAACTGGTGGACTACAAGGTACGCATACTCGAAGAAAGCACCGGCACGGAGTCGCAGGTGCGCGTGCTTATAGAGTCCAGCGACGGGGACAAAGAATGGCGGACGGTGGGCGGCTCGACTAATATCATCGAAGCAAGCTGGCTGGCCCTGGCGGATGGGCTGGAGTGGTGGCTGGTGAAATCGAGGAAATAGACAAGCGATCTTTCAATAGATGTTTGTAAATATTAAAGCACGCATCTTGACATTTGTTACAGATTGGAAGTAGAATCACCGTACTATACAATATGGAGGTGATTCAAAATGAGTCATCCGGTTACTTACAAGGTTGAATATCCTGAAAAACTCTCTCGCGGCCTGCTGCTACTTAAGGTATTCTTCGGGTGGTTGTATGTGGGATTTCCACACGGAATTTGTCTCTGGCTTTATGGGATAGTTGTGTCAGTGGTACAATTCTTCGCTTTTTGGGTTATTCTCTTTACAGGTAAATACCCAAAAGGTATGTTCGATCTTACGGTGGGGTATATAAGATGGTGGAATAGGGTGCTTGCTTACATGGGCTATTTAACGGACAAATACCCCCCGTTCGGCGGCGGAGAATAGATAATAATCAGTTAATTCCAATTATAATGTTGGCTGACTGTTTTGGCTGCTCCGTTTTGAAGACAGAGTAAAAAGTATCCCCGGCAGCAGGTGCGGCAGACCTATCGCTGAGAAGAGAGTAATGGCATACATAAATAGCTCTGTAGTTGAATTAACCACTGGTCTCCCAAAATATATCACTATAACCGCGATAAATATTACTACGGCCATCCCAATCAAATAGAGACCACCAATAAATGGCCACTTCCAGCTAACAATCAAACCGGCTATAAGTGGGATATCAAATATACTGGATGGGATTAAGGCAATCCAGCTTGGCCCGCCCTCAAAACGGTACAATCCCCAGATTATTATTTCTATTATTCCAGCAATACCGGCAATCAGACCGGCCCGCCGTAACCACTTTTTACGTTTAATCAATTCGTTTTCCATTTTTAATAGAAATCCCGAGTGATTTGACTAATAATACAATGCCTTTTTGCATACTGCAAGATATAGTATAATATTACTGAAGCTGAAAAAGGGTGGTTTTCAAATTCGGAGGTCTGAAATGGGCGAGATAAAAAGCGCCGCCGAGATAGCCAGAGAGAAGCTGGAGAAGATAGGCGAACCCACCGAACAGGAGCGACTTAAGTGGAAATACGGGCCGGAGGGGGAAAAGCTGGCCGCCCTGTATCTCAAAGAGGACACCAACCTCATCAATGAGGTTAAAAAGTATGACGATAAAGCGAAGCGATTTGTTATCGCCAGCGTCAACGATATTCTTCTAAGGAACATCAGCCTGCCCCGGAACGAAGCCGCCCGGCGGACCAATAAAAAGTCGATGGACGGCATCAAAGCATTGAAGAACGATAAGGTCGCCGTGGAGAATGTTTTCAGCCGGATGAGGCATGTCCTCGACCACTATATCCAGGAAGGTGCCAAGCAAAAGAAACAGGCCTACGAATCTTTAAAGGCTGAGTTCGAAGAAAAAGTGCAGCAGGCTATCAGGCAAAAAACAGGAGTCGATGCGCGGGTGAACATCGATGTAGAAAAACAACCCCAGTTCCTGGAGGAATGGCAGAGGCTCCAGGCCCAGATGGAAGCGCAGTACCTGACGTTGCTCGACGAATACAAGCGGGAACTGGCGGTCATCAACTAAAGAGAGCCATGGACATCGATAGCGAAAGGATTGAAAATGCGGCCCGCCACACGGAGATATTAAGGCATCCCCGGCAGCACCTGGCCACGTTCGGCATCACCAATATCTATTACTACCTCATCACCGAGCCGATTTACTCGGAGATAACCAATGAGACTGACGAAACGGTCATCCGGGAGGGCAGGGTCATCGCCGAGAGGCCGAAAATCGTCACGCCGTATTACCTCACCCATATCGAAGGGTTCAGCTACGACGCCCGGCGGTATTTCGAGACACTGTTGCGGATGCACGGTCCCAACGCCCCGGGTCTATTCTATACCTATAAAAATGAGCCCAAGGGCCTTAACATCGTCTCCGACAGGTGGCCGGCGGTGGTGGACAAGCTTAACGCCGACATCGATAAAAAGGGCGACCCGCTGATATCGATAATCAAGGGGCAGGACGACCTCTGGGACGTGTCGCTGCTGAAATTCATCTACGAAGTGAGCAGTCGGTCCGCCCCGAGCAATATCGCGCAGCTTGGTTCGAGGGGGCTCCTCGGGATGAGCCACGGGGGCATACCCATCGGGGCGAGGCAGGTCATCGAGGAGATGTTCGCGCAGGTCGCCCGGGGGGAGCTCAGAGCCCACGAACTCGAGGCGGAACTGAACCGGTGGGGCGCCTTCGAGGAATACCAGGACAGGTTCTTCGCTTTAGTCAGAGGCCGCCGATGAAGATATCCGTCATCGAGGCGAGAGACCTGGCCGAGGCGTGGTTCGTCTGCCTGCGCCAGACGCTCGACGAGGGATACGAATATAAAATCGACCGGGGGAGCTACGCCGGGCAGAAGCGCCAAGAGCTGGACCTCGTCGTCGTAAAAGTGGCGTATCCCGGGACGCGGCCGCTGATACCGGACGTGCCCCAGGGCGTGCCGCCGCCCAGCACCATGGAATACGTCGAGAGCTACCTGCCGTACCTGATGACTTCACATAAAAAGAAGGGCGAACAATATACCTACGGGCAATACCTGGAAAAACAAATCGCCGAGGTCATCAGGATGTACAAGGAGGACGGCTATAACACCAATCAGGCGTACATGGACGTGGGCAACGAGAAATCGATATTCCTGCCCGACCCGCCGTGTCTGAGGATGATAGATACCAGAATCCGCCACGGCCGCCTGAACTTCATCGTTTATTTCCGGTCGTGGGACCTGTGGGCAGGCTTTCCTTCGAACCTGGCGGCCATCCAGCTTCTGAAAGAATATATGGCCAGCGAGATAGGCGTGGAGGACGGAGAGCTGGCAGCCATGAGCAAAGGGCTGCACCTCTACGAGTATGCGTGGGACCTGGCGAGGGCGGTGGTGAGGAAGTAAGTGATTAGTACCGTCTTTCGTTTTTTAATGACAGAATCCCCTTCCTTCTATCCCCCGATTCCCTTATTATTATATAAGACGATTCGGTGGCGAAACATGGTTGAGCTTCGCGCGAGCATCTCTCACCCTTTAACTCCTTGCGGAGCGCGCAGCGACCCATGATTCGCAACGTTATTAGCTGACTTAACATAAATCTCAAAACGAATGCCTTAAATCGTGAAACGAATACCCGGATTTTAAAGCTGATTTAACATAAATAGAAAAACGAATAACCCTGATTTTGAAGCTTATTTAACATAAATAGAAAAACGAATATCAGCTATAAAATAAAGCGAATCAGCTTCAAAATCCAAAATAAAAAAACGTAAAACGAATCGACTCTATAATAAGAGGAATATAATGGACAATATCGAAGCCGTTGCCGGCATGATTATCGAAGCGAAAAAGGTCGTCGTGTTCACGGGGGCGGGCTTCAGCACGGAGTCCGGCGTGCCCGATTTCCGGGGGCCGCAGGGGGTCTGGAGCAAGTTCGACCCCAGCGAGCTAAACCTGCCGAACTTCCTCAGGAGCGAAGAAATCAGAGAGAAATACTGGCAGGTGCACAGGATGTTCTGGGAGACGGTAAAGACCGCCGAACCCAACGCCGGCCATTACGCCGTCACCGAACTCCACGGAATGGGCAAGCTGGACTGCGTCATCACGCAGAACACCGACGGCCTCCAGCAGAAGTCCGGCACGCCTGACGAAAAGGTGCTGGAACTGCATGGCACGATGCACTGGGTGGACTGCCTCGACTGCCGGCAGCGCTACCCCCGCGACTACGCCCACGAAAAAATGCTCGCCGGGGAAAAAGTGCCCCGCTGCGGCAAATGCCACGGAATTCTCAAGCCGGCGACGGTGGCTTACGGTCAGGCGATGCCGGAAAGAGAGACCCGCGAAGCCGAAGAAAGGTCGGCGGGGTGCGACCTGTTCCTGGCGGCGGGGTCGTCGCTGGTGGTCTATCCGGCGGCGCAGATGCCGGTTATCGCCAAACGCAGCGGCGCCAGGCTGGTCATCATGAACATCGGGGAAACGCCCTTCGACCATATCGCCGACGTGGTCATCGGGGAGAAGACGGGGGAGACGTTAGCCAGGATAGTGGAGAAGGTGAAAGGGACCAGGAGAAAAAACCAATAGCCAAAAGACAATTACCAAGTGCTATCAAATGTATAGATATAAAATCGGGCTGCTCTTCATAACCCTGTTAATTCTTTTCACGCTGTTATCCGGCTGCGTGGGAAGCAGTGAATTTGACCGCCAGGTGGGAGAAATCACCAAGCCCTATCGCTTCCAGCTCGCGAAATGGGAATTTCAAACGCTCACCGGGGAAATCGGGGATTTTTTCACGGGCGGGGATAAAACAGATAACGCGACCAAGGAAATCCTCAACTATTTCAACAACGCGGCAAAAATAGGAGCCCTGGAATATACGGTGAACGCGATGAGCACGGGCAACTATTCCGCCGGCGACATCAATCATGTGCAAAACGAGCTCGATGAACTGCGACAACAGAATGCGGCGCGGCGGGCGGCCACCGAGAAAGCGCTGGAAGGACAGGTAAGAGAAGCGCTTTCGCAACAGGGCATCTACAACCCATTAGACCGGTACATAAAAATAAAGGTGGGCTTTCCGCCGGTAAAGATACACCTCGGGAACCCGCCAAACCTGCTTATCATATCGCCCCGGGACATGATAGAAAACATCAAAGAAGTACAGCTCTTGCCGGAAATGAGCCTGGAAGATATGGAAAAAATCGAGGACGAGGTCGATAAGCTGGGCGTTTCATCGGTAGTGGAGGGACTGGGTGGGCTATCGACCTACCCCAGCTACATTCTCAACGATACCAGTCTGCAATTCACCGTCGAGACCGCCGTGCACGAGTGGATACACCAGTACCTCGCCTTCACGCCGCTGGGATTCAGATATGTCCTGGACGAAGCCGGCATCCGCCCGGACAATGACATCGCCACCATTAACGAGACCGTGGCGGACATCATCGGCAAGGAAATCGGCGACGAAATATATCAAAAATACGCGCCTCCTGAAACCGGGCAGAGTCCATCGCCCCCGACCAGCCAACCTGCCTTCGACTTCAACAAGGAAATGAGAGAAATCAGAGTCGCGGTGGACAACTACCTGGCCCAGGGGGAAATCGACCAGGCCGAGGCGTTCATGGAGCAGAAGCGGCAGTACCTGGCGGAAAACGGCTACTATATCCGAAAGTTGAACCAGGCCTACTTCGCTTTCCACGGCACCTACGCCGATACCCCCACCTCGTCCAGCCCTATCGGGGCTGAACTCAGCCAGCTGAGGGAACAGAGCGCTTCTCTCAAAGACTTCCTCGACAGCGCGGCCGGGATAACGAGTCAGGATGAACTGATCAAAAAGCTGGACTAACGGGACCGCAGATGATACCGGAAATCGTAAGCCGCATCACGCGGCGCGAGGGGCGTAAGTTCCGCCGACTGAACAACACCTTCGAAGAGTCGGTGATACAAGGGGAGGGAAGGGGCAAAGAGGGCGGTATAGCGCTCTACGTGCATATACCGTTCTGCCGGGCGCTCTGCCCGTTCTGCTGCTTCAACCGCTACCTTTTTCAAGAAGAATTGGCGCGCCGCTACTTCACCGATATAAAAAAGGAGTTGGAACTATATATCCAGGGAGGTTTTAAGTTTTCCAGCGTTTATTTCGGCGGGGGAACGCCCACGGTGCTCATGGACGAGCTGCTAAAGTTTATCGAGCACCTGCGCCGGCATTCCGATGTCCGCGAGATGTCCCTGGAGACCACGCCGCGCGAACTAACCGAGGACAACATCAGGCTGCTAAAGCAGGCAGGGATTAACCGCCTGTCCATCGGGGTACAGAGCTTCGACGAAAAAGTACTTAAAACAATGGGGCGGGTCAACGGACCGGCAGACGAGGTAAAGAGCCGCTTGCTCAGGGCGGAGGGGCAATTTGATACATTGAACGTCGACTTCGTCTTTAACTTCCCGGGGCAGAGCATCGAGCAGTTTAAAGCAGACGTGGCGGCTTTCAAGCAACTGGGCATCGACCAGGCGACGTTTTATCCGCTCATGGCTTCTCCCCATAAAAAGGACGCGCTGGAGCGCCGCTTCAACCGGGTGGACAACTCCCGAGAAAGGCAATTTTACGACGTCATTCTATCCGAGCTTTACCGCGGCGGCTATAACGCCTCGACGGCCTGGTGCTTCTCGCGCGGAGAACGGATGATCGACGAGTATATCATAGAGTCGGACGACTATATCGGCATGGGCTCGGGTTCCGTCAGCATCATCGGCGGCAGATTCCTCGTCAACACCTTTTCCCTCGACCGATACCACGAATTGACCGGCGCTGGACGCTTTCCCATCGCGGGGTGGCGACAGCTTTCGCCGAAAGAGAACCAGCGCTACTACCTGCTGACCAAGCTTTTCGGCATGAAGCTGGACAGGGCGGCCTTTAAACAGCGCTTCGGGGGGGACATCGGCGAAAAGCTGAGAATGGAGCTCGCTTTTTTCAGGTCGTTGGGGCTGGTGGCAGGGGACGGAATATTGCGCGTCACCGAAAAAGGAATGTACCCGGTGAGCGTCATGATGCGGGAGTTCTTCGCGGCGCTGAACGGGCTTAGGGAAGAGTACATCGAGAAGCAGATTTAAAACAAGGCTTCATTTTATAGCCACATGGATACCAGCAGCCCCGAAAAGCAAGGGACGATAAGTCACATCACGAAAGCCGGCCGCCAGCAGCATCTCCCGGACTTCCCGCGGAGAATAAAAACGCGCCGCCGATTCCGCCAGATAACGGTAGGCACCCCGATTGCCGGAGAGCAGGGTGCCGACCGGCCTGACGAAAGCCCGCAGGTAAAGATGAAAAAACGCCTTCACAATCCGATTTTCCGGCTGGCTCGATTCCACGATAATATATCGACCGCCCGGTCTTAAGACACGTATAACTTCGGCGAGGTGAAGAGGCCCGAGCGGATTTTTATAAGTCAGGTTGCGGAAGGCAAAAGATATAGCCGCGGCGTCGAAATACGCGCCGGGGAAAGGCAGATGCGCCGCTTCCCCATGGATAAACGTAACTTTATCGGCGACGACTGCCCTGACGGCTTTCTGCCACGCCCGCGACAGCATCGGCAGACTGTAGTCCAGCCCGATGATTTCGGTATCTTTCTTCGCCAATCGGGCAAGATTTATCGTGAGGTCGCCGGTGCCGCAGCCTAAATCGAGGACACGCTGCGGCCTTGTGTCCAAGCAGGTCAGCGCCGCCCGGCGCCGCCAGCGCCGGTCCTGACCTAAAGTGATGATGCGATTGATGAGGTCGTAGCGCGGGGGAACCGCCGTGAACATGCTGTGGAGAGGCGCAGGGAGTTTCCATAGCTTAAGCCAGGGCACGGGCCAGAATATAGCCGAGGCCGACCAATAACTGAATCAAGAGCACCGACATGACGTTAGCCGCCATGCCCGGGATAAGTCGGGAAGGGTTGTCATAATGCAAGGCGCCGTTAATCGCCCGGACGGTAAGCGGTAGAGACAATAGCGCCAACAATGTCCAGACAGGCATGAACCGCGCGGCTACCCAGGCGATTATCCAGATATAAACGGCGATGGCCACGACCGAGTAAAAGATAGCGGCCCCTTTCTTGCCGATAGCGATAGGCAGGGTCCGGCGGCTCGCCAGGGTATCGGCCTCAGCGTCGGGCAGTTCGTTAAGCAGCAGCAGGTTATGGACCAGAAAAGCGGAGGGGATACAGGCCACCGTGACGGTCGAAGTGTAAGCACCGACCTGGGCGAAATACATCCCCAGCACAGGCAGGGCGCCGAGACCAGCGCCGGCTGCCCACTCCGGCCACGGGCGTTTGAGAATGACCGGACTGTACATCACGATAAAGAAGGCTGCCACGACCAGCAGTGGCAGCAACTGCCAGCCGCGGATGACCACGAAAAAAATTCCGATGGGCACCGCCAGCAGGAGCATGATGGTGCCCAGCCAGAGCACCTGCCGGGGGGTGAGCAGTCCGGCGGGGAGAATACCGCTCCCGCCGCTGAAGGGGGTACGCCGGGTGGCAAGGTCGATGCCGCTGCGGAAATCGAAATAGTCATTAATGATATTAACGCTGGCATGGGTGAGCACCAGCCCGATACCGGCCAGCAGGGCAAGCCAGATGTTGAAATAGCCATCGTACCAGGCGATAGCCGTACCGAGGAAAGCCAGCGCCACGGATAGCGTCAGGAACTGGGGGCGGGTCTCCAGAAACCAGACTTTGAATCCCCTCAACTCGCTCCTTTTCCACTGAAAAAGGCGCCGCCAACAAGAAGGCAGGGAAGCTATCCCTGGCTAAAAACAGCTTTCCTGCCTGAATTGTGGCATGAGTATATCATGGCACAAATATGCTATTATCTCAAGCGAAAGATGCTTAAAAAGGCCGTCGCTCCGCTTAATGATATATCAGCACCAAAAGTCCTCGTAAAAGACCGATGGCAGGCGATATTTACCAGGCCAACGATAAAGCTATTTATGCTGATAGAAGGGCGACATCTCGATATGCCGTTCCTTTGAAGCCAGGAAGGCATCATCGACGGCGATAGCTTCCTGTTTAACCCTGTCCTCGAGGTTATCCAGCTTTTCGTCGACATCGTTGATGCGGTCGCGCAGGGCATCGGCGGCCCGGGCGGCCTCTTCCCTGACCTTGGCAACGGCGGCGTCGGCGGCCTTCTTAGCGGCCTCGGCGGCTTTTTCGCCGGCCTCCTTGGCCATGTCGGCGGCGGCCCTGGAATCTTTGGCGGCACCCTGTGCCAGCCTGACAGCCTCCTCGACCCGTTTAATATAATTCTCAAGCTCATCAAGAATTTCGGGGAGGGGCTTGGTCATAATCTTAGGTTGCGGTGCCTCTTTGGCAGCCTCAGGCGCACCCGCTGGTTTTTTAGGATCTTTTATCATATTTCTATCTCCTCACACTTTAGTGTTCTCTATTTTCATTATACCATAAGCCAAATTAACTAGTATGGCCGGGAGGCCAAATCCTGACCGGCTTCCTCGGAATTTCCTATATTCTCTATTTTATTTTTTCTAATACGGTCGTAAAGCAGATAAGCCGACACTGATGGCTACGGAGCCAAAAACGGCGGCCAGCATAGCGATAATCAGGAAAAGGATAAACTGCCAGGAGCCGAGCACTTTCCTTACCAGGGCGGTGGGTATCGCGGCGGCGGCCTTGATGCCGGCTTCCTCGGCGGCCCTGCCGGCGGCCTCGGCGGCGGCTACAGCCTGCTTGGCAACCTGTTCTGCCCTGGCGGCGGCGGCCTCGGTGGCCCTTCTGGCTTCCTCGGCGGCGGCGCGCGCGGCGCGGGATACCTCTTCAGCCCGCCTGGCGGCTTCTTCGGCGGCTCGTTTGGCTTCTTCCGCCCTCCGGGTGGCTTCGGCACCGGCGGCTTTCGAGGCGGCCTCGGCGGAAGTCTCAGCCTCACGGGAGGCTTTCCTCGCCGCAGTAGCCGCAGCCTCGGCGGCTTTAGCCATGTCTTCAGCCCGCTTGACCAGTTCGTGCAAGGTCTGGGAGGCGGCTTCAATGGCCTCGTCACCGGCGATATCAGCCAGACCGGCTTTCTTGCGGGTCTTGTCGGCAACCTGAAGGCCGGCTGCGGCGGCCTCTTTAGCTTCGCGACCAGCCTCTTCGACTCTCTGGGCGAGTCGACCGGTTACCTTGGCGGCGGCTTCAATGGCTTCATCACCGGCGATATCAGCCGCCTGAGCCCTGATTTGCACGGCATCGGCGGCCTGGTAAGCGGCGGAGGCAGAGCGCTTGGCCTTGCGTCCGGCCTGTTCGGTTTTTATGGCGGTTTCCGCCGTCATCGATTTACCCAATTCGGCGCGGGCGGACTTGGCTTCTTTGGCGTCATCGTCCGCCTGTTTGCCGGCATTATTAGCGCTCTCGATGGCTTCCTGGACGGCCTGGGTGGCCTGAACGGCCAGGCCCTGAGCGCGGGCGGCGGCTTCTTCGGCGGCTTTTTCAGCGGCAGCGGCGGCGGCCTTGGCAGCCATATCCAGTTCTTCCATTTTTCGGGTAGCTTCCTCGGCGGCTTCCATAGCGGCCTTCATGGCCTTATCGGCAGCGGCCCTGGCCGCGGCGGCGGCTTCCTCAGCTTTTCTAGCGGCTTCCCGGGAGGCGAGGGTAGCCGCTTCGCCGGCTTCCTGGGCTAGGCGGGCGGCATCTTCAGATTTTTTAGTGGCGTCCGCGGCCGCTTTCTGAGCCGACTTAGCGGCGGCCTCGGCGGCGGCCCTAGCGGCGGCGGCGGCGTCCTGAGCTTTTTTAGCGGCTTCCTCAGAGGCTTTGCGGAAGGCGGCCAAGGCGGCCTGGGTGGAGGCACCGGCCTCTTCGGCTTTGCGCCCGGCTTCTTCGGATTTACGCCCGGCTTGCTCGGCGGCTAACCTGGCGGCGCGAGCGGTCTCCTCGGCCTTGGCGGCGGCTTCCGCGGCGGCCTTGGTGGCCTTTTCGGCGGCCATCTGCCCTGCCTGGCGCGCTTCTTCAGCCCGCTTTTCTGCCTCAGTCGATGCCTTGTGGGCATCGATGGCGGCCTGTCTGGCAAGCCTGGCGGCTTCTTCGGCTTTCCTAGCTGCTTCGGCCGCTGCCCGGATGTTATCATCCATCTCATCGAGAATCTGGGGGAGCGGCTTGCTCATTATTTTGGCTTTAGCCGGCGGTTTCTCGGCTACTTTAATATTTTTATCAACCATGACAGATACCCTCCTTCGCTGTGCTGACTAATTAATTACCGATTGACAATAACAAATATATACCTCATTTTTGGAAACGTCAAGGGGCTTTGAGCCAAAGGGAAAAAAATCCGGTTGTCCCATTTTCACCGGGAAATTAAGCAGCCTAGGTAAAATAAGAATCGAAATTAACCTTTATCAAACATGCATAATCTATGCATGAAATAATTCCATCAAAAATAATACATCAAACGGTAATTCGGTGTCAATAATATTACCTATTATATTTATAGGCGTCACCGACAAAATCGGCCAATAATGGTATAATTCACTGTGTCCCCCTTAAAATAAAAGAAGAAAAGGTAATTACCGATGTCCGGTGAAGAAATACTGTGGGTTGTTTTCGGCTTGGTGGTACCGGCGATGCTGGTCCTCGACCTGGGGGTCTTCCACCGCACAGCCCATGCTGTAAAAGTCAGGGAAGCTCTCATCTGGAGCGCCGTGTGGATCTGCCTGGCGCTGCTGTTCGACCTCGGCGTATACGTGCTGGTGGGGCACGAGAAAGCGCTGAACTTCCTCACCGGCTACCTGGTCGAGGAATCGCTCAGCGTGGACAATCTTTTCGTTTTCCTGCTGATATTCACCTATTTCAGCGTCCCGGCAGCCTACCAGCATCGCGTACTTTTTTGGGGGATTCTGGGGGCCGTTTTCATGCGCGGCATCTTCATCGTGACCGGGCTGACCCTGCTGACGAGACTTCACTGGATAATCTATATCTTCGGAGCCTTTCTGGTCTATACCGCCGTCAGGCTGGCTTTCAACAAGGGAGAAGGAGAAATACGGCCGGAAAAGAACCCCGTCCTCCGGCTTTTCCGCCGGTTCGTGCCGCTCACGAAAAGATACCACGGGCAACATTTCCTGGTGAAAGGGAGAAGGCGGCGGCTGGCAACGCCGCTCCTGATGGTGCTGGTAGTCATCGAGACAACGGATATCATCTTCGCGATGGACTCCGTGCCGGCCGTCCTTTCGATAACGCAGGACCCGTTCATCGTTTACACATCGAATATCTTCGCCGTGATGGGGCTGCGGTCGTTATATTTCGCCTTGGCGGGCGTTATCGAGAAATTCTACTATCTTAGCTACGGGCTGGCCACGATCCTGGCTTTTCTCGGGGTGAAGATGATAATTTCCGATTTTTATAAGATGCCGGTAACAATATCGCTCGGGGTCGTAATAGGCATTTTAGCTATCGCAGCGCTGGCATCGCTGGTAAGACGCAAGGTACATCCTGAACCTGAAAAAGAAGTCAGCGGGGAGGAGTGAGTATGGAAGGCAAGAAGACATCCAAGGGAGGATGGGCAAGGAAAATCAGGGCACAGTTCGTGGCGGGGTTAATCGTCGTGGTGCCGGTAGCCGCCAGCATCTTAATACTGATATGGGTCTTTAACGGCATCGACCACATTTTACAGCCGATTATCAGGCAAATTGCGGGGCACGATATCCGGGGGGTGGGGTTCGGGGTAGCGGTAGTGCTCATTTACCTGATAGGCGTGATAACGAGAAACTTCATCGGCAGGAGGCTGATGAAATTCAGCAACTCAGTAATGATGAGAGTACCTGTTTTCCGGGTTCTTTATGACGGAATCCGGCAAATCATGCAGACAGTGGCCGCGCCGGATAAAGCCGGCTTCATGCAGGTGGTGCTGGTGGAATTTCCCCGTAAAGAGATGTGGACGGTAGGTTTTGTCACGAAGGAAATAATCACGGAAAGCGGGGAAAAATATTTCAACGTCCTCATTCCCACATCGCCGACACCGTGGTCGGGCTTCTTCCAGGTGGTTAAAGAAAAAGATGTGGTACGGACGGATATATCCGTTGAAGACGCGGTAAAAATGATCGTCTCCGGCGGTATGACCACGCCGGAGAACTTCGCGAAAAACCTCAATATTTAGTCGGCGGGAATCTTAAGAGCATCTAAAAGCCGGGGGTTTTTTATCCCCGGATCAGTCCTCTTTTCAGCAACTCATCGAAGGCAGCGAACCACTTCGTCTTGATAGCATCGTTCCAGGACGGGTCGAAACTGGGGAACTTATCGAGGAGTTTGCTGTGCCACGAGTTGTTATCTGGAATTTCATCCACCACTTGTGGAATTAGTCCATTCCGTTTTGTCCTCCCAGCGCCTTTTTTCACCAACGTTTTAGTGCCGGCAGCGGCATGCGCGGCACGGGTGCGCCTGGTGATGAAAGGCGATATGGGCAGGCCGGCATCCCCGGACAGGGCGATAAAGAATTTCACGCACTTGCGGCTGACGTCGTCGGTAAGCTGAAAGGCGTCGTGGAAGACCTCCTCGAGCTGGGAGTAGGTGGCGCTCTCGATGTCCAGGGAGCTTTTCAGCACGAAGCTATAAGCCTGGGAGGTAACGCTCCTGAGGAGCTGCGCACGGGGCTCTCCCCTGGCCAGGACCAGTGGTTTGAGCTGCTCGGTGGGCTTTCCGTTGGCGTCAATCAGGCCCAGGAAACGCAGGGCAGCCATAAGCTGGGTGCCGGTGCTCCCGGAGAGGATATCGCCCCAGTAAGAGCGGTCGATACGCGACGGCAGGCGCTGCTGGAGTCGGTCGATAAAATTGCGGAAAGTGCGGTAAGAAACATAAGGCGGTAAATGTTTGCGTCCCTTTTCGTTGGTCACGGCATATATCCTCGGCTTGTTTCCACCATTATATGCCAAAAATAGGGCAGTTACAAGGTGTTCTAAAAATTTATGGAATTTTTTCAGGACATGAAAGAAATAGAAAGGACAAAAATTGTAGCTTGCTTGTGGAACGTTATACCATAATACAGTTTTCTCGAACAAACCAAGCTAAATGGCGAAAAAATAAAAAGGAGGCAAAGAAAAAATGGGGACCCCAATCGAGTACCAGAAGCTCATGACAGAAATCGTGTACATCAACCTGCCCGGACCGGAAGAGCCGGCGCCGAACATGACCGGCGGCGAGCTGCTGCACGGCTTCCTCGCCGAGCTGCACCGCTTCGGCAATCCGGAATTCCGCGAGCACCTCAGCTCCCTGTGCAACAAGTGGAACATCCGCTATCGCGACCAGAGAAAATAAAAAAAGTCTATATAAATATAGGAAATAACCTGTCGGATAAGTCCCCCGATACATCGGGGGGCCAAGGAGGATGAAATGAAAAAGGACAGGATTGCAGCCATCGATGTCGGCACGACCAAGGTATGCACCATTATGGCGGATATCCAGGACAGGGAGAATCTCCGCGTGCTGGGCGTCGGCGTGACGATGTCGCACGGACTGCATAAAGGACTGGTGGTCAACATCAACGAGGCCAGGGAATCGATAAGGAAATCGGTAAGGCTGGCCGAGCAGATGGCGGGCCGGCGGCTGGAATCAGCCTATGTCGGCGTAACGGGCCGGCATATATCATCGGTAAATAACCGCGGCTCAATCGCCATCACGCGTAACAACCAGGTGGTACACACCGACGACCTCAAGCGCGTCCTCGACGTCGCCCGCGCCATCAAGGTGCCGGCGGAGCAGAGGCTGCTTCACGTTATCCCGCGCGAGTATACCATTGACGGGCAGAGCGGGGTCAAGAACCCCATCGGGATGCACGGCTTCCGCCTGGACGTCGAGACACACATCATCACGGCGGCCATCACGTCCATCCAGAACCTCACCAAGTGCATCCGCAGCATCGGCGTGGACGTGGACGACCTCGTCATGGAACCGCTGGCCAGCGCCGAGGCGGTGCTGACGCCGGAAGAGAAACAGGACGGCGTCCTGCTGGCGGACATGGGCGGCGGCACGACCGACCTGGCCATGTTCAAGGACAATACCATCTATCATACCTCGGTACTGCCGGTGGCCGGATACCAGGTAACGCGTGATATATCGGTCGGCCTGGGGATAACCTTCGAGCTGGCCGAGGAAATGAAAAAGAAATATGGCGACGTAACGCCCCAGGATGAGACAAGCATCCCTAAAGATGTATCTCTCACCGGAGACGGCCACAGCATTTCCTACCAGGACCTTTCCGACATCATCCGCGTGCGCATCGAGGAAATGCTACGGCTGATTGTCCTGGAACTCCCGCAGCAGGACTACCGCAAGCTGATACCGGCGGGGCTGGTCATCACGGGCGGTGGCGCCAATCTGACCGGCATCGCCGAACTGGGAGAAAAAACCATCAGGATGCCGGTAAGACTGGGACGGCCCATCAGCCTGCCCGGGGTCTCGGATGCTCTGGACAACCCGGCCTACGCCACGGGCGTCGGCCTGCTCCTGTGGAGACTGAGAAACCAGGGCACGGCATCGACGGCCCCCGCGGCTAAAGACGGCAACCTGCGCCGCCTGCTGACCCGGATGTTCAAGCTCTTCCGCTAAAAGCGCTTCACTATTTATTAATAATATTAAGATAGTATGGAGGACAAATATGGCAAGATCAACTTCGGTTAACAGCGGGGCCAAGATCAAAGTCATCGGCCTGGGAGGTTCGGGGTGCAATGCCATCACCAGGATGGTACGCGAGCAGCTGCACGGCGTGGAGTTCATCGCTATGAACACGGACGCCCAGCACCTGGAAATCACCGAAGCCATGCAGCGCATACAGATCGGTGAAAAACTCACCCGCGGCCTGGGCGCCGGCGGGGACCATAACATCGGCCACAAAGCGGCCGAGGAAAGTCGTGACCTCATCCGGGACGCCGTCAGCGGGGCGGACATGATATTCATCACCGCGGGGATGGGGGGAGGCACCGGCACAGGTTCAGCTACGGTAGTGGCGGAAATGGCCAAGCAGACCGGGGCGCTGACCATCGCCGTGGTCACCAAGCCCTTCAGCTTCGAGGGGACGCACCGCAACAAGACGGCCGAGGACGGCATCAACGCCCTGATGGACCACGTAGATACATTAATAATAATACCCAACGACCGACTGCTCGACCTGTGTGACCAGAAAATGAGCGTCGACGGCGCTTTCAGCATGGCCGACGAAGTGCTGCATCACGGTGTGCAGGCGATTGCCGAGGTTATTACCGTACCGGGACTGATCAACCTCGATTTTGCCGACGTAAAGACCATCATGAAGGACGCCGGGCCGGCCTGGATGTCCATCGGGCGGGGGACGGGGCAGAACCGCGCCATCGACGCCGCCAAGCAGGCGCTGGCCAGCCCGCTGCTCGACGTCTCCATGCAGGGCGCCAAGAGAGTGCTTTTCAACGTATCGGGCGCCAACCTGACCCTCTATGAAGTCAATAACGCCGCCGAAGTCATCCGGCAGGCGGTCGACCCCAACGCCAACGTCATCTTCGGGGTCGTCCTCGACGCTAACATGGGCAATGACGTCCGGCTCACCCTGATTGCCACCGGCTTCGTCACCCGGGATGCCATGAACAGCGCTAACAATGAAAAAGAGCTGGCCAGGCTCCTTAAGGGCATCGAAGACGATGAGCTGGATATGCCTTCTTACCTGCGGCAGCGCAAAACCTTCCCGACCCAGAAACCAGCCGCGGCACATAAATCCTATAACTAGCGATTGAAGTACAATCGGGGAAAGGAGTCCCATGGCATTAACAGAGACAACACGACAGACCACCCAGCCATGCCTGGGCCAACTGGTGAAAAAACTAATCACCAACCGCTGCTGCCTGAATTTGCTACGCTTCTTCGTGGCGCACCCCAACGGCCGGTTCAGCAAACTGGCCATCGTCCATGCCATCGATGACAGCAACAGCAAAGCAGAGGTTGAAAAGGCTTTAATGCATATGGTGGATGAAGGCATATTGATGATAAATATCGAGAACGACGTGAGTTTTTATCTGCTGACCCGCGAAGAGCCCGTGAGGCAGAGCATCCTGGAAATGGCCGAATTCGACTGGCGCCACTGGCAGCTCGTGCTGGAGTACATGTAGGACGGCGCTATTATCGGCAGACATGGGAAATATGGTAATATATCTGCGGAGTCAGGAGAAGGGATTGTAAAAGGAAAAAAATGGGAAGAAAAGCGGAAAAACAGTCACAGCGAAAAAGCTATAAAGAGGCCTTTAAAGGCGTCAAGCACGGCCACGGCGGGCGCGCCATCAGGAAGAAGCAGGAATCGGCGCTGGGCAAGTAGATCAGGCTTGGGGGGCGGGGACGGCCCGCCCCCGAGGGGATAGAGTGTCATGACAAACGGGGTCATCAGGCTACTGGACGGTGAACGAGGCTACGGTTTCGTTTCCAGGGACGGCGGCACAGACATATTCTTCCACTACAGCCAGCTGCAGGGAGTCAAATTTCAAACGCTGAAAAAGGGGCAGAGCGTCAGCTACAAGGTAGGGCTGGGGGACAAGGGGTTTATCGCCAAGGACATTAAACTGCGTAACACAGGCGGATAAGCTCTGAATATAGCCTCTTTTTTAGTCGAGAGGTGAGACTGCTGGGGAACCGGTGACGATAATTCAAGCTGTGGTGCTCGGCTTGGTACAGGGCCTGACCGAGTTCATGCCGGTATCGAGTTCCGCCCACCTTATTATCGTTCCCTGGCTTTTCGGATGGAGCGACCCGGGGCTCCAATTCGACCTGGCACTGCACCTGGGAACGCTCGCCGCCCTGCTAGGGTTTTTCTGGTCGGACTGGGTGCGACTGATCCGGGCGGGCATCGCCAGCATTATTCAGAGGAAAATCGGCAGTGACAATGACCGGCGGCTGGCATGGCTGCTGGTCATCGCAACCATCCCTGGAGGCATCACCGGCTGGCTGGCGGAAAGCAAAATCGAGGAACTGTTCCATCAACCCGGCGTGCCGAATACGACCGGGGCGATGACAGCGATGGCCATCGTCATAGCACTACTGGGCGCCGCACTGTTCGTGGCCGAGCGAGTCACCCGACATATACGGGGACTCGACCAGATATCGCTGAAGGACGCCATAATTATCGGGCTTTCACAGGCGCTGGCAATTTTCCCCGGCGTATCCCGCTCCGGGAGCACCATCACGGCGGGACTATTTATGAGGTTTCAAAGGGAAACGGCGGCGCGTTTTTCTTTCTTACTGTCCACGCCGATAATCCTCGGCGCCGGCATAAAGAGCATTTTTGACATCCGCAACGAGCTGGCCGCTGGCACGATAGCACAGTCCGACCTGGTCATCTACGTCATTGGTTTTGTTGCGGCGGCCCTGAGCGGCTATCTGTGTATCAGGTTCCTATTGAGGTATTTGCAGAAAAACTCCACCAATGTCTTCGTGTATTATCGCTGGCTGTTGGCCGTCCTGATTATCGTGGTGGTGTTTATCAGGGGGTGAGATTCGATGGCCCGGCCGGGCCTTTTCAGGGCATCTTTTCCAGGGGCAGGGAGAAATTAAAGACGCTGCCGCCCGAAAGCCTGTTCCTGGCCCAGATACGGCCGCCGTGGGCCTCGATAATGATCCTGCAGATATACAGGCCGAGGCCGGCCCCCGGGGTGACCTGCGACAGTCTGTTTTTTACCCGGTAGAACTTTTCGAAAATCTGCTCCAGCTCGTCCTCAGGCAGGCCGATGCCGGTATCGGCAACGCTCACGACCAGGCAGGGCAGCCTTAATAGAGGCGCGTCTTCGGAGATGCTTTTCAGCTCAGGTCCGCTGCGGGCCAGACTGAGCCCGATTTCGATATCACCGCCCTGCGGCGAATATTTAATGGCATTAACGAGGAGATTATTGACGACTATCTCGAGCTTTTCGGGGTCGGCGGTGACCAGGGGGAGGCGCGGGCAGGGGAGGATTTTAATAATGTGCTGCCTGGTCTGGTTCTGCATTTCCGAGGCCGTCTGCCGCAGCAGGTCGAGCGGGCGAATCCGCTGCATGGTCAGGGCATCGGTCTCCTCCAGCCGGGTAATATCGCGAAGGTTTTCCAGCAGTCGAATTACCCTGTTACTGGCGGAATCTATGCCCCGCAGATACTCCTCCTTTTGTTTCTCGGTGATGGCATCGTTAAGTTGCAGGAGAGTCGAAGCGTACCCCTTAATCACTGTCAGCGGCGAGATGAGCTCGTGCCATATGATCGAAATGGTATTAGTGTCTGTTTTAGGCGGGTTCGCCGTCCGGGCGCCGGGGGCGGCATCATACATTACCGGCAGTCTATCTTTATCTTGGAACAGGCTCGATGCCGGCATGTTTTTATCGGCCCCGGCGAGGATTTTAAGCGAGATATCTTCCCGGTCAGCAGACCGGTCGATTGCCATTTGATGCAGGGGTAAGGCGCGTTTTTGCACCAAATTAACCTCCCAAGTTGCCGGATTCCTCGTTCTGCATGGCAAAATAGTAGCCCACGCCGCGCTCGGTCATGATTATTTGCGGTTTATGCGGGTCCTGCTCAATCTTCTGGCGCAGATACCTGATGTATAATTTAACGAACGATTTATCTCCGATATAGTTCGGGCCCCAGGCTTTCTCCAGGAGTTGCTCGTGGGTGACGATCCAGCCGCGGCTCTTGATGAGGCAGGACATAATTTTAAACTCGGTGGGCGAGAGCTTAACCCGCTGTCCTCTGACCCAGACCTGGCGGCTGCCCCAATCAACCTCGATATCGCCATTATTGAAGGTGCTGGACTTATTATCGTGCGTGCCCGACCGGCTGCGTCGCAGGATAGCCTGGACCCTGGCGATCAGTTCGTGAAAATCAACGGGCTTGGCGAGATAATCATCGGCGCCCATGGTGAATCCTTTGAGCTTGTCTGATTTCTGGCCGTTGACCGTCACCATCAGGACAGGGATGTCGCTCATATCCCGTATGCGGCGGCAGACTTCCCATCCATCCATTTTGGGTATATTGGCATCCAGCAAAACAATATCGGGGCGATTGCTGAAGACACGGCGCATGCCCTCGACGCCGTCTCCAGCGGTGAAGACCTCATACCCTGCGTTATGCAACCATGTCCGGGTCAGGTTAATAAATTCAATGTCATCTTCGATGAGCAGTATTTTCTCTCTCATACGTCAGTTCGCCCTATTTTAGACTCCCTGGGAAGACCCGGAAAACGAAAGTCATGGTACTTTTGGGTCAGAGCTATATTCAAGCATAATATGGCAGCTAATAAAAGTCAACGTAACTTTTCTTACCTTTTCCCCCCAATTTTATACTAATTTCTTACCATGATCAGGGCGTTGAGAATTATAGAACAATCATGGAGCAAGAGTCAATAGTGCCGGACAGTTTCTAACCATTTTTTAACGAAATTTTAACTTTATTCTAACCCGCCGATTTCGGAGTTTTAGCGGGCTGGCCAGAGTTAGTCGAAGGCACACCGGCCCAGGCGGACAATGATCCGGATATTCTAACCGTTTTCTGACTCACCTCCGACATTGTTCTAACAGATTCGTAATATGATAAATGTGTATATTACATCGATGACAAATGTCACGAAATTCAGGCTGTTATAACCACCAGCAAGATGATGAACTTGACATATTCTAACCTAATCCTTACGCTCGTCTAACTGGGTACTAACCTGGGAAGCATAAATTATATATGATGACCATGATGTCACCCAAAGATACGAAGCATATCGGTATCGTCGGGGCGGGCTACGCGTGCCTCGTTACCGCCGCCTGTCTGGCGGAACTCGGCAACAAGGTCACGATGATAGAAATCGACCCGAAAAAGCTATCCGCCCTGGAGAGCGGGCGCCTGCCTGTCAACGAGCCGGACCTGCCCCAGCTCTGGAAACGCAACCGGGCCAAGGGCAATATCAATGTCGCCGGCAGCTATAACGGGGGGTTGCGGGGCGCCGACTTTGCCTTTATCGCCGTGGGCACGCCCTCAGGGCGTAACGGGAAACCCGATTTAAAATGGGTCCGCAACGCGACACGGAGCATCGCCGAGACCGCCAGCGGGCCGCTTATCGTTGTCCTGAAAAGCACCGTGCCGGTGGGCACGGCCGACATGGTCGCCGAGATAATCGCCCAGAACAGTCGGAACGGGCATCATTTTGCGGTAATCTCCAATCCCGAATTTCTGAGGGAAGGCATGGCGGTAAGCGATTTTATGAACCCCAGCCGGGTCGTGGTAGGGGGTGCCGACCAGAATGATATCGATGCGGTGGTGAGGCTCTACGCCAGTCTAAACTCGCCCTTAATCACCTGCGACAACAAAACGGCGGAGATGTCGAAGTACGTTTCCAATACGTTGCAGGCCACCAGGATCAGTTTCATCAACGAAATAGCGCTGCTTTGCGACGAGTGCGGCGCGGATGTCAAGAAAGTGGCCGAAATTGCCAGTCTGGAGCCGCGCCACGGTAACGGTGATATGGACGCTGGACTGGGGTGGGGGGGCAGCTCCCTGCCCAAGGATGTGCGGGGACTCATATATATGGCGGAGAGCTATCGAGTGCCTTTCCCGCTAATGCACGCCGTCCAGAGGGTCAACCAGCGCCAGCCGCGTTTGGTAGTCGAGAAACTACGCTCGATGGTGGGCTCGCTCCAGGACAAGACCATCGGCATACTGGGGCTTGCCTTCAAACCGGGCTCCAACGATATGCTGGAGGCGCGTTCCGTCGAAGTGGTAAGGCTGCTCGAAGAAAACGGCTGCCGGATTAAAGCCTACGACCCCGTGGCCATGGAGGAGGCGGCCAGAATAATGCCCGGGGTAACGTATTGCGAGGACGCCTACAAAGTCGCCAGCGGCAGCGACGCCCTGATCCTGGTCACGGAATGGGACGAGTTTAAAGAACTCAATTTACGAAAGATAGCCTCTCTAATGACAAGGCCGGTCATGGTGGACAGTCGCAATCTGTACAATCCCGAAGACATGATACGGGCGGGATTTTTATACGACGGCATCGGCCACCGGATTACGGGACAAAAAACGCCCGACGTATTATTGACTTAAATTTTCAAGTCTATTTTCCGGTAACAGAGCGGTAGAGGGGGTGTTAGACCCTCGTTATTTTTCCCTTAAACAGATAGAACATATTGTAATTTATGCTATTCTGTTGTATTATCCTATATTAAGGTATTCTATGATAAAAGATAGCCAGCCGCTTATGCGCCGTAGGCTGAAGTCGGCGTTAGCGGTGCTTTCGGCCCAGATGCTACTCATTGCTCTGGCGATAGCGTGGCTAATCCAGATGATTCTCATCGCCGTAAACGGAGCGGTCTATTTCGTCGAGGGCAACTCCGTTATCCTGTGGATCGAAATCGCTGTCTCTCTCCTTATTACCATATTCGCTATCTACGTACTGATAAGGCAAATACAGAGGCTGGGCGAAAGACGGCGGGAAGACAGAGACGCTGACGGCCGGCCGGGTGGTGGGCTTCGCTAATCTCAAGGCAAAGGCGCGGACTCACTGAGATTTACCGCGACAAACCGGCAAACGGTTATAACCAAATTCTCACCATTTGTTTACTGATAACTAACGTGCAGCGGGTAAACTTTCCCATAGGACAATCGTTCAGTGGCTCAAGGAAATTCCGCGGGCCAACCTGAGCAAATAGTCGCGTGTCCTTTTTAATATCCAGTGAAAATGCCGGACAAAGAATTGAATACCGACAAGGCGGATTTTCTAGAGTTGAGCCAAGAAGTGCTCGACCGCGGCGCCCGGCTGCGCTTTCAGGCCCACGGCAACAGCATGTACCCCTTCATAAAAAACGGGGATGTAATAATTGTCGAGGCGCGGAACGGCCGTTCGGTGGGCATAGGGGACATTATTTTCTATCGGCGGCCGGACGGCTCTTTGACGGCCCACCGACTGGTAAAAATAAACAGCCGGAAGGACGGTAAAGTGTTGATAACCAAAGGCGACGCTATGAAAAATATCGACCCGCCGGTAAACGACACGCAGGTCATGGGCCGGGTCATTTTAATCGAGGAAAACGAGAGAAAGCTAAAGCTCAATGGATGGTCAGGACGCGTTTACGGCCGGCTGACCGCCTGGTTCGCTCGGGGCCGTTATCCCAACCAGATAAGGGTAGTAAGATATATCGATAGACTCGGGTGGCTTTGTGGGGGGAGGCGGATAAAGTGACCACGGCCATCAGTACCAACGAATTGACGAAAAGATTCGCCCGTAGCTCTGGCTACCGCGAACTGTTACCCTTCAGAAAGAAACAATGGGTCACGGCTGTAGAAAAAGTGACCCTGGATATACAGCCGGGCGAATTTTTCGGCCTGCTGGGGCCTAACGGCGCCGGTAAGACCACTTTAATCAAACTGCTATGCTGTCTCGTGTTGCCCACTTCAGGCACAGCCAGCGTCTACGGTAACGACATCCTGAAAAAAGAACAGGCCGTAAAAAACCTAGTCGGGTTAATCAACGCCGAGGAGAGGAGTTTTTACTGGCGCCTCACCGGCCGTGAGAACCTGCAATTTTACGCGTCCCTTTATCACCTTCCGCGGCAGCAGAGTCGCCAGCATATTAATGAGCTGTTAAACGTGGTGGGGCTGGACAAAGAAGCCGACATCAGGTTCCAGAACTACTCCACCGGGATGCGGCAAAAAATGGCGATTATCCGGGGCCTGCTCAGTGAACCGAAGGTCCTTTTCGTGGATGAACCCACCCGAAGCCTCGACCCTGTCAGCGCGCAGTCGGTCCGTTCCTTCCTCAAGGAAAAGGTGGTGGTCGAAAAAAAGACGATAGTGCTGGCCACCCACAACCTCACCGAGGCGGAACAGCTCTGTGACCGACTGGCAATCATGGACCGCGGGCGGGTAATTGCCCTCGGTTCGGTGAAAGAACTGCGCTCCGTCTTCCAGACCCACGAAGAATGCCGCCTGCAGGTGAGGAATTTCCCCGAGGCCGTCCTCGCCCAGCTCGAACAGGTCGAAGGCGTGCTCGGCTGCACCCTGACCAGGAACGGCAAAGAGGGACCGACGCTGGAGCTGAAGATAACCAACCGTGAGCAGGTGCTGCCCCGCCTGCTGCAGATAATAATCAACAACGGCGCCGAGGTATATAACTGTGAATTGAAAGAGCTGCCGCTCGAAGAAATATTCACTAATGCCCTGAAAAGCGGACAGAAGGAAAAGGAGTGATGTCTACCGCGACGGCTTTCTTAAAACGTGATTTTTCGATCGCGCTGAGCTATCGCATCGCCTTTTTGCTCGAGATACTCGGCATCTTCTTCGGGGTAGCTTCCTTCTATTTCCTCTCGCGGCTTTTCGGCAACGCCCTGGTGCCCCAGCTTGAGCAATACGGGGGCGATTATTTCTCCTTTGTCCTCATCGGCCTGGCTTTTAACGGTTACCTGGGTTTGTCCCTCTCCAGCTTCGCCTCGAGCATCCGCGACGGTCAGATGACCGGCACGCTGGAGATTATGCTCCTCAGCCCGACCCGGTTGAGCGCTATACTATTCTCATCGTCGTTGTGGGACTATTTGCTGACCACGTTGAACGTGGTGGCATATTTTCTTTTCGGGGGACTGGTCTTCGGATTCAATATAAGTCAGGCGAATTTCTTGACGGCCTTCATCGTCCTAATACTGTCCGTGGCCAGCTTCAGCGGCATCGGCATCCTTTCGGCGGCCATTGTGCTGGTGGTAAAAAAAGGCGACCCGATTGCCTGGATATTCGGAGGGGTATCAACGCTCCTGGCTGGCGTGTACTATCCTATATCAGTGCTCCCTGGCTGGCTCACGCCGTTATCCCATGTCCTGCCGATGACCTACTCCCTGGATGCCATGAGACTGGCCATGCTTAAGGGATACTCGATATTCGAAGTTCGCAACGATATCCTGATCCTGCTGGGATTCGCTCTGGTGTTAACGCCTCTGGCCTTCCTCGTTTTTAGAAAAGCTCTGAGGCGCGCCAAGGCGGAAGGCAGTCTGATACAGTATTAGGGCCGAAACGGACGAACGGAAAAAGAATGGGTAGTATACGATTGTCTGTCTTTAGTGCCCGATAACTATCTTACCCTTGTCGTTGGCGGAACCCTGGGTGGTCTCCCGGTCGGGTTCTTTCTTGGTATTGAAATCGTTGTATTCCGCCAGAAAACGGGCGATATCTTCCTGCCGGAACCGGCGGTCGCCACGCCGGGTAATACGATAAGATTTCAATATGCCCTGGTCGCTCCAGCGCCGGGCGGTATTGACGTGGATGTGCAAGAGACGGGCGACATCCTTTATGGTCAGCATCGGCATTATCTCATCACGAAGTAACATATCCTGTCTCCTCTATAACTATGTTGCTAAGCAACATCATAAAAAAACGGTAGTAAACAACCCGCAAATTTTGTTATGATTGGTATAAATAAATGATAAATTTTAGGCAACCGCTAATTCCTACCACTTTCTAACGCTTCGTTTACCAATAACCAACAAAAGCCATATTATGATAAAAACAGGATACTTGGCGAGTGAAATATATGTCAGTTAATAACGCTGGCGAGCGGACGCTGACAGCAACGGTCAGTCCGCAGGAACAAGCACGAGAAGGGGCGCTGCCCTTTAAAAATGCTTTTAGCCTGCGGATGGGCAGCGTTGGCTGCGCCTTCAAGTGCCGGGATGCCGAAGACTATAAGGAGCTGATGAAGCTAAAACGGTTGTGCCATGGTTTCCTTACAAAAGAACCGGCCGATATTACCATAGAGCTGGAAGGGACCGACCGCTTGAGCCCGGACGATTTATATGCAGCCCTGCCTGATAACAACTACGTTCATGAGGAAAATTTGTTCAGGTCGACGAGCCAGGTGGTCTCCGGTAAGTACGACCTGACGCGCGGTTACATTAAAATTACCGGCGAAAGAGGCCTCGCCAACCCGGACATGGAGGGCAATCGCATTAATCAGCTGTTAGCGCTGGCCTATTACTCGGCGTGTAAGATGAAATACGACGGTCATCCCCCGGCCATGATAGTCCACGCCTGCGGCATCCTGCGCTCGGGACAGGCGCTGTTATTTGCCGGTCCCAGTGAAGCCGGTAAAACGACCATCGCCCGCCTTTGCCGGAAACGCGACGGAGAGGTAATCAACGACGAAATGTTGCTGGTCTCTCGCCCCAAACAGAACGGAAACGGCCTTAACGTGGAGAGCGCCCCTTTTCTCGGGAGAGTCTCCTCGCGACGGTACTTGAAGGCACCTTTACGCTGCATCTTCCTGCTTAAAAAAGGCAGTGAGACCCTGGTGCGTAACCTGGACAGGACGGAGACATATTTAAGATTCATGCGACAGATTATAACGCCGGCCTGTATCGGCCAGAAAGATAAACGGGCGGTGCTTTTGATTATGTCTGAATTCAGCGACGAGGTGACCAAAGCCGTCCCGGTCTATGAACTCGAGTTTAATCTGGACGAGAAGTCACTCTGGCAGGTCGTGGGAGAGTTGGAAAAGTGAAAGGCTGGCAGGGAGTAGAGATGATGGCGGATAAAATGATAAAGGCTGAAGACATTATCTGGCGCCGCATCGGCGATGAAGTCGTGGTCATCAAGGACGACGGGCTATCGACGCACATATTGAATAAAACAGCTACCCTTATCTGGGAAATGTGCGATGGCAAACGCAGCATCGATGAGATAGCGGCGAGTCTCTTTGACCGCTTCGATGTTTCTCTTGAGGAAGCCCGCGCGGACACGAGGGAGACAATCGAGAACTTGACAAAGGCGGGCATTATAAAATATATTTAAGGAAAGGTCGAAGAACCGGGCAAAATCCAATAATTATGTGTCCGGGGAGGTAATGTTATGGCAAAAGAACCATATGTGAAACCTACGGTAAAGTCCGAAATCCTTAAAGCCGAAGTGCTCTGTGGCAACCACGGCAGCGGCTTCAGAGAGTAAGCTGTGATAGGGGCACGGGTAAAGCATTAGGGATACCAATAATGATAAAGTAAAATATGTTCGCTCTCTTCTAATATAGAAGAAAAGAGAGAATTTTTTATAGAAACAATGAAGCCTCCCTAACTAGGGAGGCTTCATTTGACAATAGAATAACTTTATTGTATCATTAAAGCATAGTTCCAGTTTAGGTTAATACAAAACTCTTGAAATCCCCTTAGATTCACATCAAGTATTGGATGACCCAAGCTCTAACTAAATTATTAAGAGAGGAGGCCATCCAATGAGCTTTCAGGAAAAAACCCTAGAATGTTCCGATTGCAATAAGACTTTTATCTTCAGTGTCGCGGAACAGGAGCAATTCCAGTCAAGAGGCTATACCAATCAGCCCAAGCGCTGCCCCGAATGCCGCCAGGCGAGGAAAGCAGAGCGTTATGGAAACGGTGGTAACAGCTACGGAAATAGCAGCTACAACAGCTACACTCCCGGGCGCCAAATGTACCCGGCAGTATGCGCCGATTGCGGTAAGTCAACTTCAGTACCCTTCGAGCCCCGTCAAGGTAGGCCGGTCTATTGTAGCGATTGCTACCGTAAAGTAAGAGTAAGCCGATAAATTTGCTCTCGTTAGTGAAATGTGCACGGGGTGGCGGATATCCAGTCCGTGCACATTTCCGCCAGAAGGGATTTACCGGGAAGGGGGTCCTTCATGCTAGTAAAAAAACCAAGACGGACAATGGAATTCGACGAGCAAGACGAGGACTTCGTTAAAAAACTGGCTGGTGACATCGGCTGTCACTACTCTAAGGCCAATGAACGTACCTATAATTTAAACAAATTTAAATCCGATATTCTTGGTGAAATGGGTGTCTTCGCCTGGGTCCATAAAGAAGACAGGGATTATTTCTGGGTAGCCACGAGGAAGGTCTGGGTAGAAGAAGCCAAGGCTAAAGTTCTGGCCGGTAGAAAGGCATCAGTTATTAATTGTTTTCCCCGAGATACCCAGCATGCCGAAGACACTGTGTATTTTGATATTAAAGATGACTATCTGAAGACGATAAAAGCCTTAAGCTTGATTAACAAAGCGCGTTAGCCCGAGATAACGGGCGCCATTTTAATAAACCAATCGGTGCCAACGTTACAACCATAAAAACCGTTAAACCAAGGGAGAAGTAATATGAAAATACTATTTGTCTATCCCCGGTACCCCGATACCTTCTGGAGCTTCCGGCACGCGCTGAAGTTCGTTTCTAAAAAAGCCAATTTCCCACCGCTGGGGTTACTGACGGTGGCGGCCATGCTACCCGACGAATGGGAGAAAAGGCTGGTGGACTTAAATGTAAGCTCCCTGAGCGACGAAAATATCAAATGGGCCGATTACGTCTTCCTCAGCGCGATGGTTGTGCAGAAGGAATCAGCTAGGGAAGTCATCGCCCGCTGTAACCGATTGAAGACCAGGGTGGTAGCTGGCGGCCCTCTTTTCACCACCGGCTGCGAAGAGTTCGAAGGAGTCGACCACTTCGTGCTGGGTGAGGCCGAAGTCACGCTCCCGCAGTTTTTAAGCGACCTGGCCAGAGGGCACGCACAACGCGTCTATTCGTCCGATGAGCGACCCGACATCAGTCGAACGCCCATCCCGATGTGGCCGCTCATCAATATGAATCACTACTCGGCGATGAGCTTGCAGTACTCCCGCGGCTGCCCCTTCGACTGCGACTTTTGCGATATTATCGTGCTTAACGGCCACCGCCCCAGGACCAAGGATAGTCAGCAGATGATGGACGAGCTGGATGCGCTGTACCGCCGCGGCTGGCGGGGCAGTCTGTTCATCGTCGATGATAATTTCATCGGCAATAAAAAGAAACTAAAAGCCGAGACCTTACCGGCGATGATTGCATGGTCAAAGGAGAAAAAGTATCCTTTCCTGTTCTTCACGGAAGCATCTATCAATATGGCCGACGACGAGGAACTGATGGAGTTGATGGCTCAAGCGGGTTTTAACCGGGTCTTTATCGGCATCGAAACGCCGCATGAAGACAGCCTGGTGGAGTGTAATAAGGTGCAAAACAGGAACCGCGACCTGGCCGCCGCGGTAAAGACAATCCAGCACCATGGCTTCGAGGTAATGGGTGGCTTTATCCTCGGCTTCGACAGCGACCCGGCCTCAATTTTCAGCAAACAGATACAATTTATCCAAAAGAGCGGCATCGTCACGGCCATGGTCGGCCTGCTCAATGCCCCCAAGGGGACAAAACTCTACAAGCGGCTTAAGAAAGAAAACCGGCTGACTGAATAATTTCACCGGGGACAATACCGATTTTTCGATGAACTTCGTGCCCAAGATGCAATACGAAACACTCATGACGGGCTATAAAAACGTGCTGGACACCATTTACTCGCCGCGCCACTATTACGAGCGTGTCGTCACCTTCCTGAAGGAATACCGGCCCCGGAAGACGGCGGGGATATCGAAACTGCGTTTATCTCATGTTACTGGTTTTTTGAGGGCCCTCTGGGTCCTGGGATTCGTGGACAAAGGGAAGAGTTATTTCTGGAGGCTGGTATTCACGACCCTCCTGAAACGTCCCCGCAAACTCCCCATATCGCTGGGGCTGTCGCTCTCGGGTTTCCACTTCCGGAAGGTAGTCGAAAGCTACAACAAGGTCTTCCTCAAACTAAAAGGCCAGAGCGCCTCCTAAAAAAGAGAGCCCCGGCCTCTTCAAAAATCGGTTGACCTTTTTCCGCCTTACAAGGTCCGGTAACAAAAGCCTTTCTTGATTGCCTGGGCACCGTCGAAGCGCCGGCGGATATCAATCAACACTGGCCGACTGTTCATGACCTTTGCCAGCCTGTCTAGAGTAATCCCACGGGGGCCGTCTTTAAAGATATCGTGGGCTACGGCCAGAATGACGGCATCAAACTTGGTTTTTTGTTCCAGGCTCGCCAGCATCTTTATTTCAAATTCTTCTTCGGCTTCGGTAATATCAAGAATAGGGTCGTACCCCAGCGGCACGATGCCGTATTCCTTTAGCTCTTCGATGACATGCTTCTGCGGTGTTTCCCGCGTATCGGGGACATTCTCCTTGTAGGTCAGCCCCATGATGAGGACCCGTGACCCCTTGATGACTTTGCCCACCTCGTTAAGGGCCTTGACCGTCATCTCAGCCACATGTTTCGCCATGGAGTCGTTAATGGCCCGGCCGGCCGAGATGACCTGAGAATGATAGCCCAGCTCCCTGGCCCGGCGCACCAGGTAATAGGGGTCAACCGGTATGCAGTGTCCGCCGACCAGCCCCGGCGAATAGCGGTGGAAGTTCCATTTCGTGGAAGCGGCATCCAGCACGTCCTTGGTATCCAGGTGGAGCTTCTCAAAAATGAGCGACAGCTCGTTCATCAGGGCGATGTTCAGATCCCTCTGGATATTTTCAATAACCTTGGCCGCCTCGGCAGTCTGGATATCCTTGGCGCGGAAGATATTCGGGATTATCCTGCCGTAAAGCTCGGCGACTAGCTCGCTGGTCTCCTCGTCCATGCCGGACACGACCTTGGTGATTTTATCTATCGTGTGCTGTTTATCGCCGGGATTGACCCTCTCGGGGGCGTAGGCTACCTTGAAGTCCCGGCCGCACTTGAGGCCGGACTCCTTTTCCAGAATGGGCATAACGACCTCTTCGGTGACGCCGGGGTAGACCGTCGATTCCAGAATGACCACGCTACCCCTTTTCAAGTTCCGGCCGACCGTCACGGCCGCGCCCTGGACGGGGGAAAGGTCCGGCTCCTTTATTTTTGTCACCGGAGTGGGCACGCATATAATCGTGAAATCCGCTTCGGCAATTTTTCGGGGGTCGGCAGTAAAGGTAATGCGGGGGTTATCGTTTTTTTGCCTGAGATTGGCTACTCTCTTAGTGTTAATATCATAGCCGATTACTTTCAGACTTTTAGCGAACGCCTCGACTAAAGGCAGACCGACGTAACCCAGACCGACGATACACACGGTAGCTTTATCCACCCTGTTTTTTACTTCAATGGTGGTTTTCTTACCAGCGTTTTTTGCTGGCTTGTGGACAGACATTTAATCTCCTCTTTCCGCTCTCAGGTAATTAACGACCTCCCGCAACCCTTCCTCCAGGCTATATTTAGGACGGTAACCGAAAGTACCGGCCCTGGTGATATCAGCCAGGCTGTGCAAAATGTCGCCGGGTCGGGCATCCCGGTACGCCGGTTTTATCGTATT
The DNA here is from genome assembly GCA_963727315.1 of uncultured Chloroflexia bacterium. Taxonomy (GTDB): domain Bacteria; phylum Chloroflexota; class Dehalococcoidia; order Dehalococcoidales; family RBG-16-60-22; genus JBFYTX01. The sequence goes on along the minus strand of CAVSFE010000002.1, from coordinate 70,091 downwards.
ATCTCCAACCAACCTGATGACGAACTCCGCCAGATGGTTAATCGTCACCCTGATACCGCTGCCGATATTGAAAACGCCGGTGGCCGTGCCCTCCGCCGCCAGGATATTAGCCTTGACAACATCCCGGACGAAGGTGAAATCTCGACTCTGCTCGCCATTACCGAAAATGACCAGTGATTTGCCGGCCATGGCACTATTGATAAACAGGGGGATAACCGCGGCATACGGAGAATTTGGGTCCTGCCGCGGGCCATAAACATTAAAGTACCTCAGGCAGACGGTATTCAAGCCGTAAATTTTCTGGAACACCTGGCAGTAATACTCTGCGGCGAGTTTGCTTACCGCGTAGGGCGATTCCGGATTGGGAGTCATGTCCTCGACCTTGGGAAGGGTAGGGGTATCGCCATAGACGGACGATGATGAAGCGAAGACGACTTTTTTTACGCCGTTGTCCCGGGCGGCCAGCAGCACATTCAGGGTGCCGGTGGTATTGGCAACGTGGGAGGCCCTGGGGTTCTTGATGCTGCGGGGGACGCTGGGCACCGCCGCCTGATGAAAAACATAATCTACCCCCGAGAATAGCTTGCGCAGCAGGGGCAGATTTACAATGCTTCCCCGAACGAACACGATGTTTTTCATGCCGAGGACCGACTCTATATTGGAAAGCCTGCCCGTGGAGAGGTTATCGATAATGATAACCTGATAATCCCGCCCGGCCAACTCCTGGGCAATATGCGAACCGATAAACCCGGCGCCACCGGTAACGATCACTTTGCTCATCTTAAGATGCCTGGCTTTTTAAGACGGCTCCTTCCTCGAGTTTTATTCCTGGGCATTGCCAAGTCCTATCTCTCCTTTGTTTTCGGTAAAGACAAACTCCAGCTCGTTCCTCTTCCATAATTTTGATAAAGCATTGACTACCTGAGGGTCAAAAGACGACCCTGACTCTGCGGTGATTTGCGGTACCGCCAGCCTTGAGGCTATTTCCTCCTCCAGCGACCGGGTATAAGCAAGAGAATCGAAGGCGTCAGCCACCGCCAGTATGCGCGAACCCAGCGGGATATCGGTACCCTTGAGACCAAAGGTACCGCCTGTACCATTGTATCTTTCATATCGATAAAGAAGTAAATTACAGGCTGGCACCAAAAAGGGAATGGCGGCCAGCGCCTTCCACATGAGATTAAGGCGCTCTTTCACCGCCACGGCTATCTCGTGACCGATCAATGCTGTTCGTTCGATAATATCGAGTGGTGAAAACGCCAAGGCGATATCTTTGATCAGGGCGGCATGATAGAGTGTCCGTTGTTCAACATCAGATATTCCTAACTCTTTAGCTATGGCCAGGGTATATTTAACGACCCGTTTGGAGCTTTTCAGGTCAAAAATACGTTCGACCTTCATGGACCTGGTAATATGCCGGCAGATGGTCAGGACAGCCTCGGATGTGGCCCGCTGCTCCGATTCCTGCTGTAATAACCGCTCCTGCTGCATCTCCAGCCGGCTGTTGAAGGTGTGGACCAGATAAAGCGAACGGTTGCAGAGGACCGCCAGTTCCTGGACGTCGCCAGCGAGCCGGTCGAAGGAATCCTTTAGCGCAGGCGGCACGGTCTCCACAAGCGAGGCGACGATGAGCTGAACGCTCTTGAGTGCTTCTCTTGCTTCCTTCCGGCTTATCTCCATCGCAGTCTGGATAGAATCGACATCCGGCAGACCGCTCCGCCATTTTTTAGCGGCGGTTTCTTTGCTGACCCGGGCCCGTTCCGGCAGTCCCGCTGGCGGATTGATATTCATCGTTCGCTCTTTATGCATCAGGTGTCCCTGTACTAGTGCCACCACTTCCTGGGGGTCGAAAGGCTTGGCAATATAGCTTACGGCGATTTCATATGCTTTCGCGGGAGTATATATTTTTTGCGACGGGCTGCCGATAAGGATAACGGGGATATCGCCGGACAACTCTTTGATATGGCGGAAAATATCACTGGATTCCATATCAAGGAGCTCCTGGTCGACGATAATGATATCTGCTTTATCACGGCGAATTATTTCCAGCGCTTCGGCGCCACTTTCAGCCAGGACTACCTCAAGATTGGCGTGGGCCAGATTTACTTCGAGGATTCGGCTTATCTCATAGTCATAGTTGACTACAAGGACTTTGCCTGCCTTTCGAGCCGCAGTACTCCTTGCAATCATAAAGCATCTTTCGTGCGATAAATTCTATTGATGGGAACAATCGACTATCAACATCATAATTCAATCTAGTTAGAACAATGTCGGAGGCGAGTCAGAAAACGGTTAGAAAATTCGAGTCTACACGTTCCCGCAAGTTAGATTTTCTAGGACCCCGGAGGATGTCCGGCGAGTCTTTACATCGAGAGCGCTAGAGCGAAAGAAGTAAATAGTCTCGGCCAACGGTTAGAATGTAGTTAAAGTTCCGTTTGAAAACGGTTGGGGAGGTGTCTAGATTATTGACTCTGGCCTACGATTACCCTAGAATAACAAGTACAGCCGATATGTATTTTTCGGGTTGACTAATACTGTTATGGAACAACAATCTAACCTGACACAACAACTGAAGGGTATCTGGCGGCACCTATGGATAATCATTCTGGTATGCGTGGTGGCCGGAGGAACAGCCTGGGCACTTAACGGTGCAAACCCCACACTTCAAAAAGCAAAAACGACGGTCATAATGGGAAACACCGAGCAGAGTCTTGCGGCGGTGCCTTCGGGACTTCAGGGAGTGCTCGGATTGACCTATCTCCAGGACATCGGGAGTCAGATCGAGGTGATGAAAAGTCAAGGTGTGTTGGAGCAGGCCATCACCAAACTCGAACCGGAAAAGTCCGCTGATCCTGATTATCTCCAAGTGGAAGTACGCCGGCTACAGTCCGCCATCGATATCGAGGAAGTGGGAAGCACGAACCTGGTGAATTTAACAGTGACCTCTACAGACCCGCTCGTGGCCCAGCAGCAGGCAAATGCCGTAGCCGAAGCCTATATTAACGAAGTCAAGCAAACCACCGAAGCGACGATCCAGAGTGCGCTGGTTGATACCAACCAGAGGCTGGAAGAATTGCAGAAAAGCGGCGTTGATATCACGATCAACCCCAGTGTGCCAAAACTAACAGCCCAGATAGATATCACTCTGTCTGCACTAGAAGCAGCTTCCCAACGCCTGCAGCCGATAGGAGGAGGAGAAGCCGCCGAACCAGCTCCAGTAGACGCCGGTACAATGTTGACGGCTTCACAACTGAGTGTCGTCAGTAGCTGGATGAGTGAGCTGACATCGGAAGGAAGCGCTATTAACGACCTTATCACGGGCCTGAAACCGGTATCCTCCGTAGGCAACTACTCGGAGCGCAGCTCCGTCATTGCTGTAATTGAAGTGCGCATACGGGCACTGATGATGAAACTGGACAGTCTGATTGCCTATGTAACAACTTTACAGCAAGCTGAAACCGACCCTATCGTTAACCAGGAACTGATTACAACTGTGAAGCAGCTACAGGTAGCGGCAGCTTTCGGGGGAGTGATACTGGAGCAAATAGTCTCTCTCTATGACATTCAAGCGCAGTACATGTCGGCGGTCATATCAGCGGAAGAAACGACGGCGCAGCAAGAGCAACTAAAGGAAGCAGACGTCAACGCGCTGCAACGCATCATGCAGAACAATTCAGTGCTCATCGACAGCCTGAACACCGCGACGACAGAGGTAGAACAGATATTGCCGAGATTACCTACGATTATGCAATGGAGACTCAAGGAATTTAATGATCGGATAGTTCAGTTTACCGCGACCCTGCAGGAAATTGCAGCACAGCTCAAGCAAACGCCCTCGACACCCAATACGGATGTTCTCCTGACTCAAGAACAACTTCTGGTCATGGAAATAAATGCTCGCGCGGCAGAGATAAGACTGAGTTCCTTTTTATCCGAACTCGACGAAATACAGTCTGCCGGGCTCGATGTTCAGACAAGCACGAATTTACTGGGAGTCCAGGAATCATTGAATGTGGCCAATAACGCCCTCAGCGGGCTTGGAGATGCGATTGCTGTCATTTCCCAAAGCGGAGGCGATACAGCCAGCTATAATGCCCTGGATACCTTGCGACAGCAACTCCAGATAGCCTTACTATCGAGCGATTTCAGCAGTACCAGGATTGTGGATACATCGGTGGTTTCGGCTACAGGCGGTTTTTTTACTCGCTATAAGAGTGTCATTCTGGCTATCATCGCCGGTCTGCTCTTGAGCATATTAGGCATCCTCATCTTTCAGTATTATGACCGCACCGTGCGGAGTGCATCGCAGGTGAAGAGCCAAATAGAGCTTCCCCTGCTTGCCAGCATCGCCGTAGTGAAGAAAGGTAGCCGGCTTAGCCCTTCGGTGCTTGATAAGGGAATACCCCAGTATCTGGAATCTTTTCGGCTGTTACGCACCAACCTGGGACTGGACTCCGCCCATGGTAAAGTGCTCTTGGTCACCAGCCCCGTGGCGGGCGAGGGTAAAACGATAGTCGCTGCCAACCTGGCGCGGGCGGTGGCTTTGCAGGGTCGGAAGGTCTTGCTTATTGACGGCAACCTGCGCCATCCTAGTATTGCTGCTCTATTCAGCCTGATTAAATCGGAGGGTCTGTCCGGGATAATGACACGCGGAGACGAAGAGAAAAGCTATGTAGCCAAGGTCGAAGGCGTTGATATCCTTCCAGCCGGGGTTACATCGGCTCAGTCCAGGGAGCTTTTTTCTTCGCCTCGTTTCAAGACACTGCTGGCGAAATACCGGCAAGACTACGACGTTATCATCGTGGACAGCGCCCCGGTAATGGGATGGACGGATACCAAGATTCTGGCTAAAGAAGCTGACAGCGTACTTTTAGTCCTTAAACCGGATGTCTCGAGAATTGATCTGGCGAGAGAAAGCAAGCAGGCCCTGGAATCCGTAGGGGCACACGTGGAAGGCTTTATACTATACGAGGTGAACCCGAAAGAAAATGTAGAAAACGTGTTAGCGGAAAGGAAGTATTAAATTTTTTAGTGTTTGTGCCGCGAGATGGATTCTTTAATATATATTTATCTAAAGTATAAGGTTACTCACAAAATTATCCCGATACCAAATTTTTACTATTGATCTCTCTTAAGTACTTGCTGGTAGATATCGACATACTTGTCTATAGCAAGATTCCAATCAAATCTAGCTACGTCCTTTAGGTTATTTTGGCTTATTTCCTTTCGGATATTCGCGTTGCGATGGAGGTATAAGATGGCACCGGCAATCTGCTCGGGATTCGGCTCAACCAGAATCCCATTTCTGCCGTCGCAGACCATCTCATTAATACCACCCCGGCGAGTTGTGATTATCGGCTTACCCAGAGCCATTGCCTCTAGAATCGATACCGGAAAACCCTCCGTCCTCGAAGGTAAAATAAATATATCAACGGAATTAAGCAGTTTCTGGTATTCCTCTTTTAAAAGAAAGCCTGAAAACGTAACCTTTGATTCCAAGCCTAAATCGTGCACCATCTTTTTAAGCAGATCGCGCTGCGGTACATTGCCGGCAATATAGAGGTGGAAATCAGGTATTTCCGGCGCTATTTTAGGTAATGCGGCAATTAGTAAATCACCACCTTTAGTCCACTTCGCCCCCCCTGGAAAAACGAGGTTGAATTTCCCTTTCAAACCTACTTTTAAAGAGGAATAATCTTTCATTACGGCGACATTAATGCCATTGTAAATCACGACTGGTGTGTTTTTAAACGTTACTGCCTGTTTATCCCAAGCGTCAATGATAAAATTACTTACCCCGATGACCTGATTCGCTTTTACCAGAGCCTGCCTAAACTTTCTCATCTTCCATTTTATATGGGGCCTAACCAGCGGGTGGATAGGGGCGGCACCTCTAAGCTCAGTCTCACCGTGGACAGTAACTATTGTTGGAATCTTAAGACCATTAAGAGTAGAAACTAGAATGGCGGCATTTTCGAGGTGTGAATGGACAATACTAATGTGGTTTTCAAGCATGAATTGTATTAGCGCATTTTTTATCTTCTTGTAGTGTCGGTAACGAAGTATTTCGTCAAGATAACGGTAACCTAAGCGAAAGAACTGGGTTAAAAAGTCCCGTTTTTGTTTGTTTCTGATTATATGTGGTATGCAGGAGTCCGGGGGATATATACAGCCAATATCAAAAAGCTTTACATTTTTGAGGTCACTGTAAAATTTCACGATCTCATGGTTAAGAACGATACTGACACTCTCGCCTCTATCCCGAAGATGCCGAGCTAGTTCATAAACTACGGTCTCAGCACCAGCCCAACCATCAGAAAGACAAACCTGGCAAATATTCATGTTAGTTCTTCTTTTTATCATATACTGCTTTAGCACGATTCTTCATAACGTGCTGCCTTTGCATTCAACGGTTAGCCAGTGCTTGTATCAGCGCCATCGTCAGATGAAGAAATTTTTCAAATACGCTTCTAGTTAATGTCTGAATCTCCCGTGCTAATAAACCAATTTTTAGAATTGCTGAGAAAGTCTTTGGAAATAGATGATGAATCAGAGTAAATTATGAAATGTCCGCCCTTAATAAACGGAAGGGAAATGAATCCGTTCTTTATTAATATCTTACGATAAGTCTTGTTCGTTAGCGATGAATAAATAATTACGTCCATATTTTTTTGTTGGCATTCCTCTAATGCTCTAGATACCAAACAATGCATTACTTCTTCTGATTGAGCGACTAGATCAAAAATAATGCTCGTTTTGGCATTCTGTCTAATTGTATTTTGCATTACAAGGTATCCATATATTTTAAGGTCTTTTTCCGCAGCAAAAATAATAAAATTTTTATCAGGCGCATGATATCTCCAATTAAGATAATCCTTATTCCTTACTCTCATTATTGGTGCCTGTCTACAAATATTATTCCATAATTCATCAAATCGCTCATCAAAATAAGTAACCTGACTGACGCTCAAGTCAGGCTGGGTGGGGCCTCTTTGCATTAATGATAATGTCTTATTAAAGATAAGGTCAGCGCCAATTCCCAAGACTACCTGTAAAAACTTATTCTTTGTTCTAAGCTTAATAGCATTCCGCCAATCAAACGCTTTTACCATGACTTTCATATTCGGCATTTCCAGCCAATTTAGTTTTTTTATGAATGCAGGAAACGAATTATCATTTGAGAACCCATATCCTATATGTACATTATCCTTGGCGACTTCTTCATACGTTTTACGGGCCAAGGTGTAAAAAATACCTTGATGTCTATATTCAGGATGAGTCATAGTATCTAGTGATTGAAAGCCAGCTACCAATTCCGTACCAACTTTCATCAGTACCGGTATAAGTGCATATTGTCCCACTATTTTATTCCCGTCGTCCGCCAGCCATATCCAGCCTTTCCCAGCCGGGTTTTCATTATACTGCCAGTTCCACCAACTGAGCCATTTATTTCTTTCTAAGTGCATTTCAGGATATACTGATTTCCATAATTCCAGTATTCCTTCCTCGTCTCCATCTCTATAAGCTCTGATTTTCCAGGTTTTTTCCATGTTTACCTGCCTGTATTTACTAATTTACGTAAATCTCCTAACAAACCGCATTGGTCAAATTTAAACAAACTAAAACTATCATGTGGAGGAAATCTAACTAATGCATAAATATTATCATTCAAAGTAATGAACTTTCCTTTAGCAAAAGAAACGGCGTGGTCAAAGCCGCTTTCCTTAACTATCGAAATTAAATTAAGATTAAAATCTCCATTCGGATATGAAAATGCATTCACATCCTTATTCAGGACATTTTCAATATCTCTTTTTGATTGGATAATTTCCCATTCTGCTTGCTTTAGCGGCATATTCGTTAAGATAGGGTGATTTACGGTGTGAGCTCCGAAGCTGATGCCATTATTACTCATGTCTTTTACCTGATCCCATGACAATATGTGCCCTTTGGTTAAGTTAGACGGTATATCTACGCCCGAAATATCAAATAACTTGTCAATTAAGTAACATTTTCTGTCTTCGTTTATTAATTTTAACGCTTCAATTATTTCTGCTTGAACTCTTGATCTATCATTATCAGAATATAATGAAAAGTTCCCTAATTCATTTAGATTATATTCTCCAATTTTCACATGTTGTATGATATATCCAACCTTATCCCACCAGAACAGAGTGTTATTATTTATAGGGCCGGTGGTAAGAAAAATAGTTGCAGGAATATGATGTTCCTTCAAAAATGGATATGCATACAGGTAAGTATCTATATAACCATCGTCAAAAGTGATTATCACCGCCCTTTGGGGGAGGCTCTTGCCTTCACGTAAATGCCGTGCTAATTCAGCTAATGAAATTATTTCATAATGTTTCAAAAAATATTCCATTTGCTGTTTAAACAAATATGTCGTAGTTGGTTCTAATGACCAATTATCATTCTTGGGACCTGTACGATGATAAGTTATAATAGCCACTTGTGATTTAGTAATTTTTCTTCTGTAGAAGGCATAGATATCAAAAAACCTAATACAATCGGCTATTGTAATTAGTGTCATTACAATTTGGTATTTTATTCTATAATTAATCATTCTACTGTAATTTTTATGGAACGGTTAATTAAAAATACGAGGTTATTTTTAAGACTTCCCGTTCTGTAGGATTTCCTTATCAGAATTCCCCTTTTCTACTTTAGCTTGATTGAAAAATAGTTCAGTGAGATGCTTTCTTAGTTTTTTCTTAGCATTTTTTGATGTGCCCCAGCCTAACTTTTCTGTATCCAAATCAGGGGGTTTCTGTACCTCCCACCGGGCAAGGCATTTTTCTTTATATTTAGCAAACGAACTGATAGGTCTGGCAGGCACCCCCATGACAATACTGTAGGGAGGAATATCCGAGATAACGACTGACCCGGGCCCAACTATTGAATTCCTACCGATGCGTATGTTGGGGAGTAGCTGAGCACCTACCCCGATAAGGCAGTTATCCTCGATGATAATGGGGCCAAAGACATCAAGGCTTGGCCGGTTATCCCTGAGAACCCACGCGCCGCCATCATGAGTATGAAAGACAACATCTCCGGATATCCATACGCGATTTCCAAGGTTTACCAAATATGGCTCGCTTCCGAGAGACTTGGTACTGATAACGCAGCCTTCTCCAATCTTCGCACCCTGTTTTCGGAAATATTTGTAGATGGTATTATGGTCGTACCCGGCCAGGACGACCACCTTTGAAGCTTTCCTGGAAGCCTTGAGTATGAAAGTGAATATCCATGTAAAAAAGAACATTTTTCTCCTTTAGTTATCCGAGGATATTATAGATAATGTCTGCTACATCCTTGTCTTTATTCTAATTACACTTCAAGACTATCGACCTTTAAGGCAGCGGCGATAGTAATGTATTAATATATTTTGGTGGAGTCTATCGTCAATGCTAGTTTTTGTCTGACCTTGTCCACGTTTTTGGGATTCTCCTGCTGATTAAGCCTGTTTATAGCGGTATCACGGTCTAGATACCCCTCGCGAACCAAATTCGACAGTTCGAAGGCATAAGGATGAAAGCCCAGGCGTTTTTTATGTAAGGCGTTAGCGAAGGAATTGAGAAGACAATTGGTAGAATTCGCATCGGTGTCGCGAGGCGGTTTCCATCCAAGGCGAGCGATGTTCTGATAGACGGCTGGTTCGTCGTATCCCAGAAATGCCAGCGGGTGAATATAATAAGGGAAACGGTACATTTCTTCAAAATGCTTATCCTCTAGAAAGTACGGTTTTATCTCAGGGCCAACGATTCGATAGAGGGGGTCGTACACCGACTTCTGCATTATCTTAACCATACCTGGATTATTTTTAATGATAGATGACGTGATAGGCGCCTGGCCGGGAGACCAGCCGTAAACAATAAAAGCGATATTCTTTTCCAGAGCGATACGTAAAGTACTATATTTCACTATCGCCATACAGGAGATACAGATACTGCTTGCCCTTTCTAAAGCCCTGGGTGGGTATATATCGGCTTTGGAGCAATAGGAGAATATCTTCGCCAGCATGTCAAAACGCGGCTTGAAGAAGATATGGTCTATCTCTAATTTTTCTACGACCGTTTGAATGTTCTTGAATGCCTGATTTGATAAAAACCCATTGTCAACAGATACTGCCAGGACATTCAAATCATATTTTTCTTTGAGGATACTTAACGTGTGGGTGCTGTCCTTGCCGCCACTGTAACACATAAGTGCATCATAGGTACCACTCCCCTTGAGTTCTTTGATTAACGTCTCGAACTTTTTCCGATATTCTGCCTGTTTGTCCCGATCAGTCCCGTCTTTCTTGAAGTCCAGGCATTGATTACACACGCCCTCTTCGTTAAATCGAATGCCAGGGTATGTTGCGGGTAGGGCGCACCTGGTACATATTTTCGAGGCTGTCGCAAATTTATCAAGTGTCAATCTGCCTCTCCTCGTTTCATATTATGGTCAACTTATTATCGCGATTATTCTATGGTGTCACCAGGTTAAGCGTCGGTGGCATTGTATGCAGATGCCTTGTGGCGTTAGCCTTGGAATTAAAATCTCTAAAAACCCGCTTGACCTGCTCGTCCGTTAGATTCATAACTTGGCATACCTCTTCGAGAGGGATATTATTTTCCCAGGCATATAGCAGGAGGTCAAGTTTTTCATAAGGCATGCGGAAATAGAACTCTTCATCAGATTGCATTAAACTATAAGTATCTGGGGTCGGCACTCTATCAATAATCTCCATAATTACTCCCAAATAACGAGCAAGCTGGTAAACCTGCATTTTATACAGGTGAACTAGCGGCTCTACATCCACACCGCCATCCCCGTACTTCACAAAGTATCCTTGGACGTTTTCCGACCGGTTGGTGGTACCGCAGACCAGATAATTATTCATCTCAGCCTGGAAGTAAAGGTGTATCATCCTAGTCCTCTGCTTAGTATTCATGGCGGCGACGATACCGCGCGTATTACCGCTATCGAGGCGGGCGGACCTGATATTACCTTTGTCGTCTTCAATTCTCAGCATAAAAACATTCAAAGCATCCCGCGAAAGCAAATTAGCGGGCAAAGTGATTTTTGATTTATAACGGCCGGTATATTCAGGAAAGACTCTACGGATAAACCCATCCCTGTTTTGATAGGTCCCTAACCCATCAAGAGTGGTAGTGATGTTAATGATTAAAGTATTTATGCCCAATTTTTTAGCATACCTCGAGGCGTATTCTGCCGACACTGGGCTTGATTCTTTCTCTGGAAGGATCAGCCCCAGCACGTTCTTCCCGCCAAGCGCTTTAACGCAAAGTGCGACCGCCACCGCAGAGTCAACGCCGCCACTGATACCTACTACAGCTCCGACGCGCTTCATAGCACTAGCCTGTTGCCGGATAAAGCTGCATATGCGGTCTGTTTCGGCAACGACATCAATCCTTAGGATATCTTTGTGAAACGCCATTTTTCTTTCTTACATCATTTTAATGGCAATTCTCGCTTGATGATTTTTCCATTAATTGTCTTAGGCAGAGCCTGGCAAAAATCCACGATTTTAGGCACGGCATAGTTTTCCAGATGTTCTGAACAGAACTTAATGATGTCGTCTTCGGTGGCCTGAGATGTATCAACCAGATGTACGTAGGCTTTTATTGCCTTCCCCAATAATTCATCCTCTATCCCGATCACGGCGGACTCAACTACATCTTCCCTTTGGCACAAAACATTCTCCACCTCTTTAGGGCTTACCATGTATCCAGCCGTCTTGATGATATCGTCTTTACGACCAAGGAAATAGAGATAACCCTCTTTATCCTGATAAAAAAGGTCGCCGGTATAAAGGACTTTCTCGTCGGGATAGGGTCCCGGGCGCAGGGCCTTCGCTGTCTCTTCGGGGAGGTCCCAATAGCCCTTCATGATATTGGCCCCCCTCACGACGAGCTCACCAGGTTTTCCTGCTTCCGTTATGTCTTCGCCATTTTCATCAACAATATAAGCCTCCGTATTGGGTATAGCTTTCCCGACGGAGTCCGGTCTTTTTTCCATTTCGCCTGGGGGCAAATAGGAAACCCTCTTACATTCAGTCAAGCCATACATGGAGAATATTCTAACTCTAGGGAATGCCTTCCTCAGATAGGCGCTATGTGCTGGCGGTAGAGCCTGACCGGTGCTGGTAATGTACCTCAGGTTGGAAAAATCGTGTTTGTCAAGGTTCTTGAGTTTTACGAGAATTGCGGCAATTGTCGGAACAATCGGCCAACCGGTCACCTTTTCGCTGACTATAGTATTAAGAATTTGTTGCGGATAGACGAAAGCTTTTTCCAAAATTACCGTGCCGCCAAACTTGAATGCCATAAGTACCTGGTATAGGCCGTAATCAAATGCCAGCGGCAGAGCATCGAGAATAATATCATCACTGGTATTTTCCAGGTATTGAATAATAGAAGTGGCAGCTGAAACCATGTTCAGATGGGTTAGCATCACTCCTTTAGGATTGCCGCTGGAACCGGAGGTGTATATCAGGCTTGCTAAATCAATATCGATACAGGACGGCATGGTGTGGGTGGCAGGAAATTCCTCCAATAACGTCTGGTAAGATAATAACTTTGGCCCGAAAATCAGTTCGTTTATCGTAGGCTCTTTTTCATAGTCAGTGAGGATAATAGTTTTAAGATTGCGTAAACCTGATGCAACTTCAGATACGTTTCTAAAATGTTCGGTATCGGTTATAAGCACCCGAGCTTTGCAGTTTTCCAACAAGTATTCCAGTTTTTTTGTCTTGACCTGCGGATCAACTATCACGAAGACACCACCAGATTTCAGTATCCCGAAGAGAGAAACAACCGATTCTAAGGAATTGTCAAGATATACGACGGCCCTGTCTTGGCCCAGAAAACCTTCAGCTTTCAAAGCGTTACTCAGAGAATTGGCCGCGTTGTTAATCTCAACGTATGTGAGTTTCTGGTTACGACAGACCAATGCTACCTTATGAGGGTACAGATCGGCGCTTTTTTCTAAAAATTCATTAAGCAACATATTAAAAGAATCGCACAGCTAATAAAATATTACGACCCAAGAGCGGCCAATTTTGACTCCACATAAGTCACCAATCTGTCAATTGAATCAAGGTTCTCCGGGACCAATTCTTCATCCTCTACTCTGAAATCAAATGTTTCTTCAATGAAAGCTACAAGCTCCAAAACTCCCACGGAGTCGATAATTTCTTCCTCGATAAAGAGACTATCGTCACGGAGACTGTTTGATTTATCTCCCTTTAGAAAATTATTAATGACGAAAGTCTTAATCAGGCTTCTCGTGTCCATGTTCTCTTTAAGTGATTACTTGTTATTGATAATATCACATGATAACGCTAATGGCGGCGTCAATATTAAGATATTATTTTACTATCGCCCAATCGTATTCTAGGTATTTCTCGTTAGGAATGGGTATAATCAAGGTTAACATACGGTTAGAAATGATTCAATCTATTATCCGGGATTTTCTCACCATTTCCCTAATATTTTATTATCAACAATTATCAATATTTATCTTAAAGTAATAGAAACGGCGAAGATTTTATAGTCCCGGCCTGGAATGGAGTTTATTATAAAAGAAAAATACAGTATAAACTAGTAAGCCGAAAAAAAGTCCAGCGAGGTCAGCGAAAAAGTCATAAAGGTCAGGGTCGCGAGAAGGTATTAAATATTGCCCAAGTTCCGTTACCGCCGCCAACGCTAAACCGAAGACGAGCCCGAACAGTAGTCTGGCTACGAACGACGAGAGGAAGCTAGCTCCAAAAACGCTGACGAAACCAGTAACGGCAAAAAGACCGAAATGAATAACTTTGTCCCAGTATGGGAAACCTCCCCATTTGGGAATGAGACTCTCCCTAATAGGCAAAAATAACACAACAAAGAGAATCAACGTCCATAAAACCCATAAAAGGGTTCTTATTTGTAATTTTTTCATAACGTAGTATATACTATATCCGGCAGAAATTTTTAATGGTAAACTATCCCGGTAATTAGAGAGAACTAGGACTAACGTCTATATGAATAACCATAAATACCTCTCTTCTTACTCAATCTAATTAGGCCTTTACCATCCTCCATTCTAACTCAAATTAGCACACAATGCATCTTGATATGACTCCTTTCTCTGTTACCAATAGGCTATTTTTTTAAGTTCCATCTGATGTTATATTAGTTTTATGGGTTCCGTCATGATCTTTGTCAATGATGGATTTGATTGTATGAAGTTCACTTTGTTAAAAGGGAGCATATGCCCGAGGATAATCAAGCCATAAAGGTGAAATCAAACACGATCCTACAAGGAGAATGGCTATTCATGAGGCAGATAGCCAGTCTGTTCATTATATTTATGATGTTATTCACAATTAGCCCATCATTTATGAAAATTCCTACTGCCAGAGCTGATAATGGGGTGGGCTGGGACGCCATCAATACCATTTATTATAATCCTGCCCAAGAAGACGTTGATAATCCCTTCCTGGAAACGGCAGCCAGTGAGCTTGAGACATACCTAGAGAAAATGTCGGGACGTTCATGGACGGTGGTTACATCTACTCCAACACCCCCATCTATCAATCTAACGGTTAATCCTGCCATGTTGGCCAATCATGGCGATGAGGCTTTTCGTCTTGTTATTGATAGTAATGGGATTACAATTACAGGCAAGACGGCTATAGCGGTAAGATGGGGGGCTTATTACCTGCTTGATGAAAAGCTTGGTGTGCGATGGTTCTTTAAAAATAGCGCCTGGACGGTGGTTCCTGATAGCTTGGCTTCTTTAGAAAGCACAGACATCATTGTTGAACCCGATTTCGCTTGGCGCCAATATGGAGGCTTGAGCCCGCAAGATACTTATATCCCTGGCGGGTCAACTGCCTTTAAAAACTGGATAACGCATAATCGCGGCTACGGAGCAGAGACCTACTCAACATCCCATAGCTACGGTGAAATTCTTAACCATGCCGTCGGTTGGTATTCGATGACAGACGAACAAAAGACAGCCTACTATAATGCACATCCTAGTTATTTCTTGCAGAATGGACGAGGTATATCATACTGGCAGTTTGACGGTAGCAATGCTGGTGTAAGAGCTATGGCAGTTGATTATGCAAGGTATTACTTAGCTAACATAGTAGGAAAGAGTTATCAGTTTAACGACGACTTATGGGCTGCGGTCGTGCCAATATCTCCTAATGATGGCGGCATGGACGGGTTCTATCCATTGACGGATGTTCAGGACATCACCGACAACATTTTTGGCTTGGTGAATTATGTGGCCAACAACATAAGCGGGGATTACCCCGGGAAATATGTGGGCGTCCTAGCCTATGAAGGTTCATCTGCCGTGCCATCATTCTCTCTCAAACCCAATGTCTTCGTCGTTATAACCCGCGGCTTCAACTGTAGCAACCTCACCGATACCCAGAGGGTGGATGAATTTCTTGGAAAGGGCGTCAAAGTCGGGGTCTATGACTACCTAGACCTGTGGTATCCCGAAGAGGACGCTCCAACCAGTCAGATGATGGGAGTAGGCTGGGACTGCCTCAATTTCGTCAAGTGGTGCTACAACAAGGGGATAGTCTCTGTTGTTGGCGAAGGTACAGACAGCTGGGGTGGTTCTGGTGGTCTCATGTATTACCTCCTTACAAAACTGTATTGGGATTCAAGCCTCAGCATTAGTGACCTATTAGATGACTTTTATACCAAGGCTTTCGGGGCTGCTTCTACGGTCATGCAGCATTGGTATGAGCAGCGTAATACCGACAATGATTCTCTAGGTAAGATGTATAGAGATTTGCAGTCTGCCGAGACTCTAGCTGCTGGTGACAATGCTATTCTTGCAAGAATTAGGCAACTGGAATACTACACACGTTATGTTTGGAAATGGCACAATATTGGGATTGATAATCTAAGCAACTCTGACCTTCAGGACTTCTACACATTCAACTGTAAAATTCGAGACACCTATATGGTAGCCTATTACTATGTTGAGGATGCCCTGCGGGAAGAGTTGTATAGCAGGGGTTATTCCAAGAGCCAAGTCGATGCCCTTCAGGACTTTAATGCGCCGAGTGTGGGAGAGACGGAGGACTGGCTGAATGAGGGAGTGACAGAATTTGCCAGCGACGGCTGGGGTCTTGACTGGGTGAACCCCAGGACAATCAGCTTGCAGGCCCTCGGCGACAACGTGACAGCGAGCGTTACACCGCTCTTTGGCAACAACCGCGACATCCTTATACCATCAAACGGCAACGAGACCATCACCATAAGAATTAAGACCGTGGAATACGAGGGGACCCCGAATGTCTATCTACAAATGTATGACCCGGGCAACATGCTCGTCGGGACTTACTCCCATGATGGCGTCACGGATTGGATTTCCGTGAACTTTACGGCTACCATCGCGGGCAACTATATTCTCCATGCTACTTCTAACGTGCCAGAAAATAACAGACAGGTCTATATTGATGTTCCCAATAGACCTGCTTCAATAATTGCTGATGGTCATGGTAATCTTCTTAATGTTGAGAGTGATGCTGTAGGTTATAATGCGCCTTGGGAATATAGAGCCAATGTCCAGTATTTCTACGTGCCTGCGGGAACTGACAATTTCACCTTCCAAGGTAACGGTATTCTGGCGATGAGCGGTAGGCTCACCGATCCTAACAATGTAGACCATAATTTCCTATTTAACACATCCGGGCAAAGCACCATAACCCACCCTGTAGCTGGTCTTTGGAAACTGACGCTGAACAACAACAATACTTACAACTATTTCTGGTTTGTTGGGATACCCCCCTTCGTCTGGCACGACCCTAAGTATCTGCTGGTTCCAGTCGGTTCGGGAGCCTCCGACCAGCCAATCGGAGATCCCGATATCAACGGTGATGGAATAGTCAATATACTTGACATAATAAGTATCGCCCAGCATTGGGGTGAAACCGGCGCGAATGGCTGGATTACGGAAGACGTCAATAAGGACGGCATTATCAACATACTGGATATCGCTTCCGTCGTACGGAACTGGACAGTATAGGAGAGAAAAATGAGAAGTAAAAATGTCTTAAGATATTTAAGAACACTGGCTATCTTTCTGGTCATTTCTCTGGTGATTCTTCTCCCCGGTCTAGCCTACGCCGCGGGCAACGCCGTTGTCAGCGTTTCAGTCCCGGCCGGCGCCATTGTCCCCGGGCAACAGTGCACCATCGGCATAAACGTCACGCCCAATAATGCCATCGCCGGTATGCAATTTAACCTGAGTTATAATCCCAATATTATCACCGTAGACAACGTTACGGAAGGAAATTTGCTGAACCAGGGCGGCGCCAGCACCTACTTTAATGCCGGCCAGATAGATAACATAGCCGGGACCATCACCGGAGTGTTCGGGGTGATAATAAGTCCGGGGCAGACGGTAGCCCAGGCGGGGACATTCGCGGTCATCACGATGAGGGCCGGGAGCGCCGGGGGCAGTTGCCCATTAACGCTATCGTATGTAGTCGTCGGGGACGTGGCAGGCAATTCCGTACCTGTAACCGTGAATAACGGCACCGTTAATGTGGACCGACCGCCAGTACTTGCCAACATCGGCAATAAGACGGTCAACGAAGGGACAACACTTACCTTCACCGTATCGGCTAACGACCCCGACGGAGACCCCTTGACATACTCAGCTTCCGGTATGCCCAGCGGAGCAACTTTTAACCCCGCCACGAAGACATTCACCTGGATGCCATCTTACCGTCAGGCAGGGAGCTATCACAACGTGCACTTCGTAGTATCCGCTAACAGCGCGAATGATACCGAGGACATTACCATAACCGTAAATAATGTCTACCAGACGGATGTCAACGGCGACGGAAAAGTGAATGTACTTGACATAATAACGGTCACCCAGCACTGGAATGCGACCGGCACGAATGGATGGATTACCGAAGATATCAACGAAAATGGAACGGTTAACGTACTTGATGTCATTCTAATCGGACAGAACTGGACGGGTTAGGAACCGAAAATGAGAAGTAAAGATGTTTCCAGATATTTGAGAACGCTGACTATCTTCCTGGTCATTTCTCTGGTGATGCTTCTCGCCGGCGTAGCTACCGCCTCAGGTAACGCTGTGGTCAGCGTTTCAGTCCCGGCCGGTGCCATCGACCCGGGAGAACAGTTCACCATCGGCATCAGCGTCGTGCCCAACAACGCCATCGCCGGTATACAGTTTGACCTGAGCTTCAACCCGGCTATAGTCACCATGGAAAGTATCGCCGAAGGAAATTTGCTAAACCAGAGCGGCGCCAGCACCTACTTCAATAGTGGCGAGATAAATAACGTAGACGGTACCGTTACTGGCGTTTTTGGGGCGATTATCAGCCCCGGGCAGACGGTAGCCCAGGCGGGGACATTCGCGGTCATCACGATGACGGCCGGGAGCACCGGGGGCAGCAGTCCATTAACGCTATCAAACGTTGTCGTCGGGGACGTGGACAGCCAGTCCGTTCCGGTAAGTGCTATTAACGTTACCATTGATATTTCAGCTACTACCCCGGCCCCTCCTCCATCTGGAGGAAATGATATAGGTGGCGGTGGAGGCGGCGGTGGAGGCGGCGTAGCGGGCGGGACCACCAATCTACGCGGACTCACTGATAACGACGGGCAGATGCTTGACGATATAATCGCTGCGGATACCGATTTACAGGTAGAGCTTCGTATAGCTAAAGGCACTATCGTCAGGAACAAATACGGCCGGGCATTGACCAGCCTGAATATCGCACCGATAGATGAAAATCGGGCCGCCAATTACGGCTCTGTATTGATCAGTCAATTATACGAGATTGAACCGGGTGGCGCTACCTTTAACGGGTCGGCTAATCTTGTTTTCAGATATTCCAATGCGGAGCTTCCGTCCGATGTTTCCGCAAACAATCTCTATATTGCATTATGGGACCCCGCTGCCATGACCTGGACGGACCTGGGCGGCACTGTCGATACGGATGCCGGCACTGTTTCCATACTGATAAATCACCTTTCGACCTATGCCCTTATGGCCCATAACCGTCCCGCCAGTCTAATCACCACGAATTTCGTTTTAACACCGGATGAGGTCAATACCGGCGAGACCGTAACTGCCAGTATCGAGGTAAGAAACCAGGGTGACCTTACCGGAACTTATCTCGCCAGTCTGATGCTGGATAACTCTGTCGTGCAAGAAAGGACCATAACTTTAAATGGCGGTGAAAGCGAAACGATTGTTTTTAATATTGTCCCGGACACTATCGGCGAACACCGGGTCAGCATCGGGGGTCTGGCAGCGACCTTCGTTGTGAAGAAACAGCCAGCCTCGGCGGCTTTCACGTTCAGCGAACTCGAGATAGACCCGGGTTCCATCAATACCGGAGAGAAAGCCAATATCAGCGTGTTAATTAAAAATACCGGCGATCTGGCAGGGACTTATCCGCTAACGCTATCTATGGATGATGTCATTCTGGAAACACGAGAAGTAATCCTCGACGGAGGCAGCAGCATGACGGCGAGCTTCAGCTTCACCACCAATACCGCCGGAGAGCACAGAATCAGCATTGGCGGTCTGGAGGGGGTACTCGAGGTCAACCCGTCGAACCCATCGCCAGCACCAACCGCGGCCCCCGAGGTACCCGGGCTGGAACTCAATAGTTTCAGCATCACCCCAATCTATAATCAAAACACGAATACGCTGGTCTCTGTCAAGATAGAGTACCAGATGAACCAGGCCTGGACAGATCTACACGATGTCAGGCTCATGATGACGGTATTTCAAAATGGGGCGGCACTTGAGCAAGTGCCCCTGTTTAACTTTAGCCAGCTCAGAGAGGACGGCAAAAGCGGAGAATTAAGCTATATTCCTTCCGCGGGATGGGAGGCCGGAGAATACGTCTTCCGGGCTGAACTATATAATGGCGAAAATCTCGTCCAGCAATCGCTGTTACACAACTTGCTTGTCACGCCAGAAGCGGCAACCGAAGTTTTCAGCTGGTGGACCCTCGGCGCCGTCATCGGCGTCGCGACCGTCCTGATAATTGTCATGCTGGCTATGATAGTGTACCGCCGGCGTGACATGCTCAGATATTAAGTCTCAATTGCTGACGGAAGTCCAGCCGATTTAACGTGACGCATAAAGGTCGTGGAGCCAGCGGTCAAGCCGGAGGTCCTCCTTCAGCTCAGCGGGTCTCACCAATATTCTTCGTAACCTGGGCAGGATATCGATAACCCGCTTCAAGCCGGAAAGCCCGTGGCCATTCCCGTCTTTCTTAAATATTTGCCGGGTAAAAAGAAAAAACCTGGCGGAAATGGCCCGGACTGTCCTGAGGCGATGGAAATCTGGTTGAGAATCTAGCAGTCCATGGGCCAGCCAGGGTCGAGTATCCAGAACGCGCCGGCGGATAAACAACGCGGCTGAGATAGGGTCGAATTCCTGCGACTGAAACCTATCTAAAACAGGTGACGGCACCGGTGCCTGCAAAAGAAGCTGACAGGCATAAAGAACGAAATGCAGTCCTTTAATGACTCCACCTTCCCGTGATGTCTTCTCTATTAAGCCCCAATTAAGCGAATCACTGTAATGTTTGATGACTTCAGAGATATCACAAATCTGACCGAGGGCGCTATTACTCTGGTAACGGCGGTCGAGTAGGAACCTGATACTCAAATGTATGAGTAAGTCTTCAGGGGCCAGCACCAGCGCAGGGGTATTTGATATTAAAACCGGCTTAGCTCTCGCCCAGAAGCCATCCAAGTTAAAATAATAGGGTTCGTCCTGACTGACGATGTGATGATGTATTTCCAACATCATATTTTTTTCATGATGCCATAGATTAGCTAGGTGGCGGCAGTTCTGTTTGGTGTGCTTCTGGACCTCATGATCGACGAGGAAACCATATCCTTGTTGAAGAGCGATAGACTCGGCTTGATCTAGATGCTCGGGCCTGACAAGGATATCGATATCTCCCATTGGTCGTAAGCTGATGTCACTGTAGACCGTTTCCAGTAGGGCGGCTCCTTTTAGCACGATAACGGGTATATTCTGGTTATTTAACGCGGATAAAAGGCGGGATAGCTCATCTTGAAGAACCATATTCCTAACGAGGTTATAATAGTGAAGGCTTGACAGCCTATCCAGTACCGGTTTTGGGATGAATGCAATCAAATCTGGCGACCTCAAGTGATAAGAAACCAAAGGCAATAACCGGTGCCAGGCGGCTTTGTCTATTAACAGATCCCAATCAATGACTCCGGCAAGGATTTCCTTTATCGCTTCACGCCGTTCTCGGGACAAATCAAGACGGGCGCAGTGGATAAGCAGTGCATCTTCAGGGATTGACTTGATCCCGGCGACACCGTTTTTGTTTGCCATTGTTTTCCCACTATACCCGAATCCATTATGTCCTGAGTTTTCCCTATTGGCCGGATACGATAGTTGTACTTTTAAAACCTACCAGGAACTCCATTTAATACGCCATTCGGAATTTTATTGTTTGAGATATTCAGTACCTTCGCGGGAACCCCCCCAAACACAACGCCATCTGGCACATCTTTATTTACAAAGCTGCAAGCAGCTACAATAGCCCCCTCTCCAATGGTAATACCAGGCATTATGACGCTATGTGCACCAATCCTGGCATTCCTTTTTATTACAACTTTCCCTATTTTTTCATCTATTGTGGACTCAGAATAAATCGAGCAATGCGACCCAATCTGGGCTTCTTCTTCTATCTCAACCCCATATCTGGCGTTGATATAGGTAAATGCGCCGATGTCTGTATTTTTACCAAGCTTCAGGTTTTCATGGCTTTGGCACATCCAATTCCATTTAGTCAAACCGGTCTCGTTAAATTCCGGCGCCTTCCAGTCTTTAAATCTCGACATGATTCTCCTTTCAGGCAGACATGGTCGTAACAAGATTATTATTCTGCTGGTAAATTCTAATTTGTATTAATTTTCTGAGGTTGTAGTCGCTCACATCAGGGTTAAAGCCGGTGGCTCGTTGTAATTTAACGATATCAGCAACGGAATCATAAAGCACACCCTGGTATTCCCCAAATTGGATTTCTAGAGCCGGGAAATATTCCTTGACTATTTTCGTCAGGTCTTCAATGGTTCTACCAACCCCGGTGCCAACATTGTAAACTTCAAACCGATGGTCAAGTTCTATGACGCTGGCAAAGACACTAGCGACATCAGATACGTGTATGAAATCCCTTTTTTGTTTCTGGCCAAAAAGCTTTACGGGTTCCCCCTTTGTGGCTTTCTCCAGTAAGATATTCAATATGCCTTGCCCTCTTATTCCGTACACATTGAACAGGCGTAGGATGGTCATACGGATGCCGTAATTCAGGCTATAAGTTTCTGCCAGTCTCTCCGCGATGTATTTATGATAGGGATAAACACCGCTAAGCTTGGGTGCGGTCTCCTCGGTTATTGGTGACTTATCAACGGCTCCATAAATCGCTGCGGAAGAAGGCAATATAAGCTTGGTGACGCCGTTACCTCTCATTGATTCCAGAAGTACTTGAAGGCTCCTGATATTTAAATCGAAGCTCATCTGAGGATGATCTTGAGCTGCCCTGCCGTCAGCCAGACCGACCATGTGAATAACAACGTCACACTGCTTGACGGTAGCGGTCAGATGACCTACATCAAATATATCCCCTTTAATGTACTCAGTGTGGTCTACTTGTGTATCCCAGACACCGACATCATAAATGACCACTTGATGCCCTTTCTCAGATAATTTTAGAGCCACGGTAGAGCCAATAAATCCAGCTCCACCCGTTATCAATACTTTCATCTCAACCTCCAGTCTATACCCGAGATATTTTCGCGTGTTTACTTTCAGGTTTGATCGGGTTTGCCGTGAAAAAATCCTTTATCTTATCAGCTAAATAGTCCATTTCGTCTTTGGCCAAAGTGGGGAACATCGGCAGAGTGAGGACTTTCCGTGAGAGATTTTCGGTCACGGGCAACTCTCCGCCTTTATAGCCACTTTCTCGACGGTAAAACAGGCTCAAATGAACGGGGTCGAAGTAAATCTTCGTCCCTATTCCATTCTTGCTCAAATATTCCTTCAGTTTATCTCTAACGCCGTTTTCAGCATTAAGCCTGATAGTATACATTTGATAAACGTGGAAAAAGTCAGCCGGCTCTGCAGGAGTCTTAATTTCCTTTATTTGTGATAATTTCTTTGTCAGGTAACCAGCATTTTCTCTTCTCATTTGAATAATTCGGTCTATCTTTTCTATTTGTGATATTCCCAGAGCAGCCGTCATTGTCGACATCCTGAAGTTATAACCCAGCGTTACATACTCCATCTGCTCAGTGGAGGAGAAATAATCGCTTGTTTCCACTCTGCCGTGGTTATATATCAATCTTGACTTTTCGTAAACATCTCTTGAATTGGTAAAGACCATGCCACCTTCCCCCATGGTAATAACCTTGGGAGAACAGAAGCTCAGGATAGCCGAATCGCCGAAACTCCCCACCTTTTGCCCATCGACCATAGCGCCAAGAGATTCGGCGGCATCCTCGATGAAAAGGAGTCTGTGCTTATCGGTAATCTGTTTTAGTTCCTTGATACGGCACGATAACCCTCCACAGTGAACGGGCATAATAGCCCTGGTCCTGGGAGTTATTTTTCTTTCCACATCCTCCGGATCAAGTCCGTAAGTCTCCCCTTCAATATCGGCGAATACCGGCTTAGCTCCTACCATGAGCACAGAGTTAGCGGTTGCAATAAAGGTAAATGAGGGAACAATCACCTCATCACCCTTACCAATCCCGTGAGCGGCTAAAACGGTATGTAAAGCTGAGGTGCCAGAATTTACCGCCAAGGCATATTTTACCCCCACGTATTCAGCGGCCCGTTTTTCGAACTCTTTAATCTCCGGGCCTACCGCCCAATACGCTCCCTTTTTTATTACTGAGGTAACCCGCTCTATATCGTTATTGTCCCAATAGATCTTGAATAGAGGTATTTGCATTATTTCATTTCTCCTAAAATTATTATCGTTTTCAAATTAATGACTAGGTAGTTTTTCGATAGGCTATTGTTCTATACTTCATCCGCTTCTTTCGGACACTTTTACCTGCCGGCTTAAGTCCCGCGGCTCAACACCAGAAGTTGTCTCCAAAAAATCATCATTTTTACCTTTGGAGCCATAAATTCCCCGTCGGCTGACCAATACTGTCCAAAACGTCTTGAACATAATTTTAAAATCCCACCAAAGAGACCAATTTTTGATGTAAAACACGTCCAACCTGATGCGGTCTTTCCAGGAGAGCAGATTACGTCCTCGCACAACCGCCAGACTTGTTATCCCAGGTTTAAATAGCAATCTCTGCCGCTGATAACTGTCATAGCGTTCCGTCTGGTAACATAGAGCGGGACGAGGACCGACGATACTCATCTCTCCCCTTAATATATTAATCAATTGGGGCAATTCATCGACCCCCCAGTTCCTAAGCAAATTACCCACCCGGGTAAGGCGAGGGTCGTCTTTAGCAATGTTAAAACCCAAACCATGATTAACGGCGCCGTCTATCATGGTCCGGAATTTCCATATGCGAAAGGTTCTCCCGTTTTTACCTGTCCGCTCTTGGAGGAAAAAAACAGATCCCGGCGAGTCAATTTTTATAAAGATGGCGATTACGAGGAACGGCAGGCACAGGAACACCAAGCTCAGGGAGCTCAAAATTATATCCATGCTCCGCTTTGCCCAGAGCTGAACCCTTTTTTCAGACGGGGCGCTGGCTAATCTCTTGACAACGATTTCTTCATAGGCCTTAACCTGTTTGTTAAGCACGATGCGTTCATCGAAAAACTCACAGGCGCGTCGCTTGCCTTCAGCTCCCATTTGGCGGGCCAATCCCGAGTCTGACAGTAGTGATGTTATAGCTTTGGAAAGTGCGTCTGGGTCCTTTACTGGCACTAGCAAACCGGTAAGGCCGGGGACTACCTCTTCCCGGCAGCCACGGATGTCGGTAGCAATGACCGGCTTGCCACTGGCCATAGCTTCAATAATAGTACGCGGCATTCCCTCTCGATGGGAGGGAAGCACAAAAAGGTCGATGGCTGACATCACTTCAGAGACTTCATCAATAAACCCGGTGAACAAGATACGGGATGACAGGTTTTTCAGGTTCCCGATAACCTCTTTCGTTTTCTTATCACGGTCGCTGTCAAGCCTATCTCCCACGATGAGGAGCCTGGCTTCGGGAATAGCTTGAAATACCGGGCGCATTGCCTCAATGAGTTCCATAATTCCTTTCTCTGAAACGAGGCGCCCCACAAAGCCCACGACTTTATCTTGCGGTGAAAGCCCCAGGCTCGTTCTGGCCCCTGGGTGTTCATCGGTAAAGCGCCCGATATCGACCCCATTGCCTATAAATATCACCCGATCCTCAGGACATATATGCTCTCTCACGGCATTAACGGCATCTTCATGACTCTGGGTAAAGACCAAATGTGTGACATGACACAAGAGGTTTTCCACCCATATAACCAGGCGTCTTATCCATCCGGGCATGTTGTCGTGGAAGTAAAAACCATGGGCGGTATAAATAATTACAGGCACCCCGGCCAACCAGGCGGCCACTCTCCCCACTGCTGCCGCCACCGGAGTATGCACGTGGACGATATCAAAGCGTTCCCGTTTCATAAGGCGATACAAACGGTATAAAGATATAAGGTTGGAAACAGGGTTGATTCGCCGCTGGATGCCAACATTGTGAATCGTGTATCCCTCGGCGCGAAGCCCGGATACGTAATTGCCTTCCGAACACGCAATGTGTACCTGATATCCTTCGGCAATAAGTCGGTCTATCAGGGGCAGTAAGAGCTTCTTAACTGAGACGTCGGTAGCCGCTACCTGCAATACTTTGTAAACACGTTCCATGTGAATTACTTTGATGACCTTGGTGATACTGAATTAATTTTAAAACAGCGGGGTTAGAGTGACGTGGGTAACAAGTAAGAAAATGGTTAGAATCGCAGAGCTTAAGTGAGGTCTATTGTTCTCTTTGAAGCTTAAGTCTACGGGCCAACTCGCCCATAGTCAGGTTGTCCAGAAGACCTTGGTCGCGATATCGACAGACAGCAACAAAGATATTCTCCAGACCCTTGAGCCAGACACTTGTATTGTTAACCAGATTAAAGGGGTGAAACCAGAGATGAAAAAGACGATGCTTTCTAACAACAACGCGGAGGTCTTGTTTTACTTTCCTTACCCGCAATTGTATGGGTATCATCTTTCCCCAGCCTTTACCACAAACGTAATAATAACTTGCCGGCAAGTTCCATACTCCCATCTCGCATCTAACCTCAGGCATCGAAGAGGGAACAAGTAACCAATGGTCAACCAAATGGGATAACCTTTTTAAGAGAAGGGGCAAACTGGTGTACCAATTGTGGGACGGACCTCGATAAGCGATATAATTAAATTTTTTCAAGCTATCAACAAACTGTACGGAATTCCATGGAAAGACGAAAGAGCACGGTATCACACCAAATCTCTCAAATTCATGTCGGCAAGCTTCCAGTTCCACCTCAAACTGTTCTCGGGTACAACTTGGATCCGCTACTCGAATATGAGAAAAGGTATGACAGCCTATCTCCTGGGGTGTTTTACAATCCAGGATCTGCTGCAGGACGCTCTGTCCATTATATAAAGGTGCCCCGCTTCGCCGGATGTGCTCTGCGATGGCATCTGGTAGATTCTTTATGGTAAATTCATGCCTATCTAACAGCAGGTTCGCCTGTACTGCCCATGTTGCGTGCACATTAAATTTCTCGATGAGCTTTAACAGGAGGCCAGTAACTTCTTGACATATTGGGTCACGCGCCAGCTTGGCGTTTGGTTCAATATCTATGGAAAGAACGAAAACTCCCCGTTCCAGCAAGCTGTTCACAGTATAACTACTCCCGAGGCAATAAGACTTCTCCTAAACATGACTCATGGGATAACTCGTCATTTTTGGTATACATAGACACCTTCAATTGGTTGGTTTTGTCTTTCTGCGGGTTTTAACGAGCCGTAGGATATTAACATGAACAAGAATGGTTGTATCATCACCCGCTCTCTAGCTAAAGTACCGAAATTGGTTAATGCGGCGAAAATGATTACGAATACCACGATGTTAATCAGGATGAACCGAAGATATATATTAGAAATTGAAGCGGCCAACGCCCGACCCAGGCTTTTAGTCCGCCACAGAATCAGAAATAGCATGATTACCCCAGCTAAGCTCTCCACCAAAGCTTGTAAGTTACCCGTCTCCCAAGGGAAAGGGCGAAACAAGATAGTAACCGGGATCATCAGATAATCAAGAGGGTTATTGAGATTGATAGCCTGAAAGGCCGACCCGCCTTGGTAGGACAAACCCTGATATTGTTGTAAATATTCGTTTATGCCACTTGGAGACAGTTCCTCCAGTGATATAAAAGCCATGACTTTAGGTAATAAATACCAAGCCAATCCTCCAACGGCGAGGAGGCCGATGATATATGTGGCCGGGCGAAAAGGCCGTTTCCTAGCCCCGGGCAGAAAGAAGGCGAGCGCTAAGGCCAGTATCAATATCATGGCAATATGGGGACGTACCCACAATGCCCCCAGGAACCCCAGGACTAACGGGATCAATCCCGGTAATTGGTTCTTTATTATTTGCGCACCACCATAGGCTAAGAGGCCTATGCTCAGGAACATGAGAGCGTCTTTTCCGATGGCACTCGGCCAAAATAAGATCGAGGGGAAGAAAAAGATCAACCACATATAGAGTCGTTTAGAGCCATTGGGAAAAGTTACTCGGAATGCCTTATAAAAGAAATAACTACCCAGAAAAGATAGAAATGCATAGACAAGGTAACCGCCGAATATACTTGGACCGATTATCGAATAGACAACTCCCGTAAAGAAGCTTATGAAACTAGTACTCCATTGCAGGAAGGGGGTTACTTTAGCAAACTCGAAATTCCATATATATTGGGAAATTAAAGTACCAGTGTCACTATAACCATGCACATCGGCTGCTCCTCCGTAAACTTCGAAGGCAAAGTAGTAGTTTATCATAGCAAAAACAAATTTTAATAAGAGTGCGAGTATGAGAATCTTTACGAAACCCGTTCCCTCCGACCGCGCCAGGCGCGGCAGCAGAAAAACACACAGGACACCTATTCCCGCTACCACCAGCAGGAGCCCTTGCCAATCATAATTAGCGCCTGTCATAAATAAGCCAACAGCCGCGGCTAAAACGGTGACGAAAGCCAGGAGCAGGATTGATTGAGGCTTTAATATCGATATTTTTAACATAGGAATATCTTCAATATTTATTACAGTCTGTCAACAGGGGATGGCGTTATCGATACGTATTGATGATCTAAGTACTGCCGGCACCAGAGCTCAAAAACAGTGAGGAGCCAGAGGTGCCAGTGATAAGTGCCCCGGCTTTCAACATGCCAGCGATAAAGCTTTTCGATATAGTCATAGTCAAACAAACCACGGGAACGAGTCTGTGGATCGAACAGTATATCTTTCACAAAACCCTTTAGCTTATCTCGAAACCAGGGTTCAAACGGGGGGGTGAAACCATGTTTGCGTTTCCGCAAGGTTTCGGGGGGAAGTCGGGAGGAAAAAGCTTTCTTCAGGATATATTTGGTGGAAAAGCCCCTGACTTTATATCGGGCCGGGATCGTTGCGGCAAATTCCACCAGCTCATGGTCTAAAAAGGGAACACGCACTTCCAGTCCTACGGCCATGCTTGCTTTATCTCCCTTTTCTAAGTAGGTATCTGGCAGCCAGGTTTGTTGGTCGATGTAAAGTAGACGGTTTATATCAAAGGTTCCATTAGTAGGGTAGAGGCCACGATAAATGTCCAAGGGATCGAAATCCGGCGACTGGGGAAGATGTCGGAAAAGTTCGACTCTCATTTCCTTATTGAAGACGGATAACCAGCTCGTGTAGCGCTCCACTTTATCGCGAATACCCGAAGCCTCCATGAACCGTTGCCACCGGTTTGAAGAAGACAGCTTGATAAAAGGCTTGTGTAATATCTCGTTGTTTAGTAAAGCGAGGAGCGCTGGATAGCGATTAAAGATATTTTCGATGACATATCTCCTGTATCCTCCAAAGACCTCATCACCACCCTCTCCGCTCAAGCTCACCGTGACGTGCTCTCTAGTGAATTTAGATAGCAGATAGGTGGGGAAGTTAGCGGCGTCCCCGAAGGGTTCATCGTAATAATAGACGAGACTGGGCAGAGCTTGAGTCAGGTCATTTTCATTCAACAGTATCTCGTGATGTTCCGTGCCGAAGTGGCGGGCAACTACGCGGGCATCGTCAAGTTCGTTATAAGCCTTGCCCCCCGTGGTAAATCCTATAGAGAAGGTCTTAACCTGAGATCGATCAATAGAATTCATCAAACTGGTGATAATACTGGAATCAATGCCGCCGCTCAGGAAAACACCAAGGGGAACATCGGAAATGAGCTGTTTACGCACAGATTCTCTGAGCAAGCGATAAACCTCTTCAACATAATACTTCTCGCCGGCGTCTTTGTTTTGTCCAGGTTCAGGCGGCGCCCAATAGCGCTTTATTTTTATCTGCAGCCCGGCTGCCCCTTCTGAGACGCAGGTTAAATAATGACCGGGAAGGAGTTTATAAATGTTCTTAAAGATTGTGCGAGGTGCCATAGAGTGTCCAAATGTGAAATAATTGATCATCCCTTCGGAACTGATTTCCCTGGATATGTCCGGGTCCTGAAGGATAGCTTTAATCTCGGAGGCAAAAATAATTTTATCTGGATCGCAATAATAATAGAGAGGTTTTATGCCCAAACGGTCACGGGCGAGAAAAAGTTGTCGCCTTTCCTCATCCCAGATAGCCAGGGCAAACATACCGTTAAATCGATACAGACAATCCGCTCCCCACTTATCGTAGGCATAGAGAACAACCTCGGTATCAGTATGGCTCCGGAAGCGGTACCCGTAACCTTCGAGCTCTGTCCTGATCTCCTTGAAGTTATATACTTCGCCATTGTAGGTGATCCAGCGCTTACCCGAATCTGTTGACATGGGCATGTGGCCGGCTGTACTGAGGTCGATGACAGCTAAACGCCGGTTGCCCAGGCCAACGCACGTTCCGGTATACACTCCCTGGTCATCCGGCCCCCGGTGAGCCAGAGAGGCACACATCTTTTCGATAAGGGGGCGTTCTATTCCCCCCTTCAGGCTGAGCTTACCGCAAATTCCACACATCTTTTTTAATGTATCCTAAAATTGGTATATTTTATACCAGAAACGCGCCATCCGCTACCTCCTGGGAATGCTCACATCGGATAGTCCATTCCTAGTAATCCCTTTTTTGACTAAATCATATATTTATATTGGAACGAGAATTTTTGCAAATATTTTCTTTGGCGAAAGACGCCTGCCTTACCTTTCTATCCTTTTTCCCCTGTTTAGCGCCATAGCATATACCTGCTCTACTTCTTTTACCACATGTTCAATGTTAAACCTGTCTCGAATTTTTTCCCTTCCTGCCTCGCCCATCTGGTTCCGCAAAGCACTGTTGTTCAACAGGTCCAAGATCCTTGATGCCAGCTGGTTGGGTTGGCGTGGTGCCACAAGAAAGCCATTGACAGCCTCATTGACAGCCTCTGGAATTCCCCCAACGTTAGTAGCAACTATTGGTTTTCCCAGGTTCATAGCTTCCAGGAGGACAATCGCAAACGCCTCCCAAATCGACGGCAGCACGAAAACATCGAAGATGTTCATTATCTGAAGCGCATCCTGACGATATCCGGTAAAGATTATTTTATCGCGAATCCCCAAACGCTTTGCCAGTTCCTCCAGCCTATACAGATCGCCGCTTGTGTTCTCCCTGCCGACGATTACAAACGTGACTTCTGGCCGTCGTTTCAGGACGAGAGCAGCCGCCTCGATTAGATATTGATGGCCTTTTTCCGGTCTGATATTAGCCACGGTGCCAACTACTAAACTATGTCCATTAATTCCGAGGCTTTTTTTGATCGACTCGGGGTCGGTTTGAAAAAACTTCGGGTCCGTAAGATCAATCGCGTTATAAATAACCCGGACCTTTTTTTGCCGGATTATTTTGTATCTAAGCAGGGAGCGGGCGGTTGCCTGCGACACGGCGATGATGGAGTGACTCAAGGGAAGGGTTAAAATATTTAAAAATCTCGTAATGGGGTGATAGCTTTCGGAAAGGCCATGCTCCGTAGAAATGATAACCTTCACACCAGCCAGAATTGCCGCGAGCCGTCCCATGACGCCGGAATAAGGCAAATGAGTGTGAAGAATATCTATTTCTTGTTCCCGAAGAAGGCGAGACAGTTTGAAGATAACCCTGAAGTCGTAGGCTCTCTCCATATTAAGGCAGGAAACGGGGATACCTTGCCGTGTAAATTCAGGTACCAAATTATTCATATTTTTAAAAAGGTAAGTCACTTGATAATCGTAGGTATCCCGATCAAGATACGGGAGCGACATGGACAGCAACTTTTCCGCTCCACCAGCGTTGAGCCCTTTTATCAGCCAAAGGACTTTTTTACGACCAGCCATTCATCTCCTTGCGATTAAGCTTCACACAACTACGTTTGGTTTTCAACTTTGCCAGAGCGAAGCGAGACCATTCGTTTAAATATTTCTTCTAGTTTCTTGATATTCTGCCTAATGTCGAGATTGTTTTGCACAATCTGTCGTGCTTGCTCTCCTATGTTCCGGGCGGTATCGGGGTGTTCCGCTAAGTGAATAACAGAATCCGCAAACAGGGTAATATTGCGTCCCCGGACTAAAATGCCTGTATTGCCATCTTTAATAAGCTCCCTTATTGATGGAATGTCAAACGCTACTACCGGTTTACCGGCTGCCATAGCTTCAATAACAGATCCAGGCAGTCCTTCGTAATACGAAGTAAAAACGAATATATGACTTATATTTAATAAGTCTGGGATATCGTCTCGATGTCCGAGCAATATTACGTTTCTTTGTAGACCCAAATTTTCCAATAGGCTTGTCAGCTCCTGTGTAAATTGACTTGTGCCACCGCCGGCAATCAGCAGCTTAGCGCTGGGGAAACGACCGAGGATTCGAGGCATGACCTTTAATAAATCTTTTTGCCCTTTGACTGATGAAAGTCTAGCCACGTTCAACAAAATCGGGTAAGCTCCAGGCAGGCCAAGTTCATCCTTCAGCCGGGTCGTTGTATCCCGGGGACGCGAAACTGTGTTAAACTCATCCGGGTTTAGACCCAGAGGGACAATTGAGATTTTCTCCGGGCGAAGATGCAAGTTCTTTACGGCAGATTTTTTAATAGTTTGTGAATATGCAATATACTGAACCTTTATCAAACGAGATAATATTGCGTGCACAATGTAAGATAATCGGGATTTCCAGTACAAAACAGCACTGCCGTTCGCGGCGATGGAGCGCTCCCGGGGATCGTAAGTAGTCGTCAGGAACACCACAGCTGGAACACGCGTGATCAGCGCCGTAAGTAGGGGGGAGAACTCAGAACCGAACAGCCCTGTCACGATAAGGTCAATTTTGTCCCTTTTGATAACCTGGCGAAGCCTCCGTACCTCCCCCGGCAGATTAAAACGAGAGCGCACCCGCAAACAGATAAATTTACTGGCTAAGTCCAGAATTGTATGTTCGATATAACCAAATTTGCGTACGCAGCACACAATAGACTGGAAACGCTTTCGGTCGATATAACTTAGGATTTTCACCAACTCCTTTTGTTCTCCGCCAAAGGTCAAGGCTATACTACAATGTAATATCCTCAGCTTTTCCTTTTCCGAAGTCACGGTTAACATTTTACTCCAGAGTCAATCACTATTATTTTCTGCCCCTTAATATATTCAGAATTTGGATCGGGCCGGATTTGAATAACATCCAGAGCAGAAGAGAACAGGCGGCGTAAACTATAACTGCCAAACTAAGAAAAATGAAAAAATCCGCAAGACTAACCTGTTTGAAGGCATATTTGGCTAATGTAAGTGATAAACCTAAGATCACACTAATAATGATAGGAGAAATTAGCGGACGCATTAATTCTTTAATACTGGATTTTAGGATTCCGACCGAGGCCCAGGTTTGAAACAACAGTCCGCCGATATTACCCGCGAGTACCGCCGAGGCTGCCCCAATCAGGCCAAACTCTTTAGTTAGTGGGTACAACAAGGCACCCATGATACAGGTAGCTACCACCATTACGAGGAACCTGGTCCGAGGCTTGCCAACTGCATAAAATAATGAACCGCCAGTGCTTATTAAAGAAAATATGGCGGCGGCGATTCCAAGCATTTGCATGGCAGGAATAGCTTGTATCCACTGCTGCCCTAGTAAAACAGCAGTAAAACCCGGCGATAGAACATATATCCCTACGGCGATGGGAAAAGTTAAAAACGCGATGGCCTCAATGGAGGTCAAGAATGCGAAACGCAAATTGGAGAGATTGTCCTGCAGCTTCGAATACGTTGGGAAAACAACCGCGCTGCTGACTAACCCTGTTTCCTGACCAATCATGTCGCCTATTCTATGTGCCATGGTATAAAGCCCCAGAGTAACGACCCCAAGGAGTCTGCCAATAAACATTATATCAACATTTGTGAAGATGTAAGTCGCTATAGAGTATAAGAGAGCCCACCATCCGAAATTGAACAATTCTTTGGCCTTTATTAGTTCAAACCTCAACTTAGGGCGGTAGGGGTGCATCACGAAAGATACAACGGTGGTAACGATACTTGAAGCAATCGAGCCATACACCAAAGCCCAAGCGTTACGCAAAATAAAAGCGGCCGAGATGGATACAACGAGGTCAGTTAGTATGGCGCTCATATCCCAGATAAATCTCTTCTGAACCTCCAGTTCCTTGTAAAAGTAGATTACGCCGCTACTGATAAGTCCATTCAACACTAATGTTATCGCCATCGCTTGGATAATAGGTCTGGCATCGGGTGCGTTAAAATAACTTGCGGCCAATGGGGCGATACCGAAAAAAATACCGGCGAGCACCAATCCTCGTATGGCTGACATGATCCAGACGGTATCTAAATAATCTCGTATATCCCCCTTATGTTGAATTAGAGCATCACCAAAACCAAATTGGGTGACGGTTTTCAATAGTTCCATAACTACGAGAGCGACACTGACCAGGCCGAAAGCCTCCGGCGAAAGAAGGCGGGCCAGTATAATAATCCGTACTATCCCCAAACCACGCCCAGCTAATCGCCAAGCGAGCATCCAGGTTCCCGCAAATGCAACTTGCTGAGAAATACGTTGGCCAGGTACAAAAAAAACTCTTAGTCTCTTAGGTATCTTCATAAAAATATAAAATGAGAATAATTGGCTATATGGTTATCTGGATTTAAAAGTCTAGCAGGATTTCATTGATGCTCACATTGAGCCGACCGCCCCAAGAATTCATATTTACTTAACCGTTAAATACCTTCACCGTAACTGTATTTTGCCCCGCCATATTAGGTTTTTCCTCGCGGAATCCTATGCCCACTAGTTATTTACCATTCTATTTGACGAAAGTGAGAATGTGGTTGGAGGCACGTTAGAACTGAGTTAGAAGGTGACTAAATTAGTGTTATTATATAGGCTATCAGCGTTAGACCAAGTAATAAATGGGTGCGCGCTGGGTTCAATTAAGTTAAAGAAAATGATAAAATGGGAACATAACCAATCCCCTAATATAGGTTTAAGGAAGATAATAGATTATTACGTTTTGAGATATTTATAAACTGAAAAATAATGAGAATATTGCTTATTCAACCGATCGGGCATAGAACGAGTGGATCAAACACCGATATCGTATTGTTCAGTAACTCATTAGCTGGTCTGGGCACTGACGTTACCCTTTTGACTTTTAACGGCATTCTCGTTAACCCGGACGAAAAAGTTAAACAAGTTACTTTCTGCGAAAGACATCCTGTCACTGGTTCCTTATTAAGACGTTTAGAAAAAATCCTGGGCCGTTGGCCCATTCTTGATTTCACATTCTGGATGGACACCTTTCTGACTTTATCACTCGTGCCTAAACTAACCAAGAAGAAACAATACGATGCCATACATATACTTGAGTCTCACCCTAAAATTGTACCCTTGATTATTTTAGGCCTTTCTATTAAGGAACATCCTATACTATTGACCGTACGCACCAGTATCAGGTATAGCCAGAGCGAACTCAATCAAAAGCTTAAAGATTCCTTAAAAAGTCGGGATTTTCGGAACTTCCGTGGATGGGCAGTTCAGAAGATACGCTACTTCAATATAATAAATGCGACGATGAAGTTCTTTTTTCAGAAAGCTGAAAAACGTAATCAGATTGTTTTTACCTGCGAATCTCCGCATTCGGAAGAAGCATATAAGGAGAGCCTTTTTAACGCTAAGTTCGCCTGTATACCAATCGGCATCTACGGTTCAATGGAAATACTCCCCCGAGCCACGGCAAGAGAGCAATTGAAATTACCTCTTGATGGAACTGTATTGCTTTCTTTCGGAGTAAATCACCTGCAAAAAAACTTTAAAGTCATTTTCCAAGCCATCTCGCAACTTCCTAAAAATTTTACATTTGTCTATGCGGGTAAAATAGACCATGCCGTCCCCACCAACGATCCTGAAAAATTAGCTAGAGATTACGGCTTGGCCGACCGCACGCGTATCGTTGATAGCTTTATTCCCCAGGAAGACACCAAGTATTATTTCTCCGCGGCCAATGCGATAATATTGAGTTATACCAAGGAGTTCTTACACGCCAGCGGCGTTCTAGCTTTTGCCACCGGTTATAATTTGCCGGTTATTGCCAGCGATGTCGGCCAGCTTGGCGAAATCGTCAGGACCAATCGGCTGGGTCTTACTTTCACTCCCGAGGACCCCGCTTCGTTGAAACAAGCCATCAGCGAATTTTTAAAGTTGCCGGAGAGCGAGTATAATCAAATTCGGGAGAACCTCAAAGCTTTTGCAGCCAGTAGCTCCTGGGAGGTCATTGCCCAAAAACACTTACAACTTTATAGGAGTCTTTCTGATGCCAGCCGCAAGCCTTAAAGCCTCATTCATTACCCCGACCAAGGCCGTTTCATCTGACCGAGTCTAATTCAGTAATTATATCCACTCCGGTTTTAGGTAAAAAACCGGCAAGCAAGGGTCAGTGGATTGTGTGAGGATTGTTGGGAAGGCCATCTGTTTTTTGTGTTTAATAGGATTAATTGCCTGAAATAAATCCCAATTTATTACTTATTTCATACTAATTTCATACTATTCCCCTATCAAATCTTACACTTAGACCTTTTACAATGAAAAAGCAATATAATGGGGGTCATTAATATCGATAATACGAACAATCAAAAAGGAGGCGGGGGAAAATGCAACGAGCGTTAGTGTGCGGCGCCGGCGGTTTCATCGGGAGTCACCTGGTAAAAAGACTGAAGGCGGAAGGCTACTGGGTACGTGGCGTAGACTTAAAATATCCTGAGTACGCTAAAACACAGGCAGACGACTTCATCATTGGCGATTTGAGAGACCCTGAAATCTGCAAGAAGGTCGCCAACAAGCCCTTTGAAGAGGTTTATCAACTCGCGGCGGACATGGGTGGCGCCGGTTTTGTTTTCAGCGGGGAGAATGACGCCGATATTATGCATAATTCCGCCCTCATAAATTTGAATATGATAGAAGCCTGCTATAAAGCCGGGGTGATGAAAATCTTTTATTCTTCTTCTGCCTGCATGTACCCGGAATATAACCAGAGAGACCCCGATAATCCCAAATGTGCGGAGGATTCGGCTTACCCCGCCTCCCCTGATAGTGAATATGGATGGGAGAAACTATTCAGCGAGCGCCTGTACCTCGCCTTTATGCGAAATTATAAAATGAACATACGGATTGCCCGTTTTCACAACATCTTTGGCCCTGAAGGTTCGTGGAAAGACGGCCGGGAAAAAGCGCCCGCTGCCTTCTGCCGGAAAGTTGCGGAAACTCCTGACGGGGGGGAAATAGACATGTGGGGGGATGGCCTACAGACGCGCTCCTTCCTGTACATTACCGAGTGCCTGGAAGGCGTACGGCGATTAATGAAATCAGACTTTACCGGTCCAGTGAATATCGGATCGGAAGAAATGGTGACCATCAACCAGCTGGCGCAAATGATTATGGACATCGCCGGGAAAAGACTCACTGTCAAGCATGTGCCGGGGCCGTTGGGCGTCCGTGGGCGGAACTCGGATAACCGCTTAATTTCGGAAAAGCTTAGATGGAAACCTAAGGCCCCGCTCGTGGATGGTTTGAGAGAAACTTACCGCTGGATAGAGAAGATGGTCTCTCAAGATAAAAACAAAATGCGGAGAAGTTTAGTAGCAGACTACAAGAAATGATGAACTAAGACACAGTTCGAATCTTACGATATTCTCTTTTTTACATCATTTATATTTGTAATAATTCACGCCACTATAAAATAGGAGGTTTTTCATGACAAAGGTTCTGGTCACTGGTGGCGCTGGTTTCATTGGCAGTCACCTCGTCAAGCACTTTACTGAAAACGGTCATCAGATTACCGTAATTGATAATTTCTCCTCCGGTTATCGGGAGAACCTAGCAGAGTGCGATAGAGACTTCTTCGAGGTGCGCGAAATTGACTTGCGTAATTACAAAGATACTCTTAAGGCGATAAAAGGAAACGAGGTCGTATTTCACTTGGCCGCTGATCCTGACGTGAAATCAAGTCTGGTGAATCCCGGCGGACACTACGAAAATAATGTGCTGGCAACTTATAATATATTGGAAGCAATGCGGCAACTCGAAATACCAACCATTGTTTTCACCTCTTCGTCCGTTGTTTATGGTGAAGCGAAAGTGATGCCTACTCCGGAGGATTACACGTTAAAACCAATATCAATATACGGCACAACCAAGCTAGCCTGTGAGGTGTTAATCAATGGTTATACCGAGGTGTTTAACCTCAGGGCATTAATACTTAGGCCGGCGAATATCATTGGGAAAAATGGTACGCATGGCGTTATACGTGATTTTATACGTAAATTGAAGGCTGATTCCAAAGTACTGGAGATACTTGGAGATGGAACTCAGCAAAAAAGCTATCTCCACGTCTCTGATTTTATTATAGGTGTCATTCAAGGTTATCAGTACTTTCAGGATAATAACATCAAATCGGCCATATATAACGTTGGCAATTTTGATTTTCTGAGCGTTATGGAAATTGCCAAAATGGTTGTGGATGGGATGGGCTTAAAAGGTACTGAACTGAATCTTACGGGAGGTATTGAGGGTGGTCGAGGATGGAAGGGTGACGTCAAGGATATGTTGCTTTCCATCGATAAACTCCAGAGTATCGGTTGGCAACCAAGTATGAGCAGTAAAAAGGCGGTTTCGCAAACGATTCGTGAGTTAATCCCGCAGTTACAATAGTCCTGGTTTGTGGTGTTGTTAAAATGCCGAAGGTAAGTGTGGTAATACCAACGTACAATCGGGAAAAACTTCTCGGCGAAACCATTCAAAGTGTGCTTCGCCAGACGTTTACCGATTTTGAGCTTATTGTGGTGGATGACGGCTCGACTGATAACACCAAAGCAGTGGTTGAGAGTTACAAGGACCCTCGCATCAGGTATGTATATCAAGAGAATCGCGGCGCATCTGCCGCCTTGAACACCGGTATCAATATTTCCGCGGCGGAGTACATCGCGTTTCTTGACTCTGATGATTTATATCTGGAGGCTGCCCTAGAGAAATCGGTGAACTCCCTTGAATCGCATAAACAGGTTGGTTTCAGTTACGGTCAGACCTATAGGATGAGACTGGGTGGAAAAGTATACAGGAGACGGAAGTCCCCTTTCCATAGTTCTTCTACACTTATTGACTCGATAGAGCAGGTAAGGGAACTACTTTCTGAGCGTGTTTCTGCCTG
Source organism: uncultured Chloroflexia bacterium (assembly GCA_963727315.1). GTDB lineage: Bacteria > Chloroflexota > Dehalococcoidia > Dehalococcoidales > RBG-16-60-22 > JBFYTX01. The sequence continues at coordinate 31,096 of CAVSFE010000002.1, read as the reverse complement.
TCCAATATCTCTGCCTACACTAACAGTAAGGCGTTCCTGCCTTGAAAGAATAGGTGGATTCAATGAGGATTTATGGTACTGTGAAGACTTCCACCTCTTTATACGCCTAGCTAAGAGATACCCGTCCTTCTACATCGCGGAACCTTTAACTTACTGCAGAGAACATCGCGGCCAAATTACTTGTGTTTGTAAACCTGGAAAAGAAAAAGCTTTCCCACTAATCCTTGCGGAAGTCTTTAATGACCCTGCCATATCTCCTCAATGTATGGACTTAAATCGTAAGGCACACAGTTACTTCTTTAGCGCCATGGCTGGTAGTGTGTACGGTGTTAATATGAAACTAGCCCGACAGTACCTGAGGAATTCGTTAAAGTTCTACCCAGGGGTGATATTCTGCCGCGAAATGCTGCACATTATATATATATATCTTTCCTCGTTATTACCCGACCGTATACGGCTAAAGATGCGAGACTTTAAGCGACCCTTCAGATACCTACCACCATCCTAACGGATATTTTTATTAAAGAGAATTGTAATGGAGACTAAGCGCAAGCTAGAGAAGGCAACTGCCCACCCAGACTTAGCGGTCAGATGGCTTATATCGAAAGGCGTGCAGTGGCTGACGTACCCGATGCGGCGCATTAAGGATCCGGAAGTAATCATATACGATGACGGGAATCGTCTTATTCCTCATGTGACTCACGACAGGAATGAGTTCGTTAGGCACCGCAACAGGTACCGCTTTTTCAGAAATGTCATCGCGAAGGATTGCAGATCTTCGTTTCTGTCGCGTGAGGGTCAATCTCGTGTCACCGTTCTTGATCTAGGATGCGGTGTGGGTTATGGATGCGAGATCATGTCCAGTCTGCCCAACTCCCTTATCCTCGGCGTGGACATTTCGCCCGAATCAATCCAGTACGCATCTAGTCATTACTCCGAGCCGAACATTCGATACCGCGTTGCCGAGATATTTAAGTTTGTGGACGGCATGCAGGAGTACGACTACATTGTGTGTTGTCACGTCCTTGAGCATATTCTGGATGGCTTTTCAATCCTGCCCAAATTGAAGTTCAGGAGGAAAGCTCTGATTGCCACGCCATACGGCGAACCGCCGGGTAGCAACCGACACCACTGTATCTCCAACATTACTGAAGATAGGTATGCGTTCTTCGGCAATAAGTCTTTCTATTATGACGACACACACGGCAGAGTGTATACTCGCAAGATAGCCGACTCTGTGAGCCTGATCTGCGTAGCCACCAATGAGGCATCCAGCCGGACGACCGTGGCGACGCCTTGATACCTCCCGCGCCAAAAAAGAATTCGGCTTTGAAGCCACGACCAATTTACGGTAGGGCCTTAGAAAGACTATTGACAGCCTGCAAAGAAAGAACCAGGACTCGAATTGCGGCAATTGATTTTTTTTCATGTAAGGTATCGCATAGGGTATTACAACCACTCCGTCGTATTTACTAGTATAATAATCGACTGCTGTTTCTTAGGTAATACTTAATACTTTGGTCAAGATTTGGCGGGAATTGGTTTGTACGTTACTGACCGCCAGACGAATTGACTATAATTGACATTTCCAACATTTTTCATACTATTTTCCAACTTTATTCTTACTATTGCTTACTATGATATATGTTACCATTAGTTAGTAATTAAAGTAGTAATTAGATAAGTAAGATAAGGATTGAAGGGTCTGAAGAGATAGGGTAGACATTAAGGATGTTGAAACTCTTAATTTTAAGATTCGTCATGGCATTGATACTCGCGGTAAGTATCTTGCCGGCGTTTAAGATCGACAAGGCTGCAGGTAACGCATATACGTACGACGGGCCAGGGTTTATCATCGACCATACCTGCACCGATATTACCAAAATTCTGCGAACAGCGATTGAGAATGCCAAAAAAGACCTGCACATCGCGTACGGGCATACATCCCACGGAGCGGAGCTTACCGTAGGCATGACGGGGCTGGTTGACTTCGCCAACGGTCACGGCAAAGGGCTAAACCTCCCTGATGATATCTTCGCATTCGTTAATGGCGATACAGGTGGGACGCAGCTAGATCTGGACGAAAACGATGCCCTGTTACAAGATACCTGCGGCACACCGTATCTGACACCATTGCAGCCCGGTGAGCCGCCTAATTTTTACACCAAGACTCACGAATATCTGGGCTATCCTACGCGAACAGCCGAGCACGCGGACGTGAATGTTATAATGTGGTCATGGTGTTACGAACTACCTGTAAAACAAAAAGACGGTAAAGTCGAGAGCGATTACCTGGATTGGATGAACAAGCTCGAGGAAGAATATTATCCGGATGTAACCTTTGTCTATATGACCAGTTGCACGGACCATCATGAAGGCGCTGATGCTTATAATAACACCGTAGCGGGTAATGAGATAATCCGCCAGTATTGCCTTGACCATCACAAAATACTTTATGATTTTTACGACATCGAAAGCTACGACCCAAGTGGCAATTATTATCCTTACGTTGATGAAAATTGCGAATACTATAGTTCCGCCAACGATACAACCGCGGACGGCAATTGGGCAATAGTATGGCAAAACAAATATACCAAATATGTGCCAGGTACAACCGGAGGCGATTGGTATGATTGCTCTCCTCCTCACACCCAGCCGTTAAACGGTAATCTTAAAGCCTATGCCGCTTGGTGGCTATGGGCACGCCTAGCGGGCTGGAACGGCGCTACCGATCCCCCCACAAATAACTCCCCGATGGTCTCGGATATACCCAACCAGACCATCGCCGAAGGCGCAAGTTTTACCACCATCGGACTGGATGACTACGTCGCCGATCCTGATAACACCGATGCTCAGATGAACTGGACTTTTAGCGGCAATAGCCAGCTCATCGTGACCATCACGGACCGGGTGGCCACTATCACCACACCGGGCGCTGACTGGAACGGGGCTGAGAGCATTACTTTTAAGGCTACCGACCCCGGCAACCTTTGGGATGATGACAGCGCTACCTTTACAGTCACGGTGGCTGGTAGCAGCGGTGGTGGTGGGGGAGGCGGTGGAGGAAGTGGCGCAAGTGGCACCACCATCTTGGGCGAATATATAAATGATCAAGGCAGATTTATCATCGATATCACTGCAGAATCCCCCGATGGTGAAGTCGTACTCTATATATCCCAAGGCACCATCGCCAGAAAAAGCAACGGCCAGTCATTATTCTCTATAAGCATTAAGGAAAATACGATTCCACCCGAACCGCCGGCCGATTGTCAGTTCGTGTGCCTGCCTTACGATATCGGCCCCGGCGGGACGACCTTCAACCCGCCGGCTCTCCTGACCTTTAAATACAGCGATTCACAGGTACCGGCCGGAGTCGCTGAAGAGAATATGGTCTTCGCTACCTGGCAGGACGGGAAATGGGTTGAACTCAGAGGCGGCACCGTCGACGCGGTCAATAACATCGTTACCGTGCCGATAAGTCACTTCAGTATCTATACTGTGATGGTGTACACGTCCCCTGCCAGCTTCGAAATCTCCGATATGGCTATTACGCCTACCGAGGTCTATCCCGGTGACTCTATCAGGGTCAGCGCCACGATTAACAACAACGGTGACCTTGCCGGGAGCTTTGAAGCAATATTCAAAATAGATAATAAGATAATCAGGAATCAGACAGTCACCATTAACGGTCGCTCTAGCCAGAGGGTAAGCTTCGGCGCAGACTCAGGCTCCGTTGGAGAACATACTGCTAGCGTCAATGACCTCTCAGATACTTACAGGGTCAAAGAGCTGGGGAAAGTATCAGAACTTCCAGCTACAACTGTACCCGAACTATCGCCTGAGCCTTCGCCAACATCCGAGCCAACTTTGCAACCGATCCCGACAGTCACGCCAACAGCATTAATTGAGACACCAGCGGCAACCGAGCCAACAGAAACATTAATAGAGGCTGTGCTAATTCAACCAAAGAATAACATGGTGCCCATTATAACCGGCAGTCTCGGCGGGTTTCTCGTTGTGGCGTCGCTGGTCACGTTGTTGATAAGGCGCAGAAGCTTTTAAAGAAATCGCAAATGGTGTCCCTAGAGCGGTTCGAACGCTCGACCCACTGCTTAGAAGCTATCAACATGATTTCCAGAGATTTCCAAACTTTTTAAGGCTAACTCAACCCGGAGACCTGAGCAAAATCCACCGAAGCAGCTGGTCTTTTTTCTCCGGGTCATCACCTCCTTTTTTATACATCATTTCCTAACATTCTCACTCCATAAAATGATAAAGTCAAGGGATACCACTACGTCGCATGCAATCCTTCTCCATCCAAAAAATCTTCTACATTGTGACAAAATTTTCTTGTGCCCTAAAGTCCCAGGCGTTATAATGGCAACTATAGTACATGTGTTCTTATTCTTATGATATAATTGGCCAATAGGTTCCTTAAGGAGTTGTAATGCTTGAGTTTAAAGAAATTGACTTAGTAAGTTTGTGTCTCTGGGAAGATAATCCGAGGGTGAATGACCACGCCGTGGATGCTGTCGCTCAAAGTATTCGTTCATTCGGTTTCAACGTACCCATTATATGCGACCAGAACCTGATGATAATCGCCGGACATACACGGTGGAAAGCAGCTCAAAAGCTTGGTATGGAGAAAGTCCCGGTTATCGTAGTTGAGATGAGTGAGGCTAAACGGCGTGCCTTCGCTATTGCTGATAATAAGACTGCCGAGATTGCCGATTGGGATTTCCCAAAGTTGAGAGAGGTGATAGAAGAGCTCAGATCCGAAGATACTAACATAAAGAATTTAGGATTTAGTGACGAGGAAATCAGACGGCTTATTCTGAAGGAAGATGGCGATGAGAATGTAATTCCTGAAGTCAGCAACTCATCTGTAGTGTCCCAGCCTGGAGACCTTTACGTTTTGGGAAATCACCGGCTGCTATGTGGAGACTCTCGGGATAAAAATGCTGTAATGCTACTTACTGAAGATCGGGGTAATGGATCACGTCTTTGGTGGTCCTCCATATTTCAACCAGAGAGCTTATTCTCATTGGGATGAATATTTAGTTTATCTTGAAGATATGCGAAAGATTATCCAGAACTGTCATGATATATTAAAAGCAGGTGGAGTCTGTGTTTGGAACATTGCCAATGGATGCAGTACCCACCATGACCATATCAGCCACCACTCCAGACTCTTTGAGGAGAACAGTTTCCAGTATCTGGATACCATTATCTGGAAAAAGACAGGAGCGAATTACGCCATACCGCGAAACTTCCATATCCTACGTAATTCGTGCTATTATCCAGCATTAGAGTGGGAAGCGCTCTTAGTTTACCAGAAACTAGGGGACATGCCGAAGATGACACGAGACGGACGGGAATACATGTCCAAATATCACACTGACGTGTGGGAGATAGCTGCAGTCACCAATCAAATGGAGCAGTTCGGTCATCCAGCAGTTTGCCCGGTAGAGATTCCATATCGTTCTATTCAGGCATACACTGGCTCTGCCGCCAGTGTTTTCGAGCCCTTTGGTGGCTCAGGTACCACACTTATTGCTGCCGAAAAGGCGGCAAGAAAAGCATATCTGATGGAACTCAATCCCGCATATTGTGATGTCATAGTGAAACGTTGGGAGACACTCACTGGTAACAAGGCAGTTCATATTCAGAATTCAGGGTGCTAATATATGCAACATGATAATCAGATGAGTTTGTTTGGAGAAGCCAGACCTAAGTTGTCATTACCAGCTAACTATGAGCCGGTTCGTCCAGATTATGTAGAGGTTTCGCGAATTTATCTTGCTAAGGGTAGTCTCTCTACACTTGAACGCAGGCGTTTTGTAGAGAATATCTGTCACTTATATCCTGAAGCTGAAATGAAAGAATATCTGAATGTTCCCCACAACCGAATTGAGCTTAATGAGAACGATATGCTTGCTCTGCACCAAGCTGGTAAACGAACACTTGTCTTTGGTGAGCTTAAGTCAGCGGTACGTTTTAGCGAGGAAGAGGGAAATACGTGTCCAAACTACTGGCACTTTTCGCCTTATGGTTTTTGCCCGTACGGCTGCAAATATTGTTATCTTGCTGGGACTCAGGGCGTCAAGTTCTCCCCCTCCGTAAAGATATACGTGAATTTGCCGGAAATACTAGAAGAGATCGACAGAATTGCACTGCGTCTTCGGGAACCTACCGCGTTTTACCTGGGTAAGCTGCAGGAGGCTCTCGCTCTGGATCCATTGACAGATTACTTCACAGTTTTGGTACCTTTCTTCGCCAAGCATCCCTATGCCCGACTTATTTTGCTTACTAAAAGTGTAAATATTGACCGCTTATTGGAACTTGAGCATCGAGGGCATACAATTCTATCCTGGAGTGTGAATCCCCCGGAGGTAGGCAATATCTTTGAGGAGAATGTCCCCAGTGTTGAGGAGCGCTTGGAAGCAATGCGTCGAGTGGTTTCCTCCGGCTATCCTGTCCGCGCTGTCATGATGCCCGTCATACCAGTTGAGGGATGGCAAGGCATATACACTACGTTCACTGAACGATTAGTAAAAACGGTACCGCTTCAGCGTCTTACTCTTGGCGGCGTTTGCATCTATAAGGGAGCACGTAACCTCATGGAGCGAAAGATGGGGCTGGACAACGCAATCTCTACTCATATTGAAGAGGTTTATCGGAGGCCACGGGATGGAAGAGCTCGTTATTCTCAAGCACTGAGAAGCGAAGTCTACTCTCTTATAATTGAGACCGTACGGAGGCTGCGGCCTGAACTCGAGCTTGCTCTTTGTCTGGAAGAGCCTGAGCTTTGGCACAAAACTGGCCTTGAAGAGCATATGGGACACTGCAATTGCGTCCTGTAAATTATGTGGGGAGGGTTGATATGGATGATGATTCATATGCTGATAAGCTAGCCTGGTTCAAACAGAATGAGAAACCGGAACTGGTACTGGTGGTAGCTGACAATCCGGAGCTTATCAAAATCGTCGTAGCCTGGACAAGTCTAGCAGTTACGCGTGCTGAAAAGCTGACGGAGCTTAAAAGCGAGATTGAAAATGAGGTATGGGGGTGGCTTTGGGAGAACGCCAGATTTTCTCTTCCTGAGCTTAAGGGGAAAATCGGCATCTCTTTTACCGAGTTAGCCTTAGAAAATAAGCTGAAACCTCTTATCGGGAATCGTGTCCTTTACCCCGATGGCACGGTGAACTCCTTTGTACAACGCTATCTAAGGGAGCAGGTGGCGAAGCTTTTTGAGGCAAAACAAAAAAGAACTATTAAGAATGGATAAAACTGCCTTGTAAACTATCTTTGACCTTCCTTCTTACCAATGCCTTGAGTTAGGCTTTTAGCATTCCAAGGGGGTACTTGTCCCGAAGTTATGTTATAATCATGGTGTCTGTCTCGTGGAGTTTATTTTTATAAGCTATGAAATTCAGCGAATTAGTCAGACTTCTTGAGCGAAACGGATTCGGGCTTATCAAAGAAAAGGGTTCTGTCCGTTACTACGGAAAAGAGGGCTTGAATAAACTAATTCGTGTAGACTATCATGGTTCTAGGGAAATTCCTACGGGCACTTGCGATGCTATTCTGAAAGCTGCCGGTTTAAAGGGGAAAGGGGGCAAATAGAATGATAGACTTAAAATATTCTCTCATAATAGAAGCAACTGAAGACCCCGCATTCTTTACCTTCTATTCACCAGACCTAGAAGGTTTTACTGGTGTAGGTAGCTCAGTTGAGGACTGCCTATATAAAGCAAAGTGGGGAATGGAGGAGCACATCACTCTACTTAAAGAGCGCAGGCTTCCCGTTCCAAAACGAAATCCAAATCCTACGGTTACCATTAAGAATGCCAAACTTGTCGGAGTCAGTTAGTTTTGAGCCAACATACTTTACATAAGTTACGATGAAAACACAAACCTTCTTACGAGCAAATGATGGATATTTGTAGTGGTAAATACAATTACATAACGGGCCGCCCGGCCTTTAGAAGTGAAGAGCTCGATTTCCAGGGATTTCCATCATCTTTGAGGCTAACTTAACCCGGAGACTGGAGCAAAATCCACCGAAGCAGCGGGTATTTCTTCTCCGGGTCATCACCTCCTTTTCAAGTATCATTTACCGTATTCTTACTTCCTAGGGCGGTAAAGTCAAGGGATTGCACGTATTTAGAGAAGAATAGGGTATAAGTTAACATAATATATTATATTATGGCTATTTTAATTTCATGTATTCATCCCCGAGAATATTCAGCGGGCCCATATAAAGAGCTTAAAAATGAAGAGCGTTTCTGCTCCCCATTTTTCTATTTAACAATCTGTCGTATTGCATGATACACAAAATCATGATTGCTCAGAAATAACGTGCTTGTTCTCGCTTAGCATTCAATAAATAGTCAAATTGTTCAGCGAGAAGAAACTAGAAATATTGAAGGCTAAGCCTTCAATATTTCCTTGTGCCGTAGAGCGCGCTCCAGGGACGGCTGCATCTTCATCTCCCGGAACTCTGAGATGGCGAAGTCCAGATGCTCCAAGGCTTCCTTCTTCTCATCCGGGTAATGCTCCAGCAATAGCTCGGCAAGTTGAAGCCGGGTAAGGGCTAGCTCCGGGCGGAACCTCATCTCGGTGGTGATTTTGATAGCTTCCTGGTAATATTTACGGGCCTCGTCACATCTAACCAGTAATGCTGCCGCGTCGCCCAGAGCACGGTCTATACACCCTATACCGAATATACCATTTGTGTGGAGGCCACTGTCAGTAAATCGACGCAGAAGAAGCCCCGCCGCTTTTTTGTGTCCAACCAGCACCGCCGCCTCCAGAAAGGTGAAATCAAGATCGGCCCAGGTAACATCTTTATCGGAAACAATTTCAGGACGTGCCGCTATTATACTATCTAGGATTCCTATCACTTCAGGGTCCCGGCTAGGACATGCCAGGCAAATAACCTTTATTAGGCTCGCGGGAACGCCTGGCAACATGCGAAGGGCTTCATCGGCTCTGCCCAGGAGAAGCAATGAAGTACCGGTTATTCCTGCTATCGATTCAGCGAAAGGAGCAAGAGTCAGTTCTGCGCTGAGTGTCAGGACGTTGTGGTGTATCTCCATGGCGTCCTCCAGGCGGCCGTCAAGGATAGCCATGACACCATCCACACCCATCGCAACCAGCTTTAGAATAGATTGCCCGCTGCGCTCGGCTAATCCTTTAACCTCGCTGAATAATTTTTCGGCTCGCTCTCGCTGACCGGATTCAAGGAAAGAGCCAGCGATACACAGTAATGTTATACCGAGTGATTCTGCATTTACTCCAACACGTGACTGTCCTTCCAACTCCTCTGCCAGGCGCCAACGCTCCTTGGAGAAATGTGGTGCCCGTGCGTAAACAAGCCACAGGCAAGCTATAAACCAGAATGTCTGGGGGTCGCCGAGACGCCGGGCCAGCTCGAGGGCTCGTTTGAGTAGAGTAAGCCCTTCTGCCATAAGAGCATTCTGCCGTGTATATAGTCCCACGGAACATTTCACATCAGCCATCCCCAGGTCAGCCCAGGCTCGTGCCAGGGTTTCCGGCTCGGCGTAGCGGTCGGCCCGCTCCACCCATTGGGCCGTCTCCGGGCTTCCCCAGACAGCAATGTTAATGGCCCCGTAAGCATGCAGGCACAGAATCGCTATGGTGCAAATGCGGGATGCCCGCGGGCGGTCACCGAGTTCTTCAGCCAGAGCAAATGCTTCCGGAAGCTCTTTATCCAGAGCCCGCCGGGGTTCCCCTCCTATGCTCAGGACGTGACACAAGCCCAGGAGCAGGTCACAGTACCTGCCTTTGTCCTCCGGGTCAAGCACTTTCTGCACTTTCAATGCCTGTTCCAGCAGCCTTGCAGCCTCACCATAGGCGTATACATCGATAGCGCGTTGCGCCGCCATCTCGCCGTATTCAATCGCCTTTATCAGGTCGGCAGGGTCGGTAGACTGGGAAAAGTGCTCGGCTAGCTCGGCGGCGTGCTCCGTCGAGGCGTTTTTCATATTGTGTCTCCAGGGAACGCGCCACCTGCTGGTGCAGCTTCAGGCGCTGCGGGGCAATCATTTCCTCGTAAAGCGTCTGGCGGAAGAAGGCGTGGGTGAAGCGGTAACGCACAATGCCCACCTGGGAGCGCTCCTCCAATACAGAAAGCTGTACCGCCTCCTTGAGGGCGCTAACAAATATATCTTCATTCATGCCGGCAACTGCCCTTAACGTGTCAATGCCAAACTCTCTCCCGATAACGGAGGCCACGGAAAGCAACTGATTACACTCCTTACTCAATAGGGAAAGCCTCTTGCCGATGACATCCCTTAGTCCTTCGGGAATATTCATCTCCAGCGGGGTATCTTTAGCCGGACGCCAGCGTCCCTCTTTCTGGGTAATCAGTCCTTCCTCAGCAAGGAAGCGTATCACCTCCTGCACGAAGAGAGGATTTCCCTCCGTCTGGCGGTGCACCGCCTCGGCCAGTCCCCAGGGGACGCTTTCCCGGGTAATGCTCTCCAGCATGCGCCGGACCTCATCGGCATTGAGGCCGCGCAGGATGACGCGACCGTAGGTGGAGACACGCCTGTAGTTCGGCCAGCGCCGCCGATAAGGGATGGCTGCGGTCTACTTCAACATCGCGGTATGTCCCGACAATAAGAAGTCTTGCCCCTGACAGGTGCCGTGAGACGTGGGTCAGCATATCTAAAGTGCCCTTATCGGCATCATGCAGGTCTTCCAGAACAACAAGCATAGGCTGGACACAGGCGGCGTTGGTCAGGAAGCCGGTGACTGCCTGCATAAGCCGGTATCTTTCTTCTTCAGGGTCTTTCTGGGGGCGGGGTTTTACCTTAAGTCTTTCTCTTATCTCCGAGACGATACGGGCGACATCGGCGGCGCCGGTGCCCAGCTCTTCCCGCAGGTCTTTAGACTCGCGGCTGAGCACATAGGAGCGCATCGCCTCGACAAAGGCCAGATACGGCAATGACAGCGAGCCTTCCTCGTAGCAGTGGCCGACCAGCGTCCGGCCGCCGCGCAGGGTAACATAGGTCGCTAGCTGCTCGCACAGGGCGGTCTTGCCGATGCCCGGCTCGCCCATGACCATCATCAGAGCGCCCTGCCCGGACATAGCACCATCGAAAGCACTTTGGAGTTGTTTCAGCTCAGGCTCTCTGCCCACGAATACCCTTCGGTAGAGGGGATTTTCAGAAGGAGCAGCTTCCTTAGATGGCTCTTTTTTGGATTTGCCTGCCTCGATAGATTCCAGTGCCTGGAGGACAACAGTTGCCGATTCGGGTCGTTTCTCCGGGTCTTTCTCCAGCAGCTGCATAATGAGTGTATCAAGCGCTGGGGGCAGGTCGGCGCGATGCCAGGCGGGGGATACCGGCGGTGTATTGATGTGCTGCCCGATAATTGCCACCGAGTCGTCCCCCACGAAGGGCGGTCTACCTGTTACCATCTCGTAGAGCATGGCACCCAGGGAATAGAGGTCGGCTTTGGTGGTCACCTTGCCGCCCATGGCCTGCTCCGGCGGCATGTAGGCAACCGTGCCCACCATCATCCCCGACTGGGTCAGACGGGAAAGGTCAACAGCCACGGCCAGACCGAAATCGCCTATCTTGGCGGTGCCGTCGGCGCTCAGCCAGACATTGCCCGGCTTGAGGTCGCGGTGGATGATGCCCTTGGCATGGGCGAACTCCAGTCCCTTACAGACCGACCTGGCGATTTCTATAGCTTTATCTAGAGGCAGCCGGTGCTCGGGCGCTTTTTCGATGAGCCCTTCCACGTCGCCGCCGGGCATGACGGGGAGAACAATATAGGGCTGTCCTTCGTGCTCGCCCATATCATGAATGGTGACGATGTTGGGGTGGTCGCCGAGCTTGCCCATGGCCCGGGCTTCGCGGATAATGCGCGTCCGGGCAGTTTCATCCAGCTTTTCGGTCTTGATGAGGGCGAAGGCAACATCCCGGTCTAATGTGGTGTCATGGGCGAGGTAGACCTTCTTCTTGCCGCCCTCTCCAAGGAACTTCTTGACCTGATAGCGGCCTCTGGCAAAGGAGGCAGGCTGGGGTGAGGGTGGTGCCGTTGTCGTAGGCGCTTTTTCAGCTAAAGCATGACCACACTTTTCGCAGAAACTGTTACCGGAAGAGTTTGTGTGGCCGCATTGTGGGCACGTACGTTCCAGCCTGAGTGGCTGGCCGCATTTACCGCAGAATTCCGCCCCCTCACTACTCTCATGGCCGCAATGTGAGCACTTCATGAGGAATAGCCCTCCCGTGCCGAATTTGCGCCTACAGTCTATGACTAACGATTGTCGGTGTCAAGCATAGCAGATGTTACGATGGAAACACAGACATCCTTATGAGTGTTGTGGATATTTACAGGGGTAAATACGATAACATAACGGCTCGCCCGGCCTTTAGAAGTGAAGAGCTCGATTTCCAGGGATTCTCATCATCTTTGAGGCTAACTTAACCCGGAGACTTAAGCAAAATCTGCCGAAGCAGCTGGTCTTTTTTCTCCGGGTCATCACCTCCTTTTTCGAACGTTATTTTCAACATTCTTGCTCTTTGTGGTGATAAAGTCAAGATAAACTGCTTCGTCATTATTAAGTCTTGCTGCATCCAACAAAAAGTCATAAGGTAAAATCAATAACTCGCTATGTCGGTACCCCGCCGGGGGAAAACGGCAGGCTTCAAACAAAAACCGGCAATTGGATTATCCGGCTTCCTACTCATAAACCAGATAGATATTGTGTATCTTGTAACACCTCCAAGTAGCGATCCCTCTAGCTTAGTAAATGATTATCCAGAGAGTTTTGACAGAGGAATGGAATTATGGTACTATATTCTTGTATGCAATTATATGCATACAGTTAGCGAGGTGACATATGCGAGAAACGGTAAAGGCTTTCAAAGCCCTATCTGATGAAACCCGGCTGCGAATACTAAACGTTCTTTTAGAACGGGAATGCTGCGTTTGCGAGATAATGCAAGCGCTGGATATCTCACAATCTAAGGCTTCGAGGAGCCTCAGTACTTTGTATGAAGCTAGATTCTTGAAGCTGAGGAAAGATGGCTTGTGGTCGTTATATTCAATAGACCGAGAAGGAATGAAAGAACACTTCTCCCAGTTAGTGGAGGTTGTGAAGAAGGCGTTGGAAGAGAACGATATAGTGGCTCTAGATAAGGAGCGGCTTAAGACAGCGAGCCGCGTTGGACCGCGATGCACAAGAAATTGCGACAATAGTCCACCCTCTATTCTGGTCCCGGATGTACCAGAGAAACAATAGGGTCAGCTTAAGGCTCGTGAAATTAGGAGGAGAAAATGGCGGAGTTTCTAGAGACAACCTACAAGAAGTTTATCTTTAGAGTGAAGGTGGGCTATCTTTACAGCAAAGATGATTTCTGGGCTGATATTAAAGGCAAAGTGGCAACCATAGGATTGGCCGACTTCCTGCAGAAGTCCAAAGGGGATGTAGCCTTTCTAGAGACAGTCGAGCCAGGTACGCCAGTAACAATGGGGCAAGAGTTAGGTAAAATCGAGACAATCAAGGCCACATTTGGGATAATATCGCCGGTTACCGGTAAGGTAATCAAGGTCAATTCCGAACTAGAGGCCAGCCCGTACCTTATCAACAGCGACCCTTACGGGGCAGGATGGATATATGAGATTGAACTCGCTGACCCAGAAGGCGAATCGCGTAAACTCCTTGATGCCGAAAGCTACATGAAACTGATGAATGAAAAGATCGAAAAGGAGGCAAAGAAACTATATGGATAAAAAGGCTAAGAAAGTGGCCGTGATGGCGTGCAGCGGCATCGGTAAAACCTTAGGGGCCCTGGCTAGAGAAACAACATATGAGCTCGTAGAACGGGTCAGACCGGGTACTGCGGTAACGACTTGCCTGGGTCTCCTGGTGAGTGGCGACCCTGAGGCAAAGAGGCTGGTAACCGAGAATCCCGTAATTGCCATTGATGGCTGTGCCAAGGAATGCTCTAAGAAGAGCTATTGAATCTCAGGGCGGTAAGGTCGCCAAGGCTTACCAAACCATCGATTTTATAAAGAAACACAAGGGCTTAAAGCCAGAAGGAATTAGTGAACTGAATGAAGCTGGCCAGAAGACTTGCCGCGTTAGCGGCTGATGATATAGCGGAAGTCGTGGATGAGCTTGCAGCCAAGGAGGATAAATAATGAATACGAAGATTCCGTATGTAGGTAGTCATTTCCTGCAGCGGAGAAGAATTACCGGAAGGAACAACTTCCCGAGTCGCCTGCCGTAAAGTGCTGGAAGACTTGCGTCCCGGCAAGAGCGTGACCATATGCCTGCCGCTTTTCATCGCCGGCGGTGAGGAAGAGCGGAAATTCGCGAAGGCGATATCCCACCATCACGATCGATGGCTGTGATAAGCGGTGTGCTGCCAAAGCCACCGAAAAACTCTCAGGCAAGCCAGCGAAATGTCTTGTCGTCTCTGAAATCCTTAAGAAAAAAGGACTCCCCCGCCCTACTAAGGTACGCCGTCTGGGACAAGCAGATAAGGCCGCTGCCCAGGTAGTGGCTGAGGAAATTGCCAAGGCTATAGACGAAGTCCTGGAAAAGGCGGAGTAACATGCCCATCTATAAGAATAAGGTTGAATGGCGCGGCGGGCACCTGGGTTATACCTGGTGTCAGAATGGCGTTGAGATGGAGTTCTCAGCCCCGCCCGCCCTGTTCGGTATGCCAGATATACTTACCCCTGAGGATGCCTTTGTGGCAGCGGCCAATACCTGCTACCACATGATGGTTATCTGGGCTATGGAACGGTTCAAGATAGAGCTTGTCTCTTTTAAGTGCGAGGCTGAAGGTGAAGTGGAAGAATTTATTGACCGGACATCGTGGTTCAAAAAGGTAACCTTATCTCCTGATGTAGTAGCGAAAGGAAAGTCTCGAGAGGTTGTGCAACGTGCCCTTGAGATGGCTCTGAAATATTCAACGATTTGCCAGTCGCTCAAATCCGAAGTGAGCATCAAACCAACGATTGTAATTCAGTAGGTAATCGTGCGATGAATACAAGATATGACATTGCGTTTTTGGGGAGTGGACCGGCTGGATATCAGGGCGCAATAAGGGCAGCGCAGCTTGGCGCTCGTGTGGCGGTAATAGAAGAAAAACTCCTGGGAGGTATCTGCCTCAATTGGGGCTGTATTCCAACCAAGACGATACGAGCTTCTGCTGAAATCGCCAGGTCAATGCGCCGAGCTAGGGAATACGGGCTTCAGCCGGTAGAAACGGCTACTAGATTTATCGGCAGTACTTGCCCGGAAAGAAAGGGTAGTGACTGGCCTACGCAGCAGTATAGAACGGCTGTTTATAGCACGTCAGATTGACCTCATTGAAGGTAAGGGGCGGTTGATTAGTCCGCATCAGATAGAAGTAGAAAATGCAGAGGAAACAAAGGTAATCGAGGCAAATAATGTGGTTATTGCTACCGGCTCCCGCCCGGCAACGCTTTCCATATTCCAGCAGACTACAGGACTTTTTTTAGCTGAAGAAATTTTTAATATTAATTCACTACCTCGCGATTTATTAGTGGTGGGCGGCGGAGCCGTCGGTGTAGAAATGGCGTCAATCTTTCGGGAACTCGGCACTCAAGTTACCTTGGTCGAAGTCAAACCCCGCCTTTTGCCATCTGAAGACGCTGAAATGAGTGACTATCTGCAAGGTGTTTTACGAAGGCGGAAAGTAAAGGTTATCTGCGGCATAGGAATCAAATCAGCTAATAAAGAAGACGATAAATTCAATGTGCAACTTTCTGATGGTACAGATATTACCCCGGATACAGTCCTTCTAGCAGTCGGACGATTGTTTAATACTGAAGGGATAGGATTAAAAGAGACCGGAGTAACTTTAGAACAAGGCCATATAAAAGTAGACGAACATATGCAAACGAACGTGCCCGGAATATATGCCGCCGGTGATGTAATTGGAGGATGGCTGTTGGCACATGTGGCCTTTGCAGAAGGCATTTGCGCCGCGGAGTGTGCCCTTGGCCATGAGAGTCGGATGGATTATCGGGTTGTACCCAGAACCGTCTTCAGCATGCCGGAATATTCAGCAGTCGGCCTTTCCGAAGAGGAAGCCGGAAAAATCCATAAGATTAAAGTGGCACGTTTCCCTTTCAAATCCCTGGGCATGGGTCAAGCCATGGGAGAAGTCGAAGGCCTGGTAAAAATCATCGCTGATTCCCAGACTGACCAGATTCTAGGGGCACATATTATCGGGGCGCATGCCAGTGACCTGATTTCTGAGATAGCTCTGGCGATGCGAGCAGGTATTCCCAGCAGGTTGATCATGGAGACAATCCATATTCATCCAACATTATCAGAGGCAGTACTGGAAGTTGCTCAGGCATTAAATGGTCAGGCCATTCATATACCGCCGCAGGAGGCAGTGTGATGGTTTCACCTGCTCCAGAGTGGCTGATTACCGCAGTTCGCCATGCCAAAAGAGGCCAGGGTGCTGAGAAGGTCGAGTATACAAAAAGCCTGCTAGCGCGCTTTAAGCTTTCTACTGTCTGCGAAACCGCTGAGTGCCCGAACCGCGGGGAATGTTTCTCTAATCGGTACTGCCACATTTCTGATTTTAGGTGACATCTGCACACGAGGTTGCACGTTCTGTGCCGTACATCGAGGTCGACCCCTAGGGGCTCCAGATGAACATGAACCTGAGCGTTTGGCCCAGGCGGTGAGAGAACTTGGCTTACGTCATGCAGTTGTCACCTCCGTAACCCGGGATGACTTGCCTGACGGTGGCGCACACCATTATGCAAGAGTTGTGGAAGCCTTGAGGCGGCATTGCCCTGATGTGAAAGTTGAACTTCTGGTGCCAGACTTCTGTGGGTCAGAAGAAGCGCTAACCACAGTCCTTGCCAGTGGCCCGGATATTTTAGCCCACAATATTGAAACAGTTCCCCGATTCTATTCGTCTGTCAGGAAGGGCGCTGACTACCAGCGTTCACTCACCCTGCTTAAGAAAGCAAAGAGGATTTTTCCGGACATCATCACCAAATCGGGGCTGATGCTCGGTTTGGGGGAAGAGCATTGGGAAGTGGAAGAGGCACTCCGGGATTTGCGTGAGGCAGGCTGTGACATGCTGACGCTGGGCCAGTACCTATCCCCGTCTCTAGCCCATGCACCGGTGGTACGCTATGTGACACCTGAGGAATTTACAGGCTGGCGGCAGGAGGCTTTAGACATGGGTTTTAAAAGCGTAGCCGCTGGCCCTTTAGTGAGGAGTTCCTACAAAGCAGCAACGTCCTTCGAGGATTTACGATGAGAACGTGGAGATTTCTGGATACCGGGGCCTCGACAGCCTCGATTAACATGGCCTTGGACCAGGCAATATTGGAAACGCATGCCAATGGTAAGTGCCTACCCACCCTGCGCGTTTACCAGTGGAGCCCACCGGCTATCTCCCTAGGATATTTCCAGAGAAGCCACGGGATTGACCTCGCGGCATGTCGACGCCTTGGTATTGATGTAATCAGGCGACCCACGGGCGGCAGAGCCGTGCTGCATTTTAGAGACCTCACTTATACAATAGTGGCTGGCACTAACGATGGTATACCTTCATCAGTGACTACCGCCTACCGTTTAATTTGTGAAGGACTCTTGACTGCGTCTCGAAATTTAGGATTTGAGGCTGAGTTTCGAAACCTTGGGACGAAGTCGCCTCGGTCGGATAACTGCTTTCTCACCGGCACAGTAGGTGACATCCTTCACAAGGGAAAGAAATTCGTCGGAAGTGCACAGACCTGGTATCGCTCTTCCATGCTTCAGCATGGTTCCATCACCCTAGAGCCCAATTTTGAGCTATGGCTAAGTCTCCAGGGGGATAGGCATGTGCACTCTGAAGAAACGCTCAAATGCGAGATGACATCAATCAAGGAGATACTAGGTCGTGTCCCCACAGTTAGCGAAATTGCCGGGACCATCCGGAATGGGATGACTCGGGCTCTAGGAATAGAGTTTATGGAAGGTGAATTAAGTTCTGAAGAGTTATCTCTGGCTAATAAGATTGCCAATCACCGTGTAGAGGAATTAACCGTTTCAAGTAAATAAAGAGAGGGTTGATAATGAACATTAAAATTCTCGGACCGGGATGCGCACGCTGCCAGCAACTGGAAAAAACGGCACAAGAAGTAGTGAGAGAGCTTAGTATTGAAGCTACTATAGAAGAAGTTAAAGAAATTAAGAAGATAATGGAATATCCCATTTTATCGACCCCGGGCTTGGTAATAGATGAGAAGCTGGTCTGCTCCGGGCGGGTGCCTACCAAAGCCGAAGTAACCACGTTCATCACTACGGCTCTAGCCAAAGAATAAGTGAAACCAATAGTAAGGGAAAGGAGAATAATATGTCAGAGCAAAAACCATGTTGTGAGGCAGCGGCGGCAAGGATGATAAAGAGACTGACTCTGTCTGATGGTTTCCAGGTAGGCATCATGAATTTGGTTAGTATTTTTAAGGAAGTTGCCGAACTGAAGCTAACTGATGCCATGGCTATCAGGATGGAATTGCTGAAGAGAGTCAAGACTTGCAATTACGTACCATCCAGTGCAGAGGAAGAGTATTCAGAAGCGCTGTTCCGAGAATACAAGCGGCAGTCTGAGAAATCCAAATAGAGAGGGGACCTGATATGGCAGAAGAACAGCAATTCAAGGCAGGAGTTAATACCCACGAAAACGTAATCTTCTCATGCTTCGGTGGAGCGTCCAACACCGGAATCACCAGTGGTTTGGCCTGTTTAGAAGCGGTCAAAGAGTTTGGGTTAAAAAAAGCGGCCATCATGTGCCTGGGGGGACTGCCGACCAATGTAAAATCGGTTTTAGGCAAGACCAGAGCGGCGAAAAAGATTATCACCGTGGATGGCTGTCCCTTCGAGTGCGCCCGGAAGATTGTGGAGCAGGCCGGTTTCAAACCGACAAAAAGCATCGTGCTCACCCGGGACACAGGCATGAAAAAGAAGGGCTTGAGTGAGGATATCGGCGGGGATATCAAAGGGGTGATGGACTATATTTCCGACGATGACGTGAAAAAAGCCAAAGAGCTTATCTTGAAGTCCATACAGGAAAAGTGAGGAATTCATTTCATTAAGTCAAATAACAAAAGGGGGGCTATGCGATGGCAGATAGTAAAAAACCTCAAGTAAAAACAGCCGTAACGTGCGAATGTAAAGCCGATGAAATCACCATACTCCCCTGCGCGGGGGGTTCCAACTGTGGACAGATAGCCAACCAGGCGGCGGTGAGCCTGGATACCCTGGGGGTGGGTAAGATTTACTGTTTGGCCGGAATTGCCGCACATATCGGCGACATGGTGGAATCGGCTAAAAGAGCCAAGAGGTTGGTAGCCATAGACGGCTGCCAGGTGGCCTGCGCTAAGAAGACCATCGAGCACGCCGGACTTAAAGTGACCGACTGGATTTGTGTGACCGAGGAAGGTATCAACAAGAGCCAGAATCTCCTTCTGGAACAGTCAGATATAGAGTTCATTACCCAAAGGACGAGAGAATTATTATCCAGGCCGGCGGGAGCGCCAAAATGAATAAAAGGATAAAGACAGTACTCTTCGTCTGCGTGCATAACTCCGGCCGCAGCCAGATGGCCGAGGCTTTTTTCAATCAGTTGGCCGGAGGAAAAGCACAAGCGCTATCGGCAGGAACCCAGCCAGCCAGCGAGGTTAACCCGGTGGTGGTCGAGGCTATGAAAGAAGCCGGTATAAACATTAGCGGCAACAAACCTAAAATGCTCACCATGGATATGGTGGAAAAAGCCGATAGAATGATTACGATGGGCTGCGGCGCCGAAGCAGAAGCGGTCTGCCCGGCCAGCTTCACCGAGACGGAAGACTGGGCGCTGGAAGACCCGAAAGGGAAATCACTTGAGCAGGTCAGGAAGATACGGGACGAGATAAAGGGACGGGTTATCAAACTACTTAACGAAATCCAATAGGGGGACAATAATATGAATTTAATAAAGGCAGCAGAAGTAATGAAGCAAATTCTGGGCCTGACATATGAGCCGATAGCGGTGAAGTTCCTTACGGAGAAGACTCAATTAGCCGGATTTGAGATGCCCAGCGAGCGCCGCTACTGCCAGGTGCTGATGGGCGCGCGTGAAGGCAATAAACTGCTGTTGAGTGGGGAAAATATATCGTGCCCAGCCGCTGCTTGGGCGCTGGGTTTCAAGGAGCCGCCAGCCAAGCTGTCATCGGGTGAGATGCCCGCCGGTATGGGCATCTTCGGTAGTCCAGCAGCTGCCAAAAATACCCTGGATACCATGCCCCGTCTGGAAATGGGTAAGTACCGGATGGTAGCCTGTTGCCCCCTGATGCAGACACCCTTCGAGCCTGATATTGTGGTTGTAGAGTCGGCAGTGGAGCACCTGATGTGGATAACCCTCGCGAAAGTTTTCGAAACAGGCGGCAGGCTGGAATTCAGCACGGGCATCCTTCAGGCAACTTGTGTTGACGGGACCATAATGCCTTTCCTGAAGCAGGAAATCCATGCCTCGCTAGGTTGCTACGG
The DNA here is from genome assembly GCA_963727315.1 of uncultured Chloroflexia bacterium. Classification (GTDB taxonomy): domain Bacteria; phylum Chloroflexota; class Dehalococcoidia; order Dehalococcoidales; family RBG-16-60-22; genus JBFYTX01. The sequence goes on along the minus strand of CAVSFE010000002.1, from coordinate 10,539 downwards.
CTGCCGGGAGGCGACCAACCTAACTGAAAATGAATGCGTACTTGGCTTTCCTGTTAAAGACCTGGAGCATATCGTCAGTTCGCTGCAAAAGTTGAACGAGAGAGCCATCCCAAGGGTTCGGGGTAAAGCGGTTTACCAGGCACTTATCAGTCGGAAAAACTAAGCGGCAAGAGGGGGTGCATCATGCTTGAAATTAGAAAAACTGCCGTCTCCTTTGACGAGGGAGACATTATGGGGTTGGAGAGAATCGTTACAGATAGTGACGAGAAAGAGGCGCTCAAGTTTCTTAAGAAGTCCATCTATGAGCGTATTTTACATTCACAACAGGGCAAGCTGAAATCACATCTGGATGCTGCTGATCCCGTAGAAGGGTTTATCCAGCATACCAAATAATGTCATATTCTTGAGGAGTCATGAAAATGGGTAAAAAACCGGTAACAGTGACCGGCAAACTCTCGTTCCTCGACAGGTTTCTAACGCTGTGGATATTCCTGGCAATGGGAGTGGGGGTGCTGCTCGGGTGGAAGACGGGCGTAGGTAACTTCATCAACTCATTAAGCGTGGGCACAACTTCCATCCCGATAGCGGTGGGACTGATACTAATGATGTACCCGCCGCTCGCCAAAGTGCGTTACGAGGAGATGGGGCGGGTGTTCCGCAACTGGCGGGTACTGGGTTTATCCCTGATACAGAACTGGATAATCGGGCCCATCTTGATGTTCCTGCTGGCAGTGCTGTTCCTCGGTAAAATCTGGCCGATGCCGGCTTACATGTACGGGCTGATAATGATTGGTCTGGCGCGTTGCATTGCGATGGTCATCGTCTGGAACGAGCTTGCCAGAGGGGATAGGGAATACGCGGCGGGGCTGGTGGCTTTTAACTCCGTTTTCCAGATATTGTTTTACTCGATTTACGCTTACATCTTCATCACCATACTGCCTAAATACTTCGGGCTGCAGGGCTCGGCGGTGGCGGTGACGATGGGGGACATCGCCAAGAGCGTTTTCATTTACCTGGGGATACCGTTCTTCGGGGGGATGCTGACGCGTTTCGCTTTCCTGAAGACCAAGGGACGCGAGTGGTACGAGACCAAGTTCATCCCAAAGATAAGCCCGATAACGCTGGCAGCGCTTTTGTTCACGATAGTGGTGATGTTCTCCCTCAAGGGGAATTTGATAGTACAGATACCGCTGGACGTGCTGAAGATAGCCGTGCCGCTACTGATATATTTCGTGGTCATGTTCCTGGTGTCTTTCTGGATGGGGAAAAGGGTGGGGGCGGACTACAGTCAGACGGCGAGCATCGCCTTCACGGCGGCGAGTAACAACTTCGAGCTGGCAATTGCCGTGGCGGTGGCGGTCTTCGGGATAGGAAGCGGGGAGGCTTTTGCCGCGGTGATAGGGCCGCTGGTCGAGGTGCCGGTGCTGATAAGCCTGGTGAACCTGGCGCTGTATTTCCAGAGGAGGTATTTCATAAAATAAGGCTAAGCTAAGGGTATCAAGAATGGACGAGGCAGTAATTCAATATTATAAGAGGTTGTTGAAAACAGGCTTTGATTACGCCGGGTCGCTCGATAATCCTTCCATACTTCTGGACTACGACAACACGAAGGGAGCTCTCTGCGGCAAGACGGGTAACTCCCTCAAGCTATACATCAACATTCACGATGGGTCGATTGATGAAATTAAATACCTTTGTACCTGTGACCCCACGGTGAATGTAGTTATAGAGACCCTCTGCACCCTAGTTGAAGGCAAATCTGTAACTGAAGCCAAAAACCTGACCGAGGGAGTCTTTTCTCAGACGGTAGGCAGTCGGGGTGACGAATTCCTTAAAAAATCCAGACTCGCTATACAATTCCTAAAACAGGAAATAACTAAATATGAGCGTGAAGTAAAATAGCTTTAAATATTAATAAAGAGATCAATAATAGCATATTTAGTCACTGGAGGAATCGTACACGAAAAACATAAAATATATAATCAGCGGTTGATTAATATCACACGCCACTAAACTCATATTTTACTAATCTTTCGAATTTCCGAGCCGCGGTTGACATCATCTTTTAGGCAAGATTAAGCCAAGGCTTGACTCTTACTTAGACCTAGAGAGCCTAATTTTCGCCGGAGGATTCGCTCGCAACAAATGTATTAAGTATTTGCTGGAGCGGAGCTAAAAATTATCGGTACTGGTCCCGAAGGAAACGCAGATTGTGGGGGTCGCCAGGAGCCGCCCTCAACAATAGCAAAGACTAAAATCAGGAGGCCGCCCACAATAAACTTAATCTGGTAGTTCTTGATGGCCGGTAACAAAGAAGTAATTTGTTGGATAGAATAGTTTTGGATTAATTTATTTTGGCTATAAGGGAACATTTTCAGGAGTAAATACGATAACATAACGGCTCGCCCGGCCTTTAGAAGCTATCAACATGATTTCCAGAGATTTCCAAACTTTTTAAGGCTAACTTAACCCGGAGACCTGAGCAAAATCCACCGAAGCAGCTGGTCTTTTTTCTCCGGGTCATCACCTCCTTTTTTAAACTTTATTTTGAACATTCTCACTCCATAAGAGGATAAAGTCAAGGGATTGTACGTATTTAGATAAGAACAGGGTATAAGTTAACATATCTTAATATTATGGGTATTTTAATTTCACGTATTCATCCCAAAGAATGTTTGACGGGCCCATATAAAGAGCTAAAAAAGGGGAAGCATTAATGTTCCTCCTCTTTTGATTAGTACTCTCGGTAGTCCAAATCTGGTTAGTAAGTCTATAGTAAAACTTACAGAACAACCTGCTCCGGCCAGGGTTCCTGCTTTGAAGTCCCCCAGAGTTTGCTAATGTAATCAAGCGAAAATAAATCTTCTAGCGCATGCAGCCAAAAAATGCCTTTGTCGGAAAGAATTACCTCGTTACCGTCATCCTTCTTTATTAAGCCAAAAAGAGAGAATAGCTTTATATACTTTCCATGTATTTCATTGAAATCCTTTTCAAATCTTTTTCTGAAATCATTCCTCTTAAACCTTGTCTCATAGACTCTCCAGTAAAACCACCATGCCATCTGCATACTTTCTGATAAATTTAATGATAAGGCAATCGGCATTCTGCCATTTTCGAGTCTCTTTATGTATTCAGCAACGCTAAAGGTATTGAGATAAAAGACATCTCTTAAATAAGAGCCTCCACTCGCACCAAGACCGACATAAAGGGGCACTGTCACAGAGCAATACTTATGGCATCCCTTCTTTTGTGAATGCCCAGACTGAAGTTCGTTCATATTTTTTATCATAAAATATATCCTCCAGGATATGAAGCATTTTTCTTCTCCTAAAGATATTCTGTATGTTGTAGTTGCTTCGTTTAGCCGACTCTCCCATTTTGGTATAAGGAAACCGCCAAAGTGGATAAGCGGCAACCTGGTCGATACCCATCTCAACCAGCTCACGACCGGCCTGCTCTAACTCACCATAAGTCTGATTGGGTAAAGCAAAAATGAAGTCCACATTGAAACACGTGAATTCCTTGTTGACGGCCCTTTCAACTGCCTCTTTCACTTCCTTGGTATTGTATGGCCTGTTAAGTATTTTGAGATATTTGTCCTGTAGAGCTTCTACCCCGGTGCTTAGATTTGCTACGTTAAGAGATCTTATGGTTTTGAGGTTGTCTGAGGTCAAATCATTAGGATGACTCTCCATGTGTATATCACACTGCATATTAAAATTTTTAAAGATGTGTTCTAATATATTGCCGAGCCCGCTATGAAGCATCGTGGTGGGCGTTCCGCCACCAATGTAAAAAGAAGTGACAGGTTTATCACCAAAAAGACCAGAGTAGAAGTCGATTTCCTTTTTAACAGCTCTGGTATACATTTCTGCTGTCTCAGGGTGATAAATCTCCTTGTTGTACGGGCAATAAGGACATATTTGCCGGCAGAAAGGGATATGAAGATAAAGTCCAAATTCACCGATATCTTGAAACTTCCTTTCAAGGCCATCGTAGGCAGGAATCCTATTTTCAAGTATCATATTGCTCTCTTTAGTCAAACATTTCCTTATGTGGTTTCTAGAGAAAGCAACTAAAGACATAGGAGCCTCTGTGTTGAATTAGTAAAAGTAGGGCAATAAAGCTTTCAGAATCAATGGACATTTCAAAGGCTGCTGCCCCACTCTCTGACAGTTCTATTATAATCCCTTTTTGTCGTTAATGGCAGCAAGGTTAATCGCCCAGATATAGGTATTGACTACTAGCAAAGGCAGATGTTACGATAGAAACACAGACATCCCCAAGAACGTGTGACGGGCCCACGTTACGTTAAATAACAAAAAGTCATAAGGTAAATTTCAAGAACTTGCACGTTTATCACCCTCCCTGGGGCAGTAGAAGACGAGGAAAATTCAAAGTTGTAGTTCTACCTATTGATACCCCAGCTCCAGTAAAACCGGCAGTAAAACCCGGTAAAATCTTTTGTCAAAATTTCCTCCTTTTCAATCGTCGCAACTATATTCAGAATGCCCGCGATTCATAATTCGTTTCTTCACTGGATTGATTTCATAGCACGCTAGTGCTACTATTCAACAGCTGAAATCATTAGTGTAGGAGGATTAAAATGACGCCAACAATAACCAGAGATGCAGACCTTTGTGTAAAATGCGGCACCTGTGATCTGACCTGCTCGGCATCTGTCCATGTTCAGGAGAGCAAGGACTCTATTCCTGAAGTAATCAATCCAGGCTCTTGTATTTCTTGTGGTTATTGTGTCGCTGTTTGCCCTAAGAATGCTATTGTTCATTCCGAATTCCCTGAGGGTTACGTGAAACCAGTTAATGCTGAAAACATGCCATCTTCTGAAGAGGTACTTGAGTTATTGAGAACGCGAAGGTCAATTCGCGTCTTTAAAGATAAACCAGTTGAGAGGCAGTTAATTGAGGGAATAATCGAGGCAGCGCGCTTCGCCCCGAGTCAAAATAATTTACAGACCACGGAGTTTATCGTGGTCCAGGACAAGGAGCTGCTGGAGAAAATTGCCCAGGCTGCAGGTAACTTTATTGCAGACTTTTTGGCCAAGTTGCGTAATCCCTTGATGAGGCGAATATTGCCCATAGTGATGCGAGTTCCGGCTCAAGCCGTAACTGAAATGCTCCCACTCATTGAACATGCTGTTGCCGAAATTCAAAGGGGTAAAGACCCCGTTCTACATCATGCACCGAGTCTTATTCTCTTCCACGCTGAGGAACGGCCCTTGTCGTCGGTAGATATCAATGCCAGCCTGGCACTTCATAATGCTGCTCTGATGGCCTACTCCCAGGGACTGGGGAGCGTCTGCATTGCCTCTTTAGTGAATGCTTGTGCACGCGATAAATCTGTTCAACAACTGATTAAGCTTCCCGAAAACCACAAAGTTTACGGTGCTCTGGCTATCGGTTATCCAAGATTCGAGTTCAAGAAATGGCCGGAGAGGAAAGCGCCAAAAATTACGTGGCTGTGATGTTTGCCCAATAAGAAGGGGGGTGTATCAAGATATGGAGTATAAAGTTAATATAAGGGAAATGCAAAAATCAGACATTCCACAGGTCTGTGAGGTACTTGGGAGAGCTTATGCGACGAACCCTGCGATACTTGCAGTATTTGGTGGTAACCCGACGGTAGCGCTCCGGATGAAAAGTGTTTTCGAAACTGGGTTTAAATATCTACCGGGCTATGGTTTTATTTCCGAACTTGACGGCCGCATTGTGGGCGGGATGTGGATAGCCAAATCACCTGATTGCCAAGCATTTAGTTTAAAATTGATACCATCCGGATTGAGTGCCACAAGGGGATTAGGCCCGTTGATGCGGCTTATGAAAATGATGGGTGCTTGGAAAAAGCATGATCCCCAAAAACCGCACTGGCATCTTAAGGAGATTGGCATTGCTCCAGATTTTCAGGGAAAAAGTATCGGAAGCCAGATGATGAAGTTTTATTGTGATATTATTGATAAGGACAGTATAGAGGCATTCCACGAGACGGACAGACTCGAAAACGTGCCCTTCTACGAACGATTCGGTTTCAAGGTAGTAGGAGATGAAACAGTCAACGGGGCAAAAAACTGGTATATGCTGCGTCCTGCCAAATCGGCCAAATAAACCTATACTCTTCCTCGGTTATATGCAGCCTCATTGCTGCCCAATAAAAATTCAAATTATTAACTGACCGAAACTTCATCTTTTTAGTATTGACTACTTAGCAGTTAATGTTACGATAGAAACACAGACATCCCGATGCCTACATGAACGTATGAACTTCTATTTTGAAGCTAAAAGGTAAAGTATTATTGTGACCATACCTACTCTTCGTAGGTCACTCCCCGCGAAATCACCTTGACAAAGGACTGTCGAATTTTTAAACTAAGATACTTTTATATCAAGTGAAAAATAAATTGGAAATTTAATGGGAGGTAAAGGATATGAGTGAACAAAAACAACGGCTAGAGGAAGAACACAGCCAAAAGAGTAAACGAAGTAACGGGCGCCCACCCTGGAATATTTCTTTATCGATTTTAGGTCCATTCAGAAGTCTGTTTGAACCCTCCCAAAGGCTTATCGAGCCTTACGTCAAAAAGGGGCAGGTAGTCGCTGACCTTGGTTGTCGCACGGGTTACTATACTCTTATTTTGGCTAAGAGCGTTGGGCCTGAAGGAAAAGTATACGCGGTCGACCTGGATAAAAAGTGCATCCAAACTTTACAGAAAAAGGCAGATAAGGCTGGCTATCACAACATCGAAGCACATGCTACCTCTGCCGCCGATTTGAGCTTCATAAAAGACAAGTCCGTTGATTTCATACTAGCCAATGGCTTACTTTGAAGCATGGCCACTGACAGACAGTTGTCTGTAAAAGAAATGAAGCGAATCCTTAAGGCAGATGGGCAAGCATATCTTAGCCTTGGTGCTCCTCATCCCCCTGGCTATGTTAGCAAAGAGGAGTGGGAGCAGACACTTGCAAGATTCAGAGTTGAACAAAGGGGAGGAGCATGGGAGAAGTGGGCTGTGGTGTTCCCAAAATAGGCCCTGCAAAGCATGATACAACACCAGAAAGGTTGGTAAAATCTTTTCTCTTAGATACGAGGAAAAAAGCTATCTCGTCAATACTAAGTTAAATAAGGATTGCAGGAGGTGTGGCCATGAGTACAGAGGAAGAACATAACCTGAAGTGGGGACACAGACGAAACAGAAGATTAGATCTGAACCCATCAGGTAAGTTACTTTCGAGGATAATACCTTGGCATGTTGGTTTAGCTATTGTAGAACCAATCAGCAGATTGGTTGAACCTCCTCAAAGACTTATCGAACCCTATGTCAAAACAGGGCAGGTGGTTGCTGACCTAGGTTGTGGTAGAGGTTATTATTCGCTTGCCTTAGCCGAATTAGTTGGACAAGAGGGAAAGGTCTACGCAGTTGATTTGGATAAAAAGAATATCCGAGCGTTACAGAAAAGGGGAGATAAGGCCGGTTATCACAACATCGAAGCACACGCTTCATCTGCCTCCGACCTGAGCTTTATAAAAGACAGGTCTATTGACTTCATTCTCGCCAATGGCCTCCTCTGATCTATGGCTTACGACAGACAGTTGTCTGTAAAAGAAATGAAGCGAATCCTTAAACCAAATGGACAGATATACATGAGCTTGGGTGCTGGTCCTCCGTTCGGTTATGTTGATAAAGCAGAATGGGAGAAGATACTCAACGGATTCACAGTCCAACGAGGGGGTAGTTACAAGGAAAAGTGGGCTTTGGTATCCCTAAAACAAGAACTGTAAAGCTCCAGAGGTTGAACATGAGGTGGTACGCTTATTTGGCTTATTTCTTTGCTGGTGGCTTTCTTGTTAATGGAATACCCCACTTCGTACACGGCATATCGGGAAAGAAATTCCGGACCCCTTTTTCCAGGCCTATGACGACGGGAGAATCGTCACCGTTGCTCAATATTATCTGGGGAGTAATCAACTTCCTTATTGGGTACGCATTGGTTTTTGGCGTTGGTCAGTTCCAATTGGGGTTTACATTAGCTACTTTAATGCTAATTCTGGGTGGTATTGTTATGTCAGTGGTACTAGCTTTGATTCTTACACGTCTGCAAGAACGTTGAGATAGCTTAGTTCTGTTTTTAATGTTTCACGTGACATGGACGCTACTCTTGTCATAAACAAACTTCATCTGGAATGAGGCATAATAACAAGGAGAATAGAGAAATGCCACATATATTCAAAACTATTGTAAATGCATCAGTCTGGATATTATTTCTTAAGGGAATACTCCTTGTCTTCGTTACTTTCTATACTTTTGGTCGAGCCTACCTCGATGGTGAAGGAACACCAATAGTCGGCATAGCATCTTGTGCCGCCGGGACTTTTGCTTTTTCTATGGCATGTATTGCGGTATGGATTAGACGTAAACTCGAATAATTTTTATAATAAGTACCTAAATATTTTTAGCCAAATTACTTACATTTTTAACAAAGTATACCCTTTTCCCAATACATAGCTATACCTACAGCGGAACAGTGATGCCGATGTTTGTGCAATGGTGACTAATACTTCAACAGATGTTACAATGAAAACACAGACATCCCGATGATTACATGGACGTATTAACTGCTATTTTGAACAGGAATAAATTGTTATATTGTGACCAAGTCTTGAAGCAGCCAGAATATTGATAGAACAGTAGAGAATGGACTATAATCACATCCGACCGTATAGTTACCTGGGTTATCATTCACCCGCTCCTGAAGCTATCATGGTGAAAATACTAACTTGAAAGGTGGACCAAATTATCGGGGCAGGTCAAGGTGGCATATGACCTGACATATTGGCCATCCAAGGGGATTTTAACAGTAAGTTAAGAATTACCACTTTTAGGAGGAGTAAAATGGCAAAAATATTTAAAGTTTTAGCGAACGTAACCGCTTGTATTCTGTTTCTCGGTGGAATTCTTGGGCTAATATCGAGGATGTATGTTTGGTTCTCGGTGACTGGATTCACTGGTACTGGTACTGACATGGCACGACTCGCATTACAATTTGTTTATATTGCTATTTGGTTCGTTGCTGCCGTGGTGGTCATGAAACTGAGTCAGATGCTGAAATAGCGTTTGTAAACCCTCTCGCTTAGAAGCGCACTCTATAAAAAGCCAAAAGGTACCAAATATTCGTACGCATCGCTGGACAAATATCCCGATGTTTGTGCAATGGTAATGATTATCACTTTATATTCCCCCTAATACCACCTCTCTCTCGATTGTCGTGATTACATTCCGCACGGACAGGGATTTATTGGTGATTCTAGTGACCTGCCCCCAATAGCTGTACCACTTACAGAGTTAGAGTTTCGAGCATCCTAGCTTCAGGCGCCGGTGGTTTGTAGCCCTTGGCGCTATGGGGTCTCACCTGATTGTATTCCTTCCTCCAGTCCGCAATCAATACCTTGGCCTCAGTCAGTGTGGTGAAGATCTCCCGGTTGAGCAGCTCGTCCCTCAGTTTCCCGTTAAACGATTCGATATAGCCGTTCTCCCAGGGGGAGCCCGGTTCGATGAAGAGGGTCTTGACGTCCATGCGGCCGAGCCACTTGCGTATTGCCTTGGCGGTGAACTCGGGCCCATTATCGGAGCGGATATGCTCCGGGACTCCTCTGAACAAAAACAGGTTAATACAGCTTGTCGATAACATCCTCGGAGGTAAGCCGCCGTTCTACCAGGATGGCCAGGCACTCCCTGGTGTACTCATCGATTATAGTTAACATCTTGAACGCCCGACCGTCAGCAGTCCTGGCGGTCACGAAGTCATAGCTCCAGACGTGGTCCTTATGCTCCGGCCGTAACCGGATACATGAGCCGTCATTGAGCCATAAGCGCCCTCGCTTGGGCTGTTTCTGAGGCACTTTGAGTCCCTCCTGTCGCCAGATTCTCTCTACCCGTTTGTGATTCACTTGCCAGCCCTTATCGCTGTTATTAAGCATTGCCGTAATCCGGCGGTAGCCGTATCTGCCGTATTTGGTGGCCAGGGAAGTGATATCGGCCACCAGCCTGGATTCTTCACCGGAAATCAGTGGGCGGAGACGCTGGGTGGCCCTGGCCTGTCCCAGCACCCGGCAGGCCCGCCTCTCGGAGACAGCAAGAGTCTGGCAAACATGATCGGCTATCTTGCGCCTCCGCGACGGGCTTAGAAGTTTCCCCGGGCGGCTTCCTTCAGAATAGCATTGTCGAGGGAGATATCGGCCACCAGCTTCTTGAGCCGGCTGTTCTCCTTCTCCAGCTCCTTGAGTCTCTTGGCCTGTTCCACCCGCATGCCGCCGTACTCTTTACGCCAGCGGTAGTAGGTCTGCTCGGTGACTCCGATCTTTCGGCTGGCTTCACCTACCGTAGACCCCTGGCTCAGCAGGACCTCGGCCTCACGCAGTTTGCCAATGATTTGCTCCGGTTTGAACCCTTTCCTGACCATTGACTGCCCCCTTTTCTTATTTTGCCAGTCTAACACAAGAACTGGACTCAGTTTTTGGGGGGCAGGT
>CAVSFE010000001.1:0-63137 GCA_963727315.1 uncultured Chloroflexia bacterium | reverse complement strand
CGCTCCACGAAGGCGGCGGCCTGACCCTGAATGCCATAAGCTCCGGCCTTGTCATGCCCCTCATTGGTGAGCAGATAACGGTGGATGCGCTCCTCGCTTAATGTGGCAAAGGTGACGGTGGTGGTGCTCAGGCGAATCTCAATGCGCTCCTCGAAGGCAGCCGCCACCGCGCTCAACACCTGATGCTGGCGCCCGGAAAGCTGGCGCAGCATGGCGGCGGCCTCTTCGCGGTCACGCGGCTTGCCGAGGATCTTGTTATCCAGCGTCACCGTAGTGTCGGCGGCCAATACCGGGGAAAACGGCAGGTTGCGGAACTTCAGTGCATCCCAGCCAGCACGTGCCTTGTCCTCGCAGATGCGATTCACATATTGTTCCGGCAGTTCATCGGTGAGCGGAGTTTCGTCCGCGTCCACCATGCGGCGCGAATCGGAGCGCAACAGCAGCATCTCGAAATTGATCCCGATCTGCTTCAGCAGTTCACGGCGGCGCGGGCTTTGCGAGGCAAGATAAATACGCGGCTTGATGATGCTCATAAGAACCTTCCATCCATAAATTGTGCTGCGCTCATTCACGGTGATAGGGGTGATTGTGCAACAGAGCTGTGCGCCCGATACAACTGTTCCGCCAACAATACGCGCACCATGCCATGCGGCAGCGTCAGGCCGACAGCGCCAACAGCTGGCTGCGCACTACTTTTCACCGACTCGTGCAGGCCATCCGCGCCGCCGATGATGAACGCCACATCGCGCCCGCCGCGCATCCAGTCCTGCATCTGTTGCGCCAGTTGTCTGGTGGTCAGGTGCCTGCCGCGCTCGTCCAGCGCGATGCGCAACGCATCCTGCGGCAGGGCGGCAAGTATGCGCTGCGCTTCCGCTTCCATGATCTGCGCCACGTTCTTGCCCGTGGTGCGCGGCTCCGGCCTGATTTCCACCAGTTCGATTCTCGCCTCGCGCGGCATGCGCTTGGCATATTCGTTAAAGCCTGTGCTGATCCAGTCCGGCATTTTGTGGCCGACGGCTACGAGCCACAGCTTCATTTCGCTTTCTTGCGCGGCACTTGGCGCGGCAGGTGCTTCATGTTCCACAGCTCTTCCAGGTTGTAGTAGGCGCGCACCGCTGGCTGCATGATGTGCACCACCACTTCGCCAAGATCGACCAGCACCCACTCGCCGCTTTCTTCGCCCTCGCGTGCCGACAGTTTCTTCGCCGCGCAGCTTGAGCTTGCTCACCACTTGTCGGCCAGCGCCTGGTCTGGCGCGTGGAATTGGCGCTGGCGATCACCATGCGCTCGAACAGGAGCTGAGCTTGCTGGTATCGAGCACGGTGATGTTGGTGGCCTTGATGTCTTCCAGCGCGGCCACGATGGCTTTGGTTTTTTCTTCAATGGTTAGCATGTTGTGATATAGGTTGTGTGAGTGGATGTAATGGGCTACTGCATCGGGCAGCAGGTAGCGGATGCTCTTGCCTTCGGCGCAGCGCTCGCGGATGTCGGTGGCGGAAATTTCCAGCGCGGGCATGTCCGCCACCAGAATCGCCCCTGCAGGCGAGTCATGCAGCACGCGCGGGGCGGGTGCGAGACGCGCATGGTATTCGTCGCGCAACGCGGCGTCGGCGCTTCGCCATGGCATTACCCAGCGGCATGCCCGCGCGTTGCATGACGACGATGTGCGCCAGTTCGAACAGTTTCCATTCGTGCCAGGTGTGCAGCTGCAGGAAGGCATCGCCGCCCATCAGCAGGCACAGCGGCTGTTGCGCACCCAGTTCGGCGCGCAGCGCAGTGAGCGTGTCCACCCTGTAGCAGGGATCGGTGCGGTGAACTTCGCGTTCATCCAGCACGAATGCGGGGTTGCCTTGCAGTGCCAGGCGCACCATGGCCATGCGGTGTTGCGCATTGGCGTGTGGCGGACTGCGGTGCGGCGGCGTGCCGCTGGGGATGAAGCGCACGCTGGCCAGTCGGCATTGCTCCAGCGCCTCCTGCGCCAGGCGCAGATGGCCGTTGTGGATAGGGTCGAAGGTGCCGCCCAGGATGCCGATGGGGCAATGTTCATGCGTGATTCTAGGCATGCCGGGTGGGCCGCGGTTTACAGCGCCAGCCTGCTCATGTCCGCCAGCGTCTGCGACAGATATGTGGTGAAGCGCGCAGCCGCCGCGCCATCGATCACGCGGTGGTCGTAGGACAGCGACAGCGGCAGCATCAGGCGCGGCACGAATTCGCCGTCCTTGTATACCGGCTTCATGCTGGATCGCGATACGCCGAGGATGGCCACTTCCGGCGCGTTGATGATGGGCGTGAAGGCGGTGCCGCCGATGCCGCCGAGGCTGGAAATGGAGAAGCAGCCGCCCTGCATCTCGGCGGCGGTGAGTTTCTTGTCGCGCGCGCGCGCGCTGATCTCGCCCAGTTCTTTGGCGAGTTGCACGATGCTCTTCTTGTCCACGTCGCGCAGCACCGGCACCATCAGTCCGTCCGGCGTGTCCACCGCCACGCCGATGTGGATATATTTCTTCAGCACCAGGTTCTCGCCGCTGGCGTCGAGCGAGGCATTGAAATCCGGGAACTGCTGCAGGGCGCGCACAGGCCTTGAGCAGGAAAGCGAGCGGGGTGATCTTGATGCCCTGCGCTGGCATGCTCTGCGCCCATCTTCTTGCGCAAGGCTTCCATGTCGGTGATGTCGGCCTCGTCGAACTGGGTGACATGCGGGATGGAGACCCAGTTGCGGTGCAGGAACGCGCCGGAGAGTTTCTTGATGCGCGACAGCGGCTTGCTCTCTTCGATGGCGCCGAACCTGGCGAAGTCCACCACCGGCATGTCGGCGATCTGCAGCCGCCGCGCGGCTGTCACCCAGGTTAATGTCTTTGGCCGTATTGAGCTTTTCGAAGGACTTGGCGGCGAAGCCTTTGGCCTCTATCTTGAGTGAGTAAGTGCCCTCTTTAAGCCCCTCGAACCAGAAATCGCCGAAGCCGTCGGTAACGACCGTCTTTTTGGCGCTGCCCCGGGGGCCGGTGAGCGTGCAGGTGGCGCCGATGATTACCTCTTTGGCTACGGGGTCGTAGACGGTGCCGGCGATGAATTTCTTGGGGATATTGAGGTAGTAGCAGCGCGGCTTGGCGCCCAGCTCGGGATTGAGCACCTCGGCCTTGGCGATGAGGTCTTTAAACTCCGCTTCTTCCCCGAACTTAATCGCCTCGGTGGGGCAGGCGTCGGCGCAGCGGGGAATAGTCCACTCGCCGCTGTCGATGAGGTGGGCGCAGCCGGTGCATTTCTGGGCGAGGTTCAGGCTTTCGTTAAAGTATATCCTCCCCCAGGGGCAGGCGTCCACGCAGGCTTTGCAGCCGGTGCACTTCTCGGGGTCGATGATGACCAGCCCGTCGTCTCTCTTATAGATTGCCCCCTCGACGGGACAGGGCGGTATGCAGGGCGCTTCGTCGCAGTGGAAGCAGGGCATCGGCATGTAGTGCATCTTGACCTTGGGCACGGTGCCTCGGACGTACTCGTTCTGCTTCAGCCAGAACTGGCCGGTGTCCGGCTGGGGCTTGGCGTAAGGCGTCCAGTCGTTGCCGACGTGCTCGTCCTTGCAGGCGATCTGGCAGCTGTAGCAGCCGTTGCAGGCTCCAACATCGATGACAAATACTTTACCCATTTATGTGCCTCCTTCAGTGAGGTGAATCGACTGCGTTACTGGTTTTTCGAAGGTAGAAAGCAGGTGCATTAAAGTTGCCCTCCTTCGACCCAGGCGTTAAAGCGCAGGCCGGACGCCTGGTCATACTCTCTCTTAAAGGCATTATCGAATGCCTCGGGGTTCATCTTGCGCCACTCTTCGTAGTCTTTCTCGGTGACCTTCTGGACGTCGACCAGGTAGCCGCTGGTGGCCTGGCCGACGGCGTTGCGGGAGGAGACTCCATAGGGGGCGATGGTGTTGATGGCGCCGCCGCGGTCGACCCAGCCCGGGACGAGCGGGTCGTGCCGCGCCCCGTGGTCGACGTAGACCGTGCCGGGCATTATCCTCTCGGTGACGTAGGCCCCCACGAGGACGATGCCCCTCTCGTTGAACGCCTTGACGATGTCGCCGTGCCTGATATCCCTCTTTTCGGCGTCTTTGGGGTTAATCCAGACCGGCTCGTATTTATAGCCGTCTTTTCCCATCACCTTGCACGTGCCGACTTCCCTCGTCCAGGTGATATCGTCGCCCTGGGCGTGGGTGCGCCAGCGACCGTGATTGCTCATCATGAGCAGCGGGAACATCGCCGCCCTTTCGGAAGAAATCCTTTCGTCATGGGTCTCGCTCTTCTCGATCCACTTGGGAATCGGCGGCCTTTCCTTGTCGTCCGGGAAGTGCTTGGCCAGCCTCTCGGAATAAAACTCCAGTAATCCACTGGGCGTTTTGAGCGGATTATTTTTCGGGTCTTCGTAGAATTTGCGGAAGCCGGGCGGGTCTTTTTCCCAGTCCTTGGCCGCCGGGAAGACGAAATACTTTTTATCGAGGAAATCCTCCCAGGAAATCATATTCTGGATTTCCATGTCGTCGAAGACCTGTTTCTCGAGGTCGCGGGTTGTCTTGTTTTCGCTGAACCTGTCGCCGTAGCCGAGCTTTTTGGCCACCTCCAGGACGACCTCGTAGTCGCTCTTGGACTCGCCGACTGGCTGGACGGCCTGCTCCATGATGGCCATGCTGTGGAAGTTCACGCCCTGCCGGACATTGGTGACGATGTCCTCGACCTCCAGCGTGGTGTTGGAGGGCAGGATGATGTCGGCGATAAGGCAGTCGTTTTCCAGCCAGGGGTGCTGCGCCACGACCGTCTCTATTTTGGGGTTCTGGAACGCGTCGATGGTCCAATTGCCGTGGTTCCAGCAGGTGATGCGGCAGGGGGTGTCCGTCCATATCATGTGGATTTCCGCGCCGCCCTTTTCCAGCGGGTAGGTGTATTTAATAAACTGGTCTTCCGTGGGTGTCTCGATGGCCCCGCTTCCCCAGAAGGTCAGCGGCGGGTTCTCGATGGCCTGCTGTATCCACGTCTTGGGGATGAGCTGTTTGCCCCAGGCCCTGATGGTGGTGGCCACCGGCTTGGTGATGCGCTCGCTGAGCTCCGGGTTATAGAAGCGGGTGCTGCGCAGACCTTCCGCCCGCGGCATGCCGGTATAGGTTATCTGGCTCTGGTGGACGCCGGGCCCGCCGAGTCCCTGCATGCCCAACAGGATGCATTCCAGTCGGCCGGGCTCGTGGGAGAAGGGGCCGCGCACGTAGCTCCCGCCGAAGTAGTGGGCGATGGACGTTATTTTCTTTGCCCACTCTCTGGCTAATGCTTTAATCGTCCATTCCGGCACGCCGCACTTTTTGGAGGCCCAGGCCGGGGTCTTGGGCACGCCGTCTTCCTTGCCCAGGACATAGGCCTCGACCTTGTCCATGCCGACGGCGTGGGTTTTAATGTAGTCTTTCTTGTAGGTGCCTTCGGTGACCCACATATAGATAATCGCCAGCTGCAGGGCGGCATCTGTATTCGGCAGTATCGGTATCCATTTATCGGCGTGGACGGCGGCGCCGTAGTTGAGGTCGGGGCAGATATAGACCTGCTTGATGCCCGCCTCCGTCCAGAAGTAGCAGAGGCGGGTGGCGCACTGCCCCGTGAACCCCCAGGGGGTGGTCTCCGGGTCGCCGCCCCAGAACAGGACCATGTCGCAGTTCTCCGTCATGTCTTTGATGATGTTGTTGGCCGGGTCCATCATGCCCTGGATGCCCTGGCCCCAGACGTGCTTGGAGCCCCAGTACCAGCCCTCCCAGCTGTCCGGGTTGCGTACCTGTTGTGTGAACCCGCCCATCATCTCGAAGAGGCGGCCGGAGTGGCCGTGCGGAGTATTGATGGTCTTGCACTCGCCGTGGCCGTCGCCCTGCATCAGGATGGCCAGCGGGCCGTATTTCTCATGTATCCTCTTCACCTCATTGGAGACAATAGTGGAGGCCTCATCCCAGGAGATTCTTTTGTACTTGCTCTTGCCGCGGTTCTGCGGGTTCCTCTCTCCGTTGGGGTCCCAGTCGACGCGCTTCAGAGGATATTTTATGCGGTTGGGCGAAAACGTGCGTTTTTTATAAGCTAGGGAGAAGGGGGCGGGGACGGATTTCAGTAGCGGGCGGTAGGTCTTGCCGTTGCGGGTGATTTTCCAGGGGCGGAACTGCTCCGGCTTGTATTTCCAGTCGTAGTGAAACGGCCGTATCCTGACGACTTTCCCGTCCTTGACATCCACGGCGCATTCGCCGCCGCCCCCGAGCAGGCCGCCCAGGGCCAGCGCTTTGATGACGGTTTTATCCGGCTTTACATCGACTTTTTTCTCTCTTGCTGCGGACATATCGGTCACTCTCCTTACCAGAATTATGCATGATTACGTGATTTTACTACGCATTGCGTAAATTGAACGTGATTCGCCGGTGAAAAGTTATGGAAATTGCACTAAAAAAAGAGACTTTTTACCCAAACCTTTACAAATCTACAATAGTGACCTTCCCGTTGTCAAGTCGAAGGCCTGAAAACATAATATCCGTAGTAAACGAAAAGAGTTCCTGTGACGTTTTTGATAAGGTTTACCGCTGGATTGTGACGCCTTGTTGAGGTCGCTTGATTAGACTTGGACGTGGGAACATGTCGGGGTTGCCCCCGGCTGACGATTTCGTATTAAACTGCGGACCGGGCGCTGGTTTGGGGAGCCGGACTTGAAGACTTATTTGCTGATACCGGTTATCGAAGTCATCTTTGGCTTGGTGCTTTTCATCGTCCTGATGATTAGCGGCCGCCGTCATGCCGCCCGGAGGCCGTTCGCTTTGTTTCTGGTGTTTCTGGTCTTATGGGGCGTTTTTACGTTCATGGTGCGCTCCAGCCCCGATACAGTCGGGACGCTGCTCTGGGAAAGGCTTGTCCTGGCATCGATAATGGGCGCTTCTCTCTTCTTCTACTGGTTTACCGTCTCTTTCACCGGCGCCCGGCCGAAAAAGAGTTACCTTTATCCGCTGCTGGCTGCCTGCGCGGCGATGACGGCCCTGGTTCCGACCCGCCTCATGGTCAGCGATATCCAGTCGACGTGGTTCGGTAAAGCCCCCGCACTCGGGCCTTTTTTCTTCCTTTTTGTCTTATGCGCCTGTACCCTCGTCGTCCTGAGCGCTATCCTCTTGATACAGCACAGCCGGCAGACCCGCATCGCCGATGAAAGGGTCCGCGACTACTATATTATCGCGGGCATTATCGCCATGCTCATCGGCGCGGGCAGCGATTATCTGGCGTTTTCCGGCACGGGCATGTATCCCCTGGGCGACTTCGGCAATATCCTGTTTTGCATCCTCGCCACGGCGGCTATGTTAAATTACAAACTCATCGAAATGAGGGCGCTGCTCCCCAAAGGCGTGACCTTCCTGCTCACGAGCTCGTTAATCTTCGGCGTTTTCGGCAGTTTTATCTATCTGGTGAGCTATTTTTTGCGCAGCTTCATGAGCCCTGTCTCTATCTCGCTGACCATGGTGGTGACTTTTATCGCGGCCCTGATAACCCGGCCGGTGTTCACCCGTCTCCAGCATACCGTGGACAGATGGTTCTTCGGGGCGAGGTATGGCTACATCCAGACTCTGAAGACCTTTACCCAGGAGAACAAAGGCGAAATTGACCTCGAGCAGCTGTCCTGTACCCTGGTCAACGCTGTCGCCAACGGAATGCAAAGCCTGGGCGCCTATCTGCTTTTGCCTTCACCGACGACCGGCACTTATGCCACCTATGCCTTTTCCGGCGAAAAAAGCCGCGGAAGGTTGTATTTTCCCGCCAGTAGCTCCCTTGTCGTCACCATGAAGCAGCTGGACGGCGTTATCGATACCCTCGATATGGATGTTAATCCATGGTTCATCAGTGTGGCGCCGGGTGAACGGCAAAATCCTCGAGAGCAACGGGATAGAGCTCCTGGTGCCGATGAGGAACAACGAACACCTGGTCGGCATACTGCTGCTCAGCGCTAAAGCTACTCACGAACCTTACTCTAATGAAGAAAGACGGCTGTTGCGGATTGTCTCCGCCGACGTGGCTGCCAGCATTGATAACGCCAGGCTTTACGAGAATATCAAGCGCGAGCATTCCGAGATGGAGAAGGCCATGGACGGCGTCGTCCACGCGCTGTCCCTGGTGGTGGAAACCCGCGACCCCTATACCGCCGGCCATCAGCGGCGGGTCGCCGGGCTGGCCCGGTCCATCGCCATTAAGATGGGCCTTTCCGAATGGCAGGTCATGGGGATTTACATCGCCGGCCTCGTCCACGATGTCGGCAAGGTGGCGGTGCCGACCGAGATTCTCAGCAAGCCCGGCAAAATAAGCCAGTACGAGTTCAGCATCATTAAAGCCCATAGCCAGGTAGGCTACGAGATTCTGCAGAAGATAGATTTCCCCTGGCCGGTCACCACCGCCATTCTCCAGCACCACGAGCGGTCAGACGGCTCCGGGTATCCCGCCGGCATTTCCGGGGGAGAGATTATCCTGGAGGCCAGGATTCTGGGGGTGGCGGACGTGGTCGAAGCCATGTCTTCCCACCGTCCTTACCGGCCGTCCCTGGGCCTGGGCAGGGCCCTGGAAGAAATAGCCTCCAAACGGGGGATTCTCTACGACCCCGAGGTAGTGGACGCCTGCCTGAGCCTCCTGCAAAACGACGAGGCGGCCTTCGACAGGATTATGGCGGTCGCCGCCACCAGCCAGAAATACAGTCTGACGGCAGCAGCTAAGGCCGACTCATAAAACTGGGGTAAACCACCACCCTGACCACAAGCCGGCGTTATTGACTTAATTCCCCGGGCATGATATATAACTATTGTGCTTTTTGTTTGTGCTATAATTAAATAAGATGGCATTGAATCCTTTCTCTCGAGGCGGGTATGAAATCGAGCTGGAAACGTAATAGTTTAATATACATCATCATTCTGCTGGCGGCGATACTGCTGTTCTCTTTCCTGATACCCGGGTCGAACGAGCCTCAGTCGGTGTCTCTCGGCCAGATTATTACCATGTCCCAGAACGGCGAGATAACCAGGGTCACTATCGACGGGGAGAACATGATTGTCACCACCACCGATGGCAAACAGCTGCAGGCGGCCATCGGCACCATGACTATCCTCGACCTTAAAAACCTGGGGCTGGCCCTGCCCGGCGGCCAGTACGATATCAAAGCCGGCGGAGGCATTAACTGGGGCAGCCTGCTGATAAACTTCCTGCCCCTGGCGATTTTCGGTTTGCTGTTGTTCTTCATGTTCCGGCAGGCGCGCGGCGCCAACAACCAGGCGATGAGCTTCGGGCGCAGCCGGGCGCGGCTTTTCCCGCCCAACCGGGCGACCGTCACCTTTGCGGACGTCGCCGGCGCCGAAGAAGCCAAGCAGGACATGCAGGAGGTCGTCGAGTTCCTCAAGTCTAAAGAAAAGTTCCAGACACTGGGGGCGCGCATCCCCAAGGGTGTGTTGCTGGTAGGTCCGCCCGGCACGGGAAAAACGTTGCTGGCGCGGGCCGTCGCCGGTGAGGCTGATGTCCCCTTCTTTTCTATCAGCGGCAGTGAATTTGTCGAGATGTTTGTCGGTGTGGGCGCTTCCAGAGTGCGCGACCTCTTCGACCAGGCCAAGCGCAATACGCCGTGTATTGTTTTCATTGATGAAATTGATGCCGTCGGCCGCCAGCGCGGCGCCGGACTGGGAGGCAGCCACGATGAGCGCGAGCAGACGCTCAACCAGATTCTGGTGGAGATGGACGGCTTCGATACCAACACCAACGTTATCGTCATCGCCGCCACCAACCGGCCGGATATCCTCGACCCCGCCCTGCTCCGTCCCGGCCGCTTTGACCGCCGGGTGGTGCTGGACCTGCCGGACATTGTCGGGCGATTGGCTATCCTCAAGGTGCATACCAACGGCAAGCCTCTCGATAAGGATGTCGACCTGGAGGCGCTGGCTAAAGGCACGGTCGGTTTCAGCGGCGCCGACCTGGCTAACGTGGTCAACGAGGCCGCTATCCTGGCCGCCCGGCGCAGTAAGAAAGCCATCGGCGATAAGGAATTCGAGGAATCTATTGATAGAGTCATCGCCGGCCCGGAGAGAAGGAGCCGCAAGATAAGTCCCAGGGAGAAAGAGGTCATCGCTTACCACGAGGCCGGGCATGCCCTGGTCGCCCGTATGCTGCCCGATGCCGACCCCGTTCACAAGATTTCGATCGTCGCCCGCGGTATGTCGCTGGGTCATACCAAGCAGTTGCCCGCCGAAGACAGGTATCTGATGACGCGCCGCCAGCTTACGGCTATGGTAGCCACTTTGCTCGCCGGGAACGCCTCGGAGGAGTTGGTCTTTAACGAAATCAGCAGCGGCGCTTCCGACGACATCAAGCGGGCTACCGCGCTCGCCCGCCGCATGGTGACTGACCTGGGGATGAGCGACGTGCTCGGTCCGAGGACCTTCGGCGATAAACAGGAGCTGGTCTTCCTGGGCCGCGAAATCTCCGAGCAGAAAGACTATGGTGATAAAATCGCCGATACTATCGATAAAGAGGTCAACCGGATTATCTGGGAAGCCCATGAGACCGCCCGCACGATACTTACCGATAACAGGCCGAAGCTGGTAGAGCTGGCCACGAAGCTCATCACTCAGGAGACCCTCGAGGGCGTGGAGTTGGAGCAAGTCTTTGGCGAGATTGGTGTAGCCGAACCCAGGGAGATAGTTAAGCCGACCAATGTGCCGGAGCCGGTTAAGCCGGTTGCCGAGGAAGAACGCATCCTCCAGCCCAAGAAAGCCCCGGGCGTGCCCCGCCTTGTCCCCAAGCAGACCCCGGCGGGTTCTGATTAAACGAGTTTTCAAATGTAAGTATTGGAGGGGGCGCAAGCCCCCTCTTATTTTTTCTCTCGAAACGCGGGGCGTCTAACCTGCTACGTTCCTTGCTGGATAATGTATTCCGCCAGGTCTAGCAGCGACTTCCGGCTTTCCAGCTTGGGCAGCGATTTGAGATTGCGGCAGGCGCGGTCGCGGTATTCCTCGGCAATTTTATAGCATTCGTTGATTATTTCCGGGTCAAGCGCTATCTCTATCGACTGCGCCACGTACTTTTTGTCCCTCGTCTCGAAGAATTTCCGTACCGGATTGTCGGCCGGGCTGTGCTCCATGATAAGCATGGCGGGCAGCGTTAGCGTGCCCTGTATCAGGTCCGAGCCCACCGGCTTGCCCATGGCCTCCTCGGTGCTGGTAAAGTCCAGGATGTCGTCCACGATTTGAAAGGCGATGCCCAGGTTATCGCCGTACTCTTTCATGACGGCCACCGATGCCTCCGGTGCCTTGCTCAATATCGCGCCCGACTGGGTGGACAGGGAAAAGAGGGAGGCGGTCTTGCCGTAGATGCGGTGGAAATAGTCTTCCCTGGTCTGGGCCGGATTGTACGAGGCGCGCCACTGGACGATTTCGCCGCTGGAAATGGTGCCCAGGGTCTGGGAAAAGAGCTTGATGACGCGCGGCGTCTGCGTGTCCGCCACGAACTCCCCGGCCTTGGCGAAGAGGTAGTCCCCCATGAGTATGGCGATTTCGTCGCCCCAGATACTGTTAATCGTCCGCTGTCCCCGCCGCGTGTCGGACTTGTCGATGGCGTCGTCGTGGACGAGCGTGGCCGTGTGCATCAGCTCGACGGAGACCGCCATCGGCAGCAGGTAGTTAAGGTCGTATTTGAAGGACTTGCCGGAGAGCAGCGTCAGCGCCGGCCTGATGCCCTTGCCGGTTCCCTTGACCACATGATGTAATTGCTCTGCCAGCCAGGCGAAGTCCACCCGGCTGATGGATTTCAGCGTGTTCGTGACCTTATTTAAGTCTGCCTGGATGGGGGCGTAAATCTGGCTAAGTTCCAATGCGTCGGGTCTCCTCCTCGACGATGCTCTCGTCCAGCTTTTTGAAAAGGGCGTGGGGCTCCCGCAGCTTTTGCCCGGCGGGCAGGTCCTGCCACTTCCAGCCGTAATCCTCTATCTTACCATCGAAGCCCAGGTATTCATGGACTTTCTGCGAGCTGAAGGGCAGGAAGGGATACAACAACGTCTTGAGCTGTGCAATTACGCTTATAGCCACATTCAAAGAGCCGGCGGCGGCCTGCCGGTCCTCTTTAATCGCTTTCCATGGTGCTTGGTCGTCCAGGTAGCGGTTGGCGGCGTGGGCCAGCGCCATGGCATTTTTAATCGCGTCCTTGAATTCGCATTTCTCAAGGTGCCCACCGACGGTTTTTTGCGTGTTTTCAGCTTCTTTCAACAGCTGCCGGCTCGACTCATCGTGTTCGCGGGACTCCGGCACTTTGCCTTCGAAGTTGCGGTAGGTGAAGGTCAGCACCCGGTTGACCAGGTTGCCGTAGGTGGCCACCAGCTCGTCGTTGTTGCGCCGCACGAACTCCCGCCAGGAAAAGTCGGTATCGCTGGTTTCGCACATGTTTATCGAAAGCATGTAGCGCAGGGGGTCGGGGTCGTACCGTGCCAGGTAGTCTGGCACCCATACCGCCCAGTTTCTGCTCGTGGATATCTTCTTTCCCTCGATGGTCAGGAACTCGTTGGCGGGCACGTCGGTGGGGAGATTGAGCCCGCCGTAGCCGATGAGCATGGCCGGCCAGATAATCGTATGGAAAGGAATGTTGTCCTTACCCATGAAATAGTAGCTTTTCGCGTCGCCCTTTTCCCAGAAATCCCGCCACTTTTCCTTTTCCCCGCCGATTTCTTTCGCCCATTCTTTAGACGCGGAGAGGTAGCCGATGACCGCCTCGAACCATACGTAGAGCCGCTTGTGTTCGAAGCCCTTTACCGGGACCGGTACGCCCCATTCTATGTCCCGGGTTATCGCCCTGTCCCGGAGCCCTTCCTTCAGGTAGCGTTGTGTGAAGCCGTAAACGTTGGGTCGCCAGGTGGTTTTCTTTTCCTCTGCCCACTTTTCCAGCCTCCCCTGAAACGCGCTCAGCTTGAGGAAGAAATGCTCCGATTCTTTAGGGATTGGCCTGGTATGGCATATGTGGCAATACGGGTCGATGAGCTCCGTGGTATTTAGCGGCTTGCCGCAGGCCTCGCACTGGTCGCCCCTGGCGCCGGGGGTCTTACAGAACGGGCACGTTCCTTCGACATAGCGGTCGGGCAGGAAGCGCTGGCATTTAGGGCAGTACAGTTGGGTCTCGCTGGCGCGGTAGAGGTAGCCTTTTTCCATTAGCTTTAAGAAGATATCCTGCGCCACTTCGGCATGGTTTTTTGTGTCGGTGCCGGTGTAAAGGTCGAAAGAGATGCCCAGTTTTTGCCAGCAATCGACGTATTCGCGCTGGTAGAAATCGATTATTTCCTTCGGGGTCTTGTGTTCCTGCTCGGCTTTGAGCGTGATGGGCGTGCCGTGCTGGTCCGAGCCGGAGACCATCAGCACCTCGTTCCCTTTAAGACGGTGGTAGCGGGCGAAGATATCGGCGGGCAGGTTGGCCCCGGCGATGTGGCCCAGGTGCAGCGGGCCGTTGGCGTAAGGCCAGGCGACCCCGATGAAAATTCTCTCTCTCATGTGCCGGCCTAGAAGAAGGTCAGTATCCTCTCGCCTTTCTCTTCTTTATAGTGGGCGTAGCCCTTTTTAAGACAGCACTCGATGCAGTAGCGTTTGGTCTCGCCTTCTTCGTCCTCGACGCCGCCCTTTTCATTGACGGCCAGGTAGCGGTCGGGGTAGGGGATGGGCTTGCCGCACTCATTGCATTTTATTTCGCCTAAAGATATACAGCCGCGACGCATCTCTTTACTCCTTATCCTGTTTTAACACTGATTTTTTTATTTCTTTTCTGGTCTCTGTTCAGCTTGAGCCAGGTCTTATAGAGCTCTTTCCTCGGCAGTCCTGTCCCGGCGGCCACGGCGGCCACGGCCCCTTTCGCTTTAGCCCCGGCGATGTACATCCGGTGCAGCTGCCTTTCGATGTTCTCCGTCACCGGCGGTTTTTCCAGGGTCTTTTTGCCTTCGATGACCAGGGTGAACTCTCCTCGGGGTTGGGTAAAATGCTTTATGGCCTCCGCCGACCGTGCCCCGGAAGACCTCCTCGTGGAGTTTGGTAAGCTCGCGTCCTATGGCCAGTCTTCGGTCGCCGAGGACGGCGAGGATATCCTCTAAAGCCGCGACCAGGCGGTGCGGCGTTTCCAGGGCGATGATGGTGCCGGCTTCGTTAGCGATTGACTCCAGCATGCGACGCCGGGCGGCGGACTTGTTCGGCAGGAAGCCGATGGAGACGAACCTGTCGGTGGGCAGCCCAGAGACCGCCAGCGCCGTGGTGACCGCCGAAGTCCCCGGTATGGGGACAATCGGTATCTTGCGCTTGGCCGCCGCGACGATTAGCTCGTAGCCGGGGTCGGAGATGCCGGGCATGCCCGCCTCGGAGACCAGGGCCACGTCGTATTCCTTAAGCTGTTCCAGGATATAGTCCAGCTTGGTCAGCTTATTGTGCTCGTAGTAGCTGGTCATGGGCGTTTTGATCCCGTAAGCCGTCAGGAGGCGCCTAGTCTTGCGGGTGTCCTCGGCCGCGATGAGCTTTACCTCGCCCAGTACGCGTAAAGCCCGCAGCGTGATATCCTCGAGATTGCCAATCGGCGTAGCCACGACATAGAGAATCGGCATTTTTATACGACCCTGACATAATTATTATAGGCTTTTGCCCTTACGGCTGTCTAGCTTTGAAGCACGGAGTTGGGGTGAGTTTAAAAATTATGAAGAGTATAGGGGAACTTCTAATCGAACTCGGCGTTGAAAATAGCCAGGAAAATTATTATCGCCAGCCCGAAAAGGGCAAATGTGCCGAAGGCCAGGTTGCCGATAAACTGCATCGCAGTCTCTACGAAGACATGAGTGTTGACATAAAATAGCCCAATTCCACCGGACACCAGAAAAATCAACCCCAATATTAGAAAATAGATAAGCATGGTACCTCTGCCTTCAAGCGAACGAATTATATTAAAATATGGCTTCAATTGTCAAATTTAAACGGTCAACGGTAAAAAATTTGAGCAAAATATTTTTCTTTAATTTATTGCATTATCTTTTTCTTTTTTGTTATAATTAAGAGCACATATATGTGCAGCGCCAAGGCCACTCCCAGGTTCAAACAGCTCCGGCAGTCCTATGGGTTCGACGAAGTGGCCATCGTGCCCGGCAACGTCACCATTAACCCCGACCAGACCAGCACGGATTTCCAGATCGGCGATTTTTCTTTTGCCGTTCCCATCATCGCCTCGGACATGGATGCGGTGGTGGACGTCGCTATGGTCATCAGGATGAGCCGGCTCGGCGGTTTGGCCGTCCTCAATCTCGATGGCGTACAGGCCCGCTACGAAAATCCCGCCGAGGTGCTCGAGAAAATCGCCCGGGCTTCCGATGCCGAGGTTACCTCTCTACTGCAAAAAATATACCAGGAGCCCATAAAAGAAAAACTGGTGGCCGAAAGGGTGCAGGCGATTAAGAAGGCCGGGGCGGTCTGCGCCACGTCGCTGGTGCCGGCCAATACCAAGCGCCTGGCCCCCGTCATTGCCGAGGCCGGTGGCGATATCCTGGTGGTTAAGTCCACCGTCACCAGCGCCCGGCACATCTCCAAGAGCTATCGCGGCCTGATATTTTCCGAGCTGAGCGAGCAGGTAAAAATGCCGATTGTCGTCGGTAACTGCGTCAGCTACAGCGCCTGCCTCGAGTTGATGAACACGGGAGTAGCCGGGGTGCTGGTGGGCGTCGGCCCCGGGGCAGCCTGTACTTCCAGAGAGGTGCTCGGGCTCGGCGTGCCGCAGATAACGGCGACCATCGACTGCGCGGCGGCCCGGGATGAGTATTACCGCGAGTCCGGCAGGTACGTGCCGATAATCACCGACGGCGGCTTCCGCAAAGGCGGCGATGTCTGTAAGGCTTTTGCCGCCGGCGCCGATGCCGTGATGCTGGGTTCCAACTTCGCTCAGGTCGAGGGCGCCCCCGGCTTGGGCTATCACTGGGGGATGTCCCATCCCCACCCCTCGCTGCCCCGCGGGACGCGGATAAAGGTGGGGACGACGACTACCCTGGAGAAGCTGCTTTTCGGGCCGACCTCGCTTACCCATGGCACGGAGAACCTGGTGGGGGCTTTGCATATGGCGATGGGCTTCTGCGGCGCCGCCACTATTCAGGAATTCCATAGCGCCGAGATGGTCATTGCCCCTTCCATTACCACCGAGGGCAAGTCTTACCAGATGGTACAGCGGGTCTAAGACCCGTTTTCCGTTTTTTCTTTTCTATTTTCGCTGTCGGGAGGATTATTTCTATGGCCAGAATCAACTACGAAAAATACCTGGTGAGAAAGCCCAACTATGAAGCCTTCGGCGGCACGAAAAACCGCCAGAGTCCCACCATGACCATGATGAGCCATAAGCAGGTGCCGGGGGTCAACTATTACCTGGAACCCGGCTGGATTTACGGCATCCCCGAACCTAATCCCAGCCTTCACGAGCATATGCATGAGTTCGACGAAATCGTCATGCACTGGGGCGGCCGCCCCGAGACGCCTCAGGTGCTGGGCGGCGAGGTCGATTTCTACGTCGGCGGCCAGCCGATTACCTTTAATACCGCCACCTTTTTTTATATTCCCAGGGGCACGCCGCACGGCCCCGTTATCTGGAAGAAATTCCAGTTCCCGCATATGCAAATGGCGATGATGCTCGGCACCGGCAGCGCTGGCGAGGCCTGGGGAGAAAGTGGCATCAGCGAGACCAAGGACAGGCTGCCGGTAAAAACGAAGCAGTTCGACTATGAGCGGTATGCGGTGCGCAGTCCCATCCGTGAAGCGGGCAACCACGGTCCCATGACCTACATGAGCGCCGCCCAGGTGCCGGACGTGAAATACCATATCGAGTTCGGCTGGATAACCGGGCAATCTGCTTCCAGAACTAAAAGTATCAGGGAAATGGTGCATCAGGACGCCGATGAAATTATCCTCAATCTCGGCAGTGACCCGTCCGAACCGGAAGACCTTGGCGCTGATATTGAATTTACGGTAGGCGGTCAGCCGCTGCGCTTTAACACCACCAGCGCCCTTTTCATCCCCAAAGGAACGCGCCACGGCCCGATTAAATACCTGGAATTCCGCAAGCCGCACATCGTTATAGCGATCATGTGCGGGGTGGGGACTTTAAAAGAAGCGGGTTAGAGCCTACTCGTCCTCTTCTTCTTCCTCTTCGTCGGGTGGCGTGGGTGCAGGCGTCTCGCCGGCGGTGCGCGGCAGCACGACGTTCACCTTGCCGCGTTTACGGCCCGAGCGCGACGGCAGCTTATCAATTGCCTGCCGCAGTTCTTTGAGTCCTGCCGCCCCGGCCTTCTCCATTTCCACCATAATGCCGTCCACTCCGGCGTCCCAGAGGGCTTTAAGCTCTTTTTCGTTAATTCCCGCGGGGACGGGGACTATCAGCGGCTTGGAGATAAGGTTCGCCAGGTGTTGAAATATCATCATTTGGTGCCATACCAGGGTCGGGCCGTTGCCTTCGAACGCGTCGACCGCCAGCACGGCGTCCACGGGCAGGTCGCTGACGGCCCTCAGCAGGCCGTCGTCCATTGACGACTCCACCTGTAAAATCTTGCCTGTCTTATCATCTTTGAGAGTGTCGGTCACTTGGCTGTCGATAGGGAATAGGACGAAATCGGCCCCCGTTTCCATCACCGCTCCCTTTTTAGCATCGTCGTCGGCCAGGTAGAGTCCCCAGGGAACATCCGGCAGTGCCGCCGCTATTTTCTGGACGGCTTTTACGGTCAGAGTCGTGCCGGTAAACCTGACTAAAACGGCGTCGGCGGCGTCCAGGTAATCGGCCTGTTTTTCCACTGTTCCCGCCTCCAGGCTGGCGATGAGCAGGATTTTAGGCGCCGCGGCGGCCGGTCTTGCCGTCCGGAAACCTATCGGCGGCGCGGCTACCTTGGATGCTTCATGAAATTTTTCGATAAGCCGGCTCATAAATTATTCACCCTACCTGAATATTATAGGGAATTACTTCAGCCACTGCAATGCTGGAGCCGGCGGGATATTTTAATACGTTTTTAATATGTTTTTATGCCTATTTTATGAGCCATTTAACTTTTAAAGTCTATCATGAGATAAGGTAGTTAACGTGATGCCGGAGGCCAGCCTTGATTAAGACGGTTATCAGGATCAAAAACGACATGGTGATGGTATTTGACGAAAACGGCGAGCAGCTCCCCATATATCAGGGACATTATCGCGACGTGAGGGAAAAAATACTGGCGGATGCCCCGCCCGGTTCGGTATTTAATCACTGGTTCGGGCCTGCCCTGGAACCTGAAAAAGTCACCGGAGAAATCTGGTGAACATTCTCGACGCCGGAATTCCTCAGCGCAATGGGGAGTCCAGAAAGACCATGCTGACCACCGGTGACGTCGCCCGCATCTTTGGCGTCCACCCCTCCACCGTACGGCGGTGGTGCGAGCAGGGGAAAATCAAAGCCTGCCGCGCTGGCCCCCGTGGCAACCGGAAGTTCAAGCGGGAAGATATCGCTATCGCCTACCTGGATAGGGGCATCCGTTATTGCCTCGATAATATGTAAGTCCTCCCCTCGCCGGGGTCATTCACTACCGTCTCGGTTCTCCCTCCTGCTTCATTATTTTTCTAGTACTTTTATCCACCCGTTAGTCATAAGACATATGTATTATTTACTCATTTATGTTGCCAGGTGGCTATATCAGTGTTAAAATAATACATATGGCATCAAGAAGCGGCGATACGGGAATAAAAAAGCCTGCCGCAGGGTCCCGCGTGGAACGCGAGTCCGGACATGGCAGGTGGCTGGTGGCTGATGAAGGTTCCCCGCGTGTTGGTCTACCCGAGAAAAAGCAGGTCGCCAGGTTGTCCCACGATATCCGTACGCAGCTTTATATTATCATCGGCTTCGCCGAGCTGATGCTCGAAGAAATACCCGGTAAAATCAACGACGAACAGAGGCGTAACCTGAATGATGTCCTCAACAGCGGCAGGCGCCTCCAGGAGTTGCTGCAGGATATCGTCACACAGTCGGAAAGCAAGTGAGGCCGCGAGGACTTAAATGGCCAAGAAAATACTGGTTGTCGATGACGAAGCGGCGCAGCTCAGACTAACGGAACAGGTCCTGGTCGGCAAGGGGTATGAGGTAATCAAAGCCGGCAGCGCCCAGGAAGCCATGCGCCTTGTTTACGAAAGGAAACCCGACCTTGTTTTGCTGGACGTCATGATGCCCGAGATCGACGGCTGGCAGACCTGCCGCCTGGTGCGGGAGGTCAGCGACGTTCCCGTCATCATGCTTACCGGCAAGCGCTGCTCGGAGGATGATATCGTGCGCGGGCTGGAGTGCGGCGCCGATGAATATCTGGTCAAGCCGGTGGGGAACCGGGAGCTTTCGGCCAGGGTGCGCGCGGCTTTACGGCGCGCCGAGTCGACTTCCGTCAGTGACCGGAAGAAAGTCCTCTTCAGCGACGACTATCTCTCCGTGGATGTGGTGGGGCGGAAAGTCACCGCTAACGGCCAGAAGCTCAAGCTGACGCCGCGGGAGTTCCGTCTCCTGGCTTTGCTCGTGGAGAACCCCGACCGCGTCCTGTCTCACCAGCAGGTGCTGGAGAAGGTCTGGGGCTGGGAATATATCGATGACGTCGATTACGTGCGTATTTATATTTCCCATTTACGCCAGAAGATAGAGCCGGAGCCTTCCCGGCCCAGGTACATCCTCACCGAGCCCGGCGTCGGCTATTCTTTTCACGGCGCCGGCTAAAGCCATTCCATAACGCTTGTCCGCGCTCCTCTTTGCCGAATTTCATGGGACTTGCTATAATCCTAGAGTTATGGCCGTCCAGATTGAGTTTTTAAAAACACTGCCGTACTTCGCCGGAGTGGACGAAGCGGCCCTCGGTTCTGTCAGGAAATACGTCTTCGAGAAGAAAGCCGGAAGGGGCGAGACCCTCGCTTTCGAGGGCGAGCCGTCCGATGTTCTCTACTTTGTCTTTACCGGTGTGGTGAAAGCTTTCAAGACCTCCGCCGACGGCAAGGAGCAGATATTCCGCATCATCCGTCCCGGCGAGTCCTTTAACGATGTCCCCGTTTTGGGCGGCGGCGTTAATCTGGTCAGCGCCGAAGCCATGGGCACGGTGGTGCTCAACGGCATCAAGAAGAAAGACCTGGAGACCATCATCAGGGAGCGCCCTCAGGTAGCGCTGAATGTCATCGAGGTGCTTTCGCTGAGGGTCCAGGAGCTAGTGGCGCTCGTCGAGGACTTTTCCTTCCGGCACGTTACCAGTCGGGTGGCTAAGATGCTGCTCGAATATGCCGACCATAAGGCTGGCGAGGGGCCGCGCCTTACCCAGCAGGAGATGGCCGCCATGATAGGCACCGCCCGCGAGATGGTGGGGCGGTCGCTGAAAAACCTCGAGGGCGCGGGCACGATCCGCATGGAGCGTAACCGCATCGTTATCGCCGACCAGCAGGCGTTGAAGGAGCTGGCGGGCGTTGAGTGAGAGAAATGTCGCAGACAAGCTTTGATTTAAGCGTGAAAATAAAAGTGATTGGTTGTTTAAGATGAAAGAAATGCCGGTAATTGACCAGGAAAAATGCCAGGGATGCGGCCTCTGCGTCGATATCTGTACCTGCGGCGCCCTGGTGCTGGATAATAATGTCGTCAGGATGCAGGAAGTCGATAGGTGCGGCTGGTGCACGCTGTGCGAGCTGGTGTGTCCTTACGGGGCTATCAGCTGTCCCTTCGAGATTGTCGTTGAGGACGGCGCCTGATGTGTTTATGAAGCCAGCTGTTTCCTGAGTATTTTTACCGGTTAAGCCTTCGTTTTTTCTTCATAATTTCTTCATAATTGTACGCTATTATTATTGGGATAAAAGTCGCATACTTCCAGGAAGGGCTGGATTACAATTTTAGTTGATGGAGGATGGGTGTGAAACCGCAGAAGGTCAAGGAAAAAGTTGAAGAAAAACCGCCGGTAGACGGTTGTCATCATTTTTGGGTCATTGAAGTTGCCAACGGCCCGAAAAGCGTGGGCAGATGCAAGAACTGCGGGGAGACCCGGGAGTTCTTTAATGCCTTCCCGGATTTTAATCCGATGAGGCGCAAAGGCAGTCCGCTGGACCTGCCCAAATTGCCCGAGGTGGAGATAGACAAGGACAGTGAGTCCTGATTGCCGGAGCTGGCGTGATGGAAGTCAAGGTCTACACGACGCCCACCTGACCGTACTGTTTCCAGGTCAAGAGCTTTCTTGACGGGCTGGGTGTCAAATATACCGAGTATGATGTCTCGCAGGACCGTGAAGCGGGCGAAGAGATGGTGGCGCTGACCGGTCAGATGGGCGTGCCCGTGACCGTTATTGACGGCGAGGCCGTTATCGGCTTCGACCGGCCGCGGTTGCAGGCTATTCTGGCTGGCCATGACGGCCGCCAGCCGGTGCATTTAGGCCTGAAGATTGCCGATGCCGATAGGGTGGCGCAGAAGCAGGGGACCATCCCGGTGTTCGGCGCCGTCGTCGGTGAAGTGTCTCCCGGCTCGCTGGGGGAAAAGGCGGGGCTCAGGGCGGGCGATATTATCACCAGGGTCAATATGTGGCGTGTCAGCCGCGCCGACGACCTGCAAAAGGCGGTGCTGGGACTCAAGCCGGGCAATATCGTGACCATCATGTTCCTGCGGGGCAGCGAGGACAGGAAATCCGAGATCGTAATATAACAATCGCTTGCCCTTTCCTATTTGTTCGTGATTGATTTTCGGCACTCTCCCCCTTTTATCCCCCTCTCAAACAGACATATCTTACTTATTTATCCTATTTCTTGTTTGAGAGGGGGAAGAATTAGAAAGAGGGGTTTCACCCCTCTTAGACGCCCGTTATTTCAAGGGAGTAGCCCGCCGAGAGGGGGCGAAGCCCCCTCTTCCAAAATCCCTCCCCCTCTCCTATCAGGAGAGGGGGATTAAGGGGGTGAGGTCTCCAGTAAACTCATAGCTTCAAGTCCCCATTTGTTGTAAGATATAAATATTATGGTGGTAAAGCGCCTGGCAATACTGGGTTCGACCGGCTCCATCGGGCGGCAGACGCTGGAAGTTGTCCGCGCCCTGCCGGGGCGTTTCCGCATCGTCGGGCTGGCGGCCGGTAAAAACCTCGATTTGCTTGCGCAGCAGATCGATGAGTTCCGGCCGCGGTTCGTAAGTTTTACGGCCGTGGGTAAAGGACTGACGGGCTGTGAGCTGATTACCCTCGAAGAAATGGCGTCTCATCCGGATGTTGATATGGTGGTTATCGCCACCGCGGGCACGGCCGGCCTGGGGGCGACCCTGGCAGCGGTCGGGGCCGGCAAGACTATCGCCCTCGCCAATAAAGAGTCGCTGGTGGCCGCCGGCGGGATAATCACCGCCGCCGCTAAAAAAAGCGGAGCTCGTATCCTGCCCGTCGATAGCGAGCACAGCGCCATCTTCCAGTGCCTCCTCGGGGAAAAACAGGCGCCCCGCCGCATTATCCTCACCGCTTCGGGCGGTCCTTTCCGCGACTACTCGAAGAAGCAGATGGCCGCGGTTACCGTAGAAATGGCTTTACGCCACCCTTCGTGGCGGATGGGCCGGAAGGTCACCATCGATTCCGCCACCCTGATGAATAAGGGCCTGGAGGTCATCGAAGCCCGCTGGCTCTTTAACATGTCTATCGATAGTGTTATCGTGCTGGTCCACCCGCAGAGCATCGTTCACTCGATGGTGGAGTTCGCCGACGGTTCGGTGAAGGCGCAGTTAAGCTATCCCGACATGCGCCTGCCGATTCAATACGCGCTGACCTATCCCGACCGACTCGATAATAACGAAATTCCCCGTCTCGACTGGAATAGCTTTAGTGACCTCACCTTCGAGCCGCCGGACGTGGACAGGTTCCCCTGTCTCCGGCTGGCCATCGAGGCAGGCAGGGCGGGCGGTAATCAACCGGCGGCGCTTGCCGCCGCCGACGAAAAGGCGGTCGAGCTATTTTTGAACGGGCGTATCGGTTTTACCGATATCCCGCGTCTTATCGCTGGGACGCTGGAACGGCATTCCCCCATATCGCGCCCCTCCCTGGATGATATTATGGCGGCGGACAGATGGGCGCGGGAGCAGGTCCTCGCGCTGGCCGGGGGAGGCGGGCAATGATATTGACCATCGTCGTCGGGGTGGTTGTCCTGTCCGTGCTTATCATCGTCCACGAGCTGGGGCACTTTATCGCCGCCAAGGCCACGGGGGTGCCGGTGGAGGAGTTCGGCATCGGCTTCCCGCCGCGTTTGTACGGTAAAAAGTGGCGGGGCACGATATATTCTATCAACTGGATACCCTTCGGCGGCTTTAATAAAATAACCGGGGAAATCGACCCTCAGGTGCCGAAAGGCCTGGCGAGTCGCGGCTATGGTGTCCGGCTGCTGGTGCTGTCGGGCGGCATCATTATGAACCTGCTGCTGCCCTTCGTGCTCATGTCCGTGGCTTACATGGTCCCCCATAACGTCGTCGACGGGAAAGTGCTGGTGACCGGGGTCGATGCCGGCTCGCCGGCGGCCGCGGCCGGTATCATCGCCGGCGATACGATAATAGGCGTTAACGATAGAGTGGTGAAGAACGCGAGCGACCTTGCCCGCGAGGTTCAACTCCACCTCGGCGCCGTCGTCGAAGTAACGGTCGCCCATGCCGATAACACCACCGGGACGTTCAAGTTGGTGCCGCGCTGGAAACCGCCGGCGGACGAAGGGGCTATCGGCGTCGCGTATGAAGTTGACAACGCCACTATCCTGAGTGAAAGTCTGCCGTTCTGGCAGGCCATCCCCGCCGGGGTGCGGGACTGCGCCGAGACGCTGGTCCTTTATAAGAACGGCATCATCGGCATGGTTATCGGCGCGGTGCCGTTCGTGCCCGCGGGGC
The DNA here is from genome assembly GCA_963727315.1 of uncultured Chloroflexia bacterium. Classification (GTDB taxonomy): domain Bacteria; phylum Chloroflexota; class Dehalococcoidia; order Dehalococcoidales; family RBG-16-60-22; genus JBFYTX01. Next base: position 39,237 of record CAVSFE010000001.1, on the reverse strand, counting down.
CGGTGGGCATCGTCCAGGTTACCGGCGAGGTGGCCCACTCCGGGGTGAGCCCGGTGCTGGAGCTGACGGCGTTTATCAGTATCGCTATCGCGATTACGCAAATCATACCTTTCCCCGCCCTGGACGGCGGCCGGATTATCTTTGTCCTGATTGAATGGGCGCGCCGGGGCAAGCGTATCTCCCCGCGTATCGAAGGGATCGTGCATACCATAGGATTTATGGTGCTGCTGGCCCTGCTCGTCCTGGTCACCTATCAGGATATTTTCCGCTGGGCTACGGGCGGGAGCCTGGTGCCATGACAGGGCGTTTAAGAGGGGCGAAGCCCTGTACTTTCATATAAAGGGGGAGTCCGAAAAAGGTGAGTTTAAGAGAGGTGAAACCTCTCTTTCTATCTCTTCCCCCTCTCCTTTCAAGGAGAGGGGGACAAAGGGGGTGAGGTGATAATATCGTGAACGTTAGGCGTATCAGCAAAGCTATAAAAATCGGCGGCGTGACCATCGGCGGGGACGCGCCGGTCGCCGTGCAGTCGATGACCAAGACCGATACCCGCGATGTTAAAGCCACCGTCCGGCAGATAAAACAGCTTGAGGAAGTCGGCTGCGAGATTATCCGCGTCGCCGTCCCGGATGCCGAAGCCGCCCGGGCTTTAGTTGACATAAAGAAAGGCATTAAAATCCCGCTGGTGGCGGATATCCACTTCGATTACCGCCTGGCCCTGGCCGCGCTGGAGGCCGGCGTTGACGGACTCCGCCTTAATCCGGGGAATATCGGGGAGGCGGACAAAGTCAAAAAGGTGGCGCTGGCGGCTAAGGAGAGGGGAGTGCCGATACGTATCGGGGTGAACGCCGGCAGTTTGCCGAAGACTGCCCATAAAAAACTGAACACCGCCGAGCGTATGGTCGCCGCGGCTCTGGAGCAGATAAAACTGCTGGAAAGCCTCGATTTCGACCTCATTAAGGTCTCCCTGAAAGCCTTTGATGTCCCCACCACCATCGCGGCCTATCAGGATATCGCCAAGAAAATACCTTATCCCCTGCATATCGGCATAACCGAGGCGGGCACGCCCCGGACGGGCGTTATCCGCAGCGCGGTGGGCATCGGCACGCTGCTCTGGCTGGGAATAGGAGATACTATCCGCGTTTCTCTGACCGCCCCGCCGAAAGAAGAGGTCGTCGCCGCCTACGAGATATTGAAGAGCCTCGACCTCCGCCGGCGGGGTCCGGTTTTGGTTAGCTGCCCGACGTGTGGTCGCGCCGAGGCGGACGTGGTAAAATTGGCGCAAGAGGTCGAGCGGCGCCTGGCGAAGATAGATAAGCCCATTAAGGTAGCGGTCATGGGCTGCGTGGTCAACGGCCCCGGCGAGGCTAAAGACGCCGATGTCGGCATCGCCTGCGGCAAGGGCAAGGGCGTTATCTTTAAACATGGTGAAAAGGTGGCGGTGGTGGAAGAAAAAGACTTTTTATCGGCATTAATGAGGGAGGTGGAGGAGGTATAAAAACGGGATGGGGTAGATACAGATTAAGGAGCTATCTTGAAAAAGAAAATTTTTATTACTCTAGTAACTTTCATATTATTGTTTGCGCTGGCTTTTAGCGCCTGCGGTAAATCCGTACAGGTCACGGTTCCCGTCCCCACCGCCACGGACTGGGTCCCCACCTTCGGTGCGGCGGAGAATTCGGATGACATCATTCTTACTCCCGGCGGCCCCACCTACGCGGGCAATATGCACTCGGCTAATGTTACCCATCCCCTCACGCCGGTAATCATGGTTCAGGTCACTCTGTCCCAGAATTCGACAAATGCTAATATATCTTATCGGGCTGTTATCGAAAGTCAGAAGCCGGCCGTCCGCAATAATATTATTAATGTGTTTTTGATGGGTAAGAGCGTCAACACCAATCAACCTATCAATCCCGTTCAGGGCATCACCATTTACACCGTGGACCTGCCCAGCGGCGTCACCATTACCGAAGGTATGAATCTTACCAGCCCTTTGTCCACCTCTTCCGTCCTTGTGCTGGATATCACTGCAGATGCTAAAACCGGAACACATAAGTTCAAAATCGGGCTTGTCATCAACGGAATTGACTTTGGCACTCTTCCCTGCACGTTGACGGTGACCGATTAGTAAAATGGTGGTAATTAAATAATATCTTTGAGGAGTCGAGCGTGCGCGTTTCAAAGCTATTCGGAAAAACTTTAAGAGAAGTCCCCGCCGAGGCGGATACCGTCAGCCACCGGCTGCTGGTGAGAGCGGGCATGATTAATCAACTAGCCGCAGGCATCTATTCGTATTTGCCCCTCGGCTGGCGGGTGCTGCGGAAAATTGAGGGCATCATCCGCGACGAGATGGATAAGGCCGGCGGGCAGGAAGTGCACCTGCCGATACTCCAGCCCTACGAGCTGTGGCAGATTTCCGGGCGCGACCTTACTATGAAAGACGTGCTCTTTCATCTCTTTGACCGCCGCGAGCGCCGGCTGACTCTTGGCCCCACCCACGAAGAGGTCATTACTTCCCTGGCCGCCCGTTATGTCCGGAGCTACCGCGATTTGCCATTGTTGCTGTACCAGATTCAGACCAAGTTCCGCGACGAGCCCCGGCCCCGCGGCGGACTGATCAGGGTGCGCGAGTTCCACATGAAAGACCTCTATAGCTTTGATGTCGACGAGGCCGGGCTGGACGTGAGCTATCAGAAGATGGTCGTGGCTTATCAGAATATCTTCGACCGCTGCGGCCTGCCGGTCATGCTGGTGGAGGCGGACAGCGGCGCCATCGGCGGCAAGGACTCCCGCGAGTTCATGGCGGTGGCGGAAAACGGGGAGGACGGGATTATTTACTGCCCGGCCTGCCATTACGCCGCCAATGCCGAGAAGGCCGTGAGCGTTAAAGAAAAGGTCGATGGCGGCGAGCCTCTGCCCGTGGCGGAGTTGGCCACGCCCGGCGTCGGCACCATCGAGGAGGTGGCCGGTTTCCTTAAAGTGCCGGCGAACCGCACCCTTAAGGCGGTCTTCTATATCGCCGACGGCGCTCTGGTCTTCGTGGTCATCCGTGGCGACCTCGCCGTCAACGAGACTAAACTAAAGAACCAGATCCGCGCTGCCGACCTCCGCATGGCCACTGAGGCCGAGGTCATCGCCGCCGGTATCGTGGCCGGGGCGGCCTCGCCGGTGGGGCTCAGGGGCTTTAGGGTTATCGCCGACGACTCCGTGACATCGGGCGCCAACTTCATCGCCGGCGCCAACAAAATGTATACCCACCTGAAAAACGTTAACTATCCCCGCGATTTTAAGGCGGATATCGTTGCCGACATTGCGTCGGCACGTGCCGGTGACAGGTGCCCGAGTTGCGGCGGCGCGCTGGCGTCGGCCCGTGGCATCGAGGTGGGGCATATCTTTAAGCTGGGGACGACTTATAGCACCAGATTTGCCGCCTCTTTTATCGATGAAAAGGGCGAATCGCGCCCGATTGTCATGGGTTGCTATGGTCTGGGACTGAGTCGTTTGCTGGCGGCGGTCATCGAGCGTAACCACGATGATAAGGGCATTATCTGGCCGGTGTCCGTCGCGCCTTATCACGTCTATCTCTGCGCGCTTTACAAGGAAGGCTCTAAAGTAGCCGAGGTTGCCGAAAAGCTTTATGGAGACCTTGAGGAGGCGGGCCTTGAGGTGCTTTTCGATGATAGGCAGGATTCCCCCGGCGTTAAGTTTAATGACGCCGACCTGCTCGGCATCCCGTTCCGGTTGACGGTCAGCCCCCGCACTCTGGAGAAGAACGGCGTGGAATTGAAGCCCCGCTCGAAAAAAGAGTCGGAGATAGTGCTGTTAGGGGAGATAGTTCCTGAGCTTAAAAGGTTGATTGAAAGCTGATTCGGCTTTCCGCTATAATTGGTATCAATGCCTCCCATCATCTCCGTCCGGAACCTCCGTAAGACCTACGGCAAAACTGTCGCTGTCGCTGATATCTCCTTTGAGGTCGCCGGGGGAGAAATTTTCGGCCTTTTAGGCCCCAACGGCGCCGGCAAGACCACCACCGTCGAGTGTTTACAGGCGCTGCGCCACCCCGATTCCGGCAATATCCGCGTCCTCGGCCTTGACGCGCGCGCCGAGGCGCAAGCCCTCCGTCGTCGCATCGGCTCCCAGTTGCAGGAGTCCGCTCTCCCCGACCGTATTAAAGTCTGGGAGGCCCTCGACCTGTTTGCCTCGGTGGCGCCGGAGCCGCTGGACTGGCGTGTCCTTATCGAGCAGTGGGGACTCGCGGAAAAAACTAAAGCGAGCTTCGCCAGCCTGTCCGGCGGGCAGAGACAGCGGCTGTTCATCGCCCTGGCGCTGGTCAATAATCCGGAGGTCGTTTTCCTGGACGAAATGACCGCCGGCCTCGACCCCGCCGCCCGCCGTGTCGCCTGGGACTTGATCAGGTCCATCCGCGATAGGGGCACCACCGTGGTGCTCGTCACCCATTTCATGGACGAGGCGGAAAACCTCTGCGACCGCGTTGCCGTCGTCGACCGCGGTAAAATCGTGGCTTCGGATACCCCCCAGGGCCTGGTGGCTCGCTATACCAGCCGGGTGCGCGTTATTTTCTCCACGGATGCCGCCGACCTTGCCTGGCTGGAGAGAGTTGCCGGCGTTAGCCGGGTAACCAGAAAGGGACCGCGGGTGGAGGTGGAGGGCAGCGGCCCGGTGCTGGCTTTAACGGCGGCGGCTCTGGTGGAGCACGGCATCGTGCCTGCCGACCTCCGTGTCGAGCAGCCGACCCTCGAGGATGTCTTTTTAAAGCTGACCGGCCATACCGCCGGAGAATAATATTAAAATGCGTACGCTGTTTAAATTGACCTGGGTGGAAATCAAGCTCTTTGTCCGCGAGCCCATCACGGTGGTCTTCACTTTGGCCCTGCCCATTATTTTCCTGGTGGTGATGGGCGGCGTCTTTGGCAACGAGCCCAGCACCGGAGCCAAGATAATTTATCGCGGCGTGGGCGCCATGGACTATTACATGCCTTCTTACTACGGCTTGATTATGATGGCTATCGGCACGGTAGCGCTGCCGGTGCACCTGTCCGGTTACCGCGAGAGGGGCGTCCTGCGGCGTTTCCGGGCTTCGTCATTCTCGGTGTGGTCGGTCCTCGGTTCGCAGATGATGGTCAGCTTCGTTATCGCCATCGTTGGCAGTATCTTAATAACGATCGTCGGTATCGTGACTTATCACCCGCATTTGCCGGTTTATCCCTGGCAGTTGGCGGCGGCGTTTGTTATCGCCGCGATATGTTTTACCTGTTTCGGTTTTTTCCTCGGCGCGGTCCTGCCGTCCACGCGGTCCGCCCAGGGCATCGGGCTGATACTCTTTTTCGTGATGATGATCGTCGGCGGGGCCGGCCCGCCGCCGGAGGTCTTGACCGGGCCGATGCGAATTGTCGGGGAGATTACGCCGCTGCATTGGGTGATATTTATGCTGCAAAATCCCTGGCTCGGTTTTTCCTGGCATACCAACGCCTCGCTGATTACGGCGGGAGTCACCGTGGTTTCGGCTGGCCTGGCGGCGCGCTTCTTCCGCTGGGAATAGCTATTCCGGCTTTTTCGCGCTTACTTTTATGCTTTTTACCGAATTTGCCATTTCTGCGGCTTTCTCCGTCGTGATATCCAGGCTTTTCACGATTATTTGGGCGTCGGGACTGCTGATGATGTCTTTGATGTCGAAAACCGATTCCCCGACTACTCTGACGTCCCGAAAACCCGCCGACTCAATTGCTTGGAGATAGTCGGACTCCAGTGATGCCCCGGCCACGCAGCCGACGTAAGCCTCGATAGAGTTTTTTATGCTGTCTGGAAGTTCTTTTTCCAGGACGATATCCGAGACCATGATTCGCCCGCCCGGCTTGAGCGCGCGGAAGGCCTCCCGGAAAACTCTCTTTTTATCCGGCGCCAGGTTGATGACGCAGTTGGAGATAATAACATCTATGGAATTATCGGCGACGGGCAGATTTTCTATCTCGCCGAGCCGGAACTCCACGTTCGCGTAACCGCCTTTACGTGCGTTTTCCCTGGCTTTTTCGAGCATTTCCGGCGTCATGTCCACCCCGATGACCCTGCCCTTTTCCCCCACCCCGTTCGCCGCCAGGAAACAGTCGAACCCTGCCCCCGACCCCAGGTCGAGGATCGTCTCGCCTTCTTTCAGGGAAGCCAGTGCGACCGGATTGCCGCAGCCGAGTCCCAGGTTCGCGCCTTCGGGAACATTGTCGATGTCCGCTTCCGTGTAGCCGATATTCCTGCTGATATCGCGGGCGTTCTGGGTGCCGTCGCAGCACGGTGAGTTGCTTTTATTATCGCAGCAGGATTTTTCCTGCCGGGCGACCCGCGCGTAGCGTTCTCTTACGTTCTTTTTTACTTCGGTTTCTTTCACCTTAATACTACCTCCACAAATTTTACGCCCTCAGCGTCGCCCCGAGCTCTTTCGCCAGCCTGGACAGGATTTGTTCCTGCACTTTATTGACCTCTTCATCGGTCAGGGTGTGCTCGGGGGACTGGTACACGAGGCGGTAGGCCAGCGACTTTTTCCCCGCCGCCACCTGTTTTCCGGAATACACGTCGAAGAGGACTACCTCGCTGACCAGCGAAAAGCCCTTGATAATATGCCATATCTGCCGGTTCGTGATAGCGGCGTCGACCACCAGCGCGATGTCCCTGATGATGCTCGGGAAGCGCGGTATCGACTGGAACATCTTGTAGCTGCCGGCCAGGGGCAGCAGCTCCGTTACGTTGATATCGAATAGTCCGACCGTCCCGGCGATTTCGAAGGCGTCCGCTACTTTGGGATGGACCTCGCCGAGGACGCCGATTTTTATTCGTTGCCCGTCTTTTTTCACCACTATCGCCGCCTGCCTGGCGGGATGCAGGCCCCCGTCCTCGCTATTTTCAAAACTCACGTCGATGCCAAGCTGGCTGAACAGCCCTTCCATGGCCCCCTTGACGTCGTAAAAATCCAGAGCGCCGTCGCCGCCCAGCCACGACCTCTCGACCCGGGGTCCGCTCATAATGCCGCACAGCATATCGGGCTCCTGGGGCAGGTCGTTCCGGCGCGGCAGGTAGACCTTGCCCAGCTCGAAGAGCCGGATGCCGCCGTCCTCGTGCCGCCGGTTGGCCGCCAGGGCGCCGAGCAGGTTGGCGCGCAGGCTGGTGCGCAGGCATTCCTGGTCGGAGGTGAGCGGCTTGACGATTGCCAGGGGTTCCGGTCCGGGGAGTCGGGCGTTGGGCGCCAGTTTTTCGAGCATTTCCCGGCTGGTAAGGCTGTAGGTGACGATTTCCTGGAAACCGTAGCCTGTCAGGTTGCGCCTTATTTTCTTCCTGAGTCCGAGAATGGGCTCCGGCGACTGCCGCGGTATCGGGACGCTGAGCATGGTGGTGGGGATTTTATCGTAGCCGGTGACCCTGGCGACCTCTTCGATGAGGTCGACGTCCAGGCGGATATCGCTGCGCCAGTAGGGCGCGAGGGCGGTGACTTTCGAGCCGTCTGCTTTACACTCGATTCCGAGAGCCGTCAGGGCTTTAACGATATGTCCAACGTCGACTTTCATGCCCAGTACTCGACTCACTTTCTCCGGCGTCAGGACGATTGGCTGGTCTTCTTTTTTCCCGGGGTAAGCATCGATGATGCCCCGCGCCGCTTTCCCCCCGCCCAGTGCCACGGTAAGCTGTGTGGCGTGCCTCAGGGCGGGTAGCGTCAGGCCGGCGCTGATGCCGCGCTCGAACCGCGTTGAAGCTTCGCTGGTCAGGCCGAGGCTGCGGCTGGTGTAGTGGATGCTGGCGGCTTTGAAGCTGGCGGCTTCCAGCAGGATATTGGTCGTGCTTTCGGTGACCTGGCTGTTGAGTCCGCCCATGACCCCGGCGATGGCGACCGTCCTTTCGCCGTCGGCGATGGTCAGCGTTTCTCTCGTCAGTTTGCGTTCCGTCCCGTCGAGGGTGTCGAAGACTCTCGCCTTCTTTCGCCCGCCGCACGATGATTTTTTTCTTCCTGAGTCTATCGTAGTCGAAGGAGTGCAGCGGCTGTCCGTATTCGAGCATGACGTAGTTGGTGATATCGACGATGTTATTTATCGGTCGCTGCCCCGCGGCGATGAGTCTTTCCTGGAGCCACGCCGGCGATTCGGCGACCTTCACGCCGGTGATGAGGCTGGCGCAGTAGCGGGGGCACAGGTCGGCGTCGACTATTTCTATCGAGATTTGTTTTTCAATGGGCTCGCCCGTTTCTTCGTATTTTACTTCCGGGATGTGCATTTTCTGGCCGGTCAGCGCGGCGACCTCCCTGGCGATGCCCACCACGGAGAGGCAGTCCGGCCGGTTGGCGGTCACGTCGATGTCCAGCACCGTGTTTCCCAGGTAGTTCGGCCAGCGCCGTGCCGGTTTTTGCCTCCGCCCCCAGCACCATGATGCCCTCGTGGCTTTCCGAGATGCCCAGCTCTTTCTCCGAGCATATCATGCCTTTGGAAACGACGCCGCGTATCTTGGCGGGCTTGAGCTCTTCGACCTTCCCGTTATAGGGATTTACCAGTCGCGCTCCGGCTCTCGCGAAGGCAATTTTATCGCCCACTTTAAGGTTCGGGGCGCCGCAAACGACGGTCTCCTGCTCCCCGCCGAGGTCCACCGTCGCCAGGTGGAGGCGGTCGGCGTTGGGGTGGGGATTTACGGCCGTTATCTGCCCGATGACGATGTTCTCCCAGCCGCCGCCCGTGGTGATTATCTCCGCCACCTCGAACCCGGCCATTGTCAGCTTTTGCGCCAGCTCGGCCGGCGGCAGCGTGACGTCCGTATAGTCTTTGAGCCAGTTCAACGGTACTGTCATTTATTATCCTAAAATTGCCTTAAAAATCGCAAATCGCTGTAAAAGTAAAATCTTACATTATCGACGCCGTAACGCAGCATGTGCGGTCTCTCGACGCCTATTCCGAAGGCAAAGCTGGTATATTCCTCCGGGTCGATGCCGGCCCGCCGCAGGACGTCGGGGTGGGTCATGCCCGCCCCCAGTATTTCCAGCCAGCCGCTGCTCTTGCAGAGGCGGCAGCCGGCGCCTTTACAGACCGCGCATTCGATGGCCATTTCTACCCCGGGTTCGACGAACGGGAAGTAATCGACGCGGAAGCGCACTTTTCTCTCCGGACCGAAGAAGCGCCGCGAGAACTCGTACAGCGTTCCCTTGAGGTCGGCCATCGTAATCCCCTTGTCCACGGCAATACCGTCGATCTGATAGAATACCGGTATGTGGGTGGCATCGGTTGCTTCGTAGCGGTGGCACCGGCCCGGTTCGATAATCCTTATCGGCGGCTTCATTTTTCTCCAGCGTGCGGGCGGTGACGGCCGTCGTATGAGTCCGTAATAGCTGCCTCCCCTTTTCCCCCGCCGGCGTGTCTATCCAGAACGAGGACATGTCATCGCGCGCCGGGTGTTCGGCGGGGATGTTCAGCGCCTCGAAGTTATAGTAGTCCCATTCGACGTCCGGGCCTTCTCTGACCTGGAAACCCATCGAGCCGAATATCTCGCACATCTCGTCAATGGTCTCCGTGATGGGATGGAGGCGCTCGATGGGGTAGGGCCGGCCCGGCAGGCTGATATCGATGGTCTCCTGCTGCGCCGCCGACTTTAATTGGGCTTCTCGTAGGGTTTGCGCCTTCTCGGTGCCGCTGCTTTCCAGGAGTGCTTTTAACTGGTTGGCGGCGCCGCCGGTCTCTTTCCTCTCCTCGATGGATAAAGCGGCCAGGCCGCGCAGGATTTGCGTGAGCGGGCTTTTCTTGCCCAGGTAGCGGACGCGCCAGGCCTCCAGGTCTTTGACGTCATCAATCCCTTTCAATTCCTGTAGGGCTTTTTGTTTTAGCTCTTCTATCTGGTCGGACATTTTTTGTCTTTTTGCCCCTCTTAAAAAAATTCCCCTTCCGTCGCTGGAGGGAAGGGGAATCGTTAGATTTCTGTTAAATTGAGCGCGTCACTGTTGCGCCTTCCCTGCAGCCTGCGTCAGCAGGCTGGTAAAGCTTTCCGGCTCCCTGACGGCCATGTCGGCGAGCATTTTCCTGTTTATGGTGATGCCGGACTTCTTCAGCCCGTTCATGAACTGGCTGTAGGTGATGCCGTTGGCGCGGCAGGCGGCGTTAACGCGCAGTATCCAGAGTCGGCGCATATCGCCTTTACGCTCGCGCCGGTGGAAATAGGCGTAAGACAGCGAGTGTATCATCGACTCGGTGGCGCGCCTGATGAGCCGGTGCTTGGTGCCCCGGTGCCCTTTGGTCAGGGCCAGGACTTTCTTATGCCGGTGGTGTGAGGTTACTCCCCGTTTTACTCTAGGCAATGGAGACTCCTTCTATTTCCCTGTCCCGTAGGGTATCAGCCTCGATATGCGCTTGCGGTCGCTTGGACTGAGCTCTATCATCTCGTCGAACTGGCGCCTTACCCGCTTGGCTTTATTGACCCGCAGGTGGCTCTTGGGCCCCTTGACCCGCATGATTTTTCCCGTGCCGGTGATGTGGAAGCGGCTCTTGGCGCCTTTATGCGTTTTAAGTTTTGGCATTCTCGGTTTCCTTTACAGCTACTTTTACTTTGGGCCGGGTGGCGTTGGGAGCCAGGATGATATCCATCCTTCTCCCCTCCATGAGCGGCTGCCTCTCCGGATAGGCAACTTCGCCGAGTGTCTCCGCCATCCGCTGCAGTACCTTCCAGCCCAGGTCCGGGTGCGTTATCTCCCGTCCCCGGAACATCAACGTCACTTTAACTTTGTTGCCGCCCGTCAGCAGTTTTCTGGCGGTCCTGGCTTTGGCTTCGAAGTCGTGGGCGCCTATTTTGGGGCGGAGTCGGATTTCCCGGGTGACGGTGACCTTCTGGCTCTTCCTCGACTGCTGCTCTTTTTTCTGCTGCTCGTACTTGAACTTCCCGTAATCGAGAAGGCGGCAGACCGGGGGCACCGATGTCGGCGCTACCTCGACGAGGTCAAGTCCGTGCTTTCTGGCCGTCTCCCGTGCCTGGAGCACGGGCATAATACCGAGCTGCTCCCCCTTGTCCCCGACCAGGCGGATTTCTTTGGCCGTTATTCGCTCGTTAATACGAAGTTGCTTAATTATAGTGCTTCCTTGCCTCCTCCGCTCACAGGTATCCTACGAATAAAAACTATATCACATTCTTACAGGGGAAATCAACTCCCTTGGGACGTTTATCTTCTGGTTTATGCCCGGTCGGCGATTTCTTTCGTCAGGGCCTCGATAAAGGCCGACAGGGGCTGGGCGGGTAACTGCTCGCCGCTGCGCCGCCGCACGGATACGGTGTTGTCCGCCGCCTCTTTGTCCCCGATGACGAGCATGTAAGGTATTTTCTCGAGTTGTGCCTGCCGGATTTTCAGGTTCATGCGCTCCGAGCGGTCGTCCACCTCCACCCTTATGTTATGACTTTTAAGTTCGGCGATAATCTTTTTCGCGTGGTCATTGTGGCGGTCGGCCACGGGTATTATTTTTACCTGCACGGGCGCCAGCCAGGCGGGAAAAGCGCCGGCGTAGTGCTCGATGAGAAAAGCCATGGTCCGCTCTATCGCCCCGATGGACGACCGGTGGATTACAATCGGCTCTTTTTCTTTCCCGTCCGTGTCGATAAATGTCATCTTAAACCGTTTCGGCCCCACGAAATCATACTGGACGGTGAAAGCTGTATCTTCTTTGCCGGCGACGTTTTTCATCTGGATATCGATTTTTGGTCCGTAAAAAGCGGCTTCGTTAGCAGCTTCAAAAAAACTGGCTCCCCGCTGGATGAGCACGTTTCTTAAAACGTTTTCCGCGTAGTCCCAGGCCTCGTCGTCCTTATAATATTTTTTTTCGTCTTTTCTATCGCCGAGCGACAGCCGGTAGCGATAGTCCTCGCCGGCTTTGTATCCCAGGACACCGGCGATATATTCGATTAAGTCTATGACCTGGTTTATTTCGCCGACCGCCTGCTCTTTCTGGCAGATGATATGGGAGTCGGCCAGGCAGAAGGCGCGGACCCTCATCAGTCCGGTCAGCTCCCCGGATTTCTCGTAGCGGAATTGCTTGGCCAGCTCGGCGATGCGGAACGGGAGCTCGCGGTATGACCTCGGCCGGCTGGCATAGTACTGGTAATGGTGTGGGCAGGTCATGGGCCGCAATATCAGCTCTTCGTCGTCGATTTTCATGACCGGATACATCGTGTCTTTATAGTAAGGGTAATGGCCGGAGGTCTTGTACAGCGCTACCAGCGCCAGGTCGGGGGTATAGATGTGTTTATAGCCCCTCTTGAGCTCCTCGTCCACGACGAAGCGTTCCAGTTCCCGCCGGATGATCGACCCTTTTTCGGTGAAGATGGGGAGCCCTTTCCCGACGAGTTCCGAGAAGACAAAGAGGTCGAGGTCCTTGCCCAGTTTCCGGTGGTCTCTTTTCTTTATTTCTTCCAGGTGCGCCAGATAGTTGTCCAGTTCTGCCTGGCTGTCGAAGGCGATGCCGTAGATTCTCTGCAACATCGGATTGTGCTCGTCGCCGCGCCAGTACGCCCCCGCGATGCTTGTAAGTTTAAATGCCCCTATTTCGCCGGTAGCGCTGACGTGCGGACCGCGGCAGAGGTCGGTGAACTTGCCCTGATTGTAAACTCCGACCCTGTCATCGGCTATTTCGTCGATGAGCTCGAGCTTGTACGGCTGGCTGGCGAACAGGTTTTTGGCTTCTTTTTTGCTGATTTCCCGGTGGGTGAAAGGCAGGTCGGCTTTGATGATTTCGCCCATCTTCTTCTCGATGACGGGCAGGTCTTCCGGCGTCAGCGGGCGCGGTAATTCGAAGTCGTAATAAAAGCCGTCCTCTATCGCCGGCCCGATGGCGAACTTGGCGTCCGGGAACATGGAGAGAACCGCCTCGGCCATGACGTGAGAGGCGGAGTGCCGCATGGTATCAAGATTATGTTCGGTGCTCATCACGCCTATTATATCAGCGTTTAGCTATGAGCGCAATCGGTTACTAACTATTCGTTACGGCAGCCGCCACCCCGCCCACTTTTCCCCGTCTGCTTCTTTCCCGTAGGCTTTTTTCGGGGTAATCGCGCGCGCCATCAGCGCCGCTGTCACCGCTTTGGTGGCGTCGCCGGCGAGAAACGGTATCGCCCCCATCGTCAATAGCTGGCTGAACGTGACCGTTTCGCCCTTGACGTTGACCAGCCATAGATTAAGCTGTAAAAGCCCCGGTCCGTAGATGAGCACGAAGCTGGCGAAGAGCATCAGCCCCAGCATGACCGTGAAGCTGCGCGCCCTGATGTATTTATCGGTGAAATAGCCCAGGAAAAGCGCCGCCAGGATAAATCCTATTATGTAGCCGCCGGTGGGTCCGGCCAGGTAAGCTAGCCCCCCGTTGAAACCCTGGAACCAGGGGACGCCGGCCGCGCCGAGACCGATATACATCGCCATGCTCGCTCCCCCCCACCATGTCCCCAGCAAAACGCCCGCCAGCAGCGCCCCGAAGGTCTGGCCGGTAAGGGGCACCGGACTCCACGGTAGTGGGACTCTGGCCTGGGCGAGTAGACCGGTAATGGCCGCCACGCCGAAGGCGAGGGCTATTTTTTTTGGTATGCTTAACTCGTAGCGCCACCGGAAGACATCGAGCTTGGTTCGGTTGATTCTTGCGGCTATCGTCACGTTTTCCTCCTGTCGGCTGTCGCGGTATGAAAATTTTATGATTGGCTGGAAGGATGCGCGGCCATAGACTGCCCCGTAAGGGTTTTTACCGGCCCGGCTTTTCCGTGCCGATGATGGCGATTTCCATCCGCTGGCCGCACTTGGGGCAGGTGAGGTTGAGGGTCAGCGGCTGCCGCATGACCCGCTCGGCGACCGCCGAAACGATGGAGTCGACGCTGTCCAGGCGTTTGTCCAGCGCGTCGATTCGCTGGATGAGTCGCTCGATGTCCGGCCCCGCTTGTTCGTTTGCCGTTTCTATTTCGTCCCGTTTCGCCAAGGTCGTCGTCCTCCCCGGTAGGGTTTAAACCATTATAAGTCCCGCGACGAAATATGTCAAAAATGGGGATTACGACAAAATCCCATTCCCTTTCTTCCCTTACTCCTGTATTATATATGGGACGACTGGCGCGAAGCGACCCTTGCTTCGCCGGAGAGGAGAAGATTAATCGCCAGCTTACCATAACTTTAAAAACGAATAACTGTTGATTGAAGCTATATTTTACATAACTCTAAAAACGAATCATTATTATTTTGTAGCTGATTTAACATAAATCGAAAAACGAATGTCCTTGATTTTTGTAGCTGATTTAACATAACTTGAAAAACGAATATTACGAACAAATCTTTCGTGAAACTTAACAAAAAAATAAAAATTGAAAAAACGAATCGATTTCTCTGGCCTTCCTGTTGATTTATGGAAAACTGAGGGGTATAATCCTGATACGAAGATAGGTTGTCCTTAATTTTTCAAGGAGGGGACTCAGATGGCAGAGAAAGAGGTCGGCAAGGTGAATGACTTTTTTGCCCGCCCGGTGGTGGCCGGCGTCGAGTTGACCGGGACTTTGAAAGTGGGTGATAACATTCACATCAAGGGTCACACCACGGATATCGAGATGGTCCTGGATTCGATGCAGATTGACAACGTTAACGTCGAAAAAGCTGGTAAGGGCAAGTCCGTGGGCATTAAGGTCCCGGAGCGTGTCCGCCCCGGCGACATCATCTATGTTGTCAAGTAATACCTTGTAACTAATAACTACTAACTGTTAACTACCCCATCCCCTTCACCAGGTTCGCCATCTCGATGGCGCTGACGGCAGCGTCAAAGCCCTTGTTGCCGTCCTTCGTCCCGGACCGCTCGATGGCCTGCTCCAGCGTATCGGTGGTGATGACCCCGAATATCACCGGAACTCCCGTCTTCAGCCCCACGTTGGCAATGCCCTTGGCCACCTCCGACGCGATGTAGTCGAAGTGCGGCGTTCCTCCCCTTATCACCGCCCCCAGGCAGATGACGGCGTTGTATTTCTTGCTCTCCGCCATTTTCTGCGCAATCAGCGGTATCTCGAACGAGCCGGGCGTCCACGCCACTTCTATATCGGTTTCCACCACGCCGTGACGCAGCAGGGCGTCTTTCGCCCCTTCCAGCAGCTTCGTGCTGAAAAACTCGTTGAACCGCGATACCACCACCCCGAACTTCAGCCCCTTGCCGATTAAGTTGCCCTCGTAAGTCTTGCCCATCAGAATCTCCTTAGCTGTATTTAATAGTTATCGTTATCCGGGATTTTCAGGAGGTGTCCCAGTTTTTTCTGCTTGGTCTGGAGGTAGCGCCGATTATGCGGGTTCGGCTGGGTGGCGATAGGGAGCTGCTCGACGATATTCAGTCCGTAGCTCTCGAGTCCGCTCATCTTCTTGGGATTGTTCGTCATCAGCCGCATGTTGCGCACGCCCAGGTCGGCCAGTATCTGTGCCCCGATGCCGTAGTCGCGCGGGTCGGCTTTAAAGCCGAGCGAGAGATTGGCTTCGACCGTATCCATGCCTTTGTCCTGGAGGGCGTAGGCTTTAATCTTGTTATGAATGCCGATGCCCCGGCCTTCCTGTCTCATGTAGAGGACGACGCCCCGCCCCTCCTCCGCGATGCGTTTCATGGCTATCTCAATCTGCTCGCCGCAGTCGCAGCGCAGGCTGTGGAAGACGTCGCCGGTCAGGCACTGGCTGTGCACCCGCACCAGTACGGGTTCGTCGGTCGCCACGTCTCCCAGCACCAGGGCTAAATGCTCATCGGTGTCGGTGCTGGCTTTATAGGCGATGACTCTGAAGTCGCCGAACTGCGTCGGCAGCTTGGCTTCGGCGACCCGCGTCACCAGCCTTTCGTGGCGGTAGCGGTAGGCGATGAGGTCGGCCACGCTGACGATTTTCAGGTCGTGTTTCCGGGCAAACTCCTCGAGCTGCGGCATCCGCGCCATGGTGCCGTCCTCGTTCATGATTTCGCAGCAGACGCCGGCCGGGTAGAGTCCCGCCAGCCTGGCCAGGTCGACCGTCGCCTCGGTTTGCCCGGCGCGCACCAGCACGCCGCCGTCCCTGGCTTTTAGAGGGAACATATGCCCCGGCATGACGATGTCCTCGGGCTTGGTCTTGGGATTGATGAGTGTCTGCACCGTTCTGGCGCGGTCGGCCGCCGAGATGCCGGTGCTGGTGCCGTGTTTGGCCTCGACGGATACCGTGAAGGCCGTTCCGAAATGCGATGTGTTGTTGGCGGCCATCATGGGTATCCGCAGGGCGTCCAGCCTTTCGTCGGTCATCGGCATGCAGATAAGGCCCCGCCCGTATTTCGCCATGAAGTTGATGGCGTCCGCGGTCACTTTCTCCGCGGCCATGACTAGGTCGCCCTCGTTCTCCCGGTCCTCGTCGTCCACCACGATGACGAATTTGCCGGCTTTGATGTCTTCGATGGCTTCCGGTATCGTTGCTAGTCCCATTATTTTACCCTCGTGTCCTCCGGGAGTTCAGTTTACCGCGAAACCGTGCTCCCGTAAAAAGTCGGCGGTTATCCCCCGGGCCTGCGGCCCGTAGAGCTCGACCACGTATTTGCCGATGATGTCGACCTCCAGGTTGACCGGGTCGCCGGGCTTCCGGTCGGCCAGGACTGTGTTCTGGAGGGTATATCCGACTATCGATACTCCGAAGGTGTTTGCGTCTTTAGTGGTGACCGTGAGGCTCGTGCCGTCCACGGCGATAAATCCCTTGGGCACGATGTAGCGCATTACTTCAGGCTTTGCCTCAAACCTCATCAGCACGGCCTCGCCTTCCCGGGCTATCCGGACGACCTTTCCCGTGTCGTCGATGTGCCCCTGTACCAGGTGCCCGCCTATTTCCCCGTTGAAAGCCAGCGGCCTTTCCAGGTTGACTCTATCTCCAATGCGCAGTTGCCCAAGATTGGTCTTTTTCAGGGTCTCCGGCATCACGTCCGCCGTAAATGATTTCTCATCGAATGCGGTCACCGTCAGGCAGGCGCCGTTAACGTTAACGCTGCCCCCCTCCTGTAACCCCCGGAGGGCATTATTGGCGGCAATCACCAGTCTATCTCCGGTGACGGAGACAATAGTGCCTATCTCTTGCACAATACCGGTAAACAAGCCCGCTCCTTTAAGGGACCATCCGCTCAATGTCATTCTAACACTTGCCATAAGACAAGCTGCAATGTCTGTTAGTCTGGCAGTCTAGCCGGTTGCTGCTTTGAAATACTTTCTCTGGAAAAATAGCGCCAGGTTCACCAGGCTGATGAGCACCGGCACCTCGACGAGGGGCCCGATGACCGCGGCGAAAGCCTGCCCGGACCCTATCCCGAAGACTGCCACCGCCACGGCAATGGCCAGCTCGAAGTTGTTGCTGGCGGCGGTGAAGGCGATGCTGGCCGTCTGGCTATAGTCCGCCCCGACCCTCTTCCCCATGTAGAAGGAGACCAGGAACATGATGACGAAGTAGATGAGCAGCGGCACGGCGATAATCAGGACGTCCTGCGGGAGATTCGACGATTGTCTCACCCCGTAAAGAGAACATTACGATGATGGTGAACAGCAGCGCCGCCAGCGTTATGGGGCTTATCTTGGGGATGAACTTGCTTTCGTACCATTCGCGACCCTTCGTTTTCAGGAACACGAAGCGCGTAAGCATCCCGCCGAAGAACGGTATGCCGAGATAGATGAACACGCTCTTCGCTATCTCAGCCATCGAGACATCAACGGCCGAGCCCTTGAGTCCGAACCAGCCTGGCAGTACGGTGATAAATATCCAGGCGTATACCGTGTAGAACAGAATCTGGAAGACGGAGTTGAAGGCTACCAGCCCGGCGGCATACTCCCTATCGCCCCTGGCAAGCTCGTTCCAGACGATGACCATGGCGATACACCGCGCCAGCCCGATCATAATTAGGCCGACCATGTAGTCCGGCCTGGGCCAGACATAGCCGAGGAACGCTACCGCCAGCAGGAACATCAGTATTGGGCCGATTACCCAGTTCTGTACGAGCGATAGCCCCAGGACCCGCCAGTTGCGGAAGACCCGCCCCATCTCTTCGTAGCGCACTTTGGCCAGCGGCGGGTACATCATCAGTATCAGCCCTATGGCGATAGGTATCGAGGTCGTGCCCACTTTAAGGGAGTTGATGAAGTCGGCGACCTCCGGTACTCTCCACCCCAGTAAAACCCCCAGCCCCATCGCCAGGAAAATCCATAGCGTTAGAAACCGGTCGAGGAAGGAGAGACGTTTTACTGAGTTAGCAGGTTGATTCATGTTATTTATATTAGCGTTTTTCTGCTCGCGGATTCAAATATTTTCTATTTGACAACCGACAAAATAGGACTATAATTATGTTAATTTAACGAAATATATTGGAGGTATCTTAAATGCCAGAAGACAAAGCAACTATCATGCGCGAGTTTGTGAAGGCGATGGCCGCCGGGGATGGGGAAAAGCAATTTCCTACCTGGCCGATGATGCGGTCTCGGTCACGCCCTATGGTACTTACAAGGGCAAGGAAGCGATTAAAAGCAGCATCACCGCCATGGCTAAAAACATGAAAGACATGAAGGCAACTGAGGCCGGTAACGGGGTAATCGTACAGGGGGATAAAGGCTTTTTTGAACATGTCATCAGCGGTACGTATCAGGGTAAAAAATTCGAAATGCTGGCGATGTGTGCCTATGAGTTCAGCGGTGATAAAATTAAGGCGGTACGGGAGGCTGGCGATAGGCTGCTTATTGCCCAGCAGGTAGCGTCGGGCTGGCCCGCCAAACCCATGATTAATATGATTGTCAGGCAAATGGATAAGGCGATGAAATAGGCGCCGCATACCTGTTATAATTGAATAGTGGATATCCTCGCCGAGCTTAATCCCGCCCAGAAAGCCGCCGTTGAAGCTATTAACGGTCCCGTGCTTATTCTGGCCGGACCCGGCTCTGGCAAGACCCGCGTCATTACTCACCGCGTCGCCTATCTCATCCGCGTGGTCGGCGTCAACCCGCGCCGCATTATGGCCGTCACCTTCACCAACAAAGCCGCCCGGGAGATGGAAGAGCGCCTTAACAGGCTGGTCAGCTCCTCGGTGAAAGACCTGACGCTCGGTACTTTCCACGCCATCTGCGCCCGCATTTTAAGGCAGGACGGCCGGGCTATCGGCATCGATAAGAAGTTCGTGATCTATGACGACGACGACCAGATTTCACTTCTAAAGCGTAGCCTCCAGGATTTAGCGCTCGACCCCAAGCAGTTCGCCCCGAGAGCGCTACAGACGGTCATTTCCAGCGCCAAGAGCCAGATGCTTTTGCCCTCCGACCTCCCCGGCAAGAGTTATTTCGAGGAGGTGACCCGCCGCGTCTACGAGCGCTACCAGGAGCTACTGGCCGCCAGCTCCGCCCTCGATTTCGACGACCTCTTATTGAAGGCGGTACTGCTTTTCCGGCAGAACCCGGAGATTTTATCTAAATACCAGTCGCGCTACCTGCACATCCAGGTGGACGAGTTCCAGGACACCAACCTCGTCCAGTACGAGCTTATCAAGCTGCTGGCCGGCAAGTACCGCAACATCTGCGTCGTCGGCGACCCCGACCAGTCGATATATTCGTGGCGGTCGGCGGACATCCGCAATATCTTAAACTTCGAGAAGGACTTCCCGGACGCCAAAGTGGTGCTGCTGGAGCAGAACTACCGTTCCACGCAGTTGATTCTCGACGCCGCTTCGCACGTTATCTCGGCCAACAAGCAGCGCAAGCCCAAGGACCTCTGGACGGAGAATGAAAAGGGGATTCCGCCGGCGGTCATCGAGACCTATACCGAGGAGGAAGAGGCGCAGTATGTCGTCAACGAAATAGATAACCTGGTGCGGAGCGGCGAGGTGAAGTCCGGCGACTGCGCCGTGATGTTCCGCACCAATGCCCAGTCGCGTGCTTTGGAGGAGGCCTTCATCCGCTACGGCATGCCCTACAAGCTCGTGGCGGGCACCCGCTTTTACGAGAGGCGCGAGGTCAAGGACATCATCGCCTACCTTCGCCTTATCCAGAACCCCAACGACGCCGTCAGCCTCCGGCGCGTCATCAACGTCCCCCAGCGCGGCATCGGCGAACGCTCCCTCGACGAGCTTAGCCACTGGGCGCAGGAGCAGGGGGTCGGCGAGTACCAGGCGCTGAAGCTGCTGGCGGAATCTTCCGATAGCGGCGCCGAACTTCCTTTCAGCGTGCGGACGGTCAAGGCGCTGGCCGGATTCGCCGTGATGCTGGAGAAGCTCATCGAACGGAGCCGGGAGCTCGATTTAGTCGCCCTGTTCGACCTCGTGGTCGAGAGCTCGGGCTATAAGCAGTATATTACGGGGCTGGTCGACGGCGAGGAGCGGTGGGAGAACGTCCTGGAGCTGCGCGGCGTGGCCCAGGACTATAAGGACCTCAAGCCCGGCGAAGGTCTAACGACTTTCCTGGAGGGCGTGGCGTTGGTCTCGGACGTCGACGACCTCCCCGAGAAGCTGGATACCGTCACCCTGATAACACTGCACCAGGCCAAGGGGCTGGAGTTCCCGGTGGTGTTCATCGTCGGCATGGAGGACGGCATCATCCCGCATTACAAGAGCATTGACGACCCCGCCCAGCTGGAGGAGGAGCGCCGCCTCTGCTACGTGGGCATTACCAGAGCGAAGAAGAAGGTGTATTTAGTGAGGGCGTTCCGCCGCCACCTGATGGGCTCCAGCGCGGTGAACAAGCCCTCGCGGTTCCTGCTGGACATACCGTCGCACCTGATTACGATCGGCGGGCTGCATGAAATGGAGGACGAGTGGCCGACCTCCGCCGCCGAGGCCAAGGAAAAATTGGCGAAAGATTTGCCGGAGTTCAAAGCCGGTGACCACGTTCGACATGACCAGTTCGGGGAGGGGGTGGTGGTGAACTTCCATAAAGTCAAGAACGACGCCGAGGTGGTGGTGGCTTTCGACGGCGTCGGCGTCAAGCGGTTCCTCTTAAGCTTTGCGAAGATAGAGAAAGTGTAAGCTACACCGACTTTTATTCGTTATTCGTTTTTTTAATTTTTTTTAATTATTTACGAGTAAATAGCTTCGGGTATTCGTTTTTCGTTATATGTTAAGTTAGCTTCAAAATCCGGGTATTCGTTTTTCGAGTTATGGTAAATGCCATTGTTTTCTATGACTTTCTGTGATTAGTGTATAATAAAAGCCGGCGACTGACAATGGGAAAATGTCGCTAGTGATCTTGGAGAAGAAAAAACTTGAATAACTATAAAGAAATAATACTTGAAAGACCTGATGCGTTAAGGTTTGTTAAAAAACGCCTGAAATATGGGCATTTTTTATCAAACTATATATTGCATACTATAGACTTGGAGAGTGGTTATATTTCGACCGCCTTACCGGAAAATGGAAATACAGAAAATATATATAATTTCGAATACGGTGGAATTATACCTCAACCACCAGAATCTGAATGGCGAAGAGTAACCGCTAAAGATGGCAGTAAATCCATCATGGTTCCTGTGCATACAATGATTTCCCACTTGGTTGACACTATTCAATTATTCTTGAAAAATGGTAATGGCCGAATATGCATTATTGAGGATGACGTGGCAAATGCTACTGACTCCTATTTGAAAACAACTAAAACAAAATATGTAACATCTCAGAACACAGTCTATCATCTTCTACTGGATGGTAATCATTCAAAAACTTATATTAAAGAAATTGTCCGTAAGGCTGGCTCATTTTTAATGGTCGGTGTGCTAACGTCTCTACCACTTGGAACAGAAATTCGTTTTACCAAACATATGATTACTGAAAGCACTTTAAAAGATTTGGCAAAACGGGTTGATAAAATCTATTTGCTAGCCTATGACCAGGAAAGCTATGTTATTTGGCATAGAAATGAATTGTCGTAGTTAGACCTTCTTAATTTACCACCTATGTATCTCGCTGATTCTCTTTCCCACTCTCCCCGCGTTTCGCGTACCCCCCGCGAGCCGGGCGTCTAAGAGGGGTGTCAGCCCCTCTTTCTTTTCTTCCCCCTTCCTTTAGCAAAGGAAGGGGGACAGGGGGATGGATTTTTGACTCACCTTCTCCAAAAGACTAAACTAAAACCAAAGAAACAATCGACTTGACAATACTACACGCTACCGTGTATGATTACAATAACATTATGCCGATAAAAATCCTGGATAAAGCCACCATAAATCAGATTGCCGCGGGGGAGGTCGTGGAGAGGCCGGCCTCGGTGGTGAAGGAGCTGGTGGAAAACGCCCTCGACGCCGGCGCCACACAAATAGGGGTGGAGATCAGGGGCGGGGGAGTCAGCCTGATAAAAGTCACCGATAACGGCGGCGGCATCCCCGCCGCTGAGGTAGAGCTGGCCTTCGAGCGGCACGCCACCAGCAAGATAACAGGGGCCGCGGACCTGCAGACCATCGGCAGTCTCGGCTTCCGGGGCGAGGCACTGCCCAGCATCGCCGCGGTGGCGGACGTAGAGGTGCTGACCTGCTTTGAAGGTGAAAAGGCGGGCACCTTTCTCAGCCTCGAAGGCGGCGTCATTACTCAGAAAAAAGTCCAGGCGCGCACACCGGGCACTACAGTCACCGTGAGGAACCTGTTTAAAAGGGTCCCGGCCCGACTCAAGTTTTTGAAGTCGATGGCTACCGAGGCCGGGCACGTCGCCAACATTGTCAGCCAGTACGCCCTTGCCTATCCGGAGGTCGCCTTCAGCCTGGCGGTCGACGGCCGGGAAAGCCTGAAAACGTCGGGAAAGGGCAGACTGCTCGACGCCATCGTCGATGTCTACGGTGCGGCGCTGGCCGGCAAGATGCTGCCGGTGGCCGACGCCGACGATGCCTGGCAGGGCGGGCCGTTGCTTGACATAAAGGTAGCGGGGATGGTCGGCGCACCGGAGCTGGCGAGGGCAAGTCGCGACTTCCTCAGCTTTTTCGTCAACCGGCGCTGGGTGAACCACCGCCTTCTGTCCTACGCCGTGGAGGAGGCCTACAGCGGACTCCTCATGACGGGCCGTCACCCGGTGGCGGTCCTCGATATTTCGCTGCCTCCGGGGGAGGTCGACGTCAACATCCATCCGGCCAAGAGCGAGGTGAAGTTCCGCAGCGACGCCGATGTCTTCCGGGCGGTGCAGCGGGCGGTGCGGCGCTCGCTGGTGGCGCAGATGCCCGTTCCAAGAATCGAGGAGGTAGTCGCGCCGTACCGGGCGATGCCGTCGGGGATGCCGCTCCGGGGGAAGGCTGAAGCTGAAGCGAAGGCTCCGTTGACCGAAGCTACCCCGCCCCTGATGGCCTCGCTGCCGGTACTGCGGGTGGTGGGCCAGGTCATGAGCCGGTACATCGTCGCCGAGGGACCCGACGGACTCTACCTCGTCGACCAGCATGCCGCGCACGAGAGGATACGCTATGATAAGGTCAAGCGACAGCGCCAGGCGCGGCAGCCGGAGGTGCAGGGACTGCTCGAGCCGGTGACGTTCGAGGTAACGCCGCGGCAGGACGCGATGGCACGGTCGTGCCTGGAAAGCCTGTCGGAATTCGGCTTTGCTCTGGAGGCTTTCGGGGAGAGGACCTATCTGGTGCGGGCGGTGCCGGCGCTGGTGGCCGGGGACGACTGGCCCGCCATGCTGCGGGAGCTGCTCGACGCCCTTTCCGGGGAGGAAAAAAGCCGGTGGGAGGAGCGCATCGTGGCGTCGATTGCCTGCCACGGGGCGATCAAGAGCGGGCAGGCCCTGAGCGAGGAGGAGATGCGGGCGCTGGTACGGCAGCTGGAGCAGACGGCCAATCCGCACACCTGCCCGCACGGTCGGCCGACCGTCATGCGGTTGAGCGACGCGCAGCTGGAGAGGGAGTTCGGGAGAAGCTGATTTTTTACCCCTCCTTTTCCCCCACCCAAAATTAAAGAAAGAGGGGCGAAGCCCCTCTTAAACGCCCTCGTTTCCCCTTCTCCCTCGCGGTGTATCTCGTCCCACCTCACCATGCCGTTCTTCGATGAGCTCCCGGATTTTCTTCTGGGCGGGGGTCAGCTGCTGGCTCTTGCCGGTCTTGACCTCTAAAATGACGATTTCCTGCGGGTCGCCCTGCGCCAGCCCGGGAAAGACGATCATATCGATGGGGCTGCCGATGAACCTGACCTCCGTCGGGTCGTACTTGAAGTCGGGGAAAAAGGGCACCATCTGCTCGGTGAACTTGCCGCCGAGCACGGCCCGACTCTGCTCGACGGCGCTTTTCCGCGATTGTTCCATCTCCGTTTGCCAGTGCTGTATGGCGTCGTCCCGCCAGGCGCGGAAGCGCCTTTCGTATACCAGGCGGAGGATATAGTTGCTCAGGACGATAGCCAGGATAGCGACGACGACGGTAAAAGCGATGGCGGCGGCGGTTCCCATGGTCGACCTCCTCGACTTAGAATAGGTCCGGGTAAAGGGATGGGGGTTGTCTTAGCCCTTCGACTGGCGGCTGCCCGGTTTCACCAGGGGGACGCCCGCCGCGCAGAGCGGGCACTGCCGGGGCTCGTAGGTGATGATCTCGGCGCGGTGGCAGCTGAAGAAAGGCACGCCGAAGTCGAGCTTCTCCGGGGAGCGGTCGACGAGCACGCCGATGCCCACGATATCGCCGCCCAGCCTCCTGACGGCGTCGATGGTATCGCGTATCGAGCCGCCCGCGGTCATAACGTCATCGACGATGAGGACGCGCTCGCCCGGCGCGATGCTGAAGCCCCGCCGGAACTCCCTGCCCCCCGGCTCGCCCTTTTCGGCGAAGATGCCGCGCACGCCCAGCTGCCGTCCGACCTCATATGCCAGGATAACGCCGCCCGTCGTCGGCCCCGCCACTACCTGGACGCGGCCCTTCCGGAAATGGTCGGCAATCATGCGGCAGAGTTTCTCGGTATATTCGGGGTATTGCAGGACCTGGAACTTCTCCCAGTAGACCGGGGAATGCAGTCCGGAAGACAGGAGGAAGTGCCCCTTGAGCACCGCCCCCGCTTTTTCGAATATTCGCTCGACGCTCTCGGTCACACCGTCGCTCCCAGACTCGTTATAGCTAGCCGCTGGCAGGACTAGCTGGTCGACGAGGGGATAATTGTGGATGATTCCCCAATCGGACGGCGGCCAGGTAGCCAGCCAGGCCTTGCCGCGGACATCTTTACGGTCGACGAACCAGCCGGTATGCGAGTCGTTGCTGTGGTTGCGGTTGTCCCCGAGGACGAAGTACTTGTCCTTCGGGACCGTTATCTTGGCCATTGTGTAGGCCGGGGCTTCTGCTTCGTACGGTTCGACCAGCCTCACGCCGTTGACGTATACCGCCTGGTCTTTGACCTCGACGGTATCGCCGGGCAGGCCGATGACCCGCTTGATGAAGTCATCCCCGCTGGAGATGGTGGCGGGAGGTTTAAAGATGATGACGTCCCCCCGCTGCGGGTCCCCGAAGAAGTAGACGGCTTTATTGACCAGCACCCTCTCCCCCTCGTGGAAGTTGGGTTCCATGCTGTTCATGAACACCTCGTAGGTCTGGACCGTCCTCTGCACCACGACGAAAATGACGGCGGCTATCGCTATGGTTATCAGGAACTCGCGCAGGAATTTCTTCATCGTCTCTTCGACTCAAGCTAATTATACCCCATTTCCCTACGCTCCGCCAGTAGCGGACGAGGCATACTTTCGTATAAAACGACAGGACTAAGGGTTGAGGTAATGCCTTGCTAAAAATCAGATGAAATATTAGTATAGATACATACTCTCATGACGGAAAAAGCTTTAATTAGAATCAAGAACAGGGTACTGGCCGTGCTGCGGCTTCCCCGGAACCGCCCGTACCTGATTTCCTGTCTTATCCTGATATTTGCCGCCATCCTAATCGGGCTGGACAATCCTACCGGCATCATCGTGGGCTGGCTGGCGGTAATTGTCTCGCTGGTGGCCCTGGCGCGCCGGTGGTGGACGCCCTGGTATTTTCTTATCCTGGTAGTGGGCTCTTTTCTGGGCGCCATTATCATTTCGTTTATTTACATGGACGTAGCCCTGCCGATAGCCAGGTGGATCGGCGGGGCCGACGCCGACAACAGCACCGCCTGGCGCGTCTTTCACATGGTGGTATCCAATCTTATTTTACTGTTCGTCCCGATGAGCCTGTTATTCGGCGCCGTGGGGTTTGTCCTCCTGGGCATTTTTCGCCTTTTTAGACTGGTACAACGGCGATTTACCACTCACAATACTTGACTAATACCCCTTTTTGGGTTAAGGTATACCCAGAGTCTCAAGGCATTTTCCTTGCCGGGGAGCCTGAGGACATGGATATAGTCTCAACAGCACTGCTGGCGGTAGCCGGGTTCATACTCGGCGCCATTCCTTTCTCCGTGATTATCGGCCGCCTGGCGCTGGGGAAAAACATACAGGAGTACGGCGACGGCAATCCCGGCGCCGTTAACGTTTTCCGGGCGGGCAGCGTCAAAGCGGGTCTCCTGGCAGTGTTCCTGGATATCGCCAAGGGCGTCCCGTTCGTTTTCCTGGCCCATGCCTGGCTGAAGCTCCCCGACCTGTCCATCGTCATCGTGGCGATGAGCGCGATACTGGGCCACGCTTTCTCCCCGTTCCTGCGCTGGCACGGCGGCAAAGCGGTCTCGATTACCTTCGGCGTACTGGTAGCTTTACCTCAGCACGAGGCGTTTTTTGCCTTTACCGCTTTGATGATTGCCGGCTGCCTTTTCGTGGAAAATGATTCCTGGATACCGGTACTCGGCGCCACCGGGACGCTGGCCTACCTGGCCATCACCGGCGGGCCTTCCTGGGTCAGTCTGCTGATGCTCTGCATACTGGCCCTGTACGTTTTCAAGCATTTCAACAACCTGCGCTCTCTGCCCCGTTTACACGGCAGGCTTATCCGCTGGCTGGAGACAAAACTAAGGGGGAGCACGCCCGTTTAAGGGCGGAACGATGCTGTACCAGATAATCATCGCGGCCGGCCTCCTGCTATTCCTGGTCAACCTTACGCTCAATCTGCGCAGCCTTAAAGTACCGCGCCGCGATGCCGCCGTCCCCCGGCCGGCCCCCCTCATCTCCGTTCTGGTGCCCGCGCGGGACGAAGAAAGCAATATCGGCGCTTGCCTGGAGTCGCTGCGGCGGCAGGACTACCCCAATTTCGAAGTCCTGGTGCTGGACGATAACTCGGTGGACGGCACGGCAGGCATGGTCAGTCGGATAGCGGCGGCGGACAACCGCATCAAGCTGGTCACCGGCGAAACTCTCCCGGACGATTGGGTGGGCAAGCCTTTCGCCTGCTACCAGCTGGCGCAGCAGGCCCGCGGCGACTGGCTGCTGTTCGTCGATGCCGACACGATCCATGCGCCTCACATGCTGCGCTCGACACTGGACGCTGCCATCAGGCTCAAGGTCTCACTGCTTTCGGGCTTCCCCCGCCAGCTGGCGGGGTCACTGCCCCAGAAGATAGCCGTCCCAGTGATTTACTTCATTATTCTGGGCTGGGCGCCTTTGTGGCTGATACACCGTTTGAAGGCGCGCCGCCCCTCGGTGGCTATCGGGCAGTTCCTTCTCTTCCCCCGCGATGAATACTGGCGCATCGGCGGGCATAAAGCGGTGCAATCGCGCATACTGGACGATATCTGGATGGGCATCGAGGTATCGCGGCAAAAGGGCCGCCACGTGGCCATCGACCTTTCGCCGGTGGTTTCCTGCAATATGTACCCCACGGTGGGGTCGATGTGGAGCGGCCTGGTGCGCTGCGTTTATTCCGTGACGGCGATATCGCCCGTCATGCTGCTGTTTCTATTGCCCCTGGCCTGGCTTTTCTACATCGGGCCGTTTTACTGGCTCTGGAACGGCTTTTTCATGTACGATGCGCCCCTGGTCTGGCGCGGCCTGGTCGTTTTCCAGGTGGTGCTGGTCATCTTTATGCGCTGGCTGGTGGATAACCGCTTCAAGGAGCCGCCGATATCGGCCTGGCTGCACCTGCTCGGCATCGGCTATATCTTCGTGGTGGTCGTCTACTCCTTCGCGCGCTGGGTAACAGGCACCGGCGTCAGCTGGAAAGAGCGTACCTACGGCGAGGAAGAGTCGATAGTCAAATAAATTCCCTCTTAAACGCCCTTCTTTTCATTTCGTTTATTCCTAATGCGCCGTTATTGACATTTGTTAAACAAGTGTTATATTATTGCTCCGCCTCACATGACATGATTTAAAAAACCATAGCCATTGGTGGAAGCAACTATGGGCAGGGGATAAGGGCACCATTATCGTTAATAGCGATAATTGGCGCTCTTTTTTATTGAACAAAAGATAAAGGAGGTAATCATTATCGAAAAATAGTAGAAGAGTACGAAAGTTTATTTATGAAAACAACGCTGAATGTCATAATTACGTTATCTTTTTTCCTGCTATTTTATGACTATTTCACTGACTATGACGTACAATCCTTTTAATTGTGATGCCTTATCAGGGAGGGAAAAATGAGACGAATTATTGAAAGGAGTACAGAAATGTCGAAATCTACAATTCTATGGCAATCAAACTTGAGGAACGGCGACTTTTTTGAAGACCTAGAGGCCAGGGCCAGAGCCTATCTTTTAAAATATCTCGATATCGAAGCGCTGATGGCTGACATCAAGGCGGTGGCCATGGGCAATGTCATCATCTCGCAGGCTATTTCCGGTAGACTCATCGACTTGCTCCGCCGGGCCAATGAAATGACCAGTACCAGCGAAATGACGGATATCAATAGAACGCCGACGCTCAGCATACGGGAGCTAGAGGTGCTGCGGCACGTCGCCGGCGGCGCCAGTAACGGCGAGATTGCTGACCAGCTCTATATCAGTGAGTCGACGGTCAAAGCCCACCTGCGTAATATCATGGATAAAATGCAGGTGAAAAATCGGGCCCAGGCCGTGGCCAGGGCTATCAGTATCGGTATGCTGGAGTACCCCCGCGGTCAGCCAACAATCAACAATTTACCCTACAAAAGCCCGATGCGCCCCCCATTGACAACTGGTAAATAATTATTATATGATAACTCGCCCGATATGAATACGACATAAAAACCACGGCCAGCGGGGGTCTGCATGGGGTGAAAAGGGGGGCGCTAGAACTGCTTTTATGGCGGTAGCTAGCGCCCTGTTTTATTTGCTTATACGGGAGGTGGTCTATTGAAGAAAAATCAAGCTATAAAAAATGAGTAAGATAAAAAAATTAAACGAGGTAAATACCATGTCTACAGAAGAAAAGAATAAAGCCATTTTACGCCGACAGCACGTGGAAGAATTATTCAATAAGGGTAACTTATCAATAGCGGATGAAATCATATCACCCGAATATGTCTACCATAGCCCTACGGGTGAAGTAAAAGGTCCAGAAGGAATTAAGCAAATGGTGACCACGTTTCGCACGGCTTTCCCTGATGGACGTTTTATCATTGATGATATGGTTGCCGAAGGGGACAAGGTGGCGGTTCGTTACAGCTGGACGGGTACATTCAAGGGTGAGTATATGGGCATCTCTCCAACAGGCAAGAAAGCAAATCTAACCTCGGCTATTTTTTACCGCTTTAAGAGTGGCAAAGAAGTGGAGGCAATATCATTTTCTGACTCGCTCACCATGTATCAGCAGTTGGGCATCCCTATCCCTCAATAATAAAAACTTAAAAATACAAAAGGAGGCAAATCCCATATCTACATCAAAAAACAAAGCCGCCGTCCGCCGTTTAGAAGAGTTATGGAATAAGGGCAATCTGGCAATAGCGGATGAGGTTATATCACCCGACTGGGTTTATCACGCTCCGGGTGGACCAGAGCTTAAAGGTCCGGAGGGCTTCAAGCAAATGGTAGCTATGGAACGAAAAGCTTTTCCGGACCTTCATATGGAGATTGATGATATGATCGCCGAAGGGGACAAGATGGCGGTTCGTTATACGTATACCGGGACCTTCAAAGGCGATTTTATGGGTATCCCGCCTACGGGCAAGAAATTTAACATGCCACATGCTATGTTTTATCGCTTTAAAGATGGCAAACAAGCCGAAGTGGCGATGTTTTTAGACATGCTTTCCTGGTATCGGCAGTTAGGTGTCCCCATTCCTCAGCAATAAAAAAACTAAAAAGAAAAGGAGGTAAATATAATGTCAAAAGAATCAAAGAACAAAGCCGCCGTCCGCCGTTTCTATGAAGAGGTTGTCAACAAAAAGAACCTGGCTCTGATACCTGAACTCATCGCGCCCAACTACGTCTTCCACATGACCCCGGAACTCAAAGGCCCGGAAGGAGTGAAGAATTATTTCGCCATGGGGTTTGCCGGTTTCCCTGATATGCATAATAAGATCGATCATATGTTCGCCGAAGGTGATCTTGTAGCTACGTTTACCACCACTACGGCAACATTTACCGGTAAATGGGGAGATATCGCGCCGACGGGAAAGAAAGCGACGTATCAGGACGCCAACCTATGTCGTTTGGAAGGCGGTAAACAGGTGGAAGTATGGGGAATTGCTGATACGCTTAATGTATACCGGCAGTTCGGTATACCCATTCCGCCGGGTTAAGTCTGGTTTAAGATGCACCAATACTATAAATTATAAAAAATAATGAAAGGAGTAAAGAAAATGTCTAAATTTTTATATCTATGGGAAGTGGCTCCGGGGTATATGCCCGTCGACCCCAAACAGCGGGCAGAGATACTGGGTAAGTTGATGGAGATGACAAAAAAGTGGCTTGAAGAGCGGAAGGGAAACGACTGGGGGATTTTCCCCGGGGGGAGTGCCGGCTACGCCATGAGCGAAGGGACCGAAGCCGATGCGCTCAAGGTATCCATGCAATTTGGGCCCTTTATTAAGTTCACGGTGCACCCGGTGTTGTCCCTGAAGCAGGCTGGCGATGTTATGAAATCTATGATGGGATAGCTTTATACTGCTTTAAGTGCTCCCGCGCCTGCTGGATGAACGCCTCGAACCGTATCGACTCGCCGGGGTCTTTGGTACCCTCCACCACCACGTTCAGCACCGGCAGGCCGTAGTCGCGCCGGAACTGGTGTAAAAGCAGACTAACGATTGTCCCCGGCATGCACCCGAACGGCAGGATGTTCACGATACCGTCGAAGCCGTGCTCGGCGTACTCCACCACACGCCCCATGCTCAATATAGCTTCCCCCTCCACCGCCGGCGTCAGATACCGGTGACCGCGGTCGAGGATGCCCTGCGTGGGCAGCTCGCGCGCGAACGACTCTATCGAGCCGTCGAACTCTCTCCTCAAAGGCTCGGCGACCCGTTCCATAACGATCTCGGTGAGCTGCTGCCTGGCCCAGTCCTTCCAGCCGCCTTCAAGGTGGAGCCGGTTCCTCCGTTTTCTCTGGTGGTCGATGTAGTCCAGCCATTCTTCGATGGGCGGCACGCCGCACTGCGCCCCGAGCGCTTCCAGCTTGCGGACCAGACCGTCGTTGGCGAATTGGTTGCTCCGCACGAATATTTCGCCCACGATGCCGATGCGGGGCTTAAGGGAACTCCGGTCTATCTTTATAGCTTCGAAGGCTTCCCTGGCATGGCGCGAGAACCGCTTCAGAACATCGCTATCCTGCCCGGTGGTCTTTATCAGGGAGGCCAGCCACTCTTTGTAAACGGCGTCCGTATCGCCCTTATTGACCTCGTAGGGGCGCCTCTCCAGCGCCATTTTCTGCATCCCGTCGAGGATGCTGAATGCCCGCCAGGCGTGGATGCGGAAGCCCTGCCCCATCGACGCCATGTCCTTGTGATAGCCTCCGGTCTGGTCGAAGACGAGGATGGGCACCTGCGGCAGTCCCAGCTCGTCGAGGATGAGACGGTGCAGCCGGTTATACTGTCCGAAGCGGCAGGGGCCGCTGGCGGCCGGCATAAAGAAGGCCGCTTTTTCGGGATTGAAGTCCGCCGCCATCGTCTTTTTAACGATGTCTCCCGTGGTGATGATGCTCGGATAGCACTCTTTGCCCGTGGTGTATTTGCGGCCTGTTTCCAGGGTCAGCTCGTCGGACTCCGGCAGCGGCTCGGCGTCGACGCCGCCGTGTCGCATCGCCGCCGCCAGGATATAGCCGTGGTCGATCATATAGGGTATGTAGACATGCCGCTGGCCGGTATGGTTGGAGGAGATACTGACGAGCGGCATATATTTGCTGGTGCCGCGCGTCCGCGCGTTGCGGATGGTATCGATGAAGGCCTCGCAGCGCGTGATAACGCCGGCGTCGGCGGAATGCTCGTCGATTTCTATGGTCAGGAAGGGCTTGCCCTCGGTCTCCTTGCTGAAGAATTCGCGTCAGGTACGAATCGGGCCCGCAGGCGAAGTTGGTCACGTAGAGTCCGAACAGCCGCGGGTCCCGCGCGATAATCCTGCCGGCGCAGAGTATTTTCTGTCCGGACTTCCAGTACATGTTGGGGTGGCTCTGGCTGACCTCCCCGGCCACCGATGCCAGCGGCATAAAGTCCAGCGGAATCGCCAGCATGTTCATATCCCTCAGTTTTTCCGGGATATTGAGCGTCATGGCCTCGTCGTAGGTGTTATAGGCCCGCCCGATGACGATGATGGCTTTTTCCCCGGGCTTAAGCTGCGAGAGTATTTCTTTACCCCGGTTCTCCTGCCAGCGGTCGAATTCATCGAGCGCCTTAAAACCCGCTTCGATGGCTTTATCTATGAGGGCTTTAGAGCTAATCCCGGCGTCTTTAGCCGATTCCCGTAAAATCCGTTTCAGCCAGTCGCGGCCGCGGTCGGGGTGGATGACCGGCTGTAAAATTTTCGGTTGTTTCCCCGGCGGCGACGCGATGGCTTCCCGGATGCGCGTGGAGCTGAGCAGGATGAAGGGCAGGCTCTGCGTGAGCGGGCAGTTCCACGATTTATGAAAGGCATCGGAGAGCTTTTCCATGGTGCACTGGACGGGCAGGAAGATTAAGTCCGGCCCTTTTTCCAGCAGGTTGAGGACGTGCCCGTGGGCCAGCTTGATGGGCAGGCACGGCTCCTCGACGATGTTTTCGACGCCCTGCCGGATGATGTGGCGGTTGGTGGGGTCGGAGAGCACTACCTGGAAGCCGAGCTCGGTGAAAAAGGCTTTCCAGAGCGGGTAAAGCTCGTGGAAAAACAGGACGCGCGGTATGCCCACCGTCTTGCCGTTGGGGCTGTCCGGTTTGTCTTTGGGATAGATATTAAGCAGCTTCTGGGCACGCTCCTCGAAGAGTCGCGGAATCTTTGAGGACTGGCGTTTCTCTTTCTTTTCCGCGCTGTCCCATTTGCCGCAGCGGGAGCCGTAGAAGAGCGGCTTTTCGCCCTTGAAAACGACCTTATGGATTTCGCAGCGGTTGGAGCAGCCCTGGCATTCGAAAGATGAAAGCTCATAGTTCCGTTTCGCCAGGTCGAAGCCGAGGAAGCGTGTCTTCCTGCCGGTGGCGTCCATCTCTTCTCTAGCCAGCATCGCCACGCCGACGGCCCCCAGGATATCGTGCTGGGGCGGCACGGTGATTTTCTTACCCAGGACGGCCTCGAAGGCGGCTTTCACGGCGCGGTTGAAGGCGGTGCCGCCCTGGAACAGGATGTGCTCGCCGATTTTACGGTCTTCGACCACTTTAGTCAGGTAGTTTTTCACCACGGAGTAGGCCAGGCCGGCCACCAGGTCTTCTTTATCGGCGCCGCGCTGCTTGCAGTAGTTCTGCTGCGACTCCATGAAAACGGTGCAGCGCTCGCCCAGGTCGAGCGGGTGCGGCGACGCCAGTCCCAGTCGGCCGAACTCCTCTTCGATATTGATGCCGAGCTTTTCCGCCTGCTCTTCGAGGAAGGAGCCGGTGCCGGCGGCGCAGACCTTGTTCATGGTGAAATCGATGATGGTGCCGTTCTGGAGGCTGATGTACTTGGCGTCCTGCCCGCCGATTTCAAAGATGGTGTCCACCTCCGGGCAGACGAAAGCCGCCGCTTTGGCGTGGCTGGTAATTTCGTTGCGGATGACGTCGGCGCCGAAGAACTCGCCGGTCATGTAACGCCCCGAGCCCGTCGAGCCGGTGCCCTTGATAATGACTTTATCGCCCAGCTCCTGCCCGACTTCCAAAAGTCCCTGTTTCACGGCTTCGATGGGGCGGCTGGCGGTCATCAGGTAGCGCCGCGCCAGCACGTTATTATCTTTGTCGATCACCACCACGTTGGTGCTGATGGAGCCGATGTCCACCCCGATATAGGCTTCGACAGGCTTTGTCCGAGGCAATCGGCACGATATCCGTGACAATGGGATAGTCGTCGCCCTTTAAAGACGGCAGCGTGACGAACTTATATTCCCGCCGGGCGATATAGTCGCGCAGGCGCTGGAGGGAATCGTCGGGCAGCGTGCCCGACTGGCTGACCATGGCCGCCCCGGCGGCGCCCAGGACGGCGAAATGTTCCGGGATGATCAGATCATCTTCCTTAAGCTCCAGCACTTCGAGTAAAGCGCGGCGGATGCCTTTATTGGCGGCCACGCCGCCCTGGAACGAGATCGGTTTGCCCAGGTCGCGCCCGCTGATGACCTGTCCCTTGAAGTTGCGTATCATGGCGAAGCACAGCCCGGCGACGATATCGTGCACCGGCGTGCCGACCTGCTGGAGGTGAATCATATCGCTCTTGGCGAAGACGCTGCAGCGCCCGGCCACGCGGGGCGGGTGCTCCGATTTCATCGCCACATCGCCGAACTGCTCGATGGGGATGCCCATGCGGGACGCCTGCTGGTCGAGGAAGGAGCCGGTGCCGGCGGCGCAGACGCCGTTGATGGCGAAGTCGGACACTTTGGGCAGGGCCTCCGCCGACTCTTTTTTCAGGACGATGAGCTTGGAGTCCTCGCCGCCTATCTCCAGGATGGTCTGCACCTCCGGATGGAAGCGGGCGGTGCCGGCCGCCTGGGCGGTTATCTCGTTGATAAAGGGGATACCCAGCAGGCCGGCGATAAGCTGCCCGCCGGTGCCGGTGGCGGCGGCGGTTTCAAAGCGTTCGGGCGGGTATTTATGAAAAATGTCTTCCAGGATAGCCAGCACCGTCTCGACGGGCTGACCCCGGGTGCGGACGTACCTTTTCTCGATAATATTATTGGTCTCGTCGAGGACCACCGCCTTGGCGGTCACCGAGCCGATATCAATACCCAGTTTCATAAAGCCTGCTAACTCAAATGAAGAGAAATCAGCGTACTGACTATATTATAACGGTGAAGTAAGGACGTGTAAAATACCGTTAGTGAAGAGAAAAATACAGGTCCATGAGGATAT
Organism: uncultured Chloroflexia bacterium; assembly: GCA_963727315.1. Lineage (GTDB taxonomy): Bacteria > Chloroflexota > Dehalococcoidia > Dehalococcoidales > RBG-16-60-22 > JBFYTX01. Next base: position 4,019 of record CAVSFE010000001.1, on the reverse strand, counting down.
TGAGCGTCCTCATGGCATTACATAAAGACGCCGTCTCGGTCTTGGAGGCCGGTAGAGCGCGGAGCCGGTTTTCCAGGTCGTCGGCGATATTCGATATCATCTTGCGGAGGGCGTCCGTGCCCTCCTGGCTTTTCAGCGCGCTTACCTGCCTGACGATTTCCGGTCGGGCGACCGTCTTGAGCTGCGTGACCGCCATGGAGAGGTTGAGCTCTTTCAGGCCCTGGAGCACTCCCTTGACCTTTTTCCCCTGCGCCTGGCGCTGCTTTTCTCGCTGGTCGTGTTCTGCCTGCTGCCGTGTGAACTGGCGCGAAAGGCGCATGAGCTCGTCGATGCCGCTTTCTTCGTCTGGCATTTTTATATCTTCCGTTTATCTCAGTATACACCCTGAAAAGGGGAGATACAAAGGCGGCGCCAGAATATTATCCCCGTTATGTTTGCTACGTTTTGGGGGTTTCACCCAGCCGATTTAGGGGTTGTCCCGCTATTCGTTTCCCGGGAGAGGACGTAATATTCGGGGTGAATTGCCCTTAGCGGGGCGTGTCGGGAGGATAAAGATGCCGGCAGGCACTGGCAATGAGATAAACAATCGGACGGCAACGTTAGAGCCGTGGCTGGCGCCGGAAAAACCCAGAATCGTCGCCTTTATCAGTTCGAGCGACAATCGGGGCACCGAACTATTATCCGGCGTGGCGGCGGCCATCGCTGCGGGGGATAAGCAGGCAACTGTGCTGAGCATCGATGGAGGCGACGGGGAAAATGATGGGGATATCGGGCGGCTGCAGGCGATGGGCGATTTGGCCGACTATCTCCTCGTCGACCTTCCCTTCCGGCCAACCCCTTTCGCCCGGTCGGTCCTCTCCGGCTGCGACCTCGTTATCGTGGCCGGCAGCTGTAAAATCGAATTTCTCACGGAAGCGGAAAATATCGTCAAGGAGCTTCTTTTCCTGGGGATCGACCCGGCCAGGGTGGCCGGCGTGCTCGTTGACCCGGAAGGCATCCTGTCCAGCGCGTCGCTGGCCGATATCAAGCCGTACCTGGAGTCAAGCCTGGGAATCGAGATGGCCGGCGTCATTTCCTTCGATTCTGCCTCGTCCCAGATGGCCCGGGACATCGAGCAGCTTGCCGGATATATCAAGTAGAGAAAATACCCCAAGGCGTTTCTAGATGTGCCCGTCTCTCAGGGCTACCCAGATTGCCCCGCCTTTTTTATCGACGTTTTCCACCCGGGGCATCTCTTTAATAAAATATATCAGGGTTACCGGCTTTTCCAGCTCGAGCAGGAGCAAATGGCCCTCCTCTTCACAATGGCTGAGCATGAGGATTTTTACGCCCTGTATCTTTTCCAGGTCCCGCCCGAACGCCTTCACATCATCGCTGGACGCCGTGATGGGCGCGACCAGGCGGACATTACCCGTGAAGACTTCCATATCTATCCTGGCGGGGTCAGCCTTCCGCGGCTGTTCCGCCTTTTTGGCTTTTTTCGCTGCTTCGTCGGCCTTTATCTTGGCCTCTCTGGCTTCTTTTTCCGCCTTTGTTTTGGACTCGTTAGCGGCTTTCTCGGCCTTTATCTTAGCCTCTCTGGCTTCTTCAGCGGCCTTCATTTTTAGAGTTTTAGCTTCTTTAGTCTCTTTTTCGGGCGCTGTTTTTTGAATTCTCGCCTTTTTCGCTTCTTCGTCAGCCTTGATTCTGGCTTCTTTTTCCGCTCTTAGCTCTTGAAGAATTTTTGCTTCTTTGGCAACTTTCTCTGCTTTAATTCTCGCCTCTTTAGCTTCTTTTTCGGCTCTGGCTTTCGCCTCTTTAGACGCCTTTTCCGCTTTTATCCTTAGCTTCTTGGCCTCTTTGGCCTCTTTTTTCACTTTGATTATCAGATCTCTGGTATCTTTTGTCCCTTTATCGACCATGATTATCGGGCTCACGGTCGGCCTGGCTTCTTTGGTTTTTACTTCCCCGGGGCTTAACGTTGCGGGCATGCTACCCCGGTGCTTCTTAAACGCCGAGACGAAGGCCTCGACAGCCTTGGGGCAGAATTGCGTCCCGGTGCCGTCGATAAGCTCCCTCATGGCCTCTTCGACGCTTAGAGCGGCGCGGTAGGGGTTATCGGTGGTCATGGTATCGAAAGCGTTGGCGACCGCCACCAGACGCGCCCCGATGGGGATGGCGTCGCCCTTGAGCTTTTTCGGGTACCCTGTCCCGTCGTACCTCTCGTGGTGGCAGAGCACGATATTCATGGCGTCCTTGAGGTGGGGGATGTCCTTTAAAATATCGGCCCCTTTTTGTGGGTGCTCGTAGACGATTTTCCATTCCTCGTCCGTCAGAGGGCCAGGTTTGCACAGTATGGCGCTATCGATACCTATTTTGCCGATATCATGCAGGAGCGCCCCGAACTCGATGGCCTGCAGCTCCTGCGGCGTCAGGGGAAGGGAACCGGCGGCCAGCAGGGCGTATTCCTTAGTACGCCGGGAGTGGTCATAGACGCGGGCGTCTTTGACATCGATGGTACTGGCCAGTTCGTGAACGGTGTTCCGGTATCCTTCCAGCATGCTCGGGTTAAGGTGCAGGCTATTGACATTATCGACAGCGGTCTTTTCCAGCGACACCAGCAGCATGATGGCCTCCGTCGCGGCGAACCCCTTGAGGACCTCGAAGTCCCGCTGGGTGAAACCGCGGCCGTTGTCTTTATTGGCGGCCATGAGCACGCCGATGACCTTTTTACCTTTGAGTATCGGCGCGGCGATGATCGACCTGACGATAGAGCCGGCCGTATTTTTGCCTTTGGGATTAAAACGGGGGTCCGCGGCGACGTTATTGCTCAGCACCGGCGTGGCGCTGCCGGCTACCAGGTCGGCTATCTCCGACTCGATGACGGCGGCCTGGCGGCGCGTCGCGTCCTCATATGTACTGACCGTTATCGGCAGGTGGACCCGGGACCTGGCCTCATCTTTCATGAATACGGAAGTAATCGAGGAACCGACGGTATTCTGGGTGACCTTGAGGATTCTTTCCAGGAGCGTTGAAACCTGGGTGATGGAGCTGGCTTCTTCCGCGATATCGCAGAGGAGCCCGAGCCTCGTCTGGTACTCTCTCATCTCCCCATGGCCGTTGCCGTGGTTGCGTGTCAGGGTCTGCTTTTTGTTTCTGTTAAAGACAAGGACCATATTTTTATACCTCTATCGATTTAGTCGCGCTGATGTTAATCTAAATATTCCGGACATAACGTTAACTAACTATATTTAACTGATTAAATTTTACTATTCGGGTTGTATACTAATCATAAATATTCGTTAAAAACAAATTAATTATCCGTAAATATTTCCCGGTTCCGCACGTACGTTTTCTCAAAATTCCGCGGCATCGTCCCGCGCGTATTTATAAAGATTTCCTGAATATCCCGTTTTCAGATTTGGTGTTATAATATATGCCATGAAGTCGATGTTCGGTAAGCGATTACCTTATTTCCTGGCGCTGGTCATCATCGAGGTAATCATTATCGTCATATTGGTCATCTGGACTTTCAAAGATACCAGCGGTTTTTTTGCTTCCATCTACGACTTTTTCGCCAGGAGTCCGGGGGTTTTAAATGTCCTGGACTTTATCGCGGACTGGGCCGAAGCTATCAGCGGCGCCATTGTTCTAGCGGCCCTGGTTCTGGTCTTCATCAGCTTCAGGAAATTCCAGCGGGGCCGCGCCATCAATCGATTGCATAGCTGGGCGAGAAGCGGCGTGGTGATACTGGCGCAGTACCGTAAGGAAAGTGCCGGCGAGGCCAACTCCCCTGAAGAGCGGTACGGAGGAGCGAAGGTCGTGGTAGAAAGATTAATGCTCAACTCCCGTCTGGCGCTGGCCGATGCCCGCAATCTCCGCGGCGAGATAGATGCCCGGACCAGGAAAACGGTCGAGGAGCTGCGAGCGGTCAAAGTGAAGCTTGCCAATGAGGACGAGTCGTTATTCGATGACCTGCAGACGCTTCAACATGATTTCGCGGACGTGATGATACTTGCCTTCGAATTTATCGAATAGTA